>CAVQYJ010000024.1:0-176242 GCA_963718145.1 uncultured Alphaproteobacteria bacterium | reverse complement strand
CGTTCGCGACAAGCCGCCGCCATGGCCAGGGTGTCGGCGATGCCGATCAGGTCGTTGCCGGTCGTGACGACGCCGGGATGCGCCGCCGTGCCGTCCGCACAATTGCCGCCATTGACCGCCGGGTTCAGGGCGACGAACTGCAGCAGGGGCGACTTGCAGCCCACATTCGTCTGCGTTGACGGATTGGTTGGCCCTCCCAGCACCTGTTTTCCTGCATTGGCGGTGCTTGGGCCCCAGATCGAGTTGAGGATGAGAGTAAGCGGCTGTGTGTCAGCCGCCCCGCCCGCCAGCTCGCCATCGATGATCAGTTCGAAGAACTTCACGTCGGCCTTGAACCGTCCCCCGAACAGGTCCTCCGCATGATAGCCGATGCCGATGTTGAAGGTCTTGTCCTCCTCCGGCCCAAGCTGTGTGTCCGTCACATCGAAGAGCTGCGGAACCACGCCGGGGAACCTGGCTGAAATAACGGTGCCCGCCGAGACCACGATGTCCCCGGGAATCGCATTGAGGCCCTGCGCCCGCACGTCGGTGCCGTAGTCGGCGCGGAGATAGATATTGTCCGTGACGTCCCACTTGCCAGCGACGTTCCAGATGTTCGCAACCAGCTTTTCGTTGTTGTAGCTCTCGCGCCGCGCCGACGCCTGGAAGTTCAGCGTGTCCAGAACGGGGATATCGAGCTGACCGTGGAAGGCCAGCGTCTGCTCCTCGTTGTAGTCGATGGCCGTACGGCCGCCGCTGAGGTAGACGCCGGGCCCCGTCGTCGCGCACCCCGTGTTGCCGGGCGACTGCAGTGGCTCGCCGGTCGCGGTCAGGCCACGCGATACCCGGTCGGGATCGCCTGGCCAGGGGCAATACTGCAGTTCGAACGCCCGGTCGTCGCCACTTTCGGGCTGCAAGCCGTTGCGACGTTCAACCTGCCGCCATTGGCTGCCCAGGCCCCAGGCGATTTCTCCGCCCGGCAACTGGAATGCGGGAATGGTGCCGCTGACCAGCGTGTCGAAGGTGACGGCAATTGTCTGTTGTTCGTCGACGCGATCCCGGTAGAGCCAGTTGAGGAGTTCGGCCGAGTTCTGCGGAAGGGCCGCGTTGAATTGCGGGTTGGCAAGGCCGCTGGCGACGCTCTTCTGGAAGTTGCTCGCGAACGGGTTGAAGAACTGGCAGCCATTGGTGCCCGCCCGCGTGTCGGACTGAACGCCGACGGTGCGGTCATACGTCGTCGCATTGGCGTAGTCGGTCGCAATGCGGTCAATCGCGCGGCATTCCGGGCCGCCATAGCCGAGCAGCGCGTTCTGCAGGCGCGAAACGATGATGTCCGGATAGGTCAGCGTCTGGTCATAGAAATTGAACTGGGCGGACGTCTCGTACTTCATCCCGTTGAGGACGCGGAGGAAGTTGTCGGACTGGAAGTCGCCCTTGATATTCGTGTTGATCAGGAAGCGCTCTCGCTGCGCCTTCCACTGGTACAGCCCGTCGTCGGACCGGAAGTTGCCGCCGGCGCCGAACGGGCGCCAGCCTGGCCCGGTGAAGAGCACGTCGTTCGCTCCGAGCGAGACCAGGGCCGTGCGCGCGACGAAGTCGTCGATGAACGGGTTGTGCGCCGCTGATCCCGCTGCGGGGTTGATCGTCCACACCGGCGCTGCGGTCGTGCCGGTGTTGATATAGGTCGGCGTGTTGTTAGCGATGAAGAACTGGCAGCCAATGCTTGTTGTGCCGCACAGGGTTGCGGACGCCGTCGGCGCAGTCGTCACTCCGGTCGTGCCTGGCAGCGCCGCAACGCCGCGAGCGCCGCTCGATACCGGGAACGGAACGGCGCGGGTAATCGTCTCCACCTTCGAGTAGAGCGTATCGACGTGGAACGACATCGTGTCGGAGATGTCGGCGTTCGCCTCGAAGTAGACCTTGTGCGACTCGCTCTCGTTGACGAGGTCCTCGTACGCGAACTGCGGGACGACGCAGCTCATGTCCGGGATGGCAGGCGTGACAACCGTGCCGGTGGTGTTCGGCAGGCCCGCGATGCTGCGGTTCGGCTGGATGATGTTCGCGATCTCGCCGCCGATGGCGTTACAGCTTGCCCGCGTGTCATAGTCCTGGATGATGCGGTCCGGGTTAGTCGTTCCCGTGGGCACGGTCGGCGCCGTCGTGCCAAAGAAGTTGTTGACCCGCGTGTACTTGCCGGGGCTGGTGGCATCCAGCGTCCAGACATCGGGGTTTATCGAAAATGGCCGGCTCGAGAAATCGCGTTCGGCCTGCGACAGCCTGGACGTGTGCCCGTACTCGTAGTCGAACATGATGTTTGCGGCGTCGCCGACCCATCCGGTCAGGAAGGTGGCGTTGGTTTCGGGCGCGGACTTGTCGTAGAAGCGCTGCTCGAACGTGATCTCGGGAGCATCCACATTGCGGCGTGTGATGTAGTTGATCACGCCGGCGACAGCGCCTGCGCCGTAGGTGGAAGACGCGCCGCCGGTCATGATCTCGACCGCCTGCAGGGCGTTGGTCGGCAGCGTGTTGATGTCGGGGCCGGCTCCCCCATTCGTGGAGGCAAGGCGCCGGCCGTTGAACAGCGTCAGGGTCGCGTTGGCGCCGAGGCCGCGGAGGTTGGGAGAGTTGAAGCCGGTTGCGGCTGCGCCTCCAGGGATTGCTTCGCCCAGACCCGTCGTCTCGAAGGCTAGAGGCAGGTCGCGCAGGAATTCGTTGATCGAGGGTGCGCCTTGCGCTTCGAGGTCTTCCTTTGAATAGACCTCGACGGGCCGCGGGGCGTCTTCGGGCGCCGTCGCCAGAAGGGTGCCTGTGACCGTGACCCGGTCGGTTGCGCCCCTTGTGTCCGTCTGGCTCGTCTGGTCCGTAGCCGCTTGTGGGGCTGGAGCTGTGGCCGGCGTCTGCGGCTGGGCGGTCGTTACCGTCTGGTTCGGATTTGCAGGCGCAGCGGGCGTTGCAGGCTGCTGGGCCCAGGCGCCGTTCAGGCCAGTCGAAAGGCCAAGCAGCAGCGCGGCGCCCGAGACGCCGCGAAACGCGTACTTCATGAATTTTCCTCCCCGAGCGAGCCTGACTTGACGCAAGGCTTCCGGGGTAATCTTGGTAAGTTTATTACAACCGGTCAATTTGTGGCGGGCCGGGGGCGAAATAAGGCAGAAACACTGTGGGTATTGCGTCATGCCGCAGCGGCCAAAAGGACTCCTTGGCAAGTGTAGGGATCATTACAAACTTGCTGTGGTGAAATCCACACAAGGATCACATAATACCTTGATATTAAGACATTTTAATTGGTCACAAGTGACGGTTTGCAATTCGTTTCACGAACCAGTGTTCACCCCGTGAGCCCGTCGGGATTGGGACTGACGCCTTGGCCATGGCCCATGCATGTCGCAATGTTGACTCATTCGGACGGTGTGGAGCGTTCCGTCAAACATAGGCTGCCGATCGATGACGGCGTCATGATCGTCGCCTTTGGCGCGCGTTGGTCTTGAGCCGGCCGGCCGGCTGGCCCCCAATTTGCGCGCAGGAAGAGTTGACGGTTTCTCAGTGCCCAAAACCGCGCTTCGACTGTTTGACGGCTTGTGCGTTCACGGCCTAACTCCGCCAGGGATTTCCACGGAATCGCAGGTCGCGGCGAATGCTCGAGCTAAGGGATGTTTCGCGGCGCGTCGGCGGGACGGCGCACCTGTCGAACGTCTCGCTTCGTCTGGAGCGCGGCACCTTCAACGTCCTTCTCGGCCCCACGCTCGCCGGCAAGACCAGCCTGATGCGCGTCATGGCCGGCCTTGACCGTCCAGGTTTCGGCGCCGTGATGTTCGATGGGGCGGACGTTACGGGCAAGCCGGTCGCCAGGCGCAACGTCGCGATGGTCTACCAGCAATTCATCAACTACCCGGGCTGGACGGTGCGCGACAACATCGCCTCGCCCCTGCGAGTCAAGCGGACGTCAAACGCCGCGATCGAGAGCGAGGTCGCGCGGGTCGCGAAGCTGATGCGCCTTGAGCCTTACCTGGACCGCAAGCCGCTCGAACTTTCCGGCGGGCAGCAGCAGCGCGTGGCTCTTGCGCGGGCCATCGTGAAGAAAGCGGACCTGGTTCTCCTCGACGAACCGCTCGCCAATCTCGACTACAAGCTGCGCGAGGATCTGCGCGCGGAACTGCCGAAGCTGTTTGCCGACAGCGGCGCCGTCGTTGTCTACGCCACGACCGAGCCGGCAGAAGCGCTGCTGCTTGGAGGGTCGACGGCGACGCTCTCTCAGGGCCGCCTCACCCAGTTCGGTCCGACGCTCGACGTCTATCGCCGCCCAAACGACCTCGTCACGGCGAAGACCTTCTCGGATCCCCCGCTCAATACCATCCGCGCACAGGATGCCGGCGCCGCGCAGGCGCAATCAGGCGCCGCAACCCTTGCCTTCCGCCCGCACCATCTCGTTCCCGGTCCAGGCTCTGCACGCGCGCTGGCGTTCAAGCTCAAGGTGATCTCGACGGAGATCACTGGTTCGGAAAGTTTCGTTCACCTTGCGGCCGGCGACGTTCGCTGGGTTATGCTGACTCACGGCGTCCACATCTATCCTGCCGGCGCCGACCTCGATGCGCACGTCGAGCCCGAGCATGTCATGGCGTTCGATGCAGCGGGCCATGCGCTGGGTTCCGGTCAGCGCAGGGCCGCCTGATCCATGGCCCGCATCGATCTCGCCAAGATCCGGCACGCCTACGGTCCAGACCCCAAGTCCGACGCGGACTATGCGCTGAAGCACATCAACCAGGCGTTCGACGATGGCGGCGCCTATGCGCTGCTGGGACCGTCGGGCTGCGGCAAGACCTCGCTGCTCAACATCATCTCGGGCCTTGTCAGGCCCACCCAGGGCCGCATGCGTTTCGACGGCGAGGATGTGACGGATCTGCCGACGGAAAAGCGCAACATCGCGCAGGTCTTCCAGTTTCCCGTAATCTACGACTCGATGACGGTGCGCCAGAACCTTGCCTTCCCGCTGCGCAACCGCGGCGTGAAGGCGGCAGATGCGAAGCGCCGCGTCGATGAGGTGCTGGAGATGATCGGTCTGCGGCCAGTCGCGGATCGCCGTGCGCGTGGCCTGAGCGCGGACGAGAAGCAGAAGATCTCGCTCGGGCGAGGTCTTGTGCGCTCCGATGTCAGCGCCATCCTGTTCGACGAGCCGCTGACCGTGATCGATCCGCAGATGAAGTGGCAGCTTCGCGCCCAGCTCAAGGAGCTGCACAAGCGCTTCGGCTACACCATGATCTACGTGACGCACGACCAGACCGAAGCGCTGACCTTCGCCGACCAGGTCGTGGTGATGTATGAGGGCCAGATCGTCCAGGTCGGATCGCCGGCGGATCTGTTTGAACGTCCCAGTCACACCTTCGTCGGCTACTTCATCGGTTCGCCCGGAATGAACGTGATCCCGACGACGCTCGACGGCGCCAGCGTCCGCTTCGGCTCCTACTTCGCACCCCTTCCCATGGCGCCGCGCATCCGGGGAGAGCCCAGGCTCGAGATCGGCGTGCGGCCGGAATACGTCAGCATCACGCGCGAAGGCATCCCGGTCACCATCCAGCGCATCGAGGATGTCGGCCGGCTCAAGATCGTCCATGCGCTGGCGGAGGGCTTCCCGATCGCGGCGATCGCACGCGAGGGCGCGGAGATTCCTGCCGATCCGCACATCACCATCGATCCCAAGGGCCTCAACCTCTACGCCGACAGCTGGCGCATCGAGCTCAGCGGCCTGGGCGAACTGACCGGGGCTGCGCCATGAAGCCCACCAACCAGAAGGCGTGGTTCCTTGTCCTGCCCGTGCTCGTCCTCGTGGCGCTGTCGGCGGTGATCCCACTGATGACCGTCGTGAACTACTCGGTCCAGGACACGTTCGGGAACAACAAGTTCTTTTGGGCCGGAACGGACTGGTATGCGCAGATCCTGCAATCGCCGCGCTTCTGGAATGCGCTGGTCCGCAATCTCATTTTCTCAGCCATCATCCTTGCGATCGAGATTCCGCTCGGCGTTCTGGTCGCGCTGCACATGCCGAAGAAGGGCTGGGGCGTCCCCGTCTGCCTCGTGCTGATGGCGCTGCCGCTGCTGATCCCATGGAATGTCGTCGGCACGATCTGGCAGGTCTTCGGCCGCGTGGACATCGGCCTCCTGGGCGCGGCCCTCGTCGGAATCGGGGTCGACTACAACTATGTGCAGGACCCGGTCGACGCCTGGGCAACGCTGATCGTCATGGATGTCTGGCACTGGACCAGTCTCGTGACCCTGCTCGCCTATGCCGGCCTCGTCTCGATCCCGGACGCCTACTACCAGGCCGCGCGCATTGACGGTGCATCCGGCTGGGCCGTCTTTCGCCACATCCAGCTGCCCAAGATGGGACGTGTGCTCACCATCGCCGTGCTCTTGCGGTTCATGGACTCGTTCATGATCTACACCGAGCCCTTCGTCGTCACAGGCGGAGGGCCGGGCAACTCCACCACCTTCCTGTCGATCGACCTCGTCCAGATGGCCGTCGGCCAGTTCGATCTCGGCCCCGCCGCCGCGATGTCGCTGATCTACTTCCTGATCATCCTGGCGTTCTCTGGGTGTTCTACGCCGTGATGACGCGCGAAGATTCAGCGCCCAGGGCCGAGAAGGAGGGCGCATCATGAAGCGCATCCTCTCCATCCTCGTTCCCGCGCTCTACATCGTCTTCCTGCTGCTGCCGATCTACTGGCTCGTGAACATGAGCTTCAAGACCAACACGGAGATCACCTCCGGCGTCTCGCTCTGGCCGATGCAGCCGACGCTGCGCAACTACATGGTGATCTTCACCGACCCGAGCTGGTACAATGGCTACATCAACTCGATCATCTATGTCATGCTCAACACGGTGATCTCCGTCGCCGCCGCCTTGCCTGCCGCCTACGCCTTTTCGCGCTATCGCTTCTTCGGCGACAAGCACCTGTTCTTCTGGCTGCTGACCAATCGCATGGCCCCGGCCGCCGTGTTCGCGCTGCCATTTTTCCAGCTCTATTCGGCCTTCAACTTGATCGACACGCACATCGCCGTGGCGCTGGCGCACTGCCTGTTCAACGTGCCGCTGGCGGTGTGGATTCTCGAAGGGTTCATGAGCGGTGTGCCGCGCGAGATCGACGAGACCGCCTATGTCGACGGGCACTCCTTCCCCAGCTTCTTTATCAGCATCTTCATGCCGCTGATCGCCTCGGGCATCGGCGTCGCTGCGTTCTTCTGCTTCATGTTCTCCTGGGTCGAGCTGCTGATCGCCCGCACCCTTACGACGACGGACGCCAAGCCCATCGCCGCAATCATGACGCGAACGGTGTCGGCGTCAGGCATGGATTGGGGGGTATTGGCGGCCGCAGGCGTGCTGACGATCATCCCGGGCGCGATCGTGATCTGGTTCGTGCGCAACTACATCGCCAAGGGCTTTGCGCTCGGGAGAGTGTGAAGCGTCATGGCCACGCTCGCCGACATCCGCCGCGCCGCGCTCGCCCTGCCGGGCGCCGTGGAGCTGGATTCGCATGGCGGCGCCTGGTTCAACGTCGGGAAGAAGACGTTTGTGCTGTTCTGGGCGAAGGACGGACGCTGGATCTTCAAACTGCCAAAGCTGCGGCAGGAGCTTCTCTTCGAAGCGCGCCCCGACGTCTTCCGGCCTTACCGCGCCGGAGCGATGGTCTGGAGCTATGTGGCGATCGAGGCGTTGACGCGCGCGGAGGTCGCAAGCCTCGTTGCCGACGCCTGGACAACCATCGTGCCGAAGAAGGTCGCGCGCGCCCATCTGGGGGGTGATTTTGCGGGGCAAGGCACACGGCGGCGTGGGGTATGATACGCGCCCAAATCTGCTATTCTGCGGCCGTCACCAACCTGACAGCAAAAGGGCTGGGACGCAGATACGAGTGAAACGCAGCAAAAGAGCCAGGAGAAAAACATGGCCAACGCTTATACCTCCCCCGAAGCCGCCAGCGGCGAAAAGCGCCGCTGGGCCAGAAGCTGACCCTCGTCGGCGCCGTCCTCGCGGGCGGCGGCTGATCGGAATTGTCCTCGCCGACGGTCCTCAAGATCACCTGGGTCCTCGGCTTCCTCGGCGGCCCGATCGGCGGGCTCGCCTGGCTGGCCGTGCTCGTCGGCGGCGGCCTCTTCGTCTACGGCTTCCTGCAGATCAAGGAAGCGCGCGAGTCGCGCCACTGACGCATGACCACGTGACACCGCCGGCCCAGCCCACCGCACAGGACAAGGCGCAGCACGCAGTTGATGATGGGCGCAGCCATCGTCATGGGTGGGTGCGTGTTCGGCGGGCTGACGGCGGTGCTGCTGATGGCGCTGGGACAGTAGAACCGGCGGCAATCGTTGCAATCGCCGCTGGTCTTGCCATCATCATCGGCGTGGTCGTCCAGGTCTCCGGCTTCCGGAAACTGAAGGCGGCGCAAGCCGGTGCGAAGGACGGTCCAAAGTGAGTGCAGCCACGCAGGTCAGCCGCATTTCCGGAGCCAGGACATGAACTTCTCCTGGATGGCCTGGACGCTGCCGACGGCGCTGTTCTTCCTCACCATCGGCGCGCTGCTTGCCGGCATGGGCATCCTCGCGAAGCTCTTTCCCGCAACGAGCCGCGCGTCGGCGTGATCGGCATCGCGACCCAGAGGGGAGATCGGTTGTTCCTCTGCCTGCTCGGCTCGGCCTTCATCCACCTCGCCTTTGTGGGTCTGGCGCCCGCAATCCGTGCCGCTTTCGCCGCCACCCTGGCATCTCTAGTTTACGCCGCCCTCGTTTTCCGGTTTGTTTGAACCCATAGAATCGGGCCGCCCACAGCGGCCTGTCGAGGGAGGACTTCATGCTTTCCGGAACACGCGGCCGCGCCGCGATGCTGGCATTCGTCTCGGTGCTGGCCCTGGGCGCCGCCGCCTGCAACCGAACGACCAGCAGGCCGCCGGCAGCAGCCAGGTCGACGCCAATCGCGCGCCCAATCCCAACGCCGCCGCCGCGATCAAGACCTTCCTCGACACCGAGATCAACGGCATCTCGACGCTCGACCGCGCCGGCGCAGGAAGCCGAACTCAACTGGTTCGCCACGCCGCCGCGCCCTATCAGGGCTCGAGATCAAAGTCGTCTCCGAGACGATCGCGACGCACGAGTATGAATCGAAAGTCCTGGCCCCGGCCTTCACCGCGATCACTGGCATCAAGATCACGCACGACCTGATCGGCGAAGGCGATGTCGTCGAGAAGCTGCAGACGCAAGATGCAGTCCGGGCGAGAACATATACGACGCCTATGTCAATGACTGCGACCTGATCGGCACGCACTGGCGCTACCAGCAGGCGCGCAATCTCACGGACTGGATGGCGGGCGAAGGCAAGGATGTCACCAGCCCGACACTCGACCTCGCCGACTTCATCGGCACAAGCTTCACCACGGGACCCGACAAGAAGCTCTACCAGCTTCCCGACCAGCAGTTCGCGAACCTCTACTGGTTCCGCTATGACTGGTTCACCGACGCCGAAGAACAAGTCCGACTTCAAGACCAGGTATGGCTACGATCTCGGCGTACCGGTGAACTGGTCCGCCTACGAGGACATCGCCGAGTTCTTCACCGGCCGCACGATCGACGGCAAGAAAGTCTTCGGCCATATGGACTACGGCAAGAAGGACCCGTCCCTCGGCTGGCGCTTCACCGACGCCTGGCTGTCGATGGCCGGCAATGGCGACAAGGGCGAGCCCAACGGCCTGCCGGTCGACGAATGGGGCATCCGCGTCAACGAGGCGTCGCAGCCGGTCGGCTCATGCGTCGCGCGCGGCGGCGACACCAACGGTCCCGCCGCTGTCTACTCGATCGCCAAGTATCTCGAATGGCTGAAGAAGTACGCGCCGCCTGCAGCGCAGGGGATGACATTCTCTGAATCCGGTCCCGTGCCGTCACAAGGCGAGATCGCACAGCAGATGTTCTGGTACACGACCTTCACGGCCGACATGGTGAAGGAAGGCTTGCCAGTGGTGAACGCGGACGGCGCGCCGAAATGGCGCGTCGCCCCCTCGCCCCACGGCGCCTACTGGGAGCCGGGGCAGAAGCTGGGCTATCAGGACGCGGGCGCGTGGACGCTGATGAAGTCCACGCCCGTGGACCGCGCCAAGGCGGCCTGGCTCTACGCCCAGTTCGTCACGTCCAAGACGGTCGACCTGAAGAAGAGCCACACCGGGCTCACCTTCATTCGCGAGAGCACGATCCAGGACAAGAGCTTCACCGAGCGTGCGCCGAAACTCGGCGGCCTTGTCGAGTTCTACCGCTCGCCTGCGCGCGTGCAGTGGTCGCCCACCGGCACCAACGTCCCGGACTATCCGAAACTCGCCCAGCTCTGGTGGCAGAACATTGGCGACGCCGCCGCCGGCGCCAAGACGCCGCAACAGGCGATGGACGCGCTCTGCGCCGCACAGGAAGACGTCATGGCCCGGCTGGAAAAGGCCGGCGTGCAGGGCCAAATCGGGCCCAAGCTGAATGCGCCCGAAGACCCGAAGGTCTGGCTCGACCGTCCCGGAGCGCCCAAGCCCAAGCTCGCCAACGAAAAGCCCAAACCCGAAACGGTCGACTACGACACTCTGATCAAGAGCTGGCAGAAATAGTCGATTGCGGCAGGCAGCGTGCAGGGCGAGGGAGGCGAATTATGGGGAGAAGTGCGTTCGCAGCTTTTGCGATCCTCGCCGCGTTGATCGCGCCGATGGCTGAAGCCCAGATCAAGGTCGATGGCCCGATCTTGCAGACGGAAGCAAGCCATGCCTTCGGCGGCGCGGCCTACACGCTGACGCCTGAAGACCTCGCCAGCCAAGGCTATCTGGAGGAGGAGTTCTTCGTCTCCGGCAAGGCCAACGTCTATGACTGGCCCGCGACCGGCGCGGTCGTCCGCACGCCGGATGCGCCCTACACCACGCGCGTCCTGGTCCGGCGCCCGAAGTCGAAGGCCAAATTCTCCGGCCGCATCGTGGTCGAGATGCTGAACCCGTCCAACCTGTTCGACCTCAACATCGGCTGGGCGATTCATCACGACGAGATCGTGCGTTCAGGCGACGCCTGGGTCGGCATCACTGCCAAGCCCATCGCGGTCGTCACCCTGAAGGCCTTCGACCCCGTCCGCTACGCGGCGATCTCGTGGAAGAACCCGCTCGCCGTGGACGATCCCAAAAACTGCGCCGTCAGCGGCGACACCACCAAGGAAACCGAGAACGGCCTGGTCTGGGACATCCACACCCAGGTCGCGCAATGGCTGCGCAGCGCCGACGCCAGCAACCCGTTTCTCTACAGTGCGAAGTCCTCAGCCGCGAAGCGCCTCTATGGCTGGGGCTATTCTCAAACGGGCGGATTCCTGTTCACCTACATCAACGCCATCCAGCCGCTGCTCGTCGCCAGGGACGGAAAGTCGCCGTTCGACGGCTACATGGTCGCCATGCTTGGCGGGCCATCGCCGATCAGCCAGTGCGCAGAGCGCATTCCCACCGGTGATCCGCGCCGCCCGATCCGAAACGCCGTCACGCCAGTGATCCACATCATGAGCCAGTCCGATTACCTTGGCTGGGCGCCGAGCCGCCGCGAGGACTCGGACGTCAAGGGCGACCAGTATCGTCACTACGATCTGGCCGGCGCCGGCCACGCCACGCCCGACGAGCTCTGGTTCGCCGCCCGTTCCGAGGACATCATCAAGGCCGGCCGCACGCCGCCGGCGCTCAACTGCGACCAGGGCGCCCGCAGCCGCTTCCCCAGCCCGATCGCGTTCAACGCCATCTACCGCAACCTGAAAGCCTGGGTGGAAAAGGGAACCCCGCCGCCGCCCTCGCAGAATATCGAAGTCGCGGATGGCAAGGGCGTCCTCGACCAGCACGGCAACGTCAAGGGCGGCGTCCGCTCGCCCTTCCTCGACGTGCCCACGTCCACCTGGAACGGCAATTCAACCGGGCTCTCCTTCTGCCGCATTGCGGGCCACGAAATCCCGTTCACGCCAGAGAAGCTCGCCCAGCTCTATCCCACCCAGAAGGCCTATGAGACGGCTTTCAGGAAGAGCGTCGACAATCTCGTCAAGGCCCGCTTCATCACCAAGGAAGACAGCGAGGCGCTGAAGAAAAATGCCGGCCAAACGAAGGTCAGGTAATGTGCTTTGCGGCGCGCGCCCGTTGCGAGGGCGCCGCCCGGGCGTTTTTCGGCGCGAAATTCGTGGGTTTCGCCGGCAACGCCCGCCAAGGCTTGCACCGGCCCCAAATCCCGCTAGGAAGGCCGCTCTCTAGCAGCGCGGAGAGGTGGCCGAGTGGTCGAAGGCGCGCCCCTGCTAAGGGCGTATAGGGGTAACCCTATCGTGAGTTCGAATCTCATCCTCTCCGCCACTTTCCGCCGCGCGTTAGCGCGGCGTCGCTAGCTCCCCGGCGCCCCGCCAGCTCAGGCCTGCGCCCGCAGCGGCTCTTCGGCGGCGGGTGAGGCGCGCGACGGGGCCGCGTCAAGCCCGAGCGCCAGGTGCATCTTGGCGATCAGCTCCCGCTGGTCCACCGGCTTGGACAGGTAGTCGGTCATCCCCAGCGCCATCAGCGCCTCGCGGTCGCCCAGCATCGCATCGGCCGTGAGGGCGATGACCGGTATCTGGCGCCACGCCTCTGCGCTCGAGCGAATTCGCCGGATCGCCTCCTTGCCGTCCATCACCGGCATGTGGATGTCCAGCAGCACGAGATCGAACGGCTCGGCCGCCAGCTTGTCCAGCGCCTCCTGCCCATTCACCGCTTCGACGATCGTGCAGCCGTGGGGCGCAATCAGCAGCCTGGCGACCTGCCGGTTGGTCAGATTGTCGTCGGTCAGCAGCACGCGGCGGCCGCGCAGCGCCGATGACGACGGCGAACCGGGCGAAACCGCCGCCGGCTTCACGGGCGCCTGATCATGGCCGGACCTGTGCGCCGTCGCCCGGAAGGTTAGCGTGAAACGCGACCCTTCGCCCTCGACGCTCTCCACGCTTATGTCTCCGCCCATCAGTCGCGCGAGCTGGCGGGAGATGGCGAGGCCGAGGCCGGTGCCGCCAAACCGGCGGGTGATGGTCCCGTCCGCCTGCGTGAACGCCTGGAAAAGATTTGCCTGCGCCTGCGGAGCAATGCCGATGCCCGTGTCGGCGACTTCGACGGAGATGATGCGCTCGTCTCCGGTCAACGCCCGAGAGGTCACCGAAATCGTCACCTCGCCTTCGATCGTGAACTTGAGCGCGTTTGAAATCAGGTTGTTGAGGCACTGGCGAACACGCATCGGATCAAACACCAGCTGATCAGCCATGTCCGGGTCGTGGTTGAGCCGCAGCTTCACGCCCTTTTCCGTCGCCTGCGGCTCGAAGAGGCTGCACGTGCGCTGAAGCATGAGCTTCAGGTCGCCGGGCGCCGGGGAGATGTCGAGCTTGCCGGCGTCGATCTTCGAGAAGTCCAGCACGTCGTTGAGCAGCGCCAGCAGCGAGCCGCCCGAATCCATGATGACAGAGACCTTGTCGCGTTCCTGCTCCGGAATGTCGGCGGACTGGAGCGACTGCGCCATGCCGAGGATGCCGTTCATCGGCGTCCGGAGTTCATGGCTCATGGCGGCGAGGAAGTCGGATTTTGCCTGGCTGGCGCCGCGCGCCTGGTCGCGGGCGGCGGTGAGCTTGGCGAGGGTGACGTCAAGTTCGGCCTGCTTCACCATCAGCACCTGGGTAGTGCGGACGATCTTGGCGAAGTTCTTGTAGGTCTCCAGGAGCACGTAGATCACCAGGCCGGCAACGACCGTGAACACGGGAACGAGATAGCTGATGATCGAATGCTCGTTGAAGGCGAAGCCCACGCCCATCGGCACGGTCGAGGACAGGACGACGGCGATGGCGGCGCGCGGAACGGCATGCAGGCAGAAGCCCGAGACAACCGCCATGATCCAGATCATCATGATGACGAGCGTCTGCTGTGTCGCATCGCCATGCGTCATCAGTTCGAGTCCGATCATGGTGAAGCCGAACGACAGGAGCGGGCCGAACAGAGTCATCCTCTGGCGCGCCCGGACCAGTTGGTCGAACGTCAGGCTGTCCACCTGCTTGCGAGCCGCAATCCATTGGATCGTACGCAGGATGACGACGATGCTCATCGCCGACGGCATGTAGACGGACAGCCACACCGGCGTCGTTGCATAGAACGCAGCCGCCAGGTTGGCCGTCACCGCGAGAATGACGCCGTACATCAGCGGCATGAGGCGCGTCAGGCTGCGATACTGCTCGCGCAGGAGGGCTTCTTCGCCGACCTTCCAGGGCGCCAACATGACGTGCGGGAGACGCATCGAGAGTTCCTTGAAGCGGGCAGGTCCAGCGATCCTGCCGGTCGCACCTGACGCGCATTCTGGGCGAGGAGTAGCATGCCAGTCGCTACTGTCGGCTTAAGCCCCTGCCCAGAATGATGGCGCTTCCGGCGCCGATGGCGGGCCGGCTGGCCAAATCGTTAGCCAAAGGTTGACCTTTTCCATCCGATCGAGCCGCCTGTCCTCCAGTGCTTGTCCTCCAGCGCTTGTCCTCCTGTCCTTGTCGCCTTGGACCCGCCGATCCTCCGGTTGACGGTTTTTTCACCCGGTCCGTCCAGCCTGCCTGGATGCTGCAAGGGAGGGTCGCTCATGCGCGCCATCTGGATTGTGCTGCTGCTGGCCTTGATCCCTGCCAGCTCTCTTGCGCAGACGCCTGCCAGTGTTCGAGCCAGGACCTACGGGTCTCTGGCACACGATTTCCGATGTTGATGGAAAGCCTCGCGGGAATCGTGCGGTTGCAGGTCGTCGACGGCGAGCTTCGAGGCATGGTGGCCGGCTCGCTTCGAGAGGGCGAAGACCCTGGCCGGGTTTGCGGCCGATGCCCTGGCGCCCGGCGCAACCAGCCAGTGGCTGGCATGGTCATCCTCTGGGGCCTGCGCCCGGACCCGCGCAATGCAAGCCATTTCGTCAACGGCTCGGTGCTCGATCCTGACACCGGCAACGTCTACAGCGCCTCCCTGCGGCTGAGCCCGAACGGACAAAGCCTCGAGCTCCGCGGCTACTTCATGTTGCCCCAGGTTGGACGCTCGCAGACCTGGCGCCGCGCGCCCTGACTCACCGGACTTGCGCCCGCGCGAATGTCCGCAACGACGACGCGGTCGTGTGTGTCACTCTACGGTGGACACACGGCAGGTGCGCGGGATAGCTGGCCGCGCTTCTTGAACGGTGCATTGCAAGTTACCCAACAGCTGGCGCTGCAAAACCTCTGTGCTTTCAAGGCCGGACAAGAATTTTCAGCCCTTTTTGCCCGACACCCGCTGAACCGGGCGCATAATCCTCGTGGAACATGACCCCGAGGAGGCCTTGAAGACAGCACGCACCATCCCGCAGGCCCTCGCCGCCGCTGTGCTTTCCGTCCTGGAGATCGTCGCCGGGGCGTGGCGCCGTGCGTTCTTCGTCCTGCTGGTTGTCCCGCTCAACGACCGCTCGCGGCCAATCTCGCGGGATGCATGCTGGGCGATGATCCATCACCTCTACCGCTCCGAGGCCGCGATCGCGCGGGCGATCTACCGCACGGCCCGGCGTCTTGCCGGCCTGCCGCGTGTGTCACTGCCGCTGGACCTGTTCTACCTGCCGAAGCTCAAGACGCCCGCCCACCTCAACGCCCGCTGGATCCAGCACACCCACAGGCTGGAGCACGTCCGCCGCCACGCCATCCGCCTCGCCCTCGCCTGGGCGAGCGAGGCCGGGCGACTGGCGCGCGATCCGCTGGCCCGCCTGCGCGGGTCGCCCGCTGCGCGGTTAGCCGTGTTGTTGGCATCGCCGCTTTTTCCACAAAACCCCGTTCGCCGGACGAGGGCCTGCATCCGCGCGCCGCCAGGCGTCTCGATCACCCCAAAACCCGCCTCGATCCCGCCTTCGGCGCACGCCGCCGGGACTGCGCACGTGCGCGAATTTCCTTACGCCCCGCGCTTCTGCGCCCTGGCAGGGCCAAGCATGCGCGAGCGGCTCATGAATTCGATCCACTCATGCCCTTCAACCTCCATGCCGTCATAGAGGAAGATGCAGTTGACGAAGACGACATGTTCGAAGTGCCCGAAACGGACGTATGGTCCGCCCGCCACCACGCATCCCGCAAGTTCGAGATCCTTCCAGCGCGCCTTGTCCTCGACCTTCACGAGGATGCCGTTCATTTTTCCGGTAAGCGAAAACATGAGCCAAACTCCTGTGCCGCCTGGTTGAACGCGCGAAATGCCGCTTCGGGTTCCAGCACCTTGCCGTCATGTCGAGTCGGATTCTGGAACCGGCATCCCACGGGCGCGTTCTGGTCTCCGGGCCACTCTGCGGGCAGGCAGCCAACCCAGCATTGATGCGGCGGGCTTCTGCTCCACATAATGCGCATGGCCGGCAACTCTCCGCACCTCGACGCTATCGTCTTCGGACCGGCCGATGTGGACCTGTCGCGCTCGCCATTGCGTATGTCGATAGCCGAGGAAACCTTTGTCCTCGGCGCCTTCAATCCCGGCTTCACGCGCCTTCCCGGCGGCAACCTCCTGATGATGGTGCGCGTGGCCGAGGCGCTCCGTCGGCCAGTCCGCGAAACGGAAGTGCTCGCCCTGCGCTGGAGCGAGGGTCGCTATGTCATCGACCGTCATCCGCGCGCCGCGATCGACGACCGCGACCCGCGCGAACTCCGCCTTGCCGGCAACTACAGGACGCTGGTCCTGACATCGCTGTCCTGGCTGCTTCCGGTCGAGCTTTCGCCCGACGCATCCCGGATCTTGAAAGTCCACTACGACCGCATCATCCAGCCCCAACGTAGCTACCAGCAGTACGGCGTCGAGGATCCGCGCATCAGCCGCATCGGCGATCGCTGGTACATGACCACCTGCTCGGTCAGCGCAGAGCGCCTCTGCACCACGCTCTACACGTCTGGCAACGCGCTCGACTGGCGGCTCGACGGCATTGTGCTCGACCACCAGAACAAGGACATGCTCATCTTCGAGGGGCTGGTGCACGACGGTTTCATGGCCCTCACCCGGCCCTCTGGCGACGTCTACCTCGCCCTTCCGCCCGACAGCGAATTTCTTGCCGGTCCCTCGATCCAGTTCGCCTCGTCGCCCGATGCGCTGCACTGGAGACCGCTCGACGCGTCCGGCATCCGTCCGCGCCGCGGGTCGCTGTCCTCGATGAAAGTCGGCGGGGGAACACCGCCCATCCTCACGCCGCACGGCTGGCTCGAACTCTATCATGGCGTGGAGGTTCGCGGTCTCGTCGGCGCCTACCGCACCTTCTGGGCGCTGCTCGACCGCAACGATCCCACACGCATTCTGAAGCTGGTCGACGACAAACCCGTCCTCGAAGCCCGCCCGGCGCTCAGCCAGGACCTGAACCCGTTGCGCTACGTCTCCAACATCGTCTTCACCACCGGAATCGTCGAGGACGGCGACGACTACATGATCGCATCCGGCGAAGACGATCTCGCCTGCCGCATAACCCGCCTGCCGAAATCGCGGTTCGCATGATGCTGTCAGACTTTGTCGCCGACAAATTCCGGCTCCGGCCAGGCATGGTCGTCCTGCCACTCACGATCAGCACATCCAGGTCGCGCCTGTCCTGCGCATTCAAGCGCCGCAAGCCGCTCATTCCGCCTCCAGCTTCGCCAGCGCGTCATCGAGCCTCAGCCGGGCAATGTCATGGATCTGACGCACCGCCTCCCGCCTTTCCTCGGCCAGGGTACGCCCCAGCCGCCGGTTCAGCGCCGCGAGAATCTCGTCCTTGGAATGCAGCCGAACGCAGATGATGAACGGCATGTCGAACCGCTTGAGGTACTCGGCGTTCAGCTTCGTCCACTGCACGATTTCCTGCGCATCCAGCCGGTCCAGCCCGAGGCTGGCCTGTTCCGACATGGAACTCGCTGTCAGCGCCCGCGCGCGCAGCCGATCTCCGGCCAGCTCGGGGTGCGCCAGGATCAGCGAAATTCTCTCGGCCTCGCTCGCATGGTCGACCACGGATTTCAGCGCGCCGGCCAGTGTAGCCACATCCCCAAATGGCCCTGCCTGGAAGGCCCGTTCCGCCGCCCATGGCGAATGCTCGTACAGCGGTCCAAGCAGCGCTACGAATCCGGCCAGGTCCAGCGCGTTGATGTGGTCGAGCGCGCGTTCGGTCATGTCGCCGGCCGGAAGGGATGCTGAGTCAGCCAGTGCCGCGCAATGTCGATCCGCCGCGCCACCCACACGCCTTCTTTCGACGCCACATGTTCAAGAAACCGCCGCAACCCAAGGATACGCCCCGGCTTGGCCACGACACGGCAGTGGAGGCCGATTGACATCATCTTCGGCGCGACATCGCCCTCGGCATGGAGCGCGTCGAACGCATCGATCAGGTAACCTGCAAACTGCTTGCCCATCTGGAAGCCGTTCTGCGCCACGAATTTCATGTCGTTGTTGTCGAGCGTATAGGGCACGATCAATTGCGGCCGGCCATGCCGCGTGTCGTAGTAAGGCAGGTCATCCGCGTAGGAATCCGCGTCGTACACAAACCCACCTTCCTCCGCGACCAGCCGCGCGGTGTTGGGGCTCGTCCGCCCCTGATACCACCCCAGCGGCCGCGACCCCGTCAGCCGCGTGTGAATCTCGATCGCCTTCCCGATGTGCTCGCGCTCTACCTCCACAGGAACCTTCTGGTAGTCGATCCAGCGGTGGCCGTGGGAGGCGATCTCCCACTTCGCATCCAGCATCGCCGCCACCGCATGCGGGTTCTTCTCCATCGCGCTCGCCACCCCGAACACCGTCACCGGCATCGCGAACTCGCCGAACACCCTCAGCAACCGCCACACCCCCGCGCGCGACCCGTATTCGTACAGCGACTCCATCGCCATCGCACGCGCGCCCACATGGCTCTGCGCGCCCACCATCTCCGACAGGAACGCTTCCGACCCCGCATCGCCATGCAGCACCGAACTCTCCCCGCCCTCCTCATAGTTCACCACGAACTGCACCGCGATCTTCGCGCCGCCCGGCCACGCCGCATGCGGCGGCGTGGCGCCATAGCCCACCATGTCGCGCGGATACGTCATCGTTCACTCCTCCGCGAGCATCTGCACGAACGCCGCCAGCGCCGCCACCGCCGCATCGCAGTCCTCCGCGCTCACCGCCTCCGCAGGGTTGTGACTCACCCCCCCCGCGCACCTCACGAACAGCATCGCCGTCGGCGCGACGCTCGCCACCATCATCGCATCGTGACCCGCACCGCTCACCATCACCGGCGCATCATGCCCTGCCGCGCGCGCCGCGCGCACCAGCATCGCCTGCAGCTTCGCATCCATCTTCGTCGCGGGCAGGTTCTGCACCCTCTGCACCTCCGCGCTTACCCCGCGCTGCAGCGCCGCCTGCGCGATCGCCGCCTCCACCTGCACCAGCCCCGCATCACGCACCGCATCCGTACCGGCGCGCACATCCACCGTGAACTCCGCACGCCCCGCGATCACATTCGGCGCGCCCGGCTGCACCGCCATCTGCCCCACTGTCGCCACCAGGTCCGCCGCACCCTCCGTCGCAACCCTCTCCACGGCGAGCACCATCTCCGCCGCCGCCGCCATCGCATCGGCGCGCAGATGCATCGGCGTCGTACCCGCATGCCCCGCCACGCCGCCCACCTTCACCTTCAGCCGCCACTGCCCCGCAATCGCGCTCACCACCCCCAACGCAGCGCCGCGCGCCTCGAGCACCGGTCCCTGCTCGATATGCGGCTCCACGAACGCCACCACGCTCCCCCTCGCGCGCACCGCCGCACCCATCCGCGCACCGTCCACCCCCCAGCCACGCAGGGCGTCACGCAGGGTTCCCCCCTCGCGATCCACCGCATCGAGCGCCGTTGCAAGGTCGAGTTTCCCCGCAAACGCCCGGCTGCCATTCATCGAAGCCTGAAAGCGCGAGCCCTCTTCGTCGCCGAAGCCAACCACTTCAATCGCGAAGGGCAGGTCCCGGTTGCCCAGCGCCTCGACGCAGGCCAGGCCCAGCAGGACGCCAAGCATCCCGTCATAGGCGCCGCCATCGCGCACGCTGTCGACATGCGAGCCGAACACCAGCGCCGGTTTGCCGGGAGTGCCATAGTCGCGTCGGCCGACGAGCGAACACGCCTCGTCGAGGCGCACGGACATCCCGGCCTCGCGCATCCATTCGCCGAGCCGGTCGACGGTCGCCCGATGCGCCGGCGTCAGGAATCGGCGTGTCAGCTTGTCCGGCTCTTCACTGTAGGGTGGGCGCGAAAGCTCCCGGCAGCGGGCTTCCGCCCGCGCTCCAAATCCCGCAAATGATGCCCGTTCCGCCATGCCGCCAAAGTTTCATAGCCGGCCAAAAGCGCAAGGCCGCTGCGTCCAATTGGACCTGTGCGCCCAACTTTCCGCCATGGTTGTGCGGGCTTATGGAAGAGAGGCCTGACCGGTTGGCGAATGCCGCGCGCCGCGCCATCATGGGCCAGCATTCCAAGAGGTTGATTTGGGCCGCCTGACCACACACGTCCTCAACACCGCCCAGGGCATTCCAGCCGCCGGCATGGTGGTGCGCCTGTTGCGCGCCGACACACGGGACGTGCTGCGCGAGGCGACGACCAATGCCGAGGGACGCTGTGACGCTCCACTGCTCGAAGGTCCGGCGTTCGCGAAGGGCAAGTATGTCCTGGCCTTCCACGTCGCCGACTATTTCCGGCTGCGCCATCATGGCGCGCTGGATGATCCGCCTTTCCTCGACGTGGTCGAGATCGCGGTGGGCCTGGCCGACATCCACGCCCACTATCACGTGCCCCTGCTGGTCTCGCCGTGGGCGTATTCTACCTATCGCGGCAGCTAGATGCGCGACACTGTCCGCTTCACCCTGAACGGCGCGCCGGTCGAGCTGACGGCGCCCGATCCCACACGCACCCTCCTGGAATGGCTGCGCGAGGACCGGCGGCTGACCGGCACGAAAGAGGGCTGCGCCGAAGGCGATTGCGGCGCGTGCACGGTGATGATGGTCGATGCGCAGGGCCATGCGTCCGCAGCATCAATTCCTGCATCCAGTTCCTGCCCATGGTCGACGGCTGTGCGCTGACCACGGTGGAAGGTCTGGGCGGCGCCAATCCCGTGCAGAAGGAAATGGTCGCCAGCCACGGCTCGCAGTGCGGCTTCTGCACGCCGGGCTTCGTCATGGCGCTGCACGCCCACCATGCGCGCGGCGGCGCTGCGGACACAGCCAGCATCAGCGACGCCATCGCAGGCAATCTCTGCCGCTGCACCGGCTATGGTCCAATCCTGCGCGCAGGCGAGAAGGCGTGTTCGGCGCCCCGGCCGAAGGTTGCAGCCATTCGGCAGGACGCCGAAGCGCTGGGATATGAGTGCAATGGCCGCCGCTTCCATGCGCCCACGACACTGGCGGAGATGGCGCGGTTGTGTGAGGCGACTCCGGATGCCGTCATCCTCGGCGGCGCCACCGATGTCGGCTTGTGGGTCACCAAGCAGGGACGGCGCATCGAGACATTGATTTCGGCAATGCGTGTCGTCGACCTTCAGACCATCACGCCGGTTGGAAGCGGCGTGGAGATCGGCGCCGCGGTGCGCTATTCCGATGCTCATGACGCTCTGGCGAAGCTGCATCCATCGCTAAAGGACTACATCCGCCGTCTTGGCGCCGCGCAAGTGCGCGACAGCGGCACCGTGGCGGGCAACATTGCCAACGGTTCGCCAATTGGCGACATGCCGCCGGTCCTGATTGCGCTGGGCGCCAGCATTCGCCTGCGCAAGGGCGCGGCGACCCGCACGCTGCCGCTGGAAGCCTTCTTCATCGACTATGGCAAGCAGGACCGCGCACCGGGCGAGATTGTGACTCATCTGGTGATCCCGGCGCCGCCCAAGGCCTCGTTCTTCGCCGCAGAGAAGATCTCCAAGCGATTCGAGCAGGACATCTCCGCCGTCAGCGCTGGACTTATGGTGCGGGTTACGAAAGGCTTGGTCGCTGAAGCGCGCCTCGCCTTTGGCGGCATGGCCGGCATTCCGAAGCGTGCGGCGAAGGCGGAGGCTGCGCTCGCGGGCAAGCCGTGGATCGAGGACAGCGTGCGCGCAGCCATGGCCGCGCTGGCGCAGGATTTCCAGCCGCTGACCGACTGGCGCGCCAGTGCGGACTACCGGCTCGCAGTGGCGCAGAACCTGTTGCTGCGCTTCTTCCTCGAAAACTCGGGTGGCACATCGTCCACGCGCGTCCTTGGCCTGACGGGCATTGCCCATGGCTGACGCGTCGGCGGGCAAGAGCGGCGTCATCGGCGCGGACATCGCGCACGACAGCGCAGAGAAGCACGTCTCTGGCCGCGCACTCTATATCGACGACATGCCCGAACCACAGGGCCTGCTGCACCTTGCGCTGGGCCTGAGCGCGAAGGCGCATGCCAGGATCACGAAGCTGGAGTTCGCCGCCGTGCGCGCGGCGCCAGGCGTTGTCGCGGTGTTCGGTGCGGAGGACATTCCGGGCAAGAACGATGTGAGCCCGATCGCTGGCGATGATCCGCTGTTTGCCGACGGCGAAGTGCTCTACTGGGGCCAGTGTCTCTTTGTCGTCGCAGCCGAGACGCGCGAAGCAGCGCGCGCCGCAGTCCGGTTGGCCAAGGTGGAGTATGCTGATCTGCCCGCGCTGCTCGACATTGCGGCGGCGCGGGAAGTCGGGGCCACGATCGAGGACGCCAAGACATTCGTGATGGGGGATGCGGCGGCCGCGCTGAAGGCGGCGCCGCGCCGGCTGAAGGGCCGGATGGTCATCGGCGGGCAGGATCACTTCTATCTCGAAGGCCAGGTGGCGCTGGCGGTGCGCGGCGAGGATGGCGACATCACCGTGCATTCCTCGACCCAGAACCCGACCGAGACGCAGCACGTGGTTGCGCGCGTGCTCGGCCTTGAAGCACATAAGGTGATCTGTGAAGTCCGGCGCATGGGCGGAGGGTTCGGCGGCAAGGAGACGCAGTCGGCGCTGATCGCTTCCGCCGCAACGCTAGTGGCGGCAAAGACCGGCCGCGCCGCCAAGTTGCGGCTCGACCGCGACGACGACATGGAGCTGACCGGCAAGCGCCACGATTTCGAGGCAGAGTTCGACGTCGGCTTCGATGCAGACGGGCGGCTGTGCGGCGTCGAGATCGAGCTGGCCTCGCGCTGCGGCTATTCGGCGGACCTCTCGATGGCGATCAACGATCGCGCCATGTTCCATGCCGACAACGCGTATTTCCTGAACGCCGCGCGCATCCATTCGCACCGCTTCCGCACGCACACCGTTTCCAACACCGCCTTCCGCGGCTTTGGCGGACCGCAGGGCATGCTGGCGATCGAGCGGACGATGGAGGAAATCGCGATTGCGACAGGCAAGGACGCGCTCGACGTGCGCCGCGCCAATCTCTACGCGCCAGGGCGGGACGAGACGCCGTATGGCCAGCGTGTGGAGCAGCACATCATCGCCCCGATGATGGAGGCGCTGGAGGCGTCGTCCAGCTATCGCGCGCGGCGCGAGGCGATCCGCGCATGGAACGCGACGAACGCGTACGTCAAGCGCGGGTTGAGCCTGACGCCGGTGAAGTTCGGCATCTCCTTCACGGCGACGCACCTCAACCAGGCCGGCGCGCTGGTGCATGTCTATTCCGACGGCTCGATCCAGCTCAACCATGGCGGCACGGAGATGGGCCAGGGGCTGATGGTGAAGGTGGCGCAGGTTGTCGCCGCCGAGTTTGCCGTGCCGCTGTCTGCCATCCGCATCATGCCGACATCGACCGCGAAAGTTCCGAACACGTCGGCGACGGCGGCGTCGGCTGGAACCGATCTCAACGGCATGGCGGCGCGCGAGGCGGCGAAGGCGATCAAGGAGCGGCTGGTCGCGTTCGCGGCGAAGCTGTTTGCGTGCGACGAGGCGGAGGTAGCCTTCGTCAATGGCGAGGTTCGGGCGGGCGCGAAGGCGATGACGTTCGCGGAGATGACGCATGCGGCCTACATGGCGCGCGTGTCGCTGTCGGCGACGGGCTATTACCGCACGCCGAAGATCGCGTGGGATCGTGCGGCAGGCCGCGGGCGGCCGTTCTACTATTATGCCTATGGCTGCGCGGTGTCCGAGGCGGCGGTGGATTGCCTGACGGGCGAGAACCGCATGCTGCGCGTCGACATCCTGCATGATTGCGGGCGGTCGCTGAACCCGGCGATCGATCTCGGGCAGATCGAGGGCGGGTTCGTGCAGGGCATGGGCTGGCTGACGACCGAGGAGTTGTGGTTCGACAGCAGGGGAAGGCTGCGGACGCATGCGCCGTCGACCTACAAGATCCCGGTGGCGGGGGATCGTCCCGAGATGCGGATCGCGCTGTGGGATGGCGAGAATTCCGAGGAATCGATTTATCGCTCGAAGGCCGTGGGCGAGCCGCCGCTGATGCTGGCGATCTCGGCGTTCTGCGCGATCAGCGATGCGGTGGCGTCGGTGGGCGATCACCGGATTTCGCCGCAGCTCGATGCGCCGGCGACGCCGGAGCGGGTGCTGGCGGCGGTGAAGCGCGTGGAGGCGGCGCGATGAGCGCCTGGACCTGGACGTCCGATGCGCTGGCGCTGGTGGCGCGCGGGGAGGCCGCGGCGATGGTGACACTGGTGCATGTCGCCGGCTCTGCGCCGCGCGAGGCGGGCACGCGGATGATCGTTTCGCGCGATGCGATCTTCGGCACGGTCGGCGGCGGAAATCTGGAGATGCAGCTCACGGATCAGGCGCGACGGCTGGTGGCGCAGAATGTCGTCGATGTCATGCAGCAGGACTATCCGCTGGGTCCGCTGCTGGCGCAATGCTGTGGCGGGCGGGTGCGGGTGGCGGTAGAGCGGCTTGGCCCGGAGAGCCGCGGCTGGCTCGCTGCCGCCGATATGGCCGAGCGTGCGGGCGAGCGCTACACGCTCGAGGCCCGGATCGCCGGCGGCCTCATCGCGCGGACCTTCGCGCAGGGCTGGACCGGCGGCGGCGCCGGCTTGGAGCTGTTCGACGATGCGGGCGCCCGGGTCGAGGTGAAGGGCCCCTGGACGCGGATGGTGGAGAGGATCGCACCGGTCGCGACACATCTCTATCTCTTCGGTGCAGGGCATGTCGGGCGGGCCATTGCGCATATTGCCGAGACGTTGCCGGTCCGCTTTCACTGGCTGGATATCCGCCCCGAGGCGGCGACCGAGGATTCCCGCATTATCGTCCGCAAGGACATCGTCAACGCCGTCAGCGAGGCGCCGGCCGAGGCGTTCTTCCTGGTGCTCACACACAGCCATGAACTCGACTATGCTCTGGTGAAGGCGGTGCTGGCGCGCGGCGATGCGCAATTCTGCGGGCTGATCGGCTCGGCGACCAAGCGTGCGCGGTTTGCCTCACGGTTGGCGAAGGAAGGGCTGGAAGCGCAGGAAGCTGACATGCCCGATCGGCGCCGGAGCGATCCGGTCGAAAGCGCCCGCCGCCATTGCAGTTGGCGTGGCGGCGGAACTGCTCATGCTTCTGGAGACGGATCGCGCCACAATGACGGCGAAAGCGCCAGCTTAGGCTTCCAGCGCCAACAGGGCGAAGGTCGCGAGCCAGTGTTCACCCATATAGTCGCCCGCGACATGCGGCAGGCTGGCCTCGACATGGCGGTCGGCGGCTTCGCGGGCGCGAGCGGCGGCCGGCATGTCTCCCAGCATCGCGGCGATGGATCGCCAGCACCAGGCGCGTGAGAAGTTCAACCCGTCCAGGTGCGCGATCTTGCCGTCGCTACGGTCGCTCACCTTGGCCGGCGCGAACAGGGATGTCGGCGCACCCTGGCCGACACGCGGCAGGAAGCGGCCGAACCATTCCTTGAACTCGGCAGGCTCCAGCAGACGCCGCATGCACTCGGCCTCGCTGAGGCAAGGCGAGAGGAAATCGTCCTGCGACGGCTCCCAAGCCTGGCAGTCGCGGTCGCCAGCATACCAGGACAACGCCTTGGCGCGCATAAGATCGAACAGCGACGGATCGAACGCCTCGGCCCAGTCCGCCGCCATACGCAGGGCGAAGGCAGTCGAGGAATGGACGCCCGTGCGTACCGGATAGGTGGCCAGCGGCAGGAAGTCGCGAAAGCGCTGGGCGAATGCTTCCGCTAATGGTCGCATCGCAATGCGGGCCGCGTCGATGGCGCCGGTCTCGTGCAGTTCGAGTTCGGCCTGCAGCGCCAGCAGCCAGCCCCAGCCATAGGGCCGCTCGAACCCGCGCGCGCCCGGCCGCGCGAGGTAGGCGACCTCCGCAGCCACAGTCTCTCCGGTGACGCGCTCCTCGAACAGCTTTCCAATCTCTGCGGCCTGGCCGAGATCGGGATAGCGGCGAACCAGCCGCGCCAGCAGCCAGTAGCCGTGCACGCAGCTATGCCAGTCGAACGAGCCGAAGAAGATCGGATGCGCCGCTCGCGGACTGATCAGGTCGTCGGGGCCAGAGACCACATGGTCCATCTTGTTCGGGTATTCGCGGCCGACATGTGCGAGGGCGAGCCCCGCGAATTTCTCGGCAATGTCCTTGGTGAGCTGGGTCATGAGGGGAATGCCAAAATGCGCATGAGGATGATGTTGGCGAGAAGAAGCGGCAAGGCGGTCGGTATCTGGGCGCGGATGACGCCGTTGAGCGCGAGTTTGCGGTCAGGCAGCTCAAGCAGGTTGGCGCGCACGACGAAGCCGAGAACCACCACAGCGATGCCGAGCAGCACAAGCATCAGCGTTTCCTTCCGAAGCCGCCGCCGCCGGGTGTTTCGATGATGATGGTGTCGCCGGGCGCCATCTCGGTCACGTCCGTTGGCCCCAGCCCGTCGACATCGCCATTGGCGCGGCGCACCTGGTTGCGACCACGTGCGCCTGGCTCGCCGCCCGCAAGCCCAAACGGCGATGTGGTGCGGCGGTTAGAGAGGATCGCGGCCGTCATCGGCTGGCGGAATGTCACGGCGCGGATTGCGCCATCGCCGCCGCGATGCACGCCCGCGCCGCCGCTGCCGCGCCGGATGGCAAAGCGTTCGACCAGGACAGGGAAGCGTGATTCCAGGATTTCGGGGTCCGTCAGGCGGGAGTTGGTCATGTGGGTCTGCACGGCGGCGGCGCCGTCGAAGCCGGGTCCCGCGCCAGATCCTCCACAGATTGTCTCGTAGTATTGCCGCTGTGCGTCGCCGAAAGTGAAATTGTTCATCGTGCCCTGCGAGGCCGCCAGCTTGCCGAGCGCGCCGTAGAGGGCATCGACCACCACCTGGCTGGTCTCGACATTGCCCGCCACCACAGCCGCGCCGCGGCGCGGGTTCAGCAGCGATCCTTCCGGCACGATGATGTCGATGGGCTTGAGGCAGCCCTCGTTGAGCGGGATCGCATCGTCGACCAGCGTACGGAAAACATAGAGCACCGCGGCGCGCGTGATCGCTTTCGGTGCGTTGAAATTGCCGGCGTCCTGATCGCTTGTGCCGGTGAAGTCGACCGTGAGAGTGCGCGCGGCGCGGTCTGGCCGAACCGACACGCGCACGAGGGCGCCGTTGTCCATCGGGGCTTCGAACGATCCCGGCGCCAGCGTCGCGATCACGCGGCGGATATGTTCCTCGGCATTGTCCTGCACGTGGCGCATGTAGGCCTCGACGCCATCGAGCCCATAGTGGACGCAAAGCCGTCGCAGTTCGTCTGCGCCTCGCATGCAGGCGGCGACCTGCGCTTTCAGGTCGGCGATGTTGCGGTCGATGTCGCGCGCCGGCCATCTGCCGGAAGCGAACAGGGCGCGGGTTTCCGCTTCGCGCAGGCGACCATCCTCAACGAGCAGGAAGTTCTCGATCAGCACGCCTTCTTCTTCAATGCGGCGGCTGTCGGGCGGCATGGAGCCGGGGGTGATGCCGCCGATGTCGGCATGGTGGCCGCGTGCGGCGGTGAAGAAGGCGGGCGGGCCGTCGCGCACGAAAACCGGCGCAATCACGGTGATGTCCGGCAGGTGCGTGCCGCCGGCATGCGGCGCGTTCAGCATGTAGACGTCGCCGGGGCGAATGCCACGCGCGTCGTGGCCGCGTTCCTCGCGGATGACCCGAACGGATTCTCCCATCGAGCCGAGGTGGACCGGAATGTGCGGGGCGTTCGCCACCAGCCCGCCATCGCCATCGAACACGGCACAGGAGAAGTCGAGCCGTTCCTTGATGTTGACCGAAGCAGCGGTGGTCTGCAGCGCTAGCCCCATCTCCTCGGCCACGGCCATGAAGCGGTTGTTGAAGATTTCGAGCAGGACGGGATCGGCGCTGGCCCCGATCGTGGCGCGGTCTTCGGCTTGCCCGGTGCGTGTGAGGATCAGGTCGCCATCGCGGCTGAGCTCGGCGCGCCAGGCCGGTTCGACCCAGGTCGTGGCGCCTTGCTCGACAATAAGGGCGGGGCCGGTGATCGCGAACCCGGACGGAAGATCCGTACGCCGGTAGACCGGGGCTGCTTGCCGCTCGGCATGGTGAGTGACACGAACGGCCGCGATCGGGTCCGGCGTTCGCGCCGGCAGGGGCGGCGAAACGCTGTCTGTGCTTGTCTCCCGGCCCACGGCCTCGACCGAGAGCTTGGCGACCAGGATGGCGCGGCCCGCGTCGGCGAAGCCGAATCGGCGCCTGTGTTCATGTTCGAATGCCGTGGCGAGCTCCGCGGGCGGGGCGAAGGGAAGCGGCAACGCGACTTCGCCGCCATCATAGCGCAGGTGGGCGATCGTCTGTGTGTCGACGGAGTCATCCCGCACGCCCTGGACGGCAAGCGCCTGCCGTGCGGCCGTCTCCAGCGCGTTGCGGCGATCGCTGATGTCCGCGCCGAGCTTCTCCTCGATCGAGACTTCTCGGATTGCGCGCTGGTCGGCGAGACCGATGCCCCAGGCGGACATCACGCCGGCCAGCGGATGTAGCAGGATGCTGCGTACGCCGACCGCATCGGCGACCGCGCAGGCATGCTGCCCACCCGCGCCGCCAAAGGCGCAGAGCACGTAGGCGCGGGGGTCATAGCCACGCTGGATCGAGATCTTGCGGATCGCCTCGGCCATGTGCTGGTTGGCGATGGCGATGAAGCCTTCGGCCGCTTCTTCGGGCGAAAGCGTCTGGCCAGTCGCTTTCTCGACCTCGGTGCATAGCTCGTTGAACTTGGCCGCAACAATATGCGCGTCGATCGGCTGGTCCGCGCCGGGCCCAAAGATCGCCGGAAAGAGTTCCGGGCGCACACGGCCGAGCAGCACATTGCAATCGGTGATCGTCAGCGGGCCGCCGCGGCGGTAGCAGGCAGGGCCGGGATCGGCGCCGGCGGACATCGGCCCCACCCGCAACCGCGCCCCGTCGAAGTGGCACACGCTCCCGCCGCCTGCCGCCACCGTATGCACCTGCAGCATCGGCGCGGTCAGCCGCACGCCCGCCACCACCGTATCGTTCGTACGCTCGAACGCGCCGGCATAGTGCGACACGTCCGTCGACGTGCCGCCCATATCGAACCCCAGCACGTGACCGAACCCCGCGCGCCGCGCCGCCGCTGCCACCGCCACCACACCCCCCGCCGGACCGCTCAGCACGGCATCACGCCCCCGGAACACCGCAGCGCCCGTCAGACCGCCATTCGACTGCATGAAATACAGCCGCACGCCCTGCAGCGCCGCAGCCATACGGGCCACATATGCGCCCAGCACAGGCGACAGGTAGGCGTCGGCGACCGTCGTGTCGGCGCGCGGCACATACTTGATGAGGCCGCTCAGCTCCGCGCTTACCGATACCTGCGTGAAGCCTATTTCGCGCGCGATCGCCGCCACACGCTGTTCGTGCGCGGGATGCGCCCAGCCGTGCAGGCAGGCCACCGCACAGGCGCGCAGACCGTCCGCATAAGCGCCCACCAGGCCATCGCGCACATGCGCCTCGTCGAGCGCGCGCAGCACCTCACCCTCGGCGCTTACCCGTTCGCGCACCTCGATCACGCGCTCACGCAGCAGGTCAGGCTTGACGATCTGGCGGGCGAAGATATCCGGCCGCGCCTGAGTGCCGATTTCCAGCAGGTCGGCGAACCCTTCGGTCACCAGCAGGAGGACACGTGCGCCTTTCCGCTCCAGCAGGGCGTTGGTGGCGACCGTCGTGCCCATCTTGACCGAAGCGATCTGGTCATTGCCTCGGCCGTCGCCATGGTCGGCGAGGATCCGCCGGATCGCTTCCAGGGCTGCATCATCATAGCGGCCCGGCGCTTCGGACAAGAGCTTGCGCACAACCTCCTCGCCCGATGGCGAGCGCGCGACGACGTCGGTGAACGTGCCTCCGCGATCGATCCAGAACTGCCAGCCTGCCATGCCCGGATAGTTGCGTGGCCCGCCCGCGTCTTCAACCCGGCCGGATCAACAAAGCGCCGTTGCAATCGCCCGGGTGGGCGCTAGGCTCCCAACAGGTCGAGGCCGTTTGGGGGCACGCATGACGGATCTCAGGCCTGCAGCGGGGATTGACCTTGGCCGCGTGGTCTCACGTACGTTCAGCGCCATAGGCGCGAACTTTGTGACGTTCTTCCTGCTGGTCTTCGTCTTTTCGGCCCTGCCATCCTTTGCGATCACATTCGCGGTTGGATACTTTGTACCGGACCTTTTTTCGCCAAGCGCATCGGTGGCGGACTCTCTTCTGGGCTCGCTGGTGGAGCTTCTCGCCTCCATTCCATCCTACGTCGCAGTCGGCGCGGTGACGCATGGGGCCATTGTCAGTTTCAATGGTGGTCGTGCTGATCTTGGTGATTGTCTTTCCACTGGCGTTCGCAATCTTGTTCCACTGGTCGTGGTGGGGTTCCTGACGTCGGTTGCGGTGATCCTTGGCATGATCGCACTGATCGTTCCGGGCATTATTATTGCAATCGTACTCTCGGTCACAGTTCCAGTTCTGGTTGTGGAGAGGCGCGGCATTTTCGGGTCCATGAGCCGGTCGGCCGAACTGACCAAGGGGAATCGCTGGGCGATCCTGGGGCTGGTGGTGGTCTGCGTGATCGTGGTGCTGCTGCTTGCCGTTGTGGTGGGCTTCCTGGTTGTGGGCGTCGCAGGCGGACCGGCGGCCCTGGCGAGCACGACAGGCATCTGGGCGACGGCAATCGCAACCGTGCTCGGAAGCGCCCTTGGCTCCATGGTGAGTTCAGCCGGCGTCGCCTCGCTCTACCATGAGCTGCGCTCGGTCAAGGAAGGCGTCACGTCGGACGAGCTGGCGAAGGTGTTCGACTAACGACCCTTCGCGTGCTTGTCGGCGCGGCGGACGCCCATCAGCAGGCGGGATTCGAGATGGCCGCGAAGCGCGGCGTAGTAGTCGCGCAGGAAGTCGCCATCGCTTTCGGCCGGCGCCCTGGTCCACAGGATCTTCCTGCGGATGCGGTCGGCGACCAGCGTGATGGCGTCCGGCTTGTTGGTGCGGATCACGTCTTCCAGGACATGCAGCTCCTTGATGCCGTAGGCGTCGAGCTGTTCGGCGGTGAACATGGCCGCCATCGGCGCCTGGGCTTCCGTGCGGGTCGCGAGGTCGGAGAGCAATTGCTTCCGCGGCGTCTGCACCACCCATGTGCCTGCGATCACATCGCCCGCGCGCAGCCGGTCGCGATTGAACAGCGGGAAGAAGATGAATACCGCAGTCCACAGAAATCCGATCAGCACGATCAGGCCGTCGACCGAGCTGGAGCCCGAGACCATGAAGGACAGCGGCAGGAAGACCTCGACCTCGCGCATGGCGTTGCGCGCGAAAATGGCGTCGGCGCGCAGGAGGCCGCCGCCGCGGCTGGCGACCCGGATCCTGAACAGGCGCTTGCCCGGCGTGGCGCTGCGCGCGCCCAGTTCGAACAGCATGAAGTAGAAATTCCGGATCCCGAAGAAGACGATCAGGAACACGATCGTCACGAAGTCGCCCGTCGCACCGCCTCCCTGCACATAGTTCACCAGCAGGATGAACAGGATCAGCGTCATCAGGATGATCAGCGCATCGATGATGAAGGCGCCCGCGCGCTCGCCCGCCGTTGCAATGCGCACGCCGAGGTCCACGCCTTCGGGCGTCACCAGCGAACGGGCGAAGCGGCGGCCTTCGTCGACCGGCCCGCGCACTTTCGAGGGCCTTGGGGTCTTTGTGGCCTTGGCGGCTTCAAGGGCCATCGCCGGCCTCCTTGCGCCGCGGCGCATAGAAATAGACGCCCCAGACAACAGCCGTCGCCGCTGCGATCGAATAGCGGATGGGCGTCGAGGAGATCACCTGCCGGCCGATGCCTTCCAGCATGCCGGCGACCAGCAGCATGACGATGACGCCGACCATGACGCGCGCCGCCTGGCGGCCGGCCTCGGCGGCGGCGTCGAGCCGGGTGCGCTGACCGGGAAAGGCCATGGCGCGGCCGATGTGCAGGCCCGCGGCGCCGGCGAGTGCGATGGCGAACAGTTCGGTGACGCCGTGGATCAGCAGCCAGCCGCCGAGCTCGACGCCGAGCCCGTGCATGGCAAAGCACGCATAGAACGCGCCCAGCATGCAGCCATTGTAGGCGACCAGCAGCATGCTCGGCAGGCCGAAGGCGAAGCCGACCGCGAAGGCGAGCAGCGACACGCCGGCATTGTGCGTGAACAGCCAGGTGGCGAAGACAGAGAGGCTGCTGCCGTCCTCGTCGCCGCCGTCGAACAGGGTGGACTCGAGGAATTCGCGTGACGCCGAGGGCGTGCGGCCGCCGGCAAGGCCTTCGGGCACGAAGGAATAGAACCAGTCCGGATCGCCCATCACCAGGACATAGGCGGCGACCGCCGCGATGAGGGTGACGGCGACCGAGACGAGCGTATCGGCGGCGAGACGCTGCACCGCCATCGGCCAGTCGGTGCGGAAGAACGCGCCGATGCGCTGGACCATGCGGCCCCGCGCGCCATAGACAAAGAAGTAACCGCGGGCGCTGAGGCTTTCGAGATACTGGACCAGAGCCTGGTCGAGCGAAATGGCGCGGGCGACGGAGAGTGAGGCGAGGGCGGCGCGATAGAGTTTGGGCACGGCGAGAAGCTCGTCGTCGGACAGCGCGCCGGCGCCGCCGCGCTCGATGCGGTTGAGCAGGTCTTCGAGGCGTTTCCAGTCGGCCTGGCGCTCCTGTCGGAAGCGGCCGCTGCGCAGCACGATCTGGCTTGAGGCGGCCTTCATATCCGGCTCTGCCTTTTCAGTTCGAGATAGCGGTTGAGAAGGGCGGGGCCGATGCGGCCGGCCGGCGCGTTGATGATCTCGGCGCCGAGGCGCTGCAGGCGCGAGAGCACCAGCTCCTTGTCGACGATCATCGAGTGGGCGATCACCGAGCGCGTGACGTCGATGGTGCGCTTCGGCTCGGACAGCGCGATGGACTCAAGCTCGGCGTCGCGCATGGCGACGAACAGCACGAGGTGCGTCCGCATGAGCCGGCCGAGATTCTCGATCATCAGTTCCGCGCTGGTGGGATCGGCGAAGTCGGTGAAGATGATGATCAGCGAGCGGCGCTGGGTCTCGGCTGAAAGCTGGGAGAGGCCGAGGGTAAAGTTGGTTTCCTCCGCCGAATAGTCGAGGCGGGCGGCGAGGCGCTGCAGCAGGGTGAACGAGGCGACGCCGGAGACAGCGCCGGTCGAGATGTTCGGCCGGGCGTCAAAACCAAAAAGCCCGACGCGGTCGCCCATGCGCAGCGAGACGAAGCCCAGCAGCAGGGCGGCATTGATGGCGTGGTCGATCTTCGGCGCGCTCTCCAGCGGCTCGCACATCAGGCGGCCGGTATCGATGGCGAAGATGATGGTCTGGTCCTGCTCTGTGCGGAACTCCTTCGAGAGCAGCTTCACATGGCGGGCCGACTGCTTCCAGTCGATGGTGCGGCGATCCATGCCGGGCAGGAAATCGCGCAGCGCCTCGAACTCGGACCCCTCGCCTTTCTCGATGTGGATCTTCTGGCCGATGGAAGTATCGCGCGCGAAGATGCGGATGGCTTCCTTCTTGACCGAGCGGATGTCGGGGACGATCTCGATTGGCCGGTCGGTCGTGATGACGCGGCGCTTTACGGCGAGGCCGAGCGGCCCTTTCCATTCGATCCACACGCGCCGCACCTGGCCGAGGCCGCGGCGCACGGTGTCGAGTTCGGCTTTCACCCGGGCGCGATGGCCCTGGGGTCTGGTCCGGTAGTTGCGGAAGCGCGGGTGGAGGAATTCGTTGACCTCGAACTGCATCTCGACGCGGGCGGGCGGGCGCTGACCCTGGCCGAACGTGACCTCCGCCTCGATCTCCGTCGGGGAGCCGATGAAGGCGCGCGTGTCTGCGTGCAGGGCGAAGGCGATTCCGCGCCGGTCCGCGCCCAGGACTGCGTCGGCGATGACCAGCAGCGCCACGACGAACAGCCACAGCAGGCCCAGTGGCCACAGCGATGGCGCGAACACGGCGACCAGCAGCGCGGCGGGAGCGCCGGCGCCTGCGAGGGCCGCTGCTGCTGGCGCCGGAAAGATCACCGCGGCGCCTCGATGCGTTCGATCACGGCGGCGAGCGCCTGGTCGCTCGTGCGGCCTTCGACCTCGGCGGCGGGAGAGAGGACGCAGCGATGGCGCAGGGCAGGGGCGGCGAGCTGTTTCACGTCGTCGGGGATGACGAAGTCGCGGCCGTCGAGCGCTGCGCGCGCGCGCGCCGCCGCCGCCAGCATGGCTCCGGCGCGAGGCGAGGCGCCGGTGGTGAGGTCGGCGCTGACACGGGTGCCGCGCACCAGGTTGACGATGTAGCTCAGCACCTCGTCCGACATCCTGATTGTCGCGATGCAGGCGGCGGCTTCATCCAGCACGGCATGGCCCGCCGCCATCTCGACGCCCATCTGCGCGATGTCGACGGAGCCGGGGCGCACGCCATAGGTCGAGACGATGCGCATCTCCTCGGCTTCGCTGGGATAGTCGAGCACGTGCTTGAACAGGAAGCGGTCGAGCTGGGCCTCGGGCAGGGCGTAGGTGCCCTGCTGCTCGATCGGGTTCTGCGTCGCCACGACGATGAACCAGGGGGAGAGCGCGTGGCGCACGCCGTCGATGGTGACGCTGCGCTCCTGCATCGCTTCCAGCAGGGCAGCCTGCGTCTTGGGCGGCGTGCGGTTGATCTCGTCGGCGACGATCAACTCGTTGAAGATCGGTCCCTTGACCAGGTTGAACTGGTTGGTGCGGAAGTCGAACAGGTTGGAGCCGATGATGTCGCCCGGCATCAGGTCCGGCGTGAACTGGATGCGGCCCGAGCCCAGCCCCGTCGCCCGCGCAAAGGACCGCGCCAGCAGCGTCTTGGCGACGCCCGGCACGCCCTCCAGCAGCACATGACCCTTCGAGAACAGCGCGCAGAGGAGGAGGGACACCGTGTCCTCCTGGCCGATGACGGCCTTGGCGACCTCTCCTCGGATGCGCGCAGCCAGGGCCTTAACGCCGTCTATGTTCACGTCCGATCTCCTGTCTCCAGCGGAACAGCCGGTTCGCGGCCTTCAGCATGATCGATGGCGTTTTCGCCTCTGAAACATCCGCGGCCAGCGCCGAGAAGGCAGGCTCGCTTCGGTCGCCGCGGCCGACCGCATCCAGCATCATCGTGCGCTGCTTCTCGGTCGAGCGCGACGGCACGCCGGCGGCGGTCGAGGCCAGCGCGCGCGTCATCGCGACATAGCGCGCGCCCATCCGCGCATCGCGCCCCGCCAGCGACACCAGCAGCGCGGAGTTCTCCACCAGCGTCGCCTTGCCCAGCGCGATCTCGCGGCCCGAGCGCACGCGCATCCGCCCGGCCGCCGCATAGACCGCCATCAGCCCACCGGCGAAGGCGAGGCACAGCACGGCAGGGAGGAAGGGCGGCTGCAGCAGGAGTTTGAGGAAGCTGCGCGGCCGCTCCATGCCGTGCAGCGTCATGTCGAAGACGATTTCTTCATCCTCGCTGGCGAGCATGTTGATGATCTCGAGCCCGGCGCGGGCGGTGTCGATGGAATGGAGTCCGCGGGTGTTGAGAAAATCCGGATCGGACAGGACGAAGACCTGGCGGCCCTCTTCCGGCGCGGGGATGGGTGTTTCCAGGTCTTCGTCCGTGTCCTCGCTGTAGGATTTCAGGCGCGACAGGACGGCATGGCCGTTCTCGTCGGTGAGGATGGGCACGAGGCTGGCGCCCACCATGGTCTGCAGCCGCGCGATCCGGCCGCCCCGGATGTCTGCGCTGGCGCCGCCCTTGTGCAGCAGCGTCACATCCCTGGCGCCGGGCGCGTGGCCGAGGGTGACGCTGACGGGCGAGCCTGCGACGATGTGTTCGATCTGGGAGGCCTGTTCCAGTCCGTCCGAATGCACCCAGCCCGGATGTTCGAAGTCCGCCCAGGCATCCCATTTCGGCAGCACGACCAGCACATCGCCCCATGGCCGGTAGAGCTGTCCTTCCGACAGGTCGGTGTAGACATCCGGCGTCAGGATCGTGAGCTGGTCGGAGCCCCTCAGTTCCGAGAGCGAGCCGCGGCTGATGCGCACGCGCCGGCCTTCCTGCTGCAGCAGGTCCGTGAAGGCCGAGAAGCCGATGGCGGATTTCGACAGGGCGTGCGGCCCGCCATTCTCCGGCTCACGCAAATCGTCCGCGAAGGCCGACAGTACGATGAACGCCGCAAACGTGATGACGCCGACGATGACCAGTCCGATGATGACCTGCAGAGAAAACGCCTGCGAGGAATCCTGTCCTGCGCCGGGCTTCGCCGCATCCGTCTCTGGCGGCGTCATCATGTCCATGAGTCGGCCAGCGCGAAATCGGCATAGGCCTTGCGGCAGTCCTGGTAGCGCGCGGCGTCGACGGCGCGGCCGCCGAACCAGCTTTCCTCGACCGCGCGGGTGATCGGCGCGAATGCCGCGCGCACAGCGTCGGGCAGGATCGGCATGCCGCCGATCTCCCGGCTGGTCTGCGCCTTGCGGATCGAGTTGGGCGCGCGCTGCTCGATATCGTCGATCGAGCGATGCAGCAGCACGCGCACCGCCTCGTCGAACTGGCCGAGCGCCGCGAGCCGGTCCGCCTCCGCCAGCAGGGCGCGGGCGCGGCTGGCTTCCGGGCGGAAGTCGGTCGCCTGGTCGGGCGCGTTGCCGTCCGTAAGCCCTTGGCCGGGACGTCCCGCCCACGCCTCGCGACCCACGAACCAGAGCAGGGCGACGCCGCCGGCCGCGAGCGCGCCCCAGAAGATCAGGTTGAACAGCGGCGCCATCGCGTCGAGCAACTGGTCGAGCCAGCCGAGCGTATCGGGATCAGGCGGGGGCAAGTCCTTCTGCGGCGTGAATTCGAACTGCAGGTCGCTCCGCTCCACCATGTCCTTGTGGCGTTGCTCGAAGCTCTGCTGCTGGGCGCCTGCTGCCGGCGCCTGCGCCATGGCCGGCGGCAGGGCGAAGCCAGGGACGGCCAGCGCCAGAATGACACGGATGTTCCGGGAGATAGACGCCACGCCGGTCCTGATGTCCCCGCCTCGTTAGGCCAGTCAAGCGGACGCACCCGCCAGCCTGACGTCCCGGCATGTGACCGGGTCGGGCCGGGCAAATCAACACCTATTGTGAGCGCGGGAAGCGGCCCGGCTTCAGTAATCGGCCGTCAGGCTCACCGAGAACACCTGGCCGCGTGGATAGCGGTCCACATTGTTGCGGCCCCGGGCGTAGACCTGAAACTCGTCATGGACTTCGCCGGTGAGGTTCCTGCCGCTGACGCCCAGCGTCATGTTGGCGCCGCCCAGCTCCACCTGCTGCTTGTAGACCAGGTCGACATTGAAGCCCGGATGTTCGATCACCGGCTCCACGCTGCCCTGTCCGCGGCGAAGGATGCGCTCGTCCAGCCAGCCGACGATCAGCGTCATCTGCGAATCCATCGTCTCGTAGCCGAACTGCAGGTTGGCGATGTGCTCGGGCGTGCCCTGGAGCGGCGTACCGTCGAGCTCGAAGAAGGAGGACGGCACGGAGCGGAAGTCGATCGGGCTGACGACGGTCGAGTTCGGGCCAGCCTTCACCTCCGATTTCGTGTAGGTGTAGTTGACGTTGAACAGCCAGTCGGCGTCCTGCAGGAAGGGCAGCTCGAACGGCATCGCGAACCTGGTGCGATACTCCAGCTCCAGGCCCGCCAGGGTCGCTTCCGGCGCATTGATGAAGCGGGTCTGATAGCGGTCGACGCGGATGACCACTTCCTCGATCGGGTTGGTGATCTCCTTGTAGAAGGCCCCGGCGGTCACGAACTGGTCGCGGCCGAAATAGTATTCCAGGCGCGCATCGTAGTTGGTGAACTCGGTGTCCTTCAGGAACGGGTTGCCTTCATAGACCCTGTCCGTGTCCGGATCGAGGAAAGGCGTGCGGGCGAGTTCGCGGAACTGCGGACGCGCAATGGTCTGCGAGGCGCCGACGCGCAGCTGCAGGTCGTCGGCAAAGTTCCAGGTGATCGTGCCGGCCGGCAACCAGTAGGTGTTGTCGATGGCGACGGGCGCCGTCGAGGGCAGGCCAAAGCGGTTGTAGGTGCGCACGCCCTCGAAGGCGTCCTCGTAGCGCGCGCCTATGGCGGCATGAACGTACGGGATCACCTCGACGTCGGAGCCGACATAGTAGGCAAGATTGGTAAGGCGGCCCTTGTAATTGTCGTCCTGGCCGGTGAACTCGTTGAGCACGAAACGCCGCGCATCGATGTTGTCGGGCGACAGGAGATAGTCGACGCGCGCGGTCAGTATGTCGATCGGGGTGGGGCCGCGCGGGCCCGTCCACGAGAACTGGTATAGCTGGGTGTCGCGCACCGTGTTGGCGTAGTAAGCGCCGGCCGTAAAGACAGCGTCGCGGGCGCCGCCAATCGGGATGCGGTAGGCGGCGTCCACGCCCCCGCTCAGCACTTCGTCGGTAAGGTTTGTGAAGCGCAGCCGGTTGCCAAGTCCGCCGCCACCGCCGAACACATAGCCGCCATTGATGATGTCATAGCGGATGTCGCGCTCGTAGGGGGCGTCGCGCGTCGACTGCGCGAACGCGCCGCGCCATTTGAGGTCGAGATCGCCGAGTCTCGTGCTCGCCGGCAAGCTGCACTGAGGCGAGCTGGCGCTCGTACCAAGCCGTCGCCTCGACGCGCTCGTTGTTGAGCGGCCTGGCCGGATCGGCGCCGGGGAGATTGAGGTCGAAGCCTTCCTCGACCTTGGCGTATTTGGTGGTCGAGCGGACCAGGAGGCCCGACAGGGTCACGTCGCTCTCGCCATTGCTGAGGCTGGCGCTGCCGAAGGCGTTGAACACGACATCGCCCGTCGTCGTCACGGCGTCGAAATCGCTCTCCAGCGAGTTGCCGACGACTTCGACGCGGCTCGACTTCCGGGTGCGCCAGGTGTTGTCGTAGCCGATGACGGCCACGAGGCCGAGATCCATGCCGTCGAAGTCGATGGTGTTGCCGGCGGAGACTTCGGCCTCGAAGTCCGGATAGAGTTTTTCGCTCTGCACCACGTTGACGGGCGCGTTCAGCAGGCTCTCGCCGATGATCTCGAGCTGGGCCGGCGTGAAATTGCTGTCGTCGATGCGCTTGTTCTGCGCGATCGCCATGGCCAGAGGCACGGGAATGTCGCTGCGGCGCCCGCCTCCGACGCCGGTCCAGTCGCCCGAATTGCCAAAGTAGGTGTAGCCGCGCTGGTTGGTCGACTCGACGGAATAGCCCGAGCCGACTTTCAGGCTGAGGAAAGGGTTCCTCGGCTTGCGCAGCGTCCTCAGGTCGATGATGCCGCCGCCGAACTCGCCAGGATAGTTCGGCGAAAACGTCTTCTGCACCGATGCGCCATCGAGGATGTTCGACGGAAAAAGGTCGAGCGGCACCTGGCGGCGCAGCGGTTCGGGGCTCGGCAGCGGTGATCCGTTGAGCAGCGCCGACGAATAGCGATCGCCAAGGCCGCGCACATAGACAAAGCGCCCGGAGACCACCGAAAGGCCGGTGAGCCGCGTGAGGGCGAGCGCGGCGTTGTCGTCGCCGGTGCGCGCAAGGTCCTCGGCGCTGAGGAAGGCCGCGACCTCCGACGTCGCCTGCATGGGTTCGGGAATGAACTCGCCGCGCACGACGATGATGTCGCCTTTCTCCGGGTCCTCCGCCGGCGCGTCCTCCGCCGGCGGGCCGGCTTCCTGCGGCTGCACGGGTACGTCGGCGACCTGCGCCTCGGCGGCCAGCGGCGGCGCGATCAGCATCGCTGTGAGCAGGAGTGTGCGTTTGAACGGGAGAGTGAGGTTCATGGGCATGTTACCTTGAAGCCGCCGCCAGTAGTCGGGCCGAAGTTGCGAACGGCGAGGCGCCCGCACTTGTCGACGGTCAGCACACCGATCCGGCCGAGAGGCCGCACGTCCATGTCCGCCACCAGGTGTCGGACGCGTCGCGTACGGCGCCGATGTAGGTTGTCGCAGTGAAGAACGGATCGAGCGTGGTGAGGTCGAAGGCTGTGCGCCCGGTCTCGGTCGGCCCGTTGATGAAGGTCGACGTCAGCGAGCTCGCGATGGCCGTGGTGTTGTTCGTGCTGGCATTGATGTAGCCGAGCGAGGTCGCGTCCGGCTGAGTCGGGCAATCGAACAGGTTGGAGTTGAATTGCGGCGCCGGGGCCGGGTTGGCGGCGCTGAGGACGGCGCAGACGCTGGAGCCTCGGACGACGCCGTTGATGAAGCGGCCGGAGGCGCCGGGCGTGCCGCCGGTGTTGTTGAGCACGATGCCCTGGATCGCGGCGCCGCTGCTGTTCGAGGGCAGACCCACGAAGGTGTAGTTCGCGATGATCGGGTTGGTGGGCAGGGCCGCAGGCGTTGAGGTGGACACGACGCGGTTGGAGCATTCCACCAGCCGGTCCGGGCCGCCGGTCTGCGTGCTGGCCTGGACGATGATGGCGAACTGCACCTTGCCGGACCAGCCCTCGTCGCAATCCAGCGAGTCGTCGAGCGAGCCCGCCAGGATCACGTGCTTCATGTTGACGGTTCCGCCGAAGATCTCGATGCCGTCATCGCCCGAATTGTGAACCTGGACGTTGTCGATCTGGGTCGCCGAGCCGACGCCGCCCAGCGTGATGCCGTTGAGGTCGTCTCCCGCCGCTGCCGAGGTGAGGAAGGCGCCGGGGTATTTGACTTGCAGGTAGGCGAGGCGTCCGCTGGAGTCTGCCGGGACCGCTCCGCCATAGAGCGCGTCTCGGCCGGTTGCGGCAGTCACGCCTTCGACGGCGTTCTGGCAATCGACCGTCCCGGCCGCGACGGCGGTGTTGCAGCCCTTGACCGGCGCCCGGCCGAGCAGGATGAGCCCGCCCCATTCGCGCGTGGCGATGGCCGGGTTGGGCTGGGAGTTCGCCACGTCGGGCAGCGACGTCATCACCACCGGCTCGTTGGCCGTGCCGTTGACGAAGATCTGCGAGCCGCGGTTCACGATGATCATGTCCGCCGCAACGTTGCCGTAGATGGTCACGCCCGCATCGACCGTCAGGGTCGAGGCGACGCCGGCCGTGCCGGCCGCGCTGCGGTCGACGCCGACATCCACTCGTCCACTGATCTGGTAGATGTTGCCGGCGGTGAGGCGCAGGTTGGCGGGCGCACTGCCGGCAGCCGTTCCCCCGACGACCCCGCTGAGCAGGCAGCGGCGCAGGCCGGCAATCGTTCCGCTTTCCGCGGTGCCCGTCGGGCAACCGGGGTTCGGGAACAGGTTGAAGGTCCATCCCGTCGTCCAGTTGTTGGCCGACGTGTCGCTCGGCGAGAACGCGCCGATATAGCTGGTCGACTGGAAGAAGGCGCCGAGCGTCGAGGCGTTGAAGGCCGTGCGGGAAAGTTCGTTGGGTCCGGGGAGGAAGCCCGTCAGTGAGCTCGCGACGGTCGTCGAGTTGTTCGTGCCGGCGTTGATGTAGCCGAGCGAAGTCGCGTCCGGCTGCGTCGGGCAGTCGAACAGCACGGAGTTGAATCTCGGCGCCAGGCCAGCGTTGGCCGTGCTGAGCGTTGCGCAGACGGTGGAGCCGGTCACCACCGCGTTGACGATGCGTCCCGAGCCGCCCGGTGTGCCGCCGGTGTTGTTCATCACGACGCCCTGGAGCAGCGCGCCGGTCGAGCCGGAGGTCACCCCGATGGCTGTGACGTTGGAGAGGGTCGGGTTGGTGTTGAGCGAACCGCTCGAAGAAGAGACCGCGCGGTTGCTCCATTCGAACAGCCTGTCCGGGCCGCCGCTGCGTCCGGCGACCGACTGGCGCAGGACCAGGAACTGGACATTGCCCTGCCAGCCCTCGTCCGTGTCGAGGCCGTCATCCAGCGATCCGGTGATCACGACGTTCTTGAGGTTGACCGCGCCGCCGAAGATCTCGATGCCGTCATCGCCCGAATTGTGCACCTGGGTAAGGCTGATGTCGGTGCCCGAGCCGACGCCGCCCAGGGTCAGGCCGTTGAGATCGTCGCCCGCCGCCGCCGAGGAGAGGAACGCGCCGGGATAGCGGATCTGGACGTAGCGCAGCGTGCCGCTGTTGTCGGTGGGGGCCGCCCCGCCATAGAGCGCATCGCGGCCGGTTGCCGCCGTCACACCCTCAATGGCGTTCTGGCAGTCGACCGTGCCCTGGGCGACGGCGGTGTTGCAGCCGCGGATCGGACCGCGGCCGAGCAGGATGACGCCGCCCCACAGGCGGTCGGTCGTGTCGGCGTTGGCCGTACCAAGGATGTCCTCCCGGCCCGTGAAGATGATCGGTTGGGTCGATGTGCCGATGGCGCTGATCCGGCTGCCGCGGTTCACGATCAGCATGTCGCCGGCGGCGGCGCCGAACAGGGTCACGCCCGGATCGACGGTCAAGGTGGCGGAAATGCCGGTGGCGGCCGTGCCGGACGCGCCGACATCGCGGCCTACATCCACCCGGCCGCTGAGACGGTAGACGACGTTGGTCACTTTCGAGAGGGTGGTGTTGGTGAGAATCTCGCCGGCGACGTTGCACACCGTGAAGGCGCCGAGCGCGCCGCCACTGGTCGTCCCGCCTGGGCAGGTGGCCGACCCGCCGCCTGTTCCGCCGCCGCCTGTTCCGCCCCCGCCCGGCGCCGTTCCGGGATTCGAAGCGCCAGGGGAAGCGATCTCGGAGCCGCCACCGCAGGCAGCCAATCCAAGCGCCAGGCCGGCCGTCAGGGCCGCAAGGCCAGCTCGCACGGTCTTCCGCATGAAAGAAGTCTCCCTCGATCGCCACGTGGCCGAAGGGCAGCGTCCGGTTTCGGACCGTCTGAAGCCCCGCCATTGGAGGGTTGCGTAGGGAGAAGGGATGACAGCCGCCCGACACTTCCATGACAGTTTTGATTCCGCGGCGTCGTGGGTTTGGTTCTCCACAACACAAAGCCCTGCTTTGACAGCGCAGGTCCGCTGCGCGACAGTTTCATGACGGATGGAATGCTTGGGAGGTGTGGCCGTGAAACACTCAGCTCTGATCGCTTTTGCGGCGATGGTCCTCGCGGCGCCGCTCGCGCTCGCCCAGCCGGCGCCCGCCGCCTCGACCGCGGTGCGTCAGCAGGCCTGGCCGGTGAAGGGACTGAACGCGCCTGCCGAGATCGTGGTCGATCACTGGGGCATCCCGCACATCTTTGCAGGGTCGCCGCGCGATGCGTATTTCCTGCAGGGCTACAACGCCGCGCGCGACCGGCTCTGGCAGATCGATCTCTGGCGCAAGCGCGGCCTCGGCATCCTCTCGAAGTCCTTCGGCCCCGACTATGTGGAGCAGGACAGGGCGTCGCGACTGTTCCTCTATCGCGGCGACATGGACAAGGAGTGGGCCGCCTATGCGCCTGAGGCCCGCGCAACCGTGGAGGCCTTCGTCGCAGGCGTGAACGCCTATGTGGCGGAAGTCCGCGCCGGGACCAAGGCATTGCCGGTCGAGTTCAAGCTTACGAAGTCCGCGCCGGAGGACTGGAAGGCGGAAGACGTGCTGCGGATCCGCAGCCACGCCCTGGTCTCGAACATCACGCAGGAAGTCGCCCGCTCCCGCGTGGCCTGTGCTGCAGGGGTCGAGGCGGACATGCTTCGCCGCAAGCTCGAACCGATCGGGCACAAGCTGGTCGCGCCAAAGGGGCTGAACCCGTGCGACGTGCCTGCCGATGTGTTGAGCGACTACACGCTCGCCACCCGGGCCGTCGACTTCAAGCCTCCGGCCAGGGACGGCCAGCGCGCCGACGCGAATGCCGCTGTGCAGCTCGCCGAGCTGATGGACCGGCAGCAGACCGAAGGCTCCAACAACTGGGTCGTGGCCCCGTCGCGCACCGAGACGGGCAGGCCGATCCTCGCCAACGATCCGCATCGCCAGCTTGGCGTGCCGTCGCTTCGCTATGTTGTCGGGCTGAATGCGCCAGGCCTCGCCATCATTGGCGGCGGCGAGCCGGCCCTGCCGGGCGTCTCCATCGGCCACAACGCCGACATCGCGTTCGGCATCACCATCTTCGCGATGGATCAGGAAGATCTCTATGTCTACGAGCTCAACCCGAAGAACCCTGATCAGTACAGATACAAGGGCAGGTGGGAGTCGATGACCGTCGTGAACGACACCTTCGACGTGAAGGGTGTCGGGCCGGAAAGCCGCAAGCTCCGCTTCACGCGCCACGGTCCGGTGCTGAAGGTGGACGCTGCGAACAATCGCGCCTTTGCGATGCGCACCGTGTGGTCCGAGCCGGGTCTCTCTGGCTATTTCGGATCCTCGCGCCTCACCGGCGCGAAGACGTGGGACGACTTCAAGGCGGCGAGCAATGCGTGGGGAGCGCCCCCACTCAACCTCATCTATGCCGACATCAAGGGCAATATCGGCTGGGCGGCTTCAGGCCGCACGCCGGTGCGCAAGACCTGGGATGGCCTCATGCCCGTGCCCGGCGATGGCCGCTATGAGTGGGACGGCTTCATGGCCAGGGACATGCTGCCATCGACCTACAACCCCGCGCAGGGCTTCGTCGCCACCGCCAACGAATACAACCTGCCGGAAGGCTATCCCGCCGAGCAGCGCAAGATCGCGTTCGAGTGGACCGATCCCTCGCGCGTCAACCGCATCAAGGAAGTCCTGACGGGTGATCCTAAAGTCAGCCTCGCCAACTCGATGGCGCTGCAGGGCGACAGCGTCAGCGAATTCTCGCGCCGCGCCCGCGCGTTGCTGGCCAACTTCTCCTCAGCCGATCCCGAGATCACCAAGGCCGTCGCCCTGCTCAAGGCCTGGGACGGCAACGAGACGGTCGATAGCGTGCCGGCGTCGATCTACGAGGTCTGGTCCAGCAAGCATCTCGGCCGTGCAACCGTCGCCAGGGCGACGCCCGAAGCCGCCCGCCAGCTCGTCGGCAACGGCTCTGCCGAAGCGGTGGTGGATTACCTCGGCAAGCCCGACAGCAGGCTCGGCCCCAACCCAGCCGCCGCCCGCGACGAGGTGCTTGCCACAAGCCTCCGCGGCGCGCTCGACGAACTCAAGCAGCGCCTTGGGCCCGACATGAACACCTGGGCCTGGGGCCGCCTCCACACCGCGAACTGGGAGCCAGCCATCGCCGCCCTCGCCGATCCGCAGCTCAAGGCGCAAATGACGGTTGGCCCGCTGCAGGTGCCCGGCTCGAACTCCACGCCGCGCGCGCAAAGCTACCGCGCCAGTGACTTTCGGCGTCATCTCCGGCGCCTCGGTGCGCATGGTGATGGACGTCGGCGCCTGGGACAATTCGGTGGTGATGAACACGCCCGGCCAGTCCGGCGATCCCTACAGCGCGCACTATCGCGATCTTTTCCCGATGTGGGCGGAGGGCGCCTACGCACCGCTCGCCTTCACCCGCGAGGCCGTCGACCGCGTGGCCGAGACAGTGATCCGGTTAACGCCGTCCAAATAACGCACGCGTCCCCGCAACGAAATGTCCGCGGCGCTATCGTGAAACTAACGTAACGGCGCCCGATTTCGTCTACTTTTTCGACCCGCCGCGGTTGCGCATGGCGCAACTGCGGGTACACTCTGCAAATCTGTGGGGCTCGCCTCGGTCGGCAAAGCATCGACCCGGTATCGGACGTGTACTGAGCAACTTCCAACCTGCACTGAGCCCGCTTTTCGACATTTAGCGTCTGACTCGATTTATCGGCGCCGCTCGCCAATGCGTTGATTCGATTCGCCCGCCGCCTCGAACGGAAGAGGATGTCCGCCATGCGTAACCTGCTTGCCGCCTTCGCCATGCTCACCCTTGCCGCGTGCGGTGGAGGAGGCGGGGGCTCCGCCGGCGGAGGCAGCGGCGGCGGTGGCGGCGGCCAGACGCCTTCGACACCGCCCACGCCCGCGGAAGCGGCGCGCCTTCTCACCCAGGCGACGTTCGGCCCGAACGACGCGTCGATCCAGCAGGTGCAGACCCAGGGGATCAGCGGCTGGATCAGCTCGCAGATCGCAACGCCGATGCCTGCGCTGTCGCATACAGCCCATATCGACGCCCGCCAGACGGAGTTGGGCAGCGTCTCGTCCAGCCAGTTCTACGAGACCTGGTGGCGCCAGTCCCTGTCCGAGCCGGACCAGTTGCGCCAGCGTGTCGCCTTCGCGCTCTCGCAGATCTTCGTCATTTCGCTTGCCGACCCCACTGTCGGCCAGAACATTCGCGGCGCCGCGTCCTACTACGACATGCTCGAGCGCGATGCGTTCGGCAATTTCCGCACGCTGCTGGAGGACGTGACGCTGCATCCGATGATGGGCGTCTACCTCACCTACATGGCCAACCAGAAGGAAGATGCCGCCGGCACGCGCACGCCCGACGAGAACTATGCGCGCGAGGTGATGCAGCTCATGACGCTGGGCGTCTCCGAGCTCAACGCCGACGGCACGGTCCGGGTCGACGGAACGGGCCAGGCCATCCCCAGCTACACGCCGGACGACATCAAAGGCCTGGCGAAGGTCTTTACCGGCATCAGCTGGTTTCACCCGGCGCCCACCAACACCACATTCTTCGGCGGCAATGCGGACCCGAACCGCACGATCACGCCGATGATCTTCTATCCGAACTACCATTCGACATCTGCCAAGGTGTTTCTCGGCACGACCATTCCGGCAAGCCCGACAGTGGATGTTGCCGGCGACCTGCGCATTGCCCTCGACCGGCTGTTCAATCACGCCAACGTGCCGCCCTTCATCTGCCAGCGCCTGATTCAGCAGCTCATTACCTCCAACCCCACCCCTGCCTTCGTCGGCCGCTGCGCCGCCGTTTTCTCGAACAACGGGTCGGGGGTGAGAGGCGACCTTACCGCCGTCATCCGCGCCATCCTCACCGACGCCGACGCGCGCTCGATGGCCGTCGTGACCTCGGCCGATTTCGGCAAGCTGCGCGAGCCGGTGATCCGCGTCACCAGCTGGGCCCGCGCCTTCGCGGCCACGTCCCAGACCGGCAATTTCCTGATGACCTCCACGTCGGCCAACACCTCGCTCAACCAGTCGCCGCTGACCTCGCCATCGGTGTTCAACTTCTGGCGGCCCGGCTTCACGCCGCCGGCCACCACACAGCTCGGCCAGCGCTCCCTCGTCGCGCCGGAATTCCAGGTGCTCGATGAGGTGACCGTCGCCGCCTACATCAACGTCATCCAGGACTGGGTGAACCAGGGGATGGGCTCGACCCCGCCCAACGGCTCCGGCCGCGACGTGCGAACCTTCTATCCCACGGAAGTGGCGCTGGCCGACAACGCCCAGGCGCTGGTCGACCGCATGAACGCTCTCCTGTTCTACGGCCAGATGACGACGACGACGCAGACCCGCATCCTCGCCGCCATCAACGCAATCACCATCCCGGTCGCGAGCGGCACGAACCAGGCTGCGATCGACACCGCAAAGCTCAACCGGGCCAAGACCGCGGTGTTCTTCTCGTTGATCTCCCCCGAATTCCTGATCCAGCGTTGAGGACCCAGACATGACGCACCGCAACGGAATGTCCGAAGCCACCCGCCGCGAATTCCTCCGCCGCTGTTCCGCGCTCACCACGGTCGGCGCGGCCGCTTCCACCTTTGGCATCCAGCTCGCCACCATGGGCACGGCGGCCGCCCAGACCGCGACCACCTACAAGGCGCTCGTCTGCATCTTCCTGTTCGGCGGCAACGACTCCCACAACATGGTGCTCGCCACCGACAATGACAGCTGGGGCCGCTATTTCGCCGCGCGCAATGCGGGCACAAGCCCGATCGCGCTGATGCCGGTCGGTACGGCGGCGACCCCGCCCGGCGGAACCAACCCCGTCACCGGCCGCGTGTTGCCCAACAACAACACCGCCTACACCTTCCCCGAAGCGTGGGGCGGCGTGCAGGCCATCGCCACCGCGACGCCCAACCCGGTCCCCCCGGGCACCAGCGCATCCTCGCGCAGCTTCGCCCTCAACCCGCACCTTGCGGCGCTGCTGCCGATATGGACCGGCGGGCGCCTCGCCATCGCCGCCAACGCTGGCCCGCTGATCCAGCCGACGACCAAGGCGCAATACCGCGCGCGCAGCGTGCCGTTGCCCGCCAACCTGATGTCGCACAACGACCAGCAGTCGACCTGGCAGGCCGGCGCCGCCGAGGGCGCACGCCGCGGCTGGGGCGGCCTGATGGCCGACCAGTTCCTGTCGCAGAACGGCACGAACTCCGTCTTCACCGCGATCTCGACCGCCGGCAACGCCGTCATGCTCGCCGGCCAGAACGTCATCCAGTACCAGATGTCGACCAGCCAGACCGCGCCGGCGATCCGCATCAACTCCGGCGCCACCGCCGCCACCACGGTCTTCGGCGCCGCAAATGGCGGCGGCCGCGTGCGGGAGGTCATCCGCGATATCACCGGGTCCAGCTATTTCATGCAGGACATGGGCGCCAAGGTGATCCGCTCGCAGGACGCCGCCGACCTGCTCAACGCGCAGTTCGCCGCTGGCGGACCCGGACCGACCGTGCTGGCGCCGACGCAATTGCTTAACCCGGTCACCCGCGCCACCGAGAACAATGCGCTCGCCGTGCAGCTCCAGACGGTGGCGAAAGTCATCGCCTCGAGCCAGGCGCTCGGCGTCAGGCGCCAGGTGTTCTTCGTCTCGATGGGCGGCTTCGATACCCACGACCTCCAGAACACGTCGCAGTCGCCGCTGATGGCGCGCCTCGCCCATGCGATGGCGTATTTCGACACGGCGCTCTCGAATCTCAACGGCGTCGATCGCCGTCCGGAAGTCGTCACGTTCACTGCCTCCGACTTCTCGCGCACCTTCACCACCAATGGCGACGGCACCGATCACGCTTGGGGCTCACACCAGTTCATCATGGGCGGCGACGTGCGCGGCGGCGACCTCTACGGCCAGTTCCCCACCGTGGGCGTCGACCAGACCGGCTTCGTCAACCCCGACATGTCGGGCAACATCCAGATTCCCACCATGTCGGTCGACCAGTACGCCGGCACGATCGGGCGATGGTTCGGTCTTTCAGGCACGCAGCTCGACACCATCTTCCCGAACCTGCGGAACTTCTCGAACCGCTATTTCGACTTCCTCGCCGCGCCCGTGGCGTAAAGCCACGCGGCACAGACCGGATCCGCACAGGCCTGGCTCACTGCCAAGCTACGCGGCCAACGCCCGCAGCCTCACTGACGTCGCCCGTCAGCCCAGGTGCGGGTGTTGGATTTTCAGGACAACGGCGCCCGCGACCTACCGCCGGAAGAACGCCACGCTGCTCACCTGGCGCTTGCCCTGCGTCCGTCCAAGCTGGACGACGAGGTCGATCACCGACTTGGCGTACTCGATCACGTCAGCCCGGGTCAGGGTAAGCCCGGCCTGCAGCGTCATGAACGCGATCTGCTCCAGCGCGCCTTCCGGGCTGTCGGCATGGACCGTGGTGATCGAACCCGGGTGGCCGGTGTTGACCGCCCTCAGAAACGTGAATGCCTCCGGCCCACGGATCTCGCCGACCATCAGCCGGTCCGGCCGCATGCGCAACGAGGCCCGAAGCAGTTCGTCGATCCCGACCCGTGTCTCCCCAAGTTCGGAGCCCACCGCCACCAGCCCCACGGCGTTGGGATGCTGCAGCTTCACTTCCGGCGTGTCCTCGATCACCAGCACGCGGTCGCTGGCGGGAATTTCCTTGAGCAGGGCATTTAGGAAGGTGGTCTTCCCCGTGCCCGTGCCGCCGGAGATGACGATATTGCGTCCCTGCTTCACGGCCTGGCTGAAGAAATTCCTGAGGTCGCCCCGGTCGAGCATCTGCGCTAGATCGACGTCCGCCGCCGTTTTCTGGCCGCTGACCGCCCGCCGCGCATTTGCAAATGCGCCGCCGGCCTCATAGTCGCCGAGCGTCAGGTCCTGGACGACATGCTTCCGGATCGCCAGCGCCACATGCTGCCGCGTCGCCGGCGGCGCCACGATCTGCACCCGCGCGCCATCGGGAAGGGTGGCCGCCAGAAGCGGATGTTCCCGGCTGACGCCCTGGCTGGTATAGGCTGCGATCTGCTGGGCGAGGCGTTGCAGGATCTGGTCGGTGACTTCCGGAACCTCGATGCGCTCGAAGCCGCGATGGCCATCGACCCACACCTCGCCTGGCCTGTTGACCAGGATGTCGGTCACGTCCGGCCGCTCCAGCCAGGGCGCGAAGGGGCCGAGATAGGTGCGGAGATAGACGCCTTCGCCGATCAATTGCCGCCTGCCAGTGTATCTGCGGAGGGCACAGGCGCGACGCTCGAGAAGTCGAGGTCCTGGTTCACGAACACCCGCACCGGCGTGCCCTGCGGAACCGTGATGGTCGGCTTGATGTCCGTGCTGCCGCCCTGCAGCGCGCTCGCCGCCGCGCTCGTCCCGGCCTGTGCGCCGGCGATGACGACTGTCGTGTCGGTCGAATCCGCAATCGCATTGCCGCCGATCGACAGCAAGGACAGCAGGATCGCCCCGCCGAAGCGCTGCAGGAAATGCCGGTCGACGCTGCCGCTGAGGCCCGAACGGCCAAGACTGTCGGTGGCCTGCGAGGCCAGCTCGATGGTGACGCCATCGGCGCGGATCAGGCGCGTCCAGATCAGGAAGGCGCGGCTCTGCCCGAGGGCGACGCCGGACGAATACTGCCCGATCAGGCGCGCGCCGCGCGGCACCAGCACTCTCGTACCATCGAAGCCGCGGATATCCCGCGTCACCACCGCACGGGCCATGCCCGGAAGGTCGGAGTTGAGCGCTGTCTCGAGCACCGCGGGAATGACCTCGCCCTGCACGATGGTCGTCGAAAGGTTGTGCATGGTCGTCGCTCGGGCCGGCTTCGAGCCATCGCCCACGCCAAGCCGCTGGGCGAAGCTTTCGTCAGCGTTTTTGCCGAGCGCTGCGCCCGTGTTCGATGCGGCGGTCGCTGCAGCGGCGAGGGCGGCGGCGTCCAGCGGCTTGCCGTCCGCGCCGAGCTGGGCGGCTGCAGGCGTCTTGTATTCGCTGAGGTCGACAACAAGCGCAGGCGCCCGCAGACGGTCCAGCTCTGCCTGCGTCGGGCCCGGCGGCGGCACAGGCGCGGGCTGCACATCAATAAAGGGTTCAGGCTCGGGATCGGGAATCAGAATAGGCTCCGGCTGCGGCGCGACATACGCCGACATATCCGGCGGCGGCGGCACGCCTGCGGTCGACAGGGTGGCGGCAGGAACCGGATCGGTGAGACGCGCTTCATCGACGCGGGTGCGGTTGGCGGAGAGCTGCAGGAACACGACCGTGCCGAGCCCGAGCGCGCCGATGATGCCGAACATCACTGGCCAGAGCGTGGGATTGCCGCCGACGCGCGGGGCGGCGTCGACGTCGAAGGTGGGATCGAGTCCCGAACGTGGAGGCTGGGGCGGCTGGGACATGTCAGCCTCCGCTCGGCTGGGGCAGGGGTGCGAGCGCCGGCGCAGGCCGCCTCGCCCAGCCGTTGTTGGTCAGGTCCGCCTTGGCCTTGCCGTAGCGAAGCACGAATTTCTGCGCCGTCGTATCCGCGACCATGTAGGCGCCGGACATGCGCGTGGGCGCCAGCTCTTCCTTGCCGTCGGCGCCCAGCGAGAAGATCGCTGGAGCATCCTTCTTCGGGTCGAACTGGAAGTAGGTGATTTTGCCGTCGTCGAACACGCGGATCGGCAGGAGCTGCTTTGCGCCGCCCATCCGGTAGTCGAAATTGAAGTCTTCTGGTTTCGGCGGAGGCGGCGCCGCTGCAGGCGCAGCTGCGGGCGGCGCAGGCGGGCGCGGATAGAGAAAGCGCAGGCGCAGCATCTGGTTGGGATCGTTCGGCCTCGACTCCACTGCAGTCAGGACGAAGGAGTAGATGCGCATGTTGGTGACCACCGTCATGCTGGTGGAGCCGCCCTTGGTCATGGGCTTGAGGAACAGCATCGTCGCCTTGCGGTTGGGCGTCACCTGCCAGCTGATCGAATCGCCGATCGAAACATTCTCGATGCGCTCGGAAGGGTCGAACTCGATCGGCATCTCGTAGCCGAGCTGGCCACGGATCGCGACGATCGCATTCGGGTCGTACATGAATTCCTTGATGCGCGGATCGCCGGGACCAGGCGAAGGCGCGACGGTCTGGGCAAGGGCGGCCTGTCCGGCAATCGCCGGGGTCATGCCAAGGGCAGCCAGGGCCAGAATGGCCGTTCGCAACATCAGTCCACTCCGACGCGCCGCCCCATGCCTCATTGTGCGGCCCCAGCCTGAGCCTGTGTCTTATCGACACCATTCGGGGCCGGTTGCGCAAGTGAAGAGTCGGAAGGGACTGCTTCGGCCGCGGGCGCCGCAGCGGGAACGGCCGTATCCGGAACGGGCGTCAGCGCCTGGTCCGCGGACGTTTCGGAATCGCGCCGATAGGCGGTGACCTGGAAGCCCAGAGGGTTCATCAGCCGGTCCTCCATCTTCATCGGCTGGCCGGTGAAGCGGAACGACACCACGGACTGCCAGTCGAAGCGGACAGGGTCCGCGCCCGTATCGCGGCGCTGGGTCTCGAAGCGGACGCGGGCGGTATCCTTGCTCAGCACCTCGATCTTCTTGACGATGACTTTCACTGTCGTGCCCGGCCGGATGTCGGCGAGGACATTGTCGGCCCCCGACTGGTATTGCGCTACATACTGGTCGCGCGCCGATCCCAGGGACCACAGCGCCACACGGTCGTAGCGCTCGACGAAGTCGGCCGGGTCGAACGTCTCGCGCGACAGCACATACTGGGCGAGCATCGACTCGACGATGGCCTGGTCCTCAGCGAGGTCGCCGATCTTCACGCCGCGCGCCGTCTCGATATAGCCGGTCTGGCGGTCGACCAGCACGGTGTAGGGAACCACCTCCTTCAGCGGCAACATGATCGCGATGGCGGCGGCCTGGGCTGCGCACACCACGATCATGACGATCGCCACGATCCACGCCGTGCGGCGGCCGCGCCGCTCGATCTCGATGTTATGCTCGATCCAGTGGTCGACCCGGTTCTCGCGGGTCAGCGCCAGCGTGTCGCGCGAGGGCTGGGCCACGCGGGGCATGTTGGGGAAAAGGGGTTCGATCTCTCCCATCAGGTTTCCTCCCCGCGCCGGACGTTGGGCCGTGGTGCACGGTTGTAGGCCTGGCCGAGACGGTCGCCCGAGACCAGGGGTTGGGTGGAAACCGCATCGGCGATCTCGCCGGTGCGGCGGGTGAAGACTTCGCGGCTCGAATAGCCGCCCATCGACGGTTGCATGCGGTCGATCATCGCAACCCGCGCGGCGACCGCTTCGGCCCGTTCGCCGGGGCCCGAGCTGAGAGGCCGGTCAGGGGCCGGAAGGCGAGCCTGGTGAGGCTCGGAGTCGCGACCGCCTCTGGCGAAGCCGAAGCCCTTTCCGATCTGCGTGACGGCGCCGAGGCCGAAGGTCATCACGATGACGAACACGGAGACAATCAGCGAGATGGTGATCACCGGGCCCATGTCGAACAGCTTCTTGCCGGCATTGCCGACCAGGATTTCGAGGAAGGGCGCGAGGATCATCAGCATCGCCGCGCCGAAGACGTTCACGGCCAGCGGCATGATGGCGAAGGTGAGCGTCGCCCTCAGCCAGCCTTCGAATATGCCGCGCGTGGCGTCGAACAGCAGCATGCCAATGAAGATGGGACCGATAGCGAGCAGGAAGGCGAGCACGATCTTGGCCGCGATGATGATGCCGAGCGTAACCAGCAGCAGGCCCATGCCCGTGAACCACAGGAGCCCCGAGCCCAGCATCGGTCCGCCCTGCAGCAGGTTGGCGTTGGCGCCAGCCATGCCGCCGTAGACGCCGGCGGCGCCAGACAAGTCCTCGAACGCCTTCTGCACGCCGCCCATGACGTTGCCGTCGAAGCCGGACCCCTGCGCCGCCAGAGGCGCGAGCATGACCTTCATGATCTCGGCGGGGCCATCGAACAGGAGATCGAAGATCAGGGTCTGGTAAGCAGCCCACGAGGTGAGGAAGGCGAGGATCAGGCCGATCTTGAGGCCGACGATCGGCAGCTCAGTCACCCGCATTCCGCCGCGGCCGAAGAGGAGCTGGTAGCCGATGAGCGCAATGTAGATGGTCAGCAGGCCTGTGAAAGCCGTGGCGAACCAGGTGTTTGGACCGACAAGCTCGCGATAGCTGTCCTGGACGAGGACGCGAATGTGGCAATCGACGGTGTCGATGACCGCGCCGACCATGCCTTTTTCGGGGAGGGCAGGACAGAATGCCATCAGCGCGCCCCCGCCACGAGTCGCGGCATCCATGCCGCCGGGTCGTCGCCCACTTCGGCTCGCAGGTTGTCGAGCATGCGCACCGTGCTCTCGCGGCCCGAGAGGACGGTGAGCAGATCCTTCTGGCCGTTGAGGTTGAGCCGCGCCACGACGCTCTCCGCGCCATGCTTCACCAGGAAGCAACGCGAGGTATCCGGCAGCGTGCGGATCAGGTCGAACTCGTGGCCGGAGAGGCCAAAGCCCTTGCAGTATTCGCTTTCCTGAGCCTTGGGGTTCGGCAGGAAAATCTGTGTCGCCGACTGCTCGATGACGGCGGAAGCGATGCGGCTTTCAAGGGCGTCGGCGGTCGACTGCGTCGCGAAGCCGACGATGCCGTTGCGTTTCCGGATGGTCTTCTCCCAATCGCGGATGCGCGTGACGAACACCTCGTCGTCGAGCGCCTTCCAGCCTTCGTCGACCACGATGATCGAGGGCTGGCCGTTGAGGCGCTCTTCGACGCGGTGGAAGAGGTACATCATGGTCGGCGTGCGCACGACCGGGTCTTCGAGCAGATGCGTCATGTCGAAGCCGACAATTCGCGTCTCGAGGTCCAGGTGGTCCGCCTCGTTGTCGAACAGCCAGGCGCGGTCGCCGTCGCCGATCCAGGGGTTGAGGCGCGAGGCGAGATCGCCCGGCGTTGGCCTGCGGCCCCCGAGGAACAGTTCGCGGAAATAGCGCAGGCGGCGAAAGTTCGGCGTCTGGTCATAGTTGGCGCTGACGGCCGAGCTGATCGTCGCCGAGTCCTCCGCGCTCAGCACTTCGCCATTGGAGGTGACCAGCTTGGCCGCCCATTGCTGCAGGAAGCGGCGATTGCTCGGCGTGTCGGGGAGTTGCAGCGGATTGAAACCGGTGCGCACGCCGGGGCGGATCAGGTCGTAGCGGCCGCCCATGGCGCGCAGGAAGATTTCGCCGCCGCGGTCCTTGTCGAAGAACACAACTTTCGGTTCGAACCGCTCGCACTGCGCGATCAGGAAGTTGAGCACGACGGTCTTGCCGGCGCCGGACGGGCCTATGACCAGGAAATTTCCGAGGTCGCCCTTGTGGAAGTTGAAGTAGTAGGGCGAGGCCGCGGTGGTCTCGAGCAACGTGACGGCCGGGCCCCAGTGGTTGCCGCTGGCGCGGCCGACCGGGTGGCTGTGGAAACTGGCGAGGCTCGCGAAGTTTGCGGAGGAGACCAGCGCCTTGCGCGGGATGTATTGCGAGTTTCCGGGGAACTGGCCCCAAAAGCTTGGCTCAAGCGCGGCTTCCTCACGCACGCCGATGACGCCGATCTCGGTCAGGGCGGCCTGAACGTCGGCGACAGCGTTGTCGAGCGGCTCGAAGTCCGGCGCACGGACCATCACGGTGAAATGGTGTTCGCCGAACACGGCGCGGCCGGCGGCGACGTCGTCCTTCGCCTGCACGAGGTCGCGGCGAAGCGACAGCGCCTCGTCGTCGGCAGCCCGCATCCGGCGCAGCGCGAGGTTCATCTTGTTGAGGGCAGGCTGGCGGTCGACGAAGGCGAAGCTCTGCGACAGCACCATCTCGTGCTGCACGCGCAGGAGCGCGTCGAGCTGGCCCGCAGAGGTGTGAGGCGGATATTCCTTGATCGCCATGAACGCTGCCAGCGTACGCGGGCTGCGCGAGTTGCCGGAGAATTCGAGAGCGTCACGGCCGAAGCTCACACGGCGGTCAACGAAATCGACGAAATCGCGCTCCAGCGGAACGGGCCGGAGTTCGCCGTCGAACAGGAAGGCGAGGAATTCCATCGGCTCCGAGAACGTGCCGTTCGGCGTCTCGTATGTGCCGAGCAGGCGCGGGCCATAGGGGGCGAGGGCCGCGAGCAGGCTGTCGGCGGCGGCGTCGAGCTCGCGACGGTCGCGCGCGCGGCTGACAGCGTTCCATTGCTTCTTGCCGACACCCATGAAGCCCTGGTTGCCCATGCCTGGCTTGCGGGTGAGCGTGATGAAGAGGTCGTTGACGAACAGCCGGCTGCCTGAGAGCCGGTGACGCCACATGTCGTCGAGGTTGCGCGAGAATGAGTTGGCGAAGTCGCCCTCCAAGCCGGGCCGCACCATGTGGCGGATGACGTAGGCGCCGATCGACAGCTTGGACGAGGCGATGCCGCGCAGCAGCGTGTCGCGGACATTCTTGCGGTAGTTCAGCTCCTGTGTGTCCGCCGTTTCGAAAGCGAAGCCGGCAAGATGGATCACCTGCACTTGCTGGCCGTCGCGCGTCGCGATGGTGTTGGCGTCGAGGTGCCGCGCATAAGGCAGCATCATCGCGGCGCGCCGTTCACGGCGGGCGATGCGTTTGCTGACTTTCTTCGCAGGTGCGCGGAGGGGGCGTTTCTTCATGGCGAATATGAATTACAGCGCCAGTAGTCGTGGTTCGGCACGCGCGGGCAGCGGCTGACCTTCTGGATCCAGATATCGAGCCAGCGCGGTTCGCGCAGGCACAGCATGTAACCGATGATGTGCAGGATCACTGCGGTGACGATCGCCCAGAACGACTTGGTGATGAGGAAGACCTCCGTGGTCACCACGAGATTCAGGACGAAGAAAGAGTAGCTGACGCCCGCAAACATCTGCGGGCGCGTTAGCGCCGAAAAGACAATATCGCGTTCAAGGCCGGCCATGCGCCTAACCTGCTATTCTTGCCGCGCCCTGGATGCCCGCGACGATCACCGTCGCCCCGAAGAGAATGAAGCAACCGAGGATCACCGTGATCCCGTGCCTCCAGTTCATGCGCCCGGTGAGCATCATGAACCCGACAACCGCTACTGCTATGACCGCCACGGCGGTTGCAATGTTTCCGAGCAGTGTTCCTTGCACCCAGTTGACCGCCGCGACGATCGGTCCAGATCCCTGGGGACTGCCGGTCTGGGCGAGTGCCTGCTGGGCGGTAAGCGCAGCAAAGGCTGCGTAGGCTGAAATTCTGGCAAACGCCATCAGTCGGTCTCCGGTACGCTAGTTCTGGCGAGGTAGTCCATCACCGCGTCAACATATGCGCGGGTCTCCGCATAAGGAGGAACGCCGCCGTAACGGAGCACGGCGGATGGACCTGCGTTATACGCAGCGATTGCGAACTCGACGTTATTGCCGAACATTGTGACCATCTTGCGAAGGTAGTCAGCGCCGCCTCGGGCGTTGGCTTCCGGGTTCGCCGCATCAACGCCCAGTTCTGCCGCAGTTCGAGGCATGAGCTGCATCATGCCTTGGGCGCCTTTCGGCGATATAGCTTCGGGATTGAAACGGGATTCGACGTAGGCGATGGCCTCGAGCAGGCGCGGAGACAATTCAGCTGCGGCCCCCGCCTTTTCCAGCAGCGGAGCTGCGGCTGCATGACGCGCAGATTTCTGTGTGGACGATCTGATGGGCGACGAACCTTCCGGGGTCTGGACAGAGGGCCCAGAAACAATTGAGGTCCCGCCGGGCCCGACTTCGATGACCTGCGAGAAAGCGGGCGCGCCAACGCACACAATCGCGGCCGCGCCGGCAAGCGCGAACAGCATCGGCGGCAATGTGCGTCCGTCCATGCATCGGCCCCGTGTGGATAACCATTGCACGCTAGCGACAGCGCAGCAGAAAGTCGAGTTCCGGCACTGGTCTCAAAACCGTGTCGCACGGGTATTTCGTTACAGATTTGAAGGGTTTGGAGGCTGTCAGGGGCAGCCAGAGCCTGTCTTTCCGGCAATGGCCCCCTGGCAACCTCAAGCAGGACATGAAGCGGGAGGGGTCTTAGAATCACGGCCGCGATTTCCGCAGTGTCGCCCCGCGGCTCCTTGCGCGCTCTCCTTCCCGCCGCGTCGACAAGCTGATCACGGCGCGTGAATGGTCGCGATAGTCGGCGAACAGCGTGAGCGCGACGATCGCAATGCCTGCGCCGGCCATTGAACACATGTGGATCGGACAGCCGATCCGAGAGGCGGTCCATGGCCTCGCCGTTGATCTTCCTAGGACCGCCTCTATCCCCTGCGCGTCATGAACCCGGCGACGAGGGCCTCCACAATCTCGGTCCGTTGTACGGGTTTGGCAAACACCGCATCGACCCCGGCGACGTAGAGCTGGCGGTCGAATTCCGGCGATAGCTCATCCACCAGGACGCATATGGCTGTCGAGGGAGCGGCCTTGCGCAAGGCTCGGATGGTCTCGACAGCGGCGATGTCACCGGATTCCACGGCCGCCACGATCGCCCACGTCCCGGGCAGCAGGTCCGACACTTCTTCCAGGGATTCGGCGGTTGCGACGGTCCAGTAGAGGCTTGCAAGCGCTGACTCCAGCAGCAGCCTGCAGGCCGGGTCGGGCTCGAATATGATGCCGTGCGTCAAGCGCGTCCCCTTGGGGCCCGCCCCAGCCCGGCCATCGCCACGCAATCACGTAGCTGCGGCCGCGCCTAGCTAGGGATACCCACTGCCACTATCGGCGGGGAATCTCGGGGGCGCTTCAGGGTCGCCGAGGATGTTTCGGTTGCCGCTTACGCGCTCGAAAGGACGGCGCGATGTTCCGGCGCGGCGATGGCGATCAGGGCCTTCGCGCGCGCGGCAGGAATCGAGGCCGCGAAGCCGGGCTGAGCCATGCTCTGTGACGATGATGTCAGCGAGATGCGCAGGGATCGAGGGTGATACGAGGCGGGGAACAATGCGCGATGCGCCTGAGCGCGTCGTGGCGGGTAGCGCAATGATCGAGCGGCCGCCTGGGGATGCAGCCGCGCCTGCCATGAAATCCGGGGCGCCTCCGACACTGCTGACCCGCCGGATGCCGAGCCATTCAAGGTTGATGGCGCCTTCGAGATCCACTTCGAGCGCCGAACCGATCGAGGTGAAGTTCGGAATGACGGCCAGCCGATGGTGGAAATGCGTTTCGGCGGCCGAACGGAAGGTGAAGCCGCTCTCCGGCAGCCAGCGGTAGAAGTCTGCATCTCCCCAGGCGATGCCGGTGACGTGGTAGCGGTCATTGTCGAGTACGCCGGCCTTCGCCAGGAACCGGTAATCGGGCGTCACGAGTCCGGAATGGACGCGGAGCCGGGCGTGATTCGTCAGTGCGGCAATGACCGCGCCTGGCGCCTCGCCAATGCCGGACTGGATCGTGGCGTGGTCGGGGACCAGCGCCGCAGCGTGGCGGGCGATCGCATCGATCGCCGCGGAACGAGCGGGGGATGCCTGCGCGACAAGGAGCGGTGTATCCGTTTCGACCGCAAGATCGATTTCGTCCGCCGCGATGGCTTCGCCAGGCACGGCGGGCATCTGGCGGTTGACGAAGGCGATACGCTTTCCCGAGCGCTTCAGGACGAGCGGCCCCGCCTCAGCGGATATGCCGAACGAGCAGAAGCCCTCAGCGTCGGGCGGGGCTACGTGCAGGATCGCAAGATCGAAGTCTGTCCGGGCGAGTGTTGTTGCGATGCGCGAGTAGGGCATCGCGTCGATGTGTGTGCGGCCTGCGGCGATGGAGGCTTCCAGCGCCGGTGAGGCCATGAAGGTGACGAGGCTGGGACCATCCAGCAGCGAGCCATAGTCGAACGTGTTGATGCCCGGGATAAGGCACGACCAGAGTTCGACGCCGCGCGCGGCGCCGGGATTGGCTTTGAGCAGGTCGATGAACGCCGTGCATTCCCCCGGCCCGCCCTGGACGTAGATACGCTGTCCGGGCTTGAGCCAGCCGAGAATATCTTCCGGCCGGCCCGACTTCATTGTCCGGCGGAGTCGAGCAGGCGGCGGGCGCGCTCGGCCACAGGCTGGTCGATCATCTGGCCGTTGTGCGAGACGACGCCCTCGACGCGCATCTCCCACGCTGCGACGATGGCGCGGGCGTTGGCGATCTCTGCCTCGCTGGCGCCGAAGCAGTTGTTGAGCACGGCGACCTGGTTGGGGTGGATGCACATGGCGCCGGTGCATCCCATGGCGTGCGAGCGCCGGGCTTCGGCGGTGAAAGCTTCAAGGTCCGTGAAGTTGCCGATTCCGGTCGCCATGCCGAGGCCCATGATCCCGCGAGCCGATGCGGCGTAAGCGATGGTCTGCGCAGCAAGGCCCAGCGACAGCGGCGCGGGCGTGCGGCCGAGCGAAAGGGCGAAATCCTCGCTGCCGAGCGAGATGCCGATGAGACGAGGGCCGTCCGCGATCCTGGTCAGACGCTCAAGCGCGCGAGGACTTTCGATGACGGCGATTACCTTGATGGTCAGCCGCTCCATGCGCCGTTCGAACTCGAGGGCTTCGAGCGAGGAGGAGAGCGCGTCGAGTTCCCCTGCCTCCTCGACCTTGGGCAGCACGATGGCGGCGAGGCCGGGCCCAACGACGGCTTCGAGATCAGCTTCCAGGTGTGCGGGATCGTTGTTGATCCGCACCGTCACCTGCGCGCCGTTGGCGTGCAGCATCCTGACGGCTTCCGTCGCCTGCGTGCGGGCGGCGGCCTTGGCTTCGGGCTGCGTCGAGTCTTCAAGATCGACGATGATCGCATCGGCCCCGCGCGTGTGCGCTTTCACCCAGCGCTGGGGCGCGGCGGCGGGAACAAACAACAGGGAACGCCAGTTGGGCTTCAATCTTCTAGACTCCGATGCGGCCGGACATGGCCACATAGCCATCGCCGTCATTTGCCCACACATCAGCCCCGCCTGCGGTATCCTCAAGGTTAACGGTAAAGGGCGAAAGGTCGAACACCGGCCGCTGGGCCCGGAACTCGAACGTTTTTATGGAGTCCTTCGGCCTGTGCCGGCGGAAATGATCGACCAGCAGGGTTGCCAGCAGCGGTCCGTGCACGACCAGACCCGGATATGCTTCGACATTCATTGCGTAGTCGCGATCATAATGGATCTTGTGGCCGTTATAGGTGAGCGCCGAAAAGCGGAAGAGCAGGGGCGTCTGCGGATCGATGACGCGCGCGACACTTGACGGGCGCCGCTCCCCCGGAGGGGCAGCGCCGGCATTGCCTGACTTCTCGCGGAACACCACGTCGGCCTCTTCGGTCACGCACAGGGTCGCGCCGTTGAACACCTGATAGCGGCAGGTGAGGAAGGCCAGCGGTCCGGTGCGGCCCTGCTTCTCCACGATGTTCATGATCTTCGAGACGCGCCTGATGTCGGCGCCGAAGGGGATCGGCGCGTGAAAGGTGAGGCGGCTGCCGGCCGCCATCCGCATCGGCAAAGGCAGCGGCGGGATCAGGCCGCCGCGTTGAGGATGGCCGTCGGGGCCAAGTTCGGCTTGTGCCGCTCCCGGCAGGAAGCACAGCCAGTGGCCAAGCGGAGGGATCGCCTTCGCGTGGGGCTCGATCGGCCGGTCGAGCATGGCGTCGAGCCGCCGGAACGGTCCGCGCGCGACATGATCCTCGTGCGTCTCTTCGCGGCCGATCCAGTCCTGGATGTTCACGGCTTCGGCCATGTCTTGTCTCCCAGAACGATTTGATCCTCAGAACGATTTCGGCATACCGAGCACGTGGGTCGCGACATGGCTCAGGATCAGGTTGGTGGAAATGGGCGCCACCTGGTAGAGGCGGGCCTCGCGGAATTTGCGCTCGATGTCGTATTCCTCCGCAAAGCCAAAGCCGCCATGGGTCTGGATGCAGACATCGGCCGCGAACCAGGATGCTTCCGACGCCACCAGCTTCGCCATGTTCGCTTCCGACCCGCACGGCTCGCCACGCTCGAACATCTGCGCGGCATGGTCGACCATGAGGTCTCGCGGCGGTGACGTTCACATGCGCGCGGGCGATGGGGAATTGCACGCCCTGGTTCTCGCCGATCGGCCTGCCGAAAACCGAGCGGTCCTTGGCGTAGGCGGTGGCGCGATCGACGAAGAACTTCCCGTCGCCGATGCACTCGGAGGCGATGAGGATGCGCTCGGCATTCATCCCGTCGAGGATGTAGCGGAAGCCCTGGCCTTCTTTCCCGATCAGGTTCTCGGCGGGGACTTCGAGATTGTCGAAGAAGAGTTCCGTCGTGGCGTGGTTCAGCATGGTGCGGACGGGCTTGATCGTCAGGCCGTTGCCTTTGGACGCCTGCATGTCGACCAGCAGCACGCTCATGCCGTCGGATGGCTTGGCCGTTTCATCGCGCGGGCTGGTGCGGCAGAGAAGCACCATGAGGTCCGAATGCTCGGCGCGGCTGATCCAGATCTTGGAGCCATTGACGATGTAGGTATCGCCCTTCTTGCCTGCAACCGTTTGGCGCCTGGCAAATGTCTGGATGCGCGTCGTGTCCGTGCCGCTGGTCGGCTCGGTGACGCCGAAGGCCTGCAGCCGCAGCTCGCCGCTCGCGATCTTCGGCAGGTAGCGCTGCTTCTGCTCCTGGGAGCCGTGCCGCAGCAGCGTTCCCATGGTGTACATCTGCGCATGGCACGCCGCGCCATTGCCGCCGGAGCGATGGATTTCCTCCAGCACCGCGCACGCCGCCGTAATCCCGAGGCCCGCGCCGCCATACTCCTCCGGGATCAGGACCGACAGCCAGCCCTTCTCGGTCAGCGCCTTGACGAACTCTGCAGGATACTGCCGCTCGCGATCCAGCGCCCGCCAGTAAGCTCCGGGAAACCGCGCACACAGCTTGCGCACGGCCTCGCGGATTTCGGGATGGGTCTGCTCTTCGCTCATGCAGCCAGAGTGTCATTGCAGGCGAGGTTGCGCCAGTCTTGCCGCACGAGCCGAGTTGCGGCTCTTTGCGGGCTCGCTATGGTGTCCGCGATTTAGAGGAAGCTGCCTATGTCCAAGACCCTTCGCCGCGCCGCAATCGTCAGCCCGATCCGCACGGCGGTGGGCAAGTTCCAGGGCGGGCTTGCCTCCATGCAGGCGGGCGATCTCGGCGCGGTGGTGCTCAAGGAGCTGGTCAAGCGGACGAAGATCGATCCCGAACTGATCGACGATGTGATCTTCGCCCAGGGCTATGCGAGCGGCGAGGCGCCGTGCGTGGCGCGCTGGTCGGCGCTGGCGGCGGACCTGCCGATCTCGGTGCCCGGCTACCAGCTCGACCGGCGGTGCGGGTCGGGGCTGCAGTCGGTGGTGGATGCGGCGATGATGGTGCAGACGGGTGCGGCGGACGTGGTGGTGGCGGGCGGCGTCGAGAGCATGAGCAATGTGGAGTACTACACGACCGACATGCGTGGCGGGGCGCGGATGGGGTCGGTGACGATGCACGACCGGCTGCAGCGCGGGCGCGTGATGTCGCAGCCGATCGCGCGGTTCGGGGTGATCACGGGGATGATCGAGACGGCGGAGAATCTGGCGCGTGATCATCAGATCAGCCGCGAGGCGTGCGATGCGTATGCGGCGGCGAGCCACCAGCGTGCGACGGCGGCGTGGAAGGCAGGCAAGTTCGACGAGGAGCTTGTGCCGGTGAGCGTGCCGCAGAAAAAGGGCGATGCGGTGGTGTTCAAGCGCGACGAGGGCGTGCGCGAGGATGCGACGGCGCAGACGCTAGGCGCGCTGAAGCCGATCGAGAAGGGCGGCGTGGTGACGGCGGGCAATGCGAGCCAGCAGAACGACGCAGCGTCGGCGTGCCTTGTGGTGGCGGAGGACCAGCTCGAGAAGCTGGGGTTGACGCCGATGGGCTGGCTGGTTGGCTGGGCGGTGGCGGGCGTCGATCCGGCGCGGATGGGGATTGGGCCGGTGCCGGCGGTGGAGAAGCTGTTCCGCAAGACGGGGCTGTCGTGGAAGGACATCGATCTCGTCGAGCTTAACGAGGCGTTTGCGCCGCAGGTGCTCGCGGTGCTGAAGGGCTGGGGCTGGGACGACCGCGACAAGCTGAACGTGAACGGCTCGGGCATTTCGCTGGGCCATCCGATCGGGGCGACGGGCGGACGGATCCTCGCCAACCTGATGCACGAGTTGAAGCGGCGGCAGGCCCGCTATGGCATCGAGACGATGTGCATCGGCGGCGGCCAGGGCATTGCGGCGGTGTTCGAGCGCGCGGCGTAGCTCACTGTGTCCTCAACCGCTGCGGATCGACGGGGTTCACGGGATAGCCGGCCTGGCGCTTGAAATTGTCGACGCGGTCGCGGGCGAGTTTGACGGCGGGGGCTTCAGCCCAGTTCTTGGGCGGATTAAGAACGCGGCCAAAGAAATCCATCGCATTGATGAAGCGCGGGATGACGGAGGGGCCGACATGTTCGGCGCCGCGCACCAGGCGGTATTCGTGGGCGATGCCGGCGTCGAACAGGATGCGGTGAACGAATTCCGTGCCGTGCTGGAGGAAGAACATGTCCTGATCGCCGGCCTCGAGATAGATGCCGAGGCCGACAAGGCGGTTCGGATCCTTCGAAGCGATGGTCGCGGGATTGTTGGCGGCCCAATAGGCCTCGTCGACCGGATTTCCATAGATCGTCCGGAACAGTGCGTCGTCGCGCCAGAAGCGGTCGCGCAGCTTGATGTCCTTGTAGTCGAGCGCGGGTTCGATGCCCGGCTCCATCGAGGCCACGGCCTGGAACTTGTCGGGATGCTTGAAGGCGATGCGCAGCGAGCCCATGCCGCCCATCGAGATGCCGGTGATCAGCGTGCCCTCACGGCCTTTCACGACAGGATAGTTGGCGCGCATGTAGGCGACGAGGTCGGTGACCACGAACTGCTCCCATTTCTGCGAACTGTCGCGGTAGTCCATGTAGAAGGAGCGCTGAGCCGAGGGCATCACTGATACGGAGGGCGGGATGAGTCCCTGCCTGATCGCCTGTTCGAGCGGTTCGGCCAGGGTGGCGAGGTTGTCGCTCGAGCCATTGCCGCCATGGAGCTGGATGACCAGCGGATAGGGCTCTGCGCGTTTCGAGTCGAAGCCGGGCGGGGTATAGACTGCGATGTCGACCGGGCCAGGCACGTTCTTCGTCGCGATCTTCACGTGGACGATCTTGCCTTCGAGCGCGTTCGCGGCGGGCGCAAATACCAGCGCGGCAGCGATGACAGCGAGGCGCAAGGTTTTCATGGACGGCTCTCCCGGAATTCGGGCGGGAGCATGTGATACCGGCAGGTCGCAAGCAATGGGATGGGCTTTCCGGACAGGACGCAGTCTCTCGATCAGGCCGGTGTGACCGCCTGGGATGCATGTGCGCCTCCCTGGTGGGAGGGCCTGGGGACGCGGGGATGCCCCGCGTGGATTGGCCTCTCCGGTTGCCCGGATCTGCCGGCAGTGGACGAGAAGCGCGGTTTCCCCGCGTCCCCGCACATCGTCTGGCCGGCGGCCTCGGACAAGGCGATCGTTTCACGCCTCTGCCGTAGGTATCGCCGCCGGCGTGCAGGTCATGGATGTTCGGCCATGATCCCTGGACATCCTCCCCTACTTGGCCAGCCCTCCTGGCTGACATACGCGGGGCTGAGCTCGGCCTGCGGGTCCGGGAGACCCGGACAAGAGGCGCTGTGCTCCACGCTCGATGCGCATCGCCGCCGCGCTGTTGAACAGTGTACAGCCGCCCTCCCGGCGGAGGCGATGGGCGCATTATACGCCCGCTTCTTCATCCTACAGAAAACTCGCAGGCGAACCGGCCAGGATTTCCTGCAAGCGACTGGATTCACTGGGGAAGCCCGAAACGCAGAGTCGCCAAACTGTTGGACAAGTCCGGCCGATCCCCGACAGCTGGAGCTCATTCCATCGGCCGGGGCGGTGATTTCGCCTTCGGCTCATCCACGCTGCGGGCCTGAGTTCTCTGGAGACTTCGAGGAAGGGCGCACGGCAGGTCGCCGACCATAGGTGGACATGACATGGGTCAAGTCTGGCGGTTGAGCGTACAATCGAACCCGAAACAGCCGAGCGCTCCAGTTCGCCACAGACGGTCCCGCGCAGGTTGTCGCGTTGAACGCGACAAGGGCCCGGCCCGGACCAAATCAAAAATGAACCTTCCAGAGTCTATCCGGGCGCAGGCCGATCCATCAGACTGATCGCTGGATCCGGGGGAAAGATGGCGTGGCAGGCAAGCCAGGCTGGGACGGACTGGAAGGGATGGCTGCGCGTCATCCTGGTGGCGGTCTCGTGCGTGACACTGGGCTTCCTCGCGCGGGTCGCGATCGACTTCCTGATCCCCGGGCAGGTTCCCTTCGTGACTTTCTACCCGGCAGTCATGGCGGCATCCCTGATCGCGGGGTACCGGGCCGGGCTGCTGTCGGTGGCGCTGTCGACGCCGTTCGCTGTCTTCGCGTTCGGGATGCAGTACCCGATCATGACCACGGTGGTGTGGTTGGTGCTGGCCTCGGTGGTGGCGGTGGGGTGCGGGCTGGCGCACGAGCTCAGGGTCAACATCCGCAAGGAACGCGACGAGCTGGCGCGCACCAAGCAGAAGCTGGAGCTGGTGATCAGCGAGCAGACCCACCGCGCCAAGAACACGTTCGCCATCCTCAACGCGCTGGCTGCGCAGTCGGCGCAAGGCGCGACGAATGTGGAGGAGTTCCGCGACCGGCTGATCGCACGGGTCAAGGCGTTGTCGTCGGCCTACAGCCTGATGTCGTCAGCGGATACGGATGCACCGCTGCCGCTCGGGACGCTGGTCGAGCTGGCGCTGTCTCCGTTCGCGTCGAGCTACATGGGCCGTATGGCGGTGTCAGGCGGGCCGGCGGTGAGCGTGGCGCCTTCGACGGCGATCCCGATCTCGCTGTGCCTGCATGAGCTGGCGACCAATGCGGTAAAGTATGGCGCGCTGTCGGCTGAGGCCGGCCGGGTCGAGTGTGAGTGGGCGGAGGTCAGCGCCGGCGTCTACCGGCTGCGCTGGCGCGAGAGCGGCGGGCCGAAAGTCGACAAGCCGCGCGCGTCGGGATTTGGCACAAGGCTGATCTCGGCGGCGCTGAACGGCGTGCCCGGCGGCTCGGCGGTGCTGAAATTCGAGAGCGACGGCGTGGTGTGCGAGCTGGCGTTCAGCGGCGTGTAGCCGGCGGGCAGCTATTTCCCTGTCGCTGGAAAACTCGTCGCATTGGCGTTGGCGCCCGTCCAGATGGACTCGCTGTCGAGCGCGTAGAAGGCGAGGGGGCGTGTCTCGAGGTTGACGTGCTTCTGGCCCTTCACCTCGAACAGCATCTCGAAGTCTTCCGCGTTGTTCGACTTCCTTGCGATCTCGTCGATGGACGAGACCTTGGTCAGGCTTTCAGCAACGCCCATGACCGCCGTGTCGCGAGAGCCCGAGAGGATGGCGATGCGGTTGCCTGACGGGCCGCGGAAAGTCGAGAAGAAGCCGTAGTCGCGATACATCGTGTCGCTGGGTGCGGCGACGAACGCCTCGCTGTTGTAGATCCGCAGCGTCGAGCGATCGATGATCTGGTCGTAGCTCTCGCCGAACTGGAAGCGCGACTGGGTGAACACCGGATCGCGCAGCGCGCCGAGCCCAGAGAGAAGGCCGACATAGATGATATCGTCGGTCTTCAGGCGGTCGGGCGAAAGTTCCGAAGCGAGCAGAACCTGCACCTTGCGGTCCTCGCGCATCAGCGGGGCGAGGTCGGCCAGCGCATAGGCGGCGGAAGCTGGCAGGTATTGCAGCGCCACGTCGGAATAGCGGTCGAACTGTTTCGGATCGTTGCGGAAATGGTGGATCAAGTCTTCCTTCGAGTTGATCGAGAAGTCGCGGATCAGTCGCTTGAGCGACAGGCCGTTCTCGTATTCGCCGAACAGGTAGTAGTCGCCGACGACGATCAGCAACGGGCGCTCGCTGGCGGCGAGATCGTCCCAGATGGCGGTCTCGGTGATCTGTGCCGGGGCAGGCTCGGGCCGGTTCACGAAGGCGGCCCAGGCGGCGATGTTGCTGGCGATGGCGACGGCTGCGGCCGCAGCGAGCCAGACGCCGATGCGGCGCTTGCGGGCGGGAGCGCCGCCGCCGGCGCAGCTTCAGGGGCGGCTGGGGCCATCACAGCCAGGTCGACCGGTGCGCCGGTCGAGCGGCAGATGATGCGGTAGTCGCCCTTGGGAATGTCGAGGCGCAGGCCGGACGGCGCGCCATGGCGCAGGTAGAAGTCGTCGAGGCGCTTGCGCAGGCGGTGGATGTAGACGCGCGCCACGGGATCATCGCGCAGCGAATCCGCGTCGGCCTTGCCGAACACGGCCAGGGCAATTTCTGCCTCTTTCGGCGAGCGGTCTTCGGCCGAGCGGGCGACGAGATAGTCGAACAGTTCGACCAGGCGGCCGCTGGCGCCCAGCGCCTTCGCCTCACGCAGCCTGGCGACCTCGGCGAGCGTGGCCGGGCTGAGGACGGTTTCAGCGTGGAGGGGCGTAACGGTCATGTAACGTGCAGCATTCCAAGGCGCTGAGCGTAGTCCAGCCTGGCATGGCGAGTCTGTTCACGGTGTCGCGACACCTGCGCGGAGGTGCAGGCGCCAAGAGGCTTTCACATGCCCGCAAGCGCTGCGTCAACGGCGCCGGCACAGTCGGCAGGCTGATGCCGGCGGGTGTAGCCAAGAGGCGAAGGGCAGGAATTCGCGCGGAAGTTGAAGCGCCTAACGCGCCGCGGCGGCCGGGCGGGCCGCCAGGCGGGCCTGCATTTCGGCGCATGTCTCCGCGAGAAGCGGACGGACGCCGGGAACCTGGGCCAAGGCGGCGCCGGCATTTCCCGCCACGCCGTCGCGCTCGATCGTCTCGCACAGGGCGGCGAGGCGGGCGGCGCCCGAGGACAGGGACATCGACTTGAGGAAGTGCGCCTGCCGGGCGAGCCCGACCATGTCGCGGTCTTGCGCCAGGGTTTCCAGCCGGTCGATAGCGTCCGGCCCCTGGGACAGGAACAGCCCCCACACCTTGCCGACCACGTCGCGGCCGGAGCGGGCGCCGACGGCTTCCATGGTCGCGAGGGCGTCGTTGTCGATCAGGCCTTTCCCGGCCTGCGGAGTTTCCACCGCCTGCGCTACGGGCAGTGCGCCGGCGCCGGGACTGGCGACCTTGAGAGCTTCGGTGAGGCGCGCGGACGTAAAGGGCTTGGTCATGTGGCGATCGGCGCCTGCTGCGGACCAGGCTTCGGCGTCCGCGCCGCGGACCTGCGCGGTAAGGGCGACGATATGAGCGCGTCGAGCTTGCGTTCGCTGCTCGTGCTGGCGGATCAGCCGGGTGGCGGTGAAGCCGTCCATCTCTGGCATCAAGCCGTCCATGAAGATGACATCGTATGATTTGCGCGTGGCGGCTTGCACCGCTTCGGCGCCGTTGGCGACGAAATCGCCATCGACGCCGAGGCTGAGCAGGGCTTCGCGCAGGACTTCGCGGTTAACGGCATTATCGTCGACGGCGAGAATGGCGAGGTGGCCGAAGGTCTCCTGCGGCGACTGGACCGAGGAAGCGGCGAGGGCAGCGAGGCCGCGGAATTCGTTGCGCGCGGCGCGGGCGGTAAAATCCCACAGGGCCAGGCGGCCCAGCGGCAGGGGCAGGAGTTCGACGGCGACCTGGTCGCGGATCAGATTGTCTGCGAGGTTATCGCCAACGTCGGTGAGGCAGACGTTGATCGCGCCAGGCGCCGCGCCGAAGCGGGTAAGGTGTTCGGACTGGGTCAGCACAATCTCGCCAGCGCGGGCGTCGGCGGGCGAGGCGATGCTGCGGGGGGTGATGCCGAGATCCTTCAGGGCGCGGGCGATGCTGCGCGTCGTCAGCGGCGAAGTAAGGGCGAGGGCGACGCTGAGGCCGGACAGGGCGGGACGTTCGGGAGCTGCGGTCTCGACAGCAAAGTCGGCGACGACGGTGAAGGTGGAGCCTTTGCCCGGTTCAGATGTCACGACGATCTCGCCGCCCATGGCGTCGACCAGGCGTTTGCAGACGGTGAGGCCGAGACCCGTGCCGCCGAACTTGCGGGTCGTGGACTGGTCTGCCTGGCTGAAGGCCTCGAAGATCGCGCCAACGCGGTGCTTCTCGATGCCGACGCCGGTGTCGGTGACGGCGATTTGCAGGCGCGACGCGCCGCCTTGAGTTACAGCTGCGACATCGATGGTGACGCCGCCGAACTCGGTGAATTTCAGCGCATTGTTGACGAGGTTGGTGATGACCTGGTTGACGCGGGTCGGATCGCCGATGACCGAGACCGGAACTTCGGGTGCGATGCGCACGGCGAGTTCGAGGTTCTTGGAGCGCGCCTTTTCCCAGAACAGGCTGGCGACGTCTTCGACCAGGCGCTCGGGCGAGAACGGCACGGCTTCGAGGTCGAGCTTGCCGGCTTCGATCTTCGAGAGGTCGAGGATATCGTTGATGATGGTGAGGAGGCTCGCGCCCGAGCGGGTGATGATCTCGGCGTAGCGGCGGTGGCGCGCCGAGAGATCGGCAGCGGCCAGCATTTCGGCCATGACCATCATGCCGTTCATCGGCGTGCGGATCTCGTGGCTCATGGTCGCGAGGAAATCCGACTTGGCGGCGTTGGCGGCTTCGGCGTCTTCCTTGGCGAGGCGGAGATCGTGGGTGCGCTCCTCCACCGTATGCTCCAGCGTCTCGACATGGTGCGCGATCTGCTGGTCGCGCTGGCGGATGTTGTGGAGCATGTCGTTGAAGGCTTCCCCGAGCACGCCGGTTTCGTCCCGCCGCCTGGACGGGCTCATGCGGCGGGAGAAGTCCTGCCGGGCGCCGACATCGGCCATGACGGATGCGAGTTCGCGGATCGGGCGGGTAATGCGCGCTATGGTGACCTGCGCCAGAGCGACGCCGCCAAGAATGGCGATCAGGGCGACGATCGCAGTCCAGCCCAGGGTGGCGCGCAGTTCGGCGTGCAGGTCGGATATGTCGGCGAGGATGCTGAGCGAGCCAATGACCTCGCCTCCCTTCACCACATCCAGGCTGACGGAGCCGCGATTGGTGCTCAGGAGGTCCATGCCGCCGAGCTTGCGCAGGTCGGCGGTCTTGCCCCTGATCGAGGCGCCGGCGCCGAGCTGGGCGAAGACGGTCCCGTCCGCATCCTTCAGCGCCATGAAGATCACAGAGCGGACATCTCGCATGCCCTTCATGTGGTCGAGCGCGCCCATGCGGTCGCCCTCGGCCAGCGGTGCGGCTACGGCGGCCGAATAGGCCGAGGCGGCGGCCTCGAGCATCTCTGCGCGGGCGTCGGCCGACCGGCGCAGTTCACGAAATGCTCCCGCCGCCGAGGCCGACATGACTGCGGCCAGGATGACGATCGCGATGACGGCCGAAAGCCGGAACCGGATCGAGCGGCGCAAGGGCACTGCAAGAGACGACATGACGGCGGCTTTCCCTGGCCAGGAAACTCGCACACTTGCCTGTCATTTCAGTTAACCCGGTCCGCAAGCCTCAGCAGACGCGGGGGAAGGTTCTAGCCAACGGCGGCCGCGGTTAGGGCCGTGCTGCGACGCCCGAGTCGTGCGCCGGTCGCATCGATGCCGACGGCCAAGTCGTGAACGACGGCGGCGACCCGCCGGATCCCCCGAACTCGACGCCGCGGGCGACGTGGCGCGACAGGTTGGTTGACCCGATCCGGGACGCCTTCCGTTAGCGATATCCTTAGGGTCTTCAGGCCATAACGGGTCTGTTTCAGGTCGTATTCTTAAGGCCGAACGTCGTGGCATGAGTTACCGGAAAGCACTTCTGGTCGATGACGACCCGGTATTCCGGGCGCTCGCCGAGGACCTGTTCCTCGACGCGGGCGTCAGCGAGGTCGTGACCGCAAGCGACGGCGACAGGGCCCTAGAACAGCTCGGCGGCGGCCTCGATCCGGACCTGATCGTTTGCGATCTCAACATGCCCGCGCATGATGGCGTGAGCCTGATCCGGGCGCTGGCGGAGCGGCGGTTTGGCGGCAAGGTGCTCATCGTCTCGGGTGAGGCGCCGGGTGTCATCGAGACCGTCGCCAAGCTGGCGCGCATGCAGGGTCTGGGCATTCTCGGATCGATCCGCAAGCCGCTGACGCTGGAATTTCTTTCCGAAGTGCTGACGCGCGGCGGGCCTGCGCACCCGCTGAAGGCCGACACGCTGGCGGCCGTGCCGGCCCTGCTGGACGCCGCCATCGAACGCGGCGCTTTGCATTCCTTCTTCCAGGCCAAGGTTTCGATGAGCGACCGCCGTATCGTGGGCGCCGAGGCGCTGGCGCGTATCGCCATCACAGAATCTGACTACGCCGATCCGGCGCCCTATGTGGAACTGGCCGAGCGCAACAACCGGATCGACGATCTCACTCTCGTCATGACACGCCTCGTGGCGAAGCATACAAAGACATTCTTTGTCGGCGGCAAGCCGTTGCCGATGTCGATCAACGTGTCGCCCGCATCGCTGAATCGCCTCGACTTTCCCGACCTTCTGGTGCAGGCGGTGGCGGCGGCGGGCGTGCCGATCTCGCAGGTCACGCTGGAAGTCACCGAGACGAAGCTGCTCGCGTATGGTCCCGAAGCCCTCGACATCCTTGCACGCATGCGCATCAAGGGCTTCGGTCTTTCGGTGGATGATTTCGGCACCGGCGCGTCGAACATCGACCGGCTCCACATGTATCCGTTCACCGAACTCAAGATCGACCGGTCGTTCACTCTCAACGCGCTCACAGACAGATTCGCCCGCGCAAGCGTGGAGATGAGCGTGCGGCTGGCGAAGGAACTCGGCCTCAGGATCGTCGCCGAGGGCGTGGAGACGCAGGACATGTGGTCCTTCCTCGCCGACCTGGGGGTCGACGAGGCGCAGGGCTTCCTGATGGCGCGGCCGATGCCGCCGGCGGACTTCGCCCGGCTGCTGGAGCAAGGCATTCCCGCGCCCCAGCAGAGGCTCAGCGCTTAGGTCAGCCTCGTGCGGCCGGCGGGGTGTAGGCCGCCCAGTATTTCCGGATATCCGAGCGCGGATCGTTTTCGACGCGCGTGTTGCTGTCGAAGATCATCGTCGGCCGGGTCTGGGCGTTGTAGGCGGGCCAGTTCGGGATCAGGTCGTTGTTGGGATTGCCGGTCTTGGCGAACTGCGCCCAGGTGGTCGCGAACAGCTTCGACATGCGCCGTCCTTCCGGATCGCCGCCGCCGCTCGGGTTGTTGCGGTAGTTGTTGAACGAGGCGTCGACGTCGAGGCCGTGGATCGCGCCGAACTTGCCGCCGAAGGTCGGCGACACCCATTCCCAGATGTACATGTAGGCTGGCGCGCCGCCTGCCGCCGCCTTGCGCTCGGCCTGGGTGATGGCGCTGCGGCGGCCGCCTGCGTCGGTGAAGACCTGGGCCTGGATCAGGTAGGGCGTCTTGGACGGACCCTGATAGCGGTACATCTTCAGGATCTCGTTTGCCTTGCCGGGGTAGCGCTGGTCGATCGCGGCGATGAGGCCGGCGTCGTCGAGGTTGAAATTGGTGAGGCTGAGGGCAGAGTCCTCCAGCGTGGTCGAGATGATCACGGGCACGTTGTTCGATTCAGGCGGGGCGGCCGGATCGAACGGGTGATGGGGCAGGTAGTCGCCATCCATCAGCGGAGAGAAGCTGGCGCCGCGGGTGCTGGTCTGGGCTTCGAGGATTGTCTCCCAGCTGATCTTCTGCAGGTCGCCCATGTTCTTCCTGGTGATGCCCAGCGTCTTGAGCAGGGCTTCGGCCGAGCGCTGCGCCGCATCAGGCGCCTGAAAGCGGAGAGAGGAGCCGGATTGCACGCCGGCGCGGTGGAAGAGGCCCTTCGCCTTCGGCGTTGCAAGCAGGCAGGAGGTCTTAGCTCCGCCGCCAGACTGGCCGAAGATCATGACGCGCGAGGGATCGCCGCCGAAATTGGCGATGTGATCGCGCACCCATTCGAGCGAGGCGACCATGTCCATGACGCCGGCGACACCGGCATACTTGAAGTCGGATGGCGCGCCTGCGGCCGCAAGATGGGTGTAGCCGTTGGCGGCGAGGCGGTGGTTCACAGTGACGACGACCACGTCGGCGAGCTTGGCGAGCTGGGCGCCATCATACATCGGGCCATTGCCGGAGCCGGTTGCCCAGCCGCCGCCATGAAAACTGACCATAACAGCGCGTTTCGCGTTATCGGTTCCGGGCGTCCAGACATTGAGGTTGAGGCAGTCCTCGCCCATGCCGCCGGTTCCGACATGGCGGTCCCACGCGATCATCTGGCCGTAGTCGCCGGTGATCGGCGAAGGCGTCTGCGGCGAGACCTGGCCATAGCCGATGCAGTCGCGGACGCCGGCCCACTTGGCTGGCGCCTTGGGCGGCATGAAGCGGTTCTTTCCGCCGGTCGATGCGCCATAGGGAATGCCGCGGAAGCCCTTGATGCCTGCGTTGGTGATGCCCTGGACCTTGCCGTATCTCGTCTCGACGATGGAGAAGATGCCTGCGCCGCTGCTGCCCCCGCCGAGCGGGCTGGAGGCGGCCGCCGCCTGCTGTGCTTCGGCTGCCCGAGGTGAGAGAACGCTTGCGGCGGCGCCGGCCGCGGCGACGGCGAGCGAGCCGGCGCGAAGCATGTCGCGGCGACTGAAGGCGGTGTCGCGCGTGTTCGCTTTTGCGGACTGTTTCTTGGTCCTAGACATTGTCATGGCGGAACTCCCCGAGAATCGGCTCGTCGTTCAGCGACCGTGGGGAGGCCATGGCGGGTGGGCCCGCTCTCGGAAACAGTCAGTCGTGCTTGCTGCGAATTGGGCCGCCAACCGCTGCCAAGTCAAGGGCAACGCGGCGAGACAAGGCGTGCCTGTGCGAAGACGAAAGCTTCGAATCCAAAAACGCGAGAGACGATAACGCCGATCTCGAAGTCGAGTTTTTGCATCCGGCTCAGTCGCACCGCGCCTTGCTGCGCGCGCACAGTCGCCGACTATCGCAACGCACAATACGACCGGCCGTCATCGCTTTCGTAATCACAGTCGCGAGCGGGGGATTGTGCGGGATGCTCAATCGGCCATACTTGTTACCGACGGGTAATGCCGTCGGGAAAAAAGCCGCTCGCATTGACGACGTGGCATTAGGGGAGAGAGACCAATGGCAATCAGGACCCTTCGGGGAGTGTCTGCGCTTGCGCTGCTTGTCGGCGCAGGCGGAGCTTCAACAGCAATCGCACAGCAGGCGCCGACGTCCGGTCCAGCGCCGGACCAGACGGTCACGACCGCCCAGGCGGCACAAAACGCACAAGGTCCATCGACGGCAGACCAGACAGCGCCGCAGCCAGGAACGCCCGCCGCGGATCGCGTCATCATCACAGGTTCGCTGATCGCAACCACGCCCGAAGACTCGCCCAAGCCGGTCGAAGTCTATTCGGCTCAGGATCTGGAACAGCAGGGTACGCCAAACGTCACTGAGTTCATCCGGTCCTTGTCGATCTCCTACGGCGACGACCTTGGTTTCGGCCAGGCGTCGCCTGACGTTCCCGAGGGCACCGGCTTCGGCAACGCCAACCTCCGCGGCCTCGGCTCTAACGCCACGCTCGCGCTGATGAACGGCAAGCCTCTCGCGCCATGGAACGGTTCGTTCGGCGCCGACATCAATACCGTTCCGATGGGCGCCCTCCAGGCGGTCGAAGTCCTTAAAGGCGGCGCGTCGGCCACATACGGCGCCGGCGCCGTCGCCGGCGTCATCAACTTCAAGACCCGCCGCGATATCGACGCTCCTCAGATTTCCATCGAGAAGCAGTCCTATGAAGGCTCGGACGGCTACTACAAAGTCGACTTCCTGACTGGCTGGACCGGTGATGCCGGCAACTTCCTCGTGTCGCTGTCGCACAGCCACGAAGATGAGATGCTCATGACGGAGCGAGAATTCTCCAGCCTGCCGTTCGCAATCAACCCGCCGGGATGGACGATTACGGGCAGCAACCCCGGCCAGTTCCAGCCCACAACGGCCAACTTCTACGTCACCCCCGCCGGCACTGGCACGGTCGCCGCCGGAACGGGCATCAACGACTATCGCACGGCTGCCGATTGCACGGCGCTGGGCGGCCAGCGCCTGGCCGACTTGCGGCCCAACGACACGTCGACGCTCTGCGCTGTCCCGCAGGCGCCGTTCCAGAGCCTCGTGAACGACAATACGATGAACCAAGCCTATGCCGAGTTCAACGCCGATATCTCGGACTCGATGGAAGTCCACTTCGACGTCAACTGGAGCAGTTCGAACACGCGCGAAGCGCGGCTGCCGATCGACGCTGCCTCAGTCCAGGCAATCGACCGGTCGAACACGATCACGGGCGTGCGAGCCGGCATGTCGGGCTGCGCCACGACATGTAACTACGTCGTTCCGATGCGGATCCAGACCTATACGGGCGCGACCATTCCTTCGCCGGTCTCGCCCCTGGCCCAGCCGCCGGGCACGCCAACCGGCACGTTCTACCGCAACCCGTTCATCGACGATTTCCTGACGCGTACCGGCGTAACCACGTGTACGACGGCGGTCGCGGGCTGCGTCCTGCCAGCCGACGCTGCGCTCTACATGGGAGGAGCCTGGCGGCCCTTCATGTTTGGCGGCAATCCGATGTTTGAAGACGGCCGTCGCCGCAACCAGTTCGAGCGCGACAGCTTCACCATCAATGCGGGGATAAACGGTGAGTTTGCCGAGAATACCTGGGTCGGCCCGTGGCTGAACGGCATCCACTACGACTTCTCGGGCCAGTACAACCAGTACATGAACACCTACCACCAGGGCGACATCTTCGCGTCGCGCCTGCAGAACGCCATGCTGGGTTATGGCGGCCCACAGTGTAACGCCATTGACCGTGTCCCGACGGACTATACGTCGGCTTCATCCTACAACCGGACAGTCGGCGTCCAGTCCAACACCGCGCCGGGCACAAATGGCTGCCAATGGTTCAACCCGTTCGCCAGCGGCTTTGCGACCAGCGTCATCAATGGAGCGGCCAACCCGCAGTTCAACGCCGGCGCGCCCCTGCTCGCCGCGGGTTCGACGGCGCGGCCGACGGGATACGCGAACCCGAAGGACCTGATCGACTGGATGTGGGGCGACAAGGTCGCCGAATTCCAGCTGCAGTCCGTCACGTTCGACGGAAAGCTGAGCGGAACAATACCGGAGAACCTTTTCACGCTGCCAGGCGGCGACATCGGCTGGGCGGTTGGCACGCAGTGGCGGCAGGTCGAAGGACGGCGGTCCAACCTTGAAGGCAACGACGCCGAAGAAACGATGAATACGCAGAACTGCGTCTGGCCAGATCGCGCTGTCGCCAACTTTCCGGCGCAACAGGAACCCGGTGCGGGCACCCCAGGCTGCACGACGCTGGGCGCGTTCCACGGAACCGGCCGTCTGACGATCGTCGGCGCCACGGTTCCGCCGTGGTACTACGACAACCAGAACATTTCGGTGTTCACCGAACTGCAGTTCCCGATCCTCGACAATGTGAGCATCCAGTACAGCGGGCGCCACGAGGAATGGAATGGCGGCGCTCTCAAAGGCGACATCTACTCCATCGCCGGCAAGTGGGACATCACCGACAATCTCTGGATCCGTTCCGACTACGGCACCAACTACCGCGCCGACAACGCGCTCGAACTTGATCCGGGCTCTGTGGTCTACAACTCGGTCACGCAGAACCGGTTCGGCAACGGATTCCTTGTCACCGAGAGCACGACTGTCGCATCGAACATCACTCCGGAGGACGACAGGACGTTCGATTTCGGAATCGGCTGGGAATCGGACCTCGGTGAAGGCCGCATCCGCGCCAGCGTCAACTTCTTCGAAATCTTCATCGACAAGGCCGTCACCACGACCACCGCTGCGACCATCTACAACGACGTGTTCGGCACCAACACCGCTACCGGATTGTTTGACCCTGACGACAGGACTGGCCAGGGGGGAGTCGACGGCCCCCTCGAACCTTCCGTGAGCAGCGCTGGCAGCGTCACGCCGCCGACACAGACGTTCCAGTACGCCAACTGCGATGCTCCGCTGGCGGCGTTCGTCTTGTTTTCAACGCCATGCACGACTTTGACCGCCAATGGCGTGACGACACGATACAACACCTCCAACAACATCCTCGAAGCCCAACGCGTCCAGCAGAACGGACCAGGGTTCATTACCAACGGCATCGACTACTCGATCGACTACGTTCATCCCCTGTTCGACGGCACGTTCAGCGCGCAGGTCACTGCAACGCAGAACCTCGTCTACAAGGCGCATGGCTACACCGTTAATGGCATCGTGTTCGACTCCGGCGGCCAGCGTCTCGGCCGCGCCAACTACACCTCGACCGGCAACGAGTCGCGTGAGTGGCGCGCCAACGGCCAGGTCCGCTGGGCCAACGACGTCCACAACGTCAGCCTGCGGGCGAACTACTCTTCGGGCGTCTACAACGAAGCCTACGATATCGGCGCCCTGACTGCGATCATCAACAACAACCCGGCGACGACGGCGAACGAGACGACGTTGTCGACCTACGGCATCAAGGCGAAGAGCTATCTCGATTTCGACGTCAACTACATCTACACGGCGCCGTTCTGGCAGGACCTCGAGTTCCGCGCGACGGTCTTGAATATCTTCGACAAGGCTCCGTCTGCCGCGCAGGGGCGCTCGGGATACTACAATGCCACGGGCAACCCGCGTGGCCGGATCATCGAGGTCGGCGTGACCAAGAAGTTCTGATGACCTGGTTCGCCTGTCCGGACGCCGCGTCCGGACAGGCGCCTGGTTCGACCACCCCAAGTATCTGCCCCCGGGCCAGCGAGGTCCGGGGGCTTTCTTTTTGGCTCACAGGCGCCAGGTTCCGAAGCGTTCGTCTGGCAAGCGGCAATCGGATTCGCTGGACAAGTCTGATGGTTCCGCGCTGGACTGCCTCCGCGGCTCCCAGCGGGCCGTCTTGAGGTTCTGGGCGTGCTCGAAACGACGTTTCTCGGCCATCAGGGATGGCAGTTCGCCACCGCGAACACGCGGATACTCGTCGATCCGCTTCTGGTCGAACCGTTCGGGCACGGCGGAGGCGTAGGCGTGGTCTATCCGCCGCGCATCCTCGACATTTCCGCAATGGCGCCAGTCGACGCCGTTGTTCTGACTCACGAGCACGAGGATCATTTCAACATACCGTCGCTGAACCGGATCTCGCGAGAGATTCCGGTCTATGCGCCAGAGCGTTCGTCGCTTGCGCTGCGCCAGTTTCTTCAGGAGGCGGGTTTCACAGTTTATCTTCTGGCCGCCGGGCGGACAATTGAATGGAGCGACCTCCATCTCACGTGCTTTTCGCCCGATCACGTCCGGCACGACGAGCAGGACGAATGGGACACCATGCCGTTCCTGGTCCAGGACGTGAAAGACGGAGGCAGTTTCTTCTCGCCCGTCGACGTCACCGTTTCGGCGGCCATCGAGGCGCAGCTAAAGCAGCGCGGCGTGGCGCCCGGCCTGTGGGGCTACGCCAACAATGTGATGAACATGTCGTTCCAGGAGCAGCCTCCGCGGGCAGCGGCGGGCATGCAGCCGGTCATCGCGAGATTCGTGGCCGAACACAGGCGCCGCGCCAGCCCTCCGATCGCCTCGCTGATGTGTGGCGGTGGATTCTCGTTTGCTGGGCCACGCGCATGGATGAATCACGCCTGCTTCCCGCTGGACTCCAACGAACTGTTCGAAGGCCTCCAGGCGGTCACTCCCAAAGAGCGCTTCATCGTTCCATTGCCTGGAATGCAGATCAACGCCGACGGAGACCGCGTCGTCAGCGTGTCGGAGAGCGCCCCGTTCTTGCGCCCGGCGCCTCGTGAGCAATGGCCTGACCGCGCCTACAGGCCGAAAACCATCGCAGCGGAACCCGTGGCCGCGGCCTCGGGCCGGACGGGGCTGCGAGCCGGCGAACTCGACGAATTGAAGGAGCGCCTTACGGAGTTCGCCGAGTTCCTGTACGGCGGGCCCCTGTTCAAGGCGCTCTACTCCCTGAATGTCGCCGCACTGTCCCCCAAGACGCGACCAGCCTTCGCAATCGCGGCGATGGCGGACGGCGGCGACAGCCTGTTCGAGTATGACCCTGCGGGCTGCAAGTTCGACGTCCCCAAGCAGCCGGCGCCGCTGTCGGAGTACGTTGCTGGACTGGAGTGCTTCGCCAGCGATCTTCTGGAATTTCTCCGCGGGCGCCTTGCGCCTAGCGCGCTGATGTTCGGGCGCGTCTGCCGGTGGCGGGGTTCGAGTGAGAACCTGACGCAGGCGATCGACCTCGCCATCTGGACGTACGGCCATCCCCTGCGGCGGCAGGCCCAGTACCTCGACCTCTACCGTTCGATCTATGCGCTCGAACCCAGGGAGACGCCGAGAGTGATGGGCAAGCCGAAGACTGTCCCGCCCTGAAGCTGCCGGCCTCGAACGGATTGTTTCTTTGCGGTTGGCGGGTAGGGTGACCGTGCATGGAGGAGACCGCGCATGGGCGCGATTGGGCTGGCTGATCCAAAGGAAGCGGGCCTGAGCGCCGAGCGGCTCAAGCGCATTCCGGCCTATTTCAAGAGCTACGTCGAAAGCCAGAGGCTGCCGTGCTGTGCGGCGCTGGTGGCGCGGCGGGGGAAGGTGGCGCACCTGTCGTTCCAGGGTGCGACCGAGATGGGCGGATCGAAGCCGATCGACGAGCAGACGATCTATCGCATCTATTCGATGACCAAGCCTGTGACCTCCGTGGCGGCGATGATGCTGTTCGAGGAAGGGGCGCTGCGGCTCGACCATGAAGTGTCGCGCTATATTCCGGAATTTGGCGATGTGCAGGTGTTCGCGGGCGGCACGGCGGATGCGCCCAAGCTGGAGAAGCCGAAGCGGCCAATGATGGTGAAGGATCTCTTCCTGCACACGTCGGGCCTGACCTACACCTTCCTGATGCAGGGCCCGGTCGACGAAATCTACCGCAAGCGAGGCCTCGAGCATATCGGCTTCAAGGGCGGCGACCTCAAGGCGTTCTGCGAGGGGTTGGCGCAGGCGCCGCTGGTGTTCTCGCCCGGCGACCGCTGGAACTATTCGAACTCGACCGATGTGCTGGGGCGCGTGGTGGAAGTCGTCTCCGGGATGAGCCTCGACCAGTTCTTCCGCAAACGCATCTTTGGCCCGCTGGGGATGACGGATACCGGCTTTCACGTGCCGGCCGACAAGATCAGCCGGCTGATGGCGTGCTATCGCCGCGACCCGCTGGACGGCGCCATCAGTCAGTCCGATCCGGCAGGCTCGGCGAGCGCGTATTCGAAGGCGCCCAACGTGCTTTCCGGCGGCGGCGGGCTGTGTTCGACCATTGGCGACTATCTCCGCTTTGCGATGATGCTGGCGCGCGGCGGCGAGATGGATGGCGTGCGCATCCTCTCGCCCAAGACGCTGGCGTTCATGACCATGAACCACCTGCCGGACGGCAAGACGCTGCGGGAGATGGGCGACAGGACGTTTTCGGAAACGCGCATGGACGGTTCCGGCTTCGGCCTCGGCTGGGCGGTGACGACAGACGTGATCGCGACGGCGCAGCCGGGATCGGTCGGCACGTTTTCGTGGGGCGGAATGGCTTCGACCTTTTTCTGGGTCGATCCCGTCGAAGACCTCATCGCCATCCAGATGACGCAACTGATGCCGTCGGGCGCGTATCCGATCCGGCCACAGCTTCAGCAGCTCGTCTACGCGGCGATCGAGGAGTAGGTGACCCCGCGCCGGTCAGGCGCGGGGACCCGTGGCCTGGGTCGCGCCCTTGGGGTCGCCTTCGGTGAGGGCTTCCTTGACCGCACCGCCGTCGTCGTCGAGCTCGCCTGTCGGAAGACGCTGGGCGCCCCAATGCCAGAGGATGGTCAACGGGAACATGAGCAGCACTGCGACGATCATCGCCCACTTCAGCGACAGGCTCTTCACCTGCTCGACACTGTCGCCGAGCCAGAGGTGGGCTTCGGAGAGAGCAGGCGCAGACGCGTTGATCCAGTCACTCAGGATGCCGACGATGGTCGGGCCGGTGCCCAGGCCGAGGATGTTCAGGATGAAGAACAGAACGGCTGAGGACATGGCGCGCATCGACGCTGGCACGAGGTGGTGCGTGATCGCAAGCGACGGCCCGAGATACATGGCCGCCAGGGTGATCGCCGGGAAGTAGAGGATGAGCGACCATTCGGCCGTGGGAGCGAGCAGCGCGAAGATGAACAGCGGTGCGCCGATCAGCTTGCCCCACATGGGCACCCAGAGGAACCAGCGACGGTCCTTCGCGCCGAGCCGGTCGGCAAGATACCCGCCGAGGATGGTGCCGATGGCGCCGCCGACTCCGGATATGGTTCCGTAGTAGAAGCCGATCTCGGTCTTGCTCATTGCCGTGCAGTCAGCCGCGAGCGTTTTCACGCCGTTGACCACATCGGCGCCGCAGAGGCCGACCATGTTCTGGAGTTCGGGCCAGCCCCATTCGCCATAGGTGCGGGGCAGGAAGGACGGCATCCAGTTGCCGAGGCCGTAGGTGACGAATGTGCCGGCGCCGGTGGCGATCGAGTAATAGCGGAAGGACTTCAGCGACCAGAGCTTCTTGAAGGATTCAAGGAAGGTGACCTTTACGCCGGTCGGCTTGATGCCAGACAGGCCGCGCTCAGGCTCGCGCACCGTCGTCCAGGTGATGATGGCGAAGAGAATGCCGGGGATGCCGACGACGAAGAAGGCCTGGCGCCAGCTCAGTGTTTCTGACAGCCACCCGCCCAGGTAGTAGCCCAGCAGGGTGCCTGCATAGAGACCGGCGGAATACAGCGCGAGCGCGCGGCCGCGTTTTTCCTTTTCGTAGAGATCAGAAATCATGGCATGCGCCGGAGGGCTGCCGCCGGCTTCGCCGAGGCCGACGCCCATGCGGGCCAGCAGAAGCGTGACATAGCCGGTGGCGAGGCCGCAGATCGCAGTGAACGCGCTCCATACAGCGAGCGCCACCGCCATTACGCCTTTGCGGCTGGTCGAGTCGGCGATGCGCGCGACGGGGATGCCGAACGTGCAGTAGACCACGGCGAAGGCGAGGCCCGTCATCGTGCCGAGCTGCCAGTCAAGCAGGTTGAGGTCGGCCTTGATGTCTTCCTGGAGGATGTTGACGATCTGGCGGTCGATGAAATTGAAAATGTAGACGATGATCATGATCGCCAGCGCCCACTTACGGTGGCGGCGGGCATGTTCCATGGTCGTGATCTTGGACGGCGACAAAAACGCCATTCGAGCACTCCTCCGAGGTCGCAGGTCTTCTTTGTATTTCCCCGCTTGGAGCAGGCTTCCCAAAAGGATTGCACGCTGTCCACGTCAAAGAACCCGCGGACGGCGCCCACGCGATCACAAGCCGGACAGAATGCGAGGAATAACAGGGATTACGCGAAATATGCCGCGGGGCGGCGTGCTGGAGCGCGAACGCGACTTCCGGCGAACCAAAGGCTGGGGCAGTGACCGGAAAACTTGACGGGTAAAGCACCGCGCGCCTATGAACCCGCTCCTCACAAGAGGTCCCGGGCGATTAGCTCAGCGGGAGAGCACTCCCTTCACACGGGAGGGGTCGCAGGTTCAATCCCTGCATCGCCCACCATCTTCTTTCTCCACGACAGCAGAATTTTCCTCCAGACCCATTTACTAACGCATAGCTCCATGGCTATACGTCAATTCATAGCCAACGGGGTATGTATTTCAGATGTCCAGGACGCAGGACGTGCTGTTCAGAACGCTCTCCGATCCGACCCGGCGGGCCATCTTCGAACGGCTGTGCCGTGAAGGGGAGAAGACGGTCGGGGCCTTGACGGCTCGCGCCGGGGTCTCGCAGCCGGTCGTCTCGAAGCATCTTGGGATCCTGAAGCAGGCTGGGCTGGTGCGCGATCGCCCCGATGGCCGGCAGACGCACTACAGCGCGCAACTCGGCGCCCTGGCCCCGCTGATCGACTGGACAAGCCAGATGGCCGGGTTCTGGGAAGGCCGGTTCGACCACCTCGAGGATCTGCTCAAAAGGATGGACCAGTGACAAACACCGCGGCCGAAACACGCTCCGTCGTTGTCGAACGCAACTTCCCCCATGCGCCGGAGAAACTCTGGCGCGCGCTTACGCAACCGCACCTGATCGAGGAGTGGCTGATGAAGAATGATTTCAAGCCCGATGTCGGCCACAGCTTCCATATGCGCGGGGACTGGGGTGGCGTACTGGATTGCGAGGTGCTCGCCGTCGAGCCGAACCGCGTGCTTTCCTACACCTGGGATTTCAAGCACGACGATGCAGCCTACGCCTTGAAGAGCGTGGTGACTTTCACGCTTACGCCTTCTGGCGCAGGCACTCACCTGCGCATGGAACAGACGGGATTCCGGCCGGATCAGAAGCAGGCTTTCGGCGGCGCTCATGCCGGCTGGAAGCAGTTTCTCGACAAGCTGGATCTCGTGCTCGCGCGGGAAGGGTGAGGTCTGCCAGGTCAATTCAAACTGAGGAGGTCAAGTTGAATATCTTCATCCGGCAATTCCATCGCTGGACGTCCGTCGTGTTCGTGCTGGCGGTTGTCGCCACTGCCATCGCGCTGGCGCAGCCGCAGCCGATCGTGTGGATGTCTTACGTGCCGCTGCTTCCGCTTGCCTTGCTGGCGCTGACGGGCATCTACATGTTCATTCTGCCATATGCAGCCAAGTTGCGCGGTGGACGACGCGCCGACGGATAGGAGCGAACACGATGGCGAGGAAGCCGGCGAGAAGAGTTGTCAAAACGGCCGCCAAGCCACGCAAGTCGGCGTCGAAATCGCGGCCCGCCAAGCCGAAACTCCTTTCAGGCGGCAATCCGCAAGTTGCAAAGGCCTACGGCGACGCACCGGTGCAGGCCTACATCGCGGCCATGCCGGGCTGGAAGAGCGATGTCGGACGCCGCCTCGACGCGATCGTCGAGCGCGCCGTTCCCGGCGTGCGCAAGGCGGTGAAGTGGAATTCGCCATTCTATGGTGTCGAGGATCAGGTCTGGTTCCTCAGCTTTCATGTCTTCACCAAGTACATCAAGGTCGCCTTCTTCCGCGGCGCATCGCTGCGGCCGGTTCCGCCCGGTGCGTCGAAACAGAAGGACGTGCGCTACCTCGATATCCGCGAGGACGAACCGCTCGACGAAGCTCAATTCACCGCGTGGGTGAAGCAGGCCAGTAAACTGCCGGGCCAACGGATGTGAGCGGGCATGGACAGTCCTTGGCCGGCCTTCGCACAAGCGCGTGTTGAGTTGCGTCGCTGGCGCCTGACGGGCCGCTTTTTTTCGCCTGGGTCTTTAATCCCGGGGCCGGCCGCCACACATATTGACGAAGAGCGGATGAGGCCAGTTCCTGAGGAAAGTCCAAGGGTTGGGCGTTCCTGGCGTACTCCTTACGCGCCCGTAACGCTCCTGCCCGCCACAATTGATCTTCAAAATACCTTCGCTGCTTCACGCAGCGCCTCAACTGCATTCCTAGGTTGACAATACGTCCACACCGGAACCCCGGGGGGCGTGAATAGAGGGACCTACAAGGGCCGATCGGCGTTGTGTCGTAAGTGCCCTAGGTGTCTGGAGCGAACTAGATGAACGGCGATTTCTGCGATGAAGATGGCGCCCGCCGGCTGAAACAGAAGATCGAGGAATATTGGGCCGGCCGCGGCTTCGATGTCTCGATCAACCTGATTGAAGCGGGCTTCGTTCCTGCGATGCGCTCTGCGCGCACCGACGTTCGCAGCAACATGGTCAATGGTATGCCGCCCCGCAAAAAGGGCGGCCGCCCGGAGGCCGGGAAGCCTTCCACATATGCCCGCGGCGTAGGCTAAGGGCGAAGCAGGCGGACCGCGAGGTCCGGCAACTCAGTGTAATGCGTAAACACCGCGTCGGCGCCCAGCAGCTCCGGCGCGGTGTCCGTATATCCGTACGCGTATATGGCAACCGGGGCGCCGGCTGCCTTGGCGGCGCCGACATCGTTGCTGGAATCCCCAATCATCAGTGCATGCGCCGGATCGCCCCCGGCGGCGCGGATAGCGGCTATGAAATGGTCCGGGTGCGGTTTGCGGTTCCTGACCGAGTCCGCGCCGACGACGGCGGCGAAGCGGTGCGACAGGCCGAGCGCGGCCAGGAGCTGGTTCGACAGGTCGGTGCGCTTGTTGGTGCAGACGCAAAGCGTGGCGCCGAGGGTCTCCAGCCGGTCCAGCGCTTCCGCGAGGCCCGGATAGGGCGCGGAATGGGCGGCGATGTCGGCGGCGTAGGCGGCGATATAGTCTTCGGTCAGCCTGTCGATTTCGCTGTCGGGCGGATGGACGCCGTGGACCGCGCAGGCCCGGATGATCAGCGTTCGCGCGCCGCCCCCGACATAGGCGCGGACGTCCGCCATGCTCGCGAGGGGCAGCGTTTCCGCCGCCAGCACGTGGTTGAGCGCGCGATGCAGGTCGCCCGCCGTGTCGACCAGGGTGCCGTCGAGGTCGAAGGCGAGGGTGAACTTGGAGAGGTTGGCCATTATGCCGTCTGTGATAGTCAAAAGCCGAACTAGAATTGACCTGAAGGGCGATCCATGGCCGACCGTTTCGCGATAATCCTGGCGGCAGGCAAGGGCACGCGGATGAAATCCCCGCGGCCCAAGGTTCTGCACGAAATCGGCGGGCGGTCGATGCTGGCCTGGTCGGTGGCGCTGGCGAAGGAGCTGGGCTGCACGCGCAGCGTCGTGGTGGTCGGGCCGGACATGCCGCAACTGTCCGAAGCGGCGGCAAGGCTGGTCGGCGCGGAGAATGTCGCCGTGCAGAAGGAACAGCTCGGTACGGCTAACGCAGTCGATGCGGCGCGCGAGCAGCTCGCCGGCGCCGAGGGCCACGCGATCGTGCTCTACGCTGATACGCCGCTGGTGCCGGTCGAGGCAGGCGAGCGAGCGTTTGCCGAGGTCGAAAAAGGCGCATCCGTCGTGGTGCTGGGGTTCCGCGCGAAGCTGCCGAACCGCTATGGACGACTGTTGACGGCGAGCGATGGCTCGCTGGAGGCGATCGTTGAGGCGAATGAAGCGAGCGAGGCGCAGCTCGCGATCGAGCTGGCGAATTCCGGCGTGATGGCGGCGCCTTCGAAGCTGATGTTCGAACTCCTCAAGGACGTGAAGGACGACAACGCCAAGAAGGAATTCTACCTGACCGATCTGGTCGGCCTCGCGCGTGCGCGCAAGCTGAAGGCGGCGGTAGCGCTGTGCGAGGAGCGCGACGTGCAGGGCGTGAACTCGCAGGTGGAGCTCGCGCAGGTCGAGGGGGTGTTTCAGGAGCGCGCGCGGGCCAGGCTGATGACCGAGGGCGTGACGATGCCGGCGCCGGAGACAGTCCATGTCAGCTACGACACAAAGATTGCCGCAGGCGTGACCATCGAGCCGAACGTGATCTTCGGTCCGGGCGTCAGTGTCGAGAGCGGCGCGGTGATCCGTGCGTTCTCGCATCTCGAGGGCGCCAGGGTGGGGCCGGGCGCGATCGTCGGGCCGTTTGCACGGCTGCGGCCCGGCGCGGTGATCGGGAAGGAGGCTCACATCGGCAATTTCGTCGAGGTGAAGAATGTGAGCGTGGGCGAGGGCGCGAAGGCGAACCATCTCAGCTATCTGGGCGATGGCGAGATCGGCGCCGGCGCGAACATCGGCGCGGGCACGATTTTCTGCAACTATGACGGCTTCTTCAAATACAAGACCACCATCGGCGCAAATGCGTTCGTCGGATCAAACTCGGCGCTTGTAGCGCCGGTGACGATTGGCGCAGGCGGCTATGTCGGCTCTGGCTCCGTCATCGTTGAGGATGTGCCGGCCGACGGACTTGCCATCGGGCGTGGGCGGCAGGTCGGCAAGAACGGCTGGGCCAAGACATTCCGCGAAGAGAAGGCCGCGCTCAAGAAATCGGGCAAGAAACCGCGGGGTGCGGTTTAGTCGCCATCCGTCCTGTGCCCTGGCGACGGTGAGACTTCTACCTCACCTTCACGTGGCTCCGGCATTTCATCTTCGGCTGGATGTACTTGCCGAAATTGTCGACGCCGGAGACGAACTCGTCGAACGTCAGCAGCACGCCGGATGTGCCCGGGACGCTGGCGACTTCGTCGAGCATCCTGGCGACCGTCTCATAGCTGCCCACCAGCGTGCCCATGTTGAGGTTCACAGCGCTGGTCGGGTCGGCGAGCTGGGTGGTGTTGGTCTGCGCGCCCGCCCTGCACGTTGGGGGCCGCTTGGGTGGCAAGCCACTTGGTGGCGTCCTTGTCTTCGCCCTCGCGATAGAGCTTCCACTTCGCCATCGCCTTCTCGTCCGTCTCGTCGGCGATCACCATCATGAGGAGGTATGAGCCGACCTTGCGGCCAGTCTTTGCAGCGGCGGCCTCGAGGCGCTTGTTCACCGGCGCGAAGGCGGTGGGCGTGTTGGTGCCTTTGCCGAGCGCGAAGGCGTAGTCGGCATACTGCGCCGTAAACGCCAGCCCCTCGTCGGACGAGCCGGCGCAGATCAGCTTCACGCCCCTGGCGTTGGGACGGACGAGGCAGTCTTCCATCTGATAATACTTGCCCTTGAAGTCGGAGCGGCCGGTGTCGAGCAGTTCGCGCAGGATGGTCGCGTACTCGGCTAGCATGGTGTACCGGTCCTTGTAGTGCTGCTCGCCCGGCCACAGGTTCATCTGGTCGTATTCGGCCTTCTGCCAGCCGGTGATCAGGTTGATGCCGAAGCGGCCCGGCGCGATGGAGTTGATCGTGGCGGCCATGCGGGCGACCATGGCGGGCGGGAGCACGAGCGTCGGCGCAGTGGCAAAGATCTTGATGCGTTCCGTGACGGCGGCGAGGCCCGCCATCAGCGTAAAGCTTTCAAGATTGTATTCCCAGAACTCCGACTTTCCGCCGAAGCCGCGCAGCTTGATCATCGACAGTGCGAAGTCGAAGCCGTACTTGTCGGCCGATTGCGTGATCGTCTTGTTTAGCTCGAACGAGGGCTTGTACTGCGGCGACGTGGTGGAGATGAGCCAGCCATTGTTGCCGATCGGAATGAAGACGCCGACTTCCATCGCATGTCGCCTTTGCTAGCTGGTCAGGAACTCGACGAGCGTCGAGTTGAAGACGTCGGGATCGGTCACGCTCATGCCGTGGCCGCCCCAGGGGGTGATGTCGAGAGTTGCATTGGGCAGGCGTTCCGCCAAGCGCTTCGAGCAAGTGACCGGCACGAGCATGTCGTCTGCGGACGCGCTGACAAGCACCGGCGCCGTTATTTTCGGCAGCTTTGTGTCAATGTCGAAGGCTAGGAGCGCCTCGATTCGAGCGAGCATGACGTCGGTGGAGGGGAAGCCTTTCACCATGTGCTCCTCCTCGGCGTCGAGGCGGGTGGTGTTCTCGGAGATCCACGTCGCGGGATAGAGGAAGATCGGCTGGGCGCGGACATAGGCGCGTTTGCCGGATTTCTTGAGCAGCGTGATGCGGGCTTCGAAGCAGCGGGCGATGTGTGGATCAGGGCGCGACCAGCCGTTGACGACGACCAGCTTGCCGACGCGCTTGGGCGATTTCAGCGCGAGGGCAAGGCCCGCGAGGCCGCCAGCGGCATGGCCGACGATGTGGACCTGTTTCACTTTCGCCGAATCCATGACGCTGCGCATATCGGTGGCCATGGCTTCGACTGAGTGCGGCTCGGTGAGCTTGCGCACCGAGCGGCCTGTGCCGCGGTGGTCGTAGAGGAGGATGCTGAAGCGCTTCTGCAGGGCTTCGAGTTGCGGCGCCCAGAAACTCGCAGAGCCGCCGAGGCCGGCTGACAGCATGACGGTTTCGGCGCCTGGCGGGCCTTCGATGAGTTCGTAGTAGAGGCCGTCCCCCGTCTTCGGCATTACTTCTTGCCGATATGCGCGATCGAGCCGATCTCGACCAGCGCGTCAGGACGCACGAGGCCGCAGACGATGCACCAGCGCGCGGGTTTGTCGCCGGGGAAGTATTCCGCATAGACCTTGTTCATCGCGGCGTAGTCGTCCCACGACTTCAGCATGATGTTGTTCATGGTGACATCGGCCATCGTGCCGCCGGCGGTTTCGATGACGGACTTGATGGTCTCGAGGATGTGTCGCGTCTGACCGGCAGCATCGCCCACATGGGTGATCTTGTTGTCCTTGTCGAAGGCGAGCGTCCCCGAGACATAGACGATGCCGTCGGCCATCGTGCCGGGCGAGAACGGCGCGATCGGCGTATGCGTGCCGGGCGGAAGTGATGACTTTCTTGGGCATTGCTAGCTCCTCTTATTTTCTGTCCTCGCTCTGGCCGAACGCGCCCTTGAAGTCGGCGACGCTGGAGACCCAGCCGAAGAATGTCTCGATGTTGTAGATGGCGGCCTTCTGCACGAAGTCGGGGCCGGCCTGGTGGGTGGCGTCTTCGAGGACGACGCCAAAGTATTCGTGGAAGAAGCCGTCGCGCAGGGTGGATTCGACGCAGACGTTTGTGGCGATTCCGGTGAAGATCAGGTGCCGTATGCTGCGCGAGCGCAGGACGGAGTCCAGCTGCGAGTTGAAGAAGCCGGAATAGCGCGTCTTGTGCAGAACGATGTCGCCGGCTTGCGGCTTGAGCTCGTCGACCAGCTCATAGTCCCAGCCGCCGCGCGCGAGCAGCTTGCCCTGAAGTTCCGGGCGCGTGCGCATCGTCTTTAGTGCATTGGACTTGTGGAAGTTTGGCGAACCGGGACCGCCAGCTTCGACATAGTCGCAGTCCCAGCCGTTCTGGAAGAAGATCACCGTCATGCCGGCGGCGCGGGCGGTATCGAGGATGGCTTTCGTGTTGGCGATGACTTTCGCGGCGCCGGAGATGTCGAAGCCAGCGAGATCGAGATAGCCGCCCCTGGACGCGTAGGCATTCTGCATGTCGATGACGATCACCGCCGTCTTCGAGGCGGGCACGGCGATGGGCTCCGGCCGGGCGGGCAGCATCACCGTGTTGGACTCGCCAAAGGACCCGGGGGCGGACATGGAGGCTCCGTCTTGTGTCGCGTGCAGCATGGCATAGCTTCGCCCGGCGCCAACCATTTTCACGCGAGCACAGGCCCCGACCATGACCGAACGCACCCATACCGCGCTGCCGGCCGCCTCGCTCGACCAGCTTTTCCGCACGGCGCGGACCTACAACGCCTTCGAGCCGTCGCAGATTGCGCAGGCCCTGATCCAGGAAATCTACGAGCTGGGGAAATGGGGGCCGACGGCGTCGAACTGCAATCCGGGGCGGTTCGTTTTCCTGACGACACCTGAGGCCAAGGCCCGCCTTGCCCCACACATGTCGAGCGCCAACCGGCCGAAGACGCTGGCCGCGCCGATCAATGTGATCATGGCTTACGATCTCAATTTTGCGGACCGGATGCCGTTCCTGTTTCCGCACAAGCCGGAGTCGAAGGACTGGTTCGCCAAGCCGGACGTGGCGCTGGAGAATGCGTTCCGGAACGGCTCGCTGCAGGCGGCCTACCTGATGCTGGCGGCGCGCTCGCTGGGGCTCGATTGCGGGCCGATGTCCGGCTTCAAGGAGCAGGGCGTCAATGACGAATTCTTCAAGGGCACGAGCTGGCGCGCCAACTTCATCTGCAACATCGGCAAGGGCACGAGTGAGAACCTGTTCCCGAGATTGCCGCGCCTGCCGTTCGAGGAAGCGTGCCAGGTTCTCTAGGGGCGCCGTTCAGGTGGCGAGCCGCTTGGCGGCTTCGGCGCGGAGTTCGCGCTTCATGATCTTGCCGGTGGCGCCGCGGGGCAACGGCTCGCGCTCGACGTGGATGTAGCGCGGGATCTGGAATTTCGCGAGGCGCGGCTCGAGGAAGGTCTTGAGTTCGTCGTCGCTGACCGGGCCGGTGGCGTAGATGGTGGCGGCGACTTCCTCGCCGAGGCGCACATCGGGCACGCCATAGACACAGGCTTCGGCGACGTGAGGATGTTCCTGCAGCGCATATTCGACGGCGCCGCAGCCGATGTTCTCGCCGCCGCGGATGACCAGGTCCTTGATGCGGTCGACGATGAAGAGGAAGCCCTCGTCGTCGATCACGGCGACGTCGCCGGTCTTGAACCAGTCGCCATCGACGAACTCCGCGGCGTTGGCGTCCGGGCGGCGCCAGTATCCGCGCATGATCGACGCGCCGCGGACCTGGAGTTCGCCGCGCTCGCCGGTCGGCACTTCGCGGCCTTCGGGGTCGACAATGCGGATGTCGAGCACGGCGGAGCAGCGGCCCGAGCTTTCCGGCTTGCGGAGATAATCGCCCGCCGCGATGCCGACGCCGATGGCGTTGGTTTCGGTCATGCCCCATCCCGTGGCCGGCTTGGCTTTCTCGAACACGGCGTCGATCGAGCGAACCTGTTCCGGCGCGCGAGCGGCGCCGCCGCCGCCGATCGCGGTGAGCGTCGGCAGGACACGGCCGGTCTCGCGGCAGAAGTTGACGAGGTCGCCGGTGATGGCCGGCGTGGCGGTGAAGCCGGTGATGCCTTCCTGCTCGATGATGTCGGCGCCACGCGCGGCGTCCCATTTGTACATCGAGATGATGCGGCGCTGGAGCCGGAACGAGGAGAGCGCGATGGAGTGCAGGCCGGTGACGTGAAACAGCGGGATCGCCAGAAGGGCGGCGCCTTGCGGGGCGTCGGCTGGCGGCCTTTCGAGCAGGCCGGTGACGAAGGCGGCCTGCAGGTCGAGCTCCCACGACATGAGCGCGCTGATGACGTTACGGTGCGTCGATACGGCGCCCTTGGGATAGCCAGTGGAGCCCGAGGTGAAAAGCATGATCGCGTCATCGTCCGGGACGACTTCGACGCCGGGCATCTCCGGCAGGTAGGGTTCCTTCACGACATCGGCCCACGGCCGCGCAATGCCGTGCAGCGGCTTGGTCGCCCGCACGGCGATAACGGAGAGGTTGGACGGCGGATCCGTCATGGCGATCAGGCGGTCGAGGCGTTCCTGGTCGGCGATCAGCAGCTTGGGCTCAGAGTTGGAGAGGCCGTAGGCCATCTCCTCCGGAGTCCAGAGCGCGTTCATGGCGACGGTGAGCGCGCCGACAGATGTGGCGGCCATGAAGGCGATCACCCACTCCGGATAGTTGCGCATCGAGATGGCGATGCGGTCGCCCTTCTTGATGCCGTAGTCCCTGACCAGCGCCTGCGCGAGCGTGCAGGCGCGCCGCCAGGTTTCCTCGAATGAGAGGCGCTCGCTTTCGTAGACAAGAAAAGTCTTGTCGCTGCGAGTGTCGTAGTAGATCTGGCCAAGAGTTTTTGGTGCGTTCCTGAACGCCCGGATGCGCCGGCCGATGGCTTCGATCTCGACGATCTCGAATGGCTGGCCAGGGGCGGTCAGCTCGGCCAGGGCTTCGTTTCTCGTAACCAAGGCGTGATCCCTCCCGGCAGCGCCGTCTGCTCTTCGGCGGATCGGCTGTCAGCTTCCCCAACGGCGCCGGTGTAGCATACCGGCCTTGCAGCGGAAGGCGCCTCCGCCGGGCCGCAGCCCGGGTTCATCGTCGCGGGGTTCGAAGGCGCTATAGGCTCGGATTGATCAGGTATTTCTCGCCCGTGGCGCGGCGGTTGTAGGCCTGGATCGTTTCGAGGTTGAGCGCATCCCGGAGCGAGATCGTCTTCGTGTAGTGGCTTGCGAAGGTGGTCTTGAGTTCGGCGGCAACCCGTTCGCGCAGCTTCTGCGCCTCTGCCTGGCCGATCTTCTGAAGGAAGGGCGTCAGCAGGAAGCCGCCCACGCCCCAGGCCATGCCATACGCCGCGCCGAGGATCGTCGGCTCGAGGCTGAGGCGGCCGTAGATGTAGACCTGCTTGTGCGTAGACGAGCCGTAACGGCTGTAGGCCCCCGGCTTCGAGTTGAGTGCAATCTCCATCGCGCCGAGGATCTGGCCGGCGAGCTTGCCGCCGCCGATGGCGTCGAAGCCGATCGTCGCTCCGGTCGAAGCCATCGCAGCGACCATGTCTTCCATGAAGGTGGGCTTGGACGAATCGACGATGGTCTTTGCGCCGATGTCGCGGAGGATCCTCGTCTGCTCGTCGCTGCGCACGATATTGACCAGCTGCACGCCATCCTTGATGCAGATCTTGTTGAGCATCTGGCCGAGGTTTGAGGCCGCTGCGGTGTGGACAAGCGCGGTATGGCCTTCGCTGCGCATGGTCTGGACCATGGCGAGGGCGGTCAGCGGGTTGACGAAGCATGAGGCGCCGTCGGCAGGCGTCGCGCCCGCGGGAAGCGGCAGGCACATCACGGCCTTGAGGGTGCGATACTGTGCGTACATCGCGCCGCCCAGGATGCCGACGGTCTTGCCCATAAGCGCCTGCGCCTCGGGCGAGGAACCGGCCTTCACGACGATGCCGGCGCCCTCGTTTCCGACCGGCATGGATTCGTCCAGGCGCGCGCCGACGGCGCGCATCATGGCTTCCGGAATTTTCGCGGTGACGACGGGCCTGTCCTTGGAGCCGGACACCTTCGCCGTGCTGAGGTCCGCAGGCCCGAGCAGCAGGCCGAGGTCGGACGGGTTGATCGGCGAGGCTTCGACGCGGACGACGACTTCGTCCGGCGCGGGGTCGGTCACGGGGACCGTCACCAGAGAAAGCTCTAGCTCGCCGCTCTTCTTGACCAGCGACCGAAGCTGAAGATTGTCCATGCCGAAACTCCCATGCCATCGAACCGGCCCTTCCTAGCACGAAGCAGGGGCGAGGCCACACTGAAGCCGGTTGAAGTTTTGATTCAGGCGATCGCTACGATCGTGCGCCGCCGCCACACGAAGGTGTAGAAACAGCCCTGCAGCACGCACATGGCGCAAAACGCCGCCGGATAGGCGATCCAGACCCCGTCTATGCCGATCTGCTTGCTAAGATAGAAGGCCGTCGGCACTTCCACGGCAAGGATGGAAAGAATGCCGATGGCGGTGGGCGCCAGAACCGTGCCCGAGGAGCGCATCACGCTGGAGAACACCACGGCAAAGCCGAACACCACCGTGCTCCACAGCACGATGTGCAAGAGGTGGCGGGTCAGGTCCACGATCTGCGGGATCGGTGATGAACATCGACACGATCGGGCCCGAAAGCAGGTAGACCAGAAGCACGCCGGCGCCGGTGATGACCGTGTTCATGACCAGAGCCGTGCGGGTGATCGGCCAGAGCTGGGCGGGGCGGCCGGCGCCGATCGCCTGAGCGCCGAGAATGGATGCGGTGATGCCGATCGACATTGCGGGAAACTGCACATAGGCGAGGATCTGGTTGATCGCGCCATAGGCGGCCGTCGCGCTCGAGCCATAGCCGTTGGCGAGGCCGAGCAGCGCGATCTCCGCAATGGCCATGATGACCATCTGCACGGCAGTCGGGACGCCGATCCGCAGGACCTGGGCAAGCACCTTGGGTTCAAGGCGCAGGTGTTTCAGGAGTTCCTTGTTGGGCGCGAGCGGGTGGTTCTTGCTGAGCAGGCGCCAGGCCAGCCAGCCCATCGCGACGAGCAGGGACACCAGCGAGGCGACCGCCGCGCTTGCGACGCCGAGCTTCGGCAGGCCGAACCAGCCAGCGATCAGGGCGGGCGTGACGACAAGGCCGATGACCGTCGAGACGGCGAGCGTCCACAGCGGCGTCACCGCATCGCCGACGCCGCGCAGGATCGAGGTCGCAAGGATGAACACGAAGAACAGCGGCATGCTGATCATCATGATCCGCGCATAGTCGGTGGCGTCGCCCACGATGTCGGCGGGCGTCTGCAGCGCGACCATCAGCGGGCCGGCGAACGCGCCGCCCACTACGGCGATCACCACGCCGAACACCAGCGACAGCGCCATCACCGCACCCGCCACCGCACGCACCCGCTCCATGTCACGCCGCCCGAAAGCCTGTCCGATCAGCACCGACGCGCCCGTGCCGAGGCCCATGACGAAGGCGATGAAGAAGAACATTACGGGAAAGAAAACCGTCGCGGCGGCGAGCGCCTGCACGCCGATCATGTGGCCGAGGAAGATGTTGTTGATCGTGCCTGACAGTGACTGCAGCACGTTCGACAACATCATCGGGGCAAGGAAGACCAGGAAGGAGCGCCACAGCGGAGGCGGCGTCCTCGCAGGCATGGCGGTCTCGGCAGTGGGGGGGACGGAAGCGTCCATGGCGATTCTCGGTGTCTTGAACTTGTCGGTCAGGATTGGCGGGAGGCGAACGCGGCGGAGGCGAGATAGCGTGCGTGGTCGCGCACGTCGACGGGCCACGTTTCGGTCGTCGCCGTGAAGCGAACGGCGTCCCCGGAAAAGAGGGCGCGGGTGGCGTCCTCGTAGTTCCGGAAGTCGCCGGCGATGGCGGACATGAAGCGGTAGGCGGCTTCCTGGCGGGTGCGCAGGGCGTCGCTGCGGCCACGGGTGCGGCGGGCGTCCTCGACCAGCTTGCGCAGGGCGACCGAGGCGCCGCCGGGCTGGGCATTGAGCCAGTCCCAGTGGCGGGGCAGCAGCGTCACCTCGCGCGGGACGACGCCGAGCTTCGGCCGGCCGGGCCCGCGCGGGGCGTCTGCCGGAGAGTCTTCCGCCGCGGCCAGCGTGGCGGATGGCTTTGCAGCGTACCGCGCGCGGACTTCCTTCTCCGTGCCGCGCACGTCGAGGTCGAGGCGCTGGCCGGTGGCGTAGTCGAAAATCAGGATCGGATGCTGGCCGGACTGGAATCCCGGCTGGGCGGCGCGCTTGCGCACCGCTGTGGCGACGTCGGCCAGCGGGCCGGCGGCAAGGCGCTTGGCGCCTTCATAGGCGATACAGGCAGGGATCGCGGTCATGGTCTGGTCCCGGGGAGGAACTCGTGTTGGCGCGGCTTATTACCCGGATAAATCCCCCTGTCAATTCTGCCCGGGTAAAATACTGTGCGGGCCGAATCGCGCCTGGCCGAACGCGGCGACCCTGGTTGTTTCCGCGCTGGCCCCTTCCGATGGACAGGGCGCAGGCCAAGCTTGCGCGACGCAAAACGCGCGCGCCAGCGTACGCGACCGGGGATATGGTCCAGCGCCCACGTTTCCAGATGTTAGGGAATAGGCTTTAGTGCGGACGGGCCAGAGGAGATCAGGGGCATGAAACTGAACATGACGGTGGAATGCACGCCGGAAGAGGCGCGGGCGTTCCTGGGGCTGCCAGACCTGACCCCGGTCAACGAAACGCTGGTCAGCGCGGTGAAGCAGCGGATCGAGCAGAACATCGAGCTTGTGAGCCCGGAATTCTACCTCAAGCAGTGGTATTCGATGGGCGGGCAGGCGACCGACTCGTTCATGCAGATGATGACCGCCGGCGCGCGCGCGGCGACCGGCGAGACCCCGGCAAAGAAGGGGTAGAGCGCGGGGAGGACCACCGGCGCGGGGGCCTGCTGGCGCTCGCCGCGGCCTCGCTGTAGGTAGCGGGCTGGAGTGGAGCTGGCCCCATGTCGGACATCGCCAAACGCAAGGCTGCTGAAGCCGCGCTGGAGCTGGTGCAGCCCGGCATGGTGCTCGGGCTGGGTACGGGATCGACGGCGGCGATCTTCGTTCAACTTCTGGCCGAGCGAGTCCGGCAGGGGCTCGATGTCACGGGCACTCCCACGTCCGAGGCGACGCACCGGCTCGCGCGAGATCTGGGGATCAGCCTGGTTGATCCGGACGATCTCGACCATATCGACCTGACCATAGACGGCGCGGACGAGTTCGACCCTGCGCTGCGGCTGATCAAGGGCGGCGGCGCCGCGCTGCTGCGCGAGAAGATCATCGCCGACGCCTCGATCAGCATGTGCGTGATCACGGATGCATCGAAGGAAGTCGCCCAGCTCGGCCGCTTTCCCTTGCCGATCGAGATCAACCCGTTCGCATCCGAGCTGACGCGGCGGCGCATCCACATGACCGCGCAATTGCTCGGGCTGACCGAAGCGACCAGCGCCTGGCGCATGGCGACGGGGGAAAGCCTGCTGCACACCGATGGCGGTCACCTGATCCTGGATCTCCGATGCGTCGTCATTCCGGATGCAGACGAGCTGGCCAAGGAGCTGGACCAGATTCCGGGAGTGGTGGAGCATGGCCTGTTCATAGGCTATGCCGACATGGTGATCGTCGGTGAAGAGGCCGGCGCCCGGGTGATCCGGCGCGGAGGCCAGTAGTCTCGCGAACGCCGATCGCGACGGACGTGCGTACCAGGTTCAATCGAAGGAAGCCGTGATGAGATCTCCATGGATGGCGGGCGCAGCCCTCGTGGCGCTTGCAGCCTGCAGCGGCGCCGGCGCAGGCGGAACCGAAGAGCAGCTCGCGGCCAAGATCGTCGATGCGCAGGGCGTGCTGAGCCTCGACAGCGAGACGCTGGAACAGGTGATCGGCGCCCAGCTCCAGGGCCTATCGATGCAGTATCCGGACCTTACGCCGGAGCAGCAGGTGAAACTCTCGACCGCCATCCGCGCGCAGATCGACACCGCGATGCCGGACCTGAAGAAGCAGATGGCGGGCTTCCTGACCGAGAATTTCGAGCAGCAGGAACTCAAGACGTACTTTGACTTCGTCGGGTCGACCGAGGGCGACAGCATCAAGAACAAGATCCCGGCGGTCATGGAGATGAGCGTTGCCGCGGCCGACGCGATGACGATGAAGGCTGTGTCCGAGGCGCTCAAGGCCGAGGGAATCGAGAAGGCGGCGGCGCCCGGTCCAGCCGCTGCGCCCGTCCCCGCAGCCACGCCCGAACCCGCCAGACCCCAATAGCCCTGCTGTTCGCCGGGCCTTGCCCGCGAGGCTTCCGGTGCTAGTTTTCCCGCCCATCCGGCGCCCCGGCCGGACAGGGACGGGCGACGGAAACACCCAGGAGACACGCATGCGGATTATTGCTGGACTTGTGACGCTGGCCGCGATGGCGATGGTCGGCGCGGCTTGGGCGGCCCCTCCCGGCGTGACCGAGAAGGACGGCGCCTTCCTCGCTCCGGACGGCAAGCCGCTCTACACATTTGCGCGCGACACGACGGCGGGAAAATCGGCCTGCAACGGGGCGTGCGCCACGGCATGGCCGCCACTCGCCGCCGCCGCCGACGCCAAGGACGATGCAGACTGGACCATCGTGACCCGCGATGACGGCGCCAGGATGTGGGCCTACAAGGGCAAGCCGCTCTACACGTTCGCGCGTGACACGGCCGGACAGGCGGCCACCGGCGTTTCGGCCAACTGGCCGCTGGCCGTGAAATAAGACAAGTCGATCTGACAGGGGCGGCTTCGGAATGTGTTCCGGAGCCGCTCTTTCTTTTTGCAGCGACGAAGGGCCATATGGGGCCTGGATCCACCAGACTTACCCACGGCAAACTCAAGGGGCGGCAGGCATGAAGTATCTTGGTGCGCTATTTCTGGCGTTGATGCTGATCCTGGTTCCGGCAGGCACGGTCGAGGCGCAGAAGCCGGCGGCCCAGAAGGCCGCCAGCCCGCACATCGTGATCTATCATGCTGAGGGTCGCCGTTCGGAGCGCGTCGTCTGGCTGTGCGAGGAACTAGGCATTCCCTACGAGCTCAAGTTCCGCCGCGGCGACGTGGCGGGCTCATTCGCCGATATCCGGGCGGTCAACCCCGGCATGGGCGTGGCGCCGACCGTGTTCTACGACGGCGAGCTGCTGATGGAGTCTGGCGCGATCATGCAGCTCATCCTCGATCGCGAGGGAAAGGGCCGCCTGGTTCCGCCGGTGAAGTCGGCCGACTACCCCAGCTATCTTCGCTTCATGCACTACGCCGAGGGCACGCTCGCTTCCGACGTGATCGCTGATTATCGCGTGGCCCGCGCCACGACGGGCAAGGCGCCGCGCGGCGCCGAGACCGACGGCCAGCGCGCCATGCGCTTCGCCGACGACTTCCTGGCGAAGCATCCCTATTTTGGCGGCGCGGACTTCTCGGCGGCCGACATCATGATGGTGTTCCCGGTCAGCTACGCCGTGCGCATGAACGTGGCCGATGCCGCCAAATATCCCAATATCGCCGCCTGGCAGAAGAAGGTGGAAGACCGCCCTGCCTTCAAGCGGATGCTCGCGATCGCTCGTCCCGACGGCCGGGTCAGCCCACCCCCGTCGCTCACGGTTGAGTAGCACGGCTGTGGCAAGCAGGGGCTGACAAAGCCGGGCGGCGCCCCCCAGATAAGGGGGGACAGCAAGCGGAACGGTCTCGCAGATGGCATACGACTACGACCTGTTCGTGATCGGCGCGGGATCGGGCGGCGTACGCGCATCGCGCCTTGCGGCGATGACCGGCGCGAAGGTCGCCGTGGCGGAGGAAGACCGGGCCGGCGGAACCTGCGTGATCCGCGGCTGCATCCCCAAGAAGTACATGGTCTACGCCAGCGAATACGGCCGAGAGCTGAGGCGCATGGAAGGCTATGGCTGGAAAGTCGAGAACGCCGCCTACGACCACAAGCTGTTCATGGACCGGATGCACCGTGAGATCGACCGGCTGTCGGGCATCTATGCGCGCAATGTGCGCAACGCCGGCGCCGAGGTGATCGAAGATCGCGCCGAGTTCGTCGATCCGCACACGCTGAAGCTGAAGACATCCGGCAGGACGGTGACGGCGAACAAGATCCTGATCTCGACCGGCGGCTGGCCTGTGATGCCGAAGGAAGTCGAGGGCATCGAACTGGCGATGACCTCCGCCAACATGTTCCATCTCGACGAACTGCCGAAACACATCCTCATCATCGGCGGCGGTTACATTGGCGTCGAGTTCGCCGGGATCATGAGCGGGTTGGGCGTCAGTGTTTGCCTTGCGATCCGCAGGGACACGGTGCTGCGCGGGTTCGACGACGACGTGCGCACACACGTGCACGAAGAACTGAAGCGCAAGGGCGTCAAGGTCATCACCAGCGCCAACCCGTTGAAGATCGAGAAGGCCGGGGGCAAATTCACCACGCACTTCGACAACGGCGAGTCCGTCACGGCCGACAAGGTGCTGTTCGCCGTCGGCCGGGACCCGAACACGACAGGCCTGGGGCTCGACAAGGCCGGCGTGAAGACGAAGAAGAACGGCGCGGTCGAGGTGGATGAGCATTCCCGCACGAGTGCTCCGCATATCTTCGCGGTGGGCGACGTGACCGACCGCATGAGCCTGACGCCGGTGGCGATCCGGGAAGGCCAGGCGTTTGCCCAGACCGAGTTCATGAACCGGCCCACGGCCTTCGACCATGCCGAGGTTCCGCACGCCGTCTTCGCCCAGCCGCCGGTCGGCGTGGTCGGGCTGACGGAGGCGGATGCGCGCCAGAAATACGGGCTGATCGACATCTATCGGACCAAGTTCCGCCCGATGAAGGACATGCTCACGGGCGACGAGGAGCGCGTGCTCATGAAGATCGTCGTGCGGGCCGAGGACGAACGGGTCGTAGGCGTCCACATTGTCGGCCCCGACGCTCCGGAAATCATCCAGGCGGTTGCGATCGCGGTGAAAATGGGCGCCTCGAAGGCCGATTTCGACCGCACCTGCGCACTTCACCCCTCGATTGCCGAGGAACTTGTGACCATGCGCGAGAAATTCGTGCCTCCGGAACTCAAGCCGGTGTGATAGGCTGACTCGTATCGGAACGTGACCCAACAGGTTTGGGCCAAGGGACTGGGAAAGGAGGAAGACCATGAAACTCGACTGGGGCTGGCGCTATTTCGATATCGCCATCGTCATTCTTGGCATCGGCGTCGCCATCGCCGTGTGGTTCATCCCGTCCTTCGAGTCCAACAAGGACCTGCAGGCCTACTACAAGGTCCAGCGTGAGATCAAAGCTCAGAACGACGCCATTCTCGCAGCAGAGGCGGCGATCAAGAAGGAGCAGGAGGAGCTCGGCCTTGTCTTCCTCGCCCCGGCGCCTGACCCGGCGGACAAGTCCGCGCCGAAGCCCAAGGGCAAGCCAAAGCCGAAGCGGGACAAGTAGATTTTGGTCCTGTCCGGGCCGTAATCCATCCCCAGCCTTGACCTGAATCGCAAACCGGCCGACGCCTCTCCAGACCAGTCTTCCAACCTGTTTGAGTGGAGTCAGCCGGTGGCGCCGCGCACGGTTTCCGTCGTCAACATGAAGGGCGGGGTCGGCAAGTCGACCACGGTCGCGTGCCTTGCCGAGGCGCTGGCGAGCGAGGGCGTGCGCGTGCTTGTCATCGACCTCGATCCGCAGTCGAACGTCTCGATGATGCTGGCGGGGCAGGATCGCTGGATCGAGCAGCGCAACGCCAACCGCACGATCGACGAATACTTCAACCAGTATGTCTATGGCGGCGAGCCGAGATTCTTCCGCGATTTCGTGGCCCATGGCGTGAGCGACATCGAGGGCGACCCCAAACTCGACCTGCTGATCGCGACGCCCGAGTTCCGCTACATCGAGCGCCATGCGCTGGAAAAGTGGGTCGGGCAGGGGTTCGATATCCGCCAGCTCAACACGCGGTTCTCGCGCCTGACGCATTCGGCGATCGAGAACGTCGCCGACAGCTATGACCTGGTGCTGTTCGACTGCCCGCCAGGCATTTCGATGTTCGCTGAAGCGGCGATCGAGCTTTCCGAATTCATCGTGATCCCGACCATCGCCGACTATGTCTCGCGGCTGGGCATCTTCGCTTTCAGGAAGCGCGCGCTGCGGTCGATGGAGCAACGGCGATTCACCGAGGACCGGATCTACACGCTGATCACCAAGTACGAGAAGAGCAACACGCTGCACCAGAGCGAAGCTGCGCTGCTGAAGGACCAGTTCAACGTGTTCGAAACGCGCATTCCGCAGACCGAGCAGATCGCCCGCGCGGCCGAATGGTCGGACCACAAGCGCACCCTCGACCAGAAATACGGCGAGGCCGCGCACGTCGTCCGCAAGTTCGCCGGGGAGTTCCGCGAGCGGGTGGGTCTCATATGATCGACAAGACGCTCGCCGGAATGTTCAAGGTGGTGACCGAGGAAGCCGCCGCCAATCCGGCTTTCGGCAAGAAACTGGAGGACTCGCTCTCAAAGTTTGCCAATGACCTTGCGGAGCGGCGTATGGCCGAGCGCAATGTCGGCGAATTCCATCCCTTCATCGAGTTTCGGAAAGGGCCGCCGGAGGAGTTCGAAGCGCGCCTGATGAAGTTCGACGCCAAAGAACTGCGCGTCATCATCGAGAAACACCATCTCGATCCGGCGGCTCTCATGAAGAGCAAGACAGCGAAGAAGGCCCTGGCCGCGCACATCCTGCAGGCGGCGCGCAAACGCTCGGAGCGCGACGCGAAACTGTTCGAATACTAGAGAGCGGCCGCTGGCCTACGACAGTTTCCTCCTGAACAGCGCAAGCACGCGTTCCCAATGCTGTTCCGCCGCAGTCTTGTTGTAGACGGGGCGTTTCGGGAAGGCGAAGCCGTGGTCGGTGCCGGGGTACTGCTCGACCTCGCCATTTGCGCCTTTCAGGTCCCTCATCAGCTGGTCGACCATTTCCTGCGGCGCCCAGTGATCGCGCTCAGCGCAGGCGAAGTAGAATTCGGCCGGCGAGTTCTTCGCGATCATGTGGGGGCTCGTATCCTTGTCGGTGACGAGGAGGACGCCGTAGATCGAGGCGGTCGCCTTCACGCGCTCGGGACGATGGCCGGCGGCACAAACGGCGAAGCGGCCGCTCATGCAGTACCCGACCGTTCCGACGGCTTTTGCGTTGGCCGCGGGATCCTTGTCCGCAAAGGCGAGCATGGCGTCGACGTCCGACATGATCATCGACACGCCCAGTGTATTCATCAGCTCGGACATGCGGATGCGAGAGGGATCTTTCGGGTCCTGCGCCAGGGGCCCGAGTTCCATGACGCCGGCGCGGTAGTAAAGATTGGGCAGCATGACGTAGTAGCCCGACGTTGCAAAACGCCGCGCCATGTCCCGAAGCTCCTCGCGGATTGCCGGAGCATCCATCAGAAAGATCACCACCGGGTGCGGCCCGCCACGGTCCGGATGAACGACAAAGGTGGTGGATTTGCCGTCCTTTGTCGCAATGTCGAGCTGGCGTTCGATCATGGTTTCGCTCCCGGCCGAATTTTCAGGGTCCTCGCGAACGATTGTGACATGGGTGAGGGTGTACCGACAAATGCGGCTTGGCTGGCGTGGACCATGGCGCTAGGGGAAGACGGGGCGGCCCGGAGGCGATCATGAAGGCGGAAGCAGCGGCCTATGCAGGGTTTGCCTTCGCGCTGACGGTCCTGGTTGCCTGCGCAGGCGCACCGGCCAAGGCGCCTCTTCGCGGGGATCCCGCGATGACCGCGGCGCGAGATCCGGCTTCGCAGGGCAAGGAAAGCTCCACTGGATATCTTTCCGCCGAGGAGACGCCGGACTCCGCCCACATCATCCCGCCTGCGCCGAAGGAAGGCGAGCCACGCAACACCGCCGACTGGGCGATCTTCCGCGCCACCCGGGCGCTGGAGGGATCGGACCGCTGGAAGCTGGCGCAGAACGATGACAAATACCAACCTGCAGACCTGCTGAAGGATTTTTCCTGCTCGATCGGCGCTGAGCTGACGTTGCAGAATGCGCCGACGGTCGCGGTGATCCTCGGCCGTGTCGGCACGGACGCCGGAAACGCCGCGCTCAGCGCCAAGAACATGTACCGGCGCACACGACCCTTCATGCACAATCCAGGCAACATCTGCATCGAGCGCAGCAAGGGGCTCATGGAGAGCTTCGACTATCCATCTGGTCACGCCTCGGCAGGATGGGTCGAAGGCCTCGCCCTGGCCGAACTGGCGCCGGATCGCGCCACACAGATCCTGCAGCGCGCCCGCGGCTATGGCGAAAGCCGCATCGTATGCGGCCTGCACAACTGGTCGGCGGTGGAAGCCGGGCGCACCAACGGCGCCAGCGTGTTCGCCGCTCTGCACAGCTCGAAGGCGTTCACGGCCGACATGGCGCGCGCGCGGGAAGAACTCGATGCCGCGCGCAAGACCGGCAGGAAGCCGGACGAAGCTGCGTGCGCCAAGGAAGCCGAACTCACCAAACCCCTGCCTGTCCAGTAGACGGAGACGATCATGACCGCGTCGCTCTTCCTGAAATCCGCTGCCGTAGCCGTCTTGCTCGCGTGTGGCGCCGCGGGCTTCCTGGCGGCCGCACAACAGGCTGCCGCGCCGACAAATCCTGCCGTTGCTCGCGTGCGCGGTTTCCTGGCCCCTGACATGACGCCGGACGCGTTCGCGACCATTCCTCCGGCGCCGAAGGAGGGCGAGCCGCGCAACGACGCCGACTGGGCGATCTTCCGCGCCACGCGCGCGCTAGAGGGATCGGACCGCTGGAAGCTGGCGCAGAACGACGACAGCTATCGTGCGGCTTCCCTGCTGGCGGATTTTTCCTGCTCGGTCGGCGCGGTTCTGACGCCGGAGAACGCGCCGACCCTGGCGATGATCCTTTCTCGCACCACGATTGACGCCGGCGCCGCCGCGCAACGCGCGAAGGAAATTTACAAGCGCACGCGGCCCTACCTGCACAATCCGGGGAATATCTGCATCGAACGGTCAGACGGGCTGTCGGCGAACTTCGACTATCCCTCGGGCCATGCCTCGCTCGGCTGGACGGCGGGTCTCACGATCGCGCAGCTTGCGCCGGACCGCTCCACTCCGGTGCTCGCCCGCGCGCGCGCCTACACCGAGAGCCGTGTCGTCTGTGGCGTGCACAACTGGTCGGCGATCGAGGCAGGGCGCACCAATGCGGCGGGCGTCTATGCCGTGCTGTTGGGCAATGCGGAATTCCTCGCCGCGATGGCCAAGGCGCGCGAGGAGGTGGATGTCGTGCGCAAGTCCGGCGCGAAGCCGGACGCGGCCTGGTGCGCGAAGGAAGCCGAGCTGGTGAAGCCATTGGCATTGAAGTAGCTGCCGCTCCCGGCTGGATTTTCAAACCCCGCGACGTCGGGTATGGGCGCGGTTGCGGCCATCCCTTTATCGCCGCCGACGTGCTGGATCGGGCAGCAAACAGGCCCATGGGCGCAACTCCCCCATATCTATCGATGATAGGTACGTCTGTTGCGCCGTCCGGTGCAGGCGCGCGCCAATCGTGCCGAAGTTGACGGCAGGGGTGGCCCCGCGTAGAAGCTGCGCCCCATGCAAGCCATGTTTTCCAAGAGCTACTTCTGGAAGACCATTGCCCCCGCGGGGCGGATGGCGCGCTTGGGCTTGTTCGCAAGCTAGAAGCCCGCCGACCAGCCCCGCCGGAAACCGGATGGGGCCTTGCTTCGCCCCGTCTCCCGGCAAAAGAGGAGACCACGCCATGACTCAGGTAACCGAAACCTCCCGCCGCAGCGCCAGCACGGGCGCGGGCACGAAGACGGTCGCCGTTGTCGGTGCGACAGGCGCGGTGGGCGCGGAAATGCTGCGCTGCCTGGAGCGGTCGAGCTATCCGACCGGCACGCTGAAACTGTTTGCCTCCGAGCGCTCGGTGGGCAAGCGCCTCGTCTTCCGTGATGGCGAGATCGAGCTGGGCTCGCTGGGCGAGGACTCGTTCGTCGGCGTCGATGTGGCGCTGTTCGCGTCGGAAACCGATATCTCCAAGAAATATGTGCCGATGGCGGCCGCCGCGGGCGCAGTGGCGATCGACAACTCGTCGGCTTTCCGCATGGACCCAAGCGTTCCGCTGGTTGTGCCGGAAGTGAACGGCAACCTGATCACACGCGGCCAGAAAATCTACGCCAACCCAAACTGCGTGGCGGCGATCATGGCGGTGGCGCTTTGGCCGCTCCACAAGGCGGCGGGCGTGAAACGCCTGATCGCGTCGACCTATCAGTCTGCCTCCGGCGCGGGCGCCGCGGCTATGGAAGAGCTCGAAGTTTCGACACGCGCCTGGCTGAAGGGCGAGGCGTACCAGCCGAAGGTCTTGCCGCACCCCTATGCGTTCAACCTGTTCAGCCACAACACCACGATCGGCGCCGACGGCTACAATGGCGAAGAGACGAAAGTCATTGCCGAGATGCGCAAGATCATGGGCCTGCCCGACCTGCGCGTCGGCGTGACCTGCGTGCGGGTGCCCGTGCTGCGCGCGCATTCGATGGCGATGACGGTGGAGTTCGGGGATAAGCTCTCGGTCGAGAAGGCGCGCGAATTGCTATCGAAGGCGCCGGGCCTCAAAGTGGTCGATGACCGGGCGAAGAACCACTTCCCGATGCCGGTGGAATCCACCGGTCAGAACGACGTGCTGGTCGGCCGCATCCGCGAGGATTTGTCCGATCCCAGCGGGCGCAGCCTGGCCCTGTTCATCTCGGGCGACCAATTGTTGAAAGGCGCGGCGCTCAATGCCGTGCAGATCGCGGAACGGCTTCAGTAGGCGTGTGATGAGTAGTGACCGGATTGACGCGGGCTTCAGCGATGTCTTGGATCGTGCGGGCTCGACAGGTGCAGGTGAAAGCGTGACGCCATCGGATGGATCGACTGCCGGCGCAAGCTGGTCGCCTGCTTCCTGGAGGCAGAAGCCGGCGCAGCACATTCCGGTCGACTATCCTGACCCGGCGAAGCTCGACGCCGTGGAGAAGCAGCTCTCGACCTACCCGCCGCTGGTGTTCGCAGGCGAGGCGCGCACTCTTATGGCGCGGCTGGCCGATGTGGCGGCGGGCAAGGCCTTCCTCCTGCAAGGCGGCGACTGCGCCGAGAGTTTCAAGGAATTCCACCCCAACAACATCCGCGACACGTTCCGCCTGATCCTGCAGATGGCCGCCGCGATGACGTTCGCCGGCGGCAAGCCCGTGGTGAAGGTCGGACGGATCGCCGGCCAGTTCGCCAAGCCGCGCTCGGCGCCGACCGAGGTGATCGATGGTGTCACGCTGCCATCCTATCGCGGCGACAACATCAACGGAATGGAGTTCACGCCCGAAGCGCGCGTGCCCGATCCGCAACGCCTGCTGCAGGCCTACCTGCAATCGGCGTCGACGCTGAACCTGCTGCGCGCCTTCGCGCAGGGAGGCTATGCCAGCCTGGCGAACGTCAATCGCTGGATGCTCGGGTTCGTAGACCGCTCTCCAGCGGGAGAGCGGTACAGGGCCCTTGCTTCGCGCATCACCGACGCGATGGAATTCATGGCCTCCTGCGGCATCACGCCAGAGACGACGCCGGCCCTGTCGCAGACGGAATTCTACACCAGCCATGAAGCGCTGCTGCTCGGCTATGAGCAGGCGATGACGCGGGAGGATTCCACGCGCCCGGGCGAGTTCTACGACACCTCCGCGCACATGATCTGGATCGGCGATCGCACGCGGCAGGCCGACCATGCGCACATCGAGTTCTGCCGTGGCGTGAAGAACCCGCTCGGCATGAAATGCGGTCCGTCGCTGGCGCCGGACGATCTCATCCGCCTGATCGACATCCTCAACCCGGACAACACGCCCGGCCGCCTGACGCTGATCGCGCGCTTTGGCTCGGACAAGGTCGAGGCGGGCCTGCCAAGGCTGGTGAAGGCGGTGCATGCGCGAGGGCCGCGCCGTCGTGTGGTCGTCGGATCCGATGCACGGCAATGTCGAGAAGACCAACTCAGGCTACAAGACCCGGCCGTTCGACCGCATCCGCTCCGAGATCGAATCCTTCATCGACGTGATCGAGGGCGAAGGCGCGTATCCTGGCGGCATCCACCTTGAAATGACCGGGCAGGACGTGACCGAGTGCACCGGCGGCGCCCACAAGATCACCGCCATGGACCTGCAGGACCGCTACCACACGCACTGCGATCCCCGCCTCAACAACGAACAGGCGCTGGAGCTGGCCTTCCTCATCGCAGAGAAGCTGTCGGCGAAACGCAAGTCTGCGAAAGCCTGACAGTCGCGTAACGCGGCCTCGGGTGGCCGGCGGCGGGATTCATCCTATAGTCGCACCGGCGGGCCGCCATCCGGCGGTCCTTTCCACGGGGAATCGAGATGATGAATGCGCGTGCATGCCTGGCCGCCTCGGCCTTTGTTCTCGCGGCTGCATGCACGGGTGCGAACGGTCCGCCGCCCCAAGGGTCCTGGATCTGCACGGCCGACGCCATGGGCGCCAAGACGACTGTCGATGTCGCCTATGCAGCTGGCGGCGCAAGCTCTGGCACGGCGACGGTCGCTGTCGACCAGCCCGGCGCCAAGATCGACATCAAGGTCGGGTTCAAGGGCAAGTGGGCGCTCGACAAGGACCAGCTCAGTGAAGAGATGACCGACACCACCATCGAGTCGGCGACCATGAATGGCCAGCCGGTGCCTGACGAACTGAAAGACCAGATGACCAGCGGCATGAAGGCGCCGCAAACCTCGACGATGAAGGTCGAAGGCGACACGATGACCCTGTCGGCGGGCGGCATGGCGACGACCTGCAAGAAGAAATAGCGGAAGGACACGGCATGAGACGCACAGGATTCCTGGTTTGCGCGGGGCTTGTCCTCGCCGCCTGTGCGTCTTCGCCGCCCAAGCCGCCGACGCCCGAGCAGATGCTGATGGGCGCCTGGACCTGCGAGTCCTCGGCCGGCGTCGCGAAGATCAAGGGCGTTACCACCTACAGGCCCGGCGGCGCCGCGACCTTCCATCTCGACGTCGCAGGGCAGGGCGGCGGCATGGTCATCGAGGCCAGCGGCGATGGCGACGCCACCTGGAAGCTGCTGGAGAACGATACGAAGCTGGAACAGACGCTGGGCGGCGTCACCGTCACCGCCGCGAAGCTGAACGGCAATGTCATCGATCCGGCCCTGGCCCAGTCCATGATCGGCCCCTATATCGCCGGCCAGACCGCCATCTCGGCGCTCGAAATCACGCCGGTGACGATGAAACTTTCCTCGACCGACGGCACGGTCACCACCTGCAGCAAGTGAACCTGCGCCTGCCGGACCTGTGAGAATTCTGAATCCGCGGCAAGGTTCCGCCGTCACCGCAGCCGGCTGGCTGGACTTGAGGGGGCTCCCGCCCTATCCGGGGTCGAACGGCTGGAGATTCGCGACATGACACGGAAGGGATTGGCGTTGGCCGCTGCGGCCCTTCTGCTTGGCGCATGCGCATCGGGCTCGCCCATCATTCCGTTCGCCAGCTCTGGCGACAAGTCCGCGCCGGCCAGCCAGACCATCCTCGGCGCCTGGTCGTGCCAGCGCTCCGACGGCGGCCTCACCAAGCAGCGCACCGTCACCTACCAGTCCGGCGGCCAGGCCTCGTACACGTTCAACATCACCGGCAGCCGCGACGGCGTCGCCCACGATTTCGCCGGCAATGCGCGCGAGACGTGGGAGGTGCTGCCCGATGGCCGGCTCGACGAGAAGCTCGTCAATTTCAGCGTGACGCGCGCCAGGATGGGCGGGCGCGATGTGGTCTCGGCCCTGATGCAGGGCATGGTCGAGGAGATGTTGGCGCAGCGGTCGCCGCCGCTGGTCGAGATCAACGGGTCAAGCATGGCGCTCAACTATGGCGACGCCGCCGGCGCCACCTGCCTGCGCCAATCCTCTGACGGCGCCCTCGCACGGGCGTTCTGACGCCGGCGGCAGGCAGCCGGGAGCTTGCCGTTCCAGCGGTGCAGAGGTCACAGGACGCCCGGTCACGCCGCGCGTTTCGAACGTCGAGCAAAAATCTGGAGAACGCTGTCGATTTCCGGCAAGCTCGTTCGTCGTCCCTTCGAGGCGCCAAAAGGGGCAGGCTCAGGCAAGGAGACAGGCCATGCGGGTTATGGTGATCGCGAAAGCCGGCGAGGACATGAAAATGGACGGCCCCCCCACGCCCGAAATGCTGGAGGCGTTCGCGGCGATGGACCGGTTCACCGAAGAGCTGGTCAAGGCCGGCGTCTTCATTGCCGCCGCCGGCCTCCAGAACACCGCTCTGGCCAAGCGCATCGTCACGGATGGTCGCAGCCGCACGGTCATCGATGGGCCGTTCGCCGAGACCCGCGAACTGGTCGCCGGCTTCTCGATCTGGGAGGTCAAGGACATGGACGAGGCGATGGCCTGGGCGAAGCGGGCGCCCGTCATGCCGGGCAAGAGCGAGATGGAAATCCGGCCCTTCTACGAGGCGGCGGACCTCGCCGAGTTCATGACGCCCGAGGAGCTGGCTGCGCCCCGTACCGGAGATCGCGGGAAGCTGGGGGTTGCGTAGGTTGCGTTCACATGACTGTAAAAGCCCAAATCGAAAGCTACATCGCCAGCCAGCCTGAACCAAAACGCAGTGATATGCGCGCGTTGCACCGCATCATTCTGAAAATCATGCCCGCGTGCAAACTATGGTTCCTGGACGGCAAGAGACAGCGACGGCAGGACAGTTTCCAACCCCAACATCGGATATGGGCTCTACACGATAAAATATGCCGGCGGAAAAACCCGGGAGTTTTACCAGATCGGGATCAGCCCGAACACGACCGGCATCTCTGTCTACGTCCTTGGCATCGAGGACAAGAATTACCTCAAGCAGACATATGCAAAAACCATCGGCAAGGCGAGCGTGAGCGGGTACTGCATCAGGTTCAAGACGCTGAAAGACATAAACATCGACGTGCTCAAAGCGGCGATGAGGCATGGTGCCGAGGCTACGAGTGAAGACTAGATTTCAAGCCGAGACGCCGCCGCGTTGACAGGCTTGCTACGCCATCCGTCGAAATCCCAGAATGCGCATTCAGCGCCAGAATTTGCCCGGCTTGTCTACCGTGCGGCCTTGGCCGAAAAGGCGGCGTGACCACAGGCGAGACCCACACCACGGGCGAAACTCATCGCGCGATCGAGGCGACCTTCCGCATTGAGCGGGCGAGGCTCATCGCGGGCCTGGCGCGCATGGTGCGCAATGTCGACCTCGCCGAGGAGCTGGCGCAGGACGCTCTGGTCACGGCGCTCGCCGAATGGCCCAGGACCGGCGTTCCGGCCAATCCCGGCGCCTGGCTGATGGCCGTCGCCAAGCGGCGCGCCATCGACGCCCTCCGGCACGACAAGATGCGGACGGCCAAGCGCGATGAGATCGCCCACACACTGAACGATGCGCTGGACGACACGTCTCACGGCTCGGCCGAGGCAATCGAAAAAGCCATTGACGATGATCTCGGCGACGAGCTCCTGGGCCTGATCTTCACGGCCTGCCACCCTATCCTGTCGCCCGACGCCCGCGCGGCGCTCACCCTGCGCGTGGTCGGTGGCCTGACGACCGGCGAGATCGCACGCGCCTTCCTGTCGAGCGAGGCGACGATTTCCCAGCGTATCGTCCGCGCGAAGAAGGCGATCGCAAATGCCGGATTGACCTTCGAGGCGCCGCGGGGCGCCGAACGGGCGGCGCGGCTGCCCTCGGTGCTCGAGGTCATCTACCTCATTTTCAACGAAGGCTATGCGGCAACGGCGGGCGATGACCTGGTCCGGCCGGGCCTGTGCCTGGAGGCGCAAAGGCTCGGCCGCATGCTGGCCGGGCTGATGCCCCAGGAAGCTCCGGAGTATGCGGAAGTGCTCGGCCTCCTGGCCCTGATGGAGATCCAGGCCTCGCGCCTGCACGCGCGCACCGGGCCGGACGGGGCCTTCGTGCCGCTGACCGGGCAGGATCGTTCGCGCTGGGACCACCTCCTGATCCGCCTGGGCCTCGATGCGCTGGCCCGCGCCGAGGCCCTCACAAGAAAACTTGGGGGCGGAAATGGCCCCTATGTGCTGCAGGCCGCGCTCGCCGCCTGCCACGCCCGCGCAGCGCAAGCCGCCGATACCGACTGGCCGCGCATCGCCGCGCTCTATGACCGGTTGCGCGTCGTGGCGCCTTCGCCTGTGGTCGATCTCAATCGCGCGATCGCCCACAGTATGGCCTTCGGGCCCGAAGCGGGCTTGCATCTGCTGGACGAGATCGCCGACGCAGCGGCGTTGCGCAACTATGCGCCCTTGCCGGCGGCGAGGGGCGATTTCCTGTTCCGGGCCGGCCGGCTGGCCGAGGCGCGTTCCGAATTCCAGGCTGCGGCCACGCTGACCCGCAACGCGCGGGAAAGGGCCTTCCTCCTTGCACGGGCGGACGCCTGCGACGGCAAGCCGTGAATCCTGATGTCAGGTTTTCGGGTGACTTGGCCGTCGGTTCGTAAGATAAGCCTGCCTCCCTGAAGCGCGCGACAGATGCGCAAGGACCGGACCCATGACCGCCGCCAGCCGCCTGCCGCCCTGGGCGCAGCCCAAAGAAATGCTCGACCTGGTGCGGCTCGCCGTGCCGGTGGCGATCTCGCGCGCGTCTTTCATGCTGATGAGCCTCACCGACGCCATCGTGCTGGCGCGCACGGCGCCGGGCGAGTTGCCGCTGGTGCTCAACGCCTGGCTGCCGAACGGCGTGTTCATGGGGTTCGGGCTTGGACTGCTGATCGGCGTGTCGGTTCTGACGGCCGAACTCAACGGCTCGGGCAAGGGCGAGGAGAGCGGGCGCATCTTCCGGCGCGGGCTCAGGATGGCGGGGCTGTATTCGCTCCTCGCCACGGCCATCGTCTATGTCACCGCCGAGGCGCTGTTCCCGCTGGTCGGCTTCGCGCCGGACCTCGCCAGGGCGACGGCGGAGACGACGCGCATCCTCGGCCTCGGCATTCTCGGCCACATGGTCGGCACGGCGTGCTCCTTCTATCTGGAAGCATTGCGCAAGCCGAACATTGTTACGGCGGTGTCAATGTCGGCGGTCGTGGTGAACCTGGTTTCGGCCCTGATCCTGGTTCCACAGTTCGGCGCGGTGGGCGTGGTGTGGGGCACGACGCTGTCGCGGGTCTACATGATGGTGGTGTTCCTGGTGGTGGTCTGGCGACTGACGCCGGGCTTCCGCAAGGCGCCTGCGGGACCGGCGGGGGAGGCGAGGCGGCAGAACACGGTCGGGCTCGGCACGGGAATCGCCAATATCGCCGAATGGGGCTCTTTCAACCTCACCTTCATCATCGCCACCAACGCCGCCATCGCCCTGGCGCAACCCATGACGGACACGGTCTATGGCCTTGCCGTGCAGGTCATGGCGGTGGTGTTCATGGTCTATGTCGGCATGGGCACCGCAACGAGTGTGCGGGTGGCTGAACGGTATGGGCGCGGTGAGGTGCGCGGCGTGCGTGAGGCTGCGCGGCTGGGCGTGGTGGCGTCGCTGGTGATGGGGATGGCGGTGGCGCTGCTGATCGTGGTGGCGCGTGAGCCGGTGGCGGTGGTGATGCTGAACGGGAGCGAGGCGGGGTCGGCGGGCGCGGTGCTCGTGCCGATGCTGAGCGCGGTGCTGGCGGCGGTGTCGTTCGTCACGGTGTTCGACGGCTTGCAGGGGGTGGGGTCGATGGCGATGCGTGCGCAGGGGGTGGTGTGGACGCCGACGATGATTCACGTGGGGAGCTATGTGGTGGTGATGCTGCCGCTGTGCTGGTGGTGGGGGCTGCACGCGGGGCACGGGATGTGGGGCGTGGTGGCGGGGATCAGCGTGGCGTCGATCGTGGCGGGCGTGGCGCAGGTGGTCGCGCTGGAGTGGATCGCCGCCCGCGCCGTCCGCGCCACGCCCCAGCGCGCAGCTCCAGAAACATCAATCTGACCGCTCGGATTGCCCGGGACGTGGCGGGCGGGTGGTAGGAGCGTTGCCTATTTCATGTCCTTCATCGCCTGGGCGGGCTTGAACGCCGCCGAGGTGCGGGCGGGAATCTGGATCGCCATGCCTGTCGAGGGATTGCGGCCCTCGCGCGCGGCGCGGGTCTTGGCGACGAAGGTGCCGAAGCCGGAGATGGCCACCTGGTCGCCCTTGCGCAGCGTGGCGGCGATGGTGTCGAACACGGCGTCAACAAGCCGGGTCGCCTCGGTGTTCTTGATCCCGGTGGAATCGGAGATGGACCGGATGAGATCGGTCTTGTTCATGGTCGCTCCTTCCGGCTCGAATCGCAGTCTCACGCGGTCACGCAATCGAGATCAGGCGCCGCAGCCTGTGATTTCGCAACCAAAAAAACGCGAAATAGGCCCGGAAATGCTGCCTATATCCCCAGAATCCACCCTTCCTCGGTGCTGGCAGCGGTCTTTTGGGAATCCTTGAGCACGGTCTCGCCGGCGAATAGCGCAACAAGCTTTCCGTTGGCGTCACGTTCGGCAAGAGCTTCGCACAGCGAGCGCACCTGCGCCTCGTCGCGGATCTCGGAAGCCTCGGGAAGCGAGGCGTTGAGCGTCGGCAAGACCTCGGCGACAAGCACGCGCACCTCCTCGATCGAAGCAGCGTCGAGCTTCGCCAGCGGAATTTCGAACGGCCAGATCTTCAGCGATGGAAATTTCTCTCGCAGCCGCTCGATGGCCGGGATGCCGGTCAGCGTCTGTCCCCCGATGGCGCCGGCATAGGCGATCTTCCACACCGGCTGCGGCCGACCTTTCTTTGCGGCGAGCGTCGCCTGCTCGACGATGCGGAACTCGGCGATATCGCCCTTGCCGTGCTCGCGCGTCTTCTTGATCGACAGTGTCGTCAGCTCGTCCTTCTTGGAGCAACCCCAGAACGGGAAGGGGCCGCCGGACATCAGCCGGTTCATCCGCGCCGCAAGGGCGAAGCGGTTGTTGGAATTGTCGGGCTTGTCCTTCATTTCCTTGAGCAGGAAATCGCGGATCGCGCGCCACGGCTCGCCCTTGAGCTTCAGCGCTTCGGATGTGCCGGCAGGAAATCCCATCGGGAAGTCGACGCCCATCAATACCTTGTCGCCGCGCTTAAGGCAGCGGCCAAGAAGTTCAGTGAGCTCCTCGATGGCTTTCGCACGCGTGGGCGGGTTCGTTGCCTTGAAGGCAAGCTTCAGTCGCGAGTCCGGCGTGAGCGCGCCGATCCAGATGGAATCCGCGCCGGTCGCCGGCTTGGAGGCGGCGCTCCAGTCCACCATCACGTAGCTGTCAAACAGGCGCGCCATGGGCCGGCTTTCTTTCATGCGGCCGCATCGAGCGCGGCCTTGGAGGTTCTGGGGAATATGCGCCGCGTCGCGGAAATTTCCCGCGCCGAAGGTGGGGCTATCAGGCGAGCTTCACAAGCATCTTTCCGGTATTTCCACCCGAGAAGAGGGCGAGGAAGGCATCAGCCGCCTTTTCGATGCCGGACATCACGGTTTCCTCGTACCGGACCTTGCCGGTGCTGACCCACGCGGAAATGTCGTTCAGAAATTCGGGATAGGTCGCGGCGGCGTCAAAGATCAGGAAGCCCTGCATCTTGACGCGGCGGCCGATCAGCAAGCCGAGGTTGAAGGGGCCGGGCTGAGGCTTTGTGGCGTTGTAGACCGAGATCATTCCGCAGATGGGCATGCGGGCGCCGACATTGGCGTTCGCAAGAGCCGCGGTGAGATGGTCGCCGCCAACATTGTCGAAATAGATGTCGACGCCGTTGGGCGCCGCAACTTTCACGGCCTTGATCAGGCCCATGACATCCCCTGTGGTGCGGTAGTCGATCACCTCGTCGAAGCCGACGGACTTGAGCCAGGCGGCCTTCTGCGGGCCGCCGGCCGAGCCGATGACACGGCAGCCTTTCAGCTTGGCGATCTGGCCGACGATGGAGCCGACGGCGCCAGCGGCGCCGGATACGAACACGGTCTCGCCCGGCTTGGGCTCGCCGATCTTGAGCAGGCCATGCCAGGCGGTGTGACCAGGCATCCCGGCGACGCCCAGGAATGCCTGAGGCGGCAGCTTCGTTTGGGGCAGCTTCGTCATGCCAACCGAAGCGGGCGCAGCCGTGAACGCCTCGCGCCAGCCGGCCATGGATGTGACGAGGTCGCCGGGCTTGTAGGCGGAATCACCCGAGGCCAGCACCTGGCCGACGGCGCCGCCAGTCATCGCCTTGCCAAGTTCGTAGGGGTCGGCATAGCTGCGCGCCTCGTTCATCCGGCCGCGCATGTAGGGGTCGACCGTCATCCAGAGGTTCTGGACCTGTACTTCTCCTGCGACAGGATCGCGCGATTCTGCAGTCGGCAAGCTCGAAGTCGGAGAGTTTGGGCTCTCCAACCGGACGGGCCCTGAGCCGCCACTCACGCGATGTTACGGAAGGCATCACCTGTCTCCTTTGGACTTTTCGTGTAATCGCCCGTGAACAGGGCTTTTTCCAGCCCTTTGGCCGTCCCGACCATTGAAAAATACGGTAACCAAGCTTGATGCTCCTGCCGATTGTGCGGGTGCGTTGATCGGTTATCTGCTCGTGACACGCCGCAAGGCGGGTCGGAGGGTTATCAGTGAAGCGTACCGTTCAGATGGCCAGAACGGCCACGGCAGTCGGCAGGCACACCGGAAAAGTGTGTATCGGCGTTGTCGGCGCCGGCGTGTTCGGCGGCTATCACGCCCAGAAATTCGCATTCAGCCCGCATTCCGAATTCGTCGGCGTATTCGATCTGAACCAGGAAGCCGCAACGAGGCTGATCACCAAGGTCGGCAAGGGCAAGGTCTTCGCCTCGTTCGAGGCGCTCGCCGCGCAGTGTGACGCGCTTGTCATCGCTACGCCGGCTGTCACTCATGCCAAGCTAGCGCGCATGGCGCTCGACGCAGGCAAGCATGCGCTCGTCGAGAAGCCGCTGGCGCTGACAGGCCACGAAGCGCGTGCGCTCGCCGGTCTCGCGTTGGAGCGCGATCTCGTGCTGCAGGTCGGGCACCAGGAACGCCTGGTGTTCCAGGCCATGGGCCTGTTCAACACGGCAGAGCGCCCGATCGCCATTGAAGGCGATCGCGTCGGGCCTGCGGCGCCGGATGGCCGCTGCGAAGATGTCAGCGCCATTTTCGACCTGATGATCCACGATCTCGACCTTGCGGCCGAGCTGTTCGGCTCGGAAGTGAAGTCGGTTTATGGCCGCGGCCAGAAGGTGCACACGGACAAGATCGATGAAGCCATCGCGCTCGTGAAGTTCGCCAATGGCGGTGAAGCCAAACTCACCGCCTCGCGCGCCCGCCATAATCGCTCGCGCTCGATGCGCATCCAGTATCCGTCGGGCACGGTCGAGATCGACTTTATTACGCGCAAGGTGAAGAACACGACGCCGTTCAATATCCGGGCCGATGTTTCGGAGAACCTGCCGGATCCTCTGAGGGCGGCGGACGAGGCTTTCCTTGCCGCAATCCAGGGCCGGGACGTATCTCCGGTAACCGGCGGCGTGGGCGCCCGGGCGGCCGCCATGGCCGAACTGGTCGAGAAAAGCGCCCTCAAGCGTGCTCCGGCGCAGGCTGCGACGTCTTCGGCAGCAGCGGCGGCCTAGCTTCCCAAAGGTGCAATCCTACCTTAGAGGGACCGGACCTTCTGACCGGGCTGCTTGCTGTTTGCGAAGCCCCTGGGTCCCTCAATTCAAGACGCAACGGAGTTCCCCATGGCCAAGAAGCCGACCGCGCGCGTCGAATACGCTTATTTCGACGTGATCTATGAAGACGGCAGCCAGCGCTCGAACCGCAAGGTTCCCGCCGAGGTGCTTGATGCCCTGGACCGGAATGCCGCCATACGCGCAATTCTGGAAGAGCAGGACAAGGCCATTTCGGAGAAATCAGGCATGCCCCCGCTTGCGATCAAGGAAATCAAGCGCCGAGACAAGTAGGCGGGCGCCGCCAGGCCCCATCGCGTCCCTGATGTATCCGGCTTGCCGATGCGGCGGGCCGGGATCATGCTGCCCGCCACAAGAAGACTGGGCGGGAGGACGACGCCCCATGAGCCGGATGACGCGACGCAGATTGATCGGGGCCTTGCCTGGGCTGGGGCTCGCCGCCAGTACTGCGCACGCCCAGCAGCTCAACCAGCAGACCGGCACGCGGGTCACGCCCCAGGAAGAGCCGATGGATGCGCTCGATGCCTGGATCGACGAATGGGGGCGTCCGACCGCCAAAGTGATGCTGAACGGTCAGGGTCCGTTCCGCTTCATGGTCGACACAGGATCGACGACGACGGTGCTGTCGCAACGCATCGCCGCCCTGTTGCAGGCGCCAGTGGTCGGCGTCGCCATGGTCAACGGCACGACCGGCGCCGCGGAAATGCCGATCACTGAGCTGGCGAAGCTCGAGACCGGCGCTGTCACCAAGGAGCGCGTTCGGGTCGCCGTGCTTTCGAATGACGGCCTCGGCAATGAGGCGGGCATCCTGGGCGCAGATGTGTTCGAGGGGCGGCGGCTCACCTTCGACATCACCGCCAAGAGTGTGCGCGTGGAGCCCTCGCGGCGCGGCGTGCGCGGAGTCCTGCGGCCCAACATGCGCATCCGCAATGGTTTGCTGGCCGAGGTCGACGGGCGGATCGGGGGGGTCAAGGCGAAGCTGATGCTGGATACGGGCGCACAGCACTGCATCATGAATCCGCGCCTCAGCAATGATCTGTCCGTAGCGCTGCCGCGCCTGCGTCGGCACGCGCGCGCCAAGGTGATCGGTGTGACCGGCCATATTCTCGAGGGCGACTACATCGAACTGCCGCGTATCGATATGGACAAGGTGGAGATCCGTGATGCTGGCGCCGTGGCGGCGGATGCACCGATCTTCAAGCTGTGGCAGCTGCAGGACGAGCCGGCGATGATCGTCGGCGTGGACGTGCTGTCGCGGCTGGCCGGGTTCTCCATCGACTATGGCGCCCGCCTGTTCGACGCCGATCCGATGGCGTCGCTGATCGCGCGCGGCGGGTCCATGCTGGGCTAGGGTGTGGACTCATAAGTCCCGGGAGTAACGGATACGCGCCCGGCAGGCCTTGCCTTGCGGCGAGCCGCGGATAGGTGCATGCATCCCGCCACCTTTCCGCAAGCCGGTATCGACACATGACCGTAAAAGTCCGCTTTGCGCCTTCGCCGACCGGCAAGCTGCACGTCGGCAACATCCGCACCGCGCTGATCAACTGGCTGTTCGCGCGTGGGCAGGACGGCGTGTTCGTGCTGCGCATAGACGATACGGACCTGGAGCGTTCGACCAAGGCCAACGAGGACGGCATCCGCGAGGATCTCACCTGGCTCGGCATGACGTGGGACGAGACGTTCAAGCAGTCGGATCGGTTCGCTCGGTACACCGAGGCGGCAGAGGGGCTCAAAGAGCAGGGCTTGCTCTATCCTTGCTACGAAACGGCGGACGAGCTGGAGCGGCGACGGAAGATCGCGCTCTCTCGCGGCAAGCCGCCGGTCTATGATCGCGCTGCGCTGGAACTCGGCGATGCCGATCGCAGGAAGCTGGAGGCGGAGGGGCGCAGGCCGCACTGGCGTTTCAAACTGTCGGGCAAGGAGGCGGCCTGGGTCGATCTGGTGCGCGGTCAGCAGGCGATCGACACGTCGTCTGTCTCTGATCCTGTGCTGATCCGAGAGGACGGCTCTTTCCTCTATACCATGCCGTCAGTGGTGGACGACGTGGATTCGAAGATCACGCACATCGTGCGCGGTGAAGACCATGTCACCAATTCCGGCGCTCAGATCGAGATCTTCCTCGCGCTGGGCGCGCAGCCGCCTGAACTGGCCCATGTGCCGCTGCTGATCGGCGCGGACGGGCAGGGACTGTCGAAACGGCTGGGCTCGCTGTCGGCCGAGCAGCTGCGGGCGGAAGGCTGCGAGCCGATGGCGATCACCAGCCTTCTGGCCAAGCTCGGCACCTCCGATCCGGTGGAAGCGCGCGGCAGCCTGCAGCACCTTGCAGCGGAATTCACCTTCGCAAAGATCGGCCGCGCCCCCGCCCGTTTCGACGAAACAGAACTTCAAAACCTCAACGCGCAGATCGTGCATGGCATGAGCTTCGATGTGGTGAAGCCGCGCCTGGCCAAGCTGGCTTATGGCGACAAGGCGACGCGTGAATTCTGGGATGCGGTGCGCGGCAATCTCAAGTCGGTGCAGGATGCCGGCGTTTGGCTCGCGGTGGTCTATGGCGGCGGCCTCACGGGGCCGGAGCTGACACCGGAAGATCATACCTTCATCGGTGTTGCGGCAGAGCTATTCCCGGATGGCGACGTGGCCCCGACGACGTGGAAAGACTGGACCGAAGCGCTGAAGGCCAAGACCGGCCGGAAGGGCAAGCAGCTCTACGGGACATTGCGCCGCGTGCTCACCGACCAGGAGCACGGTCCCGAGATGGACAAGATGCTGATGCTGATCGGCGCCAGAAAAGCGCGCGAGCGCCTCGTGCAGGCGGCGCCGTAAGCTGAATGTCGGTGGCGCGATGACAGCCGACGAATTTGCCAGACTTGTCGGCGATCATGTCTGGCACATCACCGCGACCGAGAACCTTCCGGGAATTCACGCCCATGGCCTGTTGCGGCCGTCCAGCCTGTCGCGCATGGCGGGCGCGCCGAAAGAGGCGCTGATCCTTCGGCGTGAGCGGCTTCAACTCTCATTCGGTGCGTCCACCGCGCGGCTGAACAGTCAGGAGGCGCTGAGAAGCGGGATCAAGAGCGCCGCGGGATTTCTCGACGGGCACACCATGGAGAGCTGGAGCGAGCAGCTCGACGGCCGTGTCTTCTTCTGGTCGAAGCAGAAGGGCATGTCGTTCGAGAGCAGCCATGGCGAGCTGGGCGTCAGCAAACTCACATTCGACGCGCGCGGATTCTTCGAGCAGCTTGCGGCCCATATCGACCTCGCGCCGATCAACACCGGGTCGGCGAAGCGCAAGCCTACTCGCCGCGGTGACTGGATTTATGTGTCCGCCATGAAATCCGCCGAGGACTTTCGTTGCAACCGGATCCGTCTTGGTGAAGCGAAGACAAAGGATGATGTCGGCGAGATTTCTGTGCGTCGCGATATTCCGGCTGCAATGCTCGCGAGAATGCTGGTGGAGTAGGACCTAAACGCAGACCAGCCACGCTTTCACGATTGCCCTGAAGGCGGGGACGTTGGCTTTCAGCGTCCTGCCGGCGCCGAGGGTAGCCAGCGCGCGATCTCTCCCGAGCCAGTGCAGCAGGCCGTTGGGATCGGGGATTTTCAGCTCTGGACTATCCTTCACCTTGGCGCCGGTGTGGAAGACGAGCTTCACTTGCTCGCGCGAGCGCAGGTGCACCGTCGCGAACCAGTCGGCCTTGCGGAAGCTCAGCGAGTTCCACTTGATCCCATCGGCGACTGCAGGGCTGGCGCCGAGAATGATCTTGCGCACTGCCTCTATGTCGGCCTTCAGCGGATGGTCGAGGCTGGCCATGAAGGCGTCGGCCTCTCCATCTGCGTCGCGTTTCGGCGCTTTCGGCCGTGACGTTTTCACCGGCGCCGGCTTCGGCTTCGCATGCATCTAGCCAAGCTCCGCCAGCACTTCGTCCAGCCGTGCGTAGCCCATCTCCATGCCGTCGTTCATGCCGGTGGCCGCGGCGCCGTCGCGAGCTTCCTTCGAGGCATAGAGCACGGTGAGAACGAGTGTGGTCTTACCGCTCTTCTCGGTGAAAAGCTGCTTCACATCGGTTTCGCCGCCGGTCCAGTCATCGTCGAACTTTTCCGTCGACGCGATCTTCCCGGGCTTCACCACTGCGGCGAACGTGCCGCTCATGCCCATCGTCTTGCCGCGCGCCTTGTCTTCCCACTCGTAGCGGTATTCGCCGCCCACGCGCAGATCGATCCTGCACACTGGCATCTCCCAGCCCGGCGGGCCGAGCAGCCAGCGACGCACCAGTTCCGGCTTGGTGTGCGCATCCCAGACGAGATTGCGCGGGGCGTCGAAGGAACGCGTGATGCGGATCTCGCGGTCGGACGGCAGGGTGATTTCAACCTTGTTCGGCATCTCAGCCTCCGATTTCTGCGAATATCACGTCCAGGCTGTCGTAGTTTGTCTCCATGCCGTCGGTCATGCCGGTGGAGACGGCGTCGTCGCGTGCTTCCTTTGAGCCGAAATCCATCCGCGTCTTCAGCGTGGTGATCCCGTCCTTCTCGGTGAAGCTGTTCCGGATCTTGCAGGGATTGTCCTGCGGCATCGCGAAGTCGGCGTTGCCCGGGTCATAGTATTGGTAGTGCGACAGCACGGCGGGCTTATCGACCTCCTTGAACTCGCCGATGAAGCCGAACTCTGTTCCGTCCTCAGACCGCCAGCGCCAGCGATATTTGCCGCCGGGGCGCACATCCATCTCGCACATGGGCATTGTCCAGCCAGGATATCCGACCAGCCAGCGCCGCATCAGCGTCGGATCGACATGCGCCTGCCACACCAGGGTGCGCGGCGCCCTGAAGTCGCGTGTGACCTCGACTTCGCTGTCGCTTGGCAGCGAGACTTCGGCCTTGAATTTTTCCCTGGCCATTGTTGCTGTACCTTTCTTGCTTTCTGTTCTGGGTTTTGGAGAGGTCAGCCGTTGAAGGCCTTGTCGAGGTCGGCGACGATGATCTTCTTCATCTTCAGCATCGCCTGCAGCGCGCGGTTGGCTTTCTCGCGGTCCGCATCGCCGAGATAGCGGCCGAGCGCATCGGGGATGATCTGCCAGGAGACGCCCCACTTGTCCTGCAGCCAGCCGCAATTGTCTTCACGTCCGCCGCCGGCGAGGAACTTGTTCCAGTAGAGGTCCACCTCCGCCTGGTCCTTGCACTTCACGAAGAGGGAGATGCCCGGCGTGAACTTGAAGTGCGAGCCGCCATTGAACATCAGAATCTCTGTCCCGTTCGCCACAATGGTGGCGGACATTGGATTTGCGGACTTGATTTCCGAATTCGGGAAGACGGAGACGTAGAACTTCGCGGGCTCGTCGACGGGTCCGTCGAACATGAGGAAGGGGGAAATCTTCTGCACGGTTGCCATGTTGTCGCTCCTAGTGGCGTTTGCGTTTAGGTGATTTGGGCGGTTTGGCTTGTAGTTGGCCGAGCAGGGTGTCGAGCGCGTCGTACCGGCGCTCCCAGAGCTGCCGGTATTCCTCGAGCCAGGCGTTGGCCTCGCCGAGCGGCGCCGCCTCGATCTTGCGCGGCCGGCGCTGCGCATCCTGTCCGCGCGAGATGAGGCCCGCGTTCTCCAGCACCTTGAGGTGTTTCGAGATGGCAGGCTGGCTCATGTCGAAGGGCGCGGCGAGTTCGGCCACCGAGGCTTCGCCCAGCGCCAGACGGGCCATGATGGCTCGCCGCGTGGGATCAGCAAGCGCGGCGAAAGTCGCATCGAGGCGGTCTGACGGCTTCATCGAGTCACCTGTTGATCCATAACCACAAGGTTATAATAACTACACGGTTATGGACGTCAAGCGTGTCTGGCAAAAAAGGTTCAGGGGCGGCGGGCACGCTGCCTTGCCGAGATCGACTTGATGATCAGGGCGCCTTTCGCCTGCGGGTTGAGTTTCCAGCCAGAGTGCATGACAGCAGCGGAAATCAGGGCGTCGACATCGTCATCCTGGAGTGCGGCCAGACTATCGATCCGGATCGACCGGACGCGCGATCCCGAGCCCTTGAGCAGGTTTGCCGGATCGGGCAGGGCGGCGCCTTGCAGGAAGAACAGGTTGATCCAGCGAGGATAAAGCGCGATCGACAGGGGCGCCGACGAAACCTTGTCGTTGTCGCCGAAGCCGATCGCGAGGGCGTTGTAATTGTCGTAGATCAGACAGACGGCGCCCGGCAGGCGCTTGCGCATGTAGGCGAGCAGTTTGCGACCGAGGGCGGCGACTGAACGGGTCGTATTTATCGATAAATCCGTCAAGCTGCTGCTGGGCTGTTGCCATGGGGCAGGCTATCGTGCGCGAGGTCGCGCGTCAGCCGGGAACATGATTTCCGGCGCTGCGTTTGGACTTGTTTGGCGGAAGGGTGTCCCCATGACTGATACGAGACGACTGCCGGGCGTGAAAGACGTCCTAGAAGATGTGGCCTCGCTCTCCAACCGCGCGCGCCGTGCGCTGGACGAGACGGCGCACAAGGCGGGCGAGTTCGCCTCCGACGTGGCGGACGAGGCGGTGACGCGCGGCCGCAAGGCGGCGAAGTACGCCGTCCGTGAAGTGAAAGAGCATCCGATGGCGACAATCGCCATTGGCGCCGCCGTCGGCGTGCTCGTCGCCGCGATCATCATGCGGAAGCGGGACTAGCGGTTACGCTGCGGCCCTGTTGGTGACGCCAAGCGCCAGCGCTTCGGCGACTTTGATGCCGTCGACAGACGCAGAGAGGATTCCTCCAGCATAGCCGGCGCCTTCCCCGGCCGGGTAGAGGCCTTTTACCGAAAGCGACTGATGGTCGGCCCCGCGCGTCATGCGGACGGGGCTGGAGGTGCGGGTTTCGACTCCCGTCATCACGGCGTCGTCCATCGCGTAGTTCGGAATCTGGCGGCCGAAGACGGGAAGCGCCTCGCGCATGGCGGCGATGGCGTAGTCGGGCAGGCAGAGCGACAAGTCCGTCGGCGTGACGCCGGGCTTGTACGACGGGATGACTGAGCGCAGGTCCGTGCTGGCGCGCTGGGCGAGGAAGTCGCCGACAAGCTGTCCAGGCGCGAACCAGTTCGATCCGCCAGCGGCGAAGGCCTGTTCTTCCCACCGGCGCTGGAAGGCAATGCCGGCGAGCGGATTGGCGCGGACGTCGCCGGGGAAGTCGGCAGGGGTGACGCCGACGACGATGCCGGAATTGGCGTTGCGCTCCAGTCTCGAATACTGGCTCATGCCATTGGTGACGAGGCGGCCGTCTTCGGACGCCGCGGCGACCACCGTTCCGCCTGGGCACATGCAGAAAGAATAGACCGCGCGGCCGTTCGAGGCGTGGTGGGCGAGCTTGTAGTCCGCTGCGCCGAGGATGGGGTTGCCGGCGCACGCGCCGAAGCGGGCCTTGTCGATGATCGACTGCGGATGCTCGATGCGCACTCCAATCGAGAACGGCTTGGCTTCGAAATGGACACCGCGGGCGTGCAGCATCTCGAACGTGTCGCGTGCGCTGTGGCCGAGGGCCATCACGACCCGGTCGGCAGCCAGTGTCTCGCCATTTGAGAGGCCAAGAGCTGCGACGTGTCTTTCGCCATGGCGGCTTTCGAGAATGAGGTCGGTCACCTGCGCCTCGAAGCGGATCTCGCCGCCCAGAGCGATGATCTTGGCGCGCATGTGCTCGATCATCGGGACCAGCCGGAACGTGCCGATGTGGGGCTTGGAGACGAAGAGGATTTCCTCCGGCGCGCCGGCCGCAACGAATTCCTTCAGCACTTTCCGGCCGAGATGCTTGGGGTCCTTGATTTGGGAATAGAGCTTGCCGTCGGAGAATGTGCCGGCGCCGCCCTCGCCGAACTGGGCGTTGGACTCTGGATTTAGCACGCCCTTGCGCCAGAACCTGAACGTATCGACCGTGCGCTCACGGACGATCTTGCCGCGCTCGAGGATGATGGGGTTGAAGCCCATTTCGGCGAGGATCAGGCCAGCGAAGAGCCCGCACGGACCGAGCCCCACGACGACGGGACGGGATGAAGAGGGCGGCGCCTTCGCGACATGGCGATAATCCATGTTCGGCGTCGTTCCGATCTGCTTGTCCTTGGACAGCCGCTTGAGGACGGCGGCCTCGTCCTTCACCTCGGCATCGATGGTGTAGATGAGCTGGATCGCAGACGTTTTGCGGGCGTCGTAGGCGCGCTTGAACACGGTGAATGTGGTCAGCGCGTCAGCGCCGATGGAGAGCCGTTTCAGGATCGCCTGGCGCAGGGTCGGCTCGGCATGATCGAGCGGCAGCTTCAGTTCATGGATGCGCAGCATCGCAAGCCCTCATGGGGGCGGCGCCACGCCGCCAGACCATGGCGCCTGATAGCGCGATCAGGGCGGGATGGGAATAATGGATCGGCGCGTCAGGGCTGGAGCGAAATCGCGGTCCAGGCCCGGGCCAGCACGTCAACGCCGTTGTCGGCCCGGATCCCGTCCCAGGTGCGGCGCGCTGCGTCGGCCTGGCCGGACCTGAGCTGGGCAATGCCGAGGTTGAGCCGCGCGATTGCTGCTTCACCGGGTGCGAGGCCACCCTTGGCGATGCCTTTCTGGATAAGGTCGGCCGCCTTCCCGAAATTGCCGGCGCCGAGATAGGCCTCGCCGGTGACGACAAAGGTATGCCCGCTGGGGGACATCGCCGCGTGGGCTTCGGCGCGAACGAGGCCGCCCTCGCGATCGGCGGTCGCGTCCTGTTCTGCCTGGCGCAGGAAAGCAAGATTGCGCACCGCCAGCTTGTCCTTGGCGCCGCCCATGGCGCCCGATTGCACCAGCGGCCGCAACACAGCCTCAGCCTCGATCGGCAGCCCGCGGATGAGGGCCATCTCGCCCATCTCCTGCCGCTCGGCGGCGGACAGCGGCACATGAGCGGCCTGGAGTGCGCGGTAGGCGTCGAGCTGCACGAAGTCGCGCTCGAAGCCTGGCGCGGATTCTGCCTGCTGGATCGATTCGCGCGCCGATTTCTGTTCAAGGCTGATTTCGATGCGGGGCGCCGTCTGGGCCAAGGCTGCGCCGGCCATCGGCGCTAGGGCCAGAACCAGTGAGAGGCGCTTCATCCCGGACCCCAATCTTTTGTTTGGGCTCCGGAATCATCGCACAGGCGAGCGGCATGAAAAACCCCTCGCCTGCTGGGCGACGGGCTTTTCCTGTTCAATCGCGGATTAAAGCCTAGTTAGGCCGCGCTCGCGCCTCCTGGGCGGCCTTCTCGTCGTTCGCCCGCTTGATCACATAGGCGAGGATCGCGTCCGTCGTTTCTTCGGGCAGCCGGGCGAAGCTGGGCATGCCGCGCTGGGCGCGGTCGCCGTCGCGGACGGCCCCGTTCCAGGCGCCGCGGAAGGGAAGCACGCCGCTGTAGCGCAGGTCCGGCGCGATGGAACCTGCGGCGGGGGCCGCGGTCGCTCCATGGCACATGGCGCAGTTGGCCGCATAGGCTTGCTCGCCTGCCGCAACCGTCTCGTTGTTGGCGGTCAGCAGCGGCGGGTTGATCTTCACCGTCGTCGGCGCGCCGCTGGTGGTCGTGGTCGGCATCTCTGCCGGCAGGACGGCGGCGCCCCCCGCCTTGAAGACCAGGATGCGCGAGTTGTTGGCGCTGACGCCGACCGTGCGCTTCTGGCCGCTGGGCAAGCCGCGGGCGCCGACCAGGATCGCCACCTGCTGCTGGCCGTCGACCAGGTAGGTTGAGGCTGCGGCGACGACGCGAGCCTGCGTCGGCGCGGCCCAGATGCGTTTGCCGTCGCGGGCGTCGTAGGCGACGAACTCGCCCTTGTGGTTGCCCGAGAAGATCAGGTTGCCCGACGTCGCGAGGATGCCGGAGGCGCCGTAGACTTCGTTCTGGATGCGCCACTTCTCCTTGCCCGCGACCGGGTCCCAGGCGACGATGTAGCTGTCCTGCTTGGGTACGGCGCCGGAGGCAGGGACCGGCGTCTGGCCGGAGCCCGGCGTGAAGCCGATGCCCGTGTTCCAGCCTTGCAGGTTCACCTGGAAGTTGGCGGGCGTCGCATAGGTCGAGGACGAGACCGTGACGGGCAGGTAGACGAGGCCTGTCTCCGGGCTGAACGCCATCGGGTGCCAGTTGTGCATGCCGAGCGCCGCAGGTGCGACGATCGCCGGCACGCCGGTCTTGTCGAAGCGCGCTTCGGGATATTCGACCGGCCGGCCCGTCGCCATGTCGACATGGCTCGCCCAGGTGAGCGGAGCGAATTTGTTGGCGTTGAGCAGTTTGCCGGTCTTGGCGTCGAGCACGTAGAAGAAGCCGTTCTTCGGCGCCTGCATGACGACGCGCCGCTTGCCTTCTGGATAGTTGAGTTCGGCGATCATGATCGGCTGGGTGGCGGTGTAGTCCCATGTCTCGCCTGGCGTGGTCTGATAATGCCACTTGTACTTGCCGGTGTTGGGATCAAGCGCGACGATCGAGGACAGGAACAGGTTGTCGCCGCCTGCGGGGCTGCGGAATTTCTGGTTCCAGGGGGTGCCGTTGCCGGACCCGACATAGAGCGTGTCGAGTTCCGGGTCGTAGGCCATGCCGTCCCAGAACGTGCCGCCGCCGCCGAGCTCCCACCATTTCGTGCCGCCCCACGTCTTGGCCGCCATTTCCAGTTCGGGCTGCTCGAAGCCTTTCGCCGGATCGCCGGGCACCGAGTACCAGCGCCAGGCCTGCTGGCCCGTTTCGGCGTCGTAGGCGGTGACGTAGCCGCGCACACGGTATTCGGCGCCGCCGTTTCCGATGACGACCTTGCCCTTCACGATCCGTGGCACGCCGGTGATGGTGTAGGGCAGGGACGTATCGGTGGTCTGCTTCTCCCACACGACCTGGCCCGTCTTGCCGTTGAGGGCGATAAGGCGGCCGTCGAGCGCGCCGAGATAGATCTTGCCGTTCCACGCCGCCACGCCGCGGTTGACCACATCGCAGCACGCATCGGCGCCCTTGGCGCGATCGACCTTGGGATCGTAGGCCCAGAGCAGCGCGCCGGACTTGATGTCGTAGGCCTTCACCATCGACCACGCCGTGGTGAGGTACATGACGCCGTCGATGACCACAGGCGTGGATTCCTGCCCGCGTTCCGTGTCGATGTCGGCATACCAGGCAAGGCCGAGGCTGTTGACGTTGGTGTCGTTAATCTGGTCGAGCCTGGAAAAGCGGTCTTCCCAGTAGCCGTTGCCGGTCGAGAGCCATGAGCCAGGCTCGTTGTTGGCGACAAGGCGCTTCTCGTTCAGCGCCGCGGCGCCGACGGGAAACATCGGCGATGCCGCTGCCTTGGCCGGGGCGGTCGGGTTGTTGTTCGTGCAGCCCGCAATCAGGGCAGGCACGGCCACGGCCAGCGACAACATCAGAGCACGCATGAACTCTCCTCGGCGGACCGCTTGTGGCCCTGTGTTACGTTTCTTGCGGGCGGCGATTTCACATTCCCCCGCCCGGACCCTGCGGCCGGCAACCTAGAAGGGGCCGCGGCAAGCCGCAATACGAGGGGGTTTCCTTGTGCTGGAGCGGGTTGTCGCGGGCCGGGGCGGACGTTACAGCGCCGGGATGACAGGCCGACTTCTCTCGATCGCCCGAAAGGCCCGGAAACGCGCGCCAATGGAGGAATTGGGGCAGGTGGGCGTCTCGGCGCTGGCGGGCATCGATGGCGACTTTCGCGGCCACCCCGGGCGGCGGCAGGTCACGATCCTGTTTGCAGAGGACTGGCGGGCGGCCGTCGCCGGGCTGGACCCCGCCGCGCCATGGACGATCCGGCGCGCCAACCTGCTGGTTTCGGGCGTGGTCAATCCGCGGGCGCCGGGCCGTATCCTGGCGGTTGGCCCGATCCTGTTCCTGGTCACTGGCGAGACGACGCCGTGCGTCCGGATGGAGGAGCAGTGTGCTGGTCTGCGCGCTGCCCTGTCGCCCGACTGGCGCGGCGGCGTGACGGCGCAGGTGATGTCGGACGGCGAGATTGCGGCGGGCGACGTGGCGGAGTGGGCATCGAAGCCCTAGTCGAGCACGATGGCGCGCTTGTGCAGGGCGTCGAGCGCGGCCTCGGGCGTGTTGGTGTCGGCCATCAGCTGGCGAAAGCTCTCGGGCAGGAAGCCGCCTTCGATCATGTGGTCGACGAGATGGAAGAACGGTTCCCAGTAGTTGTTCTCCGACAGGAACGCCATCGGCTTGCGGTGCAGCGAGAGCTTGGCCCAGCTCAGCGTCTCCACGGCTTCTTCGAGTGTGCCGATGCCGCCGGGGAGGACGATGAGGCCGTCGGCCTCGTCGAGCAGAGCCTGTTTGCGCTGGTGCATGTTATCCGTATAGCGGTTCTCGATACCGTCGAGCACGCCTTCGAGTTCGCGCAGGAAATGCGGCATCACGCCGAGCACCTTGCCGCCGGCGTCGCGCGCGTTGGTGGCGACCTGGCCCATGAGGCCGACATTCCCGCCGCCATAGACGGTGCGCCAGCCGCGCTTGGCGATGGCCTTGCCCAGGCGCTGGGCGAGAGCGACGTAGCTCGGGTCTGAGCCGGGCGCAGAGCCGCAATAGACGGTGACGGACGTAATTCCGGACATTCTCTTCCTCTTTTCAGCCGCCCTAGATGCTCCGGTTTGGGCCTGGCGCAAAGCGATTCGCCGCCTGCCGGCTGATGACACATCGCCGCCTCGGAGTGGATTAGGGGGAAACTCTAGCGTTTCGGAAGTCGAGGACCTAAATAACCGCCCATGGCCACACATCCCAAAGCCGCAACCGCCGACGTCGATGCGATCGAGAGCGGGGATGCCGGCATCGGGATTTCGCTCGCTCGCATCGGCAAGATCCTCGCACGCAAGGAGCTGGCGAAGTGGCGGCCTGTGATGGCGGTGGCCCTGCTGCTGACCATCGCCTCCAAGGTCTTCATCGTCTACGCGCCGGTCTATTTCGGCGATGCGATCAACCGGATGGACGACGCGGATGCGACGCTTGCGATCGTCCTTGGCCTGCTCGGCTGGTGGACGCTGGCGCGGCTGCTGTCTTCGAACCTTCCCTACATGCGCGATGCCTTGTTCGCGCCGGTCAGCCAGGACGCCCAGCGCCTGATCGCGGTCGAGGCCTATGGCCATGCGCAGGGTTTGTCGCTCGCCTTCCACCAGACGCGGCGGACCGGCGCGCTCAACCGCGTGATCGACCGGGGCGTGGGCGCGCTCGACTACCTGATCCGGTTTCTCGGCTTCAACATCGGCCCCACTCTGATCGAACTGGCGCTCGCCGCTTTCGTGCTGACCACGCGGTACAATCCCCTGTCCGCCATCGTCGCCGTTGCTGTCGTAGGGCTTTATGCCGTGTTCACCGCTGTCGTCACCAACTGGCGCGTCGAGCAGCGCCGCAAGCTCAACGCCGCCGACACCGAGCTGCGCGCCATGGCGGTCGACAGCCTGACCAATTTCGAGACGGTGAAGGCGTTCGCGGCGGAGACGCGCGAGACCGAGCGCTACGACACGGCGATGCGCACCTACAACAAGCACATGGTGGATGTGTCGCGCTCGCTGGCTCTGCTGAACGCAGGTCAAGACGTGATCATGGCGCTGGGTCTCACCGGCGTGGCCGCGTTGACGGCGATGGCAGCGCTCAGCGGGCAGGTGCAGGCAGGCGATGTGGCGGCGGTCGTGATGATCATGTCGAACCTCTATCGTCCGCTGTCCGTGCTCGGCTGGGCGTTCCGCGAGATCAAGCAGGGCGCCATCGATCTCGAGAAGCTCTACGGCCTGCTCAACATGAAGCCGGAAGTCTCCGACGCGCCGGACGCCAGGCCTCTTGCGGTGAAGGGCGGCGCCGTGCGGTTCGACAATGTCACCTTCACACACGATTCCCGCTCGGCCGGCCTGGAGCATGTGACGTTCGATGTGCCGGCGGGAACAAAGCTCGCGATTGTTGGACCATCCGGGTCGGGCAAGTCGACGCTGCTGAAACTGCTGTTCCGATTCTATGACACCAAGAGTGGCCGTGTGCTGGTCGACGGGCAGGACGTGCGCACGCTCAAGCAGGAGAGCCTGCGCGATGCGATCGGGCTCGTTCCGCAGGAGGTCGTGCTGTTCAATGCGTCGATGAAGGACAACCTGCAGTATGGGCGGCCCTCGGCCAGCGACGAGGAAATCCGTGATGCGGCGAGGCGGGCGCAGCTTCTCGACTTCATCGACAAGCTGCCCAAGGGCTGGGAGACGCGCGTCGGCGAGCGGGGGGTGAAGCTTTCCGGCGGCGAGCGCCAGCGCGTGGGCATTGCGCGCGCCATCCTCAAGAATCCCGCGATCCTTGTGCTGGACGAGGCGACTTCCGCGCTCGACAGCGCGACCGAGGCCGAGGTGCAGGGCGCGCTGGAGGAGGCCGCCAAGGGCCGCACCACGCTGATGGTCGCGCACCGGCTATCGACGGTTGCCGGCGCGGACGAGATCATCGTCCTCAGCGAAGGCCGCATCGTTGAGCGCGGCACGCACGAACAGCTTCTCGGCCAGGGCGGGCTCTATGCTGATCTGTGGAGCCGGCAGGCGCGAACCCATGGTGGTCTCGTGGACGACTCGCTGGAGACTGGCGCCTCGCAGGTCGCGTAGCAGGAGCCATCGCATGCGCTCGTTCCTCTTCAATGTCGGCTTCTGGTGGATTTCGATCCTCTACGTACTGCTGGCAGCGCTGTTCGCGCTGATCCCGGGACGGCAGGGCGTGCGCTGGGCGGTGCGGCGTTACTCGAAGCGGATGGTGCAGCTGATGAAGCTGTGCGGCATCCAGCCCGAGGCGCGTGGCCGAGAGCGCCTGCCGCCAGCGCCGTTCATCATTGCGCCCAAGCATTCGAGCTATGGCGACGGCTTCCTGATGTATGTCCAGTTCGACGATGTGGCGTTCGTCACGGGCGATCATCTCGAACGCTTCCCGTTGGTGCCCAAGGTGCTGGAAAAGCTGGGCGCGATCGTGATCGACAATTGCGGCGGGCCTGAAGCCCGGCGCGATCTGGCGGCGAGCTTCGCCAAGGCGGCCGAGGACAAGCGCTGTGTGCTGATCTATCCGGAAGGGCACCTGACCCCCGTGGGCGAGCATTTCCGCTTTCGTGCAGGCGTGTGGCACATGCAGGAGGCTTCGCGATGGCCCGTGGTGCCGGTCGCGACAAACCTTGGCCTGCGCTGGCAGCAGGAAGACTATCAGAAATTTCCCGGGCCCGCGGTGATCGAGTTCCTCGATCCGATTCCACCCGGGCTTGGCAAGGAGGAGTTCCTCGAAGTTTTAGGCAATGCAATCCGCACCAACACGGATCGCCTGATCGATGAAGGGCGGGCCTGGGACTTGGCGAATGGCGTCAGGCGGCCGCCGCGAAAGCCTGCAGTGGCAAAACAGGAGCCGGCGTCCTAGGGTCTCCGGAAAAGGAGACTGGAATGGCGCGAGCTTCACGGAAATCAGCATCGGGGCGGGACGTCGAGAAGACATATGCGCGGTCGCAGTTCGTCGCCAAGCTGAGGCGGTTTGCAGACAGCCTGGAGCAGGGCGAGCCCTTCGCCATTCAGATCGCGGGCGAACGCATCCATGTGCCGGCGCGCGCGATTTTCAACATCGAGCACGAGCGCGGCGAGGGCGAGGAAGAAGTCGAGTTCCAGATCAAGTGGAAGGCAGAGTGATGACCACAGCCCACGATTTCAGTTTCACGTCGATCGACGGCAAGGACATGCCGCTGGGCCAGTTCAAGGGACGCCCTGTTCTGGTCGTCAACGTCGCCTCGAAGTGCGGACTGACGCCGCAGTATGAGGGTCTGGTGACGCTCTATCATGATCTCAAGGACAAGGGCCTCGTCGTGCTGGGTGTGCCGTCGAACCAGTTCATGGGACAGGAGCCGGGCACAAACGAGGAGATCGCGACCTTCTGCTCGACCACGTTCGGCGTCGACTTCCCGCTGACTGCCAAGACAGATGTGAAGGGCGACGCGGCGCATCCCTTCTACAAATGGATGCTGGGCGAGCTGGGATCGCCTGCGGATCCGCAATGGAATTTCCACAAGCTGCTCGTCGGCAGGGACGGCAAGGCGATCCGGGCCTTTGGGCCGCAGACCGATCCGCTGGCGCCCGAGATCCGGCAGGCCGTCGAGGGCGCGCTTTGACCACCGCTCATGATTTCGAGTTCACGGCCATCGATGGCTCGCCGCTGCCCCTGAGGGCATTCGAGGGGCAGGTGATGATGGTGGTGAATGTGGCTTCCAAGTGCGGGTACACGCCGCAATATTCAGGGCTGCAGAAACTCTATGCCGACTACAAGGACCGCGGGTTCACGCTGATCGGAGTGCCGTGCAACCAGTTCCTCTGGCAGGAGCCGGCGAAGGAGCTGGAGATCGCCGCGTTCTGTGCGGTGACCTATTCGGTCAGCTTCCCGATGACGGAAAAAACGGCGGTGAAGGGCGGCAAGGCGCATCCGTTCTACAAATGGATGCGCGAAAAGCTGGGCCGCGCGGCGCATCCGGCGTGGAATTTCCACAAGCTGCTGGCCGGCCGGGCAGGGCAGCCGCTGACGGCGTTCAAGTCGAGTGTCGAGCCTGAGAGCACCGCCATACGGCAGGCGATCGAGGCGGCGCTGTAGCTGCTGCAACAATGCGAGTGAGCGGATCACAAGCGCGGTACCGCATGGACTCGTGTCTTCGTTGCAACCGCCCAACATTCGGGATCGCGCCGCGGAAGCGGGCATGATCCGTGCCTGGACAATGTGAAATCAGAGTCTTTTCGTGCGATGAGAGAGTGGCATTCGTGCTTCGGACGCCAATCCTTAACGAGACCTTAATTCGTTCGTCTACTGATTAATGTTGCGGCAGTGTGACACCTGATCGGGCAGCGGCCTGCTAAGCTCTTCTCGCGGACAATCCCCTCCGTGATGACTGGTGAAACTCAATGAAAAAATTCGTCGTGACGTCCCTCGCTGCTGCGGCTGGCCTCTCCATGATCTCGGGCGCTGCGTTCGCCCAGACCGGCCATGTCGGCCTCAACTACGCTCGCGCCGATTTCGGCGGCGGTGATTCCGATGCTGTCGGCATTGACGGCGGGGTGACGCTGAAGACCGGCGGCGGGTGGGACGTGCTGCTCGACGCTTCGTATGCGGATTCCGACGGCGGCGACTCGCTCGACGGTACTGCGCACCTGGTCACGCGCAACGCCAACAACGCCTGGGGCGGCTGGGTCGGCCTCGTCAGCGGCGACGGCAGCGACGCCTTCGGCGTTGGCGGCGAGTGGGCTGCCTTCATGGGCAACAACACGCTGGCGCTCGGCCTCGGCTATGGCAATGTCGACGACGTTGACGTCGACATCTTCGCCGGCAGCGCCGAATACCGCATCTTCACCACCGACAACATGCGCTGGGACCTCGGCGCGACGATCGGCCGTGCGGACGCCACGGGCGGCGACGCCACGGTCTATGGTTTCGGCGGCGGTCTCGAATACCGCTTCGACAACTCGCCGTTCTCGATCGGCGGCAACGTCACCTATGTGAATGTCGACGACACCAATGTCGACGGCACCGTGATCGGCATCACCGGCCGCTGGAATTTCGGCGACTCGTCGCTGAAGCAGCGCGACCGCGAAGGCAACACCTTCGGCCGTCTCGGCGGCATCGGTTCGGCCGTCTCGATCTTCTAATCTCCTTCCGCCACGAGGCGGATGTGATCTGTGCGGGGCGGCCTCTCAAGGGCCGCCCCGTTTCTTTTGCGCCGAGCTTGATCTGGCTGGCGTTCCGGTCTTGGCTCCGCGGCGGGAGGCGTCATGGATCCGTTCACACAGCTCGGACTGCTGGCGACGATCGCCGCAACCTATTCGGGCTTCATCGCAGTGTTCATCGCCTTCACCAAGGAGGGCCGGTTCGAGCTGGCCGACGGGCATTTCGTGCAGGCGATGGTGCTCGGCACGATCGGCGTCATGGTGATGGCGCTGACGCCGCCTGTTCTCTCCATGATCGTGCCCGCGCCGCGCATGTGGTTCCTGGTGACGGCCTTCGCCCTCATCGGCGGACTCCCGTCCGTGCTCTACCAAGCGTGGCACCAGTCGCGCCTGTCGAAGGCGGAGGCGGCGCGGATACCTGTGGCGTGGCATGCGCCGGGCTGGGCGCTGGGCTTCCTCGCGCTGGCGGCGTTCATCGCGGCGATGATCCTTCCCGATGTTCGGGCCGGTCTTTATGTTGCTGGCGTCACGCTGATGCTGACGGTCTCAATCTGGTGCTTTATCGCGGTGACGTTCCGGCGGTTCTTCTAGGCGCACGCTCTCCTTCGGACCGGCAGAGCCGTCCGGGGTGCGTGTCCCTCCGGAACGATGGAGGGCGTGGGGACGCGGGATGGCCCCGCGTGGGTGTTGGCGTCCGTCTTGCGACGGCTGCCGGCAGGTCGAAGAGAAGCGCGGATCCCGCGTCCCCGGGGAGCGTTGATCGCCGGGCTGGAACCGAGAGGTCTTTCACTCTCCTGACCAGTGTCCCGGCGGCGTGCAGGTCATGGCTGTTCCAACCATGATCCCCGGAGCACTCCCTCGCTTACCTGCAAGAGGCCCGGCTTCCCGAGGGCTCTTCACGCTCGATCCCATCGCCGCCGCGCCGTTGAACAGCGTGCACGGCTGCCCTCCTGCGGTGGCGATGGGCGGATTATACGACGGGTTTTTGAGCCCTACAGAAAAGTCGTGGCCGAACCGGCCAGGATTTCCTGCAAGCGGCTTGGATTCACTGAGGAAGCTGGAAACGGGATCTGGCCGAAGTGTCGGACAAGTCCTGCGGATCCCCGACAGTTTCGCGCGCGGCTGGTTGGCCGGGGACGATGGATGTCGCCTCCGGCTCAGCCGCCCGACGGGGCCGTGCTGGTCGCACTTGTGGAAGATCGCATCAGACGTCCGGGCTTTCCTTGGGTTCGTCCCTGGCATGCATCCATTTCAGAAGCGGTTTGAGGGGGACGACCCAGCCGAGGCCGGCGATGGGGAAGAAGATCACCTGCAGCAGCCAGTGCTCGTGCAGCACGCGGTCGCCCAGCACGGCGGCGACGGCCACATAGGCCAGCAGCCAGACGATCATTGCGACTGCGCCGAGGAGCTTGCGCATGGGGCGTTGGTTCCAGATGCGGCCTGCCCGGGATGGCAAAATGCCATCCCAGGACAGGGATGCGGCCGCTGGCCTTCCGCTCCCACAGATAGGATAAGCGCGCAATGACCGCTCTCGCCGCAGCGCAGGTGAACCCGCTCGTGCCCGCCCGGGGCGTGGCGCTGGTGCGCGCCTGGCTGCTGCTGATCGCGGTGATGGTCTACGCCATGATCCTGGTCGGCGGGGCGACGCGCCTGACGGATTCGGGGCTGTCGATCACGGAATGGCGGCCGCTGCTCGGCGCATTTCCGCCGATGAACGAGACGGATTGGGCGGACGCTTTCGCCAAATACCAGTCGATGACGGCGCAATACCACCAGCTCAACCCGAACATGGATCTCGGGGGATTCAAGGGCATCTACTGGTGGGAATGGAGCCATCGCGAACTTGGCCGCACGATCGGCGTGGTGTTCGCACTGCCGCTGGTTTTCTTGTGGCTGACGGGGCGGACCACGAAAAAACTCTTGCCGCACCTGATCGTGCTGTTCGTGCTCGGCGGCCTGCAGGGGGTGATCGGGTGGTGGATGGTAAGTTCCGGCGTCAACTCCGATCTCACCTCGGTTGCGCCCTACCGGCTGATGACGCACTTCTGCCTCGCGCTGCTGATCATCGCCTACTGCTTCTGGCTGTGGCTGGAGCTGGGGGCGGAGCGGCGTGCGCTGCCGGCGGCGGCTTCGCGATGGGCAACGGCGTTGATCTGGATCGTGGGCGTGCAGATGGCGCTGGGCGCGCTGGTGGCCGGGCTGGATGCGGGCCGAGGCTATACCGACTGGCCGCTGATGGCAGGGCGGGTCGTGCCCGAGGCGATGTGGGCGCTCGATCCGCTCTGGAGGAATCTCTTCGAGAACGAGGCGACGACGCAGTTCCTGCATCGCGTGACGGCGTATGCGCTGTTCGGTTGCACGGTGTGGTGCGCGTGGCGGTTCCGGCGCGCGCATGGGTCGCTGTTCGTGATGTTCGCGGGGCTGGTGTCGCTGCAGGTGTTGCTGGGGGTCGCGACGCTGATGCGCGCTGCGCCGCTCGACATGTCGCTGGCGCACCAGGCGCTGGGGACGATCGTGCTGCTGGCGGCGACGCGGCTGGTGTGGACGGCGTCTCGCCCTACGGCGTCGGTGTCGATGGCGTAGCAGCCGCGCCTGGCGCTGGCCGTGGCGGCGCTTCGGGCGGGCGGGCCTTCCTTGGCAGCTTGTTGGGGTGGTTGGCGGCCAGCATGGCGAAGCCCGCGAGGATCACCGAATTGCGCTTCATGTCCTCGGGCTGGAGGCTTTCCAGGAAGTCCATGTTGGTGTGGTGCGTCTTGGGCTCGTAGTCGAGTGGGTCCTGGATGAACTGGAAGCCGGGCAGGCCGGCATTGTCGAACGAGGCGTGGTCGGTCGAGCCGGTGGAGCGGGCGCTGACATGCGTCATGCCGAGGTCTCGGAACGGCTCGACCCACTGGCGGAAGATCGGGATGATCGCGCCATTGCCCTGCGCATAGATGCCGCGGATCGCGCCGACGCCATTGTCGAGGTTGAAATAGGACTGGAAGCGCGAATGGTCGCGCTTCACCGGGATCATCTCGCCGCGCACGTTGGGCGGCGATCCGGCGGGCGGGTTGCGCCGCACGCCGCCGAAATGCTCGCCGACATAGAGCCGCGATCCGACGAGACCCTGCTCCTCGCCATTCCAAAGACAGATGCGGACAGTGCGCTTGAGCGGAGTCTTCATCGTCTTGAGCAGGCGCATGGCCTCGAGCGCGACGCAGCAGGCGCCGCCATTGTCGGTGGCGCCGGTGGCGGCGTGGAACGAGTCAAAATGGCCGCCGATGATGACGACTTCGTCGGGCCATTGCGTCCCGCGGATCTCGCCCACAACGTTGAACATCTGCGGGTTGGGCTGCCAGTCGTTGCGGATGTCGGCTTCGATGACCACGGGCTGGCCCTGCATCACCGAGCGGGCGATGCGGCCATAATGTTCGGCCTCGATGTTGATGCGGGGGATCTGGGTGTCGGGCGCATCGGTGCGCGTGCCGGCGAGAATGTTGACGACGCCCTGGCCCTTGTTCGTCGCAAAGACGCCCAGCGCGCCTTCATCGCGGAAGAAGGCGTTGCGATTGTAGGGCGGCGGGCCGCCCTGTTGTGGCGGCTGGGGCGGGCGCGGCGGCTGTGGCGCATTGCCGGGCTGGGTCGTGCCGAATTCGGGGCCGCGCGCGGGCGTTTCGAGGCCGTCGAGCTGTTCGCGGGTGTAGCGGCGGGCGACCGGGTCCCACTGCGAGCGCATGTCGATCGGCGCCTGGCCGAACACCCATTTGCCGCGCAGCTTGCCGGCGTATTTTTCCTTGAGTTCCTTCTCGGTCGTCTCGACGACGACGACGCATTCGCCGCGCACGAGGCCGTCGGTGCCGGGCGTCCAGGCGACCGACATGCCAGAGATGGGGAAGGTGTTGGGCGAGACGGCGTTGACGTAGTATTTCGAGTTCGACCAGCCGCGCGGGAAGCCGTTGTTCTGTCCGCTCCTGTCCTCGGGCCAGGGCTCGAGCACGGCGCCGGTGAGGCCCCATTCCTTCATCTGCGAGACGACCCAGTCGCCGGATTTCCGGATGCCGGGCGAGCCAGAGAGGCGGGGGCCGAGCACGTCCATCATATAGCTGGCCGTCTTCATCACCTGGCTGGTGCGCTCTCCCATCCCCTCGGTGCGCAGGGCGGCGAGGGCGTCATAGTTGATGGAGGCGGCCTGGGCGAAGGCGCTGTCGCCGAACAGGGCGGGGGACAAGGCGCCGGCCGCGGCTGCTGTGAGGAAGGTCCTGCGATCCATGATATCCCCCGGGGCTGGGTCCGCCTTCTTGGGACCGGTTTGCCGCCGACCATAGGCCGGGCCGGGCCGCTGTCGATTCCGCTCGCCTGGCAGGGCGTTCAACAAGCCGGGATTGGAAGGCTTTAGTGCGGCGCAAGCGTCCAGAGAGCCGGCCTGATAGGGCGTCCGGGGTTGATGTGGTAGGCAGAGGTCATGCCGATGAACGTCATATTCGGATGGTTGCTCGCCCTTGGCCTCGTGACCGCCGTACTGGTTCTCGTTTCCGTAAATCGCAGGCATCGAAAGGCTTCCGGCCACGGCGCCGTGGGTAGCTACGGGAACTGGTATGTGGGCGGGAACAGCCCCAATGACTGCGGACCCGGGGATGGTGGCGGAAGCTGCGATTCCGGTGGTGGGGGCAGCGACTAGGGCTGGAATTTGCGGATTCCGGGCCGGATCGGGGGTCTGGCCGCGCCGGCCCCTGGCCAATACCCTGTTACGGTTGACATCGGCGTGCCCGGGCTATAGCTGCACGCGTTCGAAATTCAGAACTAAACCCAAGTCCGAGAAAGGCTCCGCGAGGGAGCAATGCAAACCGTTTCCGTTAAACCGGCCGATGTCGTGAACAAGTGGGTGATCATCGACGCCGAAGGCGCCGTGGTTGGCCGCCTGGCGTCCTATGTGGCCAAGCGTCTGCGCGGCAAGCACCGCGCCGACTACACCCCCCATGTCGACACGGGCGACCATGTCGTGATCATCAACGCCGGCAAGGTGGCGTTCACCGGCCGCAAGATGACCCGCAAGCTCTATCACCGCCACACCGGCCACCCGGGCGGGATCAAGACGACGACGCCGGAGAAGATCCTCAACGGCAAATTCCCCGAGCGCGTGCTCGAGCTGGCGATCAAGCGCATGATGCCGGGCGAGAGCCCGCTGGCGCGCGACCAGTACGCCAAGCTGCGCGTCTATGCCGGCGCGGACCATCCGCACATAGCGCAGAACCCTGAAGTCGTCGACTTCAAGAAGATGAACTCCAAGAACGTGAAGGTCGCCTGATCATGGCCGAAACCGTCGAAAGCCTGGACAGCATCAAGGACCTCAACGTGAAGGCCGCCGCGGCGAAAGCGCCGGTACAGGCCAAGATCGACAAGCTCGGCCGCGCCTATGGCACCGGCCGCCGCAAGACCGCCACCGCCCGCGTCTGGATCAAGCGCGGCACCGGCAAGATCACCATCAACGGCAAGGACCAGGAGCAGTATTTCGCCCGCCCGGTTCTTCGCATGATGATCAAGCAGCCGCTGGAAGCGGCCAAGCGCGAAACCGAAATCGACGTTGTGTGCACCGTGAAGGGCTCGGGCCTTTCGGGCCAGGCCGGCGCGGTTCGCCATGGCATCGCCCGCGCGCTCGTGAATTTCGAGCCGGAGCTTCGCCTCGCGATGCGTCCGAACAAATTCCTCACCCGCGACCCGCGCGCCGTCGAGCGCAAGAAGTACGGCCGCGCGAAAGCACGACGTTCGTTCCAGTTCTCGAAGCGCTAAGACGCGTCGCAATACGTGTTCGGGAAGGGCGCTCCGGGAAACCAGGGCGCCCTTTTTCCTTGGCCCTTTCCGACAGGTTGAATCATGGGTCCGAAAGTCTTCATCGACGGCGAGGCGGGCACGACCGGTTTGCAGATCCGGCAGCGGCTGCAGGGCCGCAAGGATTTGCAGGTCGTCTCGATCGATCCGGACAAGCGCAAGGACCCGGCGGCGCGGGCGGACATGCTGAACTCGGCAGATGCGGTGATCCTCTGCCTGCCGGACGATGCGGCGAAGGAAGCCGTCACGCTGGTCAAGAATAATTCCACTCGGATCATCGATGCATCGACCGCGCACCGGGTGGATCCGCATTGGGCCTACGGCTTTCCCGAGATGGTTGACGGGCATCGCGTGGTGATCGAACGCTCGAAGCGGATCTCCAATCCGGGATGCTATCCGACCGGATTCATTGCGCTGGTTGCGCCGCTGGTTTCGGAAGGGATCATCCCGGGTGATTTTCCGGTGACCGTGAATGCGGTCTCGGGATATTCCGGCGGCGGCAAGGGGCTGATCGAAGAATTCCAGCGCCAGCCGCCCGAGACGACGCATGATGCCTTCCGCATCTATGGCCTCGCGCTGGCGCACAAGCACGTGCCGGAGATGACGAAGTATTCCGGCCTTGCGCATCCGCCAGTGTTCGCGCCGTCGGTCGGGCGCTATGCGCAGGGCATGATCGTCGAGGTTCCGCTCCAGCTCTGGGCGCTGCCAGGCGCGGTGACGCCGAAGCAGTTGCGCGAGGCGCTGGCGGATTTCTACCAGGGCGAAACCTTCGTGTCGGTTGCGGGCGAGGACGAGACAGCATTGCTCGCCCGGGCGCGCGCCGGCGCCGGCGGCTATGTCGTGGCGCTGGACCCGGAGGCGCTCAACAACACCAACCAGTTGAAGCTGTACGTGTTCGGCAATGAGCAGGCAGGGCAGGCAAGGCTCGTCGCAGTGCTCGACAATCTCGGCAAGGGCGCCAGCGGCGCCGCCGTGCAGAACATGAACCTCGCGCTGGGGCTTGAGGAGGAGGCGGGGCTTTAGCTGCGCCTCGCCGGAGGGCCTGTCGGCGCAGGCCATTCTGAGCTACCTTGCCAATATGTTGCAGCGCCTGGTCATCGCCGGAATTGCGTGGCTCTTCACCGGATCTGCGCATGCTCAAGAAGCTGACCTCGACAAATGCTTTGACGCAGTTGTCGTTGCGACGCCAGTAAGCTTCGATCCGCAGCCCATACCATACTTGGGCCCAGACCGGATCGTCGTGAGATGGCCGTGGGATGTGAAGGTCGACATCCGGCAGTCGATCGTCGGCGATCGCCTTCACGGGCGACAGACGGTGACGATGACCCTTCATTCCGGGTTGAAGCCACTTGACTACATCCTGCTCTATCTCAAGCGTCAGCAGGGCGGCAGCTACTATGTGAACGACACCTACTCATGGGTGACTCTCGATCAGAAGGGCCGGCTCGTCATGCCGCTGTTCGGGCCGGAGCATGTGAGAGAGCTGTCCGAGGATGGCGCGGTGCGTCAAGGCATTCAGGATCTCATGGAGCCGATCCGCTATCGCTTGGGCAATGTCGGGACGTTCGACATGAGCGAGCAAGAGTTTGACCGGATCCCGCAGGGATGGGTGAGGCGTACTCGTGGCGGCGTGGCGGCGCTCAAAGGCCTTGTCGTCGAGGATTTCGTGAAGCTGCAGGCGAAGCAGCCCGGCGCGCTTTGCGGAAAGACGGGCTGAGTCAGCCGCCCCGCCTCGCGCGGATGCTGCCCAGCGTCTCGCGCACATAGCTCGCCCGGCGCGCGCTCCGCGCCCTTCTTCGGCTTCGGCGGCGCCACCTCGGCGCCGGCGCGTTCGCCCAGCCATTCCGCCCACAGCGGCCACCACGAGCCGGGGTGTTCCTTAGCGTAGGCGAGCCAATTGTCCGAGACCGGCGGGTGGTTGGCGCCGGTCCAGTGGCGGTACTTGTTGGCGGCGGGAGGGTTGACCACGCCGGCGATGTGGCCTGAATCCGCCAGCACGAAAGTGACGTCGCCGCTGAACTGGTTCACGCCCTTGTAGACCGAGGCGAAGGGCGAGATGTGGTCCTTGCGCGCGGCGTGGATGAACACCGGAATCCTGATCGCCTTGAGATCGACCGGCTTGCCCTCAACCGTGAATGCGCCCTTTGCCAGCGAATTCTCCAGGTAGAGACGCTTGAGGCTGGCGATATGCAGCGGGCCGGGCAGGTTGGTCTGGTCGGAGTTCCAGTAGAGCAGGTCGAACGGCTTCGCCGGCTCGCCGAGCAGGTAGCGCTCCTCGACATAGCGCCAGATCAGGTCTTCGGGGCGCAGGAGGTTGAAAGCGTCGCGCATCGCTTCGCCCGGCATGACGCCGCCGGCGTCGATGATCATCTGTTCGATGCCGCCAATGCTGGCGTCGTCGATGAACAGGCCGAGGTCGCCGGGCTCGGAGAAATCGGTCTGCGCCGCAAGGAGCGTCATGGAAGCGAGGCGGGTGTCGCCCTCCTCGGCCAGTCGCGCCGCAAGGATCGAGAGCAGTGCGCCGCCCACGCAATAGCCTGCGGCGTTGACGGCGGCTTGATGCTCGCCGGCCACGAAATCGAGCGCGGCGCGGCCGCCGAGCCTCAGATAGTCGTCCCAGTCGAAGCTGGCGGTTTCATCGTCCGCCGAGCGCCACGAAACCATGTAGACGGTGAAGCCCTGGTCGCGCAGCCAGGCGACCAGCGAATTCGCGGGCGTGAGGTCGAGCACATAGTATTTGTTGATCCAGGGTGGGTAGATCAGCACCGGGCTTTCGCGCACGGTCTGGGTCGTGGGAAAATAGCGGATCAGTTCGATCAGCGGGTTCTTCAGCACGATCTCGCCGGGCGTGACGGCCAGCGTCTTGCCGAGTTCGAACGCATCGGGATCGGATTGCGTGACGCTGACGCGGCCACCGACCCGCGTCGAAATCCTGCTGGAGCTGTTCGAAGCCTTTGCGGATCGAGGCGCCGTCCGAGTCGAACAGGGCCTTCAGCGCCTTCGGATTGCCCATCAGCAGGTTGGAGGGCGCGAGCATGGCGCTGGCCTGCCGGATGAAGAACGCGGCGCGGCGGCGTTCGGTCTCCGAGAGGCCCGGAGCATTCCAGGCGAGGCTCTCTGCCCAGCCGGACTGGGCGAGATAGATGCGGCGCATGAAGTCGAAGAACGGGTTCTCGCGCCAGGACGGATCGGAAAAGCGCGGATCGCTGTCGCCCGCTGCAGAGGGCGAACCTTGCGACATTTCCTGCAGCGCCGTGGACTGCCGGCCGAAAAGATCGAGCTGGGCTTCCTGGAAAGCTTCGGGCTTTTTCGAATACGCCTCGGCCAGCGACTTGAAGGCGGCAGCGGCGGCTTCGAGTTCGAGCTTGCGCGGCGTGGCCGTGCCGGCCAGCCGGGTGATGTCAGAAAGTTCACGCGAGAGGTCGGCGATCTTCTGGCCAAGGCGCTGGAAGGACGCGTCCGCACGGCCGGGCGGCGAGCCGTCCGGTGTGTCGCTTTCTGGAGGTTTGCCTCCGTTTCCGGTCATTGCTGTCCCACCAAATGTCCCGTCTGGCCGGCAGTGTGGACCTGAACAACCCGCTCGCCAAACCCGCAGACTGTCACTAGGTAGTAACGCAAGAGAGCGCAATCACGGGGCAGAAATGCCTCACTCCGAGTCAGAAAGGCGTCATGGTCCGCCTCAACGCCATCGCGAGATTTTCGGGCAGACTGCTCGGCGCCGCCGCCTTGCTGGGCGGGCTGGCGGCGGGGGGCTGCGCCGACCTGATGGCGCGGTCCACGATCGCCCCTGAGTGGTTCCAGGCCAAGGCGGTCGAGGTCAAGGGCGAGGGCTATCCGGAGCTTGCCCAGATTCCCCAGGCCCGAGGCGACAACGGCAACCAGTCCGACTGGGACGCCAAGGCCGCCTCCCTGCGCGCCAAGGCGGCGGAGATGGAGAAGGAGCTCGCCGAGCTGGACGAGGTCGCGCCGACCGACGAGGAGATCCGAGCTACGGAAGCGCAGATTCGCGCTCGACTTGAATCGGGACCGGCGCCTCAGTAGCGGGATCCAGCCTTGGCAGACCTCCGCGACATGGCCCCCTTTCTGGTAGAATTTGCCCCGTAGCGGCCGTCGCGATACGGCTTTACAGAATCCTTTACCCGGCGCTGGCGAAGTCCCGCCGAGGACCGACGAGACAGGTGATCCATGCGCTTGGAGTTTCACAAGATCAGGCGGCTGCCGCCCTACGTGTTCGAGCAGGTGAACGTCACCAAGGCCGGGCTGCGCGCCCAGGGCGCCGACGTGATCGACCTTGGGATGGGCAATCCCGACCTGCCGACGCCACCGCACATCGTCGAGAAACTGTGCGAGACGGCCCGAAAGCCGGACGTGCATGGCTATTCGGCTTCGCGCGGCATCCCGGGCCTGCGCCGCGCGCTGTCGGCATATTACGACCGGCGCTTTGGCGTGAAGCTCGACCCGAACAAGGAAGTGGTGGTCACGCTCGGCTCGAAGGAGGGGTTCGCCAATCTCGCGCAGGCGATCGCGGCGCCGGGGGATACGATCCTGGTTCCGAACCCAAGCTATCCGCTGCACTCGTTCGGCTTCATCATGGCCGGCGCGGCGATCCGCTCCGTGCAGGCGCATTCGCCGGAAGAGTATCTCTCGAACCTTGGGCGCGCCGTGAAGCACTCGGTGCCGCCGCCGACCGCAATGGTGGTGTGCTATCCGGCGAACCCGACCGCGCAGGTCGTCGAGCTGGATTTCTACAAGGAGGTCATCAAGTTCGCGAAGAAGCACGAGATCCTCGTGCTGTCCGATCTCGCTTACACCGAAATCTATTATGGCGATCCGCCGCCCTCGATCCTGCAGGTCGATGGCGCGAAGGACATCGCGGTCGAAGTCACGTCGATGTCGAAGACCTATGCGATGGCCGGATGGCGCGTCGGCTTTGCGGCGGGCAATGAGCGCCTGATCGCGGCGCTGGCCCGCGTGAAATCGTATCTCGACTATGGCGCGTTCACGCCGGTGCAGGTTGCGGCGGCGGCGGCGCTCAACGGCCCGCAGGACTGCGTCGACGAGATGCGCGAAATCTATCGCACGCGCCGCAACGCGATGGTGGAAAGCTTTAGCCGCGCGGGATGGGAAATCCCCGAGCCGCAAGCATCGATGTTCGCCTGGGCGCCGATCCCTGAACCGTTCCGGGAAGCCGGGTCGCTGGAGTTCGCGCTGCGGCTGATCAAGGAAGCGCATGTCGCCGTGGCGCCAGGCGCGGGCTTTGGCGAGCATGGCGACGGCCATGTGCGTCTCGCCCTCGTCGAAAACGAGCAGCGCATCCGCCAGGCGGCGCGCAACATCCGCAAATTCCTGGAAGCCAATGGCGTCAAGGTGAAGCCCGAGAAAGAGCCGAAGCCTGCCAAGGTCGAGCCCATCCGCAAGAAGGCTGCAGGATGAGCGCGCTGATCCATCTCCGCGTCGGACGTTTCGCGTCCGACCCCAGACGAAAGTCGGGATTCAGGAACGGTTGCGCACCTTGAACGGGCTTGAAGCTCCAAGGCGGAACAAGTCTCTTGGTCCGCCCTGGGTCCCGACTTTCGTCGGGACGAGCGGTGTTTGTGTTTTCATTCAGAGCATTTGATCGGGCGGCTGACATGGCCAAGGACAAGACTCTCCGCCTCGGCGTGGCCGGGCTCGGCACGGTGGGGGGCGGCCTCCTGAAGCTCATCGAGCGGCAGGACGAACTGCGCCTGCCGGGACGGCTGGTGGTGACGGCGGTTTCCGCGCGCAACAAGAACCGCAATCGCGGCGTCGACATCTCGAAGTTCAAATGGGTCGATGACCCGGTCGAACTGGCGGGCATGGACGATGTCGATGTGGTGGTCGAACTCGTCGGCGGGTCCGACGGGCCGGCGAAGCGGACGGTGGAAGCGGCGCTCAAAGCCGGCAAGCCGGTGGTTTCCGCCAACAAGGCGCTGATCGCCGAACATGGCATCGAGATCGCCCAGCTCGCCGAGACGCATAACGCGCACCTTTTGTTCGAGGCGGCGGTGGCGGGCGCCATCCCGATCGTCCGCGCGATCCGCAATTCGCTGTCGGGCGTCGTGGTGAGCCGCGTGTCCGGCATCCTCAACGGCACGTGCAACTACATCCTGTCCGAAATGCTGCGCACGGGCGCGGCATACGAGACCGTGCTCGCGGAGGCCCAGCGCCTTGGCTATGCAGAGAGCGACCCCTATCTCGACGTCTCGGGCATGGATGCGGCGCACAAGGTGCTGATCCTTGCTTCGATCGCCTTCGGCGCGCGACCGGATTTCAGCCAGGTGCAGGTCGAAGGGGTCGACAAGATCGAGGCGATGGACATCACCCTCGCCAACAAGTTCGACTATCGCATCAAGCTGGTCGCCGAAGCCTTCCGCGCCAAGGATGGCGTGCGCTGCCGCGTGGCGCCGGTGCTGGTCCGACAAGACCATCCACTGGCGCAGGTGAACGGGCCGCTGAACGCTGTCGTCGTCGAGGGTGAGCCCGTGGGGCGCCTCACCTTCACCGGGCCAGGCGCGGGCGCCGGCCCCACCGCAGCCGCCGTGGTGGGCGACCTTGCGCGCCTGTTCGAGGGTCCGGCAACGCCGCCGCTCGGCAAGCCGGCGAAAGATCTGGCGTCCCTGATCACCACCGCCAAGGGATCAGCGGACCAGGGCTCGTTCTTCATCGGCGCCAAGCTGGCCGACAAGCCCGGCGTGTTCGCGGCGCTGACCGAGGAACTGGCCGAGGCCGGCGTCTCGATCGACAAGCTGATCCAGGAATCGGCCGGCGACACGGGCGCTGCGCCCGTCGCGATCATGACGCATCCCTGTCCGCGCGCCTCTGTTGAAAGGGCGCTGGCGAAAGTCGCCGACCTGAAGATCACGGCGGACACGCCGCGCCTGATGCGCATCGAGACCCGGGCCTAGCGGCGCCGGTCAGCCCTTCTCGCGGCCGAGGTCGACCACGCTGTCGACATGAGCCCGACGGGCGTCGAAATCCCGTGCAATACGCTCGTCGTCACGCTGCAGTTGGTCGACGTCGGTCTGCGCGAAGGCGAGCACGCCCATCTTCTCGTAGCAGTCGCGGACCTTCGGCCCCCACAAGCCGATATCCTTCACGATCGGAACGATGCGCATGAACAGGAAATTGCGATAGGTCTGCATGCCCTCGGATTCCATGAGATGGGCGACGCATTCGTCGACCGGCAGGCCGAGCGTCTCCCAGACCTCGCGGCTGTCGAACCGGTCGCGCATCAGCCAGCACGCTTCCACCAGGAACTCCTCGCGTTCCTCGCGCTCCCGCTCCGTGAGATGCGGATAGTAGTCGCGCAGGGCGAGGCGCCCGAACGCGACATGGCGGCTCTCATCCTGCATGACATAGGCGTTGACCATCGCGGCGAGCGGATTCTGCGAGTGGTCGCGCACGCCCTGGAAGGCCGCCAGCGCCAGGCCCTCGATGACCACCTGCATGCCGAGATAGGTCATGTCCCAGCGATTGTCGCGCAGCGTCTGGTCGAGCAGCTCCTGCAGGGGCCCGGTCATCGGATAGGCGACGCCGAACTTCTGCAGCAGGCCCTTGTAGGCCTCGACATGGCGCGCCTCGTCGATCACCTGCGTCGATGCGTAGAATTTGGAATCGAGGTCCGGCACATTGGTGACGATCTTGGCGGCCGAGATCAGCGCGCCCTGTTCGCCCTGCATGAACTGCGAGATGTTCCATGCCTGGTAGTGCTTGCGGACGTTGGCTTTCTCTCTCGCGCTCATCTTCTGGTAGAGCGGCATCTCGTTGATCGGAAGGAGCGCATCGGGCAGCTCCATCGGGTTTTCCTCGTCGAGTTGCAGCGACCAGTCGATCCGGCTCACCGCGTCCCACTGGAATTCCTTGCCCTTCTGGTAAAGGGTCATCATCGTCTCGCGGCCCTTGTCGTAGCGAAAGTCGAAACAGGCGCTGTAGTCCTGCGGCACGGTCCAGTGCGTGCCTTCGATGCCGCGCGCATAAAGGTCCTTCAGGCTCTTCGAAGCTCCGTCGGCGCCCATGATGTCCACCCTGTGTTGTTGCTCGACCCTGTTGTTGCTCGACTATGACTCCAACATTTGCCAATGGCGAGAGAGCCTGTGCGCAACTCTGCGCAGCGATGCCCGAGGGAAGCCGGGGGGAACTGCACTTCCTCCGCCGGGATGGATGACGCGGCGGCATTGGTGTAGTCATGCCCGCAGAGGCCGGCGGCGGAGACATCTCCCCGACGGGCCCACATGGGAGAGACGCTCGATGAAGACATCCTGGATGATTGCCGTCGCATTCGCAGGCATGGCCGCTGCCGGCTGCCACAGCATGCCGGCGGCGCCGAAGCTTCCCACCTACGCCGCCACGCTCGCGCCAGGCGCGGGCATCGCGTCGGCGGGCAAGGGGATGGGTACGTTCACCTACGATCCGGCCACGCACGCGCTGACCTACAACGTGACCTATGAAAACCTCAGCGGCCCGGCGGCGGCAGCGCACATCCACGGCCCCGCCGATCCTGGCGCCAATGCCCCGCCGGTCGTCCCGTTCCCCTCCGCAGCCAGCCCGATCACCGGCACAGCGACCCTGACCGATGCGCAGGCTGCCGATCTCGCGGCGGGCAAATACTATGTCAACGTCCACACCGCGGCGAACCGGGGCGGCGAGATCCGCGGCCAGATCGTGAAGAAGTAGACTTGCCGATCGTGCGGGCCTGACGCGGCGACCGTTTCCGTCACCGGGACCAGCTGCGTCAGGCCTGCCCGTCACGCCTACGCCGACATGCCGAACCGCTGGTGCATCAGCGTGGTCGACACAACGCGCTGGATGCGGCCTTCGAAGGCTGGGCGCTGGTCGAGCGGGCTGGCCTTCATGGCGATGAAGCCCTGGCGCACCCGCGCGGGGTCGAAGATCGGCTGGTCGTCGAGGGCGCGGGACGCCAGCACATCCTCGAACAGCGTCATCATGGGATCCTCGCCCGCTGCGGGCGGCGACGTGAAGGGGTGCTTTTCGCGGTTGTAGACTTCCTCGATCAGCACGTCCTTCGCCGCCTCGCGCAGGACATGCTTCTCGCGATAGCCCTTGGTCTTCATGGCGATCGGCACGCGCGCGGCATAGCTGGCGACGTGATGGTCGAGGAAGGGCACGCGGCCCTCGATCGAATGCGCCATCTCCATCCGGTCGCCGAGGAAGGTGAGGATGAAGTTGGCGAGGTGGATCTTCGAGTTGATGTACAGCCCCTGGTGCAGCCGGTCGCGCCCGGCGATGGCCTGCGACAGCGGCAGGCGGTCGAGCGTGTCCGCATAGGGCGGGCTCGATCCCGCGCTCGCCAGCACGTCGTCCCGGAACCAGGGCGCCGTGGCGAGGCCCAGGGCGCCGAAACTCTCGATGAACGAGGGCAGCCAGCCGAGTCGCTTGGTCACCTCGGCGAAGGCGGGGTTGTCCGGGTCCTGCTGCATGAAGATGGAGCGCGTCGCGGCGTTGGCGGCGAACATCTTCGCCAGCAGCGCCTCGGTCTCCTTCCGGCTGCGGCCGCCGGGGTGGTGCAGAAGCGCATCGCGGCGAAAGGTGGCGTAGCCGCCGAGAAGCTCGTCGGAGCCTTCGCCGGTAAAGACGACTTTCAGGCCGGCGTCGCGCACCGCCTTGCTGAGCAGGAATTTGGCGGCGCCGTGGCCGTTCAGCATCGGCGTTTCAGAGTGCCACACGGCGTCGGGATAGGCGTCGGCAAGTGCGCGGCGCGTGACCGGCACGGGATGGAAGGACGAGCCGACGAATTCTGCCTGCCGCCTTGCGATGGCGGATTCGTCGTAAAGCGGATCGTCGAACGCCAGTGTGTAGGCGCGGATCGGCCGGTCCATCTGGATCTGGGCGAGCCCGAGCACGGCGCAGCTGTCGATGCCGCCGCTGAGATAGCAGCCGACCTCGACGTCGGCGACCAGCCGCTCGCGGACGGAATCGCTCAGCACCTCGCGGAAGCCCTTCACCACTTCGGCCTCGGTGCGGTCGTCGGCGGCGGTTTCCCCGGTGGTCGGGAATTCCCAATCCCAGTAGCTGTAGACCTGCACCTCGGCGCCGCGCGCGATGGCGTAGCAGCCCTGCGGAACCGAGCGGATGCCCGCAAACATGGTGCGCTCGTGCGAGCGGAACAGGAACGCGTCCTGGTAGGCGGCGTCCTTGTCCCATATGGCGGGAACGCCGAGGGCGAGCAGCGCCTTGATCTCCGAGGCAAACACCACACCGCCGTCGATGACTGCATAGAACAGCGGCTTGATGCCGAAGCGGTCGCGGATGGCGATCATCAGCTTGCGGCGCTCGTCCGCGATCAGGACAGCGAATTCGCCGCGCAGGGATTCCGCCGCCCGCATGCCGCGCTGCAGGTAGAGGTGCAGGGCGATCTCGCTGTCGGAATCCGTCGCGAATTTCGCGCCCTGCCTGCGAAGGTCGTCGCGGATGGCGCGGTAGCCGTAGAACTCGCCATTGACGACGATGTGCACATCGCCTGCCGAATTCGAGATCGGCTGCACGCCATTGTCGAGGCCGATGATCGAAAGCCGCGTGTGGCCGAGGAAGCTGCGGCCGTCGCTGGATGCCCAGCGGCCCTGGCCATCGGGTCCGCGATGATTGAGCACGTCGAGCGCTGCGCCGATCTGCTTCTGGTCAACCGGTTTGCGCGTGATCCCGCCGATCAGTCCGCACATGTGCGTCTCCCCTCCGGCGCCGGGCAGGTTTCTGCTCTCGGGTTGTCGTGGCCGGATCGTCATTCGGCATGCGAGGCTGGGCGTGTCAATCGTGGGGCGATGCGGGCCCATGGCAGCGATGGCGGCGCCGTTGCCACCGGGGCAGCGGGCCTTGCGCGCCCAGTGTGGGCGCGGCAGCATTGGGCATCAGGTTTCGCGGAGAGGATCATGCGGCGGACGGCAGCTTTGTTGGCCTTGTGCCTCGCGGCGTCGGCGCATGCCCAGGCTCCGAAGGAGATGGACCGCAGCGGTTTTGTCGATGCCGGAAAAACGGTTTCGGGGCTTGTGCTCGACATGCGCTATGCGGGACCTGAGAATTTCGTGGGCAAGCCCATCGCCGGTTACGCCGCGCCGGCCTGCTTGCTGACGAAGCAGGCTGCTGCGGCGCTTGCCAAGGTGCAGGAGCGGCTGAAGCCCTTCGGGCTGGGGCTCAAGATGTTCGACTGCTACCGGCCCGCTCGCGCGGTCGCCAACTTCGTCGCCTGGGCGAGGGACCCCGCCGACCAGGCGCGCAAGCAGACCTACTATCCGAACGTGGACAAGTCCCGGCTGTTCGAGCTGGACTATATTTCCGACAAGTCCGGCCACTCGCGCGGATCGACCGTCGATCTCACGCTGATGGATGTGAAGACCGGCGCCGAACTCGACATGGGCAGCGCGTTCGACATGTTCGACACCGTGTCCCATCCCATGGACGGGACGGTCAGCGGGACGGCGCGGGCCAATCGCCTGCTGCTGCAGCGCGTGATGATGGAACAGGACTTCCGCCCCATTGCGAGCGAGTGGTGGCACTTCACCCTGAACAACGAGCCTTACCCGAAGACCTATTTCGACTTCGTCGTCGCGCCCTAGAAGGCTGCCTCTGCGGAATGATCGACAGGGCGTCGGTCCGCTCGTAGGAAGGCCGGCAGGGAGATCCTCATGAAAGACCTCGACGGGCGCGTGGCGCTTGTGACGGGCGCGGCGCGCGGGCTGGGCGCGGCGGCGGCGCGGGCGCTGGCGCAGGCGGGGGCGAAGGTGGTGGTGAGCGATATCGGCGACGGCACGGACGTCGCCGCATCCATCGGCGGCGCGTACGTCAAGCACGACGTGACCAGCGAGGACGAGTGGATCGCCGCAGTCGCCTTCGCAAGGAAGACGTTCGGCGGGCTCGACATCCTGGTGAACAATGCCGGCATCTTCTTCGTCCGGCCGATCGTCGCCACCTCGCTGGAGGATTTCCGGCGCATGCAGCAGATCAATGTCGAAGGCGTCTTTCTCGGCATCAAGCATTCGATCCCGGCCATCGCCGAGCGTGCGCAGGGATGGGAAGGCGGCGGCTCGATCATCAACATTTCTTCGGTCGCCGGACTGGTCGGCTCGCCCAACCTGATTGCCTACAACGCATCGAAAGGCGCGGTGCGGCTGATGACCAAATCGGCGGCGCTGGAATGTGCGCAGGCAGGCATGAAGATCCGCGTCAACTCGATCCATCCCGGCATTATCGACACGGCGATGCTGGGCCAGATGGTCACGCTTGCGGAAGCGTCAGGCGAAGGCGCCAATGCCGCCCGGACGCGTTTCGCCGACCGCCATCCGCTGAAGCGGCTCGGCCGCGACACCGACATCGGCAATGCCGTGCTTTTCCTCGCCTCGGACCGGTCGGGCTTCATGACCGGATCGGAAGTCGTGGTCGATGGCGGGATGACGGCGAGTTAGTCCAGATCCGGAGCGGTCGGCCCGAAAGACTGCTTCGCAGTGCAGCAATTCTGCACGGGGAATCGCCACGCGGGAAATCCGCTGTCATGGGACCGTCACGCGGGCCGAATTCGCTTTAGCCTGGAGTCCGGCGGGTCTATGCCTGTCGCGACGATTCGATGGGGGACGACCGCCTGGGAGCCGAAATGGTTCAGACTGTACTCCGGACCGGACTCAACACTGCACTCGCCTATGCGCTTGCGAATGCGACTGTAAGCGCTGCGATGGCTGCTGAAGGACTGGTGGGAAGAGGCGATGAGCAGGCTGCGGAGATCGCCGCTGCGACTGCAATGCAGGCTGCGCTCAACACGATCGACATGACTGGACTCGTTGTCGTCGGCGAAGCTGACGGCGCGATCCTCAATGTCGGGGAGAAAGTCGGAACCGGCGCCGGCCCCGAGATCGACATTGCGCTCGAAGCGCTTGAAGGCACGACCCTCACCGCCAAGGCCATGTCCAACGCCATCGCCGTGATCGCCGCCACCTCCAAAGGCGGCCTCCTGAAAGTGCCCGATCTCTATATGGAGAAACTCGCTGTTGGACCCGGGTATGAGCGCGGCGTGGTCGATCTCGATGCAGGCGCTGGAGAAAATGCGATCCGCCTTGCGCGCGCCAAGGGCGTCAAGATCGACAAGATCACCGCGTGCGTGCTCGACAGGCCGCGACACGAGAAGATCATCGCGGACCTCCGGAAGGCGGGCGCGCGGATCAACCTCATTCCCGATGGCGACGTCTATGGCGTGCTCAACACGGCCATGCCGGAGACGGGCATCGACATGTATGTCGGCCAGGGCAAGGCGCCCGAGGGCGTGCTGGCGGCGGCGGCGCTGCGTTGCGCCGGCGGCCAGATGCAGGCGCGCTTCGCATTCCGCAACGAGGCCGAGAAATACCAGGCGCAGCGTCTGGGCCTGAAGGACCCCGGCCGGCGCTACGAGCTGGACGATCTCGTTTCCGGCGACACGGTTTTCGCCGCGACCGGCGTCACCAAGGGAGAGCTGCTGGACGGCGCCCGGCGTGTCAACGGCCACATCGAGACGCACACCATGCTGATGTCTTCGTCGGACGGCGTAGTCCGCACGATTCGCTCGCGCACGCCGGTGAGGAAGTAGGCGCCTGGCCGCTGCGGCGCTCCGTTATTTTGCCGGCCCCCAGATGCGCGTGGCCGAGTTGACGCCGGCGCGGTGGGTGCGCAGTTCCAGCGGCGTCGGGTCCGCCATCGCAGCTTCTGCGCTGAGCCTCATGTAGCGTGCGGATGCCGGCGTAACCGGCGCCCACACCGGCGCGCCGCCGCCATTGGGATCGCCGGTCCTCGCAAATCGCACCCAGTAGTCGCCCATCATCCTGGACGTCTTCTCGTCCGCCGCATCCCACGTCTCGGCGTTGAGGCGGGCGCCGAACAGGTAGCTGAGTTCCCCGCCATGCTCTGCGCCGGGCTTGGTCGTGCGCTCGCTGGCAGGTTGCTGGGTGAAATAGTAGGCGTAGGCGCGCTGGCCTTTCGCAGCCTGCCGTTCGGCCAGGTAGCGCGACGGCTGGATGGCGACGGCCTGGACTGCAAGGTCGGCCTCGGCCCCCGCGCGAGAGGGGCCGCTCGCGCGATAGTCTTCCAGCAGGCCGGCATAGGCCGCGCCGAGAACGGGCCGGGCGCTTGCGTCGAGGCCGGCAAGGCTCGCCTCCCACGAATTGCCGCCGATCATCAGCGGCACATCCGCCTGCTCCTTAGTCATGAACGCCTTGGTCGGGCTGTCCTTGAGGACTGTCCCATCGATCATCGGTCCGAGCAGGTTCGCCGCTGTCGCCACCTTGTCGACAGGAATGGCGCGAAGCTGGTCCGGCGTGGCGTCGGCGAGGCCCTGCTGCGTCGCCCATTGCTGGCCGCCCGCCTCGGCGGCCTTCATCGCCGGCGCAAGCGAGAAGCCGCCGCCCGACTGCGATATCGCCTTGGCGAACAGGCCGCGCGCTTCGGGCGAGGCCATCAGCGCCTGAACCGAAACGGCGCCGGCGGACTCGCCGAAGATCGTCACGTTCTTCGGATCGCCGCCGAACTGCGCGATATTGCGCTGGACCCAGCGCAGCGCTTCCATCTGGTCCATCAGGCCGTAATTGCCGAGAAGGCCGCCGGCGCCTTCCTTCGTCAGCGCCGGGTGGGCGAAGAAGCCGAGCCGGCCCAGCCGGTAATTGATCGTGACGATCACCGCGCCGCGTTTCGCCAGCGCCGAGCCGTCATAGAGCGGCACGCCGCCCGAGCCTGCACGGAAGGATCCGCCATGGATGAACACCATCACCGGCAACTTACCTTGCGCGCGTTTCACCGGCTGCCAGATGTTGAGGTAGAGACAGTCTTCGCTCTGCGGTCCGACCCTCGCCCATGGCTCGTCACTGACATGCGGCTGCGGGCAGGCCGGCCCGACGGCGGTGGCGGGGCGCACGCCGGTCCAGTGCGCCACAGGCTGGGGCGCGCGCCAGCGCAGGTTTCCGGTCGGCGGCGCTGCGTAGGGAATGCCGCGGAAGACCGCGAGGTCGCCGGATTTCTCTCCCTGCACCCGCCCCGTGTCCAGGGTGGCGGCAGGGGCCGCGCCGTCACTGGCCGACATGGACCCGCATGACGCCAGGCCCGTGACGGCGGCGAGAGCGATGCAGGCTGCCTTGAAGCTCATCTGGGTGACCGTGCGCTACCGAAACGTACCGGCAGTCACGGTGCTGGATTACCCGACCGGACACAAGTTGGCCCTCGCCGGGGGCTCTTCCGGAGCCGGACAAGGGGCGTTTTTGTCAATCTCGTGAGGCGACTGGCGACAACCTAGCCGTGGCCGGCCTGTACGGCTATGATGTCCGGATCAACGCCAACCTGGAAGGCTTCTGCGCATGGCTACCGGCACTGTCAAATGGTTCAACGAGCAAAAAGGTTATGGGTTCATCCAGCCGGAATCGGGCGGTGGTGACGTTTTCGTTCACATTTCCGCGGTCCAGCAGGCCGGGCTTGCAGGCCTGCAGGAAAACCAGCGGGTGAGCTTCGAGCTCGAGAAGGACAAGCGCTCCGGCAAGATGTCGGCGACGCAGATCAAGGCCCTCTGAGGCTACCGGATCGGGCCCGGCCGGCACGCATGCCAGCCGGGCTCGTGTTCCCGCCATGACCGTCGTGGCGGCCGCCCTCTCCCTTCCGCATCTGAGGGTCAGCCTTGGAATACGATGACGTCGTCCTGGGCCGCCGCAGCATTCGCGGCTTCAGGCCCGAACCGGTGCCCAAGGCCCTGATCCGGGAAGTCATCGGGATGGCGATGCGTGCGCCGTCCTCGCTCAACACTCAGCCCTGGAATTTCTACGTCGTCGCCGGCGAGCCGCTGAACCGCATTCGTGCGGGCAACACCGAACGCAACCTGGCCGGCGTCCCGGACTCGCGCGAGTTCCGCAGCCATGGCGCCTATGCAGGGGCGCACCGGGAGCGGCAGGTCGAGATCGCCAAGCAACTCTTCGCAGTCATGGGCATCGAACGGGACGACAAGCCGAAGCGCCAGGACTGGGTGCTGCGCGGTTTTCGCCAGTTCGACGCGCCGGTTTCTGTGGTCGTGACCTATGACCGCTCGATCCATGGCGGCGACATCGCGCCATTCGATTGCGGCGCCGTCACCAACGCCCTGGTCAATGCAGCCTGGTCGCGCGGCCTGGGCTGCGTGATCAACAGCCAGGGCATCATGCAGTCGCCGGTGGTTCGCGAGCATGCCGGGATATCCGACGACCAGGTCATCATGATCTGTGTCGCCATGGGATATCCCGACGACGCATTCCCGGCGAACGCCGTCGTCTCGCGGCGCAAATCGGTCGACGAAGCGACGGTGTTCGTCGGCTTCGACGAGTAAGGCCCGCGCATCTGCGCGATCCGATGGCTTCGCACAAACGGCAATGCGGAGGTTCGAGCAGGCGGCCAGAGCTTCCAGCTTTCTGACATCCGCGCCGCTTCAGGCCAGCGTTATTTCGACGGACGGGTCGAGTATTGGGAACACAGCGGCGAGGCCACGCTCAACGGCGCCAGCGGCTGGCCGCACGGGAATTGCAGAGCTGCGGCGTCCAAGCGGGGGCTCGACATGGCGCTCGCGATCGCGCCGGCCTTAGAGTCTTGGGTAGCTCTTGCCTGTGGTCAACAACGCGAGTTAACCTAATTTGGGGAACCGCGCAGGGGGCTGTCGTGCATGTCTTTTTGGGGTATCCATTTTCGCTGAAGCAAACACATCGAGACTTCGTTCGAGAAGTTTGCAAGAAGCGCGGTCTGCGTTTGAAATCAGCGGAAGACCACTTCGCTGCGGAAGGCATCTGGGATCAGATTCAGGAAGACATCGACGACGCCTTCTTCGCGATCTTTGATCTCACAGGCTACAATCACAACGTTCTGTTGGAGCTTGGTTACGCCATCGGACGCGAGCGAGACGTCATAATCTTGCTGAACGTTTCAGAGTCCAAGCCCCGCATGTTTGGGGCCAAGAACGATCCAATGGAGGGATTTCCATCGGATCTCCAGTCAGTCCGCCGGATTCAATATGCTGACAGACGAGAGCTAGAAAGAAAGCTGCTCGAAGCTTTTGATGGACTGCTCAAGCAGAAGAGCCCGGACGAGCAATTTTGGATATTGCTAAAGAATTTTCTGAAGGACGGATCGCAAGACACGAAGTCGATTTCGACGTTCATGGAAGGCAAGTTGGACTTCTCCTATCAGATGACGCGCAACCGGTTGGAGCGCCACCGAGCTACGGGCCAGCTTACGCGAAGAACTCAGGGGCGAGCAGCTTTCTACGAGCTAAGCCAGTCCGCACTGCATTAGCCGTATTCAAGCTTTCGCCTGCGTCATGGCGGCGAAGGTGCTTGAAGCGAATCCCCTGGCGCCACACCTTGGGGGGATGGCTGACAAGGCATCTTCATTCCCCGCCTATCTTGGCGTGTCGCAGTCGCTTTCGGGCAAGATGTGGCGGCAGCGGGTGACCGACGAGAAGCTGGCGGCGGAGCATGCGCGGCGGCTGCAGGCGCCGGACCTGGTGGGACGCCTGCTGGCCTCGCGCGGCGTGCAGCCGGACGAGGCGCAGCTCTTCCTCAATCCGACGCTGAAGGACCTGTTTCCCGATCCGTCCACGTTCGCGGACATGGACAGGGCGGCGGAGGTGATCCTCGACGCCATCGTGTCGGGCAAGCCCACGGCCGTGTTCGCGGACTACGATGTCGATGGCGGCACGGCGTCGGCGATCCTGTCGCGCTATTTCCGGGCGTGGGGGCGGGAGCTGATCCTCTACGTGCCCGACCGGCTGCAGGAAGGCTTCGGGCCGACGCCGTTTGCATTCCGCGCGCTGAAGGCGCTGGGTGCGGAGCTGGTGGTCACGGTCGACTGCGGCGCGGCGGCGATCGAGGCGCTGAAGACGGCCAACGAGATCGGGCTCGGCGTGGTGGTGATGGACCACCACCTGATGCACGACGAGACCACGCCGCCGACGCTGGCGCTGGTCAATCCCAACCGGCCGGACGACAGGTCTGGCCATGGCTTCCTCGCGGCGGCGGGCGTCGTGTTCGTGCTGGTCGCGGCGCTGAACCGGCTGGCGCGGAAGCGGAAGGTCGCGCCCGAGGGCGGACTGCCCGATCCGATGAAGTGGCTGGACCTCGCGGCGCTGGGCACGCTGTGCGACATGGCGCCGTTGAAGGGCGTCAACCGGGCGTTCGTCACGCGCGGCCTTGCCTGCCTCGAGCGGCTGGAAAATCCGGGGCTGAAGGCGCTGGCGGAGGTCGCGGGCATCGAGGCGCCGAAATCGGTCTACCACGCGACCTTCGTGCTGGGGCCGCGGCTCAATGCCGGCGGGCGGATCGGCGATCCGTGGACGGCGGCCAAGCTGCTGGCGACGGATGACCGGGCCGAGGCGATCCTGCTGGCCGAAAAGCTCAACGCGCAGAACGCCGAGCGCAAGGAGGTTGAGGCCGGCATACAGGCGGCGGCGATGGCGCAGGCGGAAGCGCGGCTTGCGGTGAAGCCGGATGCCGGGATCATCGTCGTCGGCGGCGAGGGCTGGCATCCCGGCGTGATCGGCATCGTCGCGGGGCGGCTGAAGGAGAAATACCACCGGCCCGCCATCGTGATCGGCTGGGGCGAGGGGCTGGGGCCGGTGGCGCGCGGGTCGGGCCGGTCGGTGGCGGGGGTCAATCTCGGCGAGCTGGTGAGCCAGGCGGCGCGCGACGGCCTGCTGCTGTCGGGCGGCGGGCACGCCATGGCGGCGGGGCTGAGCATCGATCCGGCGCGCGTGGTCGAGCTGCGCGATGCGATGGAGGACGCTGTGAGCGGTGGCGTGGGCGGGGCTGCGCGCGATGCGCTGGTGGAGGCGAGGGTGCTGGAAGTGGATGGCGCGCTGGCGCCGGGTGCGGCGAATGCGGCGCTGATGGAGATGGTGGAGCGCGTGGGTCCGTTCGGCGCGGGCGCGCCCGAGCCGATGTTCGCTGTGGCGCATGTGAGGGTGCAGGGGGTGAGGCGCGTGGGCGCGGATCACATGGCGTTCGACATGGTGGGCGAGGATGGCGCGAGGCTGCGCGCGATCGCGTTCCGGGTGGCGGATGGCGCGGAGGGCGCGGCGCTGCAGGGCGGGGCGGCGCTGCACGTGGCCGGCAGGCTGCGCGCGGATACGTGGCGGGGTAAGGGCGCGGTGCAGATGGAAGTCGCCGACATCGCCAAGGCCGAATAGGCCGTCCGCGGCAATTTCAGCCTGGCCGATGCGGCGTTTCGGCGGCGACAGGGGATGCTTGCAGGGCCGGGCGCATGCGGCTATATCGCCCGCTCCCGCCGTCGCCTTTCTGGGCCATAGCGTGCGAGCCGCCGTGGTCCCTTCGTCTATCGGTTAGGACGTCAGGTTTTCAACCTGAAAAGAGGGGTTCGACTCCCCTAGGGACTGCCAGCGGATTTCATAACGATTTGAATGCGTTATGGATTTTGGGCGCGGAGAAATCGCCGCCCGACATTTTCACCAACAACCCACATCGGCGTATCCTGCCCACAATTGCCGTCGGCTGGCGTTTGCGCGGAGCCTGTGGCCTCATGTGGCGGGTCGGCGCGGGATGTCCGGATTGTGGGGATGGCTGGATGAGCCGCTAGGTGTCCCAAGGTACTGCGCTTGGAACCGGCTATATGCGCGGCCAGCTCACGTTCCATGTGAAGGGCTCCGGGGGGATACTTGGTGCGGACTTCACGTTGCAACGCATCGTTATTAGTCGGGTGAAACCCCAGTCGCTGCCAGAAGGCTTCCGTCCGAAGGACTGAAACCAGTGATAGATGGTGGAGGCCATGACGTTTGGCTGCGGTAGCTTGAATGGCTATCCCTTCGGTGGCTAGCCCTAAGCCGCGAGCAGATTCATTGATTGCGATGTCGTGGATAAAGTAGGTCGTCGCTTCCCGTGGCAATCTGCCGAGCGGCGCATTCAGAGCTGGCGCCCGATCTCGCGTCCATGGGTGTGCGAAGCAATAACCCGCGAGCTGACCAGCAAGGTCTAAAGTGAGACATCCTTGCGGGAAGAGGTCGAACTTCTCTTGAAACACACCAAGTTCTTCACGAAACAATGGGTAGGTTTGATCAGAAAGGCGCACGACGAACGACAAGTCGTCGCCTTCATCCTTCGCCATGCCCGAACGCCGCCAATGGGGCCGCCATCAACCGACACAAAATTGACCGGCGCAGAGAAGCCCGAACGATACTCGCCAGTCCTTCGTGCGCCATTGCCTTCCAAGACAAAGACACGGAAGCCTAGTCTGAACTTGATCGCCTCGTCGTACGGTTGGCCTGCCTCCAAGATATTGACACGTTGCTTAACCTTCTTGGCGTGCATATAACGACCAAGCCAACCGAATTGCTCCCCATCAGTGACACCCACGCTCCGCGCATTTGGCCCCAACAGGTGGACGCTCTTGCTTGGCCTCAGCCCGTGACATTGACACAGGAACACACGTCTTTTCTTGCCCACAGAATTGACTCGGCTGGCTCGAAAAGCTGCGCGTGAGTCGCAAACTTCGTCGTGGGCATCTCATCCACATGAGAAGCCGCGATGAATACGATTCTCGACGCTTATCGCGGTGCCCAAGTTTCGATCATGTCGCTCCGACCCTGTCATCTCACAGTCGAGGCATCGGTCGTGGACTGACTCGACGACGCACCAGACCAGATTGGCGTAAGCCAATTGGTGCCGCTCGGCGCTATCGGCAGGGAAAGGCTCGTATCGTCCTGTCAGAGCTTGTTCGTCACTCTCAAGCGCCTTCGGCGAGCGCAGAAAAGGATACGTAACAACCATCGACGAGGTCGGCGTATGATTTCATCCCGATCGAGTTCTGCGTAGTGCGCGGACCGAGCCTTCCGATTACCTTGTTCAAGCGTGCGCCTAAACCGGTTGAGAGAAAACAGGGCGCCGATGAGCGTGAACAGCACACCTGCCGTCGCCAACAAGGCTGTAAAGGCCGCGATGAGATCGCCGACCGATCACAGTCTTTTCCAGCTCAAACCCGAACATCGCAGGGATTCCCGACCGACCTAGCCCTTGCTGCTTGCAGGTACAAAAGAGACTTTGCTCATGGCTGCCGCATGGTCGGCAGGCACAACAATCGCGATGACTGGGAGGATTTGACGACGCCTGAGCGGCCATGCCGTTGCGCATTGTTGGTGAGATTGTTGGTCGCCACTGGCCAGCGCTCAGAATGCCCACATAGACCGGCCCTTTTTCGCGATCACTGGCAGCCCGTTGCACTGCCAGCGGACTCTGCGGTATTCAGTCGAAAATTGGGATCCCTGGCTCGCCCGCGAGTCGGGCGCAGGGCGCTGTTTCGTTGCGTGCGCGATAGTTAATCAATGCGTGGATAATCGCCTCGCGGGCTAGTTGGCCCCCGCGCCTGTCATGCTACAGTCACAGGTCTGGGGAGCCTGTGGGTGGATGCAGCCGCAAGAAAATCAGTCGAGTACCGAGGAAACCGAGCCGTCCGTCCGAATTGAAGGGCGGGTGAAGTGGTTCGACCCGGCCAAGGGGTATGGGTTCGTCGTGCCGGACGCCGCCGCCGCCGAAAACGGCGTGAAGCGCGACGTGCTGCTGCATATCTCGGTGATGCGGAAATTCGGGCTCGACAACGCCCCGGAAGGCGCGCGGATCGTGTGCAGCGTGGCGCTGCGCGACCGGGGTTACCAGGTCCATGAGGTGCTGGAGCTTTCAGCCAACGAGAACGATGCGGCGCCGGAGCCAGGCGGGCCGACGGAAATCGTGCTGGTGAAATGGTTCAACCGCACCAAGGGCTATGGCTTCGTGCAGCGTCTGGAAGACCCGGAAGACATCTTCATCCACATGGTGGTGGTGCGGAAGGCGGGGATCGAGGACCTCCAGCCCGGGCAGAAGCTGGTGGCCTCGGTCGGCAAGGGCTCCAAGGGCCGGCATATCGTCTCGGCCAGGCTGGCGGATACCAACTGAGCCGGGATTGGCTGAACCCCGGATTTTGGGGCCAACTGGCGCCGGAAGCCCGGCAACCGCCTTGCGGGTCTTGGCGAGCGCCCCGGGGCGCCCTAATCCGTCACTCCATGAAACACGTGATCTCCTCCGTCCTGTTCGCCGCATCGCTGGCTTTCGCCGCCTGCGCCTCCGCGCAGACGCCGAAGAACCCGGAAGGTCCAACCGATCCGCTGGTGATCCTGAGCGGCGGCAAGTCGATCCCGTTCAAGGTCGAGCTGGCCGACACGCCGCAGGAATCCGAGATGGGCCTGATGTACCGCGCTTCAATGGCCAAGGATCACGGGATGATCTTCGACTTCCGGCCCGAGCGCGAAATCTCGATGTGGATGAAGAACTGCCTGTTCCCGCAGGACATGCTGTTCCTCGATGGCGACGGCACGGTGCTCGCCATCGCGGAGAATGCGCGGCCGGGGTCCGAGCGGCTGATCAATCCGGGTTTCCCGATCTCCAGCGTGCTGGAGCTGAATGGCGGGATCACCAAGGAGCTGGGCATCAAGCCAGGCGACAAGGTGCAGCACAGGCTGTTCACCGGCGCCAAAGCCAATGGCGGCTGATCCGCCGCCGGGGCCGCCGCCCGATCCGCCGGGTTTCGTCCACGTTCTGCGGGCGCCGTTCATCAACCATGTCGGCCCCCTGCTGCAGGCGGAAGTGAACGAGCCGGGCCACATGACGCTCGGTATCCGGGTCGGCGAAGTTCACATCAACACCATGGGCTTCATGCACGGCGGCATGATCGCCACGCTGTGCGACAGCGCCATGGCGCGCTCGACCTTCGCCAAGCTGCAGCGCCGCACGGTGACGCTGCGCATGGCGCTGGAATACTTCGATCCCATCCTGCGCGGCGACTGGCTGGAGGCGCATGCGCGGCTGGTCAGCGAAGATGGCGAAGTCGCCCACACGGAGTGCGAGGTGCGTGTGGGCGATGCGCTGCGGGCGCGCGGCACGGCGGTGTTCCGGCTGTTGCGGAAGGTGTGAGGCTCACCGTCCTCAATCCGCCTTTGCAAAGTAGGCCATCTGGTCGTCATAGGCCTTCCGGAACGCCGGGCGTGCAACAGCGCGCGCGACATAGGCCTTGCAGTTCGGGTGCTTCGCCAGCCCCTCATGCTTGTCGACCAGCCTCAGCACGTCCGACATCAGGATGTCGGCGATGGAGAATGAGCCCGCCAGCCATTCGCGGTCGGACAGAACCGTCTCCATGTGCGTGAGCCGTACGGCGAGCCAGTCGCCGAAGAATTTCGGTCCATGCTTGTCGCTGCCATCGGTGAAGACCTTGAGGACCCACCAGGGCAGGCTCGCCATCTCGACCGAATTGAGCGCCGCGAACGTCCACTGGAGGACGTCGCTGCGGCCACGCGGGTCGGTGGGGATCAGCTTGCCGCGGCTCGCCTCTCCGATGTGGAGCAGCATCGCGCCGCTTTCGAAGATCGAAATGTCTCCGTCGATAAGCCACGGCGCCTGGCCGAAGGGCTGGTGCGCGAAGTGTTCGGCCTTGCGGTCCTTGAACGGGGTGCTCTCGACGCGATAGGGCAGCCCGGCTTCTTCGAGCGCCCAGCGCGCGCGCAGGTCCCGCACAAACCCACGGGGCGCATCCGGAACCCAGTCATAGGTGACGATCGTGATCATGTGGGTTTGCCTTCTGCAGTTGCGACGTTCTCGGCATAGCGCTGCTGCTTGTTGAACAGCGAGTTCCAGCCGCCGACATGGCTGTCGCGGAGTTCGGGGCTCGAGAACGGCGTCTGGTGAAAGCTCTGCGTCGTCATTCCGTCCTTCTCGGAGAAGGTGACGGTGACCAGCGTGTCCATGTCGAAGCCGGTGTCCTGGTCCCAGGCGAAGGAAAACACGATGCGCCTGTGTTTCTCAACTTCCTTGATCATGCCGCCCATGCGCGAGATTTGGCGCTGGTACTCCTTCGACGCCATCATCGCGCGCCATTTCCGCCCGGGCTTCAGCTCCCAGTCGAGTTCGAGGCAGGTGAAGATTTCCGGGCCCCACCAGCGGATCATGTGATCGCGAGATTCCCACAATCGCCAGACCAGTTCGAGCGGCGCATCGAAGGCGCGGTCGATGAGAAGTTCGTCGTCACGGAGCTTGTTCGTCTGCGCACTCATTGCTTCCTGCCTTTCGCGGGCTTGGCCTGGATCTGTTTCAGATACGCATCCATCCGGTCGAACGAGCCTTCCCAGTGGCGGCGGTATTTCGAGAGCCAACCATCGACGGCCTTGAGAGGTTCCGCCTCAAGCGCACAGGGGCGCCATTGCGCCGCGCGGCCGCGGGAAATGAGGCCGGCGCCTTCGAGCACTTTCAGATGACGCGAGATGGCGGGGAGGGAAATATCGAACGGGGCCGCCAGCTCGTTGACCGTCGCCGCGCCCTGGCTGAGGCGGGCGAGGATGGCCCGGCGCGTCGGGTCGGCGAGGGCCGACAGGGTGGCGGAGAGCTTGTCGGTGGCGGTCATGTCGGATTTGGCACTTAACGGCTATGTTAAATAACAAGAAGGCTAAATATGGTCAGGCGCACGGTTCGTCAAGAGGGGAGTCGAAGTCCTCCTGCTCGGCCAGGCGCGCGTTTTCATCGTCGATCCCGTGTTCGATGCGCTCGATGAGAGCTTCCACCTGAGCCGTGAGCCTCTGCCGTTCGGCTTCGATTTCCGCCGGGAGTCTTCGGGGGCGGGGCGGCTTGGGCGGGCCTGCGGCCAGCCGAGATCCGCTGTGCGCCAGCTTGAGCCACCGGCTGGCGGCGTGGTCATTGCCGCGGCGCAGGGCCTTGTAGGCAAGGCGGAGGATATGCGGTCGATCCAGCAGGGTCATGTGGGTTCTTTCCATGTGAGGGGTTGTAGATGAGCGCACGCTCTCCTTCGGACCGGCTGGGCCGTCCGGGCTGCGTGTCCCTCCGGAACGATGGAGGGCGTGGGGACGCGGGATGGCCCCGCGCGAGTGTGGCCTCTGCCGCTTCAGGCGGCAGCGCCGGCATGGGTAGGGGTGGCGCGTTGGTCCCGCGTCCCCGGGGTCGTTGGCGCGACGGGCTGGAACCGAGAGGTCTTTCACTCTCCTGACCAGTGTCCCGGCGGCGTGCAGGCCAGGGTGTTCAGTCCCGGTCCCTGGAGCACTCCCTCGCTTACCTGCAAGAGGCCCGGCTTCCCGAGGGCTCTTCACGCTCGATCCCATCGCCGCCGCGCCGTTGAACAGCGTGCACGGCTGCCCTCCTGCGGTGGCGATGGGCGGATTATACGGCAGGTTTTTGGCCCTACAGAAAAGTAGCGGGCGAACGGGCCAGGATTTCCTGCAAGCGATTGCATTTGCTGAGGAAGCCGGAAACGCGGATCTGGCCAAAGTGTTGGACAAGTCCGGCGGATCCCCGACAGGTTCGCGCGTGGCCGGTTGGCCGGGGAGGGCGGCTGAAGGGCGATAGGCTAGAAAAAGGCCGGTTTGGCGGGCGCGCGGGGATTGCTTCCGTTCCGCCACCTTTCCGGTATAAGCCCCGGACATCGGAGTGTGGCGCAGTCTGGTAGCGCATCTGCTTTGGGAGCAGAGGGTCAGAGGTTCGAATCCTCTCACTCCGACCATTTCCCCTGGTAGCGTAAATGTCCGACCGCCCCGTGATCCTGCTGGCCGCCCATGGCGAGCGCGGGGGCGCGGCGAACAATGCGCGGCTGGCGGCGATCGTGAGCGAGGTCGGCCAGGCGATCCCGGAGGCCGATGTCGGCTCGGTGCTGGTGAACGTGGAAGGCGTGGTGGAGAAGACGCTGGCGGCGTGCGGGGCGCGGCCGGTGCTGTGCCTGCCGCTGCTGTTCTCGGATGGCTTTTTCTATGGGCAGCGGCTGAAGCCGCATTTCAGCGGCGCATGGAAGCTCGCGCCGCCGCTGGCGTTGTGGCGGTCGTTCGCGCCGTTCCTGGCGGACAACCTGGCGCTGCGGCTGATCTCACATTCGGCGGATCCGCGCGTGGTTCTGGTAGCGCACGGCTCGAAGCAGCCCGGCCGGTCGGCCGAGTGCGCGCGGCTGGTCGCGAGCCAGATGCAGGCGCGCTATGGCCGTGTCGAAGTGGCGTTTCTTGAAGAGGCGCCGTTCGCGGCGGACGTTCTGGCGAAGGCGGATCCGCCTTACTCCACCATCGGGCTTTTCCTTGGCGAAGGGCTGCATGGGGGCGAGGATTTCGACGTGCTGGTCTCGACGGCGCGCAATGCCCCGGTCGCGGCGTTCACGGCAGGAGAGCTTCCGGGCCTCTCCAGCCTCATCGCGGCGGAGGCCCGGGAGAGGATGGCCTGAGCTTCGGCTGGCCTTGACCCAGGTCAAGGCGGCAATGCGCCATGCCTCCCCTATCGCAAGGCGGGAAAACCGCCTGGAGAATGCAGCATGCAGCCGGTCGCTTTCAAAGGATGCGGTCGCCGCGCTGCGGTCGCGACGTATCTGTCGCTTGCGCTTGCCGCCGGGGCGCTCGCAGGATGTTCTCCGCCGGCCGGAAACGCCGGGCAGGCTGGCGCTCCCGCCGCATCGCAGGCCGGCCCGGACGAGGCCGCGGTCTATCGCGGCGCCGCGATTGCGGGCCAGGTCTGTTCGCAGTGTCACGACATCGGAGGCGGACGCGGCCCCGCGATCTACGCTGGCGCTCCAGCCTTCAAGGAGGTGATGGCGCGGCCCGGCATGACGGCGGAGTGGCTGACCGAATGGATGACATCGTCCCATCCGTCGATGCCGCACTATGTCTTCAACACCGCCGAGACCGGCGACATCGTGGCCTTCCTGATGAGCCTGCGCGAGCGCAAGCCAGGCGATCCGGCGTAGCGGAGTTGAGTTCTAACGCCTTTCGGGCCACATAGCCTCCGCAAACGGAGTCGCCTGCCCATGATGGCCCGCATCTATCGTCCTGCCCGGAACGCCATGCAGTCGGGCCAGGCCAAGTCGAAGGACTGGCTGCTCGAGTTCGAGAGCGAAACGGCGCGCACGGTCGACCCCCTGATGGGCTGGATCAGCAATGCCGACACCAACAGCCAGTTGCGCATGTGGTTCGAGACCCGCGAGGAGGCGATCGAGTTCGCCAGGCGGCAGGGCATTCCCTTCCAGGTGACAGAGGCGCGCGAGCCCAGACGGGTGATCAAGGCCTATGCGGACAACTTTGCCGCCGGCCGCAAGCGGCCCTGGACGCACTGATCTGGCCCTGAACTTGCGCTGGTCTGGCCCTGATCTGGCCGGGCGGCCTGAACCCGACTAAGACGCAGTCACTGCGCGTGATCCCGTAGCTCAACTGGATAGAGCACCCGCCTTCTAAGCGGTGGCTCTGGTCGCGAAATCGATGTGATTAGTGTGGCTTAGGTGGCTGCGGTCGGCTCCGAACCGTGTATCGAACCGTTCCAACGACCCCGTAGCTCAACTGGATAGAGCACTCGCCTTCTAAGCGAGCGGTTGCAGGTTCAAGTCCTGCCGGGATCGCCAAAGAAATCATTTGGGGACCTTCATGGGCACAACTGGGAAACACGTCTCACCTGCCATCGATGTGACCGCGTTCAATTGTCCGCACTGCGGTGCCCTCGCGAAGCAGTCATGGCTCGCAGTTCAGGCGGAATACCTAGCAAAGGACCAGACACCCTACATTGTCACGTCACGCATGCTTGCAGACGCTGACTACGAACAGGTTGAGAGCGAAGCTGATCGAGACAAGTTGCGTGCATGGGGTGAAGAGAATGGCGAGAGGTCGTCCGTTCCTGGAGCACAACGGTAAGCACTACGACTACCAGGTGCACAACCTCTCTTTCTCGCGGTGTTTCAACTGCAACGACATCTCCATTTGGATATCCGATCGGCTCATGTGGCCCTCGGAGTTGGACGGCCCCGAGGGCAACTTGAACCGCCCCGGGTATCCCGGAGGCTGTTTGGTTTGAGTCACGCGGCCATGGCGTGGTTCTCCAGCATGGCATAGTAGCGGCTTCGGCTTCGGCGGGCGGGATGTTGCCGATGGGCTCGAGCAGGCGGCGGTTGTTGAACCAGTCGACCCATTCGAGGGTGGCGAACTCGACGGCCTCGAAGCGAGCGCCACGGCCCGCGCCGGCGGATGACCTCGGTCTTGAAGAGGCCGTTGATCGTCTCGGCGAGGGCGTTGTCGTAGCTGTCGCCGACGCTGCCGACCGAAGGCTCGATGCCGGCCTCGGCGAGGCGCTCGGTGTAGCGGATCGAGAGGTATTGGATGCCGCGGTCGCTGTGGTGGACGAGGCCGCCGCCGGGGACCGGCCTGCGGTCATGCAGCGCCTGCTCCAGCGCATCGAGCACGAAGCCGGCCTGCGCCGTCCGCGACACGCGCCAGCCGACGATGCGCCGGGCGTAGGCGTCGATGACGAAGGCGACGTAGACGAAGCCCGCCCAGGTGGCGACGTAGGTGAAGTCGGAGACCCAGAGCCCGTTCGGGCGCCGGCGCCTGGAACTGCCGGTTCACCCGGTCGAGCGGACAGGGCGCCGCCTTGTCGCTGATCGTGGTTCTGACGGCTTGCCGCGGACGACGCCTTGCAGGCCCATGGCCGCATCAGGCGGGCGACGGTGCAGCGCGCGACCTCGAAGCCCTCGCGCAGCAGCTGCCGCCAGACCTTGCGCACGCCGTAGACCCGGAAGTTCTCGCTCCAAGACCCGCCGAATCTGCGGCTTCAGCGCCTCATCGCGCCGGACGCGCGGCGGCGCTTGATCGGGTCGGCGCCGCCGCGCGGCATGCGCATGATAGGTCGACGGGGCGATCGGCAGCACCCTGCAGATCGGCTCGACCCCGTACGCCCCGCGGTGATCGTCGATGAAGGCGATCATGGCTTGAACCGGCGGTCGAGCTCCGCCTGCGCAAAATACGCCGACGCCTTGCGCAGGATCTCGTTGGCCTGGCGCAGCTCGCGGTTCTCCCGCTCCAGCGCCTTCATCCGCTCGCGCTCGTCGGTCGTCAGCCCCGGCCGTGCGCCCCGGTCGCGCTCGGCCTGCCGCACCCACTTCCGCAGCGTCTCCGCCGTGCAGCCGATCTTCGCCGCGATCGAGACGATCGCCGCCCATTGCGAGGCGTGCTCGCCCCGTGCTCCAGCACCATCCGCACCGCGCGCTCGCGCACCTCAGGCGGATACTTCGGTCGTCGTCTTGCTTGTCATGGCTCCATCTTCTCAAGAGTTGGAGCCTCCGGGAAACCCGGCGCGGTTCAACTCGGACCTGCCCGATGAACTCAAACGAGACTACGAAGAGGCGAGGACGATCCTCAGCCTATCCCCCAGAGGGGCTGCAGCGCTTCTGCGCCTATGCATACAAAAGCTGTGCGCAAAGTTGGGGGAGAGGGGAAAGAATATCGATGACGACATCGCGTGTCTCGTCAAAAAAGGGCTGGATCCCCGCGTACAGAAGGCGCTCGACGTTGTTAGAGTGGTCGGAAACAACGCGGTGCACCCTGGGCAAATGGACTTGAGCGACGACCGTGCGACCGCCGAAAAGCTATTCGGTCTCGTGAACCTCGTCACGGAAATCATGATCACGCAGCCGAAGCACATCGACGAGATGTACAAGCAGTTGCCAGAAGCCAGCTTGAAGGCGATTGAAAAGCGAGACGGGAAGTAGGGAAACAGAGGCCGGAAATGCCGGTTGCCAAACCATTCAAGCGTACCTTCAGGCAACTCAAGAACGGCAGCTATGCCGACGACGGCAATGGGCAATACGTTCGTCACCCGGAGTACGCGATAGCACCCGAGCAATACATTCGCGCCTACCTTTTGCTGCAAAAGGACTTGCTGCAGCTTTTTGACTACGTCGAACCGGCAGACGAGAACCTCAAAAGCTACTCCTATCGCATTCACGAACTGCTGGTTCGAACGTGCGTCGAAGTGGAAGCCAACTGCAAAGCGATCCTAAGAGAAAATGGCTTTTGCAAAGCACATGGCTGGAACGTACAGGACTACGCAAAGCTTGAGGCAACGCACCGCTTATCTGGATACGAGGTGAAAGCGCCGCTGTGGCACGGCACTGAACACACGCGCATTCCCTTTAGACGATGGAAGACGGGTTGGAGCCTTTCCTGGTACCAAGACTACAACGCAGTCAAACACGACCGACACAACGAGTTCGCTCGGGCGAATTTCGCGAATCTGATGGACGCGTTCTCAGGACTTGCCGTCTTGCTCGCATCGCAGTTTGGCTGGGACGATTTGGACCATCGTCGCGCGTAATGGTTTGGACTGGTCCGGAAGATGGTTTCGAGGATTCAATCCAAACTACTTCTTGCTGAAGTACCCCAATGACTGGATCGCCAATGATCGGTACGATTTCCAGTGGGAGACGTTGAAAAGCCGAGCCGACCCGATTCAAACTCACAACTACTAACCTCCCGCGCCGCCGTGGCTGTTGTCGCTGTAGTGCGTGGTGCCGCATCTAGCCAGGAGCGAACGCGGTCCGCGATGTCCCGCGCCGTTGGGTTCATCGCTCGGCCTTTTCCCCGAAGCTGCTTCCATGAGGTTTGGCCGATACGAACGACTTGGTGATGCGATAACCCCGCTCCTCTAGTCCGTGGATGATGTGGCGAGAAACAGCGCAGCCAGGCGACTCCAGCCACTCCTCCCGCGTGTACCAAGACTGCTTGCGGTGCGTAGCGCGGCTTCCGGGATGCGGCGCACAACATAGTCCACTGTCTGGAACACAACGCCTTCCTCTAACCGCGCATCGGGAGGCAGGAAGCCGTTGGCTGCGACTCGCTGGCGATGCGCTCGGCAATGTCGGCAGTAGGCGCCGCGCGCCTGTTGCCGCCCATGTCAGCCGTCAGCAATTCCGGCGAGTGCGCCAGCGCTTGCATGATGATGTCACGAACGACGAGCGGGTATGGATCGGACATCGACATCCGCCCATCTTGACATTGTTAGAACAAACAGCGAACATTCGATTCGACGAATGCTGTGCATCGAACTGCCGTCGCGCGGGGTTAGCGAGGGCAGCTTCGGCTAGTGTACGTCTGCAAGTTGTCGGGAGGGGACAATGCGCGCGGTCATCGTCTGCCGTTTGCACTGCTGCTAGCGCCGAGCGCGTTCGCACAGCCCACCTACTTGGTGGTCGACACATCCACGTCGATGGCTACGAAGGGGACCGGCAGAAGCGAGATCGCCAAGGCTCTTGCCAACAAAGTCTTGTTGGATCTTCCGGACGGCGCGCTGGTCTCGACAACGTACTTCTCCGGGCTCTGTGCAGAGCCTTCAGTCCCCATGCCCGAGGGAAAGCGAGCAGGGCAAACCCTCGATGAAAAAGAGCTGCAGACACTCAAGGACGGCACGCCTTTGGGATACGCGCTAGAGGCCGCGTTCAAAGCAGCCAGCAAGACCGGCGGAAAGGTCGTCGTATTCAGTGATGGCGGAAATAGTTGCGCCGCCGTCGATCCATGCGACGTCATGACAAGGTATCTGAGCGCCTACAAGAACATCGAACTGCAGTTTGAGCCGATCAAGCCGGAGCCGGAGAATGGCGACAAGCTGGCGTGCCGATGGAGCGCGCGTCAGCCCGTCCAAAATCCATCGCCGTTGTTGGCCGCGTCTTGGCCGACATGGTGGTCGCCTTCGGCCGTGTCGGCAGGGCTGAAAACGAACCCCCAGCGTGGGCAGGCGGTGTTGCCCGAGGAGAAGTATCCTTGGCTGTGGGTCGATTTGGTTCTGATTGTAGTGGGCTTCCTAGTTGCAGCGGTGTTTGTCCTCGGTATCGCCACGTGGCGGCACCATTTGATCGACGAGGAGAAGCGAAAGCGTAACAGGGCCGCGAAAGGCGCCGCTGCCGCGATAGCTGATGAACCCGATCCAGCTTCTGTGACAACTGCCACCACCAAAGGCGGGGACGGGTCGACGCAGGACGAGGTAGACCCGAGAAAGGGCGATGTTTGGAAGATTCCGAAGTCGCCGATCTTCATTCTCATCGGGGTTCTGCTCGCTTCCCTATTGGCGTCGGCCACCTTTTTCCCCGGTAGTTTGGAGCAAGGAGCGGGAGGGTTGTGGTGGTTTGCAGGGGTAGCTTTGGTTCAAAGTTTCTCCCGGCAATGCTCCTTGGATTTGTGGGTTGGGCACTCATCAAGTTTTGGGACCTGTATCTGCTTCGTCGAGACACGCTGTCAGAAGAATACAGAGCGGAGAAGGAGGAGGAGAAGAAAGCGCTTCGTGACAACCAGGAACGCCAGCGGAAATCACAGAGGCGAAAAGACTTGCTGGAATTGAATCAGATTCAGGAAATATCGGCGCGGGACAGCGAGCGAAAATGAGTCGCAACACTTCGCAGCGTTCCAGAGATCGACCCAGAAAGCGAGACCAAGGCGAAGCAACTCGAAGACGTTGCAGCTCACATTCGGAAAGCGAAAGAGCGCATTGAGGCGGTCATTCGCGAGATACCTGACAACAGGCGACTGGAGCGGTACGCGAGATTTAGACGCGGCGACTATCGATACTTAGTCGTAAGTCTCGAAGTCCAAGAGGTGGTTACGTCAGTCCTAAAAAGTGCACTCGACAAGCTCTTGGCCGACTGGATCGCCTACAAGATAGATCGCGACAAGGATCGCGGCGCAACCATCCTCAAATTCCCGCTGACGGACATCAAGGCGCATCCAAATCTGAAGGGCGTTCCGCAACCGCTGAACTCCGGCCAGTGAAGCCTGAATGGCGTCACGAGTCGTCGTCATGTGAGGGTGCTGGAATCTCGTCGACGCCGCGCACCGAACGAGGAATGTGGTTGGTGGTCTGCGCCCGCCCGATCCCTTCCAGCACAAATTTCCGGACTATCTCCGATCTGGTCTCGCCGTAGCCGCCGGAGTCTTTGAGCGCGTCCAGGAACCAAAGGGTTCTGGCCGAGAAACGAAGGGACAGAGGCTTCTCGCGCTTCATTAACTCCGTATTTACCGAGTAGGTGGCGTATTACAAAGAGGGTTTTTTGTCGTGTTTTGCGCTACGCGATCTCGACAAAAAAGTAACCGCCCCCGCGTTACAGCGCGAGGGCGGCCAAAATGGTCCTAAGGCAACGGCTGATGGGACCGCCCCCCGCGCGTAGTTTCGCGCAAAGTGTCCTGCCTTCCGAGCACGCGACCGTCCCGAAGGGGACGGTCGTGTACACGCCAGCAGGCACAGTTGTGGTTAGCAAATCCTGAAAGCGCGCGAGTCGGCCCGTGCGACGCCTGTGGATAACTTAGCGCGCCAGCGCTTTCCGAAATGCTTTCACCGCCGGGCGTGCCTCGGCCCCCACGGGCGTTTTGAGGTCCGCGTACATTGCCATGTGCTCCCTCACCCAGCCGGTGACGAAACCATCGCGGTCGATACCCTCGGGCCAGCCTTCGCGCGCGTTGACGAATTTGCCGCCGCTGGACCGGAAGGTGTGCCGCGCGCTCCCACGCCAGCATCCGCAGCAATTCGGCGTGCTTGGGCTCTAGCGCCCACGCTTCAAGGGTCGCCTCCAGCTTGCCGCGCGCGTGGGCAAGCTGTTCGCGGGTTTCCGCCTGCTCGCGCAGGGCCCGAGCGTATTCGGGATCGATGTCGCTCATGCCAGTTGCTCCAGGTGCTTTTGATCGTCGTCGCGCCACGACCGCAGGTTGCCGGCCATGGTGTCGACGAAGTGCGACAGCGCCCGCTCGACCCGGGACGTCGCGGCGCGGACCTCCTTGAGGTGCGCGGTCTCGTCTGGCCTGATCACCTGTTCCGCCCGCTCTCGCAGGACGCCTTGCTGCTCGGCGGTGAGCCCGGAGAGGTAGGCCGGGCCGGACAGCACCGCGCCGATGGTGGCCATGTCCCCCGCGTCGACCAGCGGCACGAGTTCCGTGAACGGCGACTTCCGCGAGCGCCAGAACGATCGGATGTCCGATCGCTCGTTCGGCACCTGCACCGGCGACAGCGCCTCGTTGACCGCCTTGCGCAGGTGCGTGTCGAGCGCGCGGAGCTTGCCCAGCAGGGTATCGGCCTTGGCGATGGCCGTCTCGGCGAACGGCTGGACGCGGGTGGCCAGCCTCCCCTTGTCTTCGACGGCGCGGGCGACGTCGTTGATCTTGCCGTAGGCGTCGTAGATGTGCGCCAACGCCTCCCGTCCGATGCCCGTGCCCAGGCTGTCGCCTTTGAGCATACCCGGGTGATGGTCGGCGGGGATGTCGATGCGGATGATCGTGTCTTTGGTAGGCATGAAGTCTCCTTTCAGTAGAGAAGTTGCACCCGGCCATTGGTGATCCGGTTGCCGTGCAGTTCGCGGACGCCATAGGCGAGCGCGTCGACCCAGTGGTCGCGGTTCCATTCGGGTCGATGTCTTCGGCGCGCAGTGTGCCGCGCGGAGCCTCGGGCAGCGTCTCGATCAGATGCCGGCAGCGCTCGGTGATGTAGAGGCCCGGCCCGTCGCCGGTGACGGCGTTGGCGAGCAGTTGGCGGATCAGGTTCCATTGTCCGACGCGATCCTTTTGTAGGGTTTGTGCGCGGCGAGGCCGGTTTGCCGGAACAGTTGGATCACGGTTTCCGACTGCAGCCCGCGCGCGTCGTCCATAACGACCTGCGGAGCGCGGCATCCGTTCCGGGCCGCCATCTCCTTGACCATCTCCGCGACATCTGCGGCGGCGCGCCGTTGCCCAGGGAGAAGTCCGATGGGTCGGCGGTGTCGGTTTCGTCCAGCGCGATGATGGAGCCGTACTTCATCGGCCCGACGTCGGCCTTGAGTTGGCCTAGAAGGATGCCGGTCGCGGGAGC
>CAVQYJ010000023.1:575000-993080 GCA_963718145.1 uncultured Alphaproteobacteria bacterium | reverse complement strand
GCGCCTGACACGGAGTTAGTGGTTATCGCCCCGCCATTGGAGATGGTGATGGGATCGATGTGGATCTGGTGTCGAGCCCCGCCGCCCCGCCGGTCGTCGACGTGTTCTCACTGGCGATCTTCGAGCCTTCGCCGTCGACGATGACGTCGGTGGCGAAGACCGAAATCGAGCCCGCCGCCGTGCTGTTGTCGAAGAGGTTTCTATGCTTGAGCCTTCCAGGACTTGTATGCTGGTCGCCTTGCTCACGGCCGAGCCAATACTGACCGAACCGGCCGCCCCGGCGCCGGAAGCCGAAGAACTGATTTCCGACCCAAATTGAAGGACGATCTCGCCAGGAGAAGTCACTGTCACCGTTCCGGCGCCTCGGGCGGCCGGATGACGAGGTGGTGATGGTCGATGCCTCGCTCGAAACCGATGCGGCGGAAACAGAAACCGACGCAGCCTGCGTTGCAGGGTCCGGTGCGCGGCTGGTGCTGGTCGTTGCGGATATTTCCGGAGTGACCAGCGAGAGGCGCCTCCAACGGTGACATCGACAGAGCCTGCGTTGCGCGAAGTAAAGTCTGCGCTGCTCGTATATTGAGCCGGTAATGTCGGCTCTTTTGGCCCCAATGTGGATCGTGCCGGCATTGCTGGACTGGCCTGCAGACGAGTTGATGTCGGAGAAATTCATTGTCATTGCCGCCTGTGGGGCCGGAACGGAATTTGTACCCGCATTGCCTGTGGTCCCGCCCGCTGTGTCGATGTTGCTGCCATGCATCACCAGGGCTTCGGCCACTCGCACTGTGATGTCGCCGGCGTTGCCAATTCCACCAGAGCTCCGGATTTCGCTGCGGCCAGAGGAAACAAAGCCAGTATTCGGGTCCACCGCGCCAAGCTCGAGCCGCCGCACGGTGATGTCGATGTTGCCGCCATCGCCGGTCGCGGCCCCGTCGAAGTCTGTGAACGCGCCCGAGCTGATGCCCGAGCCAACCAGTCGCAATATGTCGGCGACGATCGAGACATCTCCGCCCGTGGCGCCGGCGCCGATGTGACCGTGAAGATTGTCTGGTTCTCAAGGTAGATGTTCGCGTCTGGTCGGTCGAAGATGACCCGGCCGGCGTTGCCCCGTCCGTGAGTTCCCGAGCTGAAATCCGTCGCCAGAAAATGTGTTGGCCGACCTGGCGTCGATCTGCCTTGCGGTCACGCGGACGTCGCCGGCCTTGCCGGTGGCGGAGAAGTTCTGAACGCCGGCGTCCGTTCCGACCACGCTCTCGCGCATGGTGAGCACGTCCGTCACGAGGGTGATCGACCCGCCATTTCCGCTCGCTTCGGTCCCGTTGTCGAACTCGCTGTTATGCAGCCCGATGGTTCGCGCGGCCGTGACGCTGATATCCCCGGCGGACTGGGCGCCCGTGGTCTTGGAGGTGACGTTGGCGTCGCGGATCACGACATCGGGCGCGGTGATCTGGATGGTCGCCGGGGCGCCTGCGACATTCGACGATGTCGTCGCCGAGATGGCGCCGGCGCCGATGGAGACCGAATTCCCTGCTGTCAGCAACAGCGAACCGGAACGCCGTGTACTGGCGCCAGCAGCATCGGTGGAAATGTTCGTTCCGCCGGCCGTCCGGACATCGCCAGTGGCCGAAATCGCGATGGAACCGGCGCCCGGCGGCGTTGCTCGCGCTGGTGATCTGCGCCCCGCTCGATGCCGATCCCAGAAGCGTGTTTCCGGCGGTGGCCCGGATGTCTATCGAACCTGCGTTCCGAGCGCCGGTGGTGTTCGCAGTGACGACGCTGCCGCCATCGACGGTGACGTTCGCCCCACGCAGGATGATAGAGCCGGTTCCCGGGGCATTCGGGTTGCCGGGCGCGGAGGCCGTACTGGTCGATGTGCTGATCTGGCTGCTGCTGGCCAGCGACAGCTGGCCGCTGCTGGTGACGCTGACCTGTCCGGCATCCCCGCCATTCGCGCCATTAACGTCGCTGCTGACTGTGCTGGCGCGCACGGTGGCGTTTCGCGTCGTCGTTACCGTCACGGAACCGGCATCGCCTGTGCCGGAGGAACTGGAGGAGACTTCGCTGACGTCGTCCAGCACCAGCTCGCCCACGCCGATGATGATGTCGCCGCCATCGCCGGCTCTGGTTGAACGGGATTGGACCGTGGTTCTCAGCGCCCGCAGGTTGTCGCCCGCTATGGAGACAAGCCCCGCATCGCCTGACGAGGACGTTCCCGAGGAAATGACGGAGTTTCGGAGCAGAATACTGGCGTCGGCCCGGTCGAACACGATCTGTCCGGCGTTGCCGGTTCCCGCCGTGTTGGAGGCGATCTCCGTTTCCAGGAGGTCGACCTGGCGGACGTTGATCCGGATATCGCCGGCCTCGCCGAGGACCGGAGCGCCGGGGCCGGTGGCGAGGAAGTTCTGCGAATTGGTGAAAATCTGGCCCGGAAACTCGGGCGCGCGCCCGGTTGTGAGCAAGTCTGCGACGATGGTGATGGACCCGCCGTCGCCTCTCCCAAACGTCTCGCTGGAAACAATGCCATCCAGGGTGACGGCGCGCGTCGCCGTCAGCGTGATGTTGCCGCCAGCCTGGGTGCCGAACGTGTCGGTGACCACGCCTCCGCCTCGGATGGAGATGTCGCCGGCCTGAAGCTGGACGTTCGCTGGCGTGGTGGCGCTGTTCGAGAAGGTCGAGGCCTGCACCGAGCCGCCATTGATGTCGATCAGGTTGCCGGCGGTGAGGCCGATCGATCCTGCCCTGCGGGCGGCGGGGAAAGCTTCGCTCTCCACCTTGCCGCCGATCCTGAGGTCGGTCTTGGCGTTGACGGTGATCGAGCCTGCGCCGCCGGCGCCATTCATGCCGAAGCCGGTGCTCGAAATCGCCGAAGCATCGCCAGGCGAGCCAATCGTTACTGCCCCGACTGTTGAGCGGATGTCGATCGAACCTGCGTTCCGGGCGCCGGTAGCGTTCGCGGTGACGACGCTGGCGCCATCGACGGTAACACTGGCCGCGCTGAGGTTGATGGCGCCAGTCCCGGCGGCATTCGGGTTGCCCGGCGCCGACGTCGAACTGGTCGATGTGCTGATCCGGCTGTTGCTGGCCAGGGACAGCTGCCCGCCGCTGCTGGTGACATTGACCTGTCCTGCGTCGCCGCCTGCTGCGCCGTTCACTGCGCTTTCGATGGCGCTCCCGTTCCGTATGGTCGCATTGCCGGTCGTGCCGATCGTCACCGATCCAGCGCTTCCCGAACCGAAGGAGCTTGAGGCGATGCTTGCGCCGGTGTCGAGGACGAGGGCGTTGGCGTTGACCGTCACGTCGCCACCCGCGCCCGACGCCCCGCTCGATGACGTCGCTTCAATCGCAGCGCCGTTCGTGACGTTGAGCTGGCCGACCGAGATGTTGACGCCGCCGCCCTTTACGCCGTTCGCGGTGCTCGAGGAGGCGCCGCTGCCGGACCCGCTGAAGGTGAGCGTCGCATTGGCGCCGGTGATGCCGACCTGTCCGGCGCCCGAGGCGTTTCCGCTGATGTCGGTATCGATGCGGCTAAGGCCGTCGACCAGACCCGTGCGCCCGATCGCGACAGACACGTTGCCGGCTTTTCCCGAGCCGCTGGAAGCCGAACTCGCGCTTGAGCCCGAGCGCAGGAAAAGATCGCGGCCAGCCGACAAGCTGACGGAACCGGCGTCTCCCGCTGCGCCGGCGAAACTGACGGCGCTGAGGTCGGTGTTGCTGACGGTCAAGTCTTCGCCCGCAGATATCGAGACGCCCCCGGCGGATTGCAGACCATGGGTGGATGAGCGGACGCGCGAATCGGCAAGGGCGACCTGCCTTGCCTGCAACTGAACGGAGGAGGGCGGACTTGCGACGTTTGAACTTGTCGTTGCCGTGATCTGTCCGTCCAGGGCCTCGATGGTGTTGACCGCGGTGATGGAAACCGAACCCGAACGCCGGCTTAGCGCAGAAGAAGAGTCGCTGGAGATGATCTGGTCGACGATCCGCACACTGTCGCTGGAGACCAGGGAAACAGACCCCGCGCCGCCTCCCTGCGCCACCGAGAATGCTTCGCTGCCGATGAATCCGCCGGCGACATTGATCGAGCCGTTTGTGGAGCGGACAGCTACCGAACCCGCATCGCGCGTCCCGAGGGCGGATGTCGTGATGAAGAAGTCTTCTGCATTGATCGCGCCTGCCGTGACGCTCACGCTCGCGGCTCGTGTGAGGGCGTCCGGGGCGACCTGCGAACTCGTATCCGCCGATATCTGCGCAAGCGAAGACATGCGAAGCGTTCCGCCGACGGTCACGGCCACGGACCCAGCATTCTTGGCTGCCGCAGTAGCGGCGTCGCTTGCGATCACTGATAGGCCGGACAGATTTGCGTCGCCGGAAACATTGATCGTGACCTCATCTGCATTTCCGCCGATTCCGCTGCCGGCAAAGACCGAGCTGGTGACGAGCGAGTTGTCGCGCATGTCGAGGGACCGCGCAGTGAGAATGACCTTGCCCGCATCTCCTTCACTGCTCGACTGTGAAGTGATTGCCGATCGTGCGGCCATCGAGAGATCGGCGTTCGGTGATGCGATCGTAACGACGCCACCCTTGCCGGAACCGGCAGTGAAGGCGGTGATACTGCTCCCCGTCATTGATAACCGCTGTCTCGCCGCCACGGCGACGTTGCCCGCGTCGCCAGGGCCGGTCGTTCCGCTTGAGATGCTGTTGGCGAGTTGAGTGCCAGCTTGGCCGGTTAGGTCGATGGTTCGAGCAGCAATGGAAATATCGCCACCGCGCCCCAATGTTGGCGGAGCGGAGCTGCCGCTCGTGCGCGGTCCGGTGGAAACTGAACTGAAAGCCATCCGCAGCGAGTCGGCCGCCAGCGAGACATTCCCGCCCCTTCCTGATCCGCTGGTCGTCGAAGACAGACTGCCGTGCGTCAGGGTGATGGCGCCATCCGCCCTGTCAAACACGATACTCCCTGCATTTCCACTCGTTTGGGTATCTGTGCTCAGGCCTCCAAGTTGAGGAGCGAAGGTCGGATCGGGAGTTAGTCCCGCCTGGAGGTTGTTCATCTCGAACACGCGGGCGTTGACGCGGATGTCGCCTGCAGCGCCGCCAACCTCTCCCGCTGCGAGGTCGTCCCCGGTTGACTGCGACTTCACAATTCCGCGTCGGGTGGTGACCGTGTCGGCGGTAAAGGAGATGGCGCCGCCAGTTCCTGTTGAGGATGTTGTGCTCTCGACCTGACTGTCGACGAGGTTCAGGCTGGCAGAGGATGAGAAGGTAATTCCCCCTGCGGGCCCCGAGCCGGTCGTGCTGGAGGAAATGCTGGAGCGCTCGATGTCGAGCAGCCCGCCGGTTGAGGCGATACGCACGTTGCCGGCAGGGTGAGCTTCTGAGGTTTGCGAAGTGATGTCGACCCGGCCCTGGTTGAATTCGCGCTCGCCCACGCCCTTCATTGAAACGGACTTGCCGGTGATGGCGATCTCTGGCCCGGCCTGACCAGCGGGGGGCGGGACATAAGTTCCTGTCGAATCCGACTTGATGGAAATTGACGTGCCGGTTGTGGATCCTGAAGCGACGCCCAGATTGATCTGGTCGACCGCAATCATGCTGATGCCGCCGGCGCGCTTAGCCTGGTTGAAGGCTTGGGAGGTGAGGCTTGCGCTGGCTATGTTGATGTCGTCGGCCGACCTCAGCGAGATCGAGCCTGCCGCGCCGTAGGCCACATTGTCAGGCGTTGCTGGTCCGCCCGAAGCGACCGTGACGATGTTACTATTTGCGATGTTTATGGAGCCAGCGGTGCTCCGCAGAGAAACCTGGCCGGCATCGCCAAGGCCGCCAGCCTGGGCGTTGATCAGCGCACCGGATGAAAGGTCCACGCTGCCTGCCGCGATGGAAATACTTCCGGCATCCCCTTCGTGCGAAGACGAGGTTGATACGCTTGCGCTGTTTGAGGCGCGATAGGCGCCGGACGCGGCGATGCTGATCGTGCCGGCGTTAGCCTTGTAAAACGTGGAAGCCGTCACCGTCGAATCGTCAATGTCGACACTGCCAGCCGTGATCGCAATGTTGCCGCCATTGCCGGCGCCTTCATTGTCAGATGTCACCCGGCCCTTGTTCTTGATTGACAGGGCTGCGGCGTCGATCTCGATGGCGCCGGGAGCGCCGACAAGATCGGACCCGATCGAGAACGCAACGGAGTGAGCGTCGACGTTTGCGCCATCCAGGATGACGCTGGCATTTGGTGCGCGGATCGCGACCAGGCCGCCATCGCCGCTGCCCGATGTCGTTGACGTGATCAAGGTGTCCGTGAAAGAGGCGGTCCGGCCAACGTTGAGAATGACGGCGCCGGCATCGCCTCCGCTTGCGACGCCGGCCTGGGCGCTGATATTGCCTTTGCGAGTCTCGAACTCGTCCGCCGTGATTGTCACGCTGCCGCCTCTGGCAAGGCCGCCATTGGCCGAGGCAATGATCAGAGCGCCCGGGACGAGGGCGCCGCTGCTGTCTCGATCTCCGCTGACGACATCGCTGAACAGGCTTAACGCGCCGACGCCAATGTTGATGTCGCCCCCGGAAGTAGCGCCATCAGCGCTAAACGTACCGGCGCTAATCTGGGTGTCCCGAAACCCGCCGCGGCCATCGACCGTCAGTCGGGCATTTCGACCGACAATGGAGATATTGCCGGAATCGCCCGTCGCCGCAAAAGTTGTGGGTGTGGGACCCGATCCCAGTGAAATGGTTTCGATACGGCTGTTTGGACCGAGGCGCGAATCCTGGGCAAACTTGACGAATATGTCCCCGGCGCGACCCGAACCACCGGTGCTGGCGCCAATAGACGATCCGTCCAAATTAAACGATTCAACATCGACCGTGATTGAACCAGCGTTGCCGTCTCCTGACGTTCGGGAGAGCAGGTTCATGTTTGAAAAGTTCAGCGTCTTTCCAACAACCGAGATGTTGCCAGCCCTGCCGGCGCCGTTGGTTTCAGAGGTGATGGTGGAGTTGCGCCAATCGACTTGAGCCTCGTCAGCACGAATCTGGATACTTCCTGCTGTTCCGGTCGAACCTGGCTGTGCGTGGGAATTGATGTTTAGGGAGCCTAAAACTTCTATCTTGTCACGCGCCACAAGCTCTACGTTTCCGCCGTTCCCTTCGAATTCCGTTTCAGCCGTGATGACATGATTGCCATCCAGAACCCGGATCGTCCCCGCCTCAATGCGAATTGCACCGCCGTTACCATATCTACCACTGATCCTTCCTGGGACTCCGCCCGGCTTGGCGGATCTGTTCGAGAGGAAAACACCTGCTCCGGAAAACACGATCTCATCGGCCACGAATGACATGCTGCCCGCGTTGCCTTGGCCCTGTGTCTCCGTCAGAATTCCGGCGCCGTTCCGAAGCAACAGCGATTTCGCCCTCACGATCAGTTGACCGGCGTTGCCTGTGGCCAATTCGGTTGCCAACGAGCCAAAACCTCCACCGTTGGCATCCACTGTGGCATTTGGCGCATTGATAATCATGTCGCCGGCGTTCCCCGCCCCCTGCGTGGATGGTCCAATCGAAGCCCCGGGGTCGCCGATGTTTCCGTTGCCTCGGATGGCAAGAAGCGAGCCTACATTCAAGACAATGGACGCCCCTTTGCCGCTCCCTGTCACCGAGCTGGCAATGTCGGAATCCCCCTCAAGAATAATCTCGTCGGCGGTGATAACCACGTCACCCGCTGCGAAACTGCCGGTATTTTGAGCGATGATCCCTGACTTTGCCGCAGCGGTCCCTAGGAAAGAAACACGCCCAGCCGAGACATCAACTCCGCCCATTCCCGCTTGGGTAGCTCCCTCGGCAATGGTGAGCATGTTGCTCGAAACAAAACTCACGCCGCCGAGAAGCCCAGATGGAAGCGGGGCAGCCACAGGGATGTCCGCACTCATCGCCCCTACGGCCGCCAGTGATACTTTTCCCGCCGGTTGGGTTGAACTGATATCGACATTCTCGATTGCAATGTTCCGGGCGCTCACATGGAATCCTGCGGAGCCCAACGTGGGGGCGGTTGTCGCCAGTGAGCCGTGGCTGGCCCATCGGAACGCAATGTCCCCTCCGGTAGGGCCAATAAATCCGAACGCTTGCGGCGGCGCTGAGCTGAGCGTCGAGCCCGTTGGCGTTGTCGCGGAATAGATCGCGCCATCAGAAAATTTGATCTGATCCGCAGTGGAGAAGTGGACGGCGCCCGGCACGTTGATCTGTGTGCCATCGCCGAAGACGATGCCGGCTGGATTGATAAAATAGAACTGTGCGTTGGAGAACTGGGACGCGTCGATCGTTCCGGCGATGTCCGACACCCCGCCGCCAGTGACGCGGTTGATCACATTGGTGAAGGCGCTGGCGTTGCTGCGTTGCCAGGACGCCGTGTGACCGCTGGCGAGGTCGAAGTTGTTGAAGCTGTGGAAGAGGTTCGTGCCGAGAGGCGTGCCGCCGGTTATCGTGTGAAATGTTCCAGCGCCACTAGAATTGACGAGAGTCCCGGTCGACAAGGCGCCGGAATCCACTGTGATGTTTGTCGCCTGCGCTGCCGCTTCGCCAGCCGCAGGGCCCAGCACTGAAATGGCGGCGAGGAGCGAGGTCGAACGCTTGAGGCCAAAACGCCGTGTGCCGGTCATCGCCATCCCCCGATCAGCGTGTAGGCGGCCCAGTGGTGCGGATGGGCGTTGCGACCGCCGGCCAGGAACATTTTTTCTTGCGCCGCACGCAGCGCCTCAGCTTTGGAGACGGGGGCGTTCGAACGCGCAGCGCCGCCATAGGCGTCGTAGAACGCCCGCATGAGTTCGGCGCTAGATGCGTCGTTGACCTGCCAGAGCGAGGCGATCGCGCTGACTGCACCCGCCTGGATGGCGGCGCCAGCCAGGCCCATGTTGGCGGAATCATCGCCGACGGCTGTCTCGCAAGCGCTTAGAACAAGCAGGTCGAGGTCGGCGCCCTTCGTACGGTTCTGGCTTATCCAGGCGCGCAAGTCGGCAAGCGAGACGGCGCCGCCGCTGGCGACGATGAAGCTTTGTTCGGAACGGCCGTTGAACGCGGCGTGCGTGGCGAGATGGAGAATCTCGAACTTTCCATCGACCAGATGCCTGCGCAGGTCCTCTCGGGTGAAGTCCTTGAGGCGCACATTGGACTTGGCCTGACGCGCGCCGCCGAAGGTCATGGCTTGGTCCGCCTCAGCTGAGGTCGCCTCGAGCTTGGCGAACGACCCCGCAGGCAGGATGACTTCCTGCGAGAGAGATGCGGCGAGCACGCGCGCCGAGCCGGTGCGTTTGGACCCACCGCCGACTCCAGGCGTGAACGAGAGGGAAGGCGCTATGGCGAGCCGCGCCTTCAGGATCAGCGGACGCCCACTGGCATCAAGCAGGGCTGCGAGCGGGGCGCCGCGGAGCGGGCCATCAGGAATGATAACAAGCGTTGGCGCCTCCTGCCCGGACGCAAACAGCTCACCTTCGAGCGGCTTGATCAGAAGGTCGTAGAGCGCCCGAGCCGGCCCCTTCCAGGCGTCTCCCTCGGACGCGCCTGAGGCAGCGCCCTGGAGTTCGCGAGCCAGCGCCGCGACGTCGGCGCCCTTTACGCCTGGAACGACGATTTGGCGGTAGGCTTTTCGGGCGCCGGTCGCATAAAGCAGCTCAAGTCGATCACTGAGGACGATCGGGTAGAGAATGAACTCCGTCTTCCCGAGATCAGCCGGCTCGATCGGGGTCGGCGTCGGCGGCACGCAGTCATCGCCAAGCACGCTCGCGATCTCTGCCTCGCGATAGGCCTCGATGATCTTCTGAACGTCCTCAATGCTGCCCCCGCTCTTGTTGGTGAGAGAGGCCAGCTTGACCGAGACCTCTTCCTGGAAGGTCTTTCGCATCCGAAGCGAGAGCGTCGATTCTTCCGTTAAGTCATCGCGCGCTGGCATGACCGGCCGGATCGACTGGAGAGCGCGATAGGCCGAGGCCACGTGTGCGGCCCTGTTTGCTTCATCGGCGACGGCCAGCAAGAGATGCCATTCTGGCAGGCGCGTCGGGGTATCCAATTGCGATTCAAAGCCAATGGCGCGCCTCAGGCGCCCGATCGCCATGCCGGGATTATTCTCGAGCAGGTCAAGCCTTGCCTGCAGCGCGTTTGCGGCCGAGAGCAATGCAGGCTCACCAGACGTCTCCGCGAGCTGACCAGCGACCTTGCGCAACAGGGGTTCAGAGCGCGGCTGCGTCGTGTCGGCATTGGTTCGAGCATCCAGCGCGACATTTGCGTCGAGATATGTCTCGATGAGCCTTGAGGCGATCTCGGGCTCGCTTTCGACAAAGCCCGGCCGTTCCAGCCGGGCGGCAATCTCGACGGGGATACGCCGCAGCCTCCCAACGCCAAGGGGTGAAGATTCCGCCGACGACAAGGTGAGGCGCGCCCATCGCAAGGTCGCCAGGCCCGCCGTTCGCGTGTCTCCGATCGCATCGGCTCGCGCCTGCGCGCAGATCAGCGTGAGCAGGGGATTGGCCCGTCCATCGCGACCCGGGTCGAGCCGGCACAGATCGTCAGCGCTTTCCGATACCGAAGCCGCTGCAGAAGCAGCCAGTTCGGCGCTGCTTGCGCTGCGCGAGTCGCTGCCGCCTACGGCAAGGGACGTCAAGGCCAGACGATAGGCGGCTCGTGCCGACGCCTGCGGATTTCTGACAGCTTCCGAGGCCCGAAGCGCGGTAAAGAGGATCGTTTGCGCCGAGCCAATGCCGCCGCCGGCGCCCTGGCGGGTCACCTCGCCAAAGGTCGCGCAAAAAGGAGCGAGCGTCTGGGCGGCGACAGGGGTCGAGATACCGGCCGCCAACTGATCGAACTGCGATGCGAGCAAGCGGTAATCGCGAACCGCGCCAACACGAAGCAAGGCTTCGGTTTGTTGCGATAGGTCTTCCAGCGCGGGGTAGGCGAATGCGTTTGATACTGGAATAGCAGCGCACAGTCGCGCTGCGGCGCCATCAGACGCGACGCTGGCAGATGTTTGAGCGGATGCAAAAGGAAGGACGATCGCGGCGAACAAGAGAGCGCCGCACGCCCGAAAGCGTCTCACCACCACAGCTTTGTCCCCCAAACGACTTGTTCCCCGCGCCATCTCCCGTCGCACGTATGACCAAAATGTTATTCGCTTAAGAGCACAGGTGTCAACGCCATGACTGAATTGAACTCTCGGGTGACCTTCGGGCGCATCCTCGGAGCTCGTCACACCGACCAGATCCTGCCGAGACGCCTCTAAGGGCTATGCGTTGCATTGCTTTTGAAGGGCCGCTGAGAATAAGTTCGGGCAGCGGGTACGGGCATGACCAAAATCTTCATCAGCTACCGACGCACGGATTCCACATGGGCCGCGACGCCGATCTACGAATTCGTCAAGGCGCAGCTTAGGGGTCCCCGCGATCACGTCTTCATGGATCGCGAGGAGCTGACGCTCGGTCGCGACTTCGAAGAACACATCAGGACCTCGCTCAACGGATGTGATGTCGTGCTCGCATTGATCGGGCCAAATTGGTTGACGGCTCTACGCGAGCGCTTAAACGGGTCGGACCCCGACTATGTCCGCATGGAGCTGGCGAGTGCGCTTACTCGGGGAGTTCCGGTGGTGCCTGTGCTTTTGGACAATGCGCCAATGCCGCATGCGGACCATCTTCCGCCTGACCTCAAAGCCCTCGTCAAGCGCAACGGCATCAGTGTCGGGCAGCAGAACTTCGATGCAGATGCGACGCGACTGCTCAAGGGCATAGGCGTAAAGGCGAGACGCCGTGCTGGCCGACAGAATAGCGGGTTTTCAGGGTGGGTCTCCTGGCCCATGCTCCTGACGCTGGTTGGAACCGCCGCCATTGTCGCTCTTCAGCACTTCCTTGACTTCGAGGAAGGCGATGTGGCGCCGACATTGATCGGGTTTGGCAGCATGACCGCGGGTGTGATCGCTGCGGGCGGCCACGGCCTAGCGAGCAGCCGGTCAGGGCGATCGGTAGCTTTTGTGGGGAGCCTGGCAGGGGGCCTTGCTGCGACTGTTGGCATGATGCTGTGTGCGGGACTTATCACCCCGTCGCTCGCGGGCGGCTATGCCCTGCTGGTCAGCCAACTCTTAAGGGATCTCTCCTGCTTCGGGGCCGGCCTGAGCGGATATTTGGTCGGTCTGGTGTTCCGCCGCAGGCGCCCGGGCCGTCAACCCACGCGAGCGCCACGCTTGTGAGAAAATTGGTCGCACAGATATGTTGAACTGCGTAGGTTTGCCGGCGAAGCGGGGACGCACGATGAAGACCTGTTGGAGCCTCTTGGCAGCGCTCTGCGCGGTTGCGGCGGCCTTGGCGCCGGCCCCGGCGGCGCTGGCGCAGATCATCGCCACCGAGGATCAGTGCGCTGAAGCATGGTCCCTCGTCGAGAAGACGAATTTTTCGGCTGCAGCGCTGCGGGAATTTTCAGACAGCTATGCGACCTGCCCGCAGGTTGCGATGTCGGAGGTTCTGCTCGTCGGCAAGGGCGGCGCAGGCGCCTTGGGCGCTGCGGGACGCGGCTGGGGGCCCGCCAATGGTCCGGCAGCCCAGATTCAAAACCAACCGATCGGCGTGCTTGCCTCTCCGAACGATCGGCTGATTCCGATCAATGGTGGCTATGCGCTGGTGCTCATGCGCAGAGGCGGTGGCGGCAATGAGAGCGCGTGCAAGGTCTTCACGCGCTATCTCGGCTTCACGCCTGGCGCACCGTCGGATGGTCCTGTGATAGTCGAGGGGACTGCGGTCTACCAGATGCCGGTCTACTGGCCGACGCGCAAGATTGTTCCGGCCCAATCCGCCTCCGACTGCAAGCGCATGCTTGAGGACTATGACTATGTGAAGGCCCGGACGTTTCTTGATCATCCCTCTGTCTCCCCCTTTTCGCGGGCAGGGGGGCCGTACCTGGCAATTGTTCGTGGAGATGGAAAGCAGATCGGTTTTTTTGATTTTTCGGGTCTAAGCGGCGCCAGTGCGCAACGGCAATTGGAAGGCGCACTCAACACTCTCACGAGAAACGATGCGCTGCAGGCGCCCTTCTATGAAGAACCCTCACTGCTCAAGCGGCTCGTCGGATGGATGGACGGCAGCACCAAGCTTGCTTTCAAGGCATCTGTGATCACGATCTCCTACTAGAGGCCGGGTTAAAGACATGCCTCTGGACAAAGCCTGACGTGGTCCGGCTGGCCGGCTCAATTTGAAAGGCAGGCAAGATGACGTTCGTCAACATTCACGCCGCCAAGACGCACCTATCTGGTCTTCTTGAGGCCCGCGCCACTAGAGGATCCCGACCACGACGTCCCGTTCAGCGCCGCCAGCATCTAGGAGATCACCATCAAGTCGGCTCTGGGCCGTGCGGACGTTTCGGTGCACCGGACCGTATCTCGATCCCGCACGCGACGGCGGGTTCGAGGAGTTGCCGGTCCGGTCCGTAGCAGCGCTTCTTGTCGCCACGCTGCCGCCGCTGCATCGCGACCCGTTCGACCGTCTTCTCGTGGCTCAGGCCATGAGCGAACCGGCGCGCCTGTTCACCACGGATGCCAGCCTGTCCGACTACTCGGAACTGGTCATCCGAGTCTGAAGGCTCTCCCACCATGCGCCTCTGGATCCTGTCCGATCTCCACATCGAATCCTGCCGCTGGGATGTTCCCGATCCTCGGCCAGATTTTGATGTGTTCGTCGCCGCCGGGGACATTCATGATCCGGCATCGGCAGGCGTAAGCTGGCTCGCCGAACGGGCGAAGGGAAAGCCGGTTATCTACGTGCCGGGCAACCATGAATGGTACGCGCCCAGGCGAATGTTCAGCATGGAGGAGGAGCTCCCGCGCGCCCGGGCGCTCGCGCAGGAACTTGGCGTCCATTTCTTGATGGATGATGAGGTGATCCTTGAAGGGGTCCGTTTCCTCGGCGCCAGCCTGTGGACCGACTACGACCTGTTCGGGGCGCCAGCCGCGGCAATGGCCTGGGCGCAAATCTCCATGAACGATCACCGCCTGATCTTTCCGCGAACGGGCGGTCCCGCGCTGGAGCCCGCTGAAGCGCGCGCCTGGCACCTGGCGTCTCGCGCATGGCTCGCAGAACGCCTTGGCGAGACGCCGGCCGGACGATGGGACCGCACGGTTGTGGTGACCCATCACCTGCCGCATCGCGCCTCGATCGCGCCACGCTATGCAACAGACCCCCTGACCGCGGCTTTCTGTTCCGACCTTGCGGAGCTGGTCGAGCAGGGAGGGGCGTCGCTCTGGGTGCATGGCCACACCCATTCGAGCTGTGACTACCGCGCTGGGGCTACGCGGGTGGTCTGCAATCCCAAGGGCTACGGTCCGCGCAGCCCCGGCGGGCCAATCGAAAACCCGCGTTTTGATCCTGCATATGTTGTCGTTGTCTGAGATCACCTTGCCGGATAGCGCGTGCGCCACAACGCAGAGGGGACGCGCGAAGATGGCGGCGGGAAGCTGACTGCCGGCGTAACCGCAGCGCCCGCCGCCGACGATCCTCTCCGTCAACCGGTAACCTCGATCAGGGTTCACATCGCCCTCGAACGGTCTCTGGTGCGGTGACGCCTGACGCCTCGCCACTTGCCATGCCGCGCGGGTGATGAACAATTCCGTGTTCGCGGCCCGCACCCCCAACCTGGGCCAACGACCTCAAGGCGTCGGGAAACCGGCGCCTTTTGAGGGTTGGAGAAACGGGCGCCATTGGCGACGTACCTTGACTACGAGCGAAGGCGGCCTTTGCTGCAAGCGTCTGGCGATGCCGAGGCGCTGCAATGCGTACATGCCGACCCGGAGTGTGGCGGCAGTAAGCGAAGCAGCCTATGTGCAGATTCGGAGTGTAGCTGGTGGCAGTCCCGAACCTGATCTGGATAGCCGCCACGTCCAAAGCAGCGCCGCATGCAGTCGCCAGGAAGAATCGCGGCGTTCGTGATCGGGCGGGCCACAGCCGCGCGGGTCTGCGAGATGGACGACGGTGAACCCGAGGATCTGGTTCTTGGCTTGCGGCGGTGCAGCGAGGCCCGGCTGATCGGTCGCATCATGGCCCTCGCGGCGGAAGAGCGCGCGCCTAAGTCGACGGTCGTCATAATAAGAAGAAGGACGATTTTCCTTATTAGCGAATTGCGCCAATAAGTAAGCATGCGGTGAGAGCCGCGGGCGGTTCTGATCAGAGGAGATGCAGATTGCCGTCGCTTTTCGTCGTTGCGAGCGCTTGTTCGAGCGATAGGCCGCGATGCAGGCGGAACCATTGCCCGGTGTGGCGATGCCACATGAGATCGAAGCGGCCGCGGCTGATCCAATCGAGGCGGGCAAAGGGGCTGTCGAACTCTTCGCCAAGATTTTCGGGGAAGCCGGAGCGATAGCGCTGGATGAACCGGTATTGGGTCCCACGCCATTTGCCGAGGATGTCGACTGGATAGTTGAATTTTGTAGGCCGGATGGCGGCCAGGAAGTTGGGCTTCAAGTAGTCGTCGATTAGGCGCTGGCCGGCGCTGGTAACCGCCGCCTTCTCCAAGGCCGACATGCCCTCACGCGGCATCGGCACTGGCTGGCGCATGCTTGCGCCAGTTCCAGGGGAGCAGCTCGTCGAGCTTGGATGCGGGATGATCGGCGATGCGGGCGAGGACGTCGGCGAGCCAGGCCTGCGGATCGACATCGTTCATCTTGGCGGTGACGATCAGCGAGTACATGACGGCGGCGCGCTGTCCGCCGCGATCGGATCCGGCGAACAGCCACGACTTTCTGCCAAGAGCGACCGGCCGGATTGCCCGCTCGACGGGATTGGTGTCGAGTTCGATGCGGCCGTCGTCGAGGAACCGCGTCAGCCCGTCCCACCGGGTGAGGGCATAGCGCATTGCCTCGGCGAGCTTTCCGCGAGGAGGCAGGCTCGGCAGCGTCGCTTCAAGCCAGCTTTGCAACGCGTCCACGATCGGTTTCGAGCGCGCCCGGCGGACCGCGAGCCGGTGCGCTGGAGACTGGCCGCGCACCAGCTCTTCCACCGCGTACAGCAACGCGATGCGGCGTACCAGCCCAGTGGCCGAATTCTGTGGGCGCTGGGCGCGGAACCGAAACCGTTGCAGATTGCCCGTCCTGAAGACGGCCTCGCAGAGCAGGCCGCATACCAAACGTAGAGGTCTGCAAGGCGCAATTCATAGCTCTGGAAGCGTGCGCTTCATGAAGCCGTCAAAGAGCGGCACGGTGAACGCCGTGTCGCCGTGCGCGGGGCTGTAGATCATGCCCTTGGCGATCAATCCGTTTCGGACAGGGGCTACCGACGTCACCTTGGATTTCAAGACGTCTGCAATGTCCCCCGACCGGTGCGGGCCGGGCCCGAGCTCGGCCATGGCTCGCATGTATCTTTTCTCGGCGGGCGTCAGACGGTCAAATCGGACGCGAAAGAAGCTTGCGTCCAGTTCGGCGAGCGCGTCCACGGTTGCACGCGCCGCATCCTTCAAACCGATGGGCGAAGCATCAGCGACGTTCCAGCTGTGCTTGCCCCACTCCTGCAGGAAGTAAGGATACCCTTTCGTCTGCTCGAGGATCTCAGCTACGGCGTCCGCATCATATGCGACGCCAAGGTCGGAAGCGGGGACGATGATGGCGGCTCGCGCGGCCTTGTCCTCAAGCCGGTCGACCGGAGCAAATTCAAACAACCTTTCCGCATAGGACTTCGCCCTTCCGCTTTGCCCGACGAGTTGCGGCAGTCCTGCCGCCACCATCGTGATCGGAATTTGCTCCTGGCTGATGTCGTGAAGCGCTGAGATCAGCGACGCCAGCTGCTCCTCGGGCACATACTGCAGTTCGTCGATGTAGAGGACAACGGCGGTGTTGCGTTCAGCGGCGGCTTGACCGACCGCTCGCAACAGTTCCGTGAGATCGTTGTCGAGGTTGCCGCTGTCGGCGACGCCCTTTTCCACCGCGCCATCGACGCCGATTTCAAGGTCTTGGTATTTGATCTTGAGCGCTTGCGCGAAGCTGCCGAGAACTCGCAACGCCTTGGCCGCGCCTGCCTTTGCGGCCTCGATCCGGCTTAGACGGATGAGGGCGCCTCGCAAGGCAGGCGCCAAAAGCGCTGGTAAGGAGCGTCCTTCAGGCGCCTCCACCTTGACGCTGACGAGGCCGCGCGCCTCCGCGTCCAGCCGGATGCGGTTGAGCAGAACTGTTTTCCCGACGCCGCGCAGTCCATAGAGTATGAAACTGCGGGCTGCCCGGCCGGCACGGATGCGATCGAGCGCGATCGCCGCCTTCTCAATGAGGTCGTCGCGCCCGGCCAGCTCGGGCGGGGGAATTCCAGCTCCCGGTGAATAGGGATTCTTCCGAGGGTCCATATTGAGGGATGTTATCCGAAGTTACGGATTTTTTGTAAAGCGCCTAAGAGTTAAATAATCGGGCCCTACTCCGATCCCGGTCCTGCCTCATACCTCGGATGTCCCAGCCCTCACGACCTTGCAAATTTAACATGACGTGTTGAATATGCATGGATGATTCTTCGGTCGGCTGAACAGGATATCCGAGCGGCGCTGGGCCGGCAGGCGGCGGTCGCGATCATTGGGCCTCGCCAGGTTGGCAAGACCACATTGGCGCAGGAAATCGCGGAGGGCCAGCCATCGGTCTATCTCGATCTGGAATCTCCCCAGGATCGAGCCCGCCTGCAGGAGCCTGAACTCTACTTCGACCAGCAGGTCGGCAAGCTCGTAATCCTTGATGAAATTCACCGCGTCCCGGACCTGTTCCAGCCGCTGCGTGGCGTGATCGATCGCGCCAGAAGGGCAGGACGCCGCACTGGTCTCTTCCTTATTCTTGGGTCGGCGTCGATCGATCTTCTTCGCCAATCAGGCGAAACGCTCGCTGGACGGATCGCATATGTGAACCTCACGCCCGTGACGGCTCTTGAAGTCGATCCGGACCGGCGTTCGCAGAAGCGTCTCTGGCTTCGAGGCGGCTTCCCCGACAGCCTGCTGGCAAGGTCCGACAAGGACAGTTTCGCTTATCGCCGCGATCTGGTCCGGACCTACCTCGAACGGGACGTGCCGCAGTTCGGTCCCCGCATTCCGGCGGAGACGCTTCATCGCCTCTGGACCATGCTGGCCCACAATCAGGGACAGCTGCTCAATGCCTCCCGGTTGGCAGCCTCGCTCGAGGTCTCCTCCCCCACCATCTCGCGGTACATCGATCTGCTGGCGGACCTGCTGTTGGTGCGGCGCTTGCCGCCTCTTATCGGCAACGCAGGGAAACGCCTGGTGAAATCGCCGAAGGTCTATGTCCGGGATAGCGGTCTCGTTCATTCGCTGCTCGGCCTTCCGACTCTCAATGACGTGTTGGGGCATCCTGTAGCCGGGTCGAGCTGGGAAGGCTTCGTCCTTGAAACCCTACTGGCGGCGGCGCCGGACGCATCTGCCAGCTTCTACCGGACGGCAGCTGGCGCCGAGGTGGATCTCGTCCTGGAGCTGGGAGGGCGGCAAGGACGCTGGGCGATCGAGATCAAGCGCAGCGCGTCTCCGTCCGTCTCCAAGGGACTCCACAACGCGATCCAGGACTTGAAGCCATCGCGCACGTTCATCGTTCACGCTGGGGAAGATTCCTTCCCTCTGAACGATGGTGTGGAAGCGATAGGACTGGGGACGTTGGGAGAGCGTATCCGTTCGGTGGTTGCACGCTGATCAGGTGTTGACAGGTTTCTGAGGCTGCCACGCCCACGGCAGAAGCTCGTCGAGCCGGTTCACCGGATGGCCGCCGACCATGCGCGTGAGGACGTCCTTGAGCCAGGCGTAAGGCTCGACGCCGTTGAGCTTGGCAGTCTCGATCATGGACGCGATCACCGCCCAGCGTTCGCCGCCGCCATCGCTGCCGGCGAACAGGTGGTTCTTGCGGCCGAGCGTAATCGGCCGGATCGCCCGCTCGACCGGATTGGTGTCGAGATCGACGCGCCCGTCGGTGAGGAACCGGGTCAGCCCATCCCAGCGCGTGAGGGCGTAGCGGATGGCTTCGGCAAGGGCGCCGCGTGCCGGGAGCTTTGGCAACTCCCTCTCCAGCCAGGCATGCATGGCGCCGACCAACGGCTTTGATCGCGCGCGTCGTGCGGCGAGACGGTGCGCTGGCGTTTGACCGCGCACCTCCGCTTCGATGGCGTAGAGGGAAGCGATCCGACGCAGCGCTTCATGCGCCAGCGGCGTGTTCTCCGCCTCGGCCACCTCGTAAAACTTGCGGCGGGTGTGCGCCCAGCACGCTGCGAGCGTGATGTCGCCATTGGCCGTCAGCCGCTCGAACCCGGCATAACCATCGACATGGACCACGCCCTTGAACCGGGCGAGGTGCGCCTCCGGTCGCTCGGCCCGGCGGTCCGGCGCATAGATATAAAGAGCAGCCGGCGGCTCAGGGCCGCCCCAGCTGCGCTGGTCTCGTACATAGGCCCATAGCCGCCCGGTCTTCGTCCGCCCGCGCCCAGGATCCAGCACCGGAACCGGCGTGTCGTCGGCGAACAGGATGTCGGAGGCGGTCACATGCTCGCCGAGACGACGGTGCAGCGCCTCCAGCCACCACGCCGCGCCGCCGACCCAGCCCGCAAGCGTCGAACGTTCCAGCTCGACGCCGTGCCGGGCAAAGATCTTCGACTGCCGGTAGAGAGGCAGATGATCGCAGTATTTGGCGACCAGGACGTGTGCGAGAAGGCCCGGCGTCGCCAGCCCGCCAGCGATCGGCCGTTCCGGCGCCGGCGCCTGGGCTATGCGCTGACACGACCGGCAGGCGTATTTCGGGCGGCTGATGCGGATCACCTTGAGCTGGGCAGGAATCCAGTCGAGCATTTCGCTGACGCTCTCGCCGATGGGATGAAGCGCCCCGCCGCAGCATGGACAGGCTGGCCCATCCATATCGATGACCACATCCTCGCGGGGCAGGTGGTCGGGTAACGGCTTTCGCTTCGGCTGTGACTCCGGCGGGGGTGAAGGCGCCGGCGCGCTCTCTTCGACCCGGCCGATATCGGCGCCGAGGTCTTCGAGCGCCAGCGCCAGCTGGTCCGGATCGAGCCGCTCGGATCGCTTGCCGAACTGCATCCGCTGAAGCTGCTTGATCAGCGTCTTGAGCCGGTCGATCTCGCCCTCGCGTGTCAAGGCCGCCCCGGCCATGTCGCGCACCAGCTCCTGAAGCAGGGCGACGTCAGACGGCAGGTTGTCGAGATCGAGCCGCATGAGGCGAGATTCGCCGCATTCGTGTTGTCGCCCAAGATAATTTGCGTCGGCGGGGGAGAGATTCGCGCAGACGTGATCAGCCAGCCTTCGCGGGTCGCCATATCCGTTCCGGCGCCCGCCAGTCGATGCCTTCGATCAGCATGGCGAGCTGTCCCGGTGAGAGCGCGATGGTCCTGTCCGGCTCGGTGATGCGCGGCCAGGTGAACCCGCCCTGATCGATCCGCTTCGAGAAGAGGCACAGACCAGTCCCATCCCAGAACAGCACCTTCAGCATCGAGGCCTTGCGTCCGCGGAAGCAGAAGAGGTGGCCGGAGAACGGATCGAGCCGGAGTGTCTCCTGGACCAGCGCCGCCAGCCCATCCATGCCCTTGCGCATGTCAGTGACGCCCAACGCCAGATGCACCTTCACGCCGGCCGGCACGATCATCATGTCCGGTTCTCCTGCGGCGCCATCAGGCGCTCGACCTCCTGCTTGTCCGCGCTGGCGCTCACGAACACGCACCGGCCGTCGCTGAGCTGCATGCGAACCGTCCCTTCGGGCTGTGGCAGCAGGCCTTCGAGGATCAGCGCGCCGTTTTCGCCCGTCACCAGCGCCAGGTCGGCAGGTTTCCCTCTGCCAACACCCATCTCCGCCCGCCAACGGAAGACAACGCTGGGAACGATGCGGTGACGCCGTGCAACGCCTAACACCGTCGCGCCGCGGCGCTGCGTCTCCCGGACGATGGCGGCTTTCTCTTCAGGCGTGAAGGACCGGCGAGAGCGGGGTTCCGCAGGGTCCGTCAAGCCCTGATCGGCCTTAGCACTATCGTTAGCACTAGTGCTAAGCGCGGGTCTGGCGGCCGGATGAAGCAGGGCGCGCCAGTCCTTGTCCACAACGCCATCCTCGATCAACCTGCGCCAGCGGCGCAGAGCGTCCTCGGACAGGTTGAGCGCAGCTGCATACCGGCGCATGCTCATCCCGCTCCAGGTCAACGTCTCGATATGCATCGCCCAGAAGGCCTGGGCGGCGCGATTGCGTGTCGAGCGGTTGAGCTTGATCGCGTGGCGCTTGCTTCGCCGCGCCAGCGCCTGCCGGGCTGCATATTCAAGGCTGTCAGCGTTTTCGAGCGCCAGCACCCAGCGCCGGAAGATGCCGTCCGAGAGATCGTGCTCACGGCAGTAAGCGCGCATCGACAGCCCGGTTGGACGCCAAGCTTCGACATGGGCAACCCATGCGTCGCGCCGCGCCGGGTCATTGAGTTTTGCTGATGCCATGCAGCGCCTCTGTCACCAGAGGCATACCGCATTCTGATCCTCGCAGAGCCGGAGATCGAGGTGCAGGGACCGGACGCTTACCGGGAGAGCGGCTTAGGGCAAGATAAAGCACACTGCGGCGCGTTGGGCCTCAAGCGCCTGTCTGCACATAGAAAAATCCGCCGCGGTTTCAGCGTGCCGCGTGCGGTGGATCGCCGCAGCTTCGTAGATGAGGTGCAAGCGCTGGATTGTGCGCCGGGATCGGCATCATCGTCGTCATGGACGAAGCGCGAGAACGATGTTCGAACTGAAGCTGGGCCGCATCGGTCATGAGCGGTCCTCGAACCTGCCGCGTGTGCGCGCCACAGTGCGTCAGCGTATCGGCGCAAAGGCCAGACCCAAAGCGCGCATCGCGCCGAAGACCGGCATCCGCGCGCACTTCCGGAAGGGCTCGGCGGGCAAGGCGCGCCCGTCATTCCCGACGCCAGCGCCGCGTCGTCGTGAAGGCGCGCTACGCGATGCATGGCTCGGCCAAGGGCGCGCCCGCTGCGGGCGCATGTCAGCTATCTGGCGCGGGAAGGCGAAGCTGCCGAGACGCGGCGAGCCAGGCCTTGAGCGCTCGGTCGATTATCTGCAACGCGCGGAGACGCCAGGAAACGCGCGCTTTGCCTTCTATGACCGGTCGGAGATCGGCATCGACGGCAAGGCGATCACGGCGGGCTGGGCAGAAGACAGCCGGCATTTCCGGCTGATCATCTCGCGCCGAGGACGGCGAAGCGCTGGGCGATCTCAAGCCTTTTATTCGGGAAGTGATGGCGGGGCTGGAGCGCAAGCTCGGGACCAAGCTCGAATGGCTGGCGGTGGACCACTGGGATACCGACAACCCGCATACCCATGTGCTGATCCGGGGACGACGGGCGGATGGAGCAGAACCTGTTCATTCCCTCCAGGCTGATCTCGTCGGGCATCAGGGAAGACGCCCAGGAGATCGTGACCCGGGTGCTTGGCCCGCGGCTTGAGGCAGACCTGCGCCAGCGAGCGCTGGCGCGAGATCAGCCAGATGGCCGTGACGCCGCTGGACCGCGAGCTGGTCGCCGCAAAGGACGCGAGGGGATCATCCGCGTCTACCGGCCTCACCTCATCGCCCGCCTGGAGCGTCTGGAGGGCTGGGATCTCGCCCAGAGAGGCGCACGAGGCTGGCGTGTTGCCGACGATCTGTTCGGCAAGCTCAAGGCCATCGCAGAGCACAATGCAATCGAACAGGCCGTCTCAGCCCATCGCAGACCTGGCGAGCTGTTGCCGCTGCTGGCGGCCGAGCCCGACGCAGGCGATCGAGGGCCAGCTGGTGCATTACGGGCCGGCAGACGAGCTGGGCGATAGCTTTCTCGCGGTTATCGAGACGGGCGGGGAGAGCTTCGCTATGCGCGCATCGCGCGGGAAGCCGACCTGGCTCACGCTCGATGGCGTCGTTCCGGGTTCGCATCGTTACGCTGGAGCCGAACGTGCCGGCGCCGAAGCCGGCGGACGACGCCATTGCCGCCATCGCGGAGCGGACCGGCGGGCTCTATTCGGCGGAGCATCACCGTGGCGCGCAGAGCCGCGTCAGCCACAGGCCTCGATCGAGGCGAACATCCGTCGCCTTGAAGCGATGCGCCGGATGAGTCTGATCAGCACGCACGCTGACGGCGTGTTTGTTGTCGGCCATGACCATCTCAAGCGGGCGACGCTGTTCGATGAACGGCTTTCCCGGCGTTACCCGCTGATCGCCGAGTGTTGCGTCCTACTGGACCCTGGAAGAGCAGATCAACCGCCATCGGCCCCACCCGGCTCGACCGCGTACTGGCGGGCGAAGTCGCCCCGCCTTTGGGGGAGGGCGCCTTCGCCCGCCAGCACGCTTCGGCTCTGCAGCAGCGCCGGCTGTTCCTGATCGAACAGGGATGGCTGGGAACGGACGATCCGCGTTCTCTCCCCTCTCGCCTTGGCGCAGATGGCGACAAATGAACTGCGCGCACATGGCACAGCCACCTGTCGCACGAGATTGGGCAAGCCCGTGCTGACCTACGCCGCCAACCAGATCCAGGGCGTTTATGCGCGGCGGATTGATCTGGCGCAGGGGCGCATGGCGCTGATCATGGGCGAGCGCAGCGCGCGTCTTGTGCCCTGGCGGCCGGCGCTGGAACGGTTTGCGGGGCGACAGGTCGAGGGGCTCATGCGCGGGCGAGGCACTGTCGTGGAGCTTGTCGCGCGGATTGGGGATTAAACTGCCGCCGATGACGTGACCCGAAGACGAGGCGATTTACCATCAATACCGTTGGCAGACCCCTATGCCGCTCGTACTGCATGTCCGCTGATCAGTTCATCAAGATAGTCAGCCCACCATTGGGAAAGGCGGATGCGATCTTCCCAATGTGCACCGCGAGCGTAAGCGCGCCGAATGGCGTTCGTATCCTGATGCGCCAAGGCCTTTTCGATCGTATCGGAAGAAAAGGGCGAGCGCTCGTGCAGCAGTGAAGACGCCAACGCGCGGAAGCCGTGCGCGCTCATTTCCTCTTGGCCAAAGCCAAGTGTCCGTAATGCAACGCAAATCGTATTCTCGCTAATGGGTCGATGCGGTCCGCGCTGTCCGGGAAAACACAGACCATTTTCCTCGTACCCGGTTAGCTTCTCTAGCGTTTCAAACACCGCGGCGGCCTGACGCGACAGCGGCACTTGGTGCTCGCGCCGCATCTTGGTCCGCTCGGCTGGAATAGTCCAAATCCTTTCCTCCAGATCGACCTCGTTCCATCGGGCAAGCCGGCACTCGCCAGGCCGCGGGAAGCAGTATGCCATGATCAGCATGGCGGCTCTTACAACCGGCCGGTCATAGCTTCGGACCGCCAACATCAGTCTGCGCGCTCCGTCGCGGTCTGTGATGGCGGCACGATGTTTGATAACTGGAGCGGCGATCGCTCCTCGCAGTGCCGGCGTTGGATCGGACTGGGCGCGATTGCTAGCGACCGCTAGCCGCATCACTTGGCCGATAGAGGCGCGCAGCCGCCGAGCGGTCTCAAGTTGTCCTCTCGCCTCGACGATGCGCAACAGCGACAGGACTTCGGCTGGCGTGATGGCGGCGACGGGGCGGTTGGCGAGCGGGGCCGCGAGGTCCTTCAAAAGCCAACGCCGCTTGGCTACAGTTACAGCGGCTTTGCCTTCACGCCCCAGCTTGGCGAGCAGCTCGTCCGCGATGAGTCCAAAGGTGGTTGCTCGGGCGACGGCGGCGGTTGCTTTGGCCAGTTGCCGCTCTTCGAGTGGATTGAGCCCGTTGCGCAACTGCTTGCGTGCAGCGTCGCGCGCATCCCGTGCCTCGACCAGACTCGTTTCAGGGTAGGGACCGAAGGACATGGTCTGACGCTTGCCATCAAAGCGGTAATCCATACGCCACAACCGAGCGCCGTTTACCCGCACCAACAGGTAGAGACCGTGCCCATCCGCCAGCTTGTATGGAGCTCCGCCTGCGCGCGCTTGGCGGCACTTCATATCGGTCAGCTTCATGACGGTATCGCCTGCATCGGCACCAGCCCCAATACCGACATGATACCGTCAAAGCGAAGAATTACACAACCAGCCAGTCATCGACTCACGCGCGAGCGCAGCGGCTCGCGTCCGTCATTGTTCATTGATTTGCATGAGAAATATGAGGAAACGCGCTGCAACGTCAGGAAACACGGCGATGTGGGCAAAGGAACAAATGGTGCCCAGAAGAGGACTCGAACCTCCACGCCTCGCGGCGCTAGTACCTGAAACTAGTGCGTCTACCAATTCCGCCATCTGGGCAGATAGCAAGGCGGGCGTGATACAGGGGGAGTGGGGCGGTTTCAAGGGCTTGGCAGGCATGGTCGGCTATTCCTTTACTTTCAGCCTGACCGGGCCGGCCGCGAGCCCCAGATGGCAGGCGATCGCCACGACGGACCGGTCATCTCCCAGCTGCCTCCGGATTCATCTTCGCCGGCAAGGGGACACGCCGGGGCCTGTCAAAGCTCTCCCTGTGGCGCCGACTTCCGGCCGCAGTCGCCTTCGAGGCCGCCGCTGGCATTGAACGCCATGCTGACATCTTCACGGCTCGTCGGCTGCTGGACGGCTTCCTCATCCGAAAGCGCCATCGTATTCAAGGGCGCGAATGCCGGTGACGTCTCCAAAGACAGGCGCCGCCGAATCGAAAGCAGTCGTGAGCGCGAAGACGCCGACCGGTATCAGTTGAACTTCCACACCAGGCGCACGCCGAGTTCGTCGAGTCCCTGGTTCCGCCCTTCGCCCAGGATCTGGCCATGACTCAAATGCTCGTAGATGCCCTGGACCGCCCACGCCTCGGTGATGTCGTAGGTCAGCGCGAGACTGGTGCGGAAGAGATCCTTTGAGCCCAGCAGCACATGCTCGTTCGAATAGTCGACTGCCGCCTGCGTTCCGGAGGCGAACGGATTGTTGACCGCGCCGTCGTGGACGACGTAGCCGAAGCCCGGTTCGACATGCCACTTGCCGCCGAAGGCGAAATCCCATTCGAGCCCGGCGCCGCCGTAGGATGTGTTGCCATCGGTGTTGACGGAGGCCATCACATACGGATGCGGCGACCAAGCCCAGCGCAGGAAGTCCGGCGAGGAAAAACGCAGTTCGCCACTGATGTTGACTCCCGATTCCTTGTCCGCGTTCTTGCAGTCGGTGACACAGATATTGTGCTTCATCGCGCCAAGCCGCGCCGAGTCGACCTGCCCCGTGGCGGCAGGCGCGATCAGTGCGGCCGCGGCAAGGATGGTGACCACGGATCTCATGCGCATTCCCTCAGATTTCTGGGCAAGCTAGAGCATGTTCCGCAGCAACAGGAAACGGCCGATGGCGCCCTGGCGCAAGACGCCCGCTCTCATCGGACCCGCCATGACTGGGCAGTCTTTCCGGAGCGCGTTTGGGAGTTGCACCGTCGAGGTCTTCTTCGGTCCGAGCGGGCGGCCCCGCGCACCTGGAAGCAGTCGAGGCCGCTCACGGCAATCTCGGGACCTTCAGGCAGGCCCGACCTGGTGCGATTCGAGGTCTTGGGCTCCACCAACACAGGCTGTCATGGCGCCGCGGCGTACGCACCAGAGCGCGACACTCCTTCGCCCTGCTTGCGTCCGGAAATTCCCCATGTAAAACCCGGCCACCCTGAACTGAGGTGAGATGGCCGAGTGGTCGAAGGCGCACGCTTGGAAAGCGTGTATACGGGAAACCGTATCGTGGGTTCGAATCCCACTCTCACCGCCAGAGTCTGGCGCCAATTCGGCGAACACACATTTGTCGCCTGAGGCATTCTCTCGGGACAATGCATGTCTGCGACTCCTCTCGTTCGGAAGCGTCGCCGAAGTTCGCAAGCTGATCGCCGCAGGGCGTCAACTCAATGAAGGGTGGCGGGCTTTTTAGGGTGTCCAGCCCACCTCATCGCCAGTTGCGCGTTGCGTCGGCGCTTCCGCGTCGGAAAGTCTGCTGTATCCTTGTGGGCCGGTTGAAGGGGCCAAGCTCGACGGATCTCACGCATTTGCGGACGGGCGGAAGGAACTTGCCGCTGCAGCTGACGCTACGCGGCTATGTTTCCGGAACGATGTCACCTATCACTTCGGGCGGTGAGGCCTGACTGAACGGGCGGCGCGCCGGACATGCGAGCCAGCAGGGGATACGGGCCGGCGGGGAGGTGAGGGTGACCGCAAACCCGGCAGGAATCCGTGTGGCGAGCCGGAGTGGCCGCGAGCGCTATTTTCCGGCCGAGCCGATGAGGAACGATCTCCATCTCTCCGACTGGCAGCTTCGAGCGCTGACGGGTCTCGCGTTCGCGCTGATCTACTTGGACGTCTGCATGCCGCCATGACCGAACTGGCCCACCTGCATGCCGATGAGCTGCTGCGCCGTAAGGGACACGCGGCTCACCGGGTCGCCATTGCCGACCACATGCATACCGCCCTTGTGCTGCCCGCCGCCGTCGCCTGCGATGAACATCGGGATGTTGTCGGTTGATGGATCTTGGCATAGCCCGTATCGGAGAAGCCCAGCATGATCGTGTTGTCCAGCAACGCGCCGTCGCCTTCCTTGATGCCATCCAGCGCCCGCACGAAGTCGCCACATCCGCGGAAGGCGAGTTCGGCGAGCTTCGAGGAGATGGCCTGATAGCCGAGCTTTGAGTCCACTGGTTCGTCATGGGTCTGCAGGTGGTAGATCGAACTATCGCCTGGCAGGTAAGCCTCCGACGTCGCGCTGGTATGGACGACGTTGAACACTTTCGTCTGGTTGCAGGCGAGAGCCATGGCCGTCAGTTCGGCCATCAGCTTGTTGGCGCCGCCGAGGTCCTTGAGATTGTGCTGGCGGGCTTCGATCTGCTGCCCGACCGTCTTGCCGTTCGGCAGTGGATCATCGCCATGATAGGCGGCGGCCGTCTGCTCGTCGCCGCATCCGCTCGTGGCGCCGGCCAAAGCCAGGGCGGCCAGTCCTGCCAGTCCCCGTCTCATGCCATGCTCCGCTGTCGATTCGCGCGGACGCTAGGTTGGCGCCGTTCCGCCCGTCAAATCACCGCGACCAGAAAACAGGATGGAGCGACGGCTTTCGACAGGATCAAGCTGCGCGGATGTTTCTCGCGGCCCCCCGGGTTGTGTTTCCGGGCGTTTCCCGCCATTCCTCGCCCCTGAAAGCGAGGCGACCATGGCGATCCACCACCACGACGGAGACCTTCCGGCAAACGTGAAGTTCGAGGGCTCGGTCGCGATCGACACCGAGACGATGGGCCTCAACCCGTTCCGCGATGCCTTGTGCGTGGTCCAGCTCTCTGACGGCAAGGGCGATGCCCATGTCGTCCGCCTGAAGCGGCCGGAATACGATTGCCCGAACCTCAAGGCGCTCGTCTCCAATCCGAGGATCCTCAAGATCTTCCACTTCGCGCGGTTTGACCTTGGCATGATCCAGCAATGGCTCGGCGCACCCTGCTTTCCCGTCTACTGCACCAAGATCGCCTCGCGCCTCGCCCGCACCTACACCGACCGGCACTCGCTCAAGGAAATTGCGCGCGAACTCCTCAATCTCGACATGTCCAAGGCGCAGCAGAGTTCCGACTGGGGGGCGGACAAGCTCTCCGAGGCGCAGCTCGCCTACGCCGCGGCCGACGTCCTTCACCTGCACGAGCTGAAAGCAAGACTGGATGTGATGCTGGCCCGAGAGGGGCGAACGGAACTGGCTCAGGCCTGCTTCGATTTCCTGCCTGTAAGGGCGGCGCTCGACCTCTCAGGCTGGGCCGAACAGGACATTTTCGCCCATTCGTGATCGTCTGGCCGATATTTGGCCGCGTTTCGCATGGGATTTCGCCCGTGTATGCTTATCTGTTCGCCTCTAAAGCACCAACGCGCCTGACTGAGGCGGGCAGTTTCCCTCGCCCTCTGTTCCTGTTCTAGTCCCGGCCCATGACGCCTGCCGCTCACCATTCAATGGACCAATGGGGTCCGCGGCGCGCCACCTCGCTGAAGGAGGCGCGCAACCGCACGGCGCTGGTGCACATCCTGCGCCTGCTGTTCGTCATCGGCGCGGTGCTGTCGGCGGGCGTGCTGATCGGCTACCTCATCAAGGATGTCGTCGATGGCGAGGGTGCGCCGCCGCCTCCGCCGCCGACAGCCGCGACAGTGCTGGGGCCTCGCTTCGAGGGCCGCGACGCCAACGACAATCCCTATCTCCTGACGGCGGAAACCGCTCGCCGCCGCCGCCAGAACGCCAACCTCGTCGATCTCACCAACCCTCACCTCGAGGATGCGACTTCAAAGACCGTGTCGGCGCGCGATGGCGTGTGGGACGAGAAGGCGCGCGTGCTCGATCTTGTCGGCAATGTCGTCATGCAGGATGCCGCCGGCTACACCTTTACCTCCGACAGCACGCGCATGTTCGTGGAGGAAGGCCGCGTCGAGGGCAAGACGCCGCTCAAGGGCACAGGACCGATTGGCGAGGTCATGTCCGACAGCTATGAAGTGCGCGACGACGGCAACCGCCTTATCCTCAAGGGCAATGTCGCAACCACGATCTACGCCACCCGCAAGCGTGGAGGCGAAAGGTAGGAATGACCATGGCCAAGCTGAATGTGATCCTGTCGGCGACACTCATCGCCGCGCTGTCCGCCGAGCGCCGCGCATGCCCAGATCGGCCGGGGCGAACAGCCGATCCAGGTGAACTCCGACCAGTTCGAATACCTGCAGAACGAAGGCCGCGGCGTGTACACCGGCAGGGTAGTGGCGACCCAGGGCGATTCCCGCATCTCCACTGACAAGCTGACCATCGTCTGCTCGAAGGTCGCCAAGACCGCCGGCGGCAGCGAAAGCTGCGAGGAGGTCGAGCAGCTGATCGCCGACGCGAATGTCTTCTATACGGCGCCCGACGTGAAGATCCGCGGCGACAAGGCGGTCTATGACTATCCCTCCGACACCATCACCATCACCGGCGACGTCATCTCCTCGCGCGGCGATGAAGGCGTCGTGCGCGGCACGCAGATCGTCTACAATGTCGGCGAGGGACGGGTGAAGATCACGGCAGGCAACAGCCGCGTGCTGTCGATCATCAACACCAAGAAGAAGGACCCGGCCGCCCAGCCTGTCACGCCGCCGGCCACGCCCGCGCCTGCGCCCGCCCGGCCGAACTGATCCCGGCCATGGACGCTCGCACCTCAGTCTTGGGCACTGGCCAGGCCGCAGCCGACGACCGCGACGGCCTGCGCGTCCTCAACCTCGCCAAGGCGTTCAAGGGACGCCAGGTGGTGAAGGATGTCAGCCTGCATCTGCGCCGCGGCGAGATCGCCGGCCTTCTTGGCCCCAACGGCGCGGGCAAGACGACCTGCTTCTACATGATCATGGGCCTCATCACCGCCGATGGCGGCAAGGTGATGATCGACGGCGCCGACGTCACAGGCCTGCCGATGTACCAGCGCGCGCGCCTCGGCGTCGGCTACCTGCCGCAGGAGAACTCGATCTTCCGCGGCATGAGCGTCTGGGACAATGTGATGGCCGTCGCCGAGCTGACCGAAAAATCCCACGCCAAGCAGAAAGAGCTCACCGAGTCGCTGCTGGAAGAACTCCAGATCACCCGCCTCGCCAAGCAGAACGCCAACTCGCTCTCGGGCGGCGAGCGCCGCCGCGTCGAGATCGCCCGTGCGCTGGCCTCGCGTCCCAGCTTCATGCTGCTCGACGAGCCTTTCACCGGCATCGACCCGCTCGCCATCTCCGACATCTCGGACCTGATCCGCTACCTCAAGGGCCGGGGCCTCGGCGTCCTCATCACCGACCACCAGGTGCGCGAGACGCTGGAAATCGTCGACCGCGCCTCGATCATCTATGACGGCAAGGTGCTGTTCGAGGGCACGCCGACCCAGGTGCTGAACAACGAGGACGTCCGCCGCGTTTACCTGGGCGCGAGGTTCTCGGCCCAGGGCCCGGTGGCCGAACGCTGAAACCCGGCCGGGGCTGTTTGCCGCAAAATCCTTGCGAAATGCAGCCTGGCCGCCTTGAAACCGGGTGAACCTGCTTTCACGTTTGCAGGGTTGCTGATTAGGTAATTTTAAGACCGGTCGGTTAATGTCTTGCCTGTAACGGGATGGGCAGGCTGGCCGGGCATGGGTGTCCAGGGTTCCGGCTCTGGGAGGTCAAGAGTGGCGCTCGCGCATCGTCTTCAGCTGCGGCAGGGGCAATCCCTTGTCATGACGCCGCAGCTGCAGCAGGCGATCAAGCTGCTTCAGCTCTCCAACGTCGAACTTCAGGACTATGTCGAGCAGGAGATCGAGCGCAACCCGCTGCTCGCCCGCGCCGAAAACGAAAGCGGCGACGCCCCGGAGGCGGCCGAAAAGGTTTCCGAGAAACGCGAAGAGATGCGCCTCGACGAGGCCAGCGGCGCCAACGAGGCCAGCCGCGATCTCGATGCGCGCTCCGATGATGTCTACGAAAACGACAGCCCGTCCGAGAACGCCGACGTCGGCAGCCAGGGCGGCCCCTCCGCCCAGCTCGACTGGTCCAAGGCCGGCTCCGGCAAGCAGCGCTCGGAAGACTTCGACCTTGAATCGATCACCGCCGAGGAAAAGAGCCTCCGCGACCACCTTGATGATCAGCTTCAGATCGCCGGCCTGATCGACGCCGACCGCCTCATCGCGGCGCGCCTGATCGAGGAAACCGACGAAGCCGGTTTCATGCGCGGCGACATCGACGAGATCGCCCGCGCGCTCGGCACCGAGACGGAAGACGTCGAGGCGGTGCTCAAGACCTGCCAGGGCTTCGAACCTACCGGCGTGATGGCGCGCAACATCCAGGAATGCCTGTCGCTGCAGTTGATCGAGCGTGACCGTTTCGATCCCGCGATGCAGGCCCTGATCGCCAACCTCGAAATCGCCGCTCGCCGCGACTTCAAGAAGCTCGCGGAGATCTGCGCCGTCGACCAGGACGATGTCATCGACATGCTGGCCGAGCTGCGCACGCTGACGCCGCGCCCCGGCGCCGCCTTCGCCGGCGAGGCCGCTCCTGCAATCACGCCCGACGTGTTCGTCCGCGAAATGCCCAACGGCGCCTTCTCGGTCGAACTCAACGCCGACACGCTGCCGCGCGTCCTCATCGACCGCACCTATTACGCCGAGGTCTCGGGCCTCTCGAAGAACGAGGAAGACAAGGCGTTCCTGTCGGAATGCCAGGCGAGCGCCAACTGGCTAATCAAATCGCTCGACCAGCGCGCGCGCACCATCCTCAAGGTGGCGAGCGAGATCGTGCGCCAGCAGGACGGCTTCTTCGTCTCGGGCGTGCGGGCGCTTCGGCCTCTCAATCTCAAGACCGTGGCGGACGCGGTCGAGATGCACGAATCGACCGTAAGCCGCGTTACATCCAACAAGTATGTGGCGACGCCGCGTGGCGTTTTCGAGCTCAAATATTTCTTCTCCGCCTCGATTCCCTCCGTGCAGGGCGGCGAATCCCATTCGGCGGAAGCCGTGCGGCACCGCATCAAGGAAATGATCGATCACGAGAGCAGGGACGCTGTGCTCTCCGACGACCAGATCGTCGAGCGGCTGCGCGCCTTCGGCATCGATATCGCCCGCCGGACGGTCGCAAAATACCGGGAGTCGCTGCGTATTCCGTCATCCGTGGAACGCCGGCGCATCTTCGCCAGCCAGGGCTGATTACATCTTCCTTCGGCGGTTGACCTTCGTGTCCCGCAATCCCAGACTTCATCTGTCAGGTCGGGCGACCCGCGCGCGTATTGTCCGCGCTGCAGAAGAGGAGCGACCCGTTGCAAGTACAGATCGCCGGAAAAAAGATCGAAGTGGGTTCCGCGCTGCAGGAACGAATAGCCTTCGGTCTCGAGTCCCGCGTCTCGAAGTATTTCAACCGCACGGGCGAGGCGTTCGTCACCGTATCCAAGCCCGGCTGGGCCTTCTATTGTGACTGCTCGATCCACCTTCCTTCGGGCGTCACGCTGCAGGCGCATGGCGAGGGCGATGACGGCTACGCGGCCTTCGAGGAAGCGCTCAACAAGATCGAGAAGCGGGTCCGCCGCTACAAGAACAGGCTGCGCGACCATCGCTCCGGCAATGGCGTCTCCGAGGCCGCAGCCGAACGGATCATCCTCGCGCCGACGGCGAGTGACGACGAGACGGATGGCGCTGACGGCGAATCGGGTCTCGACGGAACCCCGGGGGACGCGCCGGTGATTGTAGCGGAATCGGACACCACGATCCGCACGATGACCGTTTCGATGGCGGTGATGCAGCTCGAACTGGCCGATTCTCCGGCAGTGCTTTTCCGCAATGCCGGGCATGGCCGCCTTAACATGGTATATCGCCGCCCCGATGGTAATGTCGGCTGGGTGGATCCCGGGAAAGACGGCTGAAATTTTGCAGTGATTTTCTTCTTGGAAAACTTTCTGCAGATGATCTTTCATCAAGACGCGGCGCCCGCGCCGTGAGTAGTGTGTGTCGTCGCAAGGCTGCGGGGCCGGGCGAAACGGGTCCCCGGGGAGGGACGCGAGGTAGAGTAATGACGTCAGATCCGGTTACGCCGGGGTCCGCTTCATGAGCGGCCTGGGCGATCTTCTCCTTCCCAACGCAATCATTCCGCGCGCGCGATGGCATGGCCGCAAGCAGGTGCTTGTGGAGATGTCCGCCGTGATGGCGCAGGCGCTCCAGCTTGACCCGAGGCAGGTCTACGAGGCCGTGATGGAGCGCGAGCGCCTGGGCTCGACCGGCGTCGGCGAGGGCGTCGCCATTCCCCATGCCCGGATCGAGAGCCTGAAGCGCCCGGCCGGCGGCTTTGCCCGCCTGCTGGAGCCGGCCGACTTCGAGGCCATCGACGAGCGCAAGGCCGACCTGGTGTTCATCCTGCTGGCCCCGACCGATGCCGGCGCCGAGCATCTCCGGGCGCTGGCCCGCACCGCCCGGCTCTTCCGGCAGGAGCAGATCCGCTCGGCCCTGCGCAAGGCCCAGACCTCCGAAGCGGTCCTGGCCATCCTCGCCCCTGGCTCGGCGATCGACGCGGCGTAACCGGCCCGCGGCAAAGGCCCGATCTGCCGCGGTTCAGGGTGGCTTGATCAGCCCCGGGACGCAGTATAAGCAACGCGCTCCCAAATCGGGCTTGTCCGCAAGGACATGTCCGGAAGCCGGAACGGGGCCATAGCTCAGTTGGGAGAGCGCGCGAATGGCATTCACGAGGTCGGCGGTTCGATTCCGCCTGGCTCCACCAGCTTCCGAAATGCAAACGGCCCGCCTTGTGGCGGGCCGTTTCGTTTTCGGTGGATCGGCGATCAGGCTTCTTCCTCGCCGTCCTTGACCTCGAGGTCGTCGTCCTCGAACTCGTCATCCTCGTCGATGACGGTCAGGTCGTCGTCGTCGTCATCGTCATCGTCGTCCTCGAGGTCGTCATCGACCTCGTCATCGTCTGCGCCGGTGAACTCGCGGGCCGCCTTGGCCTTGGTCTTGACCGGAGCGACGCCGGGAACCTCTTCCTCGTCCTCGGTCTCGATGACCTCGTCATCCTCGAGGTCGACGTCGTCCTCGTCGTCATCCTCGTCGTCGTCCTCGTCATCATCATCGTCGTCGAGGTCGTCATCATCCTCGTCGTCGTCCTCGTCGTCCTCGTCTTCATCCTCTTCCTGGGCCTTGGCCTTGGCCTTGCGCCTTGGGAGCGGCAGCCGCTTTCGCCGCCGCCTTGGCGGGCGCGCGCTTGGCTTTCGCCGGTTCGGCGGTGCCTTCGAGGACGGTCTTGCACTTTGGACAGACGGGCGGATGCTTGCCGAGGTCGTAGAAGCGCGACCCGCATTCGGGGCAGATATGTTTCTCGCCGAGATCGGTTGTCGCCAAGGTCATATTCCCCATGCTTGGGTCGGCGCTTGCCATGTTCGCGGCAGCCTGTAAAGCGCTCCTGTTCCGCTGAGTCCAGAGGGCCCGGCGGCCCTGTCCACAAGGCCTGTTGCTGCTCATGCGCGCGATCTCCAGACCTGTAGCCCGGATCGCCGGAACGATCCGTGCGCCGGGGGACAAGTCCTGCTCGCACCGCGCGGTCATGATGGCCGCGGTGGCGGAGGGCGAAACCACGATCACCGGACTGCTTGAGGGCGAGGATGTCCTCAATACGGCGAAAGCGGTGAAGGCGCTGGGGGCACAGGTCGAGCGCACCGGCCAGGGCGCCTGGCGCATTGGCGGCGTCGGCCGCAACGGCTTCACCAGCCCCGCAGCCGACCTCGATTTCGGAAATTCCGGCACCGGTGCGCGTCTCATGATGGGACTGGTGGGCGGGCATGACGTGACGGCGCGCTTCACCGGCGACGCTTCCCTGTCCTCGCGGCCGATGGAGCGGGTGCTCAAGCCGCTGCGTGACATGGGCGTGTCGGCCGAGACTGCGCCGGGCGGCCGGCTGCCGGCGCTGATCCGGGGCGGGCGTCTGAAAGCCATCACCTACGCCCCGCCGGAGGCCTCCGCCCAGGTCAAGTCGGCGGTCCTGCTGGCGGGCCTGCGCGCCGAGGGCGTGACGGTGGTCGAGGAGCGCGAGGCGACGCGCGACCATACGGAGCGGATGCTGCGCGCGTTCGGGGTGCAGGTGGAGGTGCATGCGCGTGCGGTGGGCGGGCCGGTGGTGGCTGTGAGGGGCGGTCAGGTGCTGAAGGGGGTAGCGGCGGCGGTGGCGGGCGATCCGTCGTCTGCGGCGTTCGGCGTGGCGATGGCGCTGGTGGCGGGCGAGGGGGCGGTCGTGGTGAGCGGCATGCTGGATAACCGCACGCGCGGCGGGTTGTTCGATGCGGTGGTGCAGATGGGTGCGAGCGTGCGCGCGCAGGCGGATGGCGATGCGACGGGCGAGAGCGTGGTGCGCGTGACGGCGCATGCGTCGCGGTTGAAGGGGGTGGTGCTGGATCCGGCGCTGGTGCCGTCGATGATTGACGAGCTGCCCGTGTTCGCGGTGCTGGCGGCGTTCGCGGAGGGGCAGACGAGGGTGACGGGCGCGGCGGAGCTGCGTGTGAAGGAGAGCGACAGGATCAAGGCGATCTGCGCGATGCTGAGGGTGAACGGTGTGGCGGTAGAGGAGTTGCCCGACGGGTTCGTGGTGACGGGGATGGGCGCGCGCGGCGTGCCGGGCGGCGGGATGGTGGAGGCGCAGCACGACCACAGGATCGCGATGTCGGCGCTGGTGATGGGCGCGGCTGCGAAGCAGGCGGTAGCGGTGGACGACATCGCGATGATCGCCACCAGCTATCCGGAGTTTTTTGATCACATGGCGGCGCTGGGCGCGACGATCGAGCGCGCGCCATGATCATCGCCATCGATGGCACGACATCCTCGGGGAAGGGCACGCTGGCGAAGCGGCTGGCGGCGCACTACAAGCTGCCGCATCTCGACACGGGGCTGCTCTACCGCGCCGTCGCCAGGCTGGCGCTGACTAAAGGCATCGACATCCATAATGAACGCGAGTGCGCCCTGCTGGCCGAGCATGTCGACCCCGCCGAGTTCGACGAGCGCGAACTGCGCGGGGCCGGCGTGGGTGCGGCCGCTTCCGTGGTGGCGTCTCTGGGGGCGGTGCGCCAGGCGCTGCTGGATCTGCAGCGGACATTCGCGCAGCAGAAGGGCGGCGCGGTGCTCGACGGCCGCGACATCGGCACGGTGATCGCCCCGGATGCGGACGCCAAGCTGTGGGTCGACGCTTCGGTGGAAGAGCGCGCCGGGCGCCGCTATCGCGAACTGGCCGGCATGGGCGAGGCGGTGACGCGGGAGAGCGTGCTGGCGCAGCTCCAGGAGCGCGATGCGCGCGACAGTTCGCGCAAGGACTCGCCCATGAAGCCGGCCGACGACGCGGTGTGGATCGACACCACCTACCTCGACGCCGACGCGGCGTTCGCCCGGGCGCTGGAGATTGTCGAGGCGAAGCGAAAGGAGCCGAAGGTGAAGAAGGCTGGGGTGAAGGCCTCACCCAGGCCCCGCGCAAAGGCGAAGCCGAAGGCGTAGGCGCACCTTATCCTCGCCTCAGCCAAACACTGCCGCCTGCACATCTCTTGGGAGTTGCCCCGCCATGCCTTCCAGCGTCGTGTTGGTGAGGTTGACGATGGCGGTCTTGCGCGCCTGGTCCACGAACCATGAGTGTCCCCAGACGCCGCCCCACTGCCAGGAGCCCGGCGAGAGCAGCGATCCAGAGGCGGCGGGGTCGAGCAGGATCGAGCCGCCGAAGCCGAAGGCCGTGTTGCCGGTCGGGTCGAAGATGATGCGCAGCGGGCCGATCTGGTTGGACATCATCTGCTGCGTGGATGCGCGCGACAGGATCGGCTCGCCGCCGGCGCGGATCGCATCTAGAAAGCGGACGATCTCGTCGGCCGTGCCGTTCATGCCCGCCCCGCCGGCAGGGAAGGCCTTGCGGTTGTAGGCGCGCGAAATGCTCATGTTGATCGGCGCGAGGCCGGGAACGAACGCCTGGCGGTGGCCGTCGCCGATCCGGATCGGTTCGGGCGCCGCGTTGGAATAGGGCTGCACCAGGCGCGTGGCGTCGGTGACGAAAAAGGACGTGTCGGCCATCTTCAACGGGCCTGTGACATGCTTCCTGACCACGTCGTCAAGGTGTGCGCTTCCGGCCTTCATCATGACGGCGCCCAGCACGTCGATGGCGACCGAATAGAGCCATGCGGACCCGGGCGGGAACACCAGGCCGGCCTGCACCATACGGTCGAGATTGTCCTCCATCGTGATGTCGCCCTCGGCGCCGGCCGAGACCTTGAGCAGGTTGTAGGGGCCGGTCTCCGGCTGCATGAAATCGTAGGACAGGCCGGCCGTGTGCGTCAGCAAGTGACGGAGCGTGATCGCGGGCGTCGAGCCGTCCGGCGCCTTGGGAGTGAAGTCTGGCAGCCAGTCGGTGACAGCGGCGTCGAGGGAGAGCTGTTTCAGCTCGATCATGCGCATGGCGGCGGCGGTGACGATGGGCTTGGAGATGGAGGCAAGGCGGAAGATCGCATCCTCCTTCATCGGCATTCCCGCCTCGCGGTCGGCCTCGCCATAGGCGCGTCGATGGACGAGGTTGCCCTCCTGCATCACCGCGATGACGGCGCCGACGATGCGCTTGTCCCTCAGGGCGGAGACGACGGCGTCGTCGATGCGGGAGGAAAGAGTGGTCATGGCGCGCCTTTCTTCAGGTGGAGCCGGGACGCGATCATGCCGTCCATCATGCGTTTGGGAAGGGCGAGGCCCAGCCAGTTCATGAACGGGTTGGGCGTCACCACATAGCGCGTCTTCGGGTTCGGAGTGGTAAGCGCCACCCAGACCGCCTCGCCGATTGTCTCGGGCGGAAAGCCGGCCTTGCCCAGCTTCATCATGTAGTCCTTCACGGCCTCCAGCCCTTGTCTGTAGGGCGTGTTGGCGTAGCGCGAGATATCGATCGAGTCCGCCTTGTCCCAGATCGGCGTGGCGACGGCGCCGGGAGCGATGATCACCACATCGACGCCATAGATCATCAGTTCGCGGCGGAGGCTTTCGGATAAGCCTTCGAGCGCGAATTTCGAGGTGTTGTAGGGGCCAACGAAGGGCGAGGCCTGCTTGCCGCCGACCGAGCTCATCATCACGATGCGGCCGGGGGATTTGGCTTGCGAACCCGGCGCGGCGCCGAGCAGGGGCGCGAAGGCCTGGGTGACAATGAGCTGGCCGGTGACGTTGACCTCGATCTGGGTGCGGAACTCGGCGACCTCAAGGTGCAAAAGCGGGCCGGAGACGGCGATGCCCGCATTGTTGACCAGCCCGGCCAGCGTCTCGCCGTTCAGCTTTGCCGCGACGGCCTTGGCGCCTTCCTTCACCGCGGCCTCGTTGGTCACGTCGAAGAGGAGGGGGGTGAAAGCGGCGCCGAATTCCTTCGCCAGGCGGTCGGCGTCGGCCTGTTTCCGGACGCTGCCAAAGACATGGAAGCCCTTGGCCGCCAGCACCTTCACGCACCCCCAGCCAATGCCGGTGGATGCGCCCGTAACGACGATGCTCTTCATGCCCGCTCCCTATGATTTCCGGCATGTTATACGGCCCGGGGCCGCGTTCCGACCTGCGGCGGGCGAAAAACCCCGGAAAGCTTGACTTTCACCTCGCGGGCGACCAGAAAGCCGCCCGTCTGTGGACAATCCCAGCCGTCCAGCGGCCCCAGAGAGGGCCGTACCGGCGCTTCACAGTTCACCACCGCATAAGCCGCATCCCGCGGCCAGACCGCCGGATGAACCGGCCGGCCCGTAACGACGAACCCTTTTGGAGCCTTGATGCCTGCCGTCCAGACCATGACCCCCACCACCGACGATTTCGCCGCCATGCTCGACGAGAGCTTTGCCGGCGCCAGCATGATCGAGGGACGCGTCGTCCCCGCCACCGTGACAGCGGTCGGAAGCGACTTCATCACTGTCGATGTGGGTCTCAAGACCGAGGGCCGGATCCCCACCCGTGAATTTGCCGCCGACGAGGTTGCGCCGAAAGTCGGCGAGATCGTCGAGGTCTACCTGGAGCGTATCGAGAACGCGCTCGGCGACGCAGTCCTGTCGCGCGACAAGGCCAAGCGCGAAGAAGCTTGGACGCGCCTGGAGCGCCTGCACGAGAAGAAAGAGACCGTCAAAGGCCAGATCGTCGGTCGCGTGAAGGGCGGCTTCACGGTCGACCTCGGCGGCGTCAACGCCTTCCTGCCCGGATCCCAAGTCGACATCCGTCCGATCCGCGACGTCGGCCCGCTGATGGGCCAGGCCCAGCCGTTCGCAATCCTGAAGATGGACCGCCCGCGTGGCAACATCGTCGTCTCGCGCCGCGCCGTACTCGAAGAATCCCGCGCCGAACAGCGCGCCGAGATCGTCGGCAACATGGCCGAGGGCGAGCGCCGCAAGGGCGTCGTCAAGAACATCACCGACTATGGCGCGTTCGTGGACCTCGGCGGCATTGATGGCCTGCTGCACGTCACCGACATGAGCTGGAAGCGCGTTTCGCATCCGAGCCAGGTCGTGGAAGTCGGCCAGGAAGTCGAAGTGCAGATCATCAAGATCAACCCGGAAACCCAGCGTATTTCGCTGGGCATGAAGCAGCTGATGACCGATCCGTGGGATGGCGTCGCCGCCAAGTACCCGGTCGGCGCGAAGCTCTCGGGCCGCGTGACCAACATCACGGACTACGGCGCATTCGTTGAACTGGAAGATGGCGTCGAAGGCCTGATCCACGTCTCCGAAATGAGCTGGACCAAGAAGAACGTTCACCCCGGCAAGATCATCTCGTCCTCACAGGAAGTGGACGTGATGGTGCTCGATGTCGACGCCGAGAAGCGCCGCATCTCGCTTGGCCTCAAGCAGGTCATGAACAACCCGTGGGAAGCCTTCATCGCCGAACACCCGATGGGCACCAACATCGAAGGCGAAGTCCGCGGCATCACCGAGTTCGGCCTGTTTGTCGGACTTGGCCCGGATCTCGATGGCATGGTTCACATCAACGACATCGACTGGAACGTGGCCGGCGAGGAAGCCATCAAGAAGTACACCAAGGGCGACACCGTGCAGGCGCGCGTCCTTGACGTGGACATCGAGAAGGAACGCATTTCCCTCGGCATCAAGCAGCTCTCGCAGGATCCGACCGAGTCGGTCGACCTGCGCAAGAACTCGATCGTCACCACGACTGTCACCGAGATCACCTCGGGCGGCATCGAGGTGTCGATCGCCGACGGCGCGATCAAGGGCTTCATCCGCAAGGGCGATCTGTCTCGCGATCGTTCGGAGCAACGCCCGGAACGTTTTGCCGTGGGCGACAAGGTCGATGCGCTGGTGACGGCGTGGGACAAGGCCTCCCGCAAGGTGGGCCTGTCAGTCAAGGCGATGGAGATCAAGGACGAGAAGGAGGCCGTGGAACAGTACGGCTCGGCCGACTCGGGCGCCTCGCTGGGCGACATCCTCGGCGCGGCCCTCAAGGGGGCGAAGAAGGAGTAGTCCTCTTCCCTGACAGAGTTGGAACGCCCTCGCGAAAGCGGGGGCGTTTGCCTTTGGAGCCGCGGGGTGGCGCCAACGGGCGCGGGCCCGCTCGTCGGGCAGATGTTAGTGGCGCGACTGCCCGGTGGCGAAATAGCAGGCGACTCGCCTCTCCTAGACCGATCCGGCGCAGAAATGAGCAGGGGTCAGGGCGATTGGCGACGAAAAACTCTTGTCTTTCGTTCGCTCTAGCGCAATTTTCCTCCCCATGCTGCGCTCAGAACTCATCGCACGTCTGGCTGAAGAAAACCCCACGCTCAAAGTGCGCGAGGTGGAGAAGATCGTCGACGTGATCTTCGACGAGATCGCCGCGGCGCTGGAGCGGGGCGACCGCGTCGAGCTGCGCGGCTTCGGCGCATTCTCGGTGCGCAAGCGCGAGGCGCGCACGGGGCGCAACCCCCGCACCGGCAATTCCGTGTCCGTCGAGAGCAAGCACGTCCCGTTCTTCAAGGCCGGCAAGGAGCTGCGCTCACGCCTCAACAACGGACACGATCCCGAAGACCGGCAGGGCTGACCCGCCGGCCTGATGGCCTTCCGCCTTGAATCCATACCCATGAATCAGGCTTCTCCGGTCGGCCGACACGATTCGGGCTGGACTTCGACCCCCATGTTGCGATCATGCAACACGCGCAATCAGGGACGCGGGTCGCATAAGGGGATTTTGCTTGCTTAAGGAATTTCGCGAATTCGCAATGAAGGGCAGCGTGGTCGACCTCGCTGTCGGTCTCATCATCGGCACCGCGTTCGGCGCTATCGTCAAATCGCTCGTCGACGACATCATCATGCCACCGATCGGCTTGGTGCTCGGCGGCATCGACTTCTCGCAGCTCACCTATCCACTAAAGGCGGCGTCCGTCGGGCCCGACGGCAAAGAGATCGCAGAAGTCGCGATCCGCTACGGCGGGTTCCTCAATGTCATCCTGACATTCATCATAGTCGCGTTCTCGATGTTCATGATCGTGAAGGCGATGAACTCTATGAAGCGCAAGCAAGAGGCGGCGCCTGCACCTACGCCCGAGACCCCTCCACAGGAAAAGCTCCTTGCCGAGATCAGGGACTTGCTTGCAAAGCGCCCCTGAGTTATTCGAAACACCTAAGTAGAGTTAAGTGGCGTACGGAAGGGGCGGCCAATGCGCCGCCCTTTCTGCATTTCTGGGGTCGGAAAAACGCTGTGAAACCAGGGCCCAGCGGGTTGGTTTGGCGACCATGACCAGCGTCAAGATCTGCGGAATCACCAACGAATCAGACCTGCGGTCGGCGATAGAAGCAGGGGCGGACCGGGTCGGATTCGTTCTGGCGCCGGCCAGTCCACGGTTTGTTTCGCCCCGTGACCTCCGACCAATGGCCGTGAATACCTACAACATGAAGTACGCCCCCGACCGCTGGACCGATGTCTGGCTGGTGGGGACGTTCTCGGCGTCAGGCGGGCCGCACACCGAAGACCTTGAGCACCTGCTCGGCGGCTTGCCGGAAGCAGCTGCCGTGCAGCTCCACGGCAAGGAGACGCCGGAGGAAGTGGCCTTTCTGAAGCGGAGCTTTCCGAGGATCAAGCTGGTGAAGGCGATTGGCGTCGGAAGCCGCGAGGATCTCGAGCGGGCCGGGGCCTATCCGGACGCCGACATGATCCTGCTCGACGCCAAGCCGCCGCCAGGCGCCGACCGCGAGGGCGGGTTCGGGCGCACATTCGACTGGACGTTGCTGAAGGGTTTTGATCCCGGCAAGCCATGGATTCTCTCCGGCGGCCTCACGCCGGAGAATGTGGCGGAGGCGATCCGCGTAACCGGCGCCAAGGCGGTGGACGTGTCGTCTGGCGTCGAAGCGCGGCCAGGCATAAAGGACCCTGCGAAGGTGGCGGCATTCATCGCGGCGGCGAAGCGCGCCAACTAACTCGCAGCTGCCTGCGCTGCCGTTGGCGGCGCCCGGGTCGCCGCGATGTGCTCATCCAACCACGCGCCAAATTCCGGTTCGAAGGACGGTTTCATCTGCCGCCATGTGTCGGCGATGCCCGGCGTGGCGGCGTAGCCGTCCCAGAATGCGCAGTAGGCTTCCCAGTGCGTCTTCGGGATCAGGCCCAGCTTATGATGAATGAAGAAGGTCTCGGCGTGCAGGATGATCTGCACATGATTCCAGAACCGGAACTGGAGATCGCCGGGTGTCAGCGACGCCGCCAGAACATCCGGCGCGTGCACTTTCGCCAAGCGGTCGGCGTGCTCGGCGTTGAACTGCGAGAATTCCTTGGCAAAGTGGGACAGGTTGTGGCGCGCCGTGGCGGTGGCGACCTTGGTGCTCATCCGCAGCTCCCAGGCCACGAAACCCAAGGACAAGAAGACCGCCACGGAGGCGATGACCTGGCTCCATGCCGCCAGTTGCTCGACGTTCATGAAAAGCCCCTCGATCCGGCCGCGGACGTCATAGCACTGTTCCGAAGCCGTGGAAGGAAAGGCGGCTTGGCCGGCGCCTGCGACTAAGAGAAGATCGAGGTGGAGCCCGCCGCGTGCGCCTGGCGGATCGACGCGAGCGCGAGGCGCCGCCGCTCAGCCACCCAGCCGCCGCCGCCGCTCAGCTCCGGTTGCAGCCGGTCCAGAAGCTCGGGCTGGGCGCGGATCAGCTGGAACAGTTGTTCGCAGAAATCATCGTCCAGCCCGCCGTCGCTCATCGCGGCGAAGCGTAGCGCCCAGCGGGCCTTGAGCGCGCGGCCCTGCGCCTTGGGAAGCAGCAGCGCCCACAAGGCGATCAGCCGGTAGATCATCAGAAAGATCGGTCCGAACATGCGGGCCCCCAGATGCGGCCCAGCGTGGTCTGCAACGGTGAACAAATCATGGGAAAGACCTGTTGGATTTCGGCCTCTGGCGGTCTATCCGGGGCCTCATGAGCGTTTCTCCCAGACCCAACACCTGGTCCCAATGGCCTGACGCCAACGGGCGCTTCGGCGAGTTCGGCGGGCGCTATGTCGCCGAGACGCTGATGCCGCTGGTGCTTGACCTTGAGCAGGAATACCTGCGCGCCAAGGACGATCCGGAATTCAGGCAAGAGTTCGACTGGCTTCTCGAACACTATGTGGGGCGGCCGAGCCCGCTCTATTTCGCCGAACGGCTGACGAAGCATTACGGCGGGGCGAAAATCTATTTCAAGCGCGACGAGCTCAACCACACGGGCGCGCACAAGATCAACAACTGCATCGGCCAGGTTCTGCTGGCGCGGCGGATGGGCAAGACGCGCATCATCGCCGAGACTGGCGCGGGGCAGCACGGCGTCGCCACCGCCACCATCTGCGCGCGCTTTGGCCTGCCCTGCGTCGTCTTCATGGGCGAGACGGATGTCGAGCGGCAGAAGCCAAACGTCTTCCGCATGAAGCTGCTCGGCGCGGAGATCGTGCCGGTGTCGTCGGGCACGGGCACGCTGAAGGATGCGATGAACGAAGCCTTGCGGGACTGGGTGACCAATGTCGCCACCACTTTCTACGTGATCGGTACGGCGGCGGGGCCGCATCCCTATCCGATGCTGGTGCGCGATTTCCAGTCGATCATCGGACGCGAGGCGAAGGCGCAGATCCTCAAGGCGGAGGGCCGACTGCCGGACGCGCTGGTGGCCTGCATCGGCGGAGGCTCCAACGCCATCGGGTTGTTCCATCCCTTCCTTGAAGACGAGGGCGTACGCATGATCGGCGTCGAGGCAGGCGGCCATGGCGTCGATACCGGCATGCACGCGGCTTCGCTCACTGGAGGCATGCCCGGCATCCTCCACGGCAACCGCACCTACCTGCTACAGGACGAGCACGGCCAGATCACCGACGCGCACTCGATCTCGGCGGGGCTCGACTATCCCGGCATCGGGCCCGAACACTCCTTCTTGCACGAGACGGGCAGGGCGGAATATCGCACCTGCACCGACAGGGAAGCGCTCGACGCCTTCCAGCTCTGCACCCGCCTCGAAGGCATCATCCCGGCGCTTGAGCCGGCGCATGCGTTGGCGCGTGTCGGCGACGTCGCTAAGGAACTTGGGCCGGACGGCCTGATCGTGATGAACATGTGCGGCCGCGGCGACAAGGACATCTTCTCGGTCGCCGGGCATCTGGGGATGAAGATTTGACCACCCACGCCGGTTCCTGCCATTGCGGGCAGATCGCTTTCGAGGTCGATGGCGAGTTTCCCTCTGCGATGGTGTGCAACTGTTCCTACTGCCGGCGTGCGGGCCACATGCTGGCGTTCACGACGCCAGACAAGTTCAGGATGACGACGCAGCAGAAGGACGTTTCCACCTACCTCTTCAACAAGCAGACGATCAGCCACTTCTTCTGCGCCAGTTGCGGGATCGCGACGCATGGCGGCGGCGTCGGCCCGGACGGCAGGCGGATGGTGGCGGTGAACCTGCGCTGCGTGCCGGACATCGATCTTGATGCGCTGAAGCTCGACAGATTCGACGGGGCGAAGCTCTGACTCGCCTGGCGCGCGAATTCGCGCATGCGGCAATGCGGGACTTTCGATCCGGCCTAGTTTGGAGTAGGCCATCGCTCCGATCCAGCCGCCCCGAGCGGCGCAGGGCTCAACTCCCCGCATGACCGCCGACCGGATTTCAGCGACCTTTGCCGCCTGTGCGAAGCAGAAACGCGCGGCGTTCGTCGGCTATCTGATGGCGGCTGACCCGGACATCGAGATTTCTCTAAACAATCTCAAGGCTCTGGCTCAGGCTGGCGCGGATATCATCGAACTGGGCGCGCCCTTTACCGACCCGATGGCGGATGGCCCGGCGATCCAGAAGGCAGCCCAGCGTGCGCTGAAGGCTGGCGGAAACCTTAACGTTACGTTAGAAATCGCCCGGCGTTTCCGATCTGTTAACACTTCGACCCCTCTGATCGTGATGGGTTATGCGAACCCGATCCACCGAATGGGGTTCTCCGCATTTTCGCGGGCCGCTGCTGAAGCTGGAGTGGATGGCGTGATCACCGTCGACTTGCCTCCCGAAGAGGACACCCCGCTGCGCGAGGAGTTGGCTAGGCATGGCCTGGCCGCGATCCGCCTCGCGACGCCGACAACCACGGAATCCCGCATGAAGCGGATCGCAGATGGGGCTTCGGGCTTCGTCTACTACGTCTCGGTCGCCGGTGTGACCGGGGCCGGGGTGGGCGCCGAATCCGACATCTCCGCCGGAGTCGAACGCGCTCGCCGGCTGTCAAAGCTACCGGTTGCCGTAGGGTTCGGCGTGCGCACACCGGATCAGGCAGCTCGTTTCGCACGTATTGCTGATGCGGTCGTCGTGGGTTCCGCCCTTGTGGAGGAAGTCCGCGCGGCCGTGGAAGAGGGCAATCCCGCCGGTTCTGTCAAGCGAATTGGTGTGGTTGCTGAGTCACTGTCAAACGCCATAACCTCGGCCCGTATCGAGCGGAGCGTACATTGAACTGGCTTACAAACCTGCCCCCCGGACTGAAATCCATCTTCGCCAAGAAAGAAGACAATGAGGGCGACAGCCTGTGGGTGAAATGCCCGAAAACAGGCGAGCTGGTTTACCGCGAAGACCTCGAATCGTCGTTCTGGGTCACGCCCTCCGGCGCACACATGCGCATCACGCCCGAGCAACGCTTCCAGTACATGTTCGATGGCGGGTTGTGGACCGAGATCCAAATGCCGCCGGTCGTCAAGGACCCGCTCAAGTTCAGGGACGACATGCGCTACCTCGACCGCCTCAAGAAGGCGAAGGCCAAGACCGGCCGCGAGGATTGCATGGCGGCCGCCCATGGCGAGATCAATGGTCGCCGTGCGGTGATCCTCGTCCAGGATTTTGCCTTCATGGGCGGGTCGCTCGGCATGGCCGCCGGCGAAGCCTTCATCAAGGCCGCCGAAACCGCCGTCGCCAAGAAGGCAGCACTTGTTGTCGTCACTGCCTCGGGCGGCGCGCGCATGCAGGAGTCTTCTTTCGCGCTGATGCAGATGCCGCGCACCGTGCTGGCCATCCAGGACGTGAAACGCGCCAGACTGCCCTACATCGTCGTCCTGTCTGACCCCACTTCGGGCGGGGTGCTCGCGTCCTATGCCATGCTGGGCGACGTCCAGATTGCCGAGCCTGGCGCTCAACTGGCCTTCACCGGCCCGCGCGTGATCGAACAGACCATCCGCGAAAAATTGCCGGAAGGATTCCAGCGCTCCGAATTCCTTCGTGAGCGCGGCATGGTCGATATCGTGGTCCACCGCAAGGACATTACCTCCACGCTTGGCTCTGTCCTTGGCATGCTCATGCCGCCGACACGTACGCGTCGCGCCAAGGCGACGGCCGAGGAACTGCAGGCCGCGAAGTAACTCTCGCTACGGAGAAGTTCGATTTTTTTGCGCGGCGGCGCATGATCGGGATCGAGTTCCAATTCCACCTCCGACAAGAGCGACCCATTCCTAGAACGACTTCCGGCCGGCCCCTTTCGGGGCCGACTCCTTGTTGAAGTCACGCGTTCTGGTCGAGGGTTGCCAGCTTCTCCCTTGTCTCCCCCGAGGCGAGAGCGCTCCTCTGTCGGCGAGGCTTGGGCTAAGACGACTCTGCGCCCCTCCCAATCTTGCAAAACGGGCGTGTGGAGATGCGCGGTGACAGACGCACCCATTGTAGCGGCTCAGCTCGACCTGTTCCGGAACGGATCGGGACGGGTGTCGCCTGCGTGGGGTACGGCGCATATCCGGAAGGCCTTGGTGGACCTGGGCGATCCGCAGGACCGGATCCCTCGCGCCATTCATATCACTGGCACCAATGGCAAGGGCTCCACGGGAGCGTTCATCCGGGCGATGGCCGAAGCGGCGGGGATGCGCGTCCACGTCTTTACCTCGCCGCACCTCATCCGGGTGAACGAGCGCATCCGGGTGGCGGGACGGCTGGTGAGTGACGATGATCTCGCCGACGTGCTCGAAGACATCGCCCGGCGAACGCACGATCTCACCTATTTCGAGGCGCTGACCGCGGCGGCGTTTTGCCTGTTCGCGCAGACGCCTGCGGATATCTCCATCATCGAGGTCGGGGCGGGGGGCGCGACCGACGCCACCAATGTGATGACCCGGCCCGCCGCCTGCGTGGTGACGCCGATCAGCCGGGATCATGAGTCGCTTTTCGGCGTCTCCGGCGTTGCAGCGATTGCGCGGCTGAAAGCGGGGATTTTCCGGGAAGACGTTCCGGCCCTTCTGGCGGAACAACCCGCTCTGGCGCTTGGCGTGCTGCGCGAGGAGGCGCGGGCGGCTGCTGCGCCGGTGAAGTGCGCAGGCGAGGATTGGTCGCATGCGTGGGGGGAGGACGGAGCGTTCGTCTACACCAGCGAGCGCCTGCGCGTGCGGGCGCCGTGGCTCGGGCTGCGCGGCCTGCATCAGGCGCAGAATGCCGCGGTCGCCTGCGCGACGCTCGAAGCGCTGGACGATGCGCGCCTGACGCCAGACGCGATGGCTGCCGGCCTGCGCGAAGCGGTATGGCCTGCGCGCCTGCAGCGACTGAGGCCGGGTCCCCTGACAGGGAACAACGGCGCCGCGGTGATCATCGATGCAGCGCACAACCCCGGCGGCGCCGCCGTGCTTGCCGAAACCATCCGGGCAGCGCGGCCAGCGGACGGTGAGCGTGTCGCGCTCGTGGTCGCCATGCAGGCGATCAAGGACGTCGAAGGCGTGCTTTCCGAGCTTGTTCCGGTCGTCGATGAGGTGATCGCCTGCTCGCTGCCGGACAGCGGAGGACAGGAAGGAGGACCGGGTGGAGACCCGCGCGATGTCGCCGTCATGGTCCGATCGCTCGGCGCCCACGTCCGCATCGCATCAGGGCTTGCCGAAGCGGTCGCCATGGCCCTGCAGTCCGGGGCCGGCCGCGTCTACATCGCCGGTTCGGTTTATCTCTGCGGAGCAGCGCTGGCGGCAAACGGCGAGGCGGTGGAATAGGCGTTTCGCCCGCCTCGCCGCTGGGTGATCACGGAAGCGTCTGATCCAGCGCAATCGACAGTCCTGTTGTCGCATGCATAGTCGTCCCGAGCACAGCCAAGCGGCCGGGGCCGAATATGAAGCGTCTTCTTGCCTGGCTCCTGGCAGCTTTCCTTCTAGCGTCTCCGGCGCTGGCGCAGACGGCGCCGAAGGCCGGGCAGCAGTGGGCGCACCTCGAAAGCGACATCAAGCCGGATCCGGCGGTGACTTTCGGCCAGCTGCCCAACGGCATGCGCTATGCGCTGATGAAGAATCAGCTACCGCCGGGCGCGGTGTCGATCCGCTTCTCGTTCAGGGTGGGATCGCTGAACGAGGCTGAAGACGAGAAAGGCCTCGCCCACTTCATCGAGCACATGGCGTTCAACGGATCGACCCATGTGCCCGAAGGCGAGATGGTGAAAATTCTCGAACGGCTTGGCCTCGCCTTCGGCGCTGACACCAACGCCGCGACCGGGCAGGACTTCACGACCTACATGCTGGACCTGCCCAACGCGCATGACGAGCTGGTCGACGAGAGCCTACTGCTGATGCGGGAAGTCGCGAGCGAGCTGACGTTCAATGCAGACGCGGTCGATCGTGAGCGCGGCGTAGTGGTCTCGGAATGGCGGCGCGGCGACAACTTCATGCGACGGCGCAGCGACCAGCAGCTCGCCTTCCTGCTTCCCGGCGCCTACGCCACCACGCGCGCGCCGATCGGCGACCCCGACATCCTGCAGACCGCGCCGCGAGATCGGCTGGTGGGCCTTTACGAACGTTATTACCGGCCTGAACGGGCGACACTGGTGATCGTGGGCGATATCGATGTCGTGGCGATGGAGAATAAGATCGCGGCGAAATTCGCCGACTGGAAAGGCAAGGGAGAGCCAGGCAACGACCCGGATCTGTCCTACACGCCGAGGGAGCGGCCTTCAGCGGCCTCGGTGTTCACGCACAAGGACGGTGGCGATTCAATCTCGGTCTATTCGCTCTCGCCCTACTCCGACCCGCCCGACACGGCGGCGAACCGCAAGGAAGCCAATCTCCTGGCGTTTGCGACCAATGCCGTTGGCCGCAGGTTGGCGCCGATGGCGAATGCCGAAGACCCTCCCTTCCGGGCAGCCGGCATTTCGGCCTCCGACATTCTCGAGGCGGCGGATGTGGCGAGCGGATCGGTGTCGGTGACGCCGGAGAGCTGGAAGCCGGGGCTGCAGGCGCTGGAACAGGAATGGCGGCGGGCGCTGCTTCATGGGTTCACTCAGGACGAGATCGACCTGCAGGCCGCCGCCCTGCGCACCAGCCAGCGGAACGCGGCGCAGCGGGAGAAGACGCGCACGACCGGCGCCCTGATCAGTTCGCTGCTGGGCTCAATCCAGGACGACTCGGTGTTCTCGACGCCGTCTTCGGGTCTTGCGCGGTTCGAGACATGGGAAAGGACGGTCACGCCCGACGAGGTGCTCCGGGTCTTCCGCAAATGGATGAAGGCCGACAGACCTCTGTTCTTCATGTCCTCAACCATGGAGCGGCCAGGCGTAGAGAAGGAGATTGTGGCGGCGTGGGAGGAAAGCGCAAAGGTGGACGTGAAGCCGCCAACGGCGAAGTCCGCGCTGACCTTCGCCTACACACATTTCGGCGCGCCCGGAAAGGTGGTGAAGGACGCACGGCTTGCCGACATCGGCGCTCGCACGATCGCGTTCGCCAACAATGTGCGGCTCAACCTCAAGAAGACCGCCTTCCAGAAGAATTCCGTGCAGGTTTCGATCCGGGTCGGCGGCGGCAATCTTGATTTTCCGCAGACGCCGGAAGGGCTCAGCTCGATCATGGGCGCGTTCTCGGGCGGTGGGCTGGAAAAGCATTCTGCCGACGACCTGCGGACCATTCTCTCCGGCAAGCAGGTGTCTGCGCGGTTTGGGGCGACCGGAAACGCGTTCGGATCGACCTATTCGACGACCCCGCAGGACCTGTTGCTGCAGCTCCAGGTGGCGGCCGCCTTCGTGACGCATCCAGGTTATCGTCCGGAGGCGGAACGGCGCTGGCGGCAGTCCATCACCCTGTCCTGGCCGCGGCTGGATGCGAATGCGGGAACCGTCTGGTCCGCGCAAGGTTTGCGCTTGCTGGCGTCGGGCGACAAGCGTTTCGGGACATCGAAGGATGATGGCGAGATCATGCGTTCCTTCACCGAACTGCAGAGCTATCTCGAGCCGCGACTGAAGACCGGCGCCGTCGAGATCGCCATTGTCGGCGACATCGACGAGAGGGCGGCGATCGATGCAGTTGCCTCGACATTTGGCGCGCTGCCAATGCGCGAAGTCGCCCAGACCAGGTTCAAATCGGACGTCCCTGTCGTCTTCCGGAAGGACAAGTCACCGATCAAGCTGACTCATGCGGGCGAGCCCAGCCAGGCAATCGCCTACATATTCTGGCCAGTCAGCATCGATCCGGACGTGGACACGCAGGGCGCCCGCGTGATCTCCGCGATGGTGTCCGTGATGAGGCTGAAAGTGATTGCAGAGATTCGCGAGGCCCTGGGCGCAACCTATTCGCCTTCGGCCAGCTCGTCGCTGTCAACGCTCTATCCGGGCTTCGGCTACGTCAACGCAGGCGCAGAGGTGAAGCCGGAGGATGTGGACCGGGTCATTGCGGCCATGCGGAAGATCGCCGCCGAGATGCGGGCAGGCGAGATATCCGATGACGAGTTCAGCCGCGCGATCACACCTTCGCTCGAAATGCTGCCGCAGAACGCGTCCTCAAACGGCTACTGGCTCTCCCTGATCGCGCAGGCGCAGACGCGGCCGGATTATCTTGCGCGAAACAAGCTGGCCTTTATCGAGGCCTCGATCCGCAAGATCACCAAGGCCGACATCATCGCCGCGGCGAACGCCTGGCTCATCGATTCCGAGGCGCAGGAAGCAAGGGTGGTTCCGGCGCAGCAGTCCGCCGGTTGACCACTAGCGCATAATGCACTAATAGCCTCCGCCGGCGCGGGCCGGAGTTTTCGGGTTATCATGGCAAACGACCCCGGCAGCACACACATGCCCGCGCTGCTGATTTCTGCGCTCCGCTCTCAGGTAAAGCCTGTGCGGCGGGGCGGGCCGATTGGTTCGGGTTATCGCTGTTAACGACGGTGTCGCGGGTTCGAGTCCCGCCGCGCTTCGCGAGGAGTGTGTAGCTCAGGGGTAGAGCACGTTGGGCCTGGGCCGAAAGGTTCAGTCCCTCTCCCGAGCCCTCCACCATGCCCGCCCCTCCACACAGGCTGTCGTGCAGGGCGGCGATGAGATAAGATAGCATCGGCGCGGGCCGATTGGTTCGGGTTATCGCCAAGGAAGAAAGGCAGGTTCGATCCCTGCCGCCGCGCAAGCGGCGTGGCCGAGTGGCAAGGCGCTTCCTGGAGCTTCGGCTCCTTTCCCGGCCTGCAACACGCCCGCGCCGCCTTCTGCCTGGATCCGGTGAGAAGGACCCGCCAGCCCGGGTGTTGCCTACTCGCCCGCGGCATTTCCGTTGTCGTCATCTTGCGGACTAGTGCATAATGCACTAAATGACACTCTCGGCCTGCGAGCGCAACGCTCTCCAAGGTCCACGTTTGAATCGGAGCACGGCCATGCCGTGGAAATACATTCGTCACCTCGTCTCGTCCGGAGGACAGAGCGACAAGCTTCTGGGAATGGTCGAGAATTCAGCCGGCGGGGCGGCCTATCCTGTGGACGCCTTCACCCGCCTCGACCGTTTCCTGATCCTCGGGTCGGAGACCGGGTCGTATTATGCTTCCGAGCGCAAGCTGACACGCGAGAACGCGGCGTCGGTGGAATCCTGCCTGATGGCAGACGGGCCGCGCTCGGTTGCGCGTATTGTGGAGATCTCTGATAGTGGACGCGCGCCGAAGAACGATCCGGCGCTGTTCGCGCTCGCCCTTGCCGCTGCAAGCGAGAACGAAGCGGCGCGCGCCGCGGCGCTCGCCGCGCTGCCGAAAGTGGCGCGCACGGGAACGCACCTCTTCCAGTTCGCCGAAGCGGTGAACGGGCTGCGCGGATGGGGACGCGGCCTGCGCCGCGCCGTCGCCAGCTGGTATCTCTCGCGCGACGTGGAATTGCTGGCCTACCAGGCGGTGAAGTACAAGCAGCGTGAAGGATGGTCGCACCGCGACCTGCTGCGTCTTGCCCACCCGCACGTGGCGGAAGGTGATGCGGCGCGGCGTGCGCTGTTCGACTGGATGTGCGGGCGAACACCCGACGTGGGGGCGCTGCCGGCGATCGTCACGGCGCATGATGCGGCACAGCGCGCCGGATCGGCTTCCGAGATCGTGGCGCTAGTCCACGAGTATTCGCTGCCGCGCGAGGCCATCCCGCCGCAATGGCAGGACGACCGCGAGGTGTGGAGCGCGCTGTTGGCGGACATGCCAATGACCGCGATGATCCGCACGCTCAACCGCATGACGGTTGCCGGGCTGATCGCGCCGATGAGTGAGGCGGCGGTGCATGTCGCAGGGCGCGTGACCGACGCGGGCGCGCTGGCGAAGGCGCGCGTGCATCCGCTGGCGCTGCTGATTGCGCAGTCGACCTATGCGAACGGGAAGGGCGTGCTGGGTAAGCTTGCCTGGGATCCGGTGCGTGAAGTGGTCGATGCGCTCGACCGCGCGTTCTACCTCGCCTTCGAGCAGGTGGAGCCGTCGGGCAAGCGCATCCTGCAGGCGCTCGACGTGTCCGGGTCGATGACGGGCGGGCAAGTGGCGGGATCGCCCCTCACGCCGCGCGAGGCTGCGGCAGCGATGGCGCTTGTCACCACGGCGACGGAGGCGAAGGTGCATACCATCGCGTTCACCTCGCAGGGCGACGGGTTCTTCAAGTCGCCGGTCTCGCATTCGGGATCGGATACGGACGGAGTGACGCCGTTCCCGCTGTCGTCGAAGCAGCGGCTGGACGACGTCGTGCGCCGGATGAACGGCATGCCGTTCGGGGGGACCGACTGCGCGTTGCCGATGGTCTACGCGCTGGAGCGTGGGATCAAGGCGGATGCGTTCGTGGTCTATACCGACAGCGAGACCTGGGCCGGGAAGGTTCACCCTGTCGAGGCGCTGCGGACCTATCGCGAGCGGACCGGGATAGCAGCGAAGCTGGTCGTGGTCGGGATGGTAGCGAACAACTTCTCCCTCGCCAACCCGAACGACGCGGGGATGCTGGACGTGGTCGGGTTCGATACGGCGACGCCTGCGCTCATTGCCGACTTCATCCGAGGGTGAGCATGCGGCTGCCGAACCTGGGACCGGGAATTGCGCTGACGCCGGATGGCCTCAGGGCCGTTGGCGAGGCGTTGTTCGGGTCGTGGGGCTGGCAGACGCGGCTGGCCGAGCAGATGGAGGTGGATGGATCGACGGTGCGGCGCTGGGTTTCCGGCGCCGTTTCCGTTCCGGGCCCGGTGAAGGTCGCGCTGCGGTTGATGCTGGAGAAGCAGGGTCTGGCCAAGTCCTCATGCGGCCGCGGCGCCTTCCGCCGACAAGCTGCCGGCGCGGCCCCGCTCGGGCAAGCGCTAGGCCTGTGCGGACGGGTCGGCGAGGTGTTTCCAGGCGACCGCGCTGGCGACGGCGAAGACGATGTTGGCGGCGAGGTTGAGCAGGAAGCTGATCAGCATCCGCACCACGTTTCCGGGGTCCGACAGGTCGTAGCCTGCCGCCATGGCCGCGTTGGCGTTGCGCATGGCCTCGCGCACGGTTTCCGGCGAACGGAAATCGGCCTCCTTCATCGCATCGAAATAGGCCGGCGGCGTCACCAGGCCGAAGGTCAGGAACTGGATGATGATGGCGAAAACGATGAAGAGCAGCCAGAAGCCGAAGATCGGCCAGAACAGGTCCTCGGTCTTCTCCCATGACATGCGGATGCCGATCGTCTCCCCGGCGATGGTCGCGGGCGTGAACAAGCTGAGACGGACCGCGATCCACACGCCCGCAAGGAAGATCACAAGCAACACGGCAAACGAGATCAGGTTTGCGATCGGGCCTGTCGATAGCACAAACGGGCTGACCATCCTGAAGAGCGTGAAGGCGAGGGCGACGCAGATCCCCGCCGCCGCGATCAGGCCCCAGCAGGCGAGGATGCGCCATTCGTCCTGGCCCCAGCGCAGCAGGAACAGGGCGGGCTTTTCGAGTCCAACAATGAGCCGCGCGATGCCGGCCGTGAGGATGATCGCCGTCGCAAGCGCGATCGCCACGAAGATCAGGAAAAACGGCAGCGATGGCGCCAGCCGGGAGAGGCCCTGTCCCAGATCCTCTGGCGGGTCGGCCGAAAGCCCCGTCGACGCCTCAAGGAAGCCTGGCGCGAACGCGAAAAATGCCGCGAGCTGAAGGACGGCGGGCAACCAGGCGACGCGGAGGATATCCAGAGCATTGCCGAACAAGGTCGTGAAGGTCCGTCCGAAGGCAGCGAAGACGTCGAACTTCATGGCCCACACCCCAACCAAGCCTGCGGCAATCTAGCAGGAATTGAGGGCGCCTCAAAGCAAGCCGCTCGCCGCGGCGCCGGGTTGAACCCTGCCGCCGGAACGCCCATTTTGCGCAGATGCACATACATGGTAGCTCGCCCGGCATGGCCGACAGACCCATGCCAGAAGACACTTTGGGGGCCGGCGACGATTTCGTCGCCTCCTTCCAGATCGAGGACACATCCGTCCGCGGCCGCATCACGCGGCTGGGAGACGGCGTGCTCGACCCCATTCTGAAGCGCCATGATTATCCGCGCTGGGCAGCTCATCTGCTCGGCGAGGCGATCACGCTGGCGGTTCTGATTTCGGCCTCGCTGAAGTTCGACGGCAAGGTTCTGGTGCAGGCGCAGGGCGAGGGGCCTGTGCCGCTGATGGTCGCCGAGGCGCGCTCCGATGGCGGCGTGCGGGGCTATCTGCGCCTCGACCGCAAGAAATGGGACAATCTCGACCGCATCAACAGGGGCCAGCGCCCGCACATCCCGCAGGTGCTCGGCAAGGGCCTGCTGGCGATGCTGTTGCAGCCCAACGATCCAGAGCAGTCGCCGTGGCAGTCGCTCGTGCCGATCGAAGGCGCGACGTTGGCGGACTGCGCGCAAACCTGGTTCGCCCAGTCCGAGCAGATTCCGACACGCGTGCGTCTCGCTGTGGGCGAGATCTCAGAGCCTGGCGGAACGAAGCGCTGGCGGGCAGGCGGCGCACTGATCCAGCAGGTCGCAGGAGATACCAGGCGCGGCGCCACGGATGAGCCTTGGGACAATGCCCGCGCGCTGTTCGACACCATCACCGACCTCGAGCTAGCCGATCCGGACCTGCCATCCGGCGCCTTGCTGCTGCGCCTGTTCCACGAGAATGGCGTGCGGCTGGAGCCGCCGCGCCACCTTGCGGACAAGTGCACCTGCTCGGAGGAGAAGCTGCTGACCACGCTGCGCGCCATGCCGCGCGACGAAATCCTGTCCCTGGCCGAGGCAGACGGCGCCATCGCCGCCGACTGCCAGTTCTGCGGCCGGCTCTATCGCTTTCCAGCGAAAGACATCTAGGCTGCATACTCATAAACGGCTGTACGAAGGCGCGAAGCGTGATTCAATCTCCTGACGGGAGATTGAGACATGGCGCGATACGATTTGACTGACTTCGAGTGGAAGGTGATCCAGCCGCTGCTGCCGAACAAGCCTCGCGGGGTTCCGCGGGTTGATGACCGTCGGGTCCTGAACGGGATGTTCTACATATTGCGGTCTGGCTCGCCCTGGGCCGATCTGCCGGAGCGCTACGGGCCGTACACGACGGTCTATAACCGCTTCAATCGCTGGCGGAAGGCAGGCGTCTGGGACCGGCTGATGGATGCGATCATCGCCGCCCACGACGGCAAGGTGCAGATGATCGATTTAACCAGCGTGCGCGTGCATCAGCAGGCCGCCGCCCAAAAAAACAGGCTGGAAGCGCTTGTATCGGTCGAAGTCGTGGAGGGCTGACCACCAAGCTGCACGCTCGCGTCATCGGCAACGGACTGCCAGTGCAGCTCGCCCTTTCGCCCGGACAGGCCAACGACGCGCCGATGGCGGAATTGCTCCTCAACAACCTTCCCAAAGGTGCGGTTGTGCTCGCTGACCGAGCCTACGACGCTGACTGGATCCGCGACATCATTGAGGAACAGGATTGCCAGGCCTGCATCCCACCGAAGGTGAACCGCGCAGACGACATCGCCTTCTCAAAGCGTATCTACAAGAAGCGGAACCTCATCGAGCGGTTCTTCGGAAAGCTCAAGCAGTTCAGGCACATCTGCACCCGCTTTGATCGCCACGCTCTAAACTACCTAGCGATGGCAAAGCTTGCTTCCATTCGCCTCTGGCTCAGACATTATGAGTTTGTCAGCCTAGTTCGGCGCGCGCTGGTCGTAGGGACTGTCGAGCACGAAGAGGGGAATGCGCGCTTCCAGCATTCCGCCGGTTTCGTCTTCCATGCGATACGTGCCCTGCATCATCCCTGATGGCGCGTTCAGGGGGCAGCCGGAGGTGTATTCGAACTTCGCGCCGGGCCGAAGCACGGGGTTCTGGCCGACTACGCCCGAGCCGTTGACTTCCTGCACGCGGCCTTCGCGGTCGGTGATCTTCCAGTGCCGCGTCATCAGTTGCAGAGTGTGCTTGCCGCGATTCTCGATCTCGACGTGATAGGCCCAGATGAAGCGATTGTTCTCTGGCGAGCTTTCCTCATCGAGGAACGCCGGCTTCACGCGGACGAGCACGCCTTCGGTTTCCGCTTCATAGCTGACGCGCTTCCTGCCCGTGTCCGGACGTGGGCGGCCCTCGGTCATGCCAGCGCCTGTTCGAGGTCTTCGGCGATGTCCTGTGGATCTTCGAGGCCCACCGACAGCCGCACCCAGCTATCGTCGAGGCCGATCGCTCCGCGCTCGTCTTCGGTCAGCGTGCGATGTGTCGTCGTCGCCGGATGCGTGATCAGCGACTTGGAGTCGCCGAGGTTGTTCGAGATGTCGACCAGCGACAGCCTGTTCAGCGCTGCGAACGCCGCCTTGCGACCGCCCTTGACCGACAGCGCCACCAGCGAGCCGCCGCCATCGGGCATCTGCGCCGCGTGGATGTTCTGGTGCGGATGGTCGGAGCGCGTCGGATAGCGCACCGCCGCGATCCTCGAATTCTGCGCCAGCCGGTCCGCGACCAGGCGCGCATTGTCGCTCATCCGGCGCACGCGCAGGTCCATCGTCTCAAGGCCTTTCAGCACCACCCAGGCGTTGAATGGAGACATCGAGGGGCCGGTGTGGCGATAGTATTGCTGGATGTGATCCTCGATGGCTTTCGTCTTTCCGAGGATCGCGCCGCCCAGCGTGCGGCCCTGGCCGTCCATGTGCTTGGTCGTCGAATAGACCACCCAGTCCGCGCCGAACTGCAGCGGCTTCTGGAGGATCGGCGAGGCGAAGACGTTGTCGACGATCAGCTCGCCCCCCGCGCCGTGCGTCAGATCGGCGACGGCGCGGATGTCTACCGCGTCGAGCAGCGGGTTCGACGGCGTCTCGATAATCGAAAAGCGGGCGGGCTTCTGCAGAGCCTTCTCCCACTGGCTCGTGTCAGAGCCGTCCACCCACGTCACCTCGACTCCCATCTTGGGCATGACGTTTTTCAGGATCCAGACGACCGAAGAAAACAGCGCGCGCGTCGCCACGATGCGCTCGCCGGTTTTGATCGGGGCGACCAGCATGGTGTGGATCGCCGCCATGCCGCTCGCCGTGGCGCGGCAATCCTCCGCGCCTTCGAGTTGGGCGAGGCGCTCCTCGAACATCCGCACGGTGGGGTTGGCGTAGCGGGAGTAGATATAGCCCGGCTCATCCCCGGCCATGCGCGCCGACTGCTGCTCGGGACTGTCATAGACGAAGCCCGAACTGAGGAAGAGCGCCTCGGACGTCTCGCCATGTTCCGAGCGTGTGAGGCCGCCGCGCACCATCATCGTCTGGGGCCGCCAGGATTTGATTTTTCCTCGTTTCGCGTCGTCGGCCATGGGCGCCCTCTAGGGGATATTTCTCTCGCCTATAGGCCCAGAACCGCCCTTGCGCCAGTAAGCGCGGCTATCCATTTGCTCCTTCCGGACTCAACGCCATTTCCAATGCAAGCCCGCAACGATGCTGGTATGCATCCACCCCGGAGGCGCCCATGATTCTCATCGGCCAGTACGACAGCCCCTTCGTCCGCCGCTCCGCTATCGCCATGCGGCTCTACGGCATGCCGTTCGAACATCGCCCGTGGTCGGTGTTCCGCGACGCCGAGAAGATCGCTCGCTACAATCCGTTGATGCGCGTGCCGACGCTGGTCCTCGACTCGGGCGAGGTCGTGATCGAAAGCCATGCCATCCTCGACGCGATCGACCAGATCGCGGGCCCCGATAAGGCGATGCTGCCGGTCTCCGGCCCGGACCGCCACCGCGCGCTCCAGGTCTGCTCGCTTTCCACTGGCCTCTGCGACAAGGCCGTCTCGATGGTCTATGAATCTGTGATCCACAAGCGGGCCACGCCTGCCTGGGTCGAGCGCTGCCTGAGCCAGATCGCCGGCGTGCTCGGCGAGCTTGAAACCAGCCGCGCGCGGAACAGCAGCGAATGGTGGTTCGGCGGCCGCATCGGCCATGCCGACATCGCCGCCGCCTGCGCGATCCGCTTTCTCGGCGATGCGCACCCAGGCCTGTTCGACCTTGCAGAAGGCTGGCCCATGCTCGCCGCCCATGCCGCGAAGTGCGAAGCGCTTCCTGTCTTCATCGAAATCCAGCAGCCCTTCCACGTCGCCCAGCCCAATTCATGAGCAAGACCAGATCCGCTGCGACGGCCACGGCAAGGAAGAAGGCGTCCGCCTCGCGCGCCACGCCCAGGCAAGGCGTGCTGCCCGATCGCGAACTGAATGCGCTGGTGACGTCGGGCGCGATCTTCGCCGACGAAGGCATGCTGCGCGACCAGGTCCAGCCCGCCAGTCTCGACCTGCGCCTCGGCAAGGTCGCCTACCGCCTCCGAGCCAGCTTTCTTCCCGGCTCGTCCGTCGTCGCCGATCGCCTCGACGACAGCCTGGTGATGCACACGCTCGACCTGACAAGAGGTGCGGTGCTGGAGACCGGCTGCGTCTATCTCGTGCCGCTGCAGGAACGCCTGAAGCTGCCGAAAGATCTCTCTGCCGCCGCCAATCCGAAATCTTCCACCGGCCGCATCGATGTCTTCGTCCGCGCCGTCTCCGACCGCGCCCGCGCCTTTGACGGCATCCCCAAAGGCTATGCCGGCGAGCTCTATGCCGAGATCAGTCCCCGCACCTTCTCTGTCCTCGCCCGCACCGGCGACCGGCTGCTGCAGCTCCGTGTCCGCCGGGGGCCGCCGAAGGCTGTGCGCGACATGACGTTCAGCCTCGATCTCCACCCCACCGCCACCGACATCGTCGGCTATCGCGCCAAGCGCCACAGCCGCGTCATCGATCTCGCCGGCATCGGCGCGCATGGCGTCGAGGATTTCTGGGAGCCCGTCCGCGCGAGAGAAGGCCGCATCGTGCTCGACCCGGGCGAGTTCTACATCCTCGCCTCCAAGGAAAAGATCGTCATCCCGCTCGACGAGGCCGCCGAGATGGCGCCGATCGCGCCGGAGCTTGGCGAATTCCGCGCCCACTATGCCGGCTTTTTCGATCCTGGCTTCGGCGTCACTCACGCGAAGGGCAAGGCGGTGCTCGAAGTGCGCTCGCGCGACGTGCCTTTCATCCTCGAAGACGGCCAGCCCGTCGGTCGCCTCGTCTTCGAGAAGCTTACCTCGAAACCCGAAGTGCCCTACGGCGCCGAAGGCTCCTTCTCGACCTACCACGGTCAGGGCCTGCGCCTTTCGAAGTACTTCGAGAAGACCGGCGAATAGCGTTCAATTGCCGTTCATCGCGAGCCCGGTAGTGTCGCTGGCCTTGGGACAGGGAGGTCGGCATGCATCGGTCGCGACGCACGATTCTCGCGGGCCTCGGCGCCACGGCCATCGTCGGCGCGACAGCGCACGCCCAGCGGAGCACGATTCCAGCCGTCGGTCCCTATGCCGCCGCCTCGGCCTATTCCGCTGAGCGACGTGGCGTTTCGCTGCTGGTCGTCAAAGACGGCAGGACGCTGTTCGAGGACTATCCCCGCGACGGCGGTCCTGGGAAAGGCTGGGAGCTGGCAAGCGGCACGAAGAGCTTTACCGGCATCATGGCCGCGATGGCCACAGCCGATGGCCTGCTCGACATCGACGAGCCCGCAGCCAAGACTATCACCGAATGGCAAGGCGGCGGCGACGCCCGCCGCCAGCGCGTCACCGTCCGTCACCTGCTGACGCTGACCTCAGGCCTCAGCGGCGAAGGCGCGGTCGCCCGCCCGCCTGGCTATCTCGAAGCGATCAAGGCGAAGTCGATCGCCGAGCCTGGCGCTGAATTCAAATATGGCCCCACCAACTTCCAGATCTTTGGCGAAATCCTGAAGCGCAAGCTGATCGCCGCCGGCAAGCCAGGCGATCCCGTCGCCTACATCCAGTCCCGCGTGCTCGACTCGATCGGCGTCAAGCCGACAGACTGGAAGCGCGGGTCTGACGGCAACCCGCTCCTGCCCCAGGGCTGCCACGCCACGGCGCGCGACTGGGCGAGGTTCGGCCAGTGGGTTCTCGACGGCGCGAAAGGCGCCGATCGCAAGGTCTATGCTGCGCTGTTCGAGGCGACCGGGGCGAACCCCGGCTACGGCCTCTCCTGGTGGCTGTTGCGCCCCGGCCTCATCGGCCCCGGCCGCGCCGCAGGCATCGACGGCGCGGCGATCGGCGAAGCCGCGAAGGATGAGGACATCGTCATGGCCGCGGGCGCCGGCGACCAGCGCCTCTACCTGCTGCGCAAGCGCGGACTCGTCGTCGCCCGCCAGGCCAACCAGATTGGCCGCGCCATGCTGCCTCGCTCCGTCAAATGGCGTGACGACGAGTTCCTGCGGCTGCTGCTGGCCTGACCCGACGGCGCATGGAAATGGGCCGGACCCTGCACTCTATGGGCGCCGGATCGCCGCCGCCTCTTTCGCGAGCCTGCCGATCTCGTCCCACTTCTTCGCGTTGATCAGGCTCGCAGGCGCGAGCCATCCCCCGCCCACGCACGTAACGTTCGGCAGCGCCAGATAGGTCGGCGCCGTCAGCTGAGTAATTCCGCCCGTCGGACAGAACTTCACCCTGCCGAACGGCGCGCGCAGCGCCTCCAGCATCTTCACACCCCCCGCCTGCTCCGCCGGGAAGAACTTGAAGCGGTCGAGGCCGAGGTCGAGGCCCTGCATCAGCTCCGTCGCCGTCGCCACGCCGGGCAGGATCGGCAGCGCCGCATCGCGCGCCGCAGCCACCGCACTCGCGCTCAGCCCCGGCGTCACGATGAACTGCGCGCCCGCCTCGCGCGCACGCACCACGTCGTTCGACGTCAGCACCGTCCCCGCGCCCACCACCGCGCCCTCCACCTCCCGCATCAGCTTCATGCAGGCGAGCGCCACATCAGTCCGCAGGGTCACCTCCAGAACACGCAACCCGCCGCTCACCAGAGCGCGCGCCAGCGGAATCGCATCCTCTGTCCGCTCCACCGTGATCACGGGGATCACGGGCTGGATTGCCATCAGTTCATCAACTGTCATGCGCCTGCTCCGGTGATCACGTCGAATATGCCGCCGCCACGTTCCGGGTCGATCGCCATGGCGCGGAAGGGCGCAAAAAGCTCGCGGCCCCAGCCCGGCTCGGCCGCAGGCTGCGGGGCAGCGCGGCGGCGCGCGAGTTCGGCGGGGTCAACCCGCAGGTCCAGCGTTCCCGCCTCGGCGTCGACCACGACGACATCGCCGTCGAGAATGCGGGACAGTGCTGAGTCGGCATCCGCCCCCGGCACGACATGGATCGCCGCCGGGACCGAGCCTGACGCGCCCGACATCCGCCCGTCCGTCACCAGCGCAACCCGGAACCCCTTGTTCTGCAGCCCGGTGAGCGCCGGCGTCAGCGAATGCAGCTCCGGCATGCCGTTGGCGCGCGGTCCCTGGAAGCGCACCACGACGACGACGTCGCGGTCCAGCTTGCCGGCCTTGAACGCGGCCTGGAACGCCGCCTGGCTTTCGAAGATCGCCGCCGGCGCCTCGATGCGCCGCCGGTCCGGCGGCACGGACGAGATCTTGATGACGCCTCGGCCCAGCGACCCCGTCAGCAGGCGAATCCCGCCCTCGACCTCAAAGGGCGACGACACCGGACGCAGGATGGTCTCGTCCAGCGATGTCTCCGCGCCGGGCCGCCACGCAAGCTTGCCGCCGTCGAGCCACGGCTCCATCGTGTAGTCCGCGAGGCCATTGCCCGCATTGGTGAGCGTGTCGCCGTGCAGCAGCCCCGCCGACAGGAGTTCGCGCGTCAGGAACGCCATGCCGCCTGCCGCATGGAACTGGTTCACGTCCGCCGATCCGTTGGGATAGACGCGCGCCAGAAGCGGCGTCACCTGCGACACATCCGAGAAATCATCCCAGTCGACGATGATGCCGGCCGCCGCCGCCATCGCCGGCAGGTGCAGGGCATGGTTGGTGGAGCCGCCCGTCGCCATCAGGCCGACCAGGGCGTTCACCACCGATCTCTCGTCGATCACATGGCCGAACGGTCGATCACCCGATTTCGCCAGCTCGATGCACCGCCCCGCCGCCGCGCGCAGCAGGGCGTCGCGCAGGGGCGTGCCGGGATTGACGAAAGCCGTTCCGGGCAGGTGAACGCCCATCAGCTCCATCATCATCTGGTTGGAATTCGCTGTGCCGTAGAAGGTGCATGTGCCGGCCGTGTGATAACTTGCGGCTTCCGCTTCCAGGAGCTGTTCGCGGTTCACCTGGCCCAGCGCGAAGAGCTCACGCACCTTCGCCTTTTCCTTGTTGTTGATGCCCGACGGCATCGGCCCGGCGGGAGAAAGAGAATCGGCAGGTGGCCGAAGCTCAGCGCGCCGATCACCAGCCCCGGCACGATCTTGTCGCACGTGCCCAGCATCAGCGCGGCGTCGAACGCATCATGCGTCAGCGCCACCGCCGTGGAGAGCGCGATGACATCGCGCGAGAACAGCGACAGCTCCATCCCCGGCCGGCCTTGCGTCACGCCATCGCACATTGCCGGCGTGCCGCCCGCCACCTGCGCCGCGCCGCCCGCCTTGCGGGCCGCATCCTTGATGATGTCGGGATAGCCGCCGAAGGGCTCGTGCGCGCTCAGCATGTCGTTGTAGCTGGTGACGATGCCGATGTTGGGAGCGCGACCGCGAATGGTCAGCTTGTCACCCAGGGGGGAGGCGGCGAAGGCGTGCGCGAGATTCCCGCACGACAGATGCTGGCGCCCCGGCCCCGCCTTCCGCGCCTCGTCGATCCGCGCGAGATAGGCGGCGCGAGAAGGTCGGCTCTTCTCGACGATGCGCGCCGTAACCTCGGCGATCTTGGGATGGAGAGCAGGCATGTGCGCCTCGATTCAGATGGACTGCAGATATGGTAGACTGGTTTGCGCCAGGGAACAGCGGCAAGAAAGGCATTGATCCTGATGTCTGCCTCTTTCCGAGGTTCCGAGCTCAAGGACGAAGATTCGAACACCAACGACATCAAGCTCGCACAAAGTTCACCAAGGAGCCTGTGCTTCTGGTGGTGATCTCGGTGTTGAAGTCTTTGAAGAACGGCAGGGCTCAGGAAGGCTGCGAGAGCCACTCCAGGATCATCGTGCTGAGGTCGAGGGAGTAGGTGTGGCTGAGGTCGTCGATCTCGCGGTAGGTCACGGCGGCGCCGGCGGATCTGAAGAAGTGGTAGGACTCGCGGCCCATGCCGACATGGAACATCCAGTCCTGGACGCCATGGATGATGTGGACGGGCAGGCCCCTGAGGCGCTCCTCGTCTGCGATGTGGATCAGCATCGGATGATAGGCCGCCGCGACAGGCGCCAGATGCGTGAAGGGCGAGGAGGGCTCGAGCCCGGAAATGTAGGTGAACGTGCCCCCGTCGCTCATTCCGGTGAGCAGCATGCGGCTGGCGTCGATGCTCCACCTTTCGCGCAGGAAGCCGAGGATGTGGGCAAGGTGCGGCGTGTCGCGGTCCTCGCCCTGGATCGCCCAGGTATCGCCTAGCGATGTTGGCGCGACAAGGATCGCGCCGCGGCTGCGTGCGGCGCGCACCCAGCTCCACAGGAAGGCGCGTCCGCGTCCGCCCCCGCCGTGCAGCGCCATCACCAGCGGATGCTGCACATCGGGCGAATACGTCTCCGGCACATAGGCCCACACGGTTTCGCGCGCGTTCGGGTCGTCGCCGAAGCGGATGACGCCCCTGCCGTCCAGGGGCGGCTTGAGGAATCGCTTCTGGAAGTCTTCGTCCTTGCGCAGGGCGGGATCGAGAAAGAATCGGTTCACCGGAGGCAGCAGGCCTGCGAGCGGATAGAGTGCGTCCAGCGCCTTCGGTACGTGGCGCATGGCGCGGAACACCTCGCGCACGCCGCCCGGATCGGTCGCCGAAGCGCGCAGGCCGTCGAAGGCGGCAAGTGTTTCATCGCTGGACGCATCCAGCTGAGCGCCGAGCGCGGCATAGGCCTCGGGCCAGGGCTGCGAGGCCGCGCGAGCATCGCGCAGCTCCTTGTCGGGCGTCCCCACGCCGTCGAGCATGCCTGCCAGGTCGGGCGGGTGCAGATGGCGTGCAATCAGTCCCAGCGTTTCCAGCGACCGCAGCAGCGGCACGACCACGCGTTCAATCCGTTCGATGGGAGGATGAGTCACAGCCGGCTCCTCCTGTCGCGCGATGGATCACGGCGCCCAGAAGGCGTGGACCGGGATTTTCTTCTGAAGCAGGAGATCCTTCACCGGCGACACGCCCTTGCCTTCCTTGGCTTCATTGTAGATGGCGAGCTTGTCGGCGCCCATGAACAACAGCACGATCCGGCGCGAGGAGAGGATGCCGGGCACGGTGAGCGTCATGCGCTCTGGCGCGCCGGCCGCTCCCGGCGCGTGGATGCCGGCGAGCTTGCGCGCTCCGGCAGGGTCGGCGGCCGCGTCGAACCCTTCCGCTCCCGGGATCAGCGAGGCGATATGGCCGTCCGGTCCCATGCCGATCAGGCAGATGTCGAACGGCATGATTGGGGCGATGCGCTTTTCGGCGATCGCGGCGCCGCCGCTCGCCTTGGCGTGGTTGGTCTTGAAGCCGTAGAACGTCGCCGCTGACGCGCGGCGCTTCAGCAGGAGATCGCGGATCAGCCATTCATTGCTGGCGGGGTCTTCCGGGCTCACCCAGCGCTCATCGGTCAGCGTGCAGCTCACCTTCTCCCATTTGAGGGGCAGGTTCGACAGCGCCTCATAGAGCGGCCCCGGCGTCGTGCCTCCGGCCAGCGCCAGGCTCGCCTTGCGCCGGCCCTTGGTGGTGAGCGCTTCCAGCCGCTCCGCGAAATCGTTCGTCAGGCCGACGAACAGCTTCTTGCGGTCCTGGAAGAAGGTTTCCTCGTGGCTCATTCGTACCAGCCCATCATTCGTACCAGCTATGGCCGTTGCGTTCGGTCAGGGCGAAGGCGCCCGCCGGGCCCCAGCTTCCGGCCTGGTAGGGGGCGGGCTTCATGCCGGTGCGGCTCCATCCTTCGATGATGCGGTCGATCCACAGCCACGCGGCCTCGGCTTCGTCGCGACGGACAAACAGCGTCGAGTTGTCGTTGATGGCTTCGAGCAGCAGCCGCTCATAGGCGATGCGCCGCCGCTTCTCGCCCTTGAACGCGTCGATCAGCGAGAGGTTGAGGGTGAGCGGCTGAAGTTCATAACCGCCCTGCGTCAGCGTCGGCGTCTTGTTCATGATGGTGAGGGCGATCGACTCTTCCGGTTGCAGCGTGATGGTCAGCCGGTTGGCCATCAGCGCGTTGCCGTTGAAGATCGAGTGCGGCACGTCCTTGAACTGGACGGTGATCTGGGATTCGCGGTTGGGCAGCCGCTTGCCGGTGCGCAGGTAGAACGGCACGCCGGCCCAGCGCCAGTTGTCGAGATGGGCGCAGAGGGCGACGAAGGTTTCGGTGTCGGACGGCTTGCCGCCTTCCTCTTCCACATAGCCCGGCACGCTCTTTCCGTCCGCGACGCCGCGGGTGTACTGGCCGCGCACCGTCTTCTGCGCCAGCTCGGAGTCGCGGATGGGGCGCAGGCTGCGCAGCACCTTCACCTTCTCCCCGCGCACTGACTCCGGGCGCAGGTTGGAGGGCGGTTCCATGGCGATCAGGCAGAGAAGCTGGAGCAGGTGGTTCTGCACCATGTCGCGGGTTGCGCCATATTCGTCGTAATAGGCAAAGCGCCCCTCGACGCCGAGCGTCTCGGCGATGGTGATCTGCACGTGATCGATGTTGTGGCGGTTCCACAAAGGCTCGAAGAGCGCATTGGCGAAGCGGAGCGCGATGAGGTTCTGGACCGTCTCCTTGCCGAGATAGTGGTCGATCCGGAAGATGCGCTGTTCGCTGAAGTGCGCCGCGATCGCCTCGTTGATCGCCTCGCAGGTTGCCCGGCTCTTGCCGATCGGCTTTTCGACGATGATGCGGTTGGGCTCCACCGTCAGGCCCTGGGAGGCCAGGCCGCGCACGATAGGCGTGTAGAGCGCTGGCGAGGTCGAGAGGTAGAACAGCGCCTCGCCCGCCCCGCTGAGCTTGTCCTTGAGCACGACATAGCTGGCGGCGTCGGAGGCGTCTCCGCCACAATAGGTCAGGCGCTTGGCGAACACCTCCCAGGCGTGGCTCGAAAAGAAGCTCCCGGCGCGCTCCCGGACGGCTGTTTCGACCTCGGAACGGAACTCGTCGTCCGTATGCCTTGACCTTGCGGCGCCAACGATTTTCAGCCCGGACGGCAGAAGTCCATCCAAGTCGAGGAAATACAGGGACGGAAACAGCATCCGCCGGGCCAGATCGCCCGTCGCCCCGAATATGACAAAGGCCCCCGGCGAGGTCATGCAACAGACCTCACGGCAGGCCAGCGCATGCGGTCAAGAAGAAATGCGACGGGATGGGCGGAATACTCCAGATGGGGGAGGCCGGGCGCCAGAATCACCGTTACAAGCTTGCACCTTGGAGGCGACCACGCCAGTTTCCCGGCTGTCGCGGGGTGGGGTAGGATGGTAGATCACCGTGGGATGCGGGTGTAGCTCAATGGCAGAGCAGAAGCTTCCCAAGCTTACGACGAGGGTTCGATTCCCTTCACCCGCTCCAGTATTTCCCTGCACATCCTAGGTCTGACCCGGTCGATTCAGCGTAGCAACCAGCCAGGCGCACGCCTTGGCTGTATCTCCAAAGACCTGACGTGGTCTGGCGTATGATCTGGGTTTATCGGTTAAGGAATTCAGCTCGAAACTTAACAGTATTCAGGACGGACCGCCGTCGCACGATCTCGCGAAAGACTGTATTCGACATTCTGGTCTGTTTTTTATTTGCTAATGGCTAACACTAAACGGTTCTCGCACGTGGGTTCATACGGGACGCTGCGAGGGCACAGGCTGCAAGCTCACCTAGGGACCCAACCCGTATGGATGCCAGTGTTGTGGCGCGCCTGCTCGAGCAGACTGCGCGCGCCGTATACGAAAGCCGCGGACCCAAGGCGATTCACGCCGGGCAATGGGCGGTCCTGCGCTATCTCGCGCGCGCCAGCCGCCAGGCCCGCACCGTCGGCGGCGTAGCAACACACCTGGGGGTAACCCATGCTCCCGCCTCGCGCGCGGTCGCAGCCCTTGCGCGCAAGAACTTCGTGACGGTGAAGGCCGATCCGGAAGACCGCCGCATCCGCCGCATCGATCTCACCGCCAGCGGCAAGGCGCTCCTCGACCATGACCCTGTCCACCGTCTCACCGCCGCAATCGAAGCGCTCAGCAGCGCGCAGCAGAAGGAATTCGCGGCGACGCTGGAAACGCTCCACGGACGCCTTGCGAAGCAGTAGTCTTTCTCATGGCTGAAACGCGGATCGACTACCCCGCTGACAAGGCGGCGCGCTATCGCGAACTCGCCGCCGAGGTTGCGTCCGTCGTCAGCGGCGAGACTTCGCGCACCGCGCGTTTCGCCACCACCGTCTCACTGCTGGTCGGCGCATTCGAGGCGCGCTTCTTCTGGTGCGGGTTTTACGAGGTCGATCCGCGCAAGCCTGCAGAACTCGTCGTCGGCCCTTACCAGGGCACGCTGGGCTGCCTGCGCATCGCTTTTGGAAAGGGTGTCTGCGGCGCGGCCGCCGCGAAGCGCGAGACCATCATCGTCCCCGACGTCCACCAGTTTCCCGGCCACATCGCGTGCGATTCCCGCTCGAATTCGGAGATCGTCGTCCCGGTGTTCGATGCGACCGGTGCGCTGGCGGCCGTCCTCGACGTCGATTCCACTGACTTCGCAGCGTTCGACGAAGCTGACGCACGCGGGCTCGAAGCCGTGTGCCGCGCGATGATGAGTTAGTTGAGAGGCGTCAGCTTCTCGAAGCTGGTGACGCTCATCTCGCCCTGCAGCGGCCTGAACACCACGATCCGATACGAGTTCTGCCCACTCATCTTGACTGTGAAGCGATAGTTCAGGCCGGCGACCACCTGCTGTTCGCGCACCACATTCTCGACCAGGCTGCGTTGCGGCTCGCGCTTGTAGATCTCGTCCACCGCCAGCCTCTCAGCCTTCGCAACATCGGGATTGGCAAGATTGGCCGGCGCATATCCGCCGGCAATCGCGGGCGCCGAGGCAGCGGGCGGGCTCGCCTCGTCCGGGTTCAGGGCCGGCAGGTTTGCGCAACCTGAAAGCGGACCAGCGGCAAAAAGCAGGAGTCCAAGCAGCGGCACGCGAACCATCATCTGTCCTCCGAGGAACGCGCAGATGCTACGCCTCAAAGCCCTGCCGCGAAACAGCGCGATCCAGCGCTGACTGCATCAGTCCTTCTTCGACCAGCTTCCATCCGGATTCTTCACGTAGAACGTAAAGCTTGCCGGATCCCACAGAGGGTCGTCCTGGCCCAGCATGTGGAACAGCGCATGGCGGCCGCGGCCTTCCCAGAACTGGATCGCATCCATGGTCACGCCATTGGGCCCGCACGCATCCCAGGGCTCGCCAAGACTGGCCTGATCCATTTCCCGGGTCAGCTCGTCATTCGGCGTCAGCTCGAATGCACGCCCCGCCACCTTGAAGCCCGTCAGCGGCGCGGTGATGCAACGGGCGCGCTGGTCCTCGGGCGCATTGGCCAGAGTCTGCAGCGCTACCTGCTCGGCCGTCTGTCCGCCGCCGACCTCGAAAATCTCAGCCACGAAGCTCGCCTGGTCCTCCGGCAGCGGCGCCGGGCGCACTTTGAGATAGTGACCGACCAGCGAATACAGCTGCTGGTCCCATTGCTCGCCCGTGCAGTCCTGCGCACGGAACACCAGGGCTTCGTCGTCAGCGAGCTTCACCTCCTCCGTCCGCCACACACACCCGCGCGCCGCCGTCTCCCGCTTGTCGTCGATCACAAGAAACAGCGCGGGATTGGCGTCGGCGCACGCGCCCGTCAGCGGCAGGGCGGATGTCGTGCACGCCGCTACGCCTGCCGCCACGACCCTTGTAGCGTCGGCGGCATCCGCCGCAGGCGCATCGACCACCCCGACGCGCGACTCCCCGCACGCCGCCGCCAGCACCGCCAGCCCCACCATCACGTAGCGCATCGCGTCCTCCACTGTGCGCCCTGTCTGCGCGCGCGGCCGCGATTTCTCAAGCTCACGCAGCAATCACGGCAATTTCGGCTTGGTCTTTGCGTACTTCGCCGCCGCGTCTTCCCATTTGAAGGGCAGCACGTCGGGCACGATGCTGACTTCCGTGGTGAAATTGAACGGCGCCGAGGGCAGGGCGCTGTCATAGGTCAGCTCGATGAAGAAGGCGGTGTAGCCCTTCGCCGGCTTGTCGATGTGCGCCACATACGTCCCGTCCGCCTGCGGCTGCATCACCGTGGATGTGTAGGCGTTGCCGATCTCCTCGACACGGAAGTCGCGCGACTTGTCATTGTGCGCCTGCCAGAGCTTGACCTCCCTCGGCGTGTCCACCGTCTTGACCGTCAAAGCGCCGTCGGCGGCCTTCGTCCAGGAATAGTCCGGCCGCTTGCCGCCGGTGATGACCGAATTGTACCAGGCAAGAGCACTGTCGATCGCATCCGTCTCGGCGAGATTGTGCTTCGAGTTCTCGACATAGCGGATGCGTTTTTCGTCCGGCATCGCCGAATAGTAGAACTGCGAATTGTCCGGCAGGAAGAACTGGTCGCCGGATGCGTTGACAATGAATTTCGGGATCGTGAGCCGCGCCCGGCCGCGATAATTGTAGGGGTCCTCGATCGCCAGCACAGCCTGGTATTCCGGCGTGCCGATCCTGTGCGGGAACAGGCCGTGATTGACGTAGTCCTCCAGCGACGGCGCGAAGAAGCCCAGCACTTCGAAATGATGTTTGGTGATCTCTTCGGAATTCAGGGCGTCGATCACCATGGGCATGATGCCGATGACGCGCTCGTCCACCGCGCCGACCAGCCAGGTGGTCCAGCCGCGCTTCGAGGCGCCGGCGACCACGAACTGGTTGATCGCAACGCCGCCGCCGGCCTCCGACTTCATGAATTCCTGGGTCGCATCCATCGCCTTGACGCCGGACTTCACCATGGCGAGACGGACCAGCCATTCATCGTCCTTGGTCGTGAAGTGCTTCACGCGGGTATACGCGATGAGATCGTCTTCGTAGCGGGCCTTGTCTTTCGAATCGGCGAAGTAGAGCGGCTGGTTCGGGACCATGCCGATTTCAGCGACGACCGAGCCCGTCTCTTTCGCCATGCGGATGGAGCGGTCCTGCGCCTTCGTGGGCGCCGGATCGTCGTTGTCGCCCTGCCAGATGAAGAGCAGGGCCTTGTCGTGTTTCACCTCGGCGGGCTTCACGATCGTCATCCAGTGCGTCCACACGGGGCGGTCGACCTCGGCTTCGGTGCGCCAGCTCTGCGAGGTCATCTCCAGCACGTAGGTGGTCTGCCCATCGCCTGGATAGCTCGCCTTCAGCTCCCATTTGTAGGCGGGGTCAGGCTTGGCGATGTAGGCGTCGAGCGCCGTCTTCTCGCTTTCCTTGACCGACAGGTCAGGCTTCGCAGGCGTCTCCGCCTTGGCTGTCTCCACCGGCTTGGCGGGAGAGCATGCAGCAAGCTGCAGCGCCAGCGCTGCCACAGCCAATGCAAAGGATGACTTCAGACGGATCATGGCTTTCTCCCTGTTCGCCGCACCTCTGCCGGGTGCATCGCGATGGCGGAGGCCAGCCTAGAACGCACACGGGCCGGGCGCCAGAATTGTCCGGGGCCCGGCCTCTGCGTCAGGTCAAAAAAGTTCGTGATTGTCCTATGCGGCCGCTGGCTTCGGCTTCATCAGGCTCGAAATCACCAGCCACGGACCCCCGATCGCGAACACGGTCAGCGCCAGCGATATGAAGACATCGAACGCGGTGTCGATCTGGTCCACGAGCGCGACGCCTCCGAACTGTCCGATACGGGTGAAATCCAGCACGGCGTTCGGGAAGCCAACGCCCTGATACCTGAAGTACAGGCCCGCAAGGCCGACGGCCGCGAGCACCAGCCCGGCGCGGAACCCGCCGTCCCGCACAGGCCCACCCGACTTCACTTCGCGGTTGATGGCCATCATCTCAAGCAGCAGGAAGGCCACCGCCACGGCATAGAACGGCGTCATCCAGAGCAGCGCTTCCTGCAGCCCCAGCGCGCCGGCTGGCCCCGCCTCCATCCCCTTGGCGACGTTGGCCTGGGTGATGTTGGTCGAGAGCGTGCCGACCAGTGTCGGCCCGCCGCCCAGCCCGATCATGTTGAGGATCATGAGGAGGATCGCGCCCGACATGGTCCGCTGCGACGGCTTCACCGAATTCTGGACCAGCGCCAGCGCCGGGGCCAGGTAGGTGATGGTGAGGAATAGCGGGATCAGAAGGATCAGGATCGCCGTCTGCCACTCGGCTGCCTTGGTATAGAAAAACCAGAACGGCGCCGCGGCCGCCATGCAGATCGCCGGCAGCAGCGCATACCATGCCTTGGAGCGCTTCACGAGGAAATCGACGATGGCGCCGGAGAACCAGGTGCCGAGGCCAATCGATACCCCGAGCGCCAGCGCGTAGTAGATGGACAGCTCTTCGCGGGTCATGCCGAGCACGCGCAGGAAGTAGGGCGCGTTCCAGACCAGCGAGGCGTATCCGACGAAAGCGCAGAAGCCGCAGCCAAGGGCGGTCCACAGCAGCATGGGCCGGGTCACGAACGCCGCGACGGTCGAGAGGAAGCCCTCCTTCACGGAGGCGTTCGCCGCAGCCTGTTCCCGGCTGACGGTGGCGGAATGGTCCATGGCGCCGCGCTTGGGCTCGCGCACGATCAGCAGCAGCATGAACGAAGCGATGACACCCGCGATGCCGATGCCGATGAAGGCCGTGCGCCACCCCCAGATGATGTCGATCTGCGCGCCGAAAGCCACGGCGAAGGCCTGGCCGAGCGGCACGCCCATCGAGAACAATGCGAGCGCAAGGCCGCGTTTCTCGGGCGGGAAATAATCCGAGATGATCGAGTAAGAGGGCGGGGCGCCGGCCGCTTCGCCGACACCGACGCCGGCCCGGGCCGCCAGCATCACCGGATAGGACTGCGCCATGCCGCAGAGGGCGGTAAAGCCGCTCCACAGGAAGGCGCCGGCGAACAGGATGTTGCGGCGGCTGGTGCGGTCGGCGAGGAAGCCGACGATGACGCCGAAGACGGTGTAGAACAGGGCGAAGTTGAACCCCGTCATGAAGCCCATCTGCTTGTCGGTGAAGCCGGTGTCCTTCTTGATCGACTCGATCAGCGTCGACATCAGCTGACGGTCGAGGAAGTTGAAGATGTAGATGAACGCCAGCATCGCCAGCACCACCCAGGCATAAGGCGAGGTGCGATGCGCCACAGGCGCGGCCTCTGCCGTAGCAGGTCCCGTTGACATGGATATTCCTCCCGACTTGGCCGCGCCTTTTATGGGCTCAGCTCGCGGGCCCGTCCCGGCCCTTGGGCGGACCTTCCCACAACGTCATGTGCTTGGCGAGGCCAATGTCGCCGCAGGCGAATGGAACTTGCCGCGACTGCGAAATGCCTGTCATTGCAAAGCTTGATCTCGGGTCGCGGCCATCGCATCTAAGCCCCGCAAAACCGCCTCCCCCCAGGACCCTCCCATGGCCGCCACGCATTACATTTACCAACTCGACGGCCTCACCAAGATCTATCCCGGCGGGAAGAAAGTGTTCGAGAACATCCGGCTGCACTTCCTGCCGGACGCGAAGATCGGCGTGGTCGGGGTCAACGGGTCGGGGAAATCCACCCTGCTCAAGATCATGGCGGGCGAGGACCACGAAATCCTCGGCGAGGCCAAGCCGGTCGACGGACTCAAGATCGGCTACCTGCCCCAGGAGCCCAAGCTCGATCCCACAAAGACCGTGTTCGAGAACATCGCCGCCAAATGCCCCGAGAAGATGATGGTCGACGAGTTCAACGCCATCTCGATGAAGCTCGGCGAGGACTATTCCGATGAACTCATGGAGAAGATGACCAAACTCCAGGAAGAGATCGACGCCGCCAACGCCTGGGACATCGACGCCAGGATCGAGATGGCGATGGAAGCCCTGCGGTGCCCGCCCGGCGACAGTCCCGTCACCAACCTGTCGGGCGGCGAGATCCGCCGCACCGCAATCTGCGCGCTGCTGCTGTCCAAGCCCGACATGATCCTGATGGACGAACCCACCAACCACCTCGACGCTGAATCCGTGCAGTGGCTGCAGAACTATCTCTCCAACTTCCCGGGCTGCGTCATCCTCGTCACCCATGACCGCTACTTCCTCGACCAGATCACCACCTGGATCCTCGAACTCGACCGCGGGCAGGGCATTCCCTACGAGGGCAACTACTCCGTCTGGCTGGAGAAAAAGGCCAAGCGCATCGCGCAGGAACAGCGCGAGGAAGCCGGCCGGCAGAAATCCCTCAACCGCGAACTCGAATGGGTCCGCGCTTCGCCGAAAGCGCGGCAGGCGAAATCCAAGGCCCGCATCAACGCCTATGAGGAACTGGCCTCCAAGGCCGAGCGCGAGAAGATCTCCACTGCGCAGATCCGCATCCCGCCGGGTCCGCGCCTCGGCTCGATCGTCATCGACGCCGACCACCTCAACAAGGCCTTCGGCGACAAGCTCCTGATCGAGGATCTCTCGTTCAAGCTTCCTCCCGGCGGCATTGTCGGCGTCATCGGCCCCAACGGCGCGGGCAAGACCACGCTGTTCAAGATGATCACCGGCCGTGAGCAGCCCGACGGCGGGACGTTCAAGGTCGGCGAGACGGTGAAGCTCGGCTATATCGACCAGAGCCGTGATTCACTGAACGACAAAAATACCGTCTGGGAGGAACTCTCTGGCGGCAATGACATCATCGAGGTCGGCGGTATCGAGCAACCCAGCCGCGCCTATGTCGGCGCGTTCAACTTCAAGGGCGTCGACCAGCAGAAGAAGGTCGGCCAACTCTCGGGCGGCGAACGCAACCGCGTTCACCTCGCCAAGATGCTGAAGGAAGGCTCCAACCTCCTCCTGCTCGACGAGCCGACCAACGACCTCGATGTCGAAACCCTCCAGGCCCTCGAAGCCGCCCTTGAGGATTTCCCCGGCTGCGCCGTCATCATCAGCCACGACCGCTGGTTCCTCGACCGCATCGCCACCCACATCCTCGCCTTCGAAGGCGACAGCCACGTCGAATGGTTCGAAGGAAACTTCCAGGCGTACGAGGAAGACAAGAAACGCCGCCTGGGCACGGAAGCGACCGAACCCAAGCGCCCGACGTTCAAGAAGTTCGCGCGATAAGCACTCACGTGAGCACCGGCAGCAGCTCTTCTCCCTTGCCCCCAAACCTCACTGGCGCGACACTCGCGCCATGTCGCGCCTGACTCTCATCGCCGCCCTCGCGCTCGCCCTCGCCGGCGCCGCCAACGCCCAGACCGCGCCCAAGGGGTGGAAGGTCGAGAGCACGCCCAATGTCTGGATCGCCACGTCGCCGGAGGCGGTGCGGCTGGCCTACTATCCCGCGGTGAAGTCCCGGGCGACATTCGTGTTCTGGTTCGAGGACGAAGGCCTGCGCCGCACCTACGGGTTCGGCCGCAAGGTCGGAAACCAGGACACCACCCAGCGTACGATGGACCCCGATGCCGGCCCCTTGCTTGCCCAGTCGCGTACGCTGGTCGAAGCCAACGGCGCGCAGACCGCGGTGATGACCTACGCCTGGGAGACGAAGCAGGGCCGGCAGATGGCGCAGATCGTTCTGCCGGTCACGGTCGGCGCGGCCAGCCCCGCCTACAAGGCCGCCTTCGCCGAACTCACCGCAGCCTGGAAGGCCGGATTCGCCTATGTTCCGGCGCCCAAGGCCGGCTGACGTCGTACCGGCCCCGACACTGCCTTAACGGCCCTCCGCCCCTCAAACGGGAACAAGACTTGCTGTGATCTGCTCCCGGCAAAGGCGCGCCGGGTCTTTGTGGGGCTCGCAGTGTCCGAGGCAATCGCAATCGATCGTGCGCCGCGTGTCCACGCCGCGCCCTTCACGGCGACAGCTTTCATCGGCGCGAGCCTGATCTTTCTCGTCCAGCCCATGTTCGCGCGCATGGCGACACCGCTGCTCGGCGGCGCGCCCGCCGTGTGGAACGTCTCGCTCGTCTGCTTCCAGGCAGCCCTGCTCGGCGGCTATGCCTACGCCCATGTGCTCTCGCGCATCGGAACCGTGCGGACCCAGGTGCTGATCCACGCCTGCGTTCTGGTCGCCGGCTTCCTTTGCCTGCCGCTGCGCATCTCCGGCCTGTTCGGCGAGCCGCCTGCCGACGCCCCCGCGCTCTGGCTGATCGGCGTGTTCGCTGTCTCGATCGCGCCGCCCTTCGCGGCCCTTTCCGCCACCGCGCCGCTGATCCAGCACTGGTATGCGCGCTCGGGCCTCAGCGACGCCGCCGACCCCTATCATCTCTATGCAGCCTCCAACATCGGCAGCCTTGCGGGCCTGGCCGCCTATCCGCTGCTGATCGAACCCTTCACCGCCCTCAACGACCAGTCGGGCGGATGGACGGTGGGCTATATCATTCTCGCCGCCGTGCTCCTCTATTCCGGCTGGTCGATCACGCGCGTGCGCCAGGCCGCCCCGCTAGCCGCCGCTGAACCCGCGCCCGCCGAAGCTGCGCCCGACTTACGCGAAAAGCTGATCTGGCTGGCGCTCTCCTTCGCGCCGTCCAGCCTGCTTGTGGGCGCCACCACCCACATCACCACCGACGTCGCCGCCGCGCCCTTCCTCTGGGCGCCGCCGCTGATGATCTACCTTCTCACCTTCGTCATCGCCTTCGCGAGGAAGCCAGCCATCCCGCACGACGCGGCCCTGGCGCTCGCCCCCATTGCCGCCGCCGGCGCGGCGGTGATGATGCTGAGCGGCGCCAAGTCGATCGTCCTCGGCCTTGGCTCGGACCTGTTCGCGCTGTTCGCCATCGCGCTCGCCTGCCATGGCATGCTCAACCGCCGCCGTCCCGACGCGAAACACCTCACCGAGTTCTACCTGGTCATGTCGCTCGGCGGCGTGCTCGGCGGCGCCTTCAACGCGCTGCTGGCCCCGGTGATCTTCGACAGCGTGCTGGAATACCCGCTGATGCTGGTCGCCAGCGTGGCGCTGCTCGCGCTTGGCAATGCGGGTGTCAGCACGCTGGTGCGCAATCTGCTTGGCCTCGCAGCACTCGCTGCAGTCGCCGCCATGGTGCTGCAGGTCGCCCACATCGACGCGTCGCGCCTGCTGTTCCTCGCGCTCATCCTGCCGGCGGGCGCAGCCGTCGTCCTCTCGCGCCGCAAGCCGATGGGCGTCGCGATCGCCCTGGCCCTCGCCATGCCGGTCGGCGCCACGTTCGACGCCATGAAGCCGGCCTGGTCCGACCGCTCCTTCTTCGGCGTCGTCAAGGTCGTCGACATGAGCCTCGACGACAAGCCGGGCGCCGACACGCGCTTCATGATGCACGGCACCACGATCCATGGATCGCAATCGCTGCTCGACAATTCGTTGACGCCGCGCACCTATTACGCGCCGCCAACGCCCATCGGCCAGGCCTTCCGCCTGTTCGATGACGCGAAACAGGTGGGCATCGTCGGCCTCGGCATCGGCTCCACCGCCTGCTATGCGCTGCCTGGCCAGACCTGGCGCTTCTTCGAGATCGACCCGCTGGTGGTGAAGGTCGCGCTCGATCCGGCGCGCTTCACCTTCCTCTCCTCGTGCCAGCCGAATGCCGACATCGTCGTGGGCGACGCCCGCATCAAGCTGGCTGCCGAACCGCGCGGCAAGTTCGATCTTCTCCTGCTCGACGCCTTCTCGTCCGATTCCGTGCCGACACACCTCCTCACACGGGAAGCGATGAGCCTCTATCTCGACCGTATGAGCGAGGACGGCGTTCTGGTGTTCCACATTTCCAACCGCCATCTCGAACTCAGCCAGGTCGTCGCCCGCGTCGCCAACGCCGCCGGAGCGCAGACCCTGCTGCAGCGCTTCCGGCCGACGAAGGCCGAGGCCGCCGCCGGCGCGTCGCGTTCCGAAGTCGTGCTGGTTTCGCGCAGCCAGGCCAGGCTCGACCGCGCCCGCGCCGCCGGCCAGTGGCGGGACCTGCCCTCCGACGCCGGCCGGCCGTGGACCGACGACTATTCCAACATCATCGGCGCCATGCTCGCCAAGTCTGTCCGGCAGGGCGGCGTCACGACGGATTGAGCCGACGCGAAATCCACCTATGGTGCGCCTCTCAACCTGAGAGGAAGCGTCCGCCATGAACGTCAAGGACAAGGTCGTCATCGTCACGGGCGCCGCCAGCGGCATCGGCAAGGCGCTGGCCGAGCGTTTCCACAAGGAAGGCGCCCGGGCGCTCATCGTTGCCGACCTCAACGGCGCGGGCACAGAGGCAGTTGCGAAATCCGTAGCGGGCGTCGCCATCCCGGCGGATGTCACGAAAGAGGCCGACGTCCAGAAGATCGTCCGCACCGCCGAGGAGAAATTCGGCCGTATCGATCTGTTCTGCTCCAATGCCGGCATTGGCGGCGCCGACCCCGACATCGACAATCCCGGCTCGCCGACCAATGAGCGCTGGGCCACGTCCTGGGGCGTCAACGTCATGGCCCATGTCTATGCCGCCCGCTACGCGCTGCCCGGCATGATCGCGCGCAAGTCCGGCTAGTTCCTCAACACGGTGTCGGCGGCGGGCCTGCTCAGCCAGATCGGCTCAGCCGCCTATTCCACCACCAAGCACGCCGCCATCGGCTTCGGCGAACACCTGGCCATCGCCTGCAAGGAGAACGGCATCGGCGTCTCGCTTCTGTGCCCGCAGGCCGTCGACACGCCCATGCTCGGCGGCGCCGCAGGCTCGCAGAATGTCGATGGCGTGCTCTCGCCGGAACAGGTCGCGGGGGCCGTCGTCGATGGCCTCGCCGCCGAAACCTTCCTCATCCTGCCGCACCCGCAGGTCGTCACCTACATGCAGCGCAAGACCGGCGACTACGACCGCTGGATCCGCGGCATGATCCGCCTGCGCCGCAGCGTCATCGACGGCGCCCGCGGCGCCCGATAACGGCCTTTATCTGGCCAAGGAACCGCCCGCAGGCTCGTGCATTGAGTTGCGATGGAACCCTTCTATCGCATCGCTGCACTGGCAATCGGCCTGCTCCTGGCCTTCGCGTGGATGCAGTTTGCGTCGCGCAAACGCAAGCAGACCCTCGCGCGCCGCGCCGGCGAAGCGTCCGTTGGCTACTGGACCCGCCCGCCCCGCATCAACCGCAGGTCGCGCTCGAAAGTTGCCTGACCGGCCGCATTCAGGTCGAATTCCGCTCGCCAACACCCTCCCCGGGCCAGCGTGTGATTGAGCTTCAACTCTAAATGGCGAAACGCCTCCTCCGGGGGGAGCCGGAAGAGGCGCTTCAAGCCGGCGGGACGTGGGGCGTCCATGCGTGCCGGCCATTGCCCTGCCTTACTGGGGCAGGGCTCAAACTTTTACGGTCGCGCGTCCTTGAGGTTCCACTCGTAGACGATGCCATGGCCGCACACGTCCTGCGCCGCACCGTCCACGGTGCCTGGCGCAAAGCGCGCCTGGCGCACCCATCTCAACGCCGCCTCGTCAAGCGAGACATGCCCGCTCGAACTCACGAGGCTCGCCGCCGTGACCCGTCCCCGCACATCGACGCACACTTCCAGGCCTGTCAGACCCTGCTCATTGTTGCGGACGGCGATGGACGGGTAGGGCGGCGGATCCTGCTGCCGCAGCTTCGGCGCCACGCGCTGGAGCCTGGGCGGCGTCGGCTTGCTGACGCCGATGCCCGAATTGGCGTCAGGCGCAGGTCCCGGCGTGACCGCGATCGGCGACTCCGCGTCGACGTCGAACACCGGAACCCTGGGCGGCTCGAGCAGCGGCAAGTCCAGTGCGATGTCGATGTCAGTCCAGTCTCACGTCCGCCGGCGGCTCAACCTCTTCGATAACCTGCGGCAGCGTCGCCACGACCGTTATCGGCGGCTCGAACGCCGCGACGAACCTGTCGCCGAACTCGGTGGAAAACCCGTAACCTGCGGCGCCCGTCAGCAGGACCGCCATGGTGACGCCGACGACCTTGGTCGAATTCGGCGCGCGTGATCTCACTGCCTCGTACATGGAGGCCTCCTCTGGCTTGAGTGTCGGATGGGTGGTCGAAGGCTGGCGCTAGGCTGGCGGTGGTCGCTCTCGTCTCGGCGCATCGTCTGGCGCCTGGGGCGGCAGGAGCTGGACCTCTATGCCGGGCTGGTCGACGCTTGGCGCAGGGTCGAAGGTGACGAACAGCTCCTGCGGCTCTGTGAAGACTTCGCGCGCCGGCTGCGCCGCCCAGGCCGCATAGCCGCCGCCGCCGACAAGGGCGAGCACGCTGCAGGCTGCCGCCGCCCGGTGGGCAAGGGACAAGGGCGCCCGCGCCAGCATGTCGATGCGCTCGGCCAGCGGATGCGCATCGCCTGCCGGCCAGTAGCAGCCCACCGGCAGGTCGCGCGCCGCAAGCTGTGTCTTGAGCAGTGTCTCGGCATAGGCGCGCCGCGTCTTCGGCCGCCGGTCGCACACCTCTGCGTCGCACGACATTTCCTGGTCCGCATGCAGCGCCTTTGCGCCGATATGGATCATCGGATTGAACCAGCACAGGCAGCGCACCAGCGCGACGACGGCGTTGATCCGCGCATCCCCGCGCTCAAGGTGCACCTGCTCGTGGGCCAGGATCAGGCGCTGCTCGTGCCACTGGAAGCGCCGCGCGAAATCCGCCGGCGTCACGATCCAGGTGTGGAACCAGCCGATCACGGCGGGACCAGCAAGGCCCAGCTCCACGTCGCGCATGAACAGGTATTGCCGCTTGACCATATGCGCGAGCATCGCGATCGCCCCGCAGGCCCAGGCAAACACCAGCACCGCGCCGAAGGGCGACAGGCTCGCCCGCCAGAACTCCCGGATCCGCCAGTCGTCCGGCGTCAGCATCGTCACGCTGCCAGCCGGGACCAGCGTCGCCAGCATGGTTGCCGGCACGACCGCCCAGAGAAGGTAGGCCGCGCCCGGTCCCATCCTGTCGTGCACCGGCTTGCGCAGCCATAGCACCGTCATGATCGCCGCAGCCGCCGCGAGGTTCATCTCGAACAGGCCGGCGAGCAGGTCGCTCATTTGTCGTCCTCGATCCTGGCGATCAGGGCTTTCAACTGGCGGATGTCTTTCTGGCTGAGTTGCTGGTTCTCGGCGATGTGCGCCACCAGCGGCGCGAACTCGCCCTTGAACAGCCTGTCGAGCAGCCCCTGGCTTTCCGCCTGCACCCACTGCGTGCGGCTCACCAGCGGACGGTAGCAGTACAGGTCCTTCTCTTTCGATCCGGCGATGGCTTTCTTCTTCAGCAGGCGAGTCACCAGCGTCTTCACGGTCGCGGCGGCCCAGTCATTGGCCGGCCCCACGGCGTCGAAGATCTGCTCCGCCGTCAGAGGCTCCCGCTTCCACAGCGCCTCCATGATCCTGCTCTCGGCTTCCGAAATCTGAATCATCTTACACCTGTAATCCTTCATGGAGATTACGCGCGTAATCCGCTTCGTCAAGCGCCTTCAACCAAGGATGGCGCACAAAAATGGCCATCCGTTGACGGCAGCGTGAGGGGGTCGGGAATGGGGGAACGGCAGGCTGGCAATCCCTGCCTGGCCGGCTGAACACGACGCCCCATTCCCGTTTCCCCACCCCCCTCCTCGATCTTGACGCCCGTCCCGCCCGCCGTCATATCCCCGCCGTCTCCCACCAGCGGGAGTGAGTGATGCCATTCGAGATTGCCTGAACCCGTGAGCCGCGCCTGATCCCTCAAGGATCGGATGCGCCCGCTCACGCTGGACGACCGCCGCGGGCCTGGAACAGTCCGGCTCCGGCGAGCCTTTCCGCGTTCAGACCAGGCAATCCCCGTGAACATCTCGAAACACGAGCAGCGCACGCTGCACGCGCTCGCCCAGGGCGGGCGCATCAACCATCACAAGGACGAGGGCGGCGACATCATCGCCATCGACTGCATCACCCGCGACGGCTGGCGACTTGCCGACTGCTCGCTCCCCGTCTTCCGCCGCCTGAAGCGCCGCCGCTTCATCCGGTCCGAGGACGGCGGGGCCTATCGCATCACCCGCGAGGGCCTCGATGCGGTCCGGGCGCAACTCGACAACCGGTGAACGGAAAAGTAGCGAGTAGGGAATAGCGATCAGGGAATTGGGCGGATCGGGTTGCACATCGCAGCCCGCCCGCTAAATCCATCTGCTTCTCGCTGTTCACCATCTCGCTATTCGCTCCCCCGAAACGACCACACGTCAAGAGTACCGATGCCGAAGAAAAGCTACACGCCCGGCGATTTCGAATTCGCCGTCCGCAGATCCCGTTCGGGCCTTGGCCTCTTCACGCAAGGCCCCATTGAGAGGGGCGCCTGCGTGATCGAGTATGTCGGCACGACGCTGACCGCCGAGGAATACAAGGCAAGCAACTCGAAATACCTCTTCGAATGCGGGCCGAAGAAGACGATCGACGGCGCCCCGCGCTGGAACACGGCCCGCTACATCAACCATTCCTGCAAGCCGAACTGCACGATCGACATCCGCTACCGCCGCGTGTTCATCCGGGCGAAGCGCAACATCCTTCCGGGCGAGGAACTCACCTACGACTACGGCAAGGACTATTTCGAGGCCTACATCAATGGGGGCTGCCGCTGCCTGCAATGCCAGCCCGAAGCCGGTCCGCCGGGGGTGAAGAGCGAGATCAGGGTGGCAAAGCAGGGCGAGTAGGCATTTGGCCGTCGGCAGTCGCCGTTGAAAGCGTCAGCCGCCGGAATTCCGGCTGCCCATCGCCGACAGCCTGGCGCGATGCGCCTAGAGTCCGCCGCCCGAGATCGAGAACTTCCGCCGCGTGCCCAGCAGCTTCTGCGCTTCGCCGATCGCCTGCGCCGCAGATTCCGCCAGCTTGAAGCGCGGCTCGGAGCGCAGCGCCTCCAGCGCCTCGGTCAGGTAGCTCATCCCCTCGCGCAGCATCACCGGGTCGAACCGCTTCTCGGCCTTGAGCCTCAGGGCGCGGCCTAACGTGATGTTCGCCGCGATCCACCGGTCCGGCGCCGCCGACCGGTTGATCTCCGCCAGCGTCGAGCGCGCTATGTCCACCGCCCGGTCCAGCCAGCCTTCATGTCCCGAGAATGCGAGCTGCAGCGCGCCGGAGGACGCATCGTCCACCATCTCCGCCGTCAGCTTGGGATCAGCCTGCGGCTTCTGCGCGAGGATCGACACCAGCGATTCCACAACCGGCTGCAGCCGCTCGGCGCGGAAATCCTGCGGCCGACCCAGCGCCGGTCGGAACATCTTCGCCGCCGCATAAGCCATGGCCCGGCTCAGCGCCGCACTCCATGACGAGCGCTCCTTCGGCATGGCCAGCGTCCAGGGCGGTCTCTGCGTTTCGAAATTGTTGGTTGGCCGCGACAGGATCCGCGCCACGCCGCCCTTCGCCCCCCGCGGCGTCTCCGCCCACAGGATCAGGTCCGCCTCGGTCCGCTTCATCAGTCGCAGCGCGTTGTCGTCGCCCTCGAGGCCGCCCGGATAATGGGCCACGCGGAACGGTCCGCCAAACATGTAGTCCTTGAGATGCTCTTCCACCGCCGTCTTGAGGAAGCCCGAGATCGCATGCTGGCGCCCTGCGCGGCCCGCCACGATCAGCACCCGCGCGCCGACCTCATTGTCCCGCTTCACTGCCGACGCCAGCGCCGCCCGCCGCGCCGCAGCCCCCAGCTTGAACATGCTTGCCAGAACCAGCACGGCCAGCGCAAAGCCGATGGCCAGCGCAACCAGCAAGCCGACGCTCGCCAGCTGCGGAGAGCCGGCCAGCATCGCCTCGATCTGGCGCCAGAGGTCGCCAAGCCAGGTGGTGAAGGGAGTGAAGTCCATTGCGCCCAAGTCCTGCCGCCGGAGAAATATGCGGCTTTCCAGAGGTTTGTTCTACGCGCGATTGCAAATTCCGCGCAACGGTCCGAGGCGCCGCGCCCTGTGAAAGCCTGTTCTGGCGATTCCTTACGCAGGTTTCAGGGTCCGGCATGGTTTACGAGGCCGCGGGAATGGCCCGCTCCCGCCAAAAACCACCCGAATCACGTGCTGGAGACCGCCCTCCGCTGGCGACCCCGGCAGGATTCGAACCTGCGACCTGCGGTTTAGGAAACCGCTGCTCTATCCTGCTGAGCTACGGAGTCGGCCAGACGGAAGAAGCCGGGTTATGCCTGCGAAATCCTGCCATTGCCAGCATGGACGACCGCTCCCTAATGTCTGCGGCGGAATGCAGGCCCGGAAGCGGGGGCAAGGGTGGGGCGGACGCCGGCAAACGATCCAACGCGCCGCGCCGCCGTGCTGGGGCTTCTCGGCCTCGCCGCCTGCAACGCGCAAGGCGATCTTGTCGCCGGGGAGCAGGGCAGGGTCGCGCGCATTACCGATGGCGATGTCCTCGGCCTCGACACGGGGTTGAAAGTCCGCCTCGCCGAAATCGAGGCGCCCGCCCCTGGCTATGACGGCCGCGACGACCAGCCCTTCGCGAAGGAAGCCCGCGCGCTCCTCCTCGCCGCAGCGCAGGGCCGCCAGGCGCGTCTTTGGTATGGCGGCCTCACACGCGACGACTATGGCCGCGCCATCGCCCATGTCATCGCCCAGGACGAGACCGGCGCTGCGGTTTGGCTGAACGGCTACCTCGCACGCCAGGGCGGCGCCCGCGTGCGCACCTATCCCGACAACGCCCGCCGCGCCCGCAAACTCCTCGCGCTGGAGAGTGAAGCGCGCATCGAGAAGCGTGGCCTCTGGCTCCTCGATACATGGCGCGTCCGCGCCTGCGACGACCTCGCAGCGCCACCCGCTTTCGCCATCATCGAAGGCCCGCTCCTCTCCCTCGACGACGCCGGCGCCGACGCCGCGGCGCTCATCTCCCCCTCCGGCATCCATCTCGCCGGCCTCGCGAAGCTCGGCGCCCCCGACCCGTTCCTCCGCCTCGACCCCCAACAAATCCATCCGCCTCCGCGGCCGCCTCGACACCCGCGCCGCCACGCCGAGGCTCCGCCTCACCCACTGGGCCCAGGTCGAAACGCCGTGAGGAGCGCCTCTCCGGCCAGCCATCGCATCCCTCGCCCCGAGGATGACCCGTCGACAGGCCCGTAAGCCCGATCGCATCTTGCAGCCCCGCCCGATTCCCGCGCAATCCCGCGGGAAAACTCCCCGTTCCGGCCGCCCTCTACGTGCGAAAAACGGCGTCCCACAAGCACAACCTTCATGTCGGCGCTGTCGGGGAGAAATTTTTCTGCGCCTACGTGCTCCGGGACGGCCGCATAATGCGCGCATGATCACACCGCTCATCGTCCCTGGTTTCCGGTCGGCCTTCTGGGCGCCCGGCATCGAGTCCGCCCCCGGCCGGCGCAGCAACGCCGACAATCTCTGGAGCATGGCCCGCTTCATGTTCGAGACGATCACGCTGCGCATCGCCAGCATCGCCGACCTCGCGCGCCGCAACCGCTTCCCGAACAAGGAGCGCCGAGGCATGCTCAATCGCATCGAGCCGGTCGAGAAGATCACGCGCAACCTCCTCGTCGTGCGCGCCATCACCTGGCTGCTGATGACCGTCCCCGGCCGCAAGCTCCTCGCCGCGACCCCCAAAATGGCAATGCCTGAGCGTCCGAAACCCCCTGAGCGCGATCCGCGCGGCACGACCAGCATTCGCATGCCCTATCCTGGCTGGACCACCATCGCGCGGCCATGGAGACCGGCGCCGCCCGCGCCGCCGCCCGCGCCCGAGAAGCCGCGCCTTTCCCCGCTCGATCCCGCCAGCTGGACCTGTCCCTTCCGCGTCTTCGGCTGGGTCTGGCCCGAGACCGAGGCCACACACCCGCCGCGCAAGCCGCTTCCCCAGGCCTACGCGCTGCTCAAGGTCAGCCTGCAGGACCCGCACATCCTCCGTTCACCGAAACAGCATCGCGAGCCGAAAGAGCGCTCGGGCTACAACATCGTCGCAACCGCGCTCGCCCATCGCCTCGAAGCCGTGGGCCGCGTCCTCGCCGATCCCGAGCCGCACATCCGCCGCCTCGCTCGCCTCATTGCGCGCCTGCCCAGGGGCATGCTCCGCCCCGACGACGCCCCGGCCACCTGGTGGGCCTGGTCGCAAGGCCACGACGAATACAAGGACGCCTTCGCGATGGCCAACTGCGCCATCCGCGCCCTCAACCGCACGGAAGGCGTGGACCCCGAACCGGGATAGCTTTCTCGCACCAGAAGCAACGCGACCTCGCTGACCCTGTCAGCGAGGTCGCGGGCGCTTGTGTTCGCAAGTGAGTTTGCCAACCCTCAAGTCGACGGAATGAGCCCCGCCTCTTCCGGGTCGCCGACGATCCGCGTCAGGGCGGATTTCAGCTTGCGCAGGGCCTGGTGTTCGATCTGGCGCACGCGTTCCTTCGACACGCCGAGCTTCTGGCCCAGCGTCTCCAGCGTCACGCCTTCTTCGACCAGGCGGCGCTCGCGGATGATGGTGAGTTCGCGGTCGGTGAGATCGGTCAGCGCTTCGGCCAGCCATTGGCGCCGCGTGGCGCGATCGCGCTCGATCATCGTCTCGTCCTCCGGCAGCACGCCGAGATCGGGCAGCAGGTCCTGCCACTCGCTGTCGCCCGACTCGCCGATCGGCGCATTCAGCGACCGGTCCGCCGCCGACAGGCGCGAGGCCATGCGGTCCACCTCGTCCTCGTCGACGCGCAGCGCGTTGGCGACATAGGTGCGGCTCTCAGGCGACAGGCCGCCGTCGGTCGGATCGCGCAGCAGTGCGCGCAGGCGGCGAAGATTGAAGAACAGCGATTTCTGCGCCGCCGTCGTGCCGGTGCGCACGATCGACCAGTTGCGCAGGATGTAGTCCTGGATACACGAGCGGATCCACCACGTCGCATATGTTGAAAAGCGCAGTTCTCTCTCGGGTTCAAAACGCGCGGCGGCCAGCATCAGTCCGACATTGCCCTCCTGAACGAGGTCCGACATCGGCAGGCCGTAGGTGCGAAATCGCGAAGCGATGGCAACGACCAAACGCATGTAGGCGGTGCAGAGTTCGTGCAGTGCATTCTCGTCATGGTCGACCCGCCAGCGGGTCGCGAGGTCGAGTTCGTGGCTGCGGTCGAGCAGGGGAGCGGCCATGGCGCGCTTCACGAATTTGCGGTCGGCGCCCGTGGTGCTGGCATCGGCAGTAGCCATGGTCGACTCCCGGAAATGTATGATCCGCGAGCGCCAGACACAATGCGCTCGGCCCCGGCGCGGTATGCGCGCCTGAGGAAACAAATCCGTCAGGGCCGATGCGGTTCCCGGCGCCGGCAAAAAATGCCGGTGAAAAAGACGGAGATAGATTCCGGAACCGAAAGGGAAAGGCCTGCCTCGAAAATACCCAAACAGGATCAAGGTTCGTCACGAATGGCCTGTGAAAACTCAGGGCGCACACGCCGCCAGGCCGCCCCTGCGGCGTGGGCTCGTCGTGACGCACCTCGGGAAAATCCATCTGCCGGCTCGCTTTCGGAGCAACACCATTGCCCGGGCCAAAAGCAGAAGGGCGTCCCTTGCGGAACGCCCTTCCCTTGTTTTCCGGCATTGGCCTTGGTCGAGTCAGCCTGGCCTTCCGGCCGGGGCTTTCCCAGGCCGCACGCTTCGCCAGCGACTTGGAGAGCTTCTCCACCGCCTCGGCATGCTTGATGTTTTCCACGGCCGCCAGTTCGCGGGCCATGCGGTCCAGCGCCGATTCATAGAGCTGGCGCTCCGAATAGGACTGGTCCGGCTGGTCCTCGGCGCGGTGCAGGTCGCGAACGACCTCCGCGATCGAGATCAGGTTGCCCGAATTGATCTTCGCCTCGTATTCCTGGGCCCTGCGCGACCACATCGTGCGCTTGATCCGCGCACGGCCGCCCAGCGTCTTCAAGGCGTCGCCCACGACGCGGGTGGACGCCAGCGCACGCATGCCCGAAGAAGCCGCCTTGTTGGTCGGCACGCGCAGGATCAGCTTGTCCTGCTCGAACGCCACCACGAAGACTTCCAGCTTCATGCCGGCGACCTGCTGGGTCTCGACGCCCGTCACACGGCCGACGCCATGCGCGGGATAGACCACGTGCTGTCCGACATTGAAGAGCCCTTCAATGACTTTCGCCGGCTGTTTCTTCGACATGCTCTTATCACCCTCTTACTCGGACACCGGCGGGACCGCGCACACATAGGGTCACGAACTTCGAAGCGCCCACGGATGCGTGTGCGACGAAAAGACGTGACCTGTTGCGTTTTGCGTTCGCCCGTCGGCGATGCTTGGGGTTTAGCACAATTGTAAGAAATATCAACCCGTTGCCACAGTTTCAGCGAGCCCAATGCCCTGATTCCGTTGAATCAGGCGGCATTTCGCCTCAGGCCTGGCTCACGATTGCCCCCCGGGCTTGGGCGAAAACAGGGTAGCGAGCTTTCCCTTTACCTTCGCGTAATCGTCCGCGTCAGCCGGCGCAGTCCCCTTGACGGTAATGTTCGGCCAGACTTTCGCGTATTCGGTGTTCAGTTTCAGCCATTTGTGGTCGGCGTCGTCCTCCGTGTCCGGGACGATGGCCTCGACCGGGCACTCCGGCTGGCAGACCCCGCAGTCGATGCATTCATCCGGGTGGATGACCAGGAAGTTCTCGCCCTCGTAGAAGCAGTCCACCGGACATACCTCCACGCAGTCCATGTATTTGCACCGGATGCAGGCGTCGGTGACGATGTAAGTCATAGGGAGGTCGCGCTCGCTGTAGGCTGGCCGACATGCGGCCATGCAAGATGCTTGTCAATTGAACGCCGCCCTTAGCAGGGCTCAACCGCCGTTTGCCGATCCGCCCGGCAAGCTGTCGCCGCCGTAAAGCGCGAGCCAGACCACCGCGATCCCCCAATGGATGATCACCGGCGTCCAGACCGATCCGGACCGGATCCGGGACAGGGTGCAGGCCAGCCCCAGCCAGGCGACCAGCGAGAGGAAGCGCGGATCGGTGAATTCCGGCCGCCCAAACGGAAGGTGCAGCCAGGTCTGGAGCGGGTGCCAGGCGATGTAGGCAAGCAGCGAGATCACCGCCCCGATCGGCGCGCCTTTTTTCAGCCAGCCGCGGAACAGCAATTCCTCGCCCAGCGACGGGATCAGGAAGGCCGACAGGGCAATGGCGAACACGTCGGCCCGAGGCAGCGGATGCAGCACCAGCACGCCCGTCATCGCCGCCCAGTAGCCGGCGCCGACGACCATCAGGAACAGGACCAGGCCTTCGACCGCGCCACGAAAATCCGGCAGGCGCCTCAGCCCGCGGAAAACCTCGTCCAGCGGTCCCGGCCGCTTCTCGGCGGGTCGTTCGTCCACGCTCACGCAACCTGCCCCAAAGAGCCTCGAGACTTACGGCGGCGAGGCTTGTGTGGTCCGCGCGTCGCCGGGTTCCACCGCCTCATAGCACAGCACGGCTTCCGATGGCGGACCTCTTCGCTGTGGAAGCGAAAGAATTCGGATCAGCCTTACGCCTGCCGGACACGCGAAACTCAGTATGTCGCCAGGCTCCACCGGCGTCGCCGGCTTGTCGATGCGCCGCACCTGCCCGCCGCGCTCGATACGTGCGCCCGAAGCCTCTATCGCCTCTGTCGCCGAGGTGCGCGCCTTGAAGAAGCGCGCACGCCACAGGAAGGCGTCAAGCCGCATGCGGCCGTCATCGTGCACCTCGCTCATGACGCGGCCTTCGGCGCGGCTGTCTGTTGTGCAGGCGCCTTCGGGCGATGCCTGCGCCGCCTGCGCTGGCGTTCCGGCGGGGGCGCCACCAGCCCCGCCAGCACCGCGAAGGGCCCGGACGGCGGCGGCGCCGGCGGCGCACTGGATTTGACGCGCTGTTCAGGCGGCCGTTGCGTCGCAAAGCGCCACAGCTTCACCGCCCCGGTCTCCTTGTCCTTCTCCGCCGGCTTGAGGCCGAGCGAGCGCAGGACGGCCGGCAGGTCAGCAATCGGACAACCGATCTGCGCAGAGAGTTCCGGAGGCACGGCGAACATCGACGTCTCCGACCCACGCCGGATTTGGCCCAGCGATGCGATCAGCCGCTCGGCGAGATCGGCCCGCACCGCCCTTGGCCCGGCGCGCAGATACCCGGCCGTCCACAGCATGGCCTCTGGCCATGGATCGGTCAGCGCAAACGAGGATTGCGATGGGGCAGGACGGCGCGGCAGTCCGCTGTGGACCGAGCGCAGCGTCAGCGCCAGCTTCGCCGCCGCCGGCTTGAGCATGCCTGGCAGCCATGTCGCCACGCGGCCGCTCTTCACGCCCGCCGCGTTCAGCGCCGCGCGGTCTTCCGGCGAAAGCTGCGGCGCCGGGCGCGACGAGGTCGCCGCACGCCGGTCAAATGCCGCGCCGGTTTCCAGCAGCTGATACGCCGCCCCGCGCGCCGCTCCGCGCAGCGCATCGCCGTCCAGCGCCGCCGCCAGCTCGTGCAGCGGCGCAAGCACTGCAGCCGAGTGCGCCGCGAACCAGGCCTCCAGCCTCGCCAGCGCCACCTCGCGTGACGCCGCATCGGCATCCCGTGCGCCGATCAGCTCGACCGAGGGATGGCGCCAGTCCGCGCCCGGCACCAGCTTCGCGACCGGGGCGCCATCGTGCACAACAGCCGCAGCCTCGGCGTCAAACGAGAACGCCTCCTCGTTCGCCGAAACGATCGCCATCAGCCGCCGCTCGATGATCGACTTGAGGGCCTTGAGCGCCGCATTGCGCAGTGCTCGCCCGGCCAGGCTTTCACCGGTCGCGTCAGGCACGAACACCAGACCGCTCAGCGAGCCGACCTTGTGACCGCCGATGGTCACTTCGCCTGCCGGCCCGATCTCGGCCGGCGCATCTTCCTCGGAGTTCAGCGTCTTCAGCAGCGCCGACGTCCGCCGGTCGACGAAGCGCTGCATCAACGCCTGATGCAGGGCATCTGACAGCTTGTCCTCGATCTCGCGCGTGCGGCCCTGCCAGGTCGCGGCGTTCTCCAGCCAGTCCGACCGGTTGGCCGCATAGGTCCAGGTGCGGATGTCGGCGAGGCGCTGCTGCAGGGCCTCGATGTCGCCCTCGGTGCGGTCGAGCCGCTCGACCTGATCGAACATCCACTCGTCCTTGATGCGCGCCGCAGGCTCGATCAGCTTTTCCACGAAGGAGCCGACCAGCTTCAGGTGCGCATCCGGCCCGACTTTCCGGAAGTCGGGCAGGGTGCAGAGATCCCACAGCCGCCGCACATGGGCGGGCGTCCGCACGTCGCGCCGCACATCCTCGTCCTGCGCCAGCGCCGACAGCGTGATCTCGTCCAGCGCCTCGGGCGCCCGCCGCAGGATCACGCTCGGCGCCGAGCGCTTCAGCGAGGCGAGCAGCCGGTCAAGCGAGGTCCAGTCCATCTCGCTGCTGCGCCAGTTGAGGAAATCGACCGGTTCGAAATGGTGCTCGACGATCCGCTCGACGGTTTCCTCCTCGAAGGGCTCGCACTCGGCCGTCTCGCCAAACGTTCCGTCGTCGCGGAACCGCCCCGCACGCCCGGCGATCTGCGCCAGCTCGTCCGGCCGCAGGAATCGTCTTTGCCGCCCGTCGAATTTCCGACGCGAGGCGAACGCGATGTGTCCGACATCGAGGTTCAGCCCCATGCCGATGGCGTCCGTCGCGACGATGTAGTCGACCTCTCCCGATTGATAGAGATCAACCTGCGCGTTGCGCGTGCGGGGGGAGAGCGCTCCCATGATCACCGCGCACCCGCCACGCTGCCGCTTCAGCAGCTCGGCGATCGCATAGACTTCCTCCGCCGAGAACGCGACCACCGCCGAGCGCTTGGGCAGCTTGGTGATCTTCATCGGTCCGGCGTAGCTGAGCTGCGAGAAGCGCTCGCGCCGTTCTGAATCGATCTCGAGGTCGAGCGCCTGCAGCGCCGGCCGCATCGTGTCTGCCCCCAGCAGCATCGTCTCGTGCCGTCCGCGCGCCCTCAGGATTCGATCCGTGAACACATGCCCGCGGTCCGCGTCCGTCGCGAGCTGGATCTCGTCGACCGCGACGAAGTCCATCTCGCTGGACATCGGCATGGCTTCCACCGTGCAGGCGAAATAGCGTGCTGTCTCCGGCTTGATGCGTTCCTCGCCGGTGATCAGCGCGCAGGCCTTGGCCCCCTTTTCGCGCACCATGCGGTCATAGACCTCGCGCGCCAGCAGGCGCAGCGGCAGTCCGATCATGCCTGTGCCGTGCGCAAGCAGACGCTCAACGGCGAGGTGCGTCTTGCCGGTGTTGGTGGGGCCAAGGACGGCGCGGACCCGCGTATTGGAATTGCTGGAGGCGGCCAGTGGCGTTGCTCCCGACATGCAAGAGGAAAAGGGGCTTAGCCGATCTCGGCACGGGTGGTCCGCAGTCGCGGAGCCTGTCGAAAGATCGATGCGAGATGGGCGGGCGGGCGCCAGCGCATGTCCGTCTTCCCTGTGGGACGCATGTCGGTCCTGAACTAAGGTTGGTGCGTGATGGGGTCGGGGTCAACCGGTCAGGCTGTGGATCACCTGTTTCGCAGGTTGAACGGCGGCAGCCTATTTCGCCGGCCCGAAGCTCAGCCGGATCGCCTCGATCGTCATCTTGCCGCGGCTTTTCGAGCGGCCCTCGACCTTGATCGGCGGCGTGATCGATCCGCCATTGAGCTCGGCCAGGATGACATTGCCCCAGACCAGGTCGGCCTTGTCGCGGGCCTTCTCGTGCGCCGTCTTGTTCTTGAAGCCGGCGATCTCGACATACTCCAGACTGCACTGCAGCGCCGGGCCGGCATAAGCCTTCGATCGCCAGTCGATGCGCTTGAGGAATTTCAGCTTGAGATCATAGCGCTGCTTGCCGTCGAACACCCGCATCGGCCCGCCGCACGGGTTGGCCGCCGTCGCATCGGCGCGCAGCGTCAGCTCCATGATGGCCGAGAGCGGATCGACCGCCTCCAGCATCTGCGCCTTCGTGGTCGGCGGGAAACCCCAGTCGCCGTATTTGGGCGTCACCGACACGACCACGTCACCGAGCCCGAACTCGACAATTACGCGCCGGTTCTTCTTGCCGTCCCGGTTGTCGCTGTCGAAGCGCAGCGGCTGCAGGCCGACCGGGGTGAGGGCGCCCCTGGTCGTGATCGTGAGGTTGTAGTCGACGAACCAGTCGACGATGCCCTCCGCCCGCGCATAGGCGTCGATACGATAGCCTTTGGGCTGCAGGTCGGCCGTCACCGTCGCCTGCGCCGCACGGATGCGGCCGATCACGGGAACGGGAATGACGCCCTCGTATTCGATCTCCAGCCGCAAGGGCCCCTGCACCTGGATCGCGGTCAGCGCTCCATTGCCGGCGGCCGGCAGGGTGAGGAACCCTCCGGCGGCGATGCTGGCGGTCAGAAATCCCATCGGGTATCCCGGTTAAGGCCCGCCGCCTCGGTGTGCTTGGTTGCGGGCGCCTGATTTTCCGGGATAAGCCCGCCAAAGGTGGCGAATTCTCGACGAACTCTCCTTGCCGGGAGGTCATGAGTCGGCCTCGCCCGCGCCTTGACAGCCTCCTCCCCGCCCCCTATCCACCCGCCTTCGCTTTCAAGGACCGTCCCAGAGGCCCCGAAGTTGCGGGCAATTGCGGCCGTCCGACGTCAGGAGACGGGTCCCATGTCCCGCACGTGTGAACTCACCGGCAAGAAGCCGATGGTTGGCAACAAGGTCAGCCACTCGAACATCAAGACCAAGCGGCGCTACCTGCCGAACCTGGTCAATGTGACGGTCCATTCCGATGCGATGGGCCAGTCCTATTCGGCGCGCGTCTCGGCTTCGGCCCTGCGCACGGTGGACAAGCGCGGCGGCCTCGATGCTTTCCTGGCCAAGGCGAAGGACGAAGAGCTCTCGCCCAAGATGCTCAAGGTCAAGCGCGAGATCGCCAAGCGCGCCGCCGCGGCTGCCTGAGAAGAGCCAGCCGCCTGCCAGGCGCGCTGCGCGCTTTCCGAATGACACCGCACTTGCCGCGCGGCTAGTGTCGCCCGGTCCAATCGGGGGTCTCATGCGCATCCATCTTGCCGCCATCGCCGCTCTCGCCCTGGCCGCCTGCCAGCCCGCCGCCGAGACGCCCGACGCCATCTTCTTCGGCGGCACGGTCTATACCGGCGTGGACGGCGCACCCACGGCACAGGCGGTCAGCGTTCGGAACGGCCGCGTCCTCGCCGTCGGCGCCTCGGATGCGCTGGTCAAGACAGGCAAGGCGGCCACGCGCCTCGTCGACCTCAAGGGCGCCTTCCTCTATCCCGGCTTTACGGACGCCCACGCGCATCTCTACGGTATCGGCGAGCGCGAGATGACGCTCGACCTCGACGAGGTCCAGTCCATCACCGAACTCGTCACCGTCATCGGCGAGGCTGCGAAGGCCGCACCTGCCGGCCAGGTGCTGCGCGGACGCGGCTGGATCGAAACCCACTGGCCGGAAAAGCGCTTCCCCACCCGCCAGGACATCGATGCCGTCACCGGCGACCGCCCCGCCATCTTCACCCGCGCCGACGGCCATGCGCTCGTCGCCAACACCGCCGCGCTGAAAGCCGCAGGCATCGACGGCAAGCCCGCCGGCCAGCCCGACGGCGGCCGCATCGAGGTCGACGCCATGGGCCTGCCCACCGGCATGCTGATCGACAATGCGATGGGGCTGCTGGCGTCGCTCTCCACCGCGCCGACACCCGCTTACATCGATGAAGCCTACCAGAAGGCTGCCGCCAAATATGTCAGCCTCGGCTGGACAGGCCTGCACAACATGTCGGTCTCGGGCGCCGATGTGCCGCGCATCAACGAGCTTTCGAAAGCCGGCAAGCTTCCGATCCGCATCTACAACGCCGTAGATGGCGGCGACATCAAGGATGACGGCCCCGGCAAGTTCGGCGTCGGTGTGTTCAGCATCTCGGATGGCGGCCTCGTCATCACCCGCGCCATCAAGCTCTACATGGACGGCGCGCTGGGATCGCGCGGCGCACTGCTCGAAGCGCCCTATGCCGACCGCCCGGACATCACCGGCCTGCAGCGCGCACACGAGGCCGAGACGCTGGCGCTGCTCAAGCGCGCCTATGATGAGGGCGTCCAGGTGTCCTTCCACGCCATCGGCGACAAGGGCAACGCGCTTGTCCTCGACTGGATGGAGAAGACGTTCGCCAGCCTGCCCGAAGCCGATCGCGCCAAACGCGATCCGCGCTGGCGCATCGAACACGCGCAGGTGCTGCGCTTGACCGACATTCCGCGTTTCAAGGCGGACGGCGTCATCCCGTCGATGCAGCCCAGCCACGCCATCGGCGATCTTTACTTTGCACCTGACCGTCTTGGTCCCGACCGTCTCGCCGGCGCCTATGCCTGGCGTGCGCTGATCGATTCCGGGTCGATCATTGCCGGCGGTTCCGACGCCCCGGTGGAGCAGGGCGATCCCAGGATCGAGTTCTACGCCGCCATCGCCCGCAAGGACCTGAAAGGCCAGTCCGGCGAGAACTGGCATCCCGAGCAGAAAGTCACGCGCGAGGAGGCCCTCAAGATGTTCACGCTGTGGCCAGCCTACGCCTCGTTCCGGGAAAGGGACCTCGGCACGATCGAGCCCGGCAAGCTCGCCGACTTCACCGGCTTCAGCGGCGACATCATGACGATTCCCGAAGCCGACGTTCTGACCGTCGAACCCGCGATCTCGGTCGTCGGCGGCGCCGTGGCCTACCAGCGCGACGGCAAGACCTGACTGGGCTGGCAGGCGGACGTTTCTGGTAGTATGATCATCGGATCGGGCCAACGCGGACGCCCGGTCGAAGACGGTTCGCCGTCCAAGCGCCGCTCGCATTCCCGTTCCGGGAAGGAGCAACGCCATGGACCACACCCACTCCAACGATTCCTTGGACAGATCCTGCAGGCCGCTTCGCGTCGCCCTGATGTGGAGGGGCAACTGGCGTACGCCTGAAGAGCCGACGAACCACGCGTCTCGCCTCTTGCCGCTTGTCCAGGCTTTTGCCGCGCTGGGCGTCGAGACTGCGCCGGTCGTGTACTTCGATGAAGACGTCGAGGCGGCGCGCCGCGCATTGTTGCTGTGTGACGGCGTCATGGTCTGGATCAACCCGCTGCAGGACGGCCGCGACCGCACGCAGGTCAATGCGCTGCTCCGCGAGGTGGCAAGTCAGGACGTGATGGTGAGCGCACACCCGGATGCGATTGGCAGCATGGGCACAAAGGAGGTCCTGTTCCAGACGCGCGATCTCGGCTGGGGTGTGGATGTCGACATCTATCGGACGCACGAGGAATTCGCTCTGCGGTTCGCGGTCAAGCTCGCCACAGCCGGCGCCCGGGTGCTGAAACCCCTTCGCGGCAATGACGGGCAGGGCGTCACCAAGGTGGAATTGGCAAGCCCGGATCAGGTTCGGGTGCAGGCAGCTTCCACCGACCTTGTCGAAACGCTGCCTCTTGCCGACTTCCTGCCGCGGCTTGCGGGCGCGTTCGCCGACGGCGGCGTGATAGACCAGGCTTTCCAGACGAATGTCGAGGCCGGAATGGTGCGCTGCTACATGTCCGGCGACCGGGTCGTCGGGTTTTCGGAACAGCAGCCTCGCGGAAAGGATACCCGCTCCGGCGCGCCGGCCTTCGGAATGCAGTCCGCCAAGGCGATGCACGCGGCGGACGCTGGTCGATTCTCGGACCTGCGGCGGCTGATGGAAACCGACTGGACGCCCGGCCTCATGCGGACGCTGGGCCTTGCGCCCGACAGCCTGCCGGCGCTGTGGGACGCAGATTTCCTGTGGCGCGAGGCTGGCGCTGCGCGCCCGTCGCCGTGGGCGCTGTGCGAAATCAATGTCAGTTCGGTGCTGCCGTTCCCCGACATGTCGGCGCCGCTGATCGCAAGGACGGTTCACGATCGGCCTCACGCGGCGGCGTCCGGCCGTATTGGGTCACGCGGAGCAGCGGGCGCGGAAATCCGATTCATGACTTTGCCGGGCGGCTAACGCACCCGCTTGCCGCGCACGATGTCTTTCGGATCTTCAAAGCAGCGTCCGCGCCGCATCACGAAATCCGATGGAAAATCGTCGTCGGTGAACACAATGGTCAGCTGTCCCCAGTTGCGAGTCGTGCGCCCGTGACTGTCGATGATCGCAAACGGGCAGATCAGCGTATGATCGTCTTCGTCGTCGTGGGAGACGTCCGGCTCCGACCAGTATCCAGTGAGCGGTCCCGGCCCACCGAACTCCCCGGCGAGCCCGTCGATGTAGGCGCGGCCGATATTGTCGCCGAACGGCAGGGCATATTCGAACACGGCGGCGATCCCGTCTTCGCCGGCGTAGGTGATGGGGCCGATCTCGCTCCGCCATGTCACGAGACCTGACTGCTGCGCCTGCGCGGTCGTGCAGGCGCCGAGGGCGAAGGCGGCGAGGATGAAGGAGCGCATGGCGCAATCTGGCCTCGCCGAGCGCGGTCGCGCAACGGCGAGACGCAGCCCGATGTGCAACGCGCCCTTCCAAAAAGCACGAGGCCCGGCCTTCCGGCCGGGCCTTCCCATCTCAATCTGTTCCGGCGATCAGCTTCCGACTACGACCGGCTTGCCTTTGACGCCGCTCTTGGGTTCGCCGACCACGGCGTTCCAGGCGATCTGCTGCAGCATCTTCTCGCGCCTGGCCGAGTTCGGATCGGCCGTGTCGACCAGAGCCTGCAGGCCCACGGGACTCTCGCGATACATCGCCGCGTACCAGACATAGGTCACCAGATGCGAAGTCACCGTCGTCGGGTGGCCGATCGGGTCGCGGTGCATGTCCGACTGTCTGGCGACGCCCGGCACCTTGCCTTCGATCACCTGCGTCCGCAGGCTGTAGACGGCCGTCGAGGACGGCACGACGTAGGTGATCTGGCGTCCGGCGCGCCTGTCGATGCCCGAAAGCTGAGTGCGCAGCCGCTCAAGATATCCGCCTGGCGCCTTCTCGTTGGCGAGCCACCGCTGCACCGTCGCCAGCGTTTCGTTGTCGCGCTGGTCGTTCTTGAAGTCGCCGCCGCCCGTGCCGCCGACGCTAGGCGTCGAGCCATGGCCGTCATAGGCCGACCAGGATGACTGCACCATGATGCGGGCATTCCTGTTGTGCGCGATCACGAAGTCGCCGAACCTGTCGACACCCTCTTCCGGCATCTTGGCGTTGGGCGACATGGTGAAGACGTCGACCTTGTCGCCGCCAGACAGAAGCGCCGCTTTGGCGATGTTCTTCGCATCGTCGCCGTCGCCCTGGCTCCAGTGCTGCATCGGCGTCGAGCCGCCGATCATCTGCACCGCCAGCGTCTCGTGGCCGGGCCTGTTGCGCTCCGCCGCCAGCGCCGCGAGCGGGCCTGGCGAGGACGCAGAATTCGGATCGCGCGGATTGGCTCGTGTCGGGCCGACGAACACGTTGAACGAGTGCGTCGCCATCACGATCTTCTGACCCTGGGTGATCGGCTTGTCGGAGCCGACGAAGGCCGCCGCGGTCGTCGCATCGACGTTCGTCGCCGCACAGCCGGAGGCGGCGATCGCGAACGCCAGCATGGCGGCGCCTGCCGCCGTCTTCAACGCGCTGAAGCGCATGGCCTTGTGGGCCGCAATGTCGAACATGAGCGTTTCCCTCCCCAGGTCGTCCGGCTTTTCTGGCCGTGACGCGCGGAGACTAGGCGCGCCGATATTGTGTGCGCAATGGCGCTCCCGGGCTTGGGCCGGCCACATTTTCGGGAGGATGCGCCAGATTCAGCCAGGTTCGCGACCCAACAGGATATCGAGCAGGGATCGTTTTCGCCTCTGGGTCGGGATCGCCGCCTTGGACGAGTTCAGCCAGTAGTCTGCAGGCGGCCGTCGGTCCCTTGGCTCATCGGAACGCGGCACGCGCTGTCCTGGCGGCGCGGCCGGCCGGCGCGGCGCATCGCCATCGACTGCCGCCTTGAGGCGCCGCGCAACCGCCATCGCATCTCCCGACCACGCCATGCTGTCCTTGCCGCCGATCAGCGGCAGCCGCGTCAGGTCCGGCTTGCCGACCAGGAGCGGCACGACCTTCTTCTGGCGGCTCACTTCCAGCGACAGGGCCGTATTCACCTCCACCACCGGCCATTCCTTGGTGACGGAGGTCGGCGAGATGATCGCCAGGACCGTGCGCGCCGAGCCCAGCGCGGTGTTGATCTTGGTGGTGAAGCTCTGGCCCCAGCCGATGTGCGCCTCGTCAAGGAAGCATTTGAGTCCCAGCTTTCCGCAGGCCTCGAAGACCGGCCGCGCGATCGCTTCCTTGTCCTCGCTGGCATGGCTGATGAAGACGTCGAAATCGTCTGCGCCGAAAACCATCTGGCGCAGGAAGCGTGACGGGTTGGGATCGAGGTGCAGCACCTTGGACGCGAACTTCAGGAAGATCGGGTCGTCCGCCCCGCGCACCATCTTGAGGAAGGACAACTGGCCATAAACCACGTTGCGATAGGCTTTGCCCGGATTTTTGGGAACCTGCTTCAGGCCGCGGTGATGCAAGAAGTGGTGGACCGCAGCCTTCTCGATCCCGAACTTCTCCCATGCATGCAGCATTGCCCGCAGCCGCCGCACCCGCAGGCGCGAGACATTGGCGCGCTCGTTGACATTGAGCCCGGTGACGCTCTGGCGCATGTGCCGCTTCTGCAGGCGCACCTTGGCGTGGTTGATCGAGAATCCGCTCGCCGCGATCGCCCGCTGCAGCGCTTCTCCGGCCTCGACGATCAGCCCGTCTTCGCCCTGCGTGAATGCCGCAAGCTGGGCCGGCATGGTCGCGTGGTTGCAGGAAAACGTGATGTCGTCGGCGTAACGCGAATAGCGCGCGCCGCTGTCGCGGGCGAGACGGGTCAGGCGCCGATCGAGATCAGCCGCGATGAAATTGGAGAGGGCGGGAGACGTCGGCGCGCCTTGCGGCAGGCCGTTCTTGTGGGTGCAGAGCTGCGCGAACACGGTCGCCGCCGCAGGCCCGAGCTGGAAGGGCGGGGCCATGAACAGGCCGCGGATGCGTCCGAAATTGATGCTCGGAAAGAAGTCCGCCAGGTCGACGTTGAACACCAGCCTCTGGCCGGTGTGCAGCTTCGCGTTCGACAGGATCGAGCGCTCCTTGATGAAGCCGTGCGCGCTGGGATGAGGGTTGTAGAGTGCGAGCAGGTAAGGCGCGAGGGCCGTCTGCGCATCCCGGATCACGCCGCTGGGCGAATGGATGAGCCGCATGCCGCCCGAACGCTTGGGAATCTCGAAGGCGGTGTAGCGCTGTGAGTCCGCAGCGCGATACAGCATGTAGATCAGCTTGCCGTGCGGCTGGCCGAGGAAGGCGGCGGCATCGCCTGACGTTTCGATCCGCCTGCCCTCGTGAAGCAGGGTGGCGGTTCCGAAGTCCGCTTTTCCTGAATCCTCCTTTGAGGACATCCTGCCCCTCGTACCTTATGGCACCCCCCGCCGCAGGCGGGCGGGTGCAAAGATAGACATTGTTTGTTCCGCCGCAGGATCGACAGCGGACGTAGAAGGGCAGGATGCCTCGCCGCCAGACTTGGGCGCAGGCCGCATCCTGTCAACGAGTCTGACGCAGATCAGCTTCGTTTCGGTGCTGGGTCGAATGAGACGGTTTGCTTCAGCCCGGCGAGAGGCGCAGGATTTCCCCGTTGGCGTCGTCGGTCAGGACATAGATCAGCCCATCCGGTCCCTGCCGCACGTCGCGGATGCGCTTGCAGCGGTCACGCAGCAGCTTTTCCTCGCCGACCACACGGCCGTCCTTTGTCTCCAGCCTGACGAGCTGCATGCCCGAAAGCCCGCCGGCGAAAATGCTGCCCTTCCATCCCGGCAGCTTGTCGCCCGTGTAGACAGCCATGCCGGAGAAGGCGACCGAAGGCGTCCAGAAATAGACCGGCTGTTCGAGCCCCTCCTGCTGGGTCTTGCCGCCATTGAGCAACTTGCCGTCATTGTCGCGGCCATAGCTGATCAGAGGGAAGCCGTAGTTCTTGCCGGCCTTGATGATGTTGAATTCATCGCCGCCCCGCGGCTCGTTCTCGATGATCAACAGGTCGCCCGCCGCATTGAACGCCATGGCCTGCGGGTCGCGCACGCCCAGCGCATAGACCGAAGGATCCGCATCCTTGTTGGCGACGAATGGATTGTCCTTCGGGATCGAGCCGTCCGTGTTGATGCGCAGCACCTTGCCGTTCGGGCTCTTCAGCGACTGGGCGCTTACATAGGGCGTGATGATGTCGGCCGTGAGCACCATCAGCGTCCCGTCCTTGCCCTGCACGATGCGGCGCGGCACCAGGCCTGCACCCTCCTTCAGGATCTTGAAGTCGCTGACGCTCTTTTCGTCGGCGGACAGCTTGGCGCTGGCGACATAGCCGGAATTGGCGCCGCCCTCGGGCGTCGTGACATAGGCGAGGTAGATCGTGCGGTTCTTGGCGAAGTCCTTGTCGAGGATCACGTCGTGCATGCCGAAGAGGCGGATCGCGCTCTTGATCGCCGGCGTGCCCGTCAGAAGGTCCGAGACCTGTCCCTGCGGCGTCACTGTCTTCAGCCCGCCGCCGCGGATGGTCACCAGCATGTTGCCGGACGGCAGGAAGGAGAGCGCCCAGGCGTTCTGCAGGCCCGAAGCCACGCTATCGACCTTGAAGGCCTGCTTGCCCGAAACCCGCGTTGCGCGCGTCTGGTCCGGATAAAGCGGCTTCGGGCGGTAGTCGTCCGCCGCGTTGCGCGGCACGCCGCATTTCTCTTCGCTGAGCTGGTCTTCCTTGAAGGTCGCCGCCAGCTGTTCGGGCGTCGCCGTCGGCGGCGCGAACTGGGCAAATGCATTGCCGCAGGCAGCAAGGCACGCGGCCAGGCCCAGGAACAGCTTCGTCTTCATGTAAAACTCCCCGTCTGCCGGCCGCTATCACCAGCTCGGTTTCGCGGGAGAGGCTATTGCACATGCAACGATGCACGCAACCGTATGCATCATGCGGATTTCTCTCGCATCTCATGCCCGCTGTGCGTCACGGCCGCACTTCAAGAGGCGGTCGGGCAGGACTAGAACCGGGCTGACGGGTGAGGATTCGTGCGCCCGTGGCGGGAGATCACGGCATTGGACAAGGAAACCGGTGAACCGCCCGCCGTCCTTAGCGCTGCGGAAGCCGACGCCGCCTACGACGCCTTCGTCGAAAAGACGCTGAAACGCAACTACGCCGCCCACTACATCCACGGCATGCTGGGCATGACCGGCTTCCGGCTGGTCAACACGCCGACCTTCGTGCCGGCTTACATCCACTCGATCTCGGGATCCGACGCCTGGGTCGGCATCGGCACGTCGCTGCAGCAGCTGGGCGGCATCGTCTCCCCGATCATCGGCGCGGCGCAGATCGAGCACCGAAAGAAGATCCTGCCGATCTCCGTCTGGCTCGGCACGCTGATGCGCGTGCAGATCGCGGGCCTCGCGCTCTCCGGCTGGTTCCTCACCGGCAATGTCGCGTTGATCCTTGCCCTGCTGTTCCTGTTCCTGCTCGGCTTCTTCCAGGGACCGCAACGCGTCGCCTTCCAGTTGCTGCTGGCGAAGGTGATCCCGATCCGCCTGCGCGGACGGCTGCAGGCGTGGCGCAACTTGACCGGCGGGCTCATCGCCGCCGTGCTCTCGTATTTTGCAGGCTCCTGGCTGGTGGCGAACCACGTGCTGGGCAATGGCTACGCAACCACATTCGGGGTCGCCTTCGTGCTCACCAGCCTCGGCCTTATGGCGCTGCAGATGCTGATGCGCGAGCCCGAGCCGCCGACCGTGCGCGAGCGAAAGTCGCTTCGCGAGCGGGTCAAGGATTTTCCGGCCCTTCTGCGCGACGACAAGGGATTCTTCTGGTTCATGATCGCCCGCTCGATCGCCATGGGCAGCCGCATCGGCCAGCCCTTCTTCTTCCTCTTCTGCGCCTCCGTTCTCGGCATCACGGCGGAGGGCGATCCGGTGAAGTTCGGATCGACCCTGGCGATCCTGTCCTTCGCCTACATGGCGGCCGACACGGTCACGAACCTTGTGTGGGGCTATCTTGGCGACCGCCAGGGCTTCCGCTCGACCCTTGTGATCGCCATGGCGATCAACCTTGTCGGCGTCGCCGCCCTGATGATGTCGCACTCCGTGACGACCATGGCGTTGGCGTTCTTCGCCATCGGCGCCGCGCAGTCAGGCTATCTGATGTCGACCACCAACATCGTGCTTGAATACGGCCACCGCCACGACGTGCCGATGCGCATGGCCCTCTCCAACACCGCCGAAGGCGCTATCGGCGCACTCGCGCCGCTGATCGGGGGAGGGCTGGTTCTGGCCGGCGGCTACATGGCGGCCTTTGCCGCAACCCTGATCGCGATCGTCGTGTCGCTGGTCCTGCTGATCTGGAAGGTCGAAGAGCCCCGCCAGCGTCTCAAGCATGTCGAGCCGGAAGTCGAATAGTCCAGGACAAATGAAAACGGCGCGGCTCCGAAGAGCCGCGCCGCATCCTGTCTCGACTGTCGAGAGCTTACTTGACCGCCGCGAGTTCCGCGTCGATCGCCTTCAGCTTCTCGGGCGTCAGCTGGTCCGGAACATACTGGATGATGTCCGCGAATTTCATCTCGTAGCCCTGCTCGAGCTGCGGATTGTCGATCAGCTCCGGCAGGTGCTTCTTCAGCACGGCCTTGGTGGCGTCGTTCTTCACGAGTTCGCCAATCGTGTTCTTGGTGGTCGAGTATTTGGCCTCGACGGCGGCCGGGGCCGCGCCTTGTTGGGCCACGGCGATCGGCGAGATCGTCAGCGTCGCGACCGCGACAGCGGCCAGAAGTTTGCGGATCATACGTTTAGCTCCCTTGCGGCCGGTGAGGGGCCCCCAGCCGGAAACTGGCCATTACACATCGAAATGCGAACCGTCGATGCCAGATCTGCAGCGATCTACATTAGCATTCAGTCATTCATCAAGCCGGCCGCCGAAGGCGCCCTTAGGTCAGCTCCGAAACGAAAACGCCGCAGCACCCTCGTCGCGGCGTCTCCTTGAGACGGGCGCGTTCTATCCGCCGCCGCCCGAGCGCACCTTGTAGGCGGAGCCGCGCCCGTCGCGTTTGCGCGCTTCCATGTCGGCGATCATGGAGTTGATCTTCGCGATCAGCTTGTTCACGTCGCCATTGTTGCGGCCGAGATAGCTCTCGAACTGCGCCTGCTGGTCCTGAGCGAGCCACAGGATAGAGCCGTTTATGTCGATGCCGACGTCCCGCACACGATACGAGGTCCCGTCCTGGCTCATGAGTACGTCCCAGTAGACTTTGGTGTCCTTGCCGGTCTGGGAGCTCTTGATGGTGGATTCGACCTTGGAGCGGCGCGTGTCATCGTCCTTGGAGCCGGTAACCTTGATCGCCTCGCCGCGGAACTGGTCGAGGTGAACCTCGTAGACCTCCATCGCGTAGGTCTCGAACGTCTTGTAGTATTTGTCGAAGTCCGACTCGGAGAGCCTGCGGCCCTCGGCGCCGAGCACGCGGCGCGCGATCGAGGGCAGGTGGGCGAACTGGTTCATGTATTCGCGGAACTTCGTCCGCCGCGCATCGGCGCCGATCGACTTGTCATTGAGCACCTTCAGCACAGCGTCCGCATTGGTCTGGACGTAGGCTTCGGACTTCTTGTCGGCGAACGCTGCGGGGCCAGACAGGATAACGGCGGCAAGGGCTAGTGCGTGGAGGGATTTCATGGACGCCTCTCTGGCTCGTATCAGAAGTCTAGTTCGTAATCGGGCACTTTTTCGATGTCTTCTGGCATCGGCTGGGAGTTTCCGACGAGCGCCGCCCTGTTCCTGACATAGAAGCGCCTTGCCGTCGTATACGGGTCGATTTGGTCGCGAACGCCATCGATCGCCTCAATCGCCCCTTCGCGTCCCGACAGACCGCCGAGGGCCGCAAAGCCTATGCGGATTTCGTCGTCATTCTCGAACTCGGCATGGTTGATAGGGTTCATCGCGGCATCGGCGCCAAGCCCTATCAAATCCCTGGGACTGGTCGATCCCAGAAAAGGCATGACCAGGTAAGGGCCGGTCTGGAACCCCCAGACGCCCAGCGTCTGCCCGAAGTCCTCGTCCGTACGCCGAATGCCGAACGCGCTCGCCGTATCAAAGACGCCGGCGATGCCGATCGTGGTGTTCACAACGAAGCGGCCCACAGTGCCGGCAGCCTGAGGGATTTTTCCCTGCAGCACTTCATTGGCGAAAGTGATTGGCTCGCCCAGATTGCTGACGAAATTCGACACGCCCTGGCGCACCGGCTCGTTCGTGACCGCACGGTATCCCTTCGCCACAGGCTCGATCACGGCCTTGTCGAGTCCGTCATTGAAGGCGAACATCTGGCGGTTGAAGCCCTCATAGGGGTCTTCGGGATTGACTGCGCCGGTCGTGGCGCAACCGACGAGCGAAAGAAAGGCGAGCGCAGCAAGGACGCCGGTCCTGAGGGGCAAATCGACTATCATCTCAGGAGGGGCTCCTACGGCGAGCCGGTGATATGAGGTCCGGCCCGCCCACGATCAACTCCTTGGTCCCTGCGAAAAGGCCCGGCGGTCAAGGCTTTTCCCCATACGCATCGCCCCGTTCACGTCTTTCGCCCTATTGAAAATCGTATAACGATATGTTTATATGATTATATGAAACCCGTTGGGCTCGATTTCCTCGTACAGCAGGTCCGCGCAGCCGGCGAGCGGACCCGAGCGCGCATTCTCGTGCTGCTTGCCCACGGCGAACTCTCGGTGGGTGAGCTTACCCAGGTGCTCAATGAGAGCCAGCCTTCCCTTTCCCGGCACCTGAAATTCCTCACTGCGGCGGGCCTGGTCGAGCGACTGCCGGAAGGCGCGTGGGTGTTTTACCGCCTGCCAGTCGAAGGTCAGGCGCGCATCCTGGTCGATACCCTCAACGCCGCCATCGGCCAGGATGATCCGGCCATCAAACGCGACTTCGACCGGTTGCGCCAGGTGAAGTCCGAGCGTTCCACCGCGGCTGAAGAATACTTTTCCCGGGTCGCGGAGGACTGGGACCGCGTGCGTGCGCTGCACTACTCCGACGCCGACATCGAGAAGGCCGTGCTCGCCGCCGCCGGCGTGGGCCCCTTCGACCTCGTCATCGACTTCGGCACCGGCACCGGCCGCATGCTCGCCCTGTTCGCCCCCCGTGCCCGCCGCGTCGAGGGCATCGACCTCTCGCACCAGATGCTCACCGTCGCGCGCTCCAACCTCGAGGCCGCCGACGTCGCCAACGCCTCCGTGCGCCACGGCGACGCCACCGCCGCCCCCTACGCCGACCACTCCGCCCATCTCGTCATCATCCACCAGGTCCTGCACTTCCTCGACGATCCCGCGCGCGCCCTGCACGAGGCCGCGCGCGTGCTGCGCCCCGGCGGGCGACTGATCGTCGTCGATTTCGCCCCCCACACCCTCGAACACCTCCGCAGCGAGCACGCTCACCGCCACCTCGGCGTCTCCGAGGCGGATTTCCAGCGCTGGGCCGAGAAGGCCGGCCTCGCTGTCCGCGCCGCCCGCACCTTCCGCTCGCCGGGCGGAGAGAAGGGCGTCGCCGTCACGGTGTGGACGGCCGACGCCCAGAAGGACGCCCAGAAGTCCGGCAAGAGGACCGCGGCATGAGCAGGGCCCCGGCAGTCTCGTTCGAATTCTTCCCGCCCAAGACGCCGGAGATGGAGCAGAAGCTCTGGGATTCGGTGCAGCGCCTCGCGCCCGTGAAGCCGCGCTTCGTTTCGGTCACCTACGGCGCCGGCGGCTCCACACGCGAGCGCACACATTCCATCGTCAAGCGCATGGTCGAGGAGACGGGCCTATCTCCCGCCGGCCACATCACCTGCGTCGGCGCGACGCGCGGCGAGATCGACCAGGTTCTGAAGGACTACTGGTCGTCCGGGATCAAGCGCATCGTCGCGCTGCGCGGTGACCCGACGGCCGGCATCGGCACAAAATACGCGCCGCACCCGGATGGCTACCCCTACGCCTCCGACCTGATCGCCGGCGCCCGCAGGATCGCTGACTTCGACATCTCCGTCGGCTGCTATCCGGAAGTGCATCCTGATGCGTCTTCGCTCAAGGCCGAAGTCGACAACCTCACGCGCAAGTTCGACGCCGGCGCCACGCGCGCGATCACACAGTTCTTCTTCTACCCAGACGTCTATTTCAAATTCCTCGACGCAGCGCGCGCGGCGGGCATCACGCAACCAATCGTGCCGGGCATCATGCTGCAATCCAACTTCAAGGGCCTGAAGCGCATGGCCGACCTCTGCGGCACGGCCATCCCCAGCCGCATCGCTGATCTCTATGACGGCCTCGACAACGATCCCGAGACGCGCGACCTCGTCACCGCGCACATCGCCGCCGATCTCTGCAACAAGCTGGCCGAGCGGGGCGTCGACCAGTTCCACTTCTACACCATGAACCGCGCGGGGCTTTCGCTCTCGACCTGCCGCCTGCTGGGCATCAAGCCGGAGGCGCAGCCATCATGAGCGAACCGGCTATCCGAATTGCGCTGTTGACGCTGGGTGTCGAAGACCTTGGCCGCGCCTCCGCCTTCTATGAGGCGATGGGGCTGAAGCGTTCGCGCGCCTCGCAGGCGACGATCCATTTCTACGACATGGATGGCGTCGTGCTGGCGCTGTTCCCGAACGAGATGCTGGCGGAAGACGCTGGCGTGCCGGGCGAGGGCAACGGGTTTCGCCGCCAGACGCTGGCGTGGAACGTGCCGGACGAGGCGACAGTCGATGCTGGTTTCGCGCGCGTGCTGGCGGCGGGCGCCAGCAGCCTGAAGCCGCCGGAGAAGACGTCGTGGGGCGGCTATGTCGGCCACTTCGCGGACCCGGACGGGCATCTCTGGGAAATCGCGCACAATCCTTTCTTCCCGCTCCACCCAAATGGCGCGGTATCGGTTCCACCCCCTCGCGAAGGAGTGAGGAAATGACCCGCCAGGACCGCATCGCCGCCCTGAAGAAGATCGCCAAGGAGCGCATCCTCATCCTCGACGGATCGTGGGGCGTGATGTTCCAGAAGAAGGGGCTCAGCGAGACCGACTTCCGCGCCGACCGCTTCAAGGATCATCCCGGCCAGCTCAAGGGCAACAACGACATCCTCTGCCTCACTCGGCCTGACCTGGTGGCTGAACTGCACGGCCTCTATTTCGGCGCGGGCGCCGATATCTCCGAGACCAACACCTTCTCCGCGACCATCATCGCGCAGGACGACTACAAGCTCGACGGCCAGGCGGTGCGGGACATCAACCTCGAAGGCGCGAGGATCGGCCGTGAAGTGGCGGACGAGTTCACCAAGCGCGAACCGAACAAGCCGCGCTTCGTCGCCGGCTCGATCGGACCGCTGAACAAGATGCTGTCCATGTCCTCCGACGTGAACGATCCCGGCGCGCGCCTCGTCGATTTCGACCAGGTCTATCACGCCTACCGCGACCAGATCACCGCGCTCAACGAAGGGGGCGTCGATCTCTACCTGATCGAGACCATCACCGACACGCTCAACTGTAAGGCCGCGATCAAGGCGATCATGGACCTCGAAGCCGAAGGCCTCGAACACCTGCCGATCTGGATTTCGGGCACGATCACCGACCGTTCCGGCCGCACGCTGTCAGGCCAGACCGCCGAGGCGTTCTGGAACTCGGTGAAGCACGCCAAGCCCTTCGCCGTAGGCTTCAACTGCGCACTGGGCGCCGACCTGATGCGACCGCACATCGCCGAGATGGCGCGCGTGGCGGACACGCTGGTCGCCGCCTATCCCAATGCCGGCCTGCCCAACGCCTTCGGCCAGTATGACGAAGAGCCGCACCAGACCGCGCACGAGCTGGAAGACTGGGCCAGGGAAGGCCTCGTCAACATCCTCGGCGGCTGCTGCGGAACGACGCCGGACCACATCCGCCACGTCGCCGACGCCGTGAAAGGCGTGAAGCCGCGCCAGCCTGCGTTGCGGGCTCCGGCGTTACGGCTGTCCGGCCTCGAGCCGTTCGAACTCGCATGAGGCGCCTCATGTTGCTGGGACTTATGCCCCTCGCCGGATGTGTCGCCGTGTCGGCCCGCCCGCGCGACGACGCCCCACGCGACATCGAGCGCGCCTACACGACGCCAACCGCCATCTTCGCGCGCAGCGTGGTGATCCCGCCCGGGTATGAGACCATCCGCCTGCCGGGGATCGTCCCCGATCCGGTCACGTCGTTCGGCGGTGGGCCGCAGTCGGTCTACGGCGACACCGAACAGCAGACTGAAAGCGTGCTTGCCAAGATCAAGGCGCAGCTTGCCGAACTTGGCGCCAGCGAGGCCGATGTTGTCTCAGCCACCGTCTACCTGGTGGCGCCGGCGGGCCAGGGCGCGATGGATTTCGCCGGGATGAACCGCGCCTACGCCCGGCACTATGGCTCCCCCGAACAGCCGAACCGTCCCGTGCGGTCTACCGTGCAGGTTGCGGGCCTTGTCGCGCCCGGCCTTCTGGTGGAGATCGAAGTGACCGCCGCACGCAAGCCGCGCTGAGCAGGGCAAAGAGGATCATGGGCAAGACCTACGAACAGCTCGACGACAAGCTGATCGATTTCATCGGCCGCCAGAAGATGTTTTTCGTGGCGACGGCGCCGCTGTCGGTGGACGGCCTCGTGAACCTCAGCCCCAAGGGCTATGACGCATTCCGCGTGCTTGGACCCAGATCAGTCTGCTATGTCGATCTCGGCGGCTCAGGAATCGAGACGGTCGCGCACATCCGCGAGAACGCGCGTATCACCATTATGTTCTGCGCCTTCGAGGGGCCAGCCAACATATTGAGGCTCTACGGCAAGGGAGACGTGATCCAGTTCAACGATCCTCGCTTCGCCGGGATGATCGGCATGTTTCCGAGCATGGAATATGCGCGCAACATCATCATGGTCGATGTGGAGCGCGTGGCCGACAGTTGCGGCTGGTCACTCCCGTTCTACGAGTTCAAGGGCGAGCGCGATCAGCTCAAGCGCTATATCGAGCATCAGGATCTCGACGCCTGGCATGAGAGCCGGCTTCAGAAGAACGCCAGAAGCCTCGATGGTCTGCCGGGCCTCAGTCGGCTCAAGGCTGCCGAGTAGGATCATGGGCGCGTGGTCGCACACATCGTTCGGGAACGACGACGCCTCCGATTTCATCGGCGAGGTCGCCGAAGACGGCCAGGCTGCCGTCGAGAATGCATTCGAGGTTGTGAACTTTCTCAAGCCTGACGGCTATCTCGAAGCGCCGGATGCCTGCGTGGCGCTGGCCGCGGCCGAACTCGTGGCGGCGGCGGGTGGCCAGCCTCCAACGGACTTCCCCGAACACGCGGCGGCCGTGGTAGGGACGATCAAGGATGATCGCGCGCTCAGGGGCGAAGCGATCCGGGCCGTGACGCGTATCCTTGGCAGCTCCGAGCTGCGCGACCTTTGGGCCGAAACGGAAGACTTCGGAACCTGGCGTGCGGACGTCGAAGGCCTCCTCGAAAGACTGAAATGACCCAATCGCCTGTCCAGTCCACGCGCCACCTTCGTCAACATCGGCGAGCGCACCAACGTCACCGGATCGGCGGCGTTCAAGAAGCTTATCGTCGAGGGCGATTTCGCCAAGGCTGTGGAAGTCGCGCGCCAGCAGGTCGAGAGCGGCGCCCAGATCATCGACGTCAACATGGATGAGGGGCTGCTGGATTCGAAAGCGGCGATGCGCACCTTCCTGCGCCTCATTGCTGCGGAACCAGATATCGCGAAGACGCCGATCATGATCGATTCGTCCAAATGGGAGGTGATCGAGGAAGGCCTCAAGAACGTCCAGGGCAAGGCGATCGTCAACTCGATCTCGATGAAGGAGGGAGAGGCGTCCTTTATCGACCAGGCGCGCAAGGCCATGAGCTACGGCGCCGCCGTGGTGGTGATGGCGTTCGACGAAAAGGGCCAGGCCGAAACAGCCCAGCGCAAGTACGAGATCGCGAAACGCGCCTATGATCTTCTGACCCAGAAAGTCGGCATGTCGCCGGAAGACATCATCTTCGATCCCAACATTTTCGCCGTCGCGACCGGCATCGAGGAGCACAACAACTACGCGCTCGATTTCTTCGAGGGCGTGCGCCTTATCAAGCAGAACCTGCCGGGCGCGCACACCTCCGGCGGCCTCTCCAATGTGTCGTTCTCGTTCCGCGGCAACGAGCCGGTGCGGCGCGCGATGCACTCGGTCTTCCTTTACCATGGCATCAAGGCCGGCCTCGACATGGCGATCGTCAACGCCGGCCAGCTCGACATCTATGACAATATCGAGCCGGATCTCCGCGAACGTTGCGAGGACGTGATCCTCAATCGCCGTCCGGACTCAACCGAACGCCTGCTGGAAATCGCCGAACGCTTCCGCGGCCAGAAAGGCGTCGAGCAGAAGAAGGACCTGAGCTGGCGCGAAAAGCCGGTGAAGGACCGGCTGGCGCACGCGCTGGTCAACGGCATCACGGAGTTCATCGTCGAGGACACGGAAGAGGCGCGACTATCTGTCGAGCGTCCGCTGCATGTCATCGAAGGCCCGCTTATGGACGGCATGAACATTGTCGGCGACCTGTTCGGCTCAGGCAAGATGTTCCTGCCCCAGGTGGTCAAGTCGGCGCGGGTGATGAAGGCGGCGGTGGCGCACCTGCTTCCCTACATGGAGGAGGAAAAGCGCCGCACTGGCATGGCCGACAAGTCGAACGGCGTCATCGTGATGGCGACGGTGAAGGGCGACGTGCATGATATCGGCAAGAACATCGTCGGCGTCGTCCTGCAGTGCAACGGCTACAAGGTGATCGACCTCGGCGTAATGGCGCCGGCGGAGAAGATCTTCGAGGCCGCCGAGGCGGAAGGCGCCGACATGATCGGACTCTCCGGCCTGATCACGCCCTCGCTCGATGAAATGGTCTACTTCGCCTCCGAGATGCAGCGCCGCGGCATCCACAAGCCTCTGCTGATCGGCGGCGCGACGACCAGCCCGGCCCACACCGCCATCAAGATCGAGCCGCAGTTCACACACGCGCCGGTCGTCCATGTGCTTGACGCCAGCCGCGCCGTGGGCGTGGTCAGCCAGCTCATCGGCCCTGACACGCGCGACAGGTTCTGGGCCGACACGAAGGGCAAGTACCAGAAGATCCGCGACAGCCGCTCTGGCGGCCAGGCCAAGCCACGCGTCGATATCGCGAAGGCGAGAGAGATGGCGCACAGGCCGGACTGGACCTCCTACACGCCGCCCAAGCCGGCTTTCCTCGGCGCGCGGGCGATCGATGATGTCGATCTCGCCACACTTGCCCGCTACATCGACTGGACGCCGTACTTTGCGAGCTGGGATCTCATCGGCCGCTATCCGATGATCCTCGATGACGATGTCGTGGGTGAGGCGGCGAGATCGCTCTGGTCCGATACTCAGGGGATGATGCAACAGCTCATTGGCGAGCAATGGCTCAAGCCACGCGGCGTCGTCGGCTTCTGGCCGGCCAATTCCGATGGCGACGACATCATCGTCTGGGAGGGCGAAACCCGAAAAAAGGCAAAGGCGCGCTTCTTCACGCTGCGCCAGCAAATGGAAAAGACCAACGAGAAGGGTCAGTTTGCGCTGTCCGATTTCATAGCGCCCAAAGGAAAGGGTAGCGACTACATCGGCGGCTTTGCCGTCACGTCCGGTCATGGAGAATCGGCCAAGGCCGCGGAGTTCATCGCCAGGGGCGACGACTATTCCTCCATCATGGTGAAGTCGCTGGCGGACCGCTTCGCGGAAGCCTTCGCCGAATACCTGCACGAGCGCGTGCGCCGCGAACTCTGGGGCTATGCCCGCGACGAGGCGCTGTCGAATGACGACCTGATCCAGGAAAACTATCGCGGCATCCGCCCGGCCGCCGGCTATCCCTCACAGCCCGACCACACCGAAAAGCAGACGCTGTTCGACCTGCTCGACGCCACGCGCAACACCGGCATCGAACTCACCTCGTCCTTCGCCATGATGCCGCAGTCCAGTGTGTCGGGCCTCTACCTCTCGCATCCCGAAGCGGTCTACTTCGCTGTCGGCCGGATCGAGAACGACCAGGTGGAGGACTACGCCCGCCGCAAGGGCTGGGACATGGTCACCGCGAAACGCTGGCTCGGGCCGATCCTTCCAAACTCCTCATTTTTCAATCCCCTAATCTATTGTTCTGTCGCTGCCGCCGACGTTCCACCTTCCTGCTGCGCGCGTTGCTTTCGATCTCCCTGTCTTCACCTTCGCTCGTATGCCCTGCCAGCTGCACCGCGGCATCACCTGGTCGACCTCTTTTGTGTCCATTTGCTTGTCCACCTTCATTGCGATGCCGACGTCGCCCCGCTGTCAGACATAGTCAGCTTTCGTTATGCGTTTCTCGTGCCGCGACTAGCCGTCTATTCCCCCCAGCGCCGCCGTCTGCGTAGCTATCGTGGTTTGACCTCTTTCTTCTTGATTTAGCTCATTCTGTCTTGGCATGCCCAGGCCCACACGGCTCCATAGCGGTAGTGCCGCCGGCAGTGGGCCCACTGGAGCTGGCACGATTGCGTTTGATCCTTTTGCCAACGCCCCAAGAGCGCGGTCCAGACAGCCGGCCTAGCTCGGCACTCTCTGCTGCGGCTCCAAGCGCGGCTTCATTCTTCATAGGAATAGCCGGTTACCCGACCGGTTCTCTCAGAAGTAGGATGCTGCTAGTTGCATCCCTGAGCCAGCTAACGGCTCTGCGCCAATCTGTTGAATACTTAGCCTACCGTCAGTATCCACCATGCGGCCTGATATAGGCTCGGATTTCTCCGGATTGACACCCCGTGACTGACAGCCATTTACATTTCAACCGGCACCAATTCTTCCATTATGCCAACCAAAGGCATCTGCAATGACTTCAGATACTCGTCGCGTTCGTTCAGCGTCCGCCTGCCGCGTAGCGTAGCCCCCGCAGAACGATGCGGGCTTGATCCGAGTGCTGCGGCGAGAGCTCTGCTCGAATTGGTAATTCAGCGATGGAGGCGGAGGTGACCTGCTTGATGCGCTGCACGAACTGAAGTCGGCTTGGCGCGTTCCGCATCAGGATGAAATCGAACGCCGACTTGGAATTGAAACCGCGGTCTCTCCAAAGGTGCGCCAGGAGTGACGTGCCGGGTCGAGAACTAGGCCCGCCGCAAGGGCTGGGACATGGTCACCGCGAAACGCTGGCTCGGGCCGATCCTCAACCTGTGATCCGTGCGAGTGCGCCGAGCGCCGCGGCTCGACCCGTCGCGAAGCACGCGTGCAGCAGGTAGCCGCCCGTCGGCGCCTCCCAGTCCAGCATCTCGCCGCACACGAACGTACGCGGATCGGCCTTCAGCGAGAAGTCCGCCTCGACACTGTCCCACGCCACGCCGCCCGCCGTCGAAATCGCCCGCTCGATCGACGCGGTCCCCGTCACGCGCAGCCGCACCCCCTTGATCCGCCGCACCAGGTCGCCGGGCGCAGAGGGCAGCTGCGCGCCCGCCACATCCTCCCGCATCAGGCTCGCCGCCACCGGCGACAACCCCGCCTTGCGCAGCCTGTTCGCCATCGACTCCTTGGCATGCCCCGACAGCTTCGCCGCCAGCACGTCGTGCGCCGCATCCGGCGCCAGGTCGATCTCCAGCACCGCCGCCCCATCGCGCTCCACCGCATCACGCAGTCCCGCCGACAGCGCATAGATCGCGCCGCCCTCGATGCCGTACGCGGTCACCACCGCCTCGCCGCGCACCTCCGCGCCCGCCGCACAGAACCGCGCACGCTTCAGCGGCTCGCCCGCATGCTTCGCCCTGAACACCTCCGACCACCCCACCACAAACCCGCAGTTCGACGGCTTCAGCGGCGCAATCCGCACCCCACGCTCCACAAACGCCGCCTGCCAGCTCGCATCCGACCCCAGCCGCGGCCAGCTCGCCCCGCCCAGCGCGAACACCGCTGCATCCGCCTCCACCGTATGCAGTCCGCCGCCCGTCTCGAACACCAGCCTGTCGCCATCCCACCCCACCCAGCGCGAGCGCGTCACCAGCGTCACGCCCAACCGATCCAGCCGCGCCAGCCACGCCCGCAGCAGCGGCGACGCCTTCATCGCTTTCGGGAACACCCGCCCGCTCGACCCCACGAACGTCTCCACCCCCAACCCCTCGCACCACCCGCGCACCATCTCCGGCTGCAGAGCGCGCACCACACCCTCCAGCCGCCCGCGCGCCGCGCCATAGCGCGTCAGGAACATGTCGAGCGGTTCGGAATGCGTCAGGTTCAGCCCGCCCCGCCCCGCCAGCAGGAATTTCCGCGCCGGGTTCGGCATGCGCTCGTGGATCGTCACCGCGACACCCGCCTCGGCCAGCGCCTCCGCCGCCGCCAGCCCCGCCGGTCCCGCGCCTACGACGATCACCCGCCTTGTGGCGGGCGACATGCCATGCTTGCGTGCCGCGATGGGTTCAAAGTCTGGCATCGGCCTCGTCTTGAAGGTTGCAGGCGGGGTTGCGGCGCTTCTCGTGGTTGCCCTTCTGGCGGCGGTCACCGTCTACTGGTGGGCGCCGATCGGGATCAACGCCTACGCCAACAAGGTCTCGATCGAGCTGGCGCTGGACTCGCCCGAGCTTCTGACCCGCCTCGGCCTCGGTGACAACACCATCATCGACTTCCACTCGGACAAGCTCGACGACCACTCCGAAGCCGGCGACCAGAAAGCCCTCCGCAAGGCCAGGGCGGCCCGCGCCGGCCTGGACAGATACGGCCCCGTGGGCCTCGCCGGGCAGGAGGCGCTCACCTGGGACGTCCTCGCCCACGTGCTCGATCAGATTGTCCTGGAGGGCGAGAGCCGCATTCCGCCCGACCCCTACCGCATCAGCCAGATCTCTGGCGTCGCCATCGACCTGCCGGCCTTCTTCACCGATCAGCACCAGGTGGTGAACCGGACAAGCGCCCGGCGCTATGTCAAGCGCCTCCACGCTTTCGGCCGGGTCCTGCGCGACGTGCAGGCCCGCGTCGAGCAGGATCGAGCGGCGGGAATCTCCCCGCCCGACTTCATCATCGACAAGGCGCTCGTCGCCATGCGCGCCTTCATCACGGGCGGCGCGGAGCACAACCTGCTTGTCACCAGCTTCCGCAAGAAGCTCGATGACAAACTCGCAAGCTGGAGTTCGCAGGATCGCGACAGGCTGGCCGCCGAAGCGCTGGATGCAGTCGAGACGGACGTCATCCCCGGCTACCAGTCGCTGATCACGCTCTATGAGGATATGCGGAAGACTGCCCCGCATGACGCCGGCGTGTGGCGCCTGCCGGGCGGGGCGGACTACTACGCTGCGCGCCTCAGGATACAGACCACGACAGACCTTGCCGCCGACGAGGTCCACCAGATCGGTCTCGCTGAAGTCGGGCGCATCGAAGCGGAGATGAGCAAGATCCTCGACGGGCGCGGCCTGCCGAAAGGCGAAGTCGGCCAGCGCATCGACGCGTTGATGAAGGATCCAGCACAGCTCTTTCCCAACACGGATGCAGGCCGCGAGGAGATGCTCGCCTACCTGCGCCAGCTCCAGGCCGGGTTCGCCGGCAAGGCGAAGGCCTGGTTTCTAAACCCGCCGTCCCAGCCGCTCGAGATTGTCGCCGTCCCCACCTACGCGCAAGACTCGGCGGCCGGCGGCTACTACAATCCGCCGGCGCTCGACGGTACGCGGCCGGGCCGCTTCTACATCAACCTGCGCAACACGGCGGACTATCCCATATGGTCGCTGCCGACGCTGTTCTATCACGAGGCCGAACCTGGTCATCATTTCCAGCTTTCCGCCGCCCAGAATGTGAAGGGCGTGCCGATCATCCGCCAGGTCGTCGTCACCGGCGCCTTCGCCGAGGGCTGGGGCCTCTACGCCGAAAAGCTCGCCAGCGAGATGGGCATGTATGAGGGCGATGATCTCGGCAATCTCGGGCGGCTCCAGTCCGAGATGTTCCGCGCCGTCCGCCTTGTGGTCGACACCGGCATGCACGCCAGGAAATGGTCGCGCGAGGAAGCCATCGCCTACATGCGCGCCAGGACTGGCATGACCGAAGACGAAGTCACGCGCGAGATCGAGCGCTACGCCGCCTGGCCGGGCCAGGCCTGTTCCTACAAGATCGGCGAACTCACCATTCTTCGCCTGCGTGAAAAGGCGAGGTCGGCGCTGGGCTCCCGCTTCGACATCCGCAACTTCCACGAGGCCGTGCTGATGAACGGCAGCCTGCCGCTCGACGTTCTGGAGCAGGCGATCGACGCCTGGATCGTGACGACGAAAGCCGCACAGGCAGAATCCGCTGAATAGGATTCGCTGCCCGCGTGTCCGCGCTTGCGGGGTGCGCTTGCACCGATAGCCTTGGTCCAATGCCGGCACGTGACGGCAGGCGGGAGCCAGAATGGCGCAGGCGGTCTTCACCTCACTTCGGCGCGTCGACCTGAGCTGGATCCGCATCGAGATCGGGCTGCTGGTCGGGGCATTCATGCTGGCGGCCTGACGGCCGGAACTGCCGGGCGTCCGGGATCCGCGCCGCGTCAAATTCACTGATTACAGACCGTTAGCTTGACTTTAGGGTCTATGTGACCCAAATGCGCCTCGCGACCTGATGAGATCGGGCCGATATCGGCGCTCCGGAAGCGTGAAGGGTCCAGAAGGGCCTTGCCCGTTGAGCCCTGAAAAGATCGCATGATCGCCCGCGCACGCCGGGCCATCCCATCAAGACAGCGCCGCGCGCGGACCCGCAAAGACGGGTGTCCGCCTGTTCGCGCACACGAAAGAAACCTCCCCTTTGACCCAATTCAAAGACCTCGGGCTCAACGCCTCGATCCTCAAGGCGCTGACCGACAAGGGCTACACCGACCCGACACCGATCCAGGCCGCGGCCATTCCCGGCGTCATGGAAGGCCGGGACCTGCTCGGCATCGCCCAGACCGGCACCGGCAAGACCGCCGCCTTCGCCCTTCCAATCCTCCACCGCCTCGCGGCGAACAAGAAGCCTGCGCCGCGCAAGGGCTGCCGCTGCCTCGTTCTCTCGCCGACGCGCGAACTTGCAACGCAGATCGCCGAGAGTTTCCGCGCCTATGGCGCCCAGCTCGGCCTGACAGTCGCCACCATCTTCGGCGGCGTCGCCCACGGTCCCCAGCGCTCGGCGCTGGCCCGCGGCGTCGATGTCATCGTGGCCGCTCCGGGCCGCCTGCTCGACCACCTCGGCGAGCGTGACGCGGACCTTAGCCAGGTCGAAATCTTCGTCCTCGACGAGGCCGACCAGATGCTCGACATGGGCTTTATCTTGCCGATCCGGCAGGTCGTGAAACACCTGCCCAAGCAGCGCCAGAACCTGTTCTTCTCCGCCACCATGCCCGCCGACATCGGCAAGCTGGCCGGCGAGCTGCTCAAGGACCCGCTCAAGGTCTCCGTTGCCCCGCCCTCGACCACGGTCGAGCGCGTCAACCAGCAGGTCGTGTTCATCGAAGCTGGCCGCAAGCGGGGCCTGCTGACAGAGCTGTTCGCCGATCCCTCGTTCAGCCGCGTCCTCGTCTTCACCCGCACCAAGCGCGGCGCCGACAAGGTTGCGAAAATCCTGGAAGGCGGCGGCGTCGCCGCTTCGGCTATCCATGGCAACAAGTCGCAGAACCAGCGCGAACGCGCCCTTGCGGCCTTCAAGGTCGGCGAGGTGAGGGCGCTCGTGGCGACCGACATCGCCGCCCGAGGCATCGACATTTCGAGCGTGACTCACGTCGTCCAGTACGAACTGCCGGATGTTCCCGAACAGTACGTCCACCGCATCGGCCGCACGGCCCGCGCCGGCAAGGACGGTTCTGCGCTTGCGTTCTGTGCGGAAGACGAACGCTCGCTCCTGCGCGACATCGAGAAGGTGACGCGCCAGAAAATCCCCAGCGCCGATCGCCGCAACGACCCGGTGCTCGCCCAGCTCTCGGTCAACGCCAATATCGAGGCGAAACGCGGCGGCCGTCCCGAAACCCGTGGCGAGGCCCAGCCGCGCCGCCAGGGCCAGGGACAGAAATCCCGCCGCAACGATCCGCGCGGCGACCAGCGTCATCGCGCCGACGCCGGCGAGCACACCCAGCACGAGCCGCGCGCCGAGGGCGAAGGCCGCGCCCGTCGCAGCAATCGCCGCGGCAAGGGCGGCGGACAGGCGGCAGGCTGGTCGGGCGTGAAGTCCGGCAATGGCGCGCAGCCGGATCGCCAGCAGCCGGATCGTCACGCACAATGGCCCCAAGAAAGCCGCGGGCCAGAAATCGTCCGGCCATCGCAAGGGCCAGAATCGCCCCGACGTGGCGCGCGGGGGTTCAGGTCCAACTCGCGGTGACGTGATGAAGGTGACGGCGCCCCACAGCGGGCCGGTCACGCCGGCGGGAGACCTGATGAAGCATCTCGCCTCGGCAAACTCCTGGTCGAAGCAAGGTTAATCGCGACCGGCCCCGTTCAGCTTTTCCCAGCCCAGAAAAGCAATCGCCGCCAGCCCGTGAGGGCGGCGGCGACGCTTCCTGTGCCCGGCGGGGGGACGTGGGGGGACTAGATCGCCGGGTTTCGGAACTTGTGACGGGGTCGTTCAGTACGACAGCGCCGGAATTACTCTTGGGACCGCATGGGGTTCCGGTAACGCCTGATATTTGGACGGCTCCGGGAGTTTCCAAGGGGCCCGCTGTCATTGGTCCCGCTGCGAAACCGCAGCCGATGCACTTAACCACGGTGTGAGTCCCGATTGCGCCTTAGTCATGGGCGAGAGACAATGCTAGACGCGGGGGTCGATGAGCATCTGGTCGCAACTGGCAAATCTTGCAGGCAGCGCCTTCGACGTGGGCGAGGAGCCTTCGCGCGAGGTGGCGGAGCCTCTGTGCGGGCCGGACGCCAACGATCTTGAATTTACAGCCGCCGTCGTCGGCCTTGGCGCAAAGCTCGCCAAGGCTGACGGACTTGTGACGGTCGATGAGGTGGCCGCGTTCTCGCGCGTGTTCAGGTCGGCGCCTGGGGACGAGGCGGCGATGCGCCGCGTCTTCAACATCGCGCGCCAGACGGTCATCGGCTATGAAAGCTATGCGCGGCGCATCGCCAGGCGCTACGCCAACCGGCCGTGCCTGCTCGAAGGCGTGCTCGACGGGCTGTTCCAGATTGCCGCAGCCGACGGTGCGGTCACTTCCGACGAACTCGCCTACCTGCGCAGCGTTTCGGACTCGTTCGGGTTCAACGAGGACCAGTACCGGCGCATCAAGGCCAGTCATCTCGGCGCCGAACCGGACGACCCCTACCTGGTCCTCGGCGTCCCCCACATGTCGACGTTCGAGGACGTCCGCGCCGCCTACCGCCGCCTCATGAGGGAAAACCATCCCGACACATCGGCCCTGCGCGACTATGAACCTGTGGCGCACGAAAAAGCGGCGAAGATCACCACCGCCTTCGCCCGCATCCGCGCCGACCGCGGTTTTCTCACCCGCGCCGATTGACTTTTGGGGCGCCGGGCGCACCTTGAATTCGAAGGAGCCTCCCGCATGACCGAGACGCTAGGCCAGTCCGACATCGCCGCCCGCCTCCAGGCCGGGTTGCAGAAGGTCGGGGCGCTGCTTGGCAAGGCAGGTTTCGGGCTGTTCCTCCTCGCCGCCGCCATCGCCGCTCTCGTCGCCACCACGTTCATCGGGCTCATGCTGGCGATCGCCGCAGTGTTCCTCACCTTCGCCCACGGCATCGCCCGTCCCCGCCGCAAGCCGGCGAACGAGTCGCCCGCTACGCTGGAGGCGCGCAACACCGCCGATGGCTGGATCATCGAGACCTGAACCTCGCTTCATCGCAGCCCTTGCGCCGGCGCTGCGCGCGGTCCAGACGACTCTACAAAAATCGCATGTGAGTCTTCATGGGGCCGGGGATGAAGCCCGCCGACTTCGGGCTGCTTGTCGCGATCTGCCTCATGTGGGCGCTCAACCTCGTCGTCACGCGCTGGGCGGTCACCGACTTGGGCGTGCCGCCCCTGTTCTTCGCCTTCGTGCGCGTGGGTCTGGTCGCGCTCGTGCTCCTGCCGTTTCTGCTGCCTGCGCCGCGGCAGATCGGCATGATGTTCCTGATCGCCATGGGGATGGCAGGGGTTCACTTCGGCCTCCTGTTCACCGGTCTTGCGACGGCGGGGGCGGGGGTCGCGGGCGTGATCGGGCAGCTCGGCGTGCCGTTCACCACCCTTCTCTCGATCATGTTCCTGGGCGAGCAGATCGGCTGGACGCGCGCCATCGGCATCGTCATGAGCTTTGTCGGCGTGATGATCATCGCGATCGACCCTGAAGGCTTCTCGCTGACGGTCGGCGTCGTCTATCTCACCGCCGCGGCCTTCATCGGGGCCGGCGCCAATATCCTGATGAAGCGGATCGAGCCCATGCCGGCGATGCGGCTGCAGGCCTGGATCGGCCTCTTCTCGTTCGCGCCTCTGCTGATCACATCGCTCCTCACCGAGCACGACCAGCTGCATCCCTTCATCATCGGCGACTGGCGCGTCTATGCCGCGAGCATCTTCGCCGTGGCGGGCGTCTCGATCTTCGCCCATGGAAATTTCTATCGCCTGCTCAAGAAATACGAGGTCACGCTGGTCTCGCCGCTGACCCTGATGACGCCCGTCATGAGCGTGATCCTGGGCGTCATCGTTCTGGGCGAGCCGTTCACGGCGAAGCTGGTGGTGGGGGCGATCATCGCGATTGCGGGGGTTGCGGTCATCAGCGCGCGGCCAAACCGGCGCTTCCCTGAAGCCACGGTTGGCGACAAGATCGGCCAATGAGTCTTCCCAGCGCGAATCTTAAGGTCGTCCAGGCGCCCAGCCCCAATTTCAACGAACGGCAGTTCCCGCTCGACATGCTGGTGCTGCACTACACTGGCATGAAGGACGGCCCCTCGGCGCTTGCGCGACTGCGCGATCCCGCCGCGCAGGTTTCAGCCCACTACATGGTCGAGGAAGACGGGACGGTCTTTGCCATGGTGCCGGAGGACAAGCGCGCCTGGCAGGCGGGGAAAAGCTGGTGGCGAGGCGATGACGACCTCAACTCGCGGTCGATCGGCATCGAGATCGTCAATGGCGGGCACGACTTTGGCCTGCCGCCCTTTCCGGACATCCAGATCGCGGCGGTGATCGAGCTCTGCGCCGGCATCCTGTCCCGCTGGCCGATCCCGCAGAACCGCATTGTCGCACACTCCGACATCGCCCCGGACCGCAAGGACGATCCAGGCGAGCGTTTCCCCTGGAAGCGCCTTGCCGAAGCCGGCATCGGCCTCTGGCCGGGCAAGACGCGGCCAGAACCATGGATGATGCACAACGTCTCGCTGGGCGATGCCGGCGTGACGGTCGAACGGTTGCAGCAGGGCCTCGCGGCCATCGGCTACCGGATCGCGGTGACTGGCAATTTCGACGGCGCCACGCGCCTTGTCGTTCGCGCATTCCAGCGGCGCTGGCGGCAGGCCGTGGTTTCGGGCGACGGGGATCCTGAAACCGTGGCGCTGGTGCACGAAATTGCCCGGTTGTCGCAGCTCGCCAAGGAACCGTAGCGCGGCAGAAGCGCTAATCCCATGTTTACCGGTGCGGCCGCATGATCCCCCACGGTCGAACGGAGTTGGCGATGTTGCTTCCGTCTTCTGCCTTGCATCGTGTCGTCTATCTCAGCACCGCCGTCGGCGTCTTGCGGGCCGATGAACTCGACCGGATCTACCTTCGTGCAAAGGCGGCCAACGCCGGGGCAGGGATCACCGGATTGCTGCTCTTCTACGAAGGCGCTTTCCTTCAAGCACTCGAAGGACCTGCCGCGGGGCTCGCAAGCCTGATGCAGCGAATCCGTCGCGACCGCAGACACTCCGGTCTCATCCTGCTGGAATCGGGTCCGTGCACGGAACGCACCTTCCCGGCCTCGATGCAGTATGTGACCGGCCGCAATCTGAGCGCCGGCGAAAAGCAGGCCTTCAACGACCTGCGCATGGCGGTGAACGCCCGCTCGGCGATGATAGGCTCGCCGGCGCCGGGAGCGGACAACGGTCTTGCCGCCTTCCTCGCCTCGTTCGCAGCCGTCCGGCCGGCCTGACCATCCGGCAGCAAAGCGCGCGGTTCCATGGCGATCCGGCAAGGCCCAAGCGGACGCAAAGCTTGAGACTGTCAGCGCCCCGGCGATCGAGGAAAGCTCAGCCGGCTGGCTTCACTTCCGGCAGGCTGCCGGAAGCCGGCAGGCCCTTCTTCGTGAGGTAGACGGCGATGTCACGCTTGTCGGCGTCCGACAGGCCCGAAGACATTGCCGCCATCGTGCCGTTGGTCAACTTCTCGACCACCGCTGTCGCTTCGAGGACCGCCATCTTGTCCATGAGCGGCGCGCCGCCCATGCCGGTGCCATGGCACATCTTGCAGCGGGCTTCGAAGGTGGCCTGACCTTCAGCCGGTCCCGGTTCTGCGAAGGCCGGCGCAACAAGCAGGCCCAGCCCCAAGACCAATGCGGACGTCAGTTTCATATACAACCCTCCAAGAACTCTGCGGCCAGCTTTTAGTGAAACCAAGCTGAACAGGCCATGACCAAGCGCAGTTTTGACGGCTTTCCTGTCATGACGGCCTGAAAAACGGGCCGAATCCTCTAATCCGTCGCAGGCTGCGGCCAAATGTGGTAGGATCATAAATCGATCAGGTGGCCGGGCGGCCGCTGGAGAGCCGATACCTTCGCGGTTTGGTCTCTCTGGAGGAAAGTCCGGGCTCCACGATGGCAAGGCGGCGGATAACGTCCGCCCGGGGGACCAGGAAACTGGAAGCCCGAGGGATAGCGCCACAGAAAGCAAACCGCCGCGCCGGTTACCCTTTCGGGGGCGATCGGCGAGGCAAGGGTGAAAGGGTGCGGTAAGAGCGCACCGCATCCCTGGTGACAGGGATGGCAAGGCAAGCCCCGCCTGGAGCAAGACCGAATAGGGATGGACGTCCCGACGAAAGCCGGGACAGGCGCGCCATAGCGTCCCATCCGGGTTGGTCGCGTGAGGTGGTCCGCAAGGCCCATCCCAGAGGAATGGTCGCCTATCCGTTCGCAAGGGCGGGGGACAGAACCCGGCTTACAGGCCACCTGATCGATATTAACGCCTAAGCTGTGAATAGATTGGCGTTCGACCGTCCACGGAGGAATTCCCGTGGAATCGGGGACCTGCGCCAATCCGTTCACACCTCGCTAACTACTTATCCACACCTCGGCCCGACAACTGGTCAAGGGACCTTCTTTTGTTCCTGAATTCAAAGGGTCGCAAAGGTTAAGACCCATTAAGTCCCGTTGTTTCCCATGACCTCCCATGATATCCCCAAATCTCCATGGCAGGGGCGCTGTGGCGAGTCTTTTCCAAGGGTGCGCGGGTCCGTTCGGACGCAGCGCTTAGCGGGCAAACCGGGGTATGTTTCTCTCCTCATTCGAGAGCATCGTGGACGTCAAGAAGCGGGTGTCGATCCCCGCGCCGTTCCGCAAATCGCTGGGCGGAGAGGACAACGTCTACCTGTGGGAATCGCTCGACAAGCCCTGCATCGAGGGCTGCGGACAGTCGCTGGTCGAGAGCTTCGCCGCGTCTATCTCCGGCCTCGACCTGATGGACAAGAGGCGCTTTGCCCTGGCGACGACGATCCTGGGCGACATGGTCCAGGCCAGACCTGACGAAGGCGGACGCATCGTGCTCGACGCAACCCTCATGGCGAAGGCAGGCATCAGCGAGAAGGTTCGCTTTGTCGGCCTCGGCGACCGCTTCCAGATATGGGAGCCGGGGAGCTACGCAGAAGCGCGCACGGAAATCCGCCAGCTTGCGATCGAGAGCCTCGGCCTGCTGAAGTCGAAACCGCAGCCGCCACCGGTGGGTTTCGAATGACGCCAGCCGCCGGCACCCACATTCCCGTCCTCGTAGAAAAGGTCATCGAGGGTCTCGCGCCAGTCGATGGCGCCGTCATGGTCGATGCGACCTATGGCGGCGGCGGCTATTCCCGTGCAGCTTTGGCGATCGCCAATTGCACCATTCTTGCCGTGGATCGCGATCCGGAAGCGATGGAGCGCGCCTGGGTCCATGCTGGCAAGGACCCGCGGCTGGTTCCGGCGCCGGGCCGCTTCAGCGAACTCGACGCCATCGTCCATGCAGCCGGCCACGACAAGGTCGATGGCGTGATGTTCGATCTCGGCATCTCGTCCTTCCAGATCGACGAGGCCGAGCGCGGCTTCTCCTTCATGCGCGACGGCCCGTTGGACATGCGCATGGAAAGGCGCGGGCCGTCCGCAGCCGACGCGGTGAACCGGCTGACCGAGGGCGAACTTGCCGACATCTTCCATCACCTCGGCGAGGAGAGCGCGGCGCGGCGGGTGGCGAAAGTCGTCGTGCAGCGGCGGCGCTCGAAGCCGTTCGAGATGACTCTGGATTTCGCTGATGTCGTCGAGAAGGCGCTGGGCGGCAGGCGGGGCAGGCCAACGCATCCGGCGACCCGCACTTTCCAGGCGCTGCGCATGTGGGTCAATGACGAGACCGGCGAGCTGGTGCGCGCTCTGTCCTCGGCCGAGCGCGTGCTGAAGCCGGGCGGACGGCTGGTCGTGGTGACCTTCCATTCCATCGAGGACCGCATCGTGAAGCTGTTCCTGCGCGACCGTTCGGGCAATGCGCCGGGCGCCTCCCGCCACCTGCCGGGCCAGCCGCAGGGCGCGCCTCCGACATTCGAGGTTCTCGAACGCCGTCCGATAGAGCCTTCTGACGAAGAGATCGCATCCAATCCGCGTTCGCGGTCGGGACGCCTGCGCTGGGCGCTGCGCACCGAGGCGCCCTCGTGGGCCGCGGAGGCGGGCGGGGACATGCCGCGCCTGCCCGGTCTCAGACAGCTCGAAGGAGTTGAGTGATGAAGCGTCTCCTGATCGTCGGCGGCGTGATCGCCGCAGTGCTTGCCGTCAGCGTCTATCGCGCCAAGCTCGGCGCTGAACAGACCGAGGGCAAGCTCGACGACCTGCAGGCGGAAGCCCGCAAGGTCACGGAAGAGATTTCGGTGCTCAAGGCCGAGGAGGCCTATCTGACGCGACCCGAGCGCATCGGGCCGATCGCGCGCGAGCGGCTGGGATTGCAGCCGGCGCAGCCCGAACAATACACCGCCCCTGAAGCGCTCTCCCGTCGCCTCGGAGAAGAGCGGCTGCGGCTGCCAGATGCGGCGGCGTCGGCGGCGCCTCTCGCCAAGCCGGGAGATGCAACACAGCCATGAGCCTGGCGAGCCGGCCATACGAAGACAGGTGGGGGCCTCGCCGTGCGCGCATCATCGCGGGCGTTCTGGCTATGCTGTTCATCGTCATCGTCGGCCGCTCCGCGTCTGTGGCGCTCAATGGCCCGGCGGAGGCTGAGGATAACGCCGTCGCCCAGTCCGTCCGCCGCGCTGACATCGTCGATCGCAAGGGCGACCTGCTTGCCACGTCCCTGAGCTTCTGGTCCCTCGCCGCCGATCCGCGCGCGATCTGGGACGGCAAGGAGACAGCGCAGTCGCTGTCGACCGTGCTGACTGGCATCGACGTCAAGGATCTCGCAAAACGTCTGTCGGACAAGGAGCGCCACTTCGTCTGGATCCAGCGCGGCATCACGCCGAGGCAGAAGCAGGCGGTGTTTGAGCTTGGCCTCGAAGGCCTGCGCTTCGAGCAGGAGACGCGGCGCGTCTATCCGCGCGGGCCGCTCGCCGGGCATTTTCTCGGCTTCACCAATGTCGACGGCAAGGGCGTAGAGGGTGCGGAGGCGGCGTTCCAGGAGAAGCTGTCCAGGGGCGGCGAGCCGGTGCGGCTCACGATCGACGCCGGCGTGCAGTTCACGCTCGAGGACGAACTCGAGAAGGCCCATGCTGATTTTGAGATGAAAGGCGGGGCGGGCATCGTGCTCGACGCCTCTACCGGCGCGGTACGCGCCATCGCTTCTTGGCCGCCGATCGATCCCAACCGGCCGCAGGATCGTTCCGAAGAGGCCAAGCCTAACCACGCCATCGGCTCGGTGTTCGAACTGGGATCAATCTACAAGCCGTTGACCGTGGCCGCGGCGCTTGAATCCGGCGCGCTCAGCGTCACCGACACGTTCGATGTTTCCAGGCCCCTGCGCATCGGCGCCGCGCCGATCCGCGACACGCACCCGATGGACCACCCCACGGCGGTCACGGCAGCTGACATCCTTGCCTTCTCCTCCAATATCGGTGCGGTCGAAATCGCCAAGCGCCTGGGACCAGACAAGCAGAAGGCGTTCCTCGCCAGCGTCGGCCTGCTGACGCGCCTCGGCTATGATGGCCCGCCTGCGGCGGCGCCGCTGACGCCGTCGGAATGGGATGCGCTGACCTCGGCGACCGTGAGCTACGGCCACGGCCTCGCCGTCAGCCCGCTCGCCTTCATCATGGCCTATGCGCCGTTCGCGAACGGGGGCGAATATCTCAAGCCTGTCTTCCTTGAAAGCCAGCTCGAAGCGGGCGCCGCGAAGAAGATGGAGAGGACGCGCGTGATGTCGCCTTCTACCGCCCGCGCCGTCGTCTCGATGATGCGCGAAACCGTGACGCGCGGCACCGGCATGAACGCCAACGCGCCCGGCTACGAAGTTGCGGGCAAGACCGGAACGGCGGAAAAGCCCGGCCCGGATGGTTACGATCCCGACAGGAACATCACCTCCTTCGCCGCAGTCTTCCCGGCCTCTCGCCCTCAATTCGTCGTCCTTATCGTGCTAGACGAAGCCCAGCCCAGAACGGGTGATGCGCGCACGGCCGCCTACACCTCCGCAGCCATCGCAGGACGCGTGATTGCGCGCGCGGCCCCACTTCTGGACGTGCAGCCCGTGCTCGAGGCGCCGCTTGCGTCCACGCCGCAAGGCGTATCGAAGACCGGCCTGCGCGAGGGTTCGGAGGCCGCGCTATGAATCTCGACAGGCTTGTTCCGGGGGCCCCCTCCGTTGAGGTCAGCGGTTTGTCCGCCGACAGCCGCAAAGTCAAAGCTGGCTATCTGTTCGCCGCGCTGCAAGGCGTCGCCGACGATGGCCGCAAGTTCATCGACAGCGCGATCAAGAACGGCGCCGTCGCTGTGCTGACGGACCAGCGCGCCGGCGATTGGAGCGTCCCCGCCGTGAAGGTCGCCGAGCCGAGGCTCGCCCTCGCGCAGGCATCCGCCGCGTTCTATCCCGGCCAGCCAGCCGTTATCGCCGCCGTGACTGGCACAAATGGCAAGAGCTCGACAGTCGACTTCCTGCGCCAGATCTGGGCGAGCATGGGTCGCAAGGCGGCCTCCATGGGCACGCTGGGTGCGATCGGGCCTTCCGGTGTCATCGACCTTGGCCACACCACGCCCGACCCCGTCGCGATTCACGAGACGCTCGACAAGCTGGCGCGCGAAGGCGTCACGCATGCGGCGATGGAAGCCTCATCGCACGGCCTCGCGCAGTTCCGCCTCCACGGCGTGAAGCTGTCGGCCGGGGCTTTCACCAACCTCACGCAGGACCATCTCGACTATCACCCGGACTTCGATGACTACCGCCGCGCAAAGATGAAGCTGTTCGCCGAACTGCTGCCCAAGGGCGCTCCAGCAGTGATCAACGCCGACAGCCCCGAGAAGGAAGCCTTCGAGACGGCGGCCATTGCCGCCGGGCTCAAGACCTTCACCGTCGGCTGGCGCGGGCGCGACTTCCGCATCAGCGAAGCTCTGCCGCGCGGCACGGGTCAGGATCTCGTGGTGCAGTGGGGCGATACGCCCGGAAACGAGCGCACGGTTCACCTGCCGCTGATCGGCGAGTTCCAGGCCCTCAACGCCATGTGCGCGGCGGGCATCGCCATCGCGCTGGGCGATGACGTGCACAAGGTTCTCGACGGCATGGCCAGCCTGAACGGCGTGCACGGTCGGCTGGAGCTGGTGGGCGAGACGGCGGCAAGGGCGCCGGTGTTCGTCGACTACGCCCACACTCCGGACGGACTCAATGTTCTGCTTCGCGCCGCGCGCCCGCATGTGCGTGGCAAGCTCATCGTAGTGTTCGGATGTGGCGGCGATCGCGACGCCACCAAGCGTCCGATCATGGGCGACGTGGCGCGCAGGCTGGCAGATGAAGTGATCGTCACCGACGACAATCCGCGCTCCGAAGATCCTGCCAAAATCCGCGCCGCCATCAAGAAGGGCGCGCCCGACGCCAGCGAGATCGGCGACCGGGCCTCTGCCATTGTCGAAGGCATTCGCCGCCTCAAGGCCGGCGATGCCCTGCTGATCGCTGGCAAAGGCCACGAGACCGGGCAGATCGTGAAGGGCGTTACGATTCCGTTCTCGGACTTCGATGTCGCGCGCAAGGTGCTCGCCGATGCGGGAGGCGCGGCATGAGCACGCCTCTTTCGCCGGTGATCCCCCTCTGGACTTCCGAGGAAGCCGCCAAGGCCTCTGGCGGCGCAGCCCTCGGAACATGGGCGATAAACGGTGTTTCCATCGACACGCGCTCGCTCACGCAGGGCGACCTGTTCGTCGCCCTGAAGGACGTGCGCGACGGTCACGACTTCGTGGCGAACGCATTCGCAGCGGGCGCCGGTGCGGCGCTCGTCTCGCGCAACGTGCTGGACGGCAAGCCGGGACTGATGGTCGACGACGTGCTCGGCGGACTGGAAATGCTTGGCCTTGCGGCGCGCGCCCGCACATCCGCCGTATGCGCTGCAATCACCGGGTCGGTCGGCAAGACGAGCGTAAAGGAGATGCTGGCGCGCATCTTCCGCGCGGCGGGCAGGGCGCACTGGTCGGACAAATCATTCAACAATCACTGGGGCGTGCCGTTGACGCTCGCCCGCATGCATGCGTCGACCGAACGCGCGATCTTCGAGATCGGCATGAACACGCCTGGCGAAATCGGCCCTCGTTCGAAAATGGTGCGTCCGCACATCTCCATGATCACGCGCATCGCACCCGCCCATCTGCAAGGCATGCATTCAGTCGAGGCGATCGCAGACGAAAAGGCTGACATCTTCGCCGGCCTCGAACCCGGCGGCACGGCCATCCTGCCCGAGAAGGACTATTTCTTCGCGCGGTTGAAGGTGGCGGCGCTGAAGCTCCAACCCTCGGCGCAGGTGCTCTGCTACGGAGGAGGCCGAGGACCGAAAAGCGCGAGCCCCGTCTACTATGAGACGGACGGCCATCGCTCGCGTGTCGAGGTCGACGTGATGGGCATCACTGTCGAAGTCACCCTCGATGCGGTAGGCGAACACTGGGCGGCCAACGCCGCACTGGCGCTGATCGCCGCGGTCGCTGCGGGGGTCGCGCCGAAGCAAGCGGCCGAGGCGCTGTCGGGCTACGCGCCTCCCGCCGGGCGGGGCGTCGCCGAAACGCTGAAGCTGCCGAGTGGCGGCGAGGTCACGCTGGTGGACGACGCCTACAACGCCAATCCGGAATCCATGCGCGCCGCGATCGAAGGTTTGTCGCGCCGCCCGGGGCGCAAGATTGTCGCACTCGGCGAGATGCGGGAACTCGGTGAAGGCTCGGCCGCGCTGCACGCCGGACTCGCCGGACCGATCGTCGCAGCAAACGTCTCTGCAGCGGTTCTTTCCGGGGCCGAGATGAAGCACCTCGCAGCCGAGTTGGCCCAGCGCAACAACGCGATCCGCATCGAACTTGTCGAAGGACCCGATGATGCGTCCGATATCGTGAAAAGCTGGTTGCAACCGGGCGATGCGGTCTTGATCAAAGGCTCGAATGCATCCGGCATGGCCCGGGTTGGCGCAGCGCTCAGGAAGATGAGCGAAGGCGTCGCGCGGCCGCAGAAAGCGGAAGGGGCGTCAGATGCTGTATGAACTTCTCTCGCCCTATGCGGGCGAGCTCAACCTGTTCTCGTTCATCACCTTCCGCGTTGCCCTCGCACTCGCGACGGCGCTGATCCTCACGATGATCTTCGGCCACCCGATGATCCTGTGGTTGCGTGCGCGCCAGGGCAAGGGCCAGCCGATCCGCTCCGACGGGCCTGAGAGTCACCAGTCCAAGAAGGGCACGCCCACGATGGGTGGGTTCCTCATCCTCTTCGGCATCGCCGCAGGCACCCTGCTGTGGGCGGACCTCAAGAACCAGTACGTCTGGATCGTCTTCATCACGACGCTGCTGTTCGGCGCGGTCGGCTTCATCGACGACTACCAGAAGGTCACCAAGAAGGGCACGGCGGGGTTGTCTGGCAAGATCCGCCTGGCGATGGAGTTCATTGTCGCCGGCGCCGCCGCCTACTGGATCACCCAGTACGCGCCAAGCATGGTCGAACAAGCCTACAACAGCGGCACGCTCGCCGATCCCCCTCCCGCGCATTTTGAGACGTCGCTGGCGCTGCCCTTCCTCAAGAACTTTCTGTTCGACCTGACTCTGTGGGGATTCATCGCCTTCGGCGCCTTCGTCATCGTTGGTGCGGGCAACGCAGTGAACTTCACGGACGGCCTTGATGGCCTTGCCATCGGCCCGGTGATGATCGCGGGCGCCACATTTGGCTTCATCGCCTACGCCTGCGGCACGCCGCGCTTCGCCGACTACCTGCTCCTGACGCCAACACCAGGCACAGCCGAACTTGCGGTCGTCGCTGGGTCGCTGGTCGGAGGCGGGCTGGGCTTTCTATGGTACAACACGCCGCCTGCGAAGATTTTCATGGGCGATACAGGATCGCTCGCCCTCGGCGGCGGCCTTGGCACGATGGCTGTGTGCGTCAAGCATGAGATCGTCCTCGGCATCGTCGGCGGGCTGTTCGTCCTCGAAGCGCTCTCCGTCATGATCCAGGTCGTTTGGTTCAAGATGACCGGCAAGCGCTTCTTCAAGATGGCGCCGATCCACCACCATTTCGAAAAGCTCGGCTGGTCCGAGCCCACGGTCGTGATCCGTTTCTGGATCATCGCGTTCCTGCTCGCGCTTGCGGGCCTGGCCACCCTGAAGCTGAGGTAGGCAAGGCTCGTGATCCCGGTTCGCGCATATGAAGGAAAGGATGTTGCGGTATTCGGCCTCGGCCGGTCCGGCATCTCGACCTGCCGCGCGCTGATGGCAGGTGGAGCGCGCGTCTGCGCCTGGGACGACAACGAGGCCGCACGCAAGTCCGCCGAGGCGGCGGGCGTGCCGCTTGTCGATCTCAACCGCCGCGACTGGCAGAACTTCGCCTGCCTTGTCCTCTCGCCTGGCATCCCTTTCCGCTATCCCGAACCGCACCGGTTCGTGCGCATGGCGCAGTTGGTCGGCGTGCCGGTCATCGGCGATATGGAGCTGTTCGCCCGCGCCGTCGCTGATCTGAAAGAGTTCGAACGCCCGCGTATCGTCGGCATCACCGGCACCAACGGCAAGTCGACCACCACAGCGCTGATCGGTCACATCCTGCGCCAGGCCGGCAAGGATGTGCGCGTCGGCGGCAATATCGGCGTCGGCGTGCTCGACCTCGACAAGCTGCACGGCGGGGCGATCTACGTGCTCGAGCTGTCCAGCTACCAGCTCGACCTGTGCGAGACACTGAAGTGCGACGTTGCGGTGATGCTCAACCTCTCGCCCGATCATCTCTCGCGCCATGGCGGGATGGATGGCTATGTCAGCGCCAAGCGCCGCATCTTCAGGAACCAGGGTCCGCACGACTGGGCGATCATCGGCGTCGACGACACGCGCAGCCAGGTCATGTGCACGCAGCTTTCGGCCGAGGGCCTGCGCCGGGTGATGCCAGTCTCGGCGGAATACGGCCTTGGCCGTGGCGTCTCTGTGCTTGAAGGCCAGCTTGCGGATTCGATGATGGGGCGCGCCGTGGCGCCCGCCGACATCACCAGGGCGCGCGCCCTGCCAGGCAGGCACAACCACCAGAACGCTGCCGCCGCCTACGCCGCCTGCCGCGCGCTCGGACTTGAGCCGGCCGACATCCTCGCTGCGATGGACACCTTCCCCGGCTTGCCGCACCGTCTCGAAATGATCGGCACGCTCGAAGGCGTGCGCTTCATCAACGATTCGAAGGCGACCAACGCCCAGGCGGCCGAGCAGGCGCTTCGCGCCTTCCCGAATGCGTGGTGGATCGTCGGCGGCCGCCCCAAGGAAGAAGGAATTGACGATCTCGTCCCGCTCTTCGGCGCAATCCGGAAGGCTTACCTGATCGGCGAATCGACCGAGGCCTTCGCCCGCGTGCTCAACGGCAAGCTTGCGCACGACAAGTCGCGCACGCTCGACGTAGCGGTGCAGGCGGCGTTCGAGGACGCGCGCGCTTCCGGCGTCGAGAATCCCGTCGTGCTGTTCTCGCCGGCCTGCGCGAGCTTCGACCAGTTCCGCGATTTCGAACAGCGCGGCGAGGCCTTCCGCCAGATAGCCTCGAAGCTGGTCAAGCGGCCAACGCCGACCGCGACCGCGCAGTAGGACTGCCCCATGCAGATCTTCAGACGGTCTGATGCTTCGCCTCTCGCCGAGTGGTGGCGCACGGTTGACAAGGGGCTGATTGCTGCAGCGCTGATCCTCCTCGGCGCCGGCCTCGTTCTCTCCCTCGCCGCCGGTCCCGCCGCAGCGAGCCGCATCGGACATGATGACCCGTTCTACTTCGTCTATCGCCAGGCCGTGTTCGTCGCGGTTGCCGCGATCATCCTTGTTGGCGCCTCGACGCTCGACGCGGTCTGGGCCCGGCGCGTGTGCGCGGCGCTGTTCCTGGTGTCGTTCCTGCTGATGGCGGCGGTCCTTCTGGTGGGCCACGAAGCCAAGGGCGCGCAGCGCTGGATTCGCATCGGGGGCGCCACGTTTCAGCCCTCCGAGATCATCAAGCCCGCTCTGATTGTTCTGTCGGCCTGGCTGCTGGCGCAACGCGCGAAATTCCCCGAAGGCCCCTGGGCGCCCATCGCGTTTGCATTCTACGCCGTGACCGTCGGTCTCCTGCTGCTGCAGCCGGATGTCGGCCAGTCGGCGCTGCTGACTGCCGGCTTCGTCATCGTGTTCTTTGTCTCTGGCCTGCCATGGGCGTGGGCCAGCGCCTTTGTCGTGGGCGGGGCGGGGCTGGGCTTGGGACTTTACCAGTTGCTGCCGCATGTGCGCCAACGGGTGAACTCGTTCCTCAATCCCACCGACTACGACACCTACCAGATCGACAAGGCCCGCGAAGCGATCGAGCGCGGCGGCATGTTCGGCGTCGGCCCCGGTGAGGGCACTGTGAAACGGCTGCTGCCGGATGCCCACACCGACTTCATCTACTCCGTCGCGGGCGAGGAATTCGGCCTCGTCCTTTGTGTCGCCCTTACGCTTCTCTTTGCCGTGATCTCGATCAAGGGCGTGGTCGCCGCGTCGAAACAATCCGACCTCTACAGCCGCGCAGCCGGGGTTGGCCTGTATTCGCTCTTCGGCCTTCAGGCAGCCATAAACATGGCCGTGAATCTGAGCCTTATCCCGCCCAAGGGCATGACCCTGCCGCTGGTCTCTTCCGGCGGGTCGTCACTTTTGGGCGCCGCGTTGACTCTCGGTTTAGCTTTGGCGCTGACGAAGAAGCAGCCCGAATCCTCCCTCTCGCACCTGAGAATGGCATGACGGAAACTGCCTCCACCCCGCACGCAAAACCTCTTGTCGTGATCGCCGCGGGCGGCACGGGCGGCCATATGTTCCCCGCCCAGGCCTTCGCCGACGAGATGCGAGCCCGCGGCTGGACCATCGCGTTGGTCACCGACGAGCGCGGAAAGAAGTACGCGACCAACTTCCCGGCCGACTGGCGCCTCGAAGTGGAAGCCGCGACTTTCGGGTCAAAGCTGCCGCACAAGCTGATCGCCTCGGCGCTGAAACTGCGCGCAGGGACTGCCGAAGCGAAGAAGAATTTCGAGAAGACGAGACCGGCGCTGATCGCGGGTTTCGGCGGCTATCCGTCCTATCCCTCGCTGTCGGCGGCGCGGCAGATGGGCCTGCCGATCATCATCCACGAACAGAACTCCGTGCTCGGCCGGGTGAACCGGCTGTTTGCGTCGTCAGCAAGATTCGTCGCCTGCGGGTTCGAGCGGCTGGACAAGCTTCCGCCGGGCGCCCAGGCAGCGAAGCGCAATGTCGGCAACCCGGTGCGCAACGCCATCAAGGCCGTCCGCGAGAAACCCTATCCCGACCTCACGGATTCCGGTCCGATCAACCTCCTCGTCACCGGCGGCAGCCAGGGCGCCCGCCTCTTTGGCGAGGTGATCCCCGCCGCCATCGCCATGCTCTCTCCCGAACTGCGCGCGCGTCTCGTGGTCGTGCAGCAGGCCAGGGAAGAACAGCTCGACGCCGTGCGCCGAGCTTATGCCGACGCCGGCGTCAACGCGACGGTCGAAAGCTTCTTCACCGACATGCAGAACCGCCTTGCCGCCTGCCACATGATCGTCGCCCGCGCCGGCGCATCCACCGTCACCGAACTGGCCATCGCCGGCCGCCCGTCCATCCTCATCCCCCTCGCCATCGCCACGAACGACCACCAGACGGCTAACGCCGAGGGCATGGTCACCGGCGCCGCGGCCGACGTGGTTCCTGAACCGAAATTTACCGCCGAGATGCTGGCCCCGCTGCTGACCGAACGCCTCTCCAACGCAGGCGTGCTGAAAGCGCGAGCGAAAGCCGCCTGGCAGCTCGGCAAGCCCAACGCCGCCCGCGATCTCGCCGACCTTGCCGAACAGGCGGCTGGGGTGAAGTCCAGCTAAGCGGCGTCCTGCGCCGAGCGGTTGGAATCGTCGAGAGAGACACTTAGACAGATTGACGTTGGTATTGTGGTGGCGAGCCGCTGAATACTTGCTACCTACTGAAGCTGGATACGGCGTTCAGGCCCGAAAACGGAGGCCTTACTCATGCTTGATCGTTATCGTTGGGTGCCGGTCGTGTTTGCCCTTTTGCTTAGTGCGTGCGGTCAAGCCAGCGGTACTGGAAAGCTCGCTAGCGACCTGCCGGGATCGGTTGAATTCCCGCTTGTGGTAGGCTCCGCTATTGCTCGATGCCCAGCGCATGGGTCATACCCAGACCTTCAAGGTGTTGGCTCATCACATGAACCCGTGTGTGTTACCACGCCGAACGACGCTAACGGTGGGTCAATTGTCGACACGTACAAGCGGGTTATGCACGAACGCGGCTTCCGTTTTGGTCGGTATCTTGGCGGTCCGAGCGTGGTGATGCTGGTGCGGTCGAACGGCAACGATTGCGACCTGATGATTTTTGGCCTTCCTTACCTTCCTCCAGAACAGCGAACAAATTTGGTGCTCATGTTTAAGCTCCAGCACACGTCGGCCGAGGCTTGTTCTCGAGTAGAACGCGAAGGGCGGAGCTAGCCCTCGAAGCGGCATTGTAGGCAAGAACAAACCCGAGCATGACGAAGTTCAAACGGTGCGATCCATCGCAGTTGCAGCGGCAGCTCAGGGCCATCTCCAGCCTCCGGTATTCGCCGTTGGCTCAGCGAGAAGGCCCGCCACGAAGCGCTGGGCTTGACCTCCACGCCGTGACACGTTCATTCAGCGCATGCGTAGAACCATCCCCTTCGATGTCGGCCCGGTGCACTTCGTGGGCATAGGCGGCATCGGCATGTCGGGCATAGCGGAAGTGATGCTGAACCTTGGCTATGCGGTGTCGGGCTCCGACATCAAGGACAACGCCAACGCCCAGCGGCTGAAAAAGCTCGGGGCAAAGGTCATGATCGGCCACAAGGCCGAGAACATCGAAGGCGCCGGCGCGCTCGTCACCTCCACCGCCATCAAGGGCGGCAACCCGGAAGTCGACGCCGCCCGCGCCCGCGCCATTCCCGTCGTGCGGCGTGCGGACATGCTGGCTGAACTGATCCGTCTCAAATGGACCGTCGCCATCGCCGGCACGCACGGCAAGACGACGACGACCTCGATGGTTGCGGCCCTGCTCGATGGCGTGGGGCTCGACCCCACCGTGATCAATGGCGGCGTCATCAACGCCTACGCCTCCAACGCCAAGCTGGGGCAGGGCGAATGGATGGTGGTGGAGGCCGACGAATCCGACGGCACGTTCACCAAGCTGCGCCCCACCGTCTGTATCGTCACCAACATCGACCCCGAACACATGGACCATTACGGCTCCATGGAAGCCCTCCGCAAAGGCTTCGACACGTTCGTCGAAAACCTGCCCTTCTATGGCTTCGCCGTCCTCTGCGCCGACCATCCGGAGGTCCAGGCCCTCGCCAGCCGCATTCCGGATCGCCGCCGCATCACCTATGGCTTCAACCCGCAGTCGGACCTGTGGGCCGTCAACGTTCGCTCCGAAGCCGACGGCTCCACATTCGATCTCGTCTTGCGCGCGCGGGGCGCCGCCGACCAGACGCGCTGGGCGGGACTCAAGCTGCCCATGGCCGGCCGCCACAACGTGCAGAACTCGCTCGCCGCCATCGCGGTCGCGCGCGAACTCGGCGGGACGGAAGAACAGATTCGCTCAGCCCTCTCCAAGTTCGGCGGCGTCAAGCGCCGCTTCACGTCTGTTGGTGATTGGGGCAAGGTCAAGATCATCGACGATTATGGCCACCATCCGGTCGAGATCGCAGCGGTGCTTCGCGCCGCAAGGGATGTGCAAGGCCGTGACAAGCGCGTCATCGCCGTCGTTCAGCCGCACCGCTACACGCGCCTGCGCGACCTGTTCGAACAGTTCGCTACCTGCTTCAACGACGCAGACCATGTGATCGTTGCCCCGGTCTACGCTGCAGGCGAGCAGCCCATCGACGGCATCAGCCACGACACTCTGGTTAAAGGCCTGATCAATCACGGGCACCGTTCCGTGCAGACCATCGACGGCCTGCCCGGCCTCCCAGCGGCCGTCCGGGCGGCGGTCAAGACCGGCGACGAAATGGTCGTCTGCCTTGGCGCTGGCGATATCACCGTTGCCGCCAACGGCCTTGCCGAAGAGCTCAAGAGCGCCTGAGCCACACTGTGGCAATTCATGCACTGTGCCCGAGACGGAAAGTTTCCCGATTGCCGTTTGCCCTTCGGGGGGCAGGGCAAAGCATCAAATCTTCCGTCGGGGCCGTGAAGCCTCACGAGCTTGAACGGTCTGGGATTGTCGCCCGGCTGCCGCAGCGGCAAAGAGGTATGATATCACACGCGCCTCAAGGCGAGAGGATAACATGAAAACCAAGTCGATGACCGTTTCCGCCGGGCTCGCCGCCTTGGCCCTCGCACTTGCCCCTTCTGCCGCCGCGCAGGGCTACACCTCGCCCAGGACGAGCTGGGGCGTGCCTGACCTGCAAGGCTACTGGACCAACTCCTCCATCACCAAGCTGACCCGGCCGGCCGGCCTCAAGACGCTTCTGATCACGGCCGAGGAAGCCAGGAAGCTTGAGGACGCAGACTTCAATAACGCGCGCACCGCTGCTGAGAAAAAGCCCACCGACCAGCGAGCCGGAGCGCCGGAAAAGGGCAGGTCGCTGGAAGGCGTCGGCAACTACAACGCCGTGTGGGTCGATCCCGGCTCCAAGGTCGCCATGATCAATGGCGAGCTGCGCTCCTCCTGGATCGTCGAGCCGGCCGACGGCCGTATTCCCTACAAGGCGGGTCGCGGCGGCGGACGCGTCTCGGAAGAAGGCGGTGAATCCGGAGGCGGCGTCCCTGCAGCCCGCCCAGCTGCGGCGCCTGCCGCCGCCACAAAAGCGCCCGCCCGTTCCGCTGCGAAACCTTCGGCCAAATCGTCGGGCAAGTCGTCATCCAGCGCCGGCGCCAAATCAACCGAACCTGCTCCCTTCATCGACGAGGTTGCCCGCCCGCGGCGCGACAACGGGCCAATCGCATCTGAAGAGCAGCGCCGCGCGGCAGCCGTGGCCGCCGCAGCCTCGCGCTCCTATGAGGGACCGGAATCGCGCAGCGTCGGCGAGCGCTGCATCGTGGGTTTTGGCACGTCGGGCGGGCCGGTGCTCAACAACGTGCTCTACAACAACACCTACCAGATTGTGCAATCGCCCGGCTACGCCGTGATCCTCGTGGAGATGGTGCACGATGCTCGCATCATTCCGATCGTCTCCGGCCCTGACAAGGCGAGCGCTGCGCGCGGTCCGGAAGCGATCAAGCCGTGGCTGGGTGAATCCGTCGGCTGGTACGAGGGCGACATGCTTGTCATCGAGACGAAAAACGTGAACCCGATCCAGCGGGGCTATGTCGGTCCCAAGGGAAAGTTGACCGAACGCTTTAGCCGCATGGCGGATGGCAACCTGCTCTACCGCTTCGAGGTCGAGGATCCCGATCAGTACACCCAGGCCTGGAGAGGTGAGATGCCAATGCGCCCCGCTCCCGGCCTTTACGAATATGCGTGTCATGAAGGGAATTACGCGATGCCGGGTATCCTGGCAGGCGCACGCCGGCTTGAGCGCGAAGGCGGCAAGCTGACGCTGACGCGCGAGGATGAAGGCTGAAACCGGCGCCAAAGCGGCCGCACCGGCTTGCCCGGTTAAACAATCCTTATCGGCCCGGCGACACCTTCGCCGGGCCGATTAGTCTTTCGGCAACTTTCCGGGGGTTTTTGTGGAAGTTGTTATCTGCGGCGTCGGCGCCGCCATTGCAGATGGGCTCGGATGAAGCGCGGTATTCACCTTGTGACTTTTGCAGCGGGCCTCGCCATCGCGGTTGCTGGCGCCTTCGCCATCAACACCCGTACGGCCGAGGCCGCAGCGAACCGGCCAACCTTCGCGCGTCCGAATTACGAAATTGCGCGCCAGGGCGCGATACTCGATCTCACGCGCTATTCCGCGCTCAACGACATGAAACGCCTTGCAGGCATCTCCAGCAACGACCAGGCCTGCCACGACGCGCTGTCTGCGGCAGGCGTACGCTACTCCGAACTTCCGGCCGTGCACGCCACGGGCGGTTGCGGTTATGACGAAGCCGTCGTCGTCCAGTCTTCGCTGTCCAGATGGAAGGCGCCGGACATCATGCCGATGACCTGCGGTCTTGCAGCCAAGCTTCACCTGTGGGAACGCCACATCGTGATACCGGCCGCGGAAAAGTACTTCGGCTCGCCTGTCGTCGAGATCAAGGCGTTTGGCTCGTTTCAGTGCCGCAGGGTCGCCGGCTATGACCGTCTCAGCGAACATGCCTTCGCCCGGGCGGCGGACATTTCCGGGTTCCGGCTTGCCGACGGCCGCGAAGTAAGCGTCCTGTCAGACTTCCACGACCGCGGCGCGAAGGGCGACTTCCTCCGCGAAGTTCACGACCGCGCCTGCGATCTCTTCGACGTAACCCTCGGCCCCGACTACAATGCCGATCACGCCAACCATTTCCACCTCGACGTGGGCGGCGAACGCGCTTGCAGGTAGGCTTGGCGCGCCGGTCGGCTCACGATAAGTCCGATCCATGACCAGCTTCATCGACCGCCTGCCGGCCGTGCGCGGCAAGCTTCTCGCCAACGAGCAGCTTGCGCCCTTCACCTGGTTCCGGGTCGGCGGAGCGGCGGATGCGCTTTTCCTGCCCAAGGACGAGGCAGACCTGGCGGAGTTTCTCGCGAAGCTCGATCCGCTGATCCCGGTCACCGTCCTGGGCGCCGCCTCCAATGTCATCGTGCGCGATGAAGGCATTGTCGGTGTGGTGATCCGCCTCGGCCCGGCCTTCGGCAAGGTTGCTGCCGACAGTCTGCGCGTGACAGCTGGCGCGGCGGCGCTCGATGCGCGTGTCTCGGTCGCCGCCGCGAACGCCGGCATCGCCGGCATGGAATTCTTCTCTGGCGTCCCCGGCACGATCGGCGGCGCGCTGCGCATGAACGCCGGCTGCTATGATCGCGAGACCAAGGATGTGCTGGTCGAGGCTGCAGCCCTCGACCGCTCCGGCCGGCGCGTCATCCTCAAGCCGGAGGATTTCGCCTTCAGCTACCGCCACACGGAAGCGCCTGAAGACCTGATCTTCGTCGAGGCGGTGTTCGAGGGAACCAAGGACGATCCCGCCGCCATCCTCGCGCGCATCGAGGCCCTGAAGGCGCGGCGCGAGGGCACGCAGCCGATCCGCGAGAAGACCGGCGGCTCGACCTTCGCCAATCCCGATCCCCCCGGCGCGCCCAACCAGCGCCGATCGTGGAAGCTGATCGACGAGGCAGGCATGCGCGGGCGCCGGCGCGGCGGCGCGCAGGTCAGCGAGATGCACTGCAATTTCCTGATCAACACGGGCGAGGCCACCGCCGCAGACATTGAAGGCCTGGGCGAAGACGTCCGCGCCGCCGTCAAGGCCAGGTCCGGCGTCGACCTGCGCTGGGAGATCAGGCGCATCGGCCGCCTGCCGCACGACACAACCGCCGAGGGTTTCCTGGCCAAGGACGCGTGAAGACATGCCCGACGTAAGACTGACCGCCGGCCCCTTTGCCTTCCTCGGCCGTTTCGAGACGCAGCTCGCGCCGAAGACCTGCGCCGCCTTCCGCGCGCGCATGCCGTTCAGGAGCCGCATCGTGCATGTGCGCTGGAGCGGGGAGGGCGTCTGGGCGCCGCTGGGCGACATGGATTTCGGCGTCGGGTTCGAGAACAACACCTGCTATCCCTCGCCGGGCCAGGTGATCCTCTATCCGGGCGGCGTCAGCGAGACGGAGATCCTCATCGCCTACGGCCATGTGAGCTTTGCCTCCAAGGCCGGCCAGCTCTCGGGCAATCATTTCCTCACGCTGACATCCGGCCTCGAAAACCTCGCCCCCCTCGGCCGCAAGACGCTCTACGACGGCGTGCAGGACGTGCTGTTCGAGGCCAGCTGACGCCCGGTCCGGCCTACCAGATCTTCACGCGGTCCTGCGGCGCCAGATAGAGCTTCGCATCCTTCCTCACGTCGAAGGCTGCGTACCACTCATCCATGTTGCGAACGACGCCGTTGACGCGATAGCGGCTCGGCGCATGGTCGGACGAGGTCATCTGCGCCTCGAACACTTCGTCTCGCACCTTCTCGCGCCACGATCGCGCATAGGCGGTGAAGAAACGCTGCTCGCCGGTCAGCCCGCCGCTCACCAGCGCAGGCTTGCCGCCGAGCGAGGCCTGCCAGGCATCATAGGCGAGCTCAAGCCCCGCGAGGTCGCCGATATTCTCGCCCAGCGTGGCCATGCCGTTCACGCACACGCCGAGCGAAGCGCAGAAGCCATCATACTGCGCCGTCAGCGCCTCAGAGGCCTCGAGGAACCGCTCGTTCGTCTCCTCCGTCCACCAGTTGCGCCGGGCGCCCGTGCCGTCGAGCTGCCGCCCATGATCGTCGAAGCCGTGGCTGATCTCGTGGCCGATGATCGCGCCGATCGCGCCATAGTTTTCGGCGGCGTCCCCCTTCGGATCGAAGAAGGGCGGCCGCAGGATGCCGGCGGGGAGGGACAGGTTGTTGGCGAGCGGATTGTAGAACGCATTCACCACCTGCGGCGGCACGGGCCATTCTTGCCGGTCGGCTGGCTTGCCCAGCTTGGCCGCCTCTTCCGCCGCCATGTACTGGAAGCCGCCATAGAGGCTCTCGACCAGCTTTCCGCGCTCTATCTTCAGTCCCGAGTAGTCCTGCCAGACGGAAGGATAGCCGACCATCGCCTGCAGTGCGTCGAGCTTGGCGTGCGCCTCGGCGCGCGTTGCAGCGTCCATCCACTCCAGCCCGTCGAGCCGCCGCGCAAACGCTGCGCGGACATTCGCCACCATCTCCTCGACCTGCTGCTTCTCCTCCGCCGAGAAGTGCCGCTTCACATAGAGCTCGCCCAGCCCGTCGCCAAGGAAGGACAGCAGGATGTTGATCGATACCCGCCAGCGCTGCGGCTGTTTCTCGACCCCCTGCAGCGCGTGGGATTCGAACTCGAAGCTGGAATCCCGGAATGCGCGGGGCAGCGCCACCGAGAATGAATCCGCGATGTGGAAGGCCATCCAGTCCTTCCAGTCCTGCAGCGGGATCTTGCCGAGCAGCGCCACGCAATCGCGCACCGCCGTTCCGTCCGTGATGATGATTGTCGTGGCCTTGGCGTAGCCTGCGCGCTCCAGGAACAGCGTCCAGTCGAACCCCGGGGCAAAGCGGTTTAGCCCCGCAACGTCCGTCGCCTGGTAGAGTTCCCCCATCGACAGGCTGCGGTCATCCCAGGTGTGCGCCTCGGCGATCCTGCGCTCCAGCGCATAGATGCGCTTGGCCGCGCCCTCGGCATCGGCATGGCCGAGCAGCGCCATCACCTCCTGCACATGCGTCCGGTAGGCGCGGCGCAACTGTTCCGCCTTCAGCCCGATGTCGAGATAGTACCCGCGATGCGGCATGCCCAGCCCGTCCTGGCGCAGCCACAACGCCGTCTCGTCGGGATGATCCGGGTGCGGCGCGACGCCGACATTGATCGGTGCGGCGTAGCCGATGGTTCCCCATGCATCCACCAGGTCACGCGACGTCCTGATCGAAGCGATGCGCTCCAGGAATGGCTTCAGCGGCGTGATCCCCTGCGCTTCGATCGCATCCTCGTCCATCAGGCTGGCGTAGAGATCGCCCACCTTGGCGGCGAGGCTTCCCGGCGTCGGATTCGAGGCAGCCAGCTCTTCAACGATCGCGCGCACGTCCTGCTCGGCCTGTTCGGTCAGCTCGCCGACAACGCCGTGCTCGCTGCGGTCCGGCGGCAATTGGTAGCCGTCGATCCACTCGCCGTTGACGCTGAGATAGAAGTCATCGCCTGCCGCCGACGCAGCGCCTGAGCCCGCAGGCTCCGGCGAGCCGCCCGCGGAGGCAGCGCTGGCCGCGCGCGGATTGTCGCAGCCGGCCAGCAGCATCCCTGCCGCAAGCAGGCCCGCACGCAGATATGCCGAAATCAAGGAGCCGCACCTCGCTGGGACCGTATCCCAGTCTTGAGGCGCGGCCCCTGAAGTCAAGCCGCTTCAGCCGTCGCCGGCCGCTACCAGATGTGAACGCGATCCTCGGGCTTCAGATAGTTCTTGTCGCCTTCCTTCACGCCGAACGCCGCATACCAGGCGTCGATGTTCTTCTCCGGGATCGAGCCGCGCGCCGCCGAGGGAGCGTGCGGGTCGGTCAGCACCTGGTTGCGCAGCGCGTCGTCGCGGATGATGGCGCGCCACACCTGGGCGTGCGCCATGAAGAAGCGCTGGTCGCCGGTGAAGCCGTCGATCACCGGAGCTTCCTTGCCGCCAAGCGAGAGATGATAGGCGGTGTAAGCCATCTCCAGCCCGCCCAGGTCGCCGATGTTTTCGCCCATGGTGAACTTGCCGTTCACGCACACGCCTTCCAGCGGGCAGAACGCATTGTATTGCGCGCCGAACTTGGCGGCTTCCGCGTTGAACTTCTTCCTCGTCTCGGGCGTCCACCAGTTCCGGATCTTGCCGGCCTCGTCGTATTCGCTGCCCTGGTCGTCGAAGCCATGGCCCATCTCGTGGCCGATCACCGCGCCAATGGCGCCGTAGTTCACGGCCGGGTCAGCGGCGGGATCGAAGAAAGGCGGCTGCAGGATCGCGGCCGGGAAAGTGATCTGGTTCATCGGCGGATCGTAGTAGGCGTTCACCGTCTGCGGATTCATGCCCCACTCTTCGCGGTCCACCTTGTCGTTCAGACGCTTGACCTGGCGGTTCCATTCGAACTTGCGCGCGTTGCGCACATTCTCGAACAGCTTGCCCGGCTCGACCGTCATCGCCGAATAGTCGCGCCACTTCACCGGATAGCCGATGCGCGGATCGAAGGTGGAGAGCTTCTTCTGGGCTTCGGCGCGGGTCGCCTCGTCCATCCAGGCCAGCGTCTTCAGCCGCTCGCCCATGGCCGCGCGCAGGTTCTTCACCAGGTCGTCCATCTTCGCCTTGTTGTCGGCCGGGAAGAATTTCGCGACGTAGATCTCGCCCACGCCCTCGCCAATCAGGCCGTCCAGCATGTTCATGCCGCGCTTCCAGCGGTCGCGCTGCTCTTCGATGCCGCGCAGCGATTTCGAGTAGAAGTCGAAGTTCGCCACGTCGAAGGCCTTGGGAAGCTGGGCTGCGTAGTCGCTGGCGAGATGGTAGGCGAGGTACTTCTTCCACGCATCGACCGGCTGGGTGTCGAGAAGCTTGGCGCCATCGCGGATGGCGGTCGTCTCGCCGACCACGAAGCGCTGCACGTCGCCGAGACCGTCCACGGCCAGCATCGCGTCCCAGTCGATGTTGGGAACCATCTTCTTGAGGCCTGCACGGTCGACCGGGTTGTTGGTCGCCTGGACATCGCGGCGCCGTTCCTGCGCCCAGTGCACGGCCGCCAGCTTGGTTTCGAGCGCGATCACCGCGGCTGCCGATTTCGTCGGATTGGTGTCGCCGATCAGCTCGAAGATCTTGGCGACATAGGCCTTGTAGGCTGCACGGTAGCCGTCGAATTTCGCGTTCTTGACGATGTAGTATTCCCGCACCGGCATGCCGAGGCCGCCCTGCGTCAGGAACACGGTGTACTTGGTCGTGTCATCCGGGTCGGGCTGGATGTAGAAGCCGAACGGGCCGGCATAGTCGAACTTGCCCATCAGCTTGACGATGTCGGCCTTGGTCTTGGCGGCCTCGATCTCGGCGAAGTCGGCCTTCAGCGGCTCGATCCCGCGCGCCTCCAGCGCGGCTTCGTCCATCCAGGACTTGTAGAGGTCGACGACCTTCTGCTGCACCGAGCCGGCCGCCGGCGTGGTGTTCGAGAGTTCGTCCACCACCGTGCGGATGTCGATCTCGGACTTGTCGCGCAGCGCGTCGAACACGCCAACGCGCGCCTTGTCGGCGGGCATCTGGAAGGTGGCGAGCCACTTGCCGTTCACGTACTTGAAGAAGTCATCGCCCGGCTTCACCGAAGTATCCATCTGGGCGGTGTCGATGCCGAACGTGCCGAGCGCGACCTTGGGCGCTTCCGCGACCGGCGCGGCGGGCTTGGCGGGACTGCACGCAGTTACCAGCGCGGCCGTGGACACGGCGAGCAGGAGAGAAAGTCTCATTGAAACACCTCTGGGGGTCAGGTCCTTCGCCGGTCGCACCAGCGGACGGCAGGATTTCCCAAAGCGGCGGGTCCAAGTCAATGTTTGTTATCGGGAAACAATAAGTGCCTGCACACAGCTATTGTGCGCGTGCGCACGCGGCCGTCGCCCATGTCGGGGTAAGGTCGCCGCGGCAGGGGGAAAGGACAGACAATTCAGGCGTCTTGCCCGTATGCTCCGTCAGGTCCGATAGAGGCGAGATGACTGAAACCCTCATCCCCAGTCCACCCGGCAAGGCTCCGCCCATGCCGCCCGCGCCTGCGGCGGCTGAGCCATCCGGCCAGTCGGATGAGCGCGGCGGCGTCTTTGCGCGTGTAACCCGCGCGCGGCGCGCGGGCGACTTTCTCGTGCTGGGCTTTGCCGGCCTGATCGTCATTTCCGGTCTGGCTTTCCTGGGCGAGATCACCCTCTGGGCGGCCGCTTTCGCCGTGCTGATCATGCTGGCCTTCTCGATCGCCTATTATGCGGGCACCGCCGACACGGAGCGCGAGGCGATGCGCGCTGCGAGCGCTGCAGTGGGCGATGTGGTGGGCGAGGCGCGCGCGGGTGTGGAGCGCGACCTGCGCGCCGCCCTGATCGGCGCTCTGCCGGAGCCTGCGATGTATATCGATGCGGGGGGGAGGGTGGTGGCGGCGAACGAGGCGGCGCGGCGGCAGTTCAGGGTGGTGGGGGCGGATCCGCTGCTGAGCGCGGTGGTGCGGCGTCCGGAGCTGCTCGCTGCAGTGAGCGCGGCGCGGCGTGAAGGCGCGCCGCAGAAGTTCGAGTTCGTGGTGCGTGACGGTACGGACAGGTACTTCACGTGCGTGGCTGCGCCTGTGGGCGCGGACGTGCTGGTGTCGATGCACGACCTCACCGACATCAAGCGCGCGGAGTTCGCGCGCGTCGACTTCCTCGCAAATGCGAGTCATGAACTGCGCACGCCGCTGACGTCGCTGTCGGGTTTCATCGAGACGTTGCGCGGCCCGGCGCGCGACGACCCCGCCGCGCGCGACCGCTTCCTCGATATCATGCACGGGCAGGCAGAGCGCATGCGGCGGCTGATCAGCGACCTGCTGTCGCTGTCGCGCATCGAGTTGATCGAGCACCGGCCGCCGGAGGGCGAAGCCGATCTGGCGGCAGTGGTGGCGGAGGCAGGAGACGCCCTGCTTCCTCTGGCGAAGGAGAAGGATGTCCGCCTTTGCGTGCTAGGCCCGTCGAGCGCGGTCAGCGTCACGGGCGTGCGCGACGAGCTGGCGCAGGTGATCCAGAACCTGATCGACAACGCCATCAAGTATTCCGAGCCAGGCGGGGTCGTCGAGGTGGAGGTCCTGTCGGGCCTTCCGCGTGAAGAGGCGACGGCGCGGGCAGGGCGCCGATGGGACACGGCCGGCCACATGACCATCACGACTGCGCCTGTGGCGCCTGCGTCCAGCCGATACGCGGTGCTGCGGGTCAGCGATGCAGGCCCTGGCATCGAGCGCCAATATCTTCCCCGCCTGTCGGAGCGATTTTATCGCGTTGATCCAGGACGGGGGATCAAGCCAGGAACAGGCCTCGGCCTCGCCATCGTCAAGCACGTCGTCCAGCGCCACCGCGGCGAGTTCCTGGTTGAAAGCGAACCCGGACGGGGCTCCGCCTTCGGCGTCATCCTGCCGCTCGCCGTTCCACGCGCGGCCGCGCAGGCGGACGCGGGCGCGTCCGATGCTGCGGTGCGCCGGGATTCCTAGTAACGATAGGTCAGCGACACGGACGTGTTGCGGCCAGGCTGGGTGTAGGCGTCGCGCGTCGCTGAAGACGCAGCCAGCCCGCGCACATCGCCCCACCACCAGTAGGTCTCGTCGTTGACGTTGAAGATGCCCGCCCGAAGCGCGATCGAGTCGGTGAGATTCCAGTACGCCGTCAGGTCGATGACAAAGAAGTCCGGCGGCAGGAACAGCGTCGTGGTCGAACCGGTCGCGACATCCTTCACGTCCTTCTGGTCCGAATAAGTCGCCGCGAGCTGACCGCCAAAACGTCCGGCTGGGTCCCGGTAGGACAGGCCCGCTACGAACTTGAAGGGCTCGATGCTCTGCAGCGGCGAAATCGCGCCGGCATTGTCCTGGTCGCCATCGGCGAACGAGGCCGTCGCTGCAAAGGCAAAGCCGTTGTCCCACACGCCTTCGACCTTGCCCTCGATCCCGGTGACATCGACCGAGGTGAGATTCACATACTGGAAGATGCCGGGATCGAGCGCGGTGAACGAGCCGCCGATCAGCACCTGCTCGATGAAGTCCCTGTACTCCGCCGCGAACGCCGTGGCGCTGGCGGACCACTCTCCGCCGCCCCAGCTGATGTGGCGCGTGCGGACGCCAGCTTCGATCGAGGTGCTCGATTCGGGACGCAGGTCCGGGCTTGAGATCGAGGTGTAGTTCTGGATCGGATTGGCAAAGCCGTTGTTCACCTGGCTCGGCGCCGGAGCCTTGTAGCCCTGGGCATAATTTACGAATGCTCCAAGCCAGTCGACCGGCCACACCACAAGGCCGAGCTTGGGGGAGACATGGCTGTCGTTCGAGGCCGTCGCCGGAAGTGCGGCTGGATAAAGCGCGTCGCGTTCGGGTGTGAGTTCATACGCGTCGTAGCGGATCGCTGGATAGATCACGAGCTGGCCATCGAGGAAGCTGATCTCATCCTGCAGAAAGACGCCTGCGAGATCGTAATCCGTGTTGGGGAAAGGTCGCGACGGAAAGGTTTCGCCGACAGGAGGAACCGTCCCTGTCCGGATGCCGGTCTGCTTCGTGGTTGAATAGTCGGCCCCAAGCAGCCAGTGATGCTTGGCCCCGATCGCGTCGAATCCGCCATCCATCTGGCCGCTGGCGCCCGCCACCTTGTTGTTGAATGCGTTGTCGCGGATGCGATCAGCCGCGGTATTGCGGTTTTCGAAGGTGAACTGGCGCGTCTTCGACGCCTGCGAATAGATGGTCCACTGCGCTTTGCGGAAGAAGCCATCACCGAATTCGATCTGGTGATCGAATGCGAAGCGCTCGCGCCGCACCGAATCGGCGGCGTCGAGATCCAGCACCGAGGTGGCGGTGAGCGGTGCGCCGCCATTCGCCGGAAGCTGCGCGCGGCCGCTCAACAGGTCGGCGTCCATGCTGCGGCTGAGCTGGTCGTAGGTGAGGCGGAAGCGCTGGTTGTCCCCGGGCTTCCAGACGAGCTTGCCCAGCCAGGAGCTCGAATCGAAGTCGAGCGGGTTGGGGGCGGTCCGCCGGGCGTCCGGCACGATCAGCTCGCCCTGGTTCTTCTGCTCCTGGCCCGAACGATGAGTGTAGCCGACCATCGCCGACCAGTCGCCGTGCTTGGTCGCTCCGATCAGGCTGTTCGCCCAGCTCTCGTCTGCCGATGCGAACGCCGAGCGCGCGCGCACGGCAAAGCTGCGGCCGTCCCGCACAAGGTCGTCGGGGTCGCGCGTGATGAAGCTCACGACGCCCGCGACGCCGTCGCTGCCATAGAGAGCTGACGCAGGGCCACGCAGGATTTCGACGGATTTCACCAGGTCGAGATCGACATAGTCGCCGCGCCCCTGCGCCTGCGGACCAAAGCTGAAGCCGTCTGCAACACGAACGCCGTCGGTCTGGATCAGCACGCGGTCCCCTTCCAGGCCGCGGATGTTGAACCCGCTATTGCCGTCGCGCCCGGTCGAGCCAAGCGCGGCGCCGAAACGCTGCGGAGAGCTGCGCACGGAAACGCCGGGCTCGAAGCGCACGAGGTCCTTGATGTCGGTGACGAGTTCATCCTCGATCTTCTGGTCGGTGATGACCGAGACTGTCGCCGGCACTTCGTCGACATCCTTCTCGGTGCGGGTCGCCGTGACGGTCACCTTGTTGCGCTGCTGGTCGTCGGCGCTATCCGCCGGCATCGCGGGTGCAGCCTGTGCGTGCGCACCGCCCCCACCCAGGATCGCGAGCGCGACCGTGGAGACAACCGTCCCGGTCATCAGCTTCGAACGCATGAAAAGCCCCTCTATTCCCCGCAAATGGATTGCATCTGCGTCAAGCAAACAGACCCCGCTCCAGCGGAGCGGCGGAAACTCCCGCCCCCTAGTTCGTGACTTCGAGGGTGAGCGATGTTGTGTAGCTGCGGATCGCGGTCTGCGACCCCGCTGGCGCATCAGCGGACAGACGTGTCATCATGAGGTAGGCGCCTCCCTTGTCGAATGACAGCGAGAGAGTCCCGCTCGCGTCGGTGCGCACGATCTTGTCGTACTTCGGCGTTTCGTAGCTCCCGCCTTCCCGCGAGACGTTGACCACCTGGTTGGCGACCGGCTTGCCGTCGAGCAGCACGCGCAGCTTGAATCCGTCCTTCATCGTCGCGGTGTTGGGGTGGGTTACGGGCTTCAGCTCCAGCCGGCCAGACCTGGCTTCGACCGCCCTCATCGTTGGCGCGCCCTTCGAGACATAGACATCGGCGAGGGTGACCGTCTGGCTCGGTCGTGTTCTGGCGCTGGCTGGGATCGCCTGGCCCGGCTCGACCGGAACCCAGTCATCGCCGATCAGGAGCTGCTGGCCCGTGCGGCCCAGCCGCTCGCCGGTAGAAAAGCGATAGGTCCCCATGTCGGCCAGATCCGCCTCAAGCACGGTCATCTGCTCGAAGGCCTCGACACGCTTGAACGTCGCTTTCGATCCGTCTGGCTTCGTCACCGACCAGTCGCTCGACGGGATGCCGACTTCGGGTCGCGAGAAATCCTCAGTGAACGCCGCCTGTAGTGTCACGACTTTCGCGTCCTCTGTCTTGAACAGGTTGGGCAGCAGGTAGGAGGTGTGCGCATCGGCTGCGCTCGCCCCGAGGATTGCCGCCATGACCAGCGCCGCCGATCGCGCAGCCATAGGTCAGTGCCGGGCGGGCAAATCTGCCGTGTATCAAGTTCATGCACGTTCCGTCTTGCCATTTGGCTGGATCGCAGATGCGAACCGTTCTCGCCACGGCTAGCCAACATGCAAATAATTCGCAAGAGCATCTTTGCCGCACTTGAAAGTCATTCGCAGTAATAGTAGCCGCAATCGCAAGGTTTTTCGGGAGCATGAACGATGCGGTTTGACCTCGGTCTGGTGCGCAAGCTGGGTTTGGCCGCGATTCTCGGGTCGTCTCTGGCCGCCGCCGGTTGCGTCACCACGGCAGGGACGGCGGCGTCTTCCGGAATGGTTCCGGCCGCCACGCCTGCGGCCGAGAGAGCCAGGTTCGAGCAGGACCGCAAGGCGATCCTCGCAATGGCCGGCGACTTCGACGTGACATTCGATTTCCGCGAAACCGTCTCCCTCGCGCCTGGTTATGAGTTGAAGAAGCCCAAGCTTTCGGGCGCAGACGAGATCGTCCGTGTCGTTGAGGATCGCGGCGATTTCATCAGCCTGCAGCAGATCCTCGTGCTGAAGTCCGGCGATCAAACCTCCGTTGTGAAGCACTGGCGCCAGGACTGGACCTACGAGCCGGCAAGCGTGCTCATCTTCATCGGCGGCAATGCCTGGGAAACGCGCCCTGTCTCTGCGAATGACCGCGCCGGGAAATGGTCGCAGGTCGTCTACCAGGTGGAAGATTCGCCGCGCTACGGAGCAGTGGGCGCCTGGACGCACGCAAACGGCGTCTCGCAATGGAACCCGCCTGCCGAGATGCGGCCGCTGCCTCGCCGCGACATGACCACGCGCACCGACTACGATGCAGTGCTTGCCGTCAACCGCCACACCATCACGCCGTTCGGCTGGGTGCAGGAGGAAGAGAACTCCAAGCTCGTCCTACGCGGCGACCATCACGTTCTCGTCCGCGAGATCGGCGTTAACTCCTACAGGCACTCGACCGCGGTCGCGGCGAAGGATGGCGATGCCTACTGGAACGCCACCGGGGACTTCTGGAAACTCGTCCGCGCCGACTGGGCGAAACTGGAGGCGTCGGCCCCGCGCTTCGGTCTTACCGTACAAGGCGAGCCCGAGCCGCTCTACGCGCCCATCCTCAAACTCGCCAACGACATCCATGCCGGCAAGACTCAGACCGGACCCGCCGCCGAGGAAGCCAGGAAAGTCATCGCGCAATTCACAACGAAGGACATCGGCACGCTGGAGTCCCGCATCGCCACGTTCATGAAGGCTGCGCAAACGGCCGGCGACACGGCGACGAAGTAAACGCTTCCCTACTCGATCGTGATCTTGCCGAGCAGCCGCATGTCGCGGTCCTCGCCATCCATCTCGATGTCGAGCAGTTCCTCGCTCTGGCTCGGGCGGCCGAAATTGCGGATAACGCGCACCGTCAGGGTCGACGGGCCGTTCGGGTTTGAGCGGTCCGATGCGAACGTGTTCGCCCGGATCTCGTAGACGCCTTTTTGCGCCCGGCGGATCAGGTATTCTTCTGGCCCGTAGCCGTTGGTCACGTCGCCCGAGAGTTTGCCGCCCCAGGCCGAAGCCGGAGTGGAATAGCCAACCTTGTCGCCATTGGGCTCCGTGATCCAGAGGTCGAGGTCGGTGCGCGGCGTGTTCCACTCCATCACCACGCGCACGTCGGCATCGAGCAGTCCGTCGAAACGCTTGTCGAGCGACTTGCCTGCGCCTCCCATGACCTTGAGCTTGGCGAGCGCGGCATTGGCTTCCATCAGCGTGACTTCTTCCACGCCGCGGGCATCGACATCGAACAGTTCCGTAGCCGCCTTGTAGAGCAGGTCGGCGGCGCGCTCGATATCGGCGCGGGCGAGCGCCTGGGTTTTCGCGACCTTGGCGCGCTCGAGCAGGGCGAGCGCCAGCGTGCGCGAGGGTTGCGGTCGATCGGCTTCGCGCTCGGCCAACCGCTCCAGCAGCCAGATGGCGCGGTCATGCGCGCCATAGCGCAGCAGGCGCGCAGCCGCGATGGCCAGCGTTTGGTTGTCGCGTGCAGGCAGGTCGAGCGCAGCCTCGGCGGCGCGGCGCGCTTCGTCCTTGCGGCCGGCGCGCCAGTGCCATTCGGCGACGTCGAACCAGAAGAGCGGCAGGGCGCGCTGCTCGGCGCTCTCCTTGTCGATCGCCGCTTCCCATTCCTTGCCGGCCTTGTCGAACCGCTTGAGGTAGGGGCGGTCTGGCGCCCAGTCCGCAATCTCGATCGACCCGGCCCGGCCTCGATCCTTCAGCGCTTCCGCTTCTTCCACAGACGCCGCCGGCGCGCCGCCACTGGCCGCAAGGACCGATCCTGTCACCACGATGTCGTCGGCGGGCGCGCCCTGGCTGCGCTCACGCCGTGCCTCCGCATGCTCGGCAGGTGGAGGCGCGGCCACCGGCGCTGGCCTTGGCGCGCCGTCTGCAAAGTTGGAAGCGTCGCGGTCGAGGGAGGCCATCTTGGCCTTGTCCTGCTTTCTCGCCCCGGTGAATTTCGTCCCCCACCACTCCTTCTGGCTCGACCAGTTGGCGGCGACGGTGACAAGGCGCTGCTCACGCGCGCGGGACTCGTCCTGGTCGGCCTCTCGCCGCAGCGACACGTATTGCTGGCGCAGCGCTTTCGGATAGGTCGACGGCGGTTCGATGTCCGACTGCACATAGTCATTGGGCGATTCCAGCACCACGAACGAGGCCTGCGGCGTCGCCACGTTGTAGCGCCGCGCCATTTTTGCGAGTTCGTCCGGTGCGAGATCGGCCGCAACGACGCCGAGACGATAGCGCGCCCACAGCGCTCCGGGTCCCGCAAACACCGGCGCGCTCCTCGCTGGCGCATTGAACCGGCGCGGCAGGGCCTCGCCTGCCACCCACACCAGCACCGCGCCCTTGTCCGGCATCGGCCCGACAAGGTGCATGTCGCCTGCCTTCGCCGCCAGGCGCACCGTATCGATCCTCGCGCCAGAGGAATCCGTGACCGAGAGGATGCTGGCTTCCGGCTTCTGCAATTGCGCCAGCGCCGTCTCCGGCTTAACCGCGCCCAGTTCGACGGACGAACCGCCCGAGCGTACCGCGATCTCGGAAAGCCAGGCGCGGTCTGTCTCCGGCCCGCTGGAAATCGTGAAAATCCTGCAGGGCAGGGTGAAGGCGCGGCGATCATCAAGCGTGACCCGCCCGTCCGACATCATAAAGCAGTCGGTCCCCGGCGCTATTTCCACGCCGGACGTCAGCGTGTTGTAGCTGGTGCCTCCACGATAGCGCACCTTGCCGAGCTCCTCGGCCAGGCGCTCGACCGCGATCTCGCGCGTTTCTGCGGCGCCGCTGTCGAACAGCGTCACCTTCACCGTGCGCTGCCTACGGCTGGCGGCCAGATCCTGGACGAGCCTTGCTTCTCCTCTGAGGTCGTCATCCGCGCGCGACACCGAGCGGTCCCAGAAGATATGCAGCGGAACATTGTCGATCGCGCGCTGGCGCAGGCCCGGCGCAAGGATGTCGAAGAACCGCTCGGCGCCCGGATGCTCGCTCACCAGCATGGGCTCGACACGCTCTTTCGGTGCGAGTTTCAGGGGCCTGTCCAGCGCCGCATTTTCGCCTTCGATCTTCAGGCTGCCGGAAACCGAGTTGGGCGCCGACACCAAGCGCGCATCGCCCTCCACATCGATGCTCAGCTTGCCGACCTTGCCGTCCATGGCGAGGGGCAAGGCGTAGCCGTCCGCCGCATCAAACGCGCTGACCATTTTCAGGCGGATGGTGCGGGCGCCGTGCGCGGGGATGGGATAGATGCGCGTCTCGAACCGGTCGGAATAGTCGACCTCGGCGAGGCCCGGGTCGATGCGCTGGCTGACGCGCCGCTGGTAGGCTTCCGCCGCCTTGTACTTCGTCTCCAGCACGCCATCGATCAGCGTGCCGTTGATGTCGAGCGCATAGCCGGTGATCACCGCACCGCGCGGCATGTTCAACGCAAACTCGCCTTCGAGAAGCTCGCTTGTGGGATTGCTGAACGTTGCGGTGACGACTGTCTCGGCGATGTCGCCGCGCACATTCACCTTGATGTCGAGCGAGGATACCTTCACCTCGCGCTTCATGGCGTCGGTGTGAATGCCGTTCGAGTATGCAACCAGTGTCGGGCCTAGCAGGACGGCGGGTTTGTCCTTGTCCGCGAACGCCGACGCCGAAAGCAGGAGTGCGGTAACGGCAACAGTGCTCAGCCGCCGAAACGCCAGTGCGTTGCGCATGATCAAGTCCCCAAGGAGCCGTGTCGCTCGTCTCCGTTCTGGGCCGCGATCAGGGCGGCGCGATGGCGGAAAGGTGCGGATACAAAGAAGATTACAAATGTAATCTACTTTGTCGAGAGTGAAACTGCAGCGTGTCCGATAAAACCCGACGACGCGCGCAGACGGCTACTTCAGCAAGTGCTGTTCGGCCTCGTCCCGGTGCTTCTTGAGATACTTCATGAAGGGCGTGCCGCCCGTGCCGACGTCGGTGTCGTTGCCGGCCGAATCCTTCGACTGCCTGGCGATGTAGCTCGCCGCATATTCCAGATGGCGCGTACGGAATCGCGCGAGACTGATGACGTTGGTATTGTAGACATCGCGAAGCACCTTGCTCCCGGATTTCACGATGAAGCTGCGAACGCCGCTTGCGCCGCGCACCGCATCGATGAACTTCCGATGGGCCGGCGGGCGATAGATATGCAGTTCGTCGAGAAAGGTCCGCAGGGGATCCTCCGCGTGGCCGATCCCGAGCAGCGCATCCATCGCCGGCACGATAGAGCTCTGCGATCCCGTCTGTCCGCGAAACGCCTGCGGCTTGCCGCCGGTCTCTGCGACGCCCTCGTAGATCAGCCCCGCGCCCAGCGCCGGATTGTCCTTCCAACCGTGGATGTAAGGCCGCACGCGATGGAAGTAGACGTACGGGTCACACCGTTCCGGCATGCGGTCGAAGATGGCGTTGACATCGTCCCAGACCTTCGCCGCCGTCGCGAGCCCGGCTTCCACCGCCCCCTCGTCACCACGCATCACGGCATCCACCAGTCCGGGTATCGCCGCCAGCATCTCCCCCGCACGCGCCTCGATCGCGACATGCACCAGCACGAACCACGCCTCATCCTGCCCTGCGAGGAAGGGCTGGATCATCCAGATATTGTCGAGCGCGATCGGACCCGAGCGATCCAGCCGGTCCCAGTTGTCCAGCACGTAAGCGGAATAGGGCAGCAGCGGCTGCTGCCCCAGGCGCTTGGCCAGCCGCCACATCGGCACGGCGAGGCATGCCGGCAGCTGTGCAGGCGGCGCCCGTTCGCCCCACACATAGGCCTGCACCATGAAGGAATAGCGCACCATCGCCGAGCGAATCTGCGGTTCGCTCGCCTCGGCGCAGAAGCGCGTCAGGTCGAGCAGCGGCATCGCCTCGAGATGCCGGCGCACCTTGCCCGTCAGCAATGTTCGCGGCAGGTCCATCGCTGCCTCGACCGCCGGCATCAACTCGACCGGCAGGTTCACATCGCCGGCATCATACGAGCAAAGAAATCCCCGTTGCGGGGTCATGTCGTAGGCGCCCAGGGCAAGGGTTGCAGCCATTTCCGTGAAAGCCTTTCTCGGAATCGGAGGTTTCCGCAGAAAACACCCCTGTTTGGCGCCTGTAAATCAGCCGGCGGCTTATCCACAGTCTTGGCGGCGCGAATCCCGCCCGATTTATCCCATTGCATGAGCTCAGCGACCGTTTTTGCAGGACTGTCACAATCCACGGCTAGGGGAGTCGCGGGAACGCAGTGGCCGGGCGATTTATGTACGAACAGATCGCTCAGTCTCGGCTCGCCCTGGCCTTGCTGGCCGCCTTGATCGCCGCCGCTTCGGCGGCGTTTTTCATGGGCCGCAGCAGGGCCGTCCAGCTCGCCGCAGGCGACGCCCGCTCGCTGCACTCGCGCCCCAACTATCACGGCTATCTCGTCGCGCTGTGGACGCTTGGACCGGCCGTCGCAGTACTGCTTCTCTACGCGATTGCCGGAGACGCCTTGGCCGACCGCGTCGCGACGGCGAACCTGCCGCCCGCCATCGCAGCCCTGCCGCCGTTCGAAGCCTCCGTCCAGATCGACGCTGCCCGTGCGCTGGCGTCCGGAACCGGCCTGGTCGATCCCGACAACGCGTTGGCCGGTCCGATCCGCGAACTCGGCCACGCCATAGCGGCCCAGCGCGGCGCCATCAAGCTGTGGGCCAGCCTTGCCGCCGCCGCCATCGCCATCATCGGCTTCGTCCTCGGTCTCGCCCGCGTGCGCAAGGATCGCCGCGCCCGCAACCGGGTCGAGACGGCGATCAAGCTCGCCCTCATGGCCTGCTCGGGCGTCGCCATCCTCACCACCATCGGCATCGTGCTGTCGCTGGTGTTCGAGACCATGCGCTTCTTCGGCGAGGTGTCGCCGATGGAATTCCTGTTCGGTCTCAAATGGAGCGCCCAGACCAACATCCGCCCCGACCAGATCGGGGCATCGGGCGCCTTCGGCGCCGTGCCGCTGATCTATGGCTCGCTGATGATCACCGTGATCGCCATGGCGGTCGCAGCTCCTGTCGGCCTCTACGCCGCGATCTACCTCTCCGAGTACGCCGGCCCACGAACGCGGCGCACCGTCAAGCCGATCCTCGAGGTTCTCGCTGGCGTACCCACCGTGGTCTACGGCTTTTTCGCGCTGCTCACTGTCGCCCCCGCCGTCCGGGCTTTCGGCGACTGGCTCAACGGCGTGCTGATGGCGATCTTCCCATTCATCGAAGGCCCGATCATCGACGCCCAGCCGACATCTGCACTGGCCGCCGGCCTGGTCATGGGCGTGATGATCATTCCGTTCGTCTCCTCCCTCTCAGACGACGTGATCAACGCCACGCCGCAGACCCTGCGCGATGGCGCCTTCGCGCTGGGCGCCACAAAATCCGAGACAGTGAAGCAGGTGATCATGCCGGCCGCGCTTCCCGGCGTCGTCGCAGCGCTCCTGCTCGCCGTCTCCCGGGCTATCGGCGAGACCATGATCGTGGTGATGGCCGCCGGCCAGCGTGCGCAGATCACCGCGGACCCGTTCTCGGACGTCACCACTATCACCGTCCAGATCGTCGACCTCCTCACCGGCGACACCGAATTCGACAGCCCGAAGACGCTCTCGGCCTTCGCGCTGGGCTTCGGCCTCTTCCTGATCACCCTTGTCTTCAACCTGATCGCGCAGCGCGTGGTCAAAGCCTATCGCGAGAAATATGAGTAGCGGCATTTCGGGCAATCCCGCCGCGCTCAAGCGGCTCAGGAAGCGCTACCGCGAGGAGGGGCGTTTCCGCGCGTACGGCCTCTCCGCCATCGTGTTCGCAATTTTCGCTCTCGTCGTCCTGCTGGTCTCCATCGTCGGCGAATCCATCTCGGCGTTCACCAAGCACGAACTCAGCATCAACGTGCTCATCGATCCCGCTATCGTCGACCCCTCCGGCAGGCGCGATCCGGCCGTGCTCACCAAGAACGTCTCGGCCTTCTCCGACCTGTTCCGCGACGAGCTGAAGCAGCGCTTCCCCGAAGCCGGCGCCGACCTCGCCCTGCGCCGTCAGCTCAACCGCATGGTCTCGACGCTGGCAGGGCAGAACATCGCCCACCGCGCCGCCGCCAACCCGCAGCTGATCGGCCAGACCACCTCTGTCGTGGCGCCGGTCTCGGACGTCATCGATCTCTATCTCAAGGGCCTGATCACCGACGAGCGCATCATGAAGGGCAGTGTCGCCGCCTCGCTCTCCCGCGCCGGCGGCGAGGTCACGATCCGCGCGCCGGGAGGCTTTGCTGTCCCCTACGCCGATATGGCCGAACGCCTGCGCGAGGAAGCCACGGGCAAATCCGACGCCGCCGCCGTTTCGCAAACCGCCATCGACCGAGCCAACGCCCGCCTGCAGGAACTGACCGCGCGCCGCACGGAAATCGCCGCGGCCGACGCCGCCAGGATCAGGACTGAAACCGAGGACTACATCGTCAGCGGCGAGGAAGACGATATTGGCCTCGTGCGCGCGGCTGGCGCGATCGCGGGCGGAGCGGAACTTGCGTCGCTGCGCGGCAAGCTGGCCGCGCGCCTCGAGGCCGAAGCGGTGGAGGCCGACAAGCAGGCTGACGAACTTGTCGGCAAGGGCGCGTCCTTCGCAAACAAGGCTGCGGAAGCCGAGTCCAACGGAGAGCCAACCGCCGAAACCCGCCGAATCCAGGCCGAGACGGCCTATCTCGCCGGCGACCGCCGCCGCGTCGATGCAGCCCTGTTTCGTGATGCCTCCGGCAAGGCGCCGCAGATGAGCGCCGCCGACATGATGGCCGCGATATCCCTGCTGACCGGCCGACCGCTGGCGCCGCTTGGCGTGCTTGCCGCAGCGCCGGAAGTGGAACGCAAACCTGCAGTCATCACGGTCAACGCCGCCGAACTCGTCGCTGCCGAAGCCGCTCTCGCCGACCAGGCCGCGCGCATCGCCCGCCTCCAGCAGGAAGCGGCCACCCTCAAGGCCGATGCGCCCAAGCGCGCCGCAGCGATCGAGAAGACGGCCATTCCGGCCGCCAAATCACGCCTCGCGCGCCTGACGCGCGAACGCGATGCACGCCAGGAAGCTCGCGCGCGCCTCGGCGGTGTCGCAACTCCCGTGTTGGTCCCCGCGGCGCCAGCTCCAGCCGCGGCCGGCCAGCCCGCGGCCCCGCCAGAGCCTGCCGCGCCGTCGGTTGACGAGGCGACCTTCGTCGCCACCGAACGTGTCGCCCAGCTGGGCCTCGATCTCGGGGGTCCGCTCGCAGCCGCATTCGAACTGGGCGCCGCCGAGGGCGGGGTTCCCGGCGCCGACTCCGCGCTGAAATCCCTGATGGTCGCCCACGCCGATCTCGACATCGAAGCCGCCCGGCGCGATGTCGAGCGCCTCACCCGCAAGCGCGACCGCGACACCCAGCTCGCCAACACTGTCCTCGCCCGCCTCGCCACGTCAGGCGCCTCGATCGAGCCGGACGAGTTCTCGCCCTCGCTGCTGGTCGAGATCAATGGCGGGGTCGTGAAAGCCGGGCGCGTCTCGCCCGACGAGATTGCCGGCGAGATTCTGATCCCGCCCACTGGCGACAGCGCCGCCGCCGGCCAATGGCGCGTGCGCGAACTGAAAGTCGCCGAAGCCGATCGCCTGGTCACGGACCGGCAAGCCGCCTGGGCCAACGCGCTCAAGGCTTCCGGGGACATCCGCAGCGTGATCAATTTTGACCTGCTGACCAAGTCGGACTCGACCTATCCCGAACTTGCGGGTCTCGCTGCCGCGCTCGCCGGGTCGTTCTGGATCATGGCCGTGACGCTTTTGCTGTCCCTGCCGATCGGCGTCGCCGCCGCCATCTACCTGGAAGAATTCGCACCTCGGAACGGGATCACCGACTTCATCGAAGTGAACATCAACAACCTGGCCGCCGTACCCTCGATCGTGTTCGGGCTGCTGGGGGCCGCCGTGTTCATCAACTTCTTCGACCTGCCTCGCTCGGCGCCACTGGTGGGCGGTCTGGTCCTCTCTCTCATCACGCTTCCAACCATCATCATCGCTACCCGCGCAGCGCTGGGCGCAGTCCCGCCCTCGATCCGGGAAGGTGCGCTGGCGGTAGGCGCCAGTCTGCCGCAGACGGTGTTCCACCACGTCCTCCCGCTGGCGGCGCCCGGCATCCTGACCGGTGCGATCATCGGCCTGGCCCGCGCGCTAGGCGAGACCGCGCCTCTGCTGCTGATCGGCATGGTGGCCTTCGTAGCCGACCCGCCCGACGGCCCGCTGGACAGCGCCACGGCCCTGCCGGTGCTGGTCTACAAATGGTCGAGCGCCGCCGAACGCGCCTGGCAGCCCATGACATCGGCCTCGATCATCGTGTTGTTGGTGTTCATGTTTGCGATGAACGCCCTGGCCGTGTACCTGCGTCGCAAGCTGGAGCGGAGATGGTGATGAGCCGCATGGAACCGATCGCCCAGCTCATGGAGATTCCCGCAGTGACCGCCGTGAAGCCGCCGCGCGACGAGCCGAAGGTCAAGGCGAAGGCCGTCTCGGTCTTCTACGGCGAGAAGCAGGCGCTGTTTGATGTCTCGCTCGACATTCCCGAAAAATCCGTCACCGCGCTGATCGGGCCGTCGGGCTGCGGCAAGTCTACCTTCCTGCGCTCGATCAACCGCATGAACGACACCATCGAAGGCTGCCGCGTAACCGGCGTGATCGAGATCGACGGCGAGAACATCAACGAGCGCTCGGTCGACCCCGTCCTCCTGCGCGCCCGCGTCGGCATGGTGTTCCAGAAGCCGAACCCGTTCCCGAAGTCGATCTTCGACAATGTGGCCTACGGCGCCCGCATCCACGGTCTCGCCTCCTCGAAGAAGGAGATGGAGGACATCGTCGAGAAGTCGCTGGAACGGGCAGGACTCTGGAACGAGGTGAAGGACCGCCTGCATTCGCCTGGCACCGGCCTCTCTGGCGGCCAGCAGCAGCGCCTTGTCATCGCCCGCGCCATCGCGGTCTCCCCTGAGATCATCCTGATGGACGAGCCGTGCTCGGCGCTGGACCCCATCGCCACCGCCAAGATCGAGGAGCTGATCGACGAGCTGCGCCACAACTACTGCATCGTGATCGTCACCCACTCCATGGCCCAGGCCGCCCGCGTGTCGCAGCGCACGGCCTTCTTCCACCTCGGCAAGCTGGTCGAGACCAACGACACGGAAACCATCTTCACCAACCCAGGCGATCCCCGCACGCAGGACTACATCACAGGACGGTTCGGATAAGGGGGCGCGGAACCGGCCGGATTCAGCTAGAGTGCCGCGCTTGGGGCGGGGGAAGAGACGAAGGACAGGAACATGACCGAACACACCGTCAGGTCATTCTCGGCCGATCTCGAGGATCTCTCGGGCGACCTCGCGCGCATGGGCGGGCTCGCCGAGGACATGCTCTCGGATGCGATCCAGGCCATCTCGATGCGCGATCTCGCCCTGGCCGAGACCGTGGTGGCGCGCGACCCGCAGGTCGACGCCCTGCAGGTCGAGGCCGAGAAGAAGATCCTGCGTCTGCTGGCCCTGCGTCAGCCGCTGGCCCGCGACCTGCGCCAGACCATATCGGCCCTCAAGATCGCCGCCGAGCTTGAGCGCATCGCCGATCTCGCCAAGAACATCGCCAAGCGCGCCAAGGTTCTGGATACGATCGAGCCCACGGCCGCGCTGAAGGGCGTTGCCCGCATGGGCCGACTGGTCGCCGCCCAGCTCAAGCACGTGCTCGACGCCTATTCGGCCCAGGAGGCCGAAGCCGCCAACAAGGTGTGGACGCGCGACGAGGAAGTCGACGAGCACTACCAGTCGCTCTTCCGCGAAGTCGTCACCTACATGATCGAGGACCCGCGCACGATCTCTGCCTGCGCGCATCTTTTGTTCGTCGCCAAGAATCTGGAACGGATCGGCGACCACTGCACCAACATCGCGGAAGAAATCCACTTCCTCGTGACCGGCGAACAGCTCCCCACTGAAAGGCCGAAAGTCGATGCCCTCAACAGCAACTGATCTGGCCCGTCCGCCCGTGCGCCCCGCCGCCACCCAGCCCTATGCCCTGGTCGTCGAGGACGAAGCCTCGGTTGCGGAACTCATCCGCTACAACCTGGAGAAGGAAGGCTACGAAGTCGACGTCGCCACCGACGGCGAGGAAGCTCTCCTGATGACGGAAGAGCGGCAGCCCGACATCGTCATCCTGGACTGGATGCTGCCCAAACTCGCCGGCATCGAAGTCTGCCGCCGCCTGCGCTCCAGGCCAACGACCCGCAACCTTCCGGTCATCATGCTGACCGCCAGGACCGAAGAGGCCGACCGGGTGCGCGGCCTCGATGTCGGCGCCGACGACTACATGGTGAAGCCGTTCTCGGTCTCCGAACTCGTCGCCCGCATCCGCGCCGTCCTGCGCCGCATCCGCCCGGCCCTGGCCGAGGATGTCGTCGTCATCGGCGACATCACGGTTGATCGCTCGGCCCATCGCGTCACCCGCAACGACCTCGAAGTTCACCTTGGCCCCACCGAGTTCCGCCTCCTCGACTATTTCATCCAGCACCCAGGCCGCGTTTTCTCGCGTGAACAATTGCTCGACGCCGTCTGGGGCTCGGACGTCTATGTCGAAACCCGCACGGTGGACGTCCACATTGGCCGTCTGCGCAAGGCGCTGTCGCGCGGCGGCGGCGACGACCCGATCCGTACGGTCCGCTCGGCCGGCTACGCCCTGAACGTCTAAGTGTCTTCGATAGAGCTACCAAAGAACTCGATCGTCTGTCGCTCGAAGCGCTGCGCGTTGTAGAAGGCGATCGCGACGTCATTGTCCGGCTCCGTCGCCACCCATGCATAGGTGCAGCTCCGCGCCTTGCCCCATTCGACCAACTCGCGAACCAGCCGCGTAGCGATCCCCTTGCGCTGCTGGTCCGGCGCCACGCCGAGATTGTCGATGTAGAGGTCGGATGCCCGGTCCGGCTGGACATGCACGATGCCACGAGCATGGCCGACCACCACCCTGTCCTCCACAGCCACGACCAGCGCATGCCCGGGCGCCGCAAGAAACGCGTCCAGCCGCTCCGGCGTAATCCCATGGTCGAACACGTCCTCGTCCACGGCGTCGAGGAGAGCGCGATTTTCCGGTGTGATGTGATGAAAGCTGATCATCTGCCCAGTATCGGACTGACCGAGGCGAGGTGTCAAAACACGCCGGGATGACAAGCGCCCGCCCGCGGCCTAAACGCTGCGCAGCACCGCCGGAGCCCGTCATGATCCCTCGCTATTCCCGCCCCGAAATGGCGGCCATCTGGACCCCGGAGGAGCGCTACCGGATCTGGCTGGAGATCGAGACCCTCGCCGCCGAAGCGATGGCCGAACTCGGCATGATCCCGAAGGACGTGCCGAAAGCTGTCCGCGCCCGCGGCGGCTTCGACGTCAAGCGCATCGACGAGATCGAGCGCGAAGTGAAGCACGACGTCATCGCTTTCCTCACCAGCGTCACCGAGCATGTCGGGCCTGAAGCCCGCTTCCTCCATCTCGGCATGACGTCGTCCGACGTGCTCGATACCTGCCTTGCCGTGCAGCTGGTTCGCGCCTCGGACCTGCTCGTTGGCGGCGTGGATCGCGTTCTCGCCGCCCTCAGGAAGCGCGCCTTCGATCACAAGCTGACGCCCACGATTGGCCGCTCTCACGGAATCCACGCCGAGCCCACGACGTTTGGCGTCAAGCTCGCCGGCTTCCACGCCGAAATGGCGCGCAATCGCAGGCGACTGCTCGCCGCGAAAGAAGAGATCGCCACATGCGCCATCTCCGGCGCCGTCGGCACCTTTGCCAACATCGATCCGCGAATAGAGACAATGGTCGCAAAGAAGCTGGGTCTTTCGCCCGAGCCTGTCTCCACCCAGGTCATCCCGCGCGACCGCCACGCCGCCTATTTCGCGGCTCTGGCCGTCACCGCCTCGTCGATCGAGCGCATCGCGACGGAAATTCGCCACCTGCAGCGCACCGAAGTCCTCGAGGCCGAGGAATACTTCTCCGAAGGGCAGAAGGGCTCCTCCGCCATGCCCCACAAGCGCAATCCGGTCCTGACCGAAAATCTCACTGGCCTCGCGCGCCTCGTCCGCTCCGCCGTCATTCCGGCCATGGAAAACGTCGCCCTCTGGCACGAGCGCGATATCTCTCACTCTTCGGTCGAGCGCGGCATCGCACCCGACGCCACCATCCATCTCGATTTCGCGTTGAACCGGCTGGGCCAGGTGATCGAGCAGCTCCTCGTCTACCCGGACAACATGAAGGCCAATCTCGACCGCCTCGGCGGCTTGCACAATTCCCAGCGCGTGCTGCTGGCGCTCGTAGAGAAGGGCGCGACCCGCGAGGACGCCTACCGTCTGGTGCAGCGCAATGCCATGAAGGTCTGGAAGGATCCGCGTAGAGGCGAGGGTGATTTCCAGCGCAATCTCGAGGCCGATGCCGACGTTGCGAAATTCCTGTCGAAGGCCGACCTCGGAGGGATGTTCGACCTCGGCTACCACTTCACCGGCGTCGACACGATCTTCGAGCGTGTATTCGGCGCGAGTTGAAAAAAGGGCCGGGCCCTCATCGGACCCGGCCCAGTCTGTGATGGTGGAGCGCGAAACGAGGGACACCGCGTCGCGCCCGAACCGAACCGCCAGCATCCAGGGGACATTGGACGCGCCCACTCGCGGCGACGCGAGGCAGGGCGAGGAGGCGGTTCGATCGGGGGGCCAGACCGGCCTTGCGGGCTGATCTTCACTGGAGAGACTGCCAGCCGCCTCTTAAGAAAGCGGCGCTCCGGCGAAACACGTTTGAGACGTCCCGTTCACCACGATTACGCGCAAGTTGCGCCACGCTGGCACAACACGATGTACGCCGCCCGCAATAGCGGGGTTCTCGTGAATTCGCAGACGCAGCTTGGTGAAGCTGCATGAAGCGAAGCCACGATGCCATGGCGCAAAAAATCGTTGTGGAGAAGCGCCAGGCGCCTGCCCGGCCAAGCCTGGCCACGGGTCACGCAGCTGATGAGACAAGGAGCCGGGCAGGCGCCCCGCGCTCCGCCTCTGATCGTCCGGCGGCCTACTTCTTCTCCGCCTTCACCTGCTCGACGGCGGTGTCCATCAGTTCCGACATCTGTCGCTGCAGCTGGTGGTCGGTGATCGCAACGCCGGCCTTGTCGAGGTCGCCTTTCACCTTCCGGAACACGTCTTCATCGCCTGGCGCCTCGAAATCCGACTTTACGACTTCGACGGCGTAGGTCGCGGCCGCTTCGCCCGTCTTGCCCAGTTTTTCTGCGGCCCACAGGCCCAACAGCTTGTTGCGGCGGGCATTGGCCTTGAAGCGCAGTTCCTGGTCGAGGGCGAACCTGGCTTCCTCACCCGATTTCCGCTTGTCGAATCCGCTCACGGCCGTCTCCCTCCACTGGGCGGCGCATGCCGCGTCGCCCTTTCGATATAGCCTCGCGCAACGCCAATTGCATCCCCGCTCGGCCGCAATTGCGACCTTGAATCGCATCAGGATTTGGCGGTTTCCCGGCGTCATCCCCAACCGGCAGGCGCCGAGTGGGCAGACGCTGGGCAATGGATGCTATAGGAAGTTCGGTCCGGTCACGATGGGCCGGACAAATCGGGAGCGCGCGGAATGCTTCCGGCTGGGAGACGGGTTATGGCCAAGCGGCGCAAGATCTACGAAGGCAAGGCGAAGATCCTCTACGAGGGTCCTGAGCCGGGCACGCTGATCCAGTATTTCAAGGACGACGCAACGGCCTTCAACAACGAGAAGAAGGCCGTGCTCGACGGCAAGGGCGTGCTCAACAACCGCATCAGCGAGTTCGTGATGACTGCAGCTGAACGCCATCGGTCTGCCGACCCATTTCCTCAAGCGCCTCAACATGCGCGAGCAGCTGATCCGCGAAGTCGAGATCATCCCTCTTGAAGTGATCTGCAGGAACGTCGCCGCCGGCTCCATCGCCAAGCGCCTCGGCATCGAGGAGGGCGTGCAGCTCCCGCGCTCGATCATCGAGTTCTGCTACAAGAAGGACGAGCTGGGCGACCCGCTTGTGTCCGAAGAACACATCACCGCGTTCAACTGGGCGACCTCCCAGGAGATCGACGACATCATTACGATGACGCTCCGCATCAACGACTTCCTCACCGGGCTTTTTGCGGGCGCGCAGATCAAGCTGGTCGACTTCAAGGTCGAGTACGGCCGCCTCTACGAGGGTGAGATGGTGCGCACCGTGCTCGCCGACGAGATCAGTCCCGATTCCTGCCGCCTCTGGGACATGACCACCGGCGAGAAGCTCGACAAGGACCGCTTCCGCCGCGATCTCGGCGGCGTCACCGAGGCCTATGCCGAGGTTGCGCGCCGCCTGGGAATCATCAAGGAAGCAGGCGGGGCCGAAATCCTGGCGTTCAACGGCAAGGAGCAGGACGAGTAGATGCGCGCTAAGGTTCATGTGTCGCTGAAATCCGGCGTGCTCGATCCACAGGGCAAGGCTGTCGGCGACGCCCTCGGCCGGCTGGGCTTCAACGAGGTCGGCGCCGTGCGCTGCGGCAAGACCATCGAGCTCGAACTGAAGGACGGCCTCTCCAGGACCGACGCTGAAAAGCGCGTCAAGGAGATGTGCGAAAAGCTCCTCGCGAACACAGTTGTCGAACGTTACTCGATCGAGATCGGCTGACCCCAAACAACAATCGCGCACCCGCAGGCGGACGCGCGATCTGCCGTGTCGCGATGGGCGAAGCCTAGTGTTTCGCTTCTTCGGCCGACTTGGAGACAGCGCCGCCGACGGCGCCGACATCCTTGCCGATGCCTGAAATCGTGTTGCAGGCGGCCGCGAGCAGCGGTGCGGCCAGCGCGATGGCGAGCATGAATTTACGCATGGGGTGCAGCCCTTCCTTGATCTAGTCCCGTCTGAAAATGACGCTTCGCCGGACTTTGTGCAAGCTAGCGCGGCTTGATCGCGGCGCCTGCCTTTGCAGCCGACGCCGTCCTGGCGGCTTTCGCCTTCGCAGGTTTCGAGGCTTTGGCGGTGCGCGTCACGGCCTTCACCCTGGTCACGGACGCTGTCTCCGTCACGCAGGGCCTCGACTGCGCCGTGCAGGCATTTTGCGCGTGCGCAGGCGTCCTGCCCCCGTTGCGGGCGGCCGTGTCCGCAGTGCGCGACATCTGGTTGCCGACGATGGCCATGTCGCGGCCAAGGCCCGAAACCGTGTTGCAGCCCGTCAACGCCAGGACGCCCACGGTCCCCGACAGCGCAAGAATGGCTATCCTGTTCATGATCCTGTCCTCCCGGCTTGTATGTTCGAGGCCTGCGGGCGAAATCGGGCGGAATTGGGAAATCCGCGTTACAGGTGAGTCATGTCGTCAGCCCAGTGGATGCCGATCGCGCTCCTCATCGGCTCCAACATCTTCATGACCACGGCCTGGTACGGCCACCTCAAGTTCCGCGAGTCACCCATCCTCATCGCCATCCTGGTCAGCTGGGGCATCGCCCTGATCGAATACTGCATGGCCGTGCCCGCCAACCGCATTGGCCGAGCCGTCTATTCCACCGCCGAACTGAAGACGATGCAGGAAGTCATCACCCTCATCGTCTTCGCCGGCTTCTCGACCTGGGTCCTCAAGGAGCCGCTGACCCTCAAGCACGCCATCGGCTTCGCGCTCATCGCGCTTGGCGCAGCAGTGATTTTCTACAAGCCAGGCGCGCTCCAATAGCGCTCGCGACTCACTCCGTTTTCTGCTAGAGGCCCGCGCCAAGAGGCTCACATGAAATCCGCCGTCATCGTCTTCCCCGGCTCCAACTGCGACCGCGATGCGCAGGTGGCGCTGCGCCAGATCACAGGCAAGGCGCCCGCAATGATCTGGCACAAGGACGGCGACATCCCGAAAGGGCTCGACCTCATCGTCCTGCCGGGAGGTTTCTCCTACGGCGACTATCTCCGCTCCGGCGCCATGGCCGCCGCCTCTCCCATTGCCGACGCCATCCGATCCTACGCCGCGAAGGGCGGATACGTCCTTGCCGTCTGCAACGGCTTCCAGGTGGCGACCGAAATCGGGCTCCTGCCGGGCGCGCTCCTGCGCAACGCCTCGCTCAATTTCGTCTGCCGGCCCCAGCCGCTCGCCATCGCCTCTAACTCGTCGGCCTTCACCGCCGGCTACAAGCAGCAGCGCGAAGTCTCCTTCCCCATCGCCCACCATGACGGCAACTACTTCGCCGACGCAGCCACGCTCGACCGGCTGGAAGGCGAGGGGCGGGTGGCCTTCCGCTATCTCGGCAACCCCAACGGCTCGGCCCGCGACATTGCCGGCGTCCTCTCCGAAAATGGCCGCGTCCTCGGAATGATGCCGCACCCGGAACGCGCCATCGGCGGCCATGAAGGCGGATCGGACGGGCGCATCCTGTTCGAAAGCCTGATGGTCGCGGCCTGAACCGGATCGCCGTCTCGCGCGTATTGGGAGCATCCACTTCCCAGATGCGGGCGCAGGCATGGTCAACAGTTTGCAAACGGCTGCCGCCGCGGGGCTCGCCATCACTGCCGCAGCCTGCGCCAGTTTTCCCCCAACAGATACCTCCGCCATGAAGTTCGTCGAAGCCGCAGGTGTGAACACGCATGTGCAGGAATGGGGCGTTGCCAGCGCCCAGCCCGTCTTCCTCATCCACGGCGCTTCGTCCGACATCGGGGTGTGGGCGCCGACCGTCGTTCCCCTGCTGAAGGACACGTATCACCTCGCCGCATACGACCGGCCCGGCCTGGGCTTCACCGCCCAGCGTCCGGACGACGCAGACACTCTGGCGGGACAGGCGAAGGTCGCTGCCGGCGTCATTGAACAGCTTGGCCTGAAGCGGCCGATCGTCGTCGCCCATTCGTGGGGCGGCGCCGTCGCCTTGCGCCTCGCGCTCGACCGTCCCGACCTTGTCGGCGGCCTCGTTCTGATTGCGCCTGTTGCCTATGAATGGCCGGGCGGGGTGAGTTGGCATCTCTACTGGTCGTCCAATCCCCTCGTCGGCGACCTGTTCAACAACGTGCTCTCGGCCCCCTTCGCCGCCGCCGCCGTGAAGTCGGGCCTTGCGGGCGCGTTCGGGCCTAGCCCCGTGCCGGAAGGTTATCTTGAAAAGGCAGGCTCGCTCCGCGCCGTGCGCCCATCCGCCATGAAGGCCAACGGCCTCGACATGACATCAGCCAAGCGCGAGATCATCGCGCAGCAGGAGCGCTATCCGGAGATCAGGATGCCTGTAGCTCTGATGGCCGGCGAGGGCGACACCGTCGTCTCTGCGATGATTCACTCCGTCAAACTGGCCGAGACACTTTCCAACGCCCGCCTCGACATCCTCCAGGGCGTCGGTCACCTGCCGCACGAAGCCTCGCCCGAGCGCTTCGCCAAGCTCCTGGAGTGGGTGCGCTCGCAGAAATAGCCGCGGCATCGCGCCCCACATGCTTGTTGTTCCATCATGCGCCTCTATCTTGGAATCATTCCAGGCGAGGAGACCGGCATGGCCATGGACATCGGCATCGACGCGAAGACGCGCAAGAAGGTTGCGGGCTCGCTCGAGCAGGTGTTGGCCGACACGTATTCGCTCTACGCCAAGACGCACGGCTATCACTGGAATGTCGAGGGGCCGCGCTTCCTTACGCTGCACACGCTCTTCGAGACCGAATACAACGAGCTGTGGCTGTCGCTCGACCTGATCGCGGAACGCATCCGCGCGCTCGGCCACTATGCACCCTTCGGCGCGTTGATCTCGAAGAAGTCGACCATTGCAGGCGATGACGGCGTGCCTTCGGAAGACGAGATGCTCGCCAATCTCGCGGCCGGCAACGAGGCCGTGGTGAAGGCCGCCCGGGCCTGTCTCAAGGCCGCCGAGGAAGCCGGCGACCAGGCCACCGCCGACCTCATGACCCAGCGCGTCTCCGTCGGCGAGAAGGCTGCCTGGATGCTCCGGGCGCACCTCAAATAGAGTCGGCTATTTCGGCGCGGGCATCGCTTTGAAGCGCCATTCCTGAGTCGTCACCTTGCCGTCGGCGCCCTTGCGCTCGACCCTGCTGCCGATCCCGCCGCCAGCTTCCGAATAGTACATGATCATCAGCGCACCATCGGCGGTCTGGAAGATGATCTTGCCTGGCTCGATCGCCTTCAGCGGCGTGAAATTCCACTTCATCTGGCTGCGCGTGTTGGCGACGTCGAGACCATAGACGCCCTCCGCATTGGGCCCGATCCTGTGGTACTCGGTATAGGCGCCCGCTGCGCCCAGCGTCGTCAGCGCCGTTCCAGTCACCACGCCGTTCACCGGCCCGATGAAGGCCTCGTAGACCTTCGTCCCGTTGGCGTTGGTGTGCACGCGCTCGCCGTGCATCCAGCCCAGCGTGTCGACGCCGACAGGCAGGGCGGCTGTCGAGGATGTCGGCGTCTGGGCCATCGCTGCTCCTGAAACAAAGGCGGAGACGGCCGTCATCAGGATCATCCGGCGCATGCACGTCCTCCCGCATTGGCCGCAATATTTCGGCCCTCGCGCACGCTATCAGCCCACCGGCAAACCCAGAAGGGGCCGCGGATCCGGGCAGATGGCCAGCCAGCGCTGCCGCTCGCTCCGCTTGCACACGCCCGGATAGTCGCCCTTGGCCGAGCCGATATCGAGCATGACCTGGAAGTGCAGGTGCGGCGGCCAGCCGCCATTCTCGCGTTTCGTGCCCAGCGCGGCGAAGCGCTCACCGGCCATGAAGGCGCTGCCGGGCTTCAGCCCCTTCAGGCTGTCGCGGTCGAGATGGCCATAAAGCGTGTGGAATTTCACCGGGCCGGCCTGATGCTCGAGAATGATGGTGGGGCCGTAGTCTCCGGGATGATCGTTGATCTGCGAGGAATGCACGCGCGCATTGAGCGGCGCGAACACATCCGTGCCGGCGGGCGCAAAGATGTCGAGGCCGAGGTGGATGGTGCGCGGCTCTTCGCCTTCAGGCGCGAAGAGTGGCTGCGTGTAGAGGGTGCGGTCCTCGCCATAGCCGCCCGCGCGCAGGGGCTCGCCCGGTTTCACCTCGGCGTCGGCGAGCGCCCCAGACAACACCCGGCCATGCAGGCCCGCGATGACCTCGACGCCCGGATTGGACTTGGCGACCCAGCGCTGGAAATCTTCAGGCGACATCATGCGCGCCGCCTCCCGGTGCTATTCCGCCGCGATCTTGGCCTGCGTCGGCAAGCCTTCGAGATATTTCTCGGCTTCCAGCGCCGCCATGCAGCCAAGGCCGGCAGCCGTCACCGCCTGCCGGAAGATGTCGTCCGCCACATCGCCTGCCGCGAACACGCCGGGGATCGAGGTCGCGGTCGAACCGGGCTTCACCTTCAGATAGCCGCCCTGCCGCATTTCGAGCTGTTCGGTGAACAACTGCGTCTGCGGCGTGTGGCCGATGGCGATGAAGATGCCGTGCACCGGCAGCTCCGTGATCTCGCCCGTCTTCACGTTGCGCAGGTGCGCCTTGGTGACCGAGAGCGGGCCCTCTGTGCCGATCACGTCGGCGAGTTCCGTGTTCCACATCACGGTGACCTTGGGATTCTTGAACAGGCGATCCTGCAGGATCTTTTCGGCGCGGAAATGGTCGCGGCGGTGAACGACGGTCACCTTCGAAGCGAAGTGCGTCAGGTGCAGCGCCTCTTCCACGGCCGTGTTGCCGCCGCCGACGACCAGCACTTCCTTCTGCTTGTAGAAGAACGCGTCGCACGTGGCGCAGGCCGACACGCCAAAGCCCTTGAACTTTTCCTCGCTCGGAAGCCCGAGCCACTTCGCCTGCGCGCCCGTCGCGATCACCAGCACGTCACAGGTGTAGATCGCGCCGGAATCGCCCGTCAGCCTGAACGGTTTCGTTTTCAACTCGGCCTTGACGATATGGTCTTCCACCATCTCCGTGCCGACATGGATCGCCTGCGCCCGCATCTGGTCCATCAGCCAGGGGCCCTGGATCACATCGGCAAAGCCCGGATAGTTCTCGACATCGGTGGTGATGGTCAGCTGCCCGCCCGGCTGGATGCCGGCGATCAGCATCGGCTTGCGCAGCGCCCGGGCCGCATAGATCGCGGCGGTATACCCCGCCGGCCCCGAGCCGAGGATGATGATCTGGGAATGCCTGGGGGCTTTGTTGGCCGTGGTCATGGAACTTCCTGTGCTGGGCCCTTCCTACCGGCCCCTTGCCGCGCGCGAAATGGGGCAAGGCGCGCCAACAAGCCTTCTGGGCTGTTATTCTGGGGATGCGGAAGGGCGGACAAAAGGGCCAGGGCCGAGCCCATTGGCACAGTTGAGTTTTTCTAGCGATTTGCCAGCGCCGGAGCGGGATGTTTCTCCAGCAACAGTCGCACGATCTCGTCGGCGGCCCGCGCCGCTTCGCGCACCGGCGGATAGCTCCACGGCGCGAGCGTGCCGTCGAACCAGCGCGCTGCGCCGCGATTGATGAAGCTCCTGTGCAGCCGGTCGAACCGGGTCGACTGCCCCGTCAGCGGCACGATGTAGACCGGCTTCCCGAAAAAGGCCGGGTCCGCGATCATGTTGGCGCTGTCCTCGGTCACCAGGGCCACATCGCACAGCGACAGGAAGGCGACATAGGGATTTGGCCCGTCGCGGTCTTCCGTCTCCCAGAACACCGCATCGAGCTTCTCCGCCAGCTTGCGGAAGCGGACGCGCGCATGCTCCGGCGTGCGGCGCGACACGCTGATCCAGTAGCGTCGGTCGCGCGCGTTCGTCTTCAGCATCTCCTCGATCAGCCCCGCGTCCATCTCGGTGAAGCGGTGCGTCTTCGAATCCCCGCCCAGCGACACCAGAACCTTTTGCGCCGCGCCCTTCTTCAACCCGCCGAACCGCTGGTGCGCCTCCTCGACCCGCTCCTTCGAGAACCACACGGGCGGCCCGACGATCGGAAAGACGTTCGGCCCCATCAGCCGGTCATGCTCTGGCGGGATCACCAGGTCGAACGGCTCGAGGTCCACGCGTGGATCCTGCGTCTGCACCACCAGCGTCTTGCCGTCAGAGAACTCCCGGATCAGCCGCGAGAAGGGGATGGAGCGCCGCCCCGCCGCGATCCACAGGTCCGGCCAGGGCGGCGTCAGCTGCTCGGCCTGTTCCTTCGACAGCGACAGTTCCGGGTCTGGCCACGAATCCGGCGGCAGCAGAACGCGCCAGCCCTTGGGCTGCAGGATCAGCGGCCCGTCGCGATGCGCATCCGACGTGATATGCGCCAGCCGCGCCGCGCGCCCGGGCTCGGCAAGTGCTGCCGCCAGCGCCGTCGTCTGATTCAGGATTCCCGCGCGCCCGTCGGCAACGCACCAGATCGAAGGTCCAGGTCTTGCGGCCGGACCCGCCGTCATTTCCAGTCGATCGAAACGATCTCGAACGACTTGGCGCCGCCCGGAGCGGAGACCTCGGCGGTGTCGCCCTTCTCCTTGCCGATCATCGCGCGCGCGATCGGCGAGGAGATCGAGATCTTCTTGTTCTTCACGTTGGCTTCGTCCTCGCCCACGATCTTGTAGGTAAAGGTCTCGCCCGTGTCCTCATCGGTCATCTTCACCGTCGCGCCGAACTTCACGGTCTTGCCCTGCAGCTTCGACGTGTCGATCACGTCGGCGCGCGCGAGCTTGTCCTCGAGTTCCGCAATACGGCCCTCGATGAACGACTGGCGTTCCTTGGCTGCATGGTATTCGGCGTTCTCCGACAGGTCGCCATGCGAACGCGCCTCCGAGATCGCCGCGATCACCGCCGGACGTTCTTCGGATTTCAGGGTCTTCAGCTCGGCCTGGAGGGCTTCGAAGCCGTCCGCCGTCATGGGAATGCGCTGCATGGGTAGTCCTGTTCAATAACGCGGATTACACGGAATCATTCGTGAGGTCGAAGAGCGACCAGACGATCACGAACAATCAAGAGTAGGTCTGAAGCGCCCCGGCTTCAAGCGGGCGTGTTTTCAGCACCCGAATGGCCTGCACCGCGGCGCGGGCCCCCGAAATCGTCGTGTAGTAGGGAATGCCGTGCTGCAGGGCCGCCCGGCGGATCGAGGCCGAATCCATCAGGGATTGCGCGCCTTCCGTGGTGTTGAACACGAGCTGGACCTGCCCATTGATGAGCGCGTCCAGCACATGCGGCTGGCCCTCCAGCACCTTGTTGACCCGCTTTAGCCCGATGCCGCGGCTCGAAAGATACTGTGCAGTTCCGCCCGTTGCGATGATGGTGAAGCCCAAGGCTGCGATATCCCGCGCCGGCTGTTCGATCGCCGCCTTGTCGCCGTCGCGCACCGAAATGAACACGCAGCCCCCATCCGGCAGCGACATGCCGGCCGCGATCTGGCTCTTGAGATAGGCCGCGTCGAACGACACATCGATGCCCATCACCTCGCCGGTCGAGCGCATCTCTGGCCCGAGCAACGGGTCCACTCCAGGGAAGCGCGAGAACGGGAACACGGCTTCCTTCACCGCGAAGCGCTTGCCCGCGATTGGCCCCGGCCCGAGCTTGAAGCTCTCCAGCTTCGCGCCCGCCATCACCTTCGCTGCGATCGCCGCGAACGGCTTGCCGATGGCTTTCGCGACGAACGGCACGGTGCGAGACGCGCGCGGGTTGGCTTCGAGAACATAGATCTCGGAATCCTTCACCGCGAACTGCACGTTCATCAGGCCCTTGACGTCGAGCGCCTTGGCCAGCTTGCGCGCCTGGTCGGCAAGCCGGCCGACGATGTCCTTGCCGAGCGTGTAGGGCGGGATCGAACAGGCGCTGTCGCCCGAGTGGATGCCCGCTTCCTCGATGTGCTCCATGATGCCGGCGACGTGCGTGGTCGTCCCATCCGACATCGCGTCGACGTCGACCTCGATGGCGTCCGAAAGGTAGCGGTCGACCAGGAGCGGCGTGTCGCCCGAGACCTGCACGGCCTCGCGCACATAGCGCTTGAGATCGGCTTCATCGTGCACGATCTCCATCGCGCGGCCGCCCAGCACGAAGCTCGGACGCAGCATCACCGGATAACCGATGCGGTTGGCGGCGGCGACCGCTTCTTCGTCGGTGCGCGCAATCGCGCTCGGCGCCTGCTTCAGGCCGATCTTGTCGAGCAGTTGCGAGAACAGCTCGCGGTCCTCGGCGAGGTCGATGGAATCCGGCGTGGTGCCCAGGATCGGCGCGCCAGACTTCTTCAGGCCCTGCGCCAGTTTCAGCGGCGTCTGTCCGCCGAACTGCACGATCACCCCAAGGAAGTCCCCCGCCGACTGCTCGACATGGATGATCTCGGTCACGTCTTCCAGCGTCAGCGGCTCGAAATAGAGGCGGTCGGAGGTGTCATAGTCGGTCGACACCGTCTCCGGGTTGCAGTTGACCATGATGGACTCGATGTCCATGTCGGCCATCGCAAACGCCGCATGGCAGCAGCAATAATCGAACTCGATGCCCTGGCCGATGCGGTTGGGTCCGCCGCCGAGGATCATCGCCTTGCGCCGCGTGCTTGGCTCCGCCTCGCTCTGCGGGGGCAACGGCTTGCCGTCCTGCCCGGTCCAGCCGCTCTCGTAGGTCGAATAGAGGTACGGCGTCCGCGCGGCGAACTCGGCTGCGCAGGTGTCGATGCGCTTGAACACCGGCCGAACGCCGTGGCTGTGCCGCGCTGCACGCACGTCGAGTTCCTTGCCGCCGGTCAGCTTCGCCAGCCGCACGTCCGAGAAGCCCATCGCTTTAAGTCGCGTCCAGCCTTCGGCGTCCTTCGGCAGGCCCGACTTCCTGATCTCGGCCTCGACCTCGATGATCTCCACGATCTGCCGCAGGAACCACTTGTCGATCTTCGAAGCATTGTGGATCTCGTCGACGGAAATGCCGTCGCGCATCGCCTGCGCCACGTTCAGCAGACGCTTCTCCGTCGCGCGCGACACCGATGCGATCAGTGCATTGCGATCTCCGCCGCCGGGGATCACCTGTTCGTCGAAGCCCGAAATCCCCGTCTCCAGCGAACGCAGCGCCTTCTGCAGCGATTCCTGGAAGGTCCGCCCGATCGCCATCGCCTCGCCGACGGACTTCATCTGTGTGGTCAGATAGGGATCGGCGCCCTTGTATTTCTCGAACGCGAAGCGCGGGATCTTGACCACCACATAATCGATCGTCGGCTCGAACGAGGCCGGCGTCACGCCCGTGATGTCGTTGGTGAGTTCGTCCAGCGTGTAGCCGACCGCCAGCTTCGCCGCGACCTTCGCGATCGGGAAGCCCGTGGCTTTGGAAGCCAGCGCCGATGAACGGGAAACCCGCGGGTTCATCTCGATGACGACAAGGCGGCCATTGTCCGGATTGACTGCGAACTGCACGTTCGATCCGCCCGTCTCGACCCCGATCTCGCGCAGCACGGCGATGGAGGCGTTGCGCATCACCTGGTATTCACGGTCGGTCAGCGTGAGGGCAGGCGCCACCGTGATCGAGTCGCCCGTGTGCACGCCCATCGGGTCGACATTCTCGATCGAGCAGATGATGATGCAGTTGTCCGCCCTGTCGCGGACCACCTCCATCTCGAACTCCTTCCACCCCAGCAGGCTCTCGTCGATCAGCACCTGGGATACGGGCGACATCTGCAGCCCGCGCGTGACGATGTCCTCGAACTCCTGCCGGTTGTAGGCGACGCCGCCGCCAAGCCCGCCCAGCGTGAACGCCGGCCGCACGATGCAGGGCAGGCCCACAATCTCCATCTGCTTCATCGCCTCGACGAAGCCGGCCTTGAGGTCGTAGGTGACCTTGCCGCCCACATTCGAAATCTCGGGCGAGGCGACGATGGCCGAGCGCGGGCTCTCCAGCCCGATCCTGTCCATGGCCTCGCGGAATTTCTTGCGGTCCTCGGCCTTCTCGATCGCCTCGGCCTTGGCGCCGATCATCTCGACGCCGTGCTTCTTGAGCACGCCCATCTGTTCGAGCTTCAGCGCGCAGTTCAGCGCCGTCTGCCCGCCCATGGTCGGCAGCAGCGCGTCTGGCTTTTCCTTCTCGATGATCTTGGCGACCATCTCCGGCGTGATCGGCTCGATGTATGTCGCGTCCGCCAGTTCGGGATCCGTCATGATTGTGGCGGGGTTGGAGTTCACCAGGATTACCCGGTAGCCCTCTGACTTCAGCGCCTTGATCGCCTGCACGCCCGAATAGTCGAATTCGCACGCCTGGCCGATCACGATCGGCCCGGCGCCGATCACCAGGATGGACTTGATGTCTGTGCGCTTGGGCATGTCACCGGGAGGTCTTTTGGGGGCGGACTTGGGCGAACGGCAAATTGGCGCAGGGTTTAGCTATCAGGGGCGCCAGGCGCAACCCTCGCCCCGTCGCACCCGCCGCAGGTTGAATCTGACACGAATCCAGCAGCGCTTCGCCCTTTTCTTGCGCTCTCTCTGGGCATAAGCATTGCACCCCGCGCAGGCACACACACTTCACGGGCTTGAGCAGGGGGACGCTTTCAGGCGTAGCCGATGGGACGTACCGTTTTCACGCACATCGCAATAGTTGCGATTCTCGCTTTGGCGAGCCTGCCGGCGCTGTCCGCCTCGGCCCAGGCGACGCGTGGACAGCCCTCCGGAGGTTCCATTCTCCCGCAAGCGTCGGGCGCCTCCACGCCCGTCCAGGCTCGTCCTGCGCCGCGCGTGTCGACGGAACCCAGGAATCTCGCCGGCATGCTCGCCGCCCAGAACGAGGCGCGCCGGCGCCTCAACCTCGCTCCGCTCTCCTGGTCCGCCGACCTCGCCGACCTTGCGGCTGCCACTGCCATCGCCAACGCATCGGTCAAATCCTGCAACCGGCCCGACATATCCAGGGCAGGCGATGCAGCCGGTGCTGCCGTCTACTGGGCGGCGTCCCTGCCGCAGTATTCGGGTGGAACCGCCGCGCAGACGATCTCGCCCAGCTTCGTCGTCTCCGAATGGCAGGCGGCCCGCGGGGATTTCGACAAGGTGACCGGCGCCTGCCGCAATTCTGGCGATTGCCCGTCATGGGCTCGCATGGTCGCGCCGACGGCCCGCCAGGTGGGCTGTGCAAAAGTTCTCTGTCCCAGCCAGGCGCAGGTCTGGGCCTGCCACTATGACACGCCCGCGCCGCCCAAGCCGCCCGCTCCCGATTTGCGTCGACGCCTCAAGGAATAGGCTTATGTTGGCCTTGGCCGGCCAGTCGCTGTCCGGCCGCCTCGGCTTGTGAGGATTGGGAGAGAGCTGATGTCACGCAGGCTCGGTTCAGTTCTGCTCGTGCTGGCGCTGGGCGCGTGCGCCAGCGATCTGGGAACGGAAGCCGCGCTCGAACCCGCCGCCCGCCCGGCCTGGTTCGGCCTCGTCCCGCCCAACGCTCTGGTTGACCCCGAAATCAGGCCGTCCGCCGCCATCCCTCCAGCCGTGGTTCCTGCGGGCGAGGAAACGCGCGGCGCCCTTGGAGGCGCCCGCATCCGCCAGTCGGTCGAGCAGGTGATCCGCTTCGCCGACGACATGCACAACCAGGGCAACCAGATGTGGGGCCGCATCACCGGCTTCCCGTCGGAAGCTGCCGCCGCCGACTGGGTGAAGGGCGAATTCCAGGCCGCCGGCCTCACCGGCATCGCCGTGCAGACCTACCCGGCCACCGGCGATTTCTGGTGGCCGAAATCCTGGGACGCCCGCGTGCTCGCCGACCCGGCCTATGGCGACCTCTCGATCGACGTCCAGCTCGTCTCCGCCATCCCGGTCAGCCGCTCCTTCATATCGGGCGCGATCGAGGCGCCTGTGGTCTTCGCCGGCGAAGCCGGCGCGGTCTCCACCGAGGGCGTCTCAGGCAGAATCGCGATCCAGCACACACGCCCGTCCACCGGCGCCTATTCCGATCGCACCAAGGTGCGTGAATCGTCCGCCGCCCTGATCAAGGCCGGCGCGGTGGCCGTGGTCACCTGGGTCGAGCAGGCGGGCAACATGCACGTCTTCGACTTCGGCCAGTGCGGCGGACCCTGCTTCAACATCGGCGGCGCCGACGGAAAATTCCTCACCGACGCCGTCATGGCCGCGAAGGAAAAAGGTGCGCCCGACGTGCGCATGAGCCTCAAGCTCGACGCTGAGAACAGGACCGGGCTCACCGGCAGGAACGTCATCGGCATGCTCAAGGGCAAGAGCGACGAGATCATCGTGGTCAATGCCCACCTCGATTCCTGGTTCAACGGCGCCGGCGACAATGCCGACGGCGTCGGCGTGATGGTCGCGCTCGCGCGATATTTCGGCCGGCTCGCAACGCCTCCGGATCGCACGCTGCTCTTCGTCGGCTCCGGCGGCCACCACAGCTCCGGCATGAACGGCCCCGGCAGCCTCGTGACAATGAACGCAGACCTGCTGAAGAAAGCCGTGCTCGTGGTCAACCTCGAACACCTTGCTCAATTCCAGATCCAGGCGGTTCCGTTCTGGCAGGCGGACGTCAGCGAGCAGCCCAAGAGTTTCGGCGTCTCTAACATGTCGCCCTTCCTCGTCTCGACGGTGAAGTCGGCGGCGCAGCGCTATGGCTTCGTGCTGAGCGGAGAGCCGACCAATTCCGTGCCTGGCGATCTTGGCGGCTACGCCCCGCTCAACGTCGCCCGCATCCAGGGCATCCACTCCGGCCCGCTCTACCACACCAGCGGCGACACGCTGGCGAGCATCTCCGAGGCCGGGCTGGAAAAGGCCGCGCGCTTCTACGCCTACCTGATCGAAGCTGCCGGCAAGGCGGCGGCCGCCGACATCAATCCGAAGTGATCGCGCCAAATCGACCTGACCTGCGGCCTTTCGCGCCAGCCCGTAGATCGCCTCGGCGGGCTTGGCGCACGGGCAGGGACCTGATCTAGAATGCCCGTTCGACGCCGCGGCACAGCGGATGCGACGGGGAGTGACGGCATGACCATCAAGCGATCCGGATTGATCGCCGCCGCAGCGCTTGTGCTTGGCGGGCTTGGCCTGGCATCGGCGCAGCAGACGCCGCCGGCTGCGACATCGCCAGCCCGTCAGCCCGCCGCAAACGCCCGGCCCGGCTATGTCGTGCCGCCGGAAAACTCCGGCGGCCTCTACCCCGTCAGCGGCGAGCCGATCTTCAAGGCGAAATGCGCCCAGTGCCACGAGCCCGCCATCGACCGCGCGCCGACGCGCGAACAGCTCGGCGTGCGCTCGCCGGAGGAAGTCTACGACGCCCTCACCCTCGGCGCGATGAAGACCATGGCGACCGGCCTCAGCGACGCCGACCTCTACGGCCTTGTCCGCTTCATCACCGGCAAGTCGCCCGTGCCGCAGACCGTCTCGCCGCCCGATCCCAACATCTGCGTCAAGCACCGGCCGCTCCAACCCAACGGCCCGTCATGGAATGGCTGGAGCCCCGACACCGCCAACTGGCGCTACCAGGCCAGGCCCGGCTTCACCGCAGCGGACATTCCCAGGCTCAAGGTGAAGTGGGCCTTCTCCTATGTAGGCACCAAGAACACCGAACCGCTGATCTTCGGCGACCGCATCTTCGTCGGCTCGATGAGCGGCCGCATCTATTCGCTCGATGCCAAGTCCGGCTGCGTCCACTGGCGCTACGACTATCGTGGCGGCGGCCGCGCCTCGATGACCATCGGCAAGAACATCAAGGCGGCCAGCGGATACGCCCTGTACATGGGCGATGACCGCATGTTCGTCCGCGCCTTCGACGCGATGTCCGGCAAGGAAATGTGGAATGTGCAGGTCGACGACCACAAGGTCGGCCGCATCACCGGCTCGCCCACGCTCCACAACGACATGCTCTACGTGCCGTTGTCGGCCTCCGAGGAATCGCAGGGCAACGTCGCCGCCTACAATTGCTGCACCTTCATCGGCACGGTCGTCGCGGTGGACGTGAAGACCGGCAAGATCGTCTGGAAACAGTCCATCCTCGACGAGAAGCCACACCCGACACGCAAGAACCCGGCCGGCACGCAGATGTATGGTCCAGCCGGCGGCGCCATCTGGGCGGCCCCGACGATCGACGCCCGGCGCGGCCAGCTCTATGTCGCCACCGGCGACAGCTATACCGAGATCAGCCACCCAACCTCCGACGCCATCGTCGCGATGGACCTCAAGACCGGCAAGATCAAATGGGTCAACCAGGTGCTGGCCAACGACAACTTCATGTCCGGAACGATCAACGGCCCCCTCGGCGTGCGCGGGCCCGACTATGACTTCGGCTCGTCTTCGATGCTGGTGAAACTCGCGAGCGGCAAGGAAGTGCTGGTCACCGGCAACAAGTCATCGATCGTCTATGCGATGGATCCTGACACCGGAAAGACGCTCTGGGAGACGCCCAAGCTCGGCTCCGGCGGCGCCAGCGGCGGCGTGCTCTGGGGCACGGCGACCGATGGCAAGCTCGTCTACGCTCCGCTCAACGAAGCCCCTGGCCGGGGCAAACCCGGCATCATCGCGCTCGACATCGCCACCGGCTCGGAAGTCTGGCGCTACAATTCCAAGGGCGATGCGCCGTGCGGCGTCCCCTCCGGCCGCTGCAGCGCCGGCTTCACTGCCGCGCCCACTGCCATTCCGGGCGCCGTCTTCGGCGGCGGGGGAGATGGCTGGCTCCGCGCCTTCGCAGCGAAGGATGGCAAGGTCATCTGGGAGCACGACACCACGGGTCCGATCGACACGGTCAACGGCGTCAAGGGCGCCTATGGCGGCACGATGTCGATGGGCGGCCCGACGATCGCCGGCGGCATGATGTTCGTGCACTCTGGCTACCAGGGCAGCGCCGGCGGAAACAATCTCCTGCTCGCCTTCTCGCCCGACGGCAAATAGCCCGGGCTCCGGCACGCGTTCGCGCCGGCGCGGCTTTCAGTCCGACCCATAGCTGTTGCGGCTCAGGATCGTCTTGCCTGACTCGATGTCCGCCACATTGATTGCGGGATAGCCGACGGTCATCGACCCGCTCGCCTTCCAGGCCGCCTCGGTCAGGTCGCGCACCTCGTTCGCCCCTGCCGCCAGCCGCTCCGTGGCGTACGCCTTCGCCGCCGACGTTGCGTCCCTCAGCCCGCCCGCCGCCACGATCTCGTAGAGCGGCTTCACCAGCGCCAGCGTCGTCTTCAGGTATCCCGACACGCGCTGGTCGATCTTGCAGCCGCAATCCCTGTAGGGCGCCATCGCCGCCTTCACCGCAGACAGGGTGATGTTCGACTTCACGAAGGGTCCCTCGAAGAAGCCATGCACCCCGCGGATTTCCGGCGGCTGGCCGGGCGGGGGATACGTCATCGGATCGGGATAAAGCTCCGGCCAGCCATTGTAATGGTCGGAGACATGCTGCGGCTGGCTGCCATCGGCCACGTAGTGGCTCCACACGCCGATGTCGCGGATGATGAGTTGCTCGCGCAATTTCATCTCCGCCGCAAACCAGTCGCGGTCGGCCTTGGTCTTGGCCGTCTTCGCGCCCACCCTGCTGGCGCGCCAGTAGGCGAAGTCCTTCACGACCTGCTGGTATCCGTCGATAATCGCATAGGGCAGGTAGCCCTGGTCGTTGGGCTCGACGCCCTTCAGTCTCAGCCCCTTCTCGAAATCCCCGCGCGTCGCCGGCAACAGGTCGAGCGTGTAGAGCCCGTTCACCTTGTCGTCGTCGCCGACATCGAGATAGTGCGCCTGGTCGCGCTCCCGGTCGTGCACCAGTCCCGCGCCGCGCCATCGGTCCGGCTCCCGCCCCAGCAGCGTCATCTGCCACTTCGCGGTCGCGGTCTTCAGGAAGGCCGGCAGCTCCTTCGACAACGCATCGACCGCCGCCGCCGACACCAGCTCATGCCCCGTCGCGCCCCACGCAAACGCCGGCGCAGGCGAAAGGGCGATGGCCAAAGCGATAAACGCGACTGCTGGTTTCATGGCGCGATCCCTCGACTGCGCAAGGCATCGCCCAACTTCGAAGCGACGGCAATCCGCCCTGGCTACGTATACCGCTTCGCCGTCTTCTGGTCGTAGCTCGACGCCTCGCCCTTTTCGGCGCCGCCATAGCCCGTCAGCTCGTCCGCCACGAAGGGATTAGTCGCACGCTCCTGCCCGAACGTGGACGCCGGACCATGGCCCGGCACGAACGCCATGTCATCGCCAAGCGGCCACAACTTGCCGGTGATCGAATCGATCAACTGCTGGTGATTGCCTTTCGGAAAATCCGTCCGCCCGATCGATCCCGCGAACAGCACATCCCCCACGAACGCGATTCGCGCGTCGCGATTGTGGATCACCACATGCCCCGGCGTATGTCCCGGCGTGTGCGAAACGTCGAACTTCACACCCTCCAGCTCCAGCACGTCGCCATCCTCGAGATACCGGTCCGGCGTCACATTCTTGAGACCCGACAGGCCGTACTTCACCGCCGAGCTTTCAATCTGGTCGAGCCAGAACTGGTCGTCCCGATGAGGCCCGACGACCGCAACCCCGGTCCGCTCGCGAAGCTCCGCCGCCGCGCCGGCATGGTCGAGATGGCCATGCGTCAGCCAGATGTGCTTGAGCGTCAGGCCGAAATGCTTCAGCGCGCCCATGAGCTGCTCGACATCCCCGCCCGGATCGACGAACGCCGCGTGCTTCGTCGCGGTGTCCCAGATCAGCGAGCAGTTCTGCTGCAGCGGCGTCACCGGAATGATCCGGATCTCCAGTTTCGGTTGGGGGCGCACGTCTGACATGCGGAGTAAATGGACTCAGGAGCAGCCCGGCGCAACCGGGAAGATGCGGTTGCGTCGTCCCTTCTGCGAGCGGCGAGGCATTGTATTGGCGTTCGAAGCGCGCCATTTTGGGCGATCCGATATGTCGCGCGGAGCGGGACCGGAGTGCGCCATGGCTGAAACGGACCTTTCGAAGGAGATCGCGGCATTCCTGCGAGAGCGCGCGCGCCTTGCCCGGGAACATGGCCCGAGCTGGGTCGTATTTGTGGGAGATGAATTCAAGGGCGCCTTCGCCGAGTTCGCCATGGCGGCAGCGTTCGCGACCTCGAAATTCCCGGATCGTCCCTTCCTGATCCGGAACACCTTTGAGGCCGAGCCGCAGTTCCCCTTCCTCGTGGCGGAGAAGTTCTAGAGCATTTTGTCGTCTGAGTGAATCGGGATTGGGATTCCCGAGGGCTGCAAATTGCGATTCATTCTGCTGGCTGGGTTTGGAGGCCATCAGGAATGCCGACGCCAAGATCCGAGGACCTTCGCATTCGCGCCATCGCAGCGGTTCTGGAAGATGGTTTGTCACGCCGGGAGGCGGCGCGACGGTTCAAGGTGGGGGACGCCAGCGTGGTACGCTGGGTGGCCGCCTACGCGAACGAAGGACGGACGCGTTGTTTGCCGGTGGGCGGAGATCGACGGTCCAAGCTGAAGCCGCACCGGGACTGGCTTCTTGCGCTGCGGCGCAAGGAGAATGATCTGACGCTTGAGGCTATCGCCGTTCGGCTATGGCAGGAGAAAGGCGTGAGGGCGGACGCCTCGATGCTGTCGCGCTTCTTTGCGGCCGCAGGGATCAGCGTCAAAAAAAAGCGTGCACGCCAGCGAGCAGGAGCGGCCGGACGTGGCCGAGGCGCGCGCGCAATGGCGACGCGCGCAGCCTGATCTCACAGGCCGGCTGATCTTCCTCGATGAAACCGGCGCTCGCACCGACATGACGCGCCGCCATGCATGGTCGGACGTTGGCACGCGCGCCCTTGGCCGCGCGCCGGGCGGACACTGGAAAACAACCACCTTCCTTGCGGGGCTCACCGCCGAGGGGCTGATCGCGCCCTTCGTGCTCGATGGCCCGATGGATCGCGCCGCCTTCACCGAATATGTCCGCCAGGTGCTCGTCCCCGAGCTTCGGACAGGCGATGTGGTCATCCTCGACAACCTGCCGGGCCACAAAGGTCATGAGGCTGCCGAACTGGTCGAGGCGTGCGGCGCGAAGCTTCTGTTCCTGCCGCCCTACAGTCCCGACCTCAACCCGATCGAGATGCTGTTCTCCAAGCTCAAGACCCTGTTGCGAAAAGCCGAGCGCCGAACAAGGGACGCCCTCTGGCAAACCATCGGTAACATGCTCGACGCGTTCACGCCCAACGAGTGCGCCAACTACATCCGACACGCAGGATACGCTTCAACGTGACCGCAAGATGCTCTAGTGGAGCCGTGGACGGTCGGGGCGGCGGGCGCGTCGGCGGTCGAGCGCCGGTCAAATCTGATCGCACATGGCCCTGTGATTGACGTCATCATCCGACGTGAAGATGGCGCGCCAGCGACCGAGCACGTTCCCACATTCTTCGAGTCACGTGCGATGATCGACACTGGAGCATCGGACGTCTGCATCGACTATCGCATCGCGCATGCCCTCAGTCTTCGTCAGATCGACAGCCAGACGATTGGAACTGTCGGCGGTCCGGTCCACGCTGCGGTGTATCTGGCGATCGTGCATGTTCCGGTGTTGAACTACCGCGAGCCGATGCGGGTCTATGCGCCAAAGCTCGAGCGCGCGGCCTACAGCGCGTTGCTTGGGCGCACCTTCCTCGCAGAATTCCTGATGACCTATGATGGAGAGGAGGGCGTATGCCACTTCGCCCGCAAGCGCGCGGGCGGCCTTCTTCCGGTTGAAGACGAATAGGCGTCAGTGCGTCCGGCGCTTCTTTGCCCCATAGGACGGGGCGGGATTTTCCGAGATCGCCTGCGCGCGCAGCGACGTAAGCGTCAGGCGCGTTTCCTCGAACCGCTCCAGCCGCGCCGCCAGGCTCTCGACCTGGTTGTAGGCCAGCCGCTTCATCTCCCTGCGTCCGAGCGACACCGTCTCCAGGATCACGCCCGAGACCATGCTGATCGCCGAGACCACCGCCAGCGTGCCGCACAGGAACACCGTCGGGAAGCGCGGCACCAGGCCCGTCGCGAGGTATTCGGAAATCACGGGGAAGCTCAGCCCCAGCGCCGTCGCCATCACCACGCCCGAGATCGCGCCGAAGAACATGAGCGGCCGCTCGTCGCGCATCAGCCGCCCGATCGTCGTGAGGATGCGGAACCCGTCCCGCACGGTCGACAGCTTCGACACCGAACCGATGCGCCGTGCGCCATAGGCTGTCTGCACCTCGGCCGTGATCATGTCGAGCTCCAGCGCATGCACCGTCAGCTCGGTCTCCGTCTCGAAGCCTGAGGCCAGCGCGGGATAGGATTTCGCGAACCGCCGCGAGAACGCGCGATAGCCTGAGAGCATGTCGGTGAAGCGGTCGCCGAAGATCCACGCCACCAGCCCGGTCAGCATCCGGTTGCCGAAGCGATGCCCGGCGCGGTAGGCTTCCTTCTCCGCGGTCACCCGCGCGCCCACCACCATGTCCGCTTGCGTTTCGATAAGCCGCGACACCAGCCGCGGCGCCGCCGCCGCGTCATAGGTCGCATCGCCGTCGACCATCACATAGACGTCCGCCTCGATGTCCGAGAACATCCGGCGCACCACATGGCCCTTGCCCTGCAGCGGCTCACGGCGAACGATTGCGCCGGCCTCGCGGGCGACCGCCGCCGTGTTGTCATAGCTGTTGTTGTCGTAGACATAGATGCGCGCGCCCGGCAGCGCGGCCTTGAACGACTTCACCACGTCGCCGATCGAGCCCGCCTCGTTGTAGCAGGGGATCAGCACCGCGATGTCGACATGGCGCAGCGCCGGCGACAATTGCTGTCCGACAGCGTGAAGCGCTGCCTCCGCGGCCGCGAGGCGAGCATGGATGTCGGCGCTATGGTCGATCGGCATAAGTGCGTCCCGTGTCTCAGATTGGGGCACGCTGCCATGCGGGGGTAAAAAATCTGGTCAGTGGAATCGCGAAACATCATCTCGGCGGTGGAAGAGATTCTTCCGCTTTGCAAGCATTCAAGCGAGTCTTGCCGCGCGATTCAGACAGGTGAATCAAACCTTCAGCTGCATCGCGCCGGGCGACCGGCATTGCGGCGCCCATGCGCGCATGAGAGACAGGACCCGGGATCAGGTCCAGTTTCAGCCCGGCGGAATATGAGTACGATCGACGTGAATGCCCTCGGCGCGGCCGCGATGAACGCGCTGCGCCGCGGAGACGCCCAGACGGCGCGGAAGAATTTCCAGGCCATCGTCTCGTCCAGCGCCGCCACGCCGCCGGCCTGCATCGGCCTCGCGCTCGCCTGCCAGGCGCTGGGCGACGAAAAAGGCATGAACGCCGCCCTCGACACCGCCCTGGCCCTCGACCCGCACGATCTCCGCGCCCTGCTGATGAAGGGCGACGCCATGATGGCCCGCGGCGACAAGCGCGCCGCCATCGCCTTCTACGGCGTCGTCAAGCGCGTCTACGCCGAGCCGGACGCGCTGGGCCTGCCGCCCGAAGCCATCCGCGAGGTGAAACGCGCGCACGGCCTTCACGACCGGATCAGCGACGAGATCTTCGCCCACATGCAGCAGCATCTTTCCGCCACCGGCTACAGCGAAGCCTCCGCCAGCCGCCGCTTCAACAACTCTCTCGCGCTCCTCTCCGGCCGCAAGGAGCGCTACGAGCAGGAGCCGCGCTCCTATTTCATGCCGGAACTCCCGGGCATCGCCTTCTACGACCGCGAACAGACGCCCTGGCTCAACGCCATGGACGACGCCTTCAAGGACATCCGCGCCGAGCTGCAGCAGCTGCTCGACGATCCGAAAGCCTTCGCCCCCTTCATCGAACCCGACCCCGACCGGCCGGCCGAACTGGTGAACCCGCTGATCAAGAGCGAGGAGTGGACCGCCTGCCATCTCTGGCGCGATGGCGCGCCGATCCCCGAAATGGTCGAGCGCTGCCCCCGGACGATGGAGGCGCTCAACCAGATGCCGCTGGAGCTGGTCAAGGGCCGCTCGCCCTTCTCGATCTTCTCAAGGCTGAAGCCGGGCGCATGGATCCGCCCGCACAAGGGCTTCTTGAACACCCGCCTGGTCTGCCACCTGCCGCTGATCGTGCCCCCCGGCTGCTGGTTCCGCGTCGGCGCCGAACTCCGCGAGTGGGAGGAGGGCAAGTCCTTCGCCTTCAACGACACGTTCGATCACGAAGCCCGCAACACCGGCGTCAAGGACCGCATCATCCTCATCTTCAACGTCTGGCGCCCCGAACTCACGCTGGACGAACGCCGCCACGTCGCCGCGCTGATGGAAAGCATCAACGCGCTTTAGGCTTCGCCAGTCTTCGAGTGGACAACAACCCTCTCCACCGCACCCCCGGCCTTCGCCGGGGATGCGGCGCTCCGTCGAAAAACCTAAGCGCGCTTGCGCTCTTTCATCATCCCCGCGAAGCGTTCGAACAGGTAGAACGAATCCTGCGGCCCGGGGCTCGCCTCGGGGTGATGCTGCACCGAGATGATCGGCTTGCCGGCGACGCTCAGCCCGCAATTGGTCCCGTCGAACAGCGATCTGTGGCTCTCCTCGACGCCCTTGGGCAGCGTCGCCGTGTCCACCGTGAAGCCGTGGTTCATCGACACGATCTCGACCTTGCCGGTGGTGAAGTCCTTCACCGGGTGGTTCGCGCCATGATGGCCTTGCGGCATCTTCATGGTGCGCGCGCCGAGCGCCAGCGCCAGCATCTGGTGTCCGAGGCAGATGCCCAGGATCGGCACGCCCGATGCAATCAGCTTCTTGATCTCCGGCCCGGCATGGACCGCCGTCGCCGCCGGATCGCCGGGACCGTTCGACAGCACCACGCCATCCGGCTTCAGCGCGAGGATATCCTCCGCCTTCGTCTTCGCCGGAACCACCGTCACCTGCGCGCCCACGGCGGAGAGATTGCGCAGGATGTTCTTCTTCACCCCGAAATCCATCAGCACGACATGATATTTGGCGCCGGCCAGCTTCTGGAATCCCGAGCCGAGCTTCCACAGCCCGTCACTTGAATCAAACCGCTGGCCGGACGTCACGTTGATCGCAAGGTCCGCGTTCTCGACGCCCTTCCAGCTCTTGGCGGCAGCGACCAGCGCCTTGCCGTCGATCTTGCCGTTGGGATCATGCGCGATCGCCGACTTCGGCATGCCCAGCTCGCGGATGCGCCGCGTCAACGCCCGCGTGTCGACGCCCGACAATCCGACGATCCCGCGTTTCTCCAGCCACACGCCAAGGTGATCCGCCGACCGCCAGCTCGCCGGCAGCGTCGGCGGCGCCTTGAACACCGCGCCACGCGCGCCTGCTGCGCCTTGCGCCGAGCTTTCCTCCTGGTCGTCCGGATTGGCGCCGACATTGCCGATATGCGGGAAGGTGAACAGCACGATCTGTTCGGCATAGCTCGGGTCCGTCAGGATCTCCTGATAGCCCGTCATCGCCGTGTTGAAGCACAGCTCGCCCGCCGCGATCCCCGCCTTGCCCCAGCCCTGGCCCCAGAAAATCGTCCCGTCCTCGAGCGCAATCGCGCCAGTTGGCTTGGTGGTCATGGGTGACGCCTCCAGGGAGAACCGGCGCGACTCGGCCAATCTGAATCAGAGAGGGCGCAAACAAACGGACGCTAGGTATGGGCCACGGCCCCCAGCGTCAAGCAGCGCAAGCGCGCCGGGAGTGGGGAACAACGCGCGCCGAACCGGGCCTGCCTGTCGCCAGGGCGATCGACGGCTTGTCGCTGCGGCGGATGGTCAGCTGTTTCACGGGAAATCTGACGGCCAAGCTCGCGAGGTCGTCAAGCATCGCGCAAGGCGGCCAAGGGCGCCTGCATGAACCGGATCAACGTCGCGCCCTTGCCCGACCAGGCCCTTCTTTCTCGCTATCGGGAGAAGAAGGCCTACATGGACTGCTATCGCCTCGAAGTCGCGCACGCCGTGTCGCTGCCCCAGTATGTCGAGGCCTTCTACACCACGCCCCTGTTCAAGCTGGAGCGGATCATACTGGCGGTGACGGCGCGCAAGCCGTCCACTGATGCGGATGCGCGATTGCTGGCGCAGGGCGAAAGCACGAAATTCGCCGCATGGACCGTCGAAGGCAGGACCGGTGATCAGATCCTGCTGTGCGACTTTCTCGGCCGGACGCGGTCCTGGCTCATGTGTGTCGATCATCCCGCTGGCGCGCGACTCTATTTCGGATCGGCGATTGTCCCCCGCAGCGTTTCAGCGACCGGGCGTGTGTCGCTGGGATTTGGCTTTCACCTGCTCCTGGGATTTCACCGCTTGTATTCGAGGGCGTTGCTGTCGTCCGCTGCAAGCCGGTTGCGGCGCCTCCAGGGCTAGACGCACTGTTCCGCGCTCCCCATTTCCTCCTTCCCGTGCCACCCTTCGTCCATGGACCCCGTCTTCGCCTGGATCGAGCAGACGCCGCTCAGCATCTTCATGCGCGAGGATTTCTACGCCTATTTCGTGGTCCTCATCTTCCATTCCATCGGCATGGGCTTGCTGGTCGGCGCGGGGGCCTGTGTCCTCCTGCGCACTGCGGGGCTGGCCAGATCCGCCCCACTGGAGAAGTTCCGCGGCTTCTTCCCCGTCATGTGGATCGGCCTCGGCATGGCGATCGTCTCTGGCCTTGCACTCCTCATCGGCTATCCCGCCAAGGCGCTGACCAATCCCGTCTTCGCGCTGAAATTCCTTTGCCTGATCGGCGCGGGCGTCGCCGTGTGGTGGACGGCCCGCCGCCTGTTCCCGCCCGCCTCCCGCAGCGAACCGCTTCCCGGCTGGACACGGCCCCTCGCCATCGGCGGCCTGCTGCTGTGGGGGCTCGGCGTCGCCTGCGGAAAGCTGCTGCTCTACACCTACACCGTGCTGACGGTGACCTAGATGCAGCCCGACCCCATCTTCGATGTCGCCGCCCTCGAACGCTTCGGCATCGACACCGGCATCTTCGCGCTGATGAACTCGAAATGGGGCTGGCCCATCTCGGAGATCATCCACTTCACCGGCCTCTGCCTGCTCATGGCCAGCGTCGGCATGTTCGACCTGCGGCTGCTCGGCGTCGCCCGCGGCGTCCCCATGACCGCGCTGCACCGCCTCGTGCCCCTCGGCGTCGCCGGCTGGATCATGTGCGCGGTCACAGGTTTCCTGTTCTTCATGACCGCGCCGGGCCAGTATCTCTACAACCCCGCCTTCCAGACCAAGCTCGCCCTCATGGGCGCAGCCTTCGCCAACATGGTGCTGTTCTACGCGACCACCGCCACGGCGCTGAAATCCGCCGCCGCGGATGACTTGCCCGTCACCCGCGCGCGTCTGATCGCCTTCATCTCATTGTCGTGCTGGCTCGGCGTCATCACCTGCGGCCGCCTGATCACCTTCTTCCGCCCGCCCTATCACTGGTGCGCGTGGTGCTAGAGCGGTTTCTTCGCTTCCTGCGCCGCGATCTCCCTGTCGAGCGCCTTGATGCGCGTCTCGACTTCCGCCGCGCCCGCGGTGTCTCCGGTCCCCTGCGCCAGCGCCAGCTCCTGCACCAGCCGCGACCTGTCCCTGCGCAACTTCCTGATCGGCGACTGTTTCATCTGGGGCCCTCCAGCCGCCAGCATATAGAGATGCCGGGACGTGTCAGCAGCGCGCCTGCCCAATCTTGCGTCCGTCGCATTGCAGTGACACCTATTCCGCCATGGTCAGACCCGCTCCCGCCACCCTCGACGTCACCGACCGGAAGCAGCTCACCGCCGCCGTCAAGCACCTCGCCCGTCAATGCGAGATCATCAGCGCCGCCCACGCCTATGTCGGCGTGCCGGACTGGCGGGTGCGCGCCGGCGGCTATGCCGGGCTGGCCCGCATCATCGCCTTCCAGCAGCTCTCCACCAAGGCCGCCGGAACGATCTGGGGCAGGGTGGAGACGCTCGTCGGCAAGATCACGCCCGCCGCCGTCCTCGCCGCCGACATCGACGCGCTCCGCGCCTGCGGCATGTCCCGCCCCAAGATCTCCCACATCCGCTCCATCGCCACCGCGATCGAGGACGGCTCCCTCAACCTCCGCCGCGTCGCCCGCGCCTCCGACGACGCCGCCCGCGAGGAGCTGACCGCCGTCAAGGGCATCGGCCCGTGGACCGCCGACGTCTACCTGATGTTCGCCCTCGGCCGCTGGGACGTCTTCCCCCATGCCGACATCGGTCTCAGCGAGGCCTACCGGATGATTTCCGGCGAGCGGAAACGCCATCCGCCGAAGCGGTTTCTCAGGACAGGCGAGCGCTGGCGGCCCTATCGCGGCGTCGCCGCCCACATGCTGTGGTCCTACATCAACGCCGCCCGGGACGCCCAACGCGGCGGCGCGTGACGCCAAAGCCTCATTTCCGGGCGTCTTTTCAATGTCCCGCACACAGACCGCTGGACATGTAGCCCTGCTGTCACGATGTTATGGCAGAGAATCGCTCACCCCGGTTGCTGGAGCCACGTGGCGCAGCTGGGGAACCTGCCGAACCCCTGGGTGGCGCCCGGGTTGCGGCATAGACACATGGACGACGCATGGCGGAAGTGATTTCGCACGCGCCCAATGGTTGCCCCGCGCTGGTACTGAACGCCGATTTCCGGCCGCTCTCGTATTATCCGCTGTCATTGTGGCCCTGGCAGGAGGTGGTGAAAGCCGTCTTCCTCGAACGCGTCGACGTTGTCGCCGAGTACGACACCTTCGTGCACTCGCCCTCGCTGACGATGCGGCTTCCGTCCGTCATCGCCCTGCGCGAGTTCGTGCGCCAGGACCGGCCGCCTGCGTTCACGCGGTTCAACGTCTTCCTGCGCGACGGCTTCGAGTGCGCCTATTGCGGTTCGGGCGAGGACCTCACTTTCGACCACGTCATCCCGCGGTCGAAGGGCGGGCGCACGAGCTGGGAAAACATCGTCGCGGCCTGCAGCCCGTGCAACCTGCGCAAGGGCGGACGCCTCGCCATGGAGATCGGCATGCAGCCGCACCACCGGCCGCACCGCCCCACCACGTTCCAGCTCCAGGAAATGGGCCGCCGCTTCCCGCCCAACCACCTGCACGACACCTGGCTCGACTATCTCTACTGGGATGTCGAACTGGAGACGTAGGCGCTTTGCGCCGGGCGTAGGGAATGGCGAACAGGGAATAGGGAGTGAAGTGGGGATCTCGCGCGCCGCAGCGTCGGGAAACGACTCCCTGTTCCCCACTCCCCAATTCCTCAGCTCACTGGTTCGGCGTTTCCTTCCACCCATCCCTCGGCCGCAAGCCCGTCGCCTGCTCCGGCTTCATCTGCGCGCAGGCATCCGGCTCCATGCTGGAGAGGGCGGAGTTGATCATCCAGGCGCCATTGTCCTTCACCAGCTGGAAGGCGTTGATGCCGCAATGCACGACCGCGCCATTGTTGCGCAGCACGTAGGACGACCACACCTGCGCGAACGGTCCGCGCACCTGCACTTCGGGCGCCCAGTACATCTCCACGAACGGATCATGGTCCGGCGTCGGCTTCTGGAACTCGGACGCCGGCATGCGCCGCACCCGGCCCGGATTGTCTTTCGTGATCCGCGCGATCGCCAGCGCGCCGTCGGGATATTCGACCGACTTCTGCAGCTCCCGGTCGCCATTGCCCACCGCCAGCAGGAAGGTGTCCACGACTCTCAGGATCGCCTCTTCCTCCGCCCCGCCGAATGTCGGCGCCGCCACCGGCGTCTTCACCAGCTTCGGCGCGCCGGCCATGCTCTGCGGCGGTCCGCCATCGCTTGCGCAGGCGGCCAGCAAGGGTAGGCAAAGCGTGAGAACCAGACCTGCAACAACTCTCATGAATTTTCTTCCGCTGGCCGCACGACCCTGCCGCACGCTATCGTCCCCTGATCATCCCGCGCAAGCTATGCCGGCATTGACGGACAGCCCAACCGTGCGATCCTGACAGCGCGCCAGTCCTGGGGAACGCGCATGGACGCTGAAGCCTACAAGTCCTTCCGGTCGGCTGTCGAAAGCCCGACATTGCGGGCGGTCTGGGCCAAAGCATATGCAGATCGCTTGTGGGCGGATGGCGAGCCGCCCTGGACCATGGCGACGATCGATGACGTGAAGTTCGTCTCCCAACGTCTGAGCGCTGCTCGGCGCATCGTGGACCTTGGGTGTGGGTCCGGCGCCCTTGCTCGTCACCTGGTGCGTGAAACGGGCGCGCATGTTCTTGGCCTCGACATGAATCCGATGGCTGTCCGGCTGGCTCAGGAGCACAGCGCTGGCCCGCAATACTCCGCCAGCGCGCAATACCGGGAAGGCGACATCGCATCGACCGGATTGTCAGACGCCGCATTCGACGGCGCCGCCAGCCTCGACGTCCTGCTCTTCGCGCCAGACAAGACTGCGGCGCTCGCCGAAATCCATCGCATCCTCAGGCCCGGCGCTTCATTCGCCGGAACGACCTGGGAGTTGCGGGCCGACAGCGCGCATTTCGGCATCAAGGCGTACGACGATTATCCGAATGGATTCTCGAATGCAGGCTTTGAAGTCGAGGCCTATGAGGAGACGCCCGACTGGCGCCGGCTTCTGGAAAGTGCGCTGGCCGGCATACTGGCGAATAGCGCCGAACTCAGCGCCGAGATTCACCCCCAGGCGCTGGCGCGCTTGAAGACATGGGCGACAAATCGTCCCCCGGAACTCGGCGACAGCCGTCGTGTCAGGTTCTGCGTTCGCAAGCCGACGGCGGGCGGATGAATCCGACCGCGCCCCGAAAGACCTGCCAGCGCTGCGGCGCCGCCTTTGGCTGCGGCGCGACAGGCGATCCTTGCTGGTGCTCGGACGAAGCCTTCCGCCTGCCTCTTCCGAACCCCGGCGAATCGGAATTCACCGACTGCCTCTGCACCCACTGCCTGCGCGAAGTCGCGGCCTCGGCGGGCCTTTCGCCCAGGGCCGGCGCCCGCTAGCGTGCGCCCGGACAGAATCGGGACGGAACCCCGCATCGCCGGGGCAGGGAGGACGGACTTTGGAACAGCTCAACACCATGATGGCGCCCGTGCTGGCGCTCATCGTGTGGACCTTCGTGATGTGGTTCTGGATGTACGCAACGCGCATCCCGGCCATGCGCGCCGCCGGAGTCGACCCCGCGAAGATCAAGGGCAAGGAGACGTTCGACCAGCTCAAGCTGCCGCCGAAGGTCACTTGGATTGCCGACAACTACAACCACCTGCACGAACAGCCCACGGTCTTCTACGCCTTGTGCATCTATTCCCACCTCGTGGGCGTGATGGACACGTTCAATGTGATCCTCGCCTGGGTCTATGTCGCCCTGCGCATCGTCCATAGCTTCGTCCAGTCGATCACCAATTTCGTGCCCCTGCGCTTTTACATCTTCGCGACAGCGTCGCTGGTCCTGATGGTGATTGCGGTGCGGAACGTGTTGGCTTGGTTTGGAATCTGACGCTCCAGGGCCCAGAGCGGTTGAAACGCGCCGCAAGCGGGTACACGGTAGGCCAGCATCCAGAATGGAGGGCCCCATGGCCGAGGCGACATCTGCAATTCCCGTCGGAGTCTATCCCTATCTCACCGTGAAGGGCGGCAAGGCGGCGATCGATTTCTACACCCGCGCCTTCGGCGCGAAGGAGGAGTTCCGCAATTACGGCGAAGACGGCCAGCGCATCATGCACGCGCGCTTCCGGGTCAACGGCGCCGCCATCCTCCTGTCGGACGACTTTCCCGAATTCCACGGCGGCAAGGATGCGCCGTCGCCCGCTGGGGTGACCATGCACCTCGAAGTCGAGGGCGTAGACAAATGGTGGAAGCGAGCCGTGGATGCGGGCGCCACTGTCATCATGCCGCTCGCCGACCAGTTCTGGGGCGACCGCTACGGCCAGCTTCGCGACCCCTTCGGCCACACCTGGTCCCTTGGCGAGCCGGTAAAGAAGTAGTCGGGAGAACAAGCAGGTGCAGAATCAGACGCTGCTCCGTGTTGCATTGACGGCCGTCACGCTGGTCCTGCTTGGCGCATGTTCGCCGCAGGATGCGGCGCCGCCAGCCGACGCAGTCGTCGCTCCTCCAGCCTCCGGCGGGCCTGAAGCCGCCTCGCAAGCGGCTGACCCCGGCCCGCCAACCGTCAACGGCCTCTACATCGCGAAGGACGCCTGCCCCGGCGAAGGCTGCTACCTGACCGGCAGGATCCGCGCCTACGAACCCGCCGACCTTTACGACAAGGCGGGCGCTGGCGCAGTCATCACAGGCAAGATCGCCGCCGGGGAGTGGGTCGAGATCGTCACTGCGGAGGATCACGTCCGGCCGCTTCGGGGCGTTGTGCGCGAGGGCCGCAAGCATTTCGCGACAGGCGAGGTCGTCTACCTTCTCTCATCCCAGGGCGAGGGTTGCCACGATGTCTGGAGCAAGGGCGCCATCGGATCCTGGTGCGATCCCAACGCGGTCGGCGATCCGGAGCAGGACGAAGTGATCGACCTTGACGTTCCGCCTGGCCCGAGGGCCGAAGGAGCCGCCCTTTGGGTCAAGGTCAAGACCGGAAACGGCGCCGAAGGTTGGTTGCGAGAGGTTGGCGCCTTCGCCTGCACGGGCTTTCAGGATCGCGACGCGGATTGCCCGCCGCTGCCGCGATAGCGGCAGGACGCGCCCGGCCTGCGGCTACGTTTCGCGCTTGAACCCAACGAAATCCGCGCAGGCTGGACCTCGGGCCGGTGCTGTCGCATAGGGTCGCGCCATGGCCGCGCTTTCAGAATCACGCCTTCGCCAGATCATCGACCGCTTCGACCAGATCGAGGCGCGCATGGGCGTGGCCAGCGATTCGAAGGAGATCGTCCAGCTCTCCCGCGATCATTCCGAACTCCGCCCCGTGGTCGAAAAGGCGCGTGAGGTCATGAGCCTGCGCGGCCAGCTCGCCGACGCCGAGGCCCTGATCGAGGACGAAGAAGCCGACCGCGACTTCGTCAACATGGCGATCGAGGAGCGCGGCGAGATCAAGGCCCGGCTGCCCGCGCTGGAGCGCGAGATGCAGCTCATGCTGCTGCCCAAGGACAAGGACGATGACGGCTCCGCCGTCATGGAAGTTCGCGCCGGCACCGGCGGCGACGAAGCGGCCCTTTTCGCCGGCGACCTCTGGCGCATGTACCAGCGCTACGCCGCCAACAGGGGCTGGCAGGTCGAGATCATCTCCGCCTCCGAAGGCGAGATGGGCGGCTACAAGGAAGTCGTCGCCGAGCTGAAGGGCCGCGGCGTCTTCGGCCGGATGAAGTTCGAAAGCGGCGTCCACCGCGTGCAGCGCGTCCCCGCCACCGAAGGCTCGGGCCGTATCCACACCTCCGCCGCCACCGTCGCCGTGTTGCCTGTGCCGGAGGAGGTCAACATCGAGGTCCGCGACCAGGACATCCGCATCGACACGTATCGCTCCCAGGGAGCTGGAGGCCAGCACGTCAACAAGACCGATAGCGCCGTGCGCATCACCCACCACCCCAGCGGCATCGTCGTCACGTCGTCCGAGAAATCCCAGCACTACAATCGCGCCCGCGCCATGGAAGTCCTCAAGATCCGCCTCTACGAGCGCGAGCGCGACATGAAGGACGCCGCGCGTTCGGCGGCGCGCAAATCCCAGGTCGGCTCCGGCGACCGCTCCGAGCGCATCCGCACCTACAATTTTCCCCAGGGCCGCATCACCGACCATCGCGTCGAGGGGCTTACCGTCTACAACCTTCCCGAAGTCCTCGAAGGCGCCGTCGACGAACTCCTCGACGGCCTTATCGCCGCCGATCAGGCCGAGAAGCTCGCGGAGCTCGGGGAGTGACGATGCCCACGATCGCCTCCCTCTTCCGCCACCCGGTCAAGGGCCTGACGCCTGAACCCCTCCAGGCGGTCCATCTCGTGGCCGGGCGCTACTTCCCGCACGACCGCGAATACGCCGTCGAGGTCGGCCCGTCGGGCTTCGATCCCGAAAAGCCCGGCCACATCTCGAAGCAGAAATTCACCGTCCTCGCCCGCTTCCCGCAGCTCGCCCGCCTGCGCACGCGCCTCGACGACGCCACGCAGACCTTCCACATCGGCGACCACCACGGCTTCGGCGTCCAGACCCGCCTCGACACGCCCGAGGGCCGCGAGGCGCTGCAACGCTTTCTCCAGGCCTTCCTCGGCGAGGATGCGCCCGGCGCCCTCCGCGTCCTGTCCCATCCCGACCACCGCTTCACCGACCACCCGCAGGGCTTCATCTCGCTGATCAACCTCGCCAGCGTCCGCGCGCTGGCGCAGGCCGCAGGCGCCGAAGTCGATCCGCTGCGCTTCCGCGCCAACGTCTATGTCGAAGGCATGGCCCCGTGGGCCGAAGACGACTGGCCGGCCGGCATGAAGCTGAAGCTCGGCGAGGCTGAACTCGACATGTTCAAGCCCATCGTCCGCTGCATCGCCACCCACGCCAACCCGATCACAGGCGAGCGCGATCTCGAAACCGTTCCGCTGCTCCGGCGGGTCTTCGACCGCGACACGCTCGGAACCTACTTCTCGATCGCGAAGGGCGGCAGGGCAGGCGCCGGCGACGAGGTCGCGCCTGCCTGAATCTCAATAGTGCGGCGGCGGCGGCTCCTCGCCGGGCTCATTGCCCGAGCCCTGTTCGGCCGCTTCCACCCGCTCGGCCAGCCGCGACACCTCGCGTGTCAGCCGGTCGATCTCCTTCCACTGGCCGGTCACGATGCGGTTCAAGTCCTCGATGACCTGGTCCTGGTGGACGATGCGGGTCTCGAGGGCGTCAAGTCTCTGGCTGTCGCTCATGGGCCACTCCTACCCGAAGCCGCCCCGCGCCGGAACCATCCCGAAGGGCGAAGGTCGACCCGCCATCGCCCGGCCGAAAGCCGAAGGAAAAAGCCTCGTCCGGAGGCTGGCCCGGGCTGGCCAGACCGACCGATCGATATCATCATGGCTGCGCGCCAGAACGCCTAAGCGTCACGCGCTCTCTGGGAGGAGGACACTATGAGATCGATCATCACCGCATCCTGCGCCGCCATCCTGCTCCTGGCCGCCAGTCCGGCAGGCCTCGCGCAGGCTGCCTATTCCGCGCCGAAGACCAGCTGGGGCGCCCCCGACCTCGAAGGCGTCTGGACCAACGCCTCGGTCACCAAGCTCACGCGCATGGCCGGCGTCGACCGGCTCGTCCTCACGCCCGCTGAAGCCGCAGCGATCGAGACCCGGGATTTCAATAACGCCCGTACCGCAATCGAGAAACTTCCCACTGACCAGACCGCCGGCGCGCCGGAGAAGGGCAAGCCCCTGCCGCAGATCGGCAACTACAACGCCGTCTGGGTCGATCCCGGCTCGAAGATCGCCAGCATCCGCGGCGAGCTGCGCTCGTCCTGGATCACCGATCCGCCCAGCGGCCGCGTGCCGATGTCAGACGCGGGCCGCCGCAAGCTCGCCACCTGGCGCCCTGACGCCACGCGCGATGGCAGTTTCAAGCCGGACCCTGCCTCGGCCCTGCCGAAAGCCAGGCCGGTCAAGACTGCATCCAAGCCGTCCTCCAAATCCAGGTCGGCGAAAGCCATGCCTGCATCCGCCGCCAAGCCCTTCATCGACCTTGTCGAGGCGCCCAAATCCACCAATGGCGGCGGCGCGGCCGACGCCTATCTCGGACCTGAATCCCGCGGCACAGGCGAGCGCTGCGTCGTCATGGGCAATGGCGGCGGCCCGGTGATGCTCAACGGCCTCTACAACAACAACTACCAGCTCGTGCAGACGCCCACCCACGTCATGATCGACATCGAGATGATCCACGACGCCCGCATCATCCCGCTGGTCAGGAACGCCGCCGAGGCCCGCGCTCACTACGGCCCGAAGTCGTTCGAGAAATGGCTGGGCGATTCCGTCGGCTGGTATGAAGGCGACACGCTCGTGGTCGAGTCGCGCAATTTCAACCGCCAGCAGGCCGGCCAGGTCTTCATCTCCGACACCGGCGTGCTTACCGAACGCTTCACGCGCGTCAGCCCCACTGATGTCGTCTACGCCTTCGAGGTCAACGACCCCGAAGTCTACACCCAGGTCTGGAAAGGCGAGATCGCGTGGCGCAGAATCAACGGCAATGTCTACGAATACGCCTGCCACGAAGGCAATTATGGCCTCCTCAACATCCTCTCCGGCGCCCGCGAACAGGAACGCACCGGCCGAACCCTGGAAGCCACCGCGCTTGAGGAGTGAGGAGCGGTCCGCGCAGCGGACGAATTGATCCGGGGGATCAATTCGAGCGACGAACGCCCCGGCAGGGGCAGGCTCCGCTCCGTCATCGAGCGCGCCCCCAGGTGCGTTGTGCAGCGGCGATTGTCTCATTCTGAACGACAAGCCCGGAGTTCTCCGCTCATCCCGTCGGCAGCATGTCCCGGTCGAACCGCAGCCGAAGTCGGGACCCAGGTCAGTCCTCGACCCTTGCCCTGCCTTGAGGCTTGCGGCGCCGTGCAAGCCGCACAAATTTCGCTGCCTCGATCGCGAGACTTTCATGCCCACCCACTCCCCCAGCCGCCGCACTCTGCTCGCCACCGCACTCGCCCTGTCGGCCGCCGCAACCTTTCCGGCCTTCGCCCAGCAGCCATCCGCGCCCGACATCAAAGTCACCGAAGCCCTCGCGCGCTTCATCGCCGACAGCCGCGTCGCCGTCATCCCGGAAGACACCCGCGAGCTTGCCCGCCGTCACATCCTCGACACGCTCGCCGCCATCGTCGCCTGCCGCGACCTTGAGCCCGCCCGCCTCGCCCGCGCCTATTCGCTCGCCCAGACCGGCGGCGCCCGGAAGAACGCCGCGACCGTCCTCGGCACCCGCGAGAAAGCCGCCCTGCTCGACGCCGTCTTCGCCAGCGCCATGACCGGCCACGCCGCCGAGATCAACGACTTCATCCCCTCGGCCTTCGTGCAGCCCGGCCCCTCCATCGTCGCCACGGCGATCGCCCTTGCCGAACTGCGTGCGAAATCGGGCGAGGACATCCTGCGCGCCGTCGTCACCGGCTATGAACTCGCCGGCCGCATCCCCAAGGCGCTCGGCATTGACAACCTGCGGAAGTCCGGCGTCGCCAACCATGGCGTCGGCCCCGTCTTCGGCGCTGGCGCCGCCGCCGCCGCGATGATCGGCCTTCCCGAAAATCGCGTCGGCGACCTTCTCACCTATTGCGCCCAGCAGGCCTCCGGCTCGTGGCAATGGCTCCTGGATGTCGAGCACATCGAGAAGGCTTTCGTCTTCGCCGGCATGGGCGCGCGCAACGGCCTGCAGGCGGCGCTGATGGTCGAGGCCGGCTTTCGCGGCGTGCGCGACAGCCTTGACCATCCCGACGGCTGGATGCGCTCGGAGATTTTCCGCGGCGGCGATTCGAGCCGCGCCTACCTCATCGACCAGCTCGGCACGCGCACCGAACTCGCCGAAACCGGCTTCAAGCGCTACCCCGTCGGCGGCCCCACCCAGCCTGCCGTCGACGGCCTCCTGAAACTCCTGCCTGACATCGACCGCAAGTCCGTCGCCAGCGTCACCATCGCCATGCCTGGCCGCTGGCAGGCCTTCCGCGACGCCGCCATGCCCGCGCTCAACCTGCGCTACCTCACCGCCATCATCCTCCTCGACGGCAGGCTCGACTTCGTCTCCGCCCAGTCGCTCGACCGCATGGCGACGGACACCAGGGCCCGCGCCCTCATGGACAGTGTCGCCATTGTCCACGACCCCGCGCAGGAATCCCCGCCCGGCGAAGCCCGCAAGGAATCCGCCCGCGTCACCGTGATCGAGCAGGGCGGCAGGCGCCACGAGATCTTCACCCCCTATGTCGTGGGCTACCCTTCGCATCCGATGAGCAAGGCCGAGGTCGAAACCAAGGCCCTCGATCTCATGACCCCCCGCCTCGGCGCATCCCGTGCGAAGGACGTGGTGAAAGCCGTCTGGGAGATCGACACGCTCCGCTCCGGCGCAAGGCTCGCCACGCTGATCGCGTCGTGAGGCCATGACCCTCAACTGCACCTGGCGGGAGATCATGCGCGAGGCGGTCCAGCGCCTTGCCGCCGCGGGCATCGACCACCCCGCACGCGACGCCCGCCTGCTGCTCGCTCACGCCCTGTCGATCGAACCCGTCGAGGTCATCATTCGCGAGACCGACGCGGTCGATCCTGTCGGCCTCACCGCCTACGAAGCGCTCATCCGGCGCCGGCTCGCCCGCGAGCCTGTCTCCCGCATCCGCGGCTGGCGCGAGTTCTACGGGCGCCGCTTCATCGTCACGCCCGACGTGCTCGATCCGCGGCCCGAGACCGAACTGCTTGTCGAGACGGGCCAGAAGCTGTTGCCTCCTGGCGGCCGCGTGCTCGACCTTGGAACCGGCTCGGGCTGCATCCTCCTCTCGGTGCTGGCCGGGCGCAGCGACGCCGCCGGCATCGGCCTCGATCTCTCTGCAGCCGCCCTCGCGGTCGCCAGGACGAACGCCGCCGCCCTCGGCGTCTCGCGCGCCAGCCTTGTCGAAGGATCATGGGACTCGCCCGCCATCGCCGCCGCCGGCCCGTTCGACCTCGCCCTCTCCAACCCGCCCTATATCACCGCGGCCGAGCTCGAATCCGTCGAGCCCGATGTCCGCGCCTACGATCCGCATCTTGCCCTTGTCGGCGCGGACGCGGACGGCCTCGGCGCCTATCGCGCCATCCTCGCCGCCATGCCGTCCTGGCTGAAGCCCGGCGGCTGGATCGGCGTCGAGTTCGGGCAGGGACAGGCCGATGCGGTCGCCCGCCTCATGGAACGCGCGGGCCTGAGGACCATCGAGGTCCAGTCCGACCTGGCCGGCATCCCTCGCGCTGCATTCGGTCGCAGCCCCGGCTAGGCCGGCCTTATGCCCCGCCGGCATGGGGCAACTGCGTCAAAGCGGGGCGGCGCCGGTGTGTATCCCCTTGGACTTTCCACATGAAATCGCTTGGCGGGGCGCCTCAAACCGGCTAGCGTCTTTCTACGGACCGCAGGCGATTCCGGGACAGCGACCCCGGGCAAGTCAGCCAGCGACCGGTAGGGTCTGCGATGGCAGATCCCAAATCCGTCCAATTGGGGCGCACTCTGAAGATCAGGATGAATTCATGAAGCGTCAGCGGGGGCGCGGACGTAAGCCCGGCGGCGGCGGCGGTGGCGGCGGCAACCAGGGCAATCGTCCCTTCGAAAGCAGCGGTCCGGACGTCAAGATCCGGGGTACCGCAGCCCAGATCTATGAAAAGTACGCGCAGTACGCCCGTGACGCACAGTCCGGTGGCGACCGCGTGCGCTATGAAAGCTATCTCCAGCACGCCGAGCATTACTATCGCGTCATGGCGGCGACGATGCCGCGCGAGCGTCTTCTGGCCCAGGGCCAGGAAGGCGGCATGGGCCAGGAAGGCGGCGGCCAGGGCGACGGCATGCAAGGCCAGCCTCAGGGCGGCGGTCAGGGCTTTGGCGGCAACAATCAAGGCTATGGCGGCCAGGGTCTCGGCGGTCCGGGCTTCTCAGGCCATGGCGGCCAGATGGACGCCGCTGAACCTGCCGATCCCATGAAGGTCGTCGATGACGGTCAGGGCGGCGGCGACGACGGCGACTATGACGGCGATGAGGCCGACTCTGGAGACGAGATCAGCGCCGAGAACCAGAACCAGAACAACAACCAGAACAACAACGAGAACAACGACCGCAACGGCCGCAGGCGCCGCCGTGGCCGCCGCGGCCGGAACGACGGTCCCAACCCCGGCGGCGACAACAACGGCGGCGGTGGCAGCAGCGGCGGCGGTGGCGGCAGCGCCCTCGACAGCCTCGCCCGCAAGCAAGGCGCCCTCGCCGGCGGCTGATACAACGACAGCAACCAGTACGCCGCGAGCCGCGCCGCCAGCGCGGCTCGTTGCTTCTGGACCTGGATTTTCAACCGGAACTGCTGGGCCCATTATTGGCCCTGAGCCGATCGATCTCCTCACGCATCCGCTCCATCGCGAGTTCGCGCGCGGTCGCGTCCTCGGCCGACAGGTATTTGCGGAACTTCAGCAGCACCAGGCTCGTGTAGATCGCGGCGGCGGCAAGCGCGATCATGAACACCGTCAGGCCGGTATCGCGCCCGCTCCAGCCCTGGCCCGCGGCAATCAGGAAGATCAGCGCAAACAGGCAATTGCCGCCGATGCAGGCGATCTGGGCGTGAAGCGGCATCGCTTTTCTCCGTTGAGCCTGAATGTTGAACCTCGCCCCCCGCCCCGGGGCAAGCCGCGCTTGGATCGAAACCCCGCCCGCGCTAGGCTCTCCCCGTTCAGCGGCGAGGGGACGCCATGCCGATCATCGCTCTGGTTCTCGCTATCCTTGGCGGCGCCGCCTTCTGGTGGTGGCGCATCCAGATGATGAAGGGCGCGGCCGAAAGCGCCCTCGACGTCGCCGGCAAGGCGCGCGGCATGATCAGCCGGGCAAGGTTCAAGCACCGCGCCGGCTCCTCCGTCCTCGCCGGCGTCGACAGTCCCGGCATGGCCGCCGCCACGCTGCTCTACAGCCTCATGTCGCTGAAGCGTCCCGTCATCCTCTCCGACGAGGACAAGATCGAAGGCATGCTGCAGGCGACCTGCCAGATGAACAAGAAGGACCGCGAAGACGCGATGGCCTTCGCCGCCTGGGCGTCGGGCCAGGTCGCCGACACCAACGAGGTGGTCCGCCGCTTCCTGCCGGTCTGGCAGCGCGCGCTCGAAGGGCCGCAGCGCCAGGAGCTGGTTGAGATGGCGCTCTCTGCCGCCGAGCTGGGCGGCCCGCCCACCGACGCGCAGGCCGCCGCCGTACGGCGTCTCAGCGAAGGCCTGCTGCGGTAGCCGCCGCTACTTCCCGCCCATCGTGAACGCGCACAGCTTGTTGCCGTCCAGGTCGCGGAAATACGCGCCATAGAAACCGCCGCCGCGATCGCCTGGCTTGCCCTCATCCGTCCCGCCCAGCGAGATCGCCCTGGCGTAGAAGGCGTCGACCTTTTCCTTCGATCCGCACTGCAGCGCGATCATGTTGCCGTTGCCGCAGTGCTGCAGCCTTGCCGTCATGCGGCTTGGTCACGCCGAACAGCGGCCCCTGCGCAAATCCATAGAGCTGACCGTTCGTGATCTCCATCACCCGCTTGCCGCCAAGCTCCGCCAGCAGCGTGTCGTAGAACGCCAGCGCCTTGCCGATGTCCTTGGCGCCGATGGTGGTGTAGCCGATCATGGGGAGATCCTCCGTGTCTTGGGGCGGAAGGGATCACGGTGGATTCCGCGATGCAAGGCTTGACGTCTTTACACGCTTTCTTCCCCGACGTGCGTTGCACGTCGGGGAAGAAAAGACCGTTCTACTCGAACAGTTTCGCCCACCGCGGTTTCTTCCGCGATTTCCACGCGCCGCGGTGATAGGCGTCCGAGCCGATCAGCGGCACGACGGTGGTGGCTTCCGCGAACACCATCTGCTCGTGCGTGGTGTTGACCTTGCCCCAGCTCGCCGCCTCCTTCAGCGTCGAGGACGAGCACGCGCCGTCACGCACATCCGCCACCGTGATCTGCACGGCGTATTTGTGCATGTCGGCTTCGACGCCGAGGATCTCGGCGCACACCACAGTGTCCTGCGCAAAGTTCTTCGGCACGCCGCCGCCAACCATGAACAGGCCGGTGGTTCCCGCCGCGATCTTGATGTCGGTCAGTTCGCGGAAATCCGCGACCGCATCGATCATCAGGTAGGGCTTCTTCGCCTTGGCGCGTTCCTTCTGGTGTTTCACCAGCCCGAAGCCGGCCGACGAGTCGACGAAGGCCGGGCAGAAGATCGGCACGCCTTCCTCATAGGCCGTCTGGATCAGCGAGCCCTTCTTCTTGGCGTTGCCCGCCGCCAGCCACTTGCCCATCTCATGGATGAACTCGCGGCTGGAATAGCCGCGCGGCTCCAGCGAGTTGGCAAGCTCCAGGATCGTGTGATCGCACGCCTGCAGCTCTTCCTCGTCGATATAGGTGTCGTAGATGCGGTCGATATAGTTCTCGCGCAGCACATTGTCGTCGACCGAGCCGGCCGCCTGATAGTGCTTGAAGCCGAGGGCTTCGAAGAAATCCATGTCGACGATCGAGGCGCCGGTCGCCACCACCGCGTCGATCATCCCGAACTTCACCATGTCGCGGTAGACGTGCATGCAGCCGCCCGCCGAGGTCGAGCCCGCGAGGATCAGCCAGGTCGAGCAGCCCTTCTCGCGCAGCGACATGTCGAGGATGTCCGCCGCGCGGGCTGTATCCCGGGACGAGAACGACATCTTCCGCATCGAGTCGATGATCGGCCGCGCATCGAACGAGGTAATGTCGACATGCTCGACCGTCTTGCCGAGCAGCTGCGCTTTCGAGTTGTTGCGCTTCTTGGCGACGGCCTTCACCGGTGCGGCTTTCGCGGACGCCGGCTTGGCGGCTTGCTTGGTGGCCATGGGAGGAAACTCCAGGGGAGAGGACGTCAGAGGGCGACGGCCAGCCTTGGGTAGAGCTTGGATTGGCGGGGGATATAGCAGCGTACGGAGGGTTTTGAAGAAGTTTTGAGCCCTCTTTGAGCCCCATCCACCGCTCATCCCGACGAAAGTCGGGATCCAGGGCTGATGGCGCGGCTTGTTCGGACTTGAAGCTTCAATTCAGGACAAGGCTCGACACGGTTCCTGGGTCCCGACTTTCGTCGGGAAGAGCGGTTGTTGATGAGCGGTTTGGGCTGATCTCCGAACGCACGGATCGCGCGGCCCGGGGGGTTCATTCCCGGGCCGCGTTCTCTCACGTGACTGAAGTGACTACCGCACGACCTTCAGCCGCCGGGGCGACTTGCGGCCGGGACGGCGGGCGGCGGAGGCCGCACGCTTCTCGACCACGGCGTACATCGAGGTCCACGGCAGATCTTCGACGGCGATCGTTTCCGTGTCGCCGAAGCCGTTGAACCGCGTCTGCATGGCGACGCCATAGGCGCCGAGCATGCCGAACTCGATATAGTCGCCCTCGCGGATGTCGGCGGGGAGCAGGCTGAACGGCCCTTCCATCGCATCCATCGAATCGCAGGTCGGGCCATAGAGCTTGAACGTCTGCTCGCCGCCCTCGAACGATCCGTCCGCACGGTGGGCCTTCACGGGGAAGGGCCACTTGCAGTGCGCGGCGTCGAACAGGTTGCCGTACGAACCGTCGTTGATGTGCAGCGCGCCGTCCTTCACCAGCTCGACGCGGGCGAGGATGGACGTGCTTTCCGCCACCAGCGCGCGGCCGGGCTCGCACCACAGCTTGGCGTTCATGGCGACCGGCATCGCTTCGAAGGCCGACTTGATGACCTTGACATAGAGTTCGAGGTCCGGCGGCGTCATGCCCGGATAGGCCGACGGGAAGCCGCCGCCCACATCCACGACGTCGACGATGACGCCCGCCTGCACGATCACGCGCGTGGCGAGGTCGATCGCGTCGCGATAGGCCGACGGGCTCATGCATTGCGAACCGACGTGGAAGGAAACGCCGAGATTGTCGGCATAGCGGCGGGCCTTCTGGAGAAGGCTGGGCGCCGCTTCTTCCGAAACGCCGAACTTGTTCGACAGCGCGTAGGCCGCGTCCTGGTTGGACACCGCAAGGCGCACGATGAGCGTGAGATCGTCGGCGCGGCGCGTGGCCGCGACGATCTTTTCAAGCTCGGCTTCGCAGTCGAGCGAGAAGGTCCGCACGCCATGCTCGAAATACGCGCGCTCGATCGCGAGGCGCGACTTCACCGGGTGCATGAAGGCCATCTTCGCGTCTGGATAACGCGAGGCGATGAGCTTGATCTCGGCTTCGGATGCGACGTCGAACCAGCGCAGGCCGGTCGCGTAGACCGCATCCAGCGCCCACGGTGAAGGGTTCGCCTTCACAGCGTAGAGCACGTCGCCCGGAAAGTTATCCCTGAACCAAGTGGCCGCTATCGAAACCCTGTCCGGTCGCACGCATGCAACCGGCACTTCTGGGAGTCGTTCCCGGACCAGGTCCAGGGGCGTATGAAACGTGAGCAATTCACGTACACCCCTGTTAGTTGTTGAACCCAATCCGGCGTTAGTACGGATCTTTGACTCGTTAAGTCTGCCTCTCAACCCGCACACGTCATCCGAACCAAAAACTACAGGTGTCAGACGCCACGTGGAATCAAGGCGCAGAGCCTCGAGCCGATGTCCGCCGGCGCGATGGATATAGGGAATACGTGAGTCGATGTAAACAAAATCTTGCGGCCCCTCCGAGGGTTGAGCGCTATTCCTAGAAAATTGGGACTCGAAGGAGACGTGAAGCGCGCGCTGCGCGCCGCGCGAGCCGCCTTGAGACCGGGAATCTCCGCGCGCAAGCGTCGCTGATTCGGTTTTCGGGCGCGCGAGAAGGCCGATAAGACGGGCGCTCGGGCGAAGTCTGAAGGAGCATTCATCATGGCGGCGAGCCTCGCCGAGATCCGCCTGCCGGACTGGCTTGTCGCCTGGCCGCTGCCGCCAGCGCCTCTCTCCGACGAGGCGTGCATGGCGCTTGCGGTGGCGCTTTCTCGCGAAAATGTCGCACGGCGGGGCGGCGGACCGTTCGGCGCAGTCGTCCGTCTCGACGCCGGCGGAGGAATCGCCTCGGTCGGCGTCAACCTCGTCTCCGCCACCGCCAACCCGGTGCTCCACGCCGAGGTGGTGGCGCTCTCTCTCGCCGCCGCCGCTCCCGCCACCCCCGGCGGCGCAACGCTCTTCACCTCCTGCGAGCCCTGCATCATGTGCCTCGGCGCCGCGCACTGGTCCGGCGTGCAGCGCATCGTCTGCGCCGCGCACCGCGAAGACGCCGAGGCGATCGGCTTCAACGAAGGCGCCGGCTGCGACCCGCTCCGCGCGCAGATGACCGCCCGCGGCATCCGCTACGAGCGCGGCCTGATGCGCGCCGAAGCCGCCGCGGTCCTGCGCGACTACGGTCGCAGCGGCGCCCCGATCTACGGGCCGCCCGCCTAGCAAAAATCGCTCGTTTTCCAGCACATTCCCGCGATTTTGATTGCTGGGCCGCGGACGCGGCCCCTAGACTGACGCCAGTGAGCGCGGGCTGGAATGACCCGCCCGCCCTCCTGCGCGCATCCGCAAGCAGGGGCGATGTCAGGCAGGGGTGATGTCATGTCCAACCGACGGATCGGATTTGCCGTGGGCGGTGCGCTCGCCGCAGTGCTGGCGCTGGCCTCGTGCGCCACCAGCAGCTCAACCAGCGCTGCCGACACGACCTACGCGGCGCCGATGGCGCAGCAGGGTCCCGCGCCCCAGCCCGTCGCCCGCTCGCCCCTTGTGCAGCAGCTCTCGGCGATGAAGCTCGACATTCCCTACAGCAAATTCGTCCTCAAGAACGGGCTCACCCTGCTGGTGAACACCGACCGCAAGACGCCCACGGTCTACTTCAACATCTGGTACCACGTGGCGTCCAAGAACGAGCCGAAGGGCCGCTCCGGCTTCGCCCACCTGTTCGAGCACATCATGTACAATGGCTCGCAGCACTGGGACGACGACTTCTTCAAGGCGACGCAGACGCTCGGCGCCACCAACCAGAACGGCTCCACCTCCACCGACCGCACCAACTACTACCAGTCCGTGCCCAAGGAGGCGCTCGAACTCGCTGCTGTGGCTGGAGTCCGACCGCATGGGCTACCTCCTGCCGGCGCTCGACCAGGGCAAGCTCGACGAGCAAAGAGGCGTTGTCCAGAACGAGAAGCGCCAGGGCGAGAACCAGCCCTACGGCCTCGTCAACAACCACATCACCGCCGCGATCTATGCCGAGGAGCACCCCTACGGCCACACCGTCATCGGCTCGATGGACGACCTCAACGCCGCCAGGCTGGAAGACGTGAAGGAGTGGTTCCGCACCTGGTATGGCCCCTCCAACGCCGTGATGGTCCTTTCTGGCGACATCTCTCCGGAAGAAGCGAAGGCGAAGGTCGAGAAATACTTTGGCGAAATCCCCTCCGGCCCGCCGCCCTCCCATCCGAAGGCGTGGGTCGCCAAGCGCACGGGCGCCCAGCGCGAGGACATGTTCGACCGCGTCGCCGCCCCGCGCATCTACAAGGTCTGGAACGTTCCCGAATTCGACCATCCGGAGGGCGAGCTGCTGGACGTCGCCGCCTACGCCCTTGCCGGCGACAAGAACGCCCGCCTCACCAAGCGTCTCGTCCATGACGAACAGGTCGCCACCTCAGTCGGCGCCAATAACGGCCAGGCCGAGATCGCCGGCCGCTTCACCGTCACCGTCACCGCCAAGCCCGACGCCGACCTCGCCCACATCGAGGCCGTGATCGACGAGGAAATGGCCCGCCTGTTCCAGAACGGCCCCACCGCCGCCGAGCTCGAGAAGATCCAGGTCCAGTCGATCGCCCAGCTCGTCGCCCAGACCGAGCGCACCTCGTCCAAGGCGCAGCTCCTGGCCTCGTGGGAAACCTTCACCGGCAATGCTGGGGGCTGGAAGGAATCTCTCAGGCGCACCGAGGAAGCAACGCCGCAAGCCGTCGCCGCCGCCGCCCGCAAATGGCTGTCGGACGGCAGCTACACCCTCACCGTGAAACCGTTCGGCAACCCGACGACGGGTCCGGCGATCGAGCGCACCGCCAAGGGCCTGCCCAAGCCGGGGGCGGTCGCCGCCGTCAACTTCCCGGCGTTCAAGAAGACCACGCTGTCCAACGGCATCAAGGTGCTTCTCGCCGAGCGGCACGATACCCCTCAGGTTTCGCTCAGCCTCAATCTCGACAGCGGCTATGCCGCCGACTTCGCCTCGACAAAGGAAGGCGTCGCCAGCCTCACCGGCAACCTCCTGGACGAGGGCACGACCTCGCGCACGGGCCTTGAAATCGCCGAGCAGATCGACCGTCTCGGCGCCACGCTGTTCACGGCGAGCGGGGGAGAGACGGCCTCCGTCTCCTTCTCCGCCCTCACGCCGACGCTCGACCAGGTGATGACCATCTGGGCCGACGTGCTGCGCAACCCCGCCTTCACCGAGTCAGATTTCAAGCGACTGCAGGCTCAGCAGCTGCAGCAGGTCCGCCAGTCGCAGTTCGAGGCCAACGCCATCGCCGGGCGGGTGATGAACCGTGTGATGTATGGGCCCAACCACCCCTATGGCCGCGCCACGACACCGGAATCGGTCGCCTCGATCATGCGGCAGGACGTCGTCGATTTCTACAAGCGCTGGTTCGGCCCGAACAACGCGACCATCGTGGTCGTCGGCGACACGACGCTGGAAGCCATCACGCCCAAGCTCGAAGCCGCCTTGCGTGGCTGGGCCAACGCTCCCGGCAAGCGGGCTGACGTCGCCGTTATCGCCCGGCCGGCCAAGCCCGCCGTTTATCTCGTGGATCGTCCCGGCGCGGTGCAGTCGGTGATCTCGGTGGCTACCCCGCAGGGCAAGCGCGACTACAAGGAAGACCAGAAATATGCCGCCTTCAACTCTCTCTTCGGCGGCGCCTTCACTTCGCGCATCAACATGAACCTGCGCGAGGACAAGGGCTGGAGCTATGGCGCCCGCACCTCCGTCTCCGCCGGCCTCGGCCAGCGCGTCTTCTCCCTCAACGCCCCGGTGCAGACAGACCAGACCAAGGGTGCGCTGTCGGAGATCAAGAAGGAGCTGGCGGATGTGGTGGGCCGCAAGCCGCCGACGCAAGCTGAACTCGATACGGCCGCCACGGCCGCCGTTCTTGGCATGGGCACGCGTTGGGAAGCGGCCGACGCCGTCGGCGGCTCGCTTGACCAGATGCTCGAATACAACCTGCCTGACGACTACTGGGACAAGGTCGCCCCCAACTACAAGGCGCTTACCGTCTCCGACATGGTCCTCGCCTCCAGGACGCTGATCCCCGACCAGAACCACATCTGGGTCGTGGTCGGAGACCGCGCCAGGATCGAGAAGGGCATTCGCGAACTCAACATCGGCGACCTGCACATCGTCGACGCCAACGGCAATCCTGCCAACTAGAGGCAAGCCCGCGCTCAAGCGCGGCCCGCAGCGTGGATGAGCCGAAGACCGTGATCCACCATCCCCGGCCGCCAGGCGGGGCGCGAAACTGTCGGACAACTTGCGGACTTGTCCAACAGCTTGGCGAAGGCGCCCATGTCTCCCGGACGGCTCCGCCGGCCTGAAGGAGAGGGTGCATCCGCACCTCGCGGGTCGCTGATCGATGGCGCCGGATTTGTATGAAAGTTGTCGGACCACCCCATGAAGTCGCGCAGCGGGGGAGACTGTTCGACCGCGTGACAGACTGATGCAAACTATGACGGCAATCTGAGACGACGAAGGCTCGCTCAGCGCGAGATTTCGACTCAACAAGGCGGGGAATACTTTCATGACATCGGGGGTTGCGTCATCGCAGGCCGGCGTGGGGCCGGTGCTGATGATGGAGCTCAACGAACTCTGCCCGCCCATCCTCGACAGGATGATGGCGCGCGGCGACCTGCCGAACTTCAAGGCCCTGCATTCCCGCTCCGACGTCCATGTCACCTGGACAGACGATGCAGACCTCGAACCCTGGGTGCAGTGGGTCACGCTCCACACCGGCCAGCGCCAGGATGTTCACGGGGCGAAAGAGCTGGACGAAGGCTATCGCGTCGACCTTCCGCGCGTGTGGGACAGCCTCGCCGGCCGGGGCTTCCGGTCGCTGGTCTTCGGCTCGATGAACCCCCAGACGATATCGGACACCGGCAAGATCTTCCTCGTGCCCGATCCGTGGTCGACGCGCGTCGCCTGCACCGACCCGGCGTTCAAGCCGTTCCATGACTTTGTGTCCTTCAACGTCACCGAGCACACCAACGCCCGCGCGCGCGCCACCAAAGGGCAGACGGCCGCGTTCGTGCGCTTCATGCTGGCTCGCGGCCTGTCGCTGGCCACGGCGATGGAAGCCGTCCGCCAGATCGCGGGCGAGAAGGTCCATGGCGGCGACCGGCGCTGGCGCCGCTCGCTCCTGCTCGACCTCATGATGTGGGACGTGTTCGAGAGGGAATACGCGCGCCGCCGCCCGGATTTCGCGACCTTCTTCGCCAACTCCACCGCCTTCCTGCAGCACCGCTACTGGCGCCACATGGATCCAGGCGCCTACCAGGTGAAGCCCGACGCCGCCGAGATGGCCGCCTTCGGCGACGCTGTCGAAACCTCCTACCGCCACATGGACAAGCTCATCGGCCGCGCCGCGAAGCTGGTCGGCCCGCGCGGCCGCATCGTCTTCGCCACCGGCCTCAGCCAGGAGGCCAACCTCCGCTACGAACATCTCGGCGGAAAATACGTCTACCGCCCGCACTATTTCGACGCGCTCAACGCCTTCATGGGCGGTCCCGAGAAGGTGACGTTCCAGCCCGTGATGACCCATCAGGCCTGGGCGAGCTGCGAGACATCCGGGGATGCCGACAGGTTCGAGGCGGGCCTCGAAGGCCTGCAGGCCAATGGCGACAGCATCATGTGGTGGAAGCGCTCGGGCAACCGGGTGTTCTTCTGGAACAAGTTCATATCGCGGGTCGAGGACGACCTCGTCATCCACTCGACCATCACTGGCCAGCGCAAGGACTTCACGGCGCTGTTCGCGCTGGTGGGCCAGGTGAACAATTCCCAGCACAACCGCAACGGCGCCTTCTGGGTCGAGCGCGACGACGCCCGGGGCGCGGTTCACCCCGGGAAACTTCCGCTGGAACAGGCGGCCCAGCTTATCCTCGACCTGTTCCCGACAGGCGGCACGCCGGCCCTGGCGCCGGCCCATGTCGAATCGCGCGAGACAGTGGCGGCGTAGCGACCGCAGCCCCGGCCCGGAATCGTCACGGAACTGTCGCACATCGCGGCTAACCGCTCTCTTGCTGGCCTTCTGGCGCGCCCGGAATCCGGCAGGCGAGGGTGGCTTTCATGAAGTTCGGCATCGTCATCGCAGCCGCTGTCGCGCTGGCCGTCGCAGGACCGGCGCTCGCCCGCGAAATCCGCATCGTCGGCTCGTCCACGGTCTTCCCCTTCTCGACCACCGTGGCCGAACAATTCGGCGCCAACTCCAATTTCCCGACGCCGATCGTCGAGGCCAATGGCTCGGGCTCCGGCATCAAGCTGTTCTGCCAGGGCGTCGGCCAGAACTTCCCAGACATCGCCAACTCGTCGCGCCGCATGAAGGGTTCGGAGTGGGATTTGTGCCACGCCAACAACGTCACCGAGATCGTCGAGGTCGTCATCGGCTATGACGGCATCGTGCTCGCCAACGCAAAGCGCGCCGAGGCCTTCGATCTCACCCGCGAGCAGATCTTCATGGCGCTCGCCCGCGAAGTCCCGGTCAACGGCCGCCTCGTGCCGAATCCCTACAAGCGCTGGACCGACATCTCGTCCGACCTTCCGGACCTGCCGATCGTCGTCTTTGGCCCGCCGCCTTCCTCCGGCACGCGCGACGCCTTCCTCGAACTGGTGATGGATCCCGGCGCCGAGACCTTCCCGACGCTCAAGCAGATCAAGGAGGACGATGCGGCCCTCTTCACCGAAATCGCCCACGCCATCCGCGAGGACGGCGCCTGGGTCGATGCCGGCGAGAATGACGGCGCCATTGTCCAGCGCCTCACCAAGAATCCCGAAGCCCTCGGCGTCTTCGGCTTTTCCTTCCTGATCCAGAACGAGGACCGCATCCGCGGCGCCCGCATCGCCGGCGTCGCTCCCAATTTCCGCGAGATCGCCTCGCAGGAATACGAGATCTCGCGCTCGCTCTATTTCTATCTCAAGAAGGCCCATCTCGGCGTCGTCGCGGGCCTGGGCGATTTCGTGAAGGCCTTCACCGACGAGCGCGCCTGGGGCGACGAGGGCTACCTGATCGACAAGGGCCTGATCCCGCTGCCGTCCGCCCAGCGCGCCGCCATGGGGCAAGGCGCCCGGTCGTTTCAGGTGATGACGGAGCGTCCCAAATAGCTACCGGACGCTGATTTCCAACGCAGAGGCATCGGCCAGCGCCTGCGGCAGCTTCGCCGTAGCCCAGGTCTGGCCGCGCTTGAGCGGAATGGAGATTTCATCTGTTCCGCCCGCCTTGCGCACGATGACGCTTCCGCGCGTCTCCTCGCCTGTTGTCGGAACCAGGCGGACCTGGATGCTGTCATGGGATTGCGTAAAGCCGATGATCGGACCGTCGAGCGCAACGGAGCGCTGCACCTCATCTGTCGCGCGGTTGGCGGGCCACATCAGGGTTGCGACCGCCGGGGTCACGGCGACCAGGGCTGCGGCAAGAATGGCGATTTTCGCGACCATGCGGTTTCCGGGCCTTGCGGCCGTCCATCTCGGGACACCGTGATCCTGAGCAATCTGCATGCCGGGCAAAGGCTGCGCTCCGTGTGTAAAGCGAGTGTTAACCGGTAGGGCGTGGCGCTCCATTGCGTTTCAACGCAGCGCGAGCCCAATCAGTTTCGAAGCTGCAACATCAGGCAGGTTCAGTCGGCCTTTGCCGTGGATTCAGCCGGTGACGCCTGGGTTTCTCCAGCTTCCGCCTGCGCCGGTTTCCGCCTGCGCAGGCGAATCGCGTGCCGTAGCCGCGCCAGTCGCTTCCAGAACCTGCGGCGTTCCGGGACGGGCAGGGGTTCGAGATTGTTGATGAACTGCTCGGCGCACGCCCGCCACGAATATGTCTCGGCATAGGCCCGGGTCGCCTCGCGCGAGCATTTCAGTGCTTCCATGCACGCCCTCGCGAGATCGTCGTCGATCGCGCCGGCGTTCGACCCCGGGATCAGGTCGCGCGGTCCCGGCACGTTGAAGCCGGCCACCGGCGTGCCCGCCGCCATGGCTTCGAGGATGACCAGCCCGAACGTATCGGTGAGGCTCGGGAAGACGAAGACATCCGCATTGGCGAAGCACGCGCCGAGTTCCTCGCCCTGTTTGACGCCGAGGAAGTGCGCGTCCTTGTGTTTCTCCTTCAGCGCCTCGATCTGCGGCCCGTCGCCGACGATCACCTTGGTGCCGTCCAGCGGCGTATCGAGGAACGCCGCGATGTTCTTCTCGACGGCCACGCGCCCGACATAGAGCCAGACCGGCCCCTTCATGCCCTTGAACGGACCGCGATCGTCCTTGCGCTTGGACGGGTGGAAGAGGTCGGTGTCGACCCCGCGCGACCACGGCGCGAGATTCTTGAATCCCTTCGAGGCGAGCTCGTCGCGCATCGACGGCGTCGCCACCATCACGCGGCCCGAATACTTGTGGAACTCGCGGACGTACATGTAACCCATCCACGTCGGCAGGAACCAGAAGCGCGCCGCGATGTATTCCGGGAAACGCGTGTGATAGCTCGTCGTGTACGGAAACTTGTGTTTCAGGCACACCGCCCGCGCCGCCCAGCCGAGCGGGCCTTCCGTCGCGATGTGGATCGCGTCAGGCTGGAACTCGAGAAAGCGTTCCTCGATGACTTCCTTGGCGCCGAAAGCCAGCCGGATTTCCGAATAGGTCGGCAGGGGAATGGTCTTGAAGCCGTTGGGCGAGACGATGTCCCACTCATGGCCCATCTCCTCGCATTCGGTGATCACGCGCTTCATGGTGCGCACGACGCCATTGACCTGTGGATCCCAGGCGTCGGTTACGAGCATGATGCGCATGGCGTCGGCGCAAATCCTTTGATTTCCGGGCCCCAAACTCCGGGCGCCCTTTGATAAGGGGCGTTGACCCGCTACGTCCACGGTTAGTTGACATTATGGCGGGTCCGGGAGTCGCGGTCCTGCATTCTTGAGGGCTCTGTCCATGGCCAGGCAGGATATGTCCGCCACTCGATCCCCGGATGCGCTGGACGCGAGGAAATTCGAGGACGAATCCCGGCGCCTCGCCCAACTCCTTGCCGCGCCGGCACTCGATGCGGCCGAGCGTCGCGCCGTGGTCAACGCCGCCCGCGACATCGTGCTCAAGGCCCGATCCGAGACACGGCGCTCCGGCGCGATGGAAACCTTCCTCGAGGAGTTCGGCCTTTCGAATCCCGAAGGCCTCGCCCTGATGTGCCTCGCCGAAGCGCTGCTGCGCGTGCCCGACGCCGACACCGCCGATGCGCTGATCGCAGAGAAGATCACCTCCGGCGACTGGGCCGACCATCGCGGCAAGTCGGACTCGCTCCTCGTCAACGCCTCGACCTGGGGCCTCATGCTCACCGGCCGCATCGTCCAGCCGCCGGAAGACGCCGCCCACGATCCCGCCGGCTTCGTCCAGCGCATGGTGCGCGAGGCCGGCGAGCCGGTGATCCGCGCCGCGATGATGCAGGCCATGCGCATCATGGGCCAGCAATTCGTCATGGGCCGCACCATCAAGGAAGCGATCAAGCGCGGCGAGCGCGGTGTGAAGAAAGGCGAGGCCGCCTCGCACTCCTACGACATGCTTGGCGAAGGCGCGCGCACCATGGCGGACGCGAAGCGCTATTTCGACAGCTACGCCAACGCGATCGGCGAAGTCGGCGCGGCCAAGACCGGCCCATCCCCCGAAACCGCCGACGGCATCTCCGTCAAGCTCTCAGCGCTCCATCCGGCCTATCGCGCCGTGCAGTCGGCGCGCATCCATGCCGAACTTTATCCGCAGGTCCTCGAACTCGCGAAACGGGCGGCGAAAGCCAACATCAATTTCACCCTCGACGCCGAGGAAGCCGACCGCCTCGTCCTCTCCCTCGAACTGCTCGAACGCCTTGCGAAGGAGAAGGATCTCGCCGGCTGGACCGGCCTCGGCCTCGCCGTGCAGGCCTACCAGAAGCGCGCGGAGGATGTGATCGGCTGGCTCGGCCAGCTCTCGCGGACAGCCAGCCGCCGCCTGATGGTCCGGCTCGTCAAAGGCGCCTACTGGGATTCGGAAGTGAAGCGCGCCCAGGTCGAAGGGCAGTCCGACTACCCCGTCTACACCACCAAGGCCGCGACCGACGTCTCCTACCTCGCCTGCGCCAACGCGCTGTTCGGCGAGGGGCCGTCCATCTACCCGCAGTTCGCCACGCACAACGCCCACTCGCTCGCCGCCGTCGAGCTCATGGCCCGCCGCGCCAGGCGCACCGACTACGAGTTCCAGCGCCTGCACGGCATGGGGGGCGCGCTCTACCACGCCGCGCAGCGCGAACGCAGCGTGCGCGTCTACGCCCCCGTCGGCGCGCACCAGGACCTGCTGCCCTACCTCGTGCGCCGCCTGCTCGAGAACGGCGCCAACACCTCCTTCGTGCACTCCTTCCTCGACGAGGACGTGCCCGCCGAACGCATCGCCACCGACCCCTACACCCTCGTCACCGCCGCGCCGCATCGCCACCCGCGCATCCCCGCACCGCCCCACCTCTACGGCCTCACGCGCCTCAACTCCCGTGGCCTCGACCTCTCCCAACACCACAACCGCACGCACCTCGCGCAGACCATCGCGCAGCTCGACGCCGCCGGGCCGATCGAGGCGGGCCCCATCATCACCGGCGAGATGATCCGGGGCGAGGCCGGCTATGTCCGCGCTCCGGCCGACAGCGCCCGCGTCGTCGGCCGGGTGGCGCCCGCGACCAATGCCGACATCGAAGCGGCCTACGCCTCAGCCTCCGCCTTCCAGCCCGCCTGGAACGCCGTCGGCGGCGCCGGCCGCGCCGACCTCCTCAACGCCATGGCCGACGCACTGGAGCAGGACTCGGACCGGCTGATGGCCATCCTTTCCCGCGAAGGCGGCAAGACGCTGGACGACTGCATCGCCGAGGTGCGCGAAGCGATCGATTTCTGCCGCTACTACGCTGCCGAAGCCGAGACGAAATTCGCTGGCCCCCAACCGCTGCCTGGCCCCGCCGGCGAGACCAACGCGCTCGAGCTGATGGGCCGCGGCGTCTTTGTCGCCATATCCCCATGGAACTTCCCCCTCGCCATTTTCACCGGCCAGGTCGCGGCAGCGCTTGCCGCCGGCAACACCGTGCTCGCCAAGCCCGCCGAACAGACGCCGCTGATCGCCTTCGAAGCCGTGAAGCTGTTCCACGCCGCGGGCCTGCCCACGGAAGCGCTCCACCTCCTCACCGGCGACGGCAAGGTGGGGGCCAGGCTCACCGCCGATCCGCGCTGCGGAGGGGTCGTTTTTACGGGTTCGACCGAAGTCGCCCGCATCATCAACCGCACGCTTGCAGCAAAGGACGGGCCTATCTCGCCGCTGATCGCCGAGACCGGCGGGCTCAATGCGATGTTCTGCGACACGACCGCGCTGAAAGAGCAGGTCGTCGACGACGTGGTGATGTCCGCCTTCCGCTCCGCCGGCCAGAGATGCTCGGCCTTGCGCATCCTCTTCCTGCCGCACGAGACCGCCGAGGACATCATCGAGATGCTGAAAGGCGCCCTCGATGTCCTTGTCCTCGGTGATCCCGCCGATCCCGCAACCGATGTCGGCCCGATCATCGACGCCGAAGCGCGTGACCTGCTCGCGAAGCACATGGCCCGCATGAAGACTGAGGCGACGTCGATCTACCAGGCAGAGATCGGCGGCCTCGCGCAGAAGGGCACGTTCTTCGCCCCCGCCATCGTCGAGCTTCCCTCGTTGACGCTGATCGACAGGGAAGTCTTCGGCCCCATCCTCCATGTCATCCGCTACGATCCCGACGACATCGAGAAGGTCGGAGCGGAACTCAGCGCCAAGGGCTATGGCTTAACCCTCGGCGTCCACTCGCGCCTCGAAGGCTTTGCCGAGAAGGTCAAAGCCAATGTCCGCGCCGGCAATGTCTATGTGAACCGCTCGATCATCGGCGCCGTCGTTGGCGTGCAGCCCTTTGGCGGCATGGGCCTCTCCGGCACCGGTCCGAAAGCCGGCGGCCCGCACTACGTCACGCGCTTTGCGTCCGAGCGCGCCGTCACCGTCAACATCGCCGCCCAGGGCGGCGACCCGACCCTGCTGAATCTCTGACCGCGCGCCGTTCAGGACGGCGCCGACCTGACGATGATGCGGGGGCTGCCCGCAACCAGCCGCCCCACCACGGCCGAGTCCTCAAAGCCCGCCTGTCTCGCCATCGCGAGCACCGAGAGCGCCGCTGCCGGATCGACCGCGATCAGCAGCCCGCCGCTCGTCTGCGGATCGCACAGCACGTCGCGCTGCCAGCCTTCAAACCCGGCCGGGATCGCCACGGCCTCGCCATAGCTCTCCCAGTTCCGCGTCGCCGCTCCGGTTCGCACGCCCTCCCGGGCCAGCGCCTCGACGCCGGGGAGCAGGGGCAGGGCGCCCGCGTCGATTTCGGCGGCAAGGCCCGCGCCGCGCGCCATTTCCAGCGCATGGCCAAGAAGTCCGAACCCCGTGACATCGGTCAGCGCATGAACCCCCGCGACGTCGCCCAGCCCGATCCCCAGCGTGTTGAGCCGGGTCGTCGATGCGATGAGCGCCGCGTATCCTGCGTGATCGAGCCGGTTCTGCTTCAGCGCCGCGCTGTAGACGCCAACGCCGAGCGGTTTCGTGAGGACGAGCAGGTCTCCCAGCCCGTCCGGTGCGATTGGTCAGCAGCTTCCCGGGATGAACCAGGCCCAGGGCGACAAGCCCGTAGATCGGCTCCTTGCTGTCGATCGAGTGGCCGCCCGCGACCGGCACTCCGGCTTTCGCGCACACCGACGCGCCGCCAACCAGGATCTGGCGGATCATCTCGACGGGCATGACGCCCACCGGCATGCCGACAATGGCGAGCGCGAGAATGGGCGTCGCCCCCATCGCATAGATGTCCGACAGCGCGTTGGTCGCGGCGATCCGCCCGAACTCGAAAGGGTCATCGACCACGGGCATGAAGAAGTCCGTGGTGGCGACCAGCGCCTGTTCGTCGTTGAGACGCCAGACCGCCGCGTCGTCGGATGTCTCCGTTCCAACCATCAGGTTCGCAAACGGCGCCGAGGCCGGCATGGTCGCGAGAATGTCGCGCAGGACCGACGGCGCCAGCTTGCATCCGCAGCCGCCGCCATGCGCCAGCGACGTCAGGCGGATGTCTTCTGGCATTGCGGGCGCCTTCTGCTTGCTAGACCGGACCGGTTTGATAGCAGGACATGCGTGGGCCCGACAGTGCGCCGGCCTCAGCAACACAATATGGCCGGCCAGGCGCCCGAACCGAGACTTCGAACCGAGACCCTGAACACGCGATGACAAATCCCGCAGCCACCGATTCAGTCGATCCCGGGTCGTTGTCGCAGTTCGACATGATCATCGATGTCCGCAGCCCGGCGAGTTCGCCGAGGACCATATTCCCGGCGCCGTGAACCTTCCTGTCCTCGACAATCAGGAGCGCGTCACGGTCGGCACGATGTATGTGCAGGAGTCGCGTTTCCTGGCGCGGCGCGTCGGCGCCGCCATGGTCGCGCGAAACGTGGCGCGCCACCTCGAAACGGCTCTCGCCGACAAGCCCTCGACCTTCAGGCCGCTGGTCTATTGCTGGCGTGGCGGACAGAGATCCAACTCGATGGCGACGATCCTGGCGCAGGTTGGCTGGCGCACCATCGTGCTGCAGGGCGGCTACAAGACCTACCGCCGGGCAGTGCAGAAGCGACTCTACGAGGGCGACCTTGGGCGACGCCTTGTCCTGCTCGATGGCGGCACCGGTTGCGGCAAGACCGCGATCCTGAACCGCGCAGCGGCGTTCGGGGCGCAGGTCATCGACCTCGAAGCGCTGGCGCTGCACCGCGGATCGCTCTTCGGCGCGCTGTCAGGCATATCGCAACCCTCGCAGAAATGGTTCGAATCCAGCCTCCTTGCCGCGCTGGACGGGCTCGACCCCGGCCGGCCAGTGCTGGTTGAGGCGGAGTCGAGCAAGATCGGCAGCCGCACCCTGCCGCCGGCCTTCTGGCAGGCGATGCGTAGCGCGCCGCGCATCGAACTCACCGCGCCGCTCGATGTGCGCGCCGGATATCTGCTCGGCTCCTACCCGGAGATCGTCGCTGACAGGTCATTGCTGGAGGCGGCCCTGTCGCGTCTCGAAGTCTATCCCGGGCGCAAGCGGCTCGCGAGCTGGCGGCTCATGGCCGACGCAGGAGAATTCCGCGACCTCGTCCGCGAAGTGGTGGAGCGTCATTACGACCCGTCCTACGCGCGCTCCAGCCGGAACGACCAGAGGGCCAAGCTTGCAACCATCGCGCTCGCTTCCCTCGACGATGCGGCGCAAGAGGCCGCGGCCCGCGAGATTGCGGCGATCACGATGACGGCCTTCAGCCAGGCGTGACGCCGGCGCTCAGCCGAACGACCAGCGTGCGCGCAGCATGCCGATCACCTGCGACCTGCGCCGTTCGTTCTCGATGCGGAGGAGGTCGCCGAGGCCGCGCCCCTGATCGTCATAGACCAGCCGCTCGATGGTGAACTTGTAGGGGTCGAGATTGTTGAGCTCGGCGCGCAGGGTGAAACTCGGATTGGGCTTCCACTCGATGAACGAGCCCCAGAAGGTCCGCAGGTCCATCACCTGCACCTCGGTCGGACGATAGCGGCGCTCGGTCCAGCCGGCATACCAGTTGACGCCGACGGTGAGGTTCTGCGCCGGAAGGTCCTGGCGGTAGGACAGTTTCACATCGTCCGGGCGCTGCCCCGAGATGCTGCGCGTCTCCAGCGTGGTGGGGTCGGTGACCTCGCTTTCCTGCAGCCTGGCGTCGAGCTTGAACTCGCCGCCCTTCACGCCGAGCCGCTCGATGGGCAGGGTCAGGCTCGCCTGCACGACGTCGTTCGCGCCCGAACCGATATTGCCCGGGCCGCTGACGAGGACCGGGGCGGGCTGGCCGGGGACAGTGACAAAGAAGGGCAGGATGTCGACCACGTCCGTGATCTCCTCGTGGCGCAGGGTGAGCACGGCCGCGCCATTGCCCCAGAAGCGCTTCTCGTAGGCGACCTCGTAGGCCCAGGTCTTGTCCGGCCGGAGATCGGCATTGCCGGTGCTGTTGACGCCGCTGTTGAGATCCACCTCCGAGGCGAAGTCCTGGAAATTGAGCTGGCCGACCTCGCGCTCAACGCGGAAGCGGAGCTGGTCTTCCTGGGTGGGCGACCAGGTCGCGACGAAGCGCGGCTTGGGATAGTTGAAGGACCGCTCCTTGGCGTTGTCGCCGGACTGGGTGATCTCCGATTGCTCGATACGCACGCCTGCTTCGAAGGATAGCTGCGTCGTGGGCCGCCATGTGCCCTGCACGAAGCCCTCATAGCGCAATTCCTCGATATGCACGTCGGAGGACGGCAGCGGGACCGGCGTTCCGTTCACGGTGAGCGCGACCGACTGGTCGCGGTAGTTGTAGGCCGCCTCGCCGCCGCCTTCGAACTGCAGCTTCGGCGAATGCCTGTAGCGCAGGACGCCGCGCCCGATCGTCTCGCCGGCTTCGGCCTCGATCTCGACCAGGCCGAGCGAGCCGCCTGTGTCGCCGCTGGAATCCGCCCCGCCGAAGGCGATCTTGGAGAGGAACAGAGATTCCAGTTCAAGGCTGGAAGTGAGATTGCGGGTGTAGTTGAGGCCGATCTCGCCGCGGTCGTTGGCGGAGCGGGAGATGAAGCGCTCGTCGGTCGTCGCGCTGTAGAAACGCCCCTCGTCCTTGAACTCGTCCGTGCTGACAAGGCCATTGGCGCTGAACGTGCCGCCGAACAGCGGGCCCTTGTAGTTGGCGCGGGCGCTGTGGACCATGCCGTCGGCTTCGGTCTCGGAAGTCTCGAGCAGGGTCGGGTCGGCGGTCGAGATGTAGTCCGTCGTGCGCCAGCCGCGGCCGACGCTGTCGTCATAGGATGTCCCCCGGCTCAGGGAAAAGTCGAACTGGTGCTCGCCGGCGCGCCGCGTCGCCTGGTAGTTCCAGCCGGGAATGGCGTGGCCGGTGTCGAAGAACAGGAAGGAGCGGGCCTCGAACACCTGCTGGAAGGTGTCGATGCGTTTGCGGATCACGTTGGCGACGACGGTGCGGCCCTGCATGTCGATGCCCGGCGCGCCGCCGCGGATCAGGTCGATGCGCTCGACCTGGCCGATGGTGATGCGGCCGAGCAGGTCGGAAACGCTGTCGGTCTTCACGGTGGGGCGCTGGCCGTCGATCAGCACATTGCCCGCGGCGCCGGCAAAGCCGCGCACCTGGTCGCCGCCCTCCAGCGTGAAGCCGGGCAGGCGGTTGATCATGTCCAGCGCCGTATTGGGGCGGGCGTCCGCGAAATCGGCTGGCGTATAGGCGATCACCCCCTGGCGGTCCGCAACACTTTCGGCCACCGAAGGCGATTCCTGAGCAAGGACCGGCGAAGCAAAGGCCGCTGCGAGGACCGGAACGAACACCAAAGACTGCAAGCTGGGCATGAACTCTCCGCCAGAGGCCATCCTTGCGGCCCCTTTTCCATATCGATATTCAATACGCGGAAGCGCTTCAAGAGGTCAACACCCAAAAGATTAGTTGATGCTTGGGGGTGCGGGCGCCGTGAAAATCAGGATCGCGACCCGGGCGATCCCGAAACCGATCCCGACCTCACGATCAAACCCATCCGCGCCACGACGTGGCCGGACTCGGGCGCGCTCCCCCCGAACCAGGCGCTACTGCTTGTAGACCCTGCCGCCCTTCATGACGAAGTCGACGGATTCAAGCTCGCGCACATTCGCCAGCGGATCGCCGCGCACCGCGATGATGTCCGCCGCCTTGTTGGCGGTGATCGAGCCGATCTCGGCCGACAGGTCGAAATGCTCCGCCGCGCCCACGGTCGCCGCCTTGATCGCCTCCAGCGGCGTGAAGCCTGCCTTCACCATCAGCGCAAACTCCTGCGCATTGTCGCCGTGCGCGGACACGCCGGTATCCGTACCGAACGCCACCTTGACGCCTGCCTCGTGCATCCGCTTCGCCATGTCGAGCATCAGCGGCCCGGCCTCGCGCGCCTTCTTCTGCTGGGCAGGCGAGAGGAAGCTGTTCGGCTTGTTGCTCTCGCGCACAACGAAGTCGCCCGCGAGCAGCGTCGGGACCAGCCACGCGCCGGTCTGCTTGAAGATCTGCGCCGACTCCGCGTTGGCGTAGGAGCCGTGCTCGATCGAATCGCCGCCCGCCTTCAGGAACGAGTTGATGCCGTCGACGCCATGCGCGTGCGCCGTCACCTTCCGCCCCATCGCATGCGCCGCCTGCACGATCGCGCGCAGCTCCTCGTCGGTGAACTGCTGGCCCAGCCCCGCCGCCGTCTGCGACAGCACGCCGCCCGTCGCGGTGATCTTGATGATGTCGGCGCCGTCGCGCACGCGCTCGCGCACGGCGCGGCTGCAATCGTCCGCGCCTGAACACACGCCTGGCCCGCGCAGCATCAGCGCCTGGTTGCGCGGCATGCCGTTGGCGTCGCCATGTCCGCCGTGCACGCTGATCGCCCCGGCCGACGCGATGATGCGCGGCCCCGGAATGATCCCGCGCGCAGCGCCGTTGCGCAGGGCAAGCACCGCTTCCGCGTCCCCGCCGAGATCGGCCACCGTGGTGAAGCCCGCCTGCAGCGTCTTCATCGCGAAACCGGCGCCGTCGATCGCCTGGTCGGCGCTGGTCTTGAGAAACTCGTCCAGCCGCGCTTCCGGACCCTGTTCGCTGGTCAGGTGGACATGGCTGTCGATCAGCCCCGGCAGCACGAACGCATCGCGCAGGTTCACCACCGTCGCGCCGCGCGGGCTTGAATATCCCGCCGTGACGCTGACGATCCGTCCGGCGCGAACAAGAATGGTCTGCTCCGTTGTCACGCGCCCGCTCGCCGGATCCGCCAGCAGCCGCCCCGCCTGGATCGCGATGTCGGGCGCCGCCGCTGCAGGCTGCTGCGCGCTGGCGCTGATCGCCGACAGCCCCGCATACCCTGCGAGCGCGACCAACGCCGCCGACAGCGCGGCGATCTTCAACCTGTGCGACATGATCCGTCCTCCTGACCGGCGCCGACACTAGCGTGCGCGCCGATGCAGAAGCGAGTCTCCCGTGAGCAGGGACGCGCTGGCGCCTGGACCTGACCTGCAGCACGCCGCACCTGTCGTGACGCTTCGGCCACTGCCCTGCGCCGCACTTGACAGGCGGACTTTCCAGTGGAAAGTACTTTTCATCAATCACAGGAGAGCCCGATGCGTGCTGTTGTCCTTGCCGCGCTTGTTCTTGCCGCCGCCCCGGCCGCGATCGCGCCGGCCTTCGCCCAGCAGGGCTATGATCCCGCCGCGCGCCTCGCCGCGCAGACTGCGGCGATGGCCAAGCTCTCCGACGTCAGCGGCGTGTGGCGCGGCCCCGCGAAAGCGCTGCGCAATGATGGCGGCTGGCACGAGATCACGCAGACCGAGCGCATGGGCCCGCTGCTCGACGGCGGCGTGCGGGTGATCGAGGGCAGGGGATACGAAGCCAATGGCGCGCTCAGTTTCAACGCCTTCGGCGTGCTCTCCTACAATGTGGATACGAAGGCCTACGAGTTCCGCAGCTATTCCGCTGGCCAGTCCGGCACTTTCCCGTGGAGGATCACGCCCACTGGTTTTGCCTGGGAGACCCCGGCCGGCCCGCAGATGACCATCCATTACGATATCACCCTGAAGGATGGCGTCTGGCACGAGGTCGGCACGCGCGTCTCGAAATCCGGCGGCGAGCCCGTGAAGATATTCGAGATGACCCTCAATCGCGTCAGCGACACCGACTGGCCGCTGGCCGGCGCCGTCCCGCCGAAATAGGCGCCGTTCAGCTCACGAAAGCTTGCTCGCCCAGCGGCCGGAATCGCGCGCACTCCCGCGGGATTACCCCCGAGTCTGGCAGCCTCTGCGCGGCGGGACTCCCTGCAATTGCTGCACGACCTTCATGCCGGCGCTGTTGGGGAGGATTTATTTTGCCCCCAGGGGTCTCCCGCGGCCTTATATTTGTCCTGCCGCTCCCCGCAGGCATCGTGTGGATCATCCGCGTGATCGGGCGCGGATGCCTTTCGGCCTGGCGGGAGGAGGGCGAGGAGTAGAGTTCCGACACGATGCGGCTCACCGGGTCGGCGGTGTTGCTGGTGCTGGTGCTGCTTGGTGGTGTTGGTGCTGGTGTTGGTGTTGGTGGTGTTGGTGCTGGTGTTGGTGTTGGTGGTGTTGGTGGAGATTCCGCCGGCGAGGTCCGTCGCTGCCGCAGCGAGGGCCAGGGTCGCAACGCAGGTCAGGGTTCGGACCTTCATTGGGCCGCGCCCTATGTGTGAGGGGAGCCTGCCGGATTGCCGGGAGTATCGATCAGGTGACTGCCGCGTTTGTTTTTCGTCGGCGGGGGTGTGGGGGGCGTGGAACAGAGGTGCAGCAATCGAGGAGATGCTCCATGTTCCAGGTCAGCCCGCTTCCGTCGGAAATGTTTTCCCACCTGTTTGAATTGTCGGACGAGGAGTTGGATGCTCGGGGCGTGGTCGCGCTCCGCACGGCGGAAGGCGACAGGTTTCCGTGCCGCGTCAGCCTGCGGGATGCGCGGCCGGGAGAGCGGGCGCTGTTGCTGAACTTTGAGCACCACAGCGCGGATACGCCATATCGCTCGCGCTATGCGATCTTCGTGATCGAGGGAGCGGAGGAAGCGAGGCTGGCGCCGGGCGAGCTGCCGCACGTGTTTTACGGTCGGCCGCTGGCGGTGCGGGCCTTCAGTGCGCGCGGGAATGCTGCTGGAGGCTGGGTTGGGCGTCGGCGTGGAGGTGAAGGCAGTGATTGAGCGGCTGTTGCGCAATCCGGACGTGGCTTACCTGCACGTGCACAATGCGATGCATGGATGTTATTCAGCACGGGTGGACCGGGTGTGAGGCCCTGGCGTCCGCGATTTCCAGCGCTCTGCGAGCTTCGTGAGGCAGGGGGCTTTTGGCGTTTGACAGGCGAGGGGCGCAGGTTGCCAGATCGACCGGGCGCGCCGGCCGTGGAGCAGGGGATGCCCGCTCCAGAAGGCGTCAGCGGCGTCCCGAGTCGACTGGAGACGGGCGTATGCAGCCTCAATCGTTAACGAGGTCTAAACGGCCAGATTTCTCTCCGGTGGATAACGGAAAAGAATCCCGGTCCGGCCCCGTTGACGGTCCATTAGGACTATGACGACACTATATGTAGCGTCGGGGCTGGCGCTGACACCATATAAGTTGGGTTCTCCCAGCCGCGAGATGCGTTAACCTATTGGCCCGCAACGGGATTGCTCGATGACCGCTGAAGCCGTGACCACCATCGCCTCCGAGGAAAAAACCATCGCCCGCCGTGGCAAGCCCAAGGCTCACGGCAACCTCAGGGTGGTGGAAGGGGTGAAGATCGACCCCTCCCGCGATGCGCTGCTCACGGACTTCGGGAAGAAGACGCTGGACGACCGCTACGTCCTTCCCGGCGAGACCTACCAGGACATGTTCGCCCGGGTCGCTCTGGCCTATTCGGACGATAACGAGCACGCACAACGGATTTATGACTACATTTCAAAGTTGTGGTTCATGCCGGCGACGCCGGTGCTGTCGAATGGCGGCGCCGACCGCGGGCTGCCGATCTCCTGCTTCCTCAACGGCGTCTCCGATTCTCTCGACGGCATCGTCGAGACCTGGAACGAGAATGTCTGGCTCGCCTCCAATGGCGGGGGCATCGGCACCTATTGGGGTTCGGTCCGCTCGATCGGCGAGAAGGTCGGCCAGAACGGGCAGACTTCGGGCATCATCCCCTTCATCCGTGTGATGGACTCGCTCACGCTTGCGATCAGCCAGGGCTCGCTGCGCCGCGGCTCGGCCGCCTGCTATCTCGACATTCATCACCCGGAAATCGAGGAGTTCCTGGAGATCCGGAAGCCCGCCGGCGACTTCAACCGCAAGTCGCTGAACCTCCACCACGGCATCAACATCACCGACGAGTTCATGGAAGCCGTCCGCCAGGACGCGAACTTCTCGCTGAAGTCTCCGAAGTCCGGCGTGGCGGTCAAGGAGATCAACGCCCGCAAGCTCTGGCAGAAAATCCTGGAGCTCCGGATGGCCACGGGCGAGCCCTACCTGATTTTCTCCGACACCGTGAACAACGCCATGCCGGCTCATCAACGGCAACTGGGCTTCAAGGTGCGCCAGTCGAACCTGTGCTCGGAAATCATGCTCCACACCGGCCTTGACCATCTCGGCCAGGACCGCACAGCCGTGTGCTGCCTCTCCTCGGTCAACGCCGAGAAATTCCTGGAATGGAAGGGCGAGGAGAAATTCCTCGAGGACGTCTTCCGCTTCCTCGACAATGTGCTCGAAGACTTCATCAAGCGGGCGCCGCCGGAGATGCACCGCGCCGTTTATTCCGCTCAAAGAGAAAGGTCGGTCGGCCTTGGCCTGATGGGTTTCCACTCCTTCCTGCAATCGCAGGGTGTGGCGATGGAATCGGCCACGGCGAAGGCCTGGAATAACGTCATGTTCAAGCATCTTCGCCGCGGCGCCGATGCAGCCTCGGTCAAGCTCGCGAAGGAACGCGGGCCTTGCCCGGATGCGGCCGATTGCGGAGTGATGGCGCGCTTCTCCCACAAGCTCGCGATTGCGCCGACGGCGTCGATCTCGATCATCTGCGGCGGGACGTCGGCCGGCATCGAACCGATCCCCGCCAACATCTACACACACAAGACGCTGTCGGGCTCATTCTCGGTGAAGAACCCGTTCCTCGAAGCGGTTCTGGAAAGGTCCCACAACAACACGCCCGGCACCTGGGCGTCGATCCTGGAGCATGAAGGTTCGGTCCAGCACCTCGATTTCCTGACCGAGCAGGAGAAGCTGGTGTTCCGCACCGCCTTCGAGATCGACCAGCGCTGGGTCATCGAACTCGCGGCGGACCGCACGCCCTATATCTGCCAGTCGCAGTCGCTGAACCTGTTCCTGGCGGCAGACATCGATAAGTGGGACCTGCACATGCTGCACTGGACGGCATGGGAGAAGGGTCTCAAGTCGCTCTATTACTGCCGTTCCAAATCGATACAGCGCGCGGGCTTCGCCAATTCGGAGCGCAAGGAAGCGGTCGTCGACATGGGCCGGCAGAAGACCGACTATGAGGAATGCCTCGCCTGCCAGTAATGGCCGCCTCGAGGCCAGCCTGGAGCAAGCCGCCAGACGATTTGTTGCGGTGCACAATAAAAAAGGCAGCCTTAACGGGCTGCCTTTTGCATTGTGGACACCCGCAAGGGACCGGTTGTCCAAAGGGCTTGTTTCGCTTAACGTACGAGTGAGTCATCGACTTTTGGGGACAGAGCGGGAACTCAGTTTCACCGGCCCCGTTATGGGTTTGGTAATTGGCTGAGCGCACGCTTGGGGACTTCGATGTCTGGGACGAGCAGTTAAAATGATTGCCAGTCTTGCAGGTGGTTTTCTGGTGATGTCGTGCCTTAGCTGCGCGACCCCTCCCGATTCCGACCACCCTTTGCTTCTCGATGTTGGACCGGTCCAGCCTGTTGAAGGCGGCCAGGCGTTCCAGAAGCCCAATTCGAATTTTGATGCGATCTTCGACTCCTCCCCGGAGATGGAGTTCCGCCTGCCGATGAAGATCGGCAACGATTTCAGCCCCACCAACATGTCCCAGCCGTTCGAAGCCGCGCGCTTCGAAGCGCTGGACCTGTCAACGCCGCAGCCGGTGCGTGCGATGCGCGGCAGCCTGTGGAGCGCCGAGGTTTCCTTCTCTGCCGCAAGCGAGCGCACGGGCCTCGGGCTCGACATGTCCATCACGCCTCGCGCGCAGATCCAGATCAACCAGGCCGGCGCCAACGTCGCCCGCACCGGCGCCGAGGTTCGCGTCGGTCCCGACCTCGTGGATCGCGACCTCCGCGGTCGCTCGGCCTCGATGCCTTCCTGGTATTTCTTCGTCGGCGCCGACAACGAAGCGCTGGTCTGGAACATGGCCGATCAAGGCGCCATGAACGGGCTTTCCCTTCGCGACCAGGCGACGGTCGGCGATATCCAGGCCGGCGTGGCCTGGTCGACGGGCAAGGGCGCGCAGATGTCGCTCGGCGTCATCGAGCGCGAGTTGTCCTTCAACGACCTGACGGGCGACCACGATGTGAAGCGCCGGGACCATTTTGCGGCCTTCACCTACTCGATCCACCACTAGGATTCTCCGAAAACCTGGGATTGCAGGCGGGCCGCGACAGCGGCCCGAACTGTTTCCGGCAGCAGGTTCGACTCGCCCTGCGGCGATGGCGCGCCCATTTGGTTGTGGATCGCGCGGCGTCCGGCTCTGGCCTCGCGGGACCGTTGTGCGAGACTCGCCCTGCGTCGGCGGCGTAAGACTACGTCAACCCTCGTGCGTCAACATATAGTTCTTGTGAGACAGTTTGGGCCCCAGATATGGTGCCTGTCCCCTATTTCCTGGGAACCTGTTTTGACCATCCGGCTGGAGGAATCGATGTCCGACCCAAGCAAGTCTGAAACGCTCATCCCGGGTGCGCGTCCTGGCCTGCTGACGTCATCCCATTCCTACAAGCCATTCCGCTATCCATGGGCCTATGATTTCTGGAAGCGCCAGCAGCAGATCCACTGGATGCCCGAAGAGGTCCCGCTCGGCGAGGATGTGAAGGACTGGGCGAGCAAGCTCGACGACCAGGAGCGTAACCTCCTGACGCAGATATTCCGCTTCTTCACCCAGTCCGACGTCGAGGTGAACGACAACTACATGGAGCGCTACAGCCGCGTCTTCAAACCGACCGAAATCAAGATGATGCTGGCGGCGTTCTCGAACATCGAGACCGTCCACATCGCCGCCTACGCGCTGCTGCTCGAGACTATCGGCATGCCCGACACAGAGTTCTCGGCCTTCACCCAGTTCAAGGAGATGCGGGACAAGCACGACTACATGCAGAAGTTTGGCGTCGATTCGGACGCTGACATCCTGCGCACGGTTGCGATGTTCGGCGGCTTCACGGAAGGCCTGCAACTCTTTGCGTCATTCGCGATGCTGATGAATTTCCCGCGCTTCAACAAGATGAAGGGCATGGGCCAGATCGTATCATGGTCGGTGCGCGACGAGAGTCTTCACTGCGAGGGCATGATCCGCATCTTCCATACGCTTGCCGCCGAAACCGGCGCGCTCACCAAATCGGTGAAGGACGACATCACCGACTGTTGCAAGACGGTGGTGACGCTCGAAGACAACTTCATCGACTTGGCCTTCTCGATGGGGCCGGTGCAGGGGATGACGGCGGCGGACATCAAGAAGTACATCCGCTACATCGCCGACTGGCGCATGGGCCAGCTCAAGCTCCAGCCGATCTTCGGCGTGAAGGAGCATCCGATCCCTTGGCTGTCGGAAATCCTCAACGGCGTCGAGCACGCCAATTTCTTCGAGCAGCGCGCGACCGAATACTCCAAAGGCGCGACCGGTGGGGACTGGCACGGGGCCGACGGCGTCTGGTCCAATTTCGACAAGTCCCAGAAGAAAGTCGCTGCTGAATAGGCTATTCGGCGCATCCACGCGAAGGGCAGGGACGACTTCGCGCGCCGCGTGCATCGCGGCGCTGATCCTGCATGGTTTTCAGGGATTAACGCGGCCCGCCATATTAATCGGGCCGGGAAACGCTATATGAAGCGTCGGCGTCTAACGTGACGTCGCAGCTTTGCATGGCCCCCCGAGGCCTCCTGGGAGAACCCCGTATGTCGTCCTCCACCACGTCTACCGGCAACGGCGCCCCTGGCGCCAACGCCATGAAGACCGATTTCGACGCCCTCAAGAACGACATGAAGGCGTTGCGCGCCGACCTCGCCGCCCTGCTCAAGGACACAGGCGCGGTCGCTTCCGAAGAAGCCCGCCGTGCCGCGGCCCACGCTGGCAAGCTGGCCGAAGGCGCCCGCGACCAGGCTTCCGAATACAAGGACGCCCTCGAAGACAAGGTCCGCGAGCATCCCTTCGCCGCGGTCGGCATCGCGCTCGCCGCCGGTTTCGTTCTCGCCGCCCTGACCACCAGCCGCCGCTAGGCCGTCCTTAAGGAGGCCAACGGGGACCGTCCGTGATCTGGAGCATTCTTCATCGCGCCAAGGGCGTCGCTGTCGCCGCCGGCGCCGCGAGCCTGCTTGCGCTTGCCGGCGTCTTCACGCTGGCGGCTGCTGGCGCGGCGACGCTGGCGGAATGGATGCCCTGGCCTGCAGCGCTCGCTGTGACGGCCGTAGGCTTCCTTGCCATGGCTGCGATCGCCATGTGGGTGGGCGTCCAGCCCGAGCGGATGAAGAACACGGACGATGATGATGGCGACCAGGCCTCGGCCGCCGCGATGGCGCTGGTCGATCTGCCCATGGAAGCCGCCAAGAAGATCATCACCGAACGGCCGATCGCCGCCATCGTGCTGGTTTCGGGCTTTGGCCTCCTGATCGCCCGCCGGCCCCAGGTCGCCCTCAAGGTCGTCGACAAGATCCTGGAACGTTTCGGCGGATGAGGCGGCAGGTCGTTGGGACCGTTCGCCGCGCCGAATTGACGGCGGGGCCGGGCATCTCCATTCTCCCAAGATGACGGGGAAGGGCCTCACGCCGGAACAGGCGATCGACAAGGCGACGGAGCTTTACGAGGCTGCGGCGGGACGGTTGCGCCTGGCCCTCGAAGCCTTCGTCACCAGGGGCGAGGTTCCGGACAAGAAGGCCCGCGACCGGGGCGATTTCTGCTACCCGAGACTTCTGCTCCACTATGACGACCCGTCAGGGCCGCCGCCGCCTCTGTCGCGCGCCTTCGCCAAGCTGGCGGAGGAGGGCGTCTATGCAACCACGCTCACCCAGCCCCACTTCTTCCGCGAATATCTTCTCGAGCAGCTCAACCACATCGTCGCCGACTATCCTGTGAAGCTTGAAGTGGAAGTCTCGACCTCCGAGATTCCCTACCCGTACGTGCTGGAGCACGCTCGCCACATCGACGCCGAGGCGCTTCCGCCGGCGGAGTTCGCGCGCTGGTTCCCGATCCCGGGCCTCAAGGCGATCGGCGATGAAGTCGTCGACGGGGAAATCTGGAAGAACACCGACAATGTCATGCCGCTGGCGCTGTTCGATGCTCCGCGCGTGGATTTCTCGCTTCAGCGCCTCAAGCACTACACCGGCACGCCGTTCGAGCACTTCCAGCGCTACATCCTGTTCACCAACTACCACCGCTATGTCGACCATTTCGTCGAGTGGGCGGCCGACCGCCTGAAACAGCCTGGCCCCTACACGCAGCTCTCGGCGCCGGGGGGCATCATCGTCGACTCGAAGACCAAGAAGGGCGCGCAGCTTGTTGCCGAGGGCCCGTGGCGGCGCCATCAGATGCCGGCCTACCACCTGATGGGCCCCAACCGCTCCGGCATCACGCTCGTCAACATCGGCGTCGGCCCGTCCAATGCCAAGACGATCACCGACCACCTCGCCGTGATGCGGCCAGAGTGCTGGATCATGGTCGGCCATTGCGGCGGCCTGCGCCATTCGCAGCGCATTGGCGACTATGTGCTCGCCCATGCCTACCTGCGCGACGACCACGTGCTCGACGACGTGTTGCCGCCATCGATTCCGGTCCCGCCGATTGCAGAGGTCCAGGTCGCCCTGCAGGAAGCGGCCGAGCGCGTCACCGGAGAGGATGGCGAGGCGCTGAAGCGGCGCCTTCGCACCGGCACTGTCGTCACTACCGACGACCGCAACTGGGAGCTGCGCTTCACCCAGACCTCGAAGCGCTTCAACAAGTCCCGCGCCATCGCCATCGACATGGAAAGCGCGACGATCGCCTCCAACGGCTACCGCATGCGCGTCCCCTATGGCGTGTTGCTGTGCGTTTCCGACAAGCCGCTGCACGGCGAGATCAAGCTGCCAGGCGCCGCCAACAGATTCTACGAGCGAGCGATCGGAGAGCACATCCGCATCGGCATCGAGACCATGGAGTCGCTTGCCCGCGCCGGCAGTGCTGCGCTGCACTCGCGCAAGCTGCGCTCGTTCGACGAGCCGCCTTTCCGCTAGGGCGCAGCCTGGTCCAGGCGCAATTCGCACCGGCCGGCCGGTTGGTATACAGCGGAAATCATTTCTCGCTTTGGCGAATCCCCGCACTCGCTAAGATGCATCAACAGGCGCGGGAAGCTCGCCACTATCGCCGCACGAATCGGCCAGATCGGCTGGGGAAGCACGGATGACGGACTCGGCCAGCGAAGCGCGGGTGACCGCGCCAGACCAGCCTGCCGACAAACGCGTCGGCGGCGTCTTTGCGCCTGCAGGCTTTTCGTGGGCGCTCTTCGAGTTCGCGCGCAATCCCTACTACATGCTGATCGTCACCTACGTCTTCCCGCCCTACTTCGCACAATATGTCATTGGCGATCCGGTGCTGGGCCAGGCCGCGGTGTCCGAAGCAACCAAGTGGGCGGGCGTCATCGGCGCATTCACGGCGCCGGTGCTCGGCGCGATGATGGATCGCGGCGGCCCGCGCAAGCCGCTGATGGCCCTTTTCCTTGCTATGCTCGCGGTCAGCGGCATGTCGCTGTGGTTTTCGCTTCCGGGCGGGGAGGGGATCGGCGTCACCGGAACGATGGCGTTCCTGGTGCTCGGCTATGTCGGCTACACCTACTCCGAGATGATGCATAACGCGATGCTGAATTCGGCGGGCCGGCCGAAATCGCTCTCAAATATTTCCGGCGCCGGCATCGGCCTCGGTCAATTGTCTTCGGCGCTGGGCCTTGCCGCACTTGCCGTCCTCGCAACCGCTTCCCCGGTGCTCGGCACGGCGGAGACAGGATTCCTGCTTCAGCGCGGAACCGGTCCTGCGGTCATCATCTGGCTGATGATCTTCGTGATTCCGTTTTTCCTGTTCATGCCGGATGGCGCACCGCCCGGCGGAACATGGTCTGGCGCCGCACAGCACCTGTTCTCGCGGAACGGCAAGTTCAATCCCATCGGCCAGATCGCAGGACTCGGCGCCTACATTGTCGGCCTGTTCCGTACCTTCCCTGAGACGATGAAGTACCTCGTCGCCCGACTCATTTACGCGGACGGCATGATCTCGCTGCTGGCGCTTGGCGGCGTCTATTCCACCGGCGTGCTCGGGTGGACGTTTACCGAGGGCGTACTTTACGGCATCTGGGCGTCGCTCTTCGGCATGACGGGCGGGCTGTTCCTGGCCGGCCGGCTCGACAGGCTTCTCGGCGTGCGCCGCGCCATCATCCTGCAACTCGTGTTGCTGTGCGTGACCGTCGTTATCGCGCTAGGCATCACCCAGGATGCGATCCTCTACGGCCTCGTGCCGTCGTACGATCTCAACAGCGGCCCGATGTTCAACTCGCTGTCGGACGTTTCGTATCTCGGGTTGACTGCGGTCATCGCTGCGCTGGCGGCGGCCAACATAAGCTCCAGCCGCTACATGATGATCGTGCTGGCGCCCAAGGAGCGCCTGTCGGAATTCTTCGGGCTCTATGCGTTGTCCAGCACGGCGACCGTCTGGCTTGGACCCCTGCTCACGGAATTCGCGACGCGTACGTCCGGCGACCAGCGCATCGGCTTCTCGCCGGTGCTGCTGCTGCTTGCGGTCGGACTCTGCATGATGCTGTTGGTGAAGAAGGCCGCAAACGAGGTTCCCGGCGCAACAGCGCGACCGCCCTCAGCTCACTGATCGGACATCCGATCCGGCAGAGTCTAGTTGCCGCCCTTGGCGGTGCTGGACTTGCTGGTGATGGTGCTCATCACGTCTTCGAAGTGTTTCGGCGAATCGCCAACCATCGGCGTGGCGCGGCACTTGTCGACGCATGAGAATGTGCGCGTGCCGTCCGTCGAGACAATGGTGAGATCTGTGTCGGTGCCGCCGCTGACGGCGAGTTCGTTCGACCAGATCGAATTGCCGGCGCGGTCGAGCACCACGACATTGGTGGTCCCGAAGGACTTGCCAGTGATCAGGATGGTGGTGGCGTCATGGACGGCGACGTCGGCGACGCCGGCATTGCCGATGACGACGCTGTTGGCCGGGGCGCGAAGTTTCACCGCCACGGTCTGGTCGACTTTTACCGTGAAGGGCTGATCGGCCAGGGCGGCCGGCGCCAGGGCAAGTGTCGCCACGACCGCAGCGAGAAAGTGTTTGACGGCCATCGAGGTCTCCCATGGCGAATTCACGGGACGATAGGCGCCAACGCTGAACGAATAGCTAAGCCTGTGTGCGCGATCGGATGCGGCCGCGCGGGAGACTCGCGCGCGAGTCTATAGGGACGACCGCGACAGGTTCACTGACTAGTCTCAAGTATTGAGCGGAAGCTAACGCGCTTGGTTAAGCAGAGATAACCGCGAATACCTGCAACTTTCTGCTTCGGTGCACCTGTCTTTAAGATAGCTCGTGTAGAACTCACCATACCTACTACGGGTGATGGTACTGCGTGGTGGGATACTTAGAACGCCATGCATAAACGGAGAAGCGATATGAAAAACGTGATGAAATTCCTGAAGAACAAGTCCGGCGCGACCGCGATCGAGTACGGCCTGATTGCCGCTCTCATCGCCGTTGCCGTCATCGGCGGCGTCAGCCAGCTCGGCACGAACGCCAACGCGACCTTCGAAACGGTTGCCGGCAACATGTCGTAAGATTATTCGTCGACTGTTCTGGTCGGCGAAGAAATCGGAGAAGCCGCGGACCTTGTCCGCGGCTTCTTTCTTTTTCGGAATACTGTTGTCCTCAAGAATTCCTTCAAACAGTTCGTGTAGTTTCTCGTGATCTCGACTTGGGGCCAAGATGATCGCGTCGTTGTTCTGCCTGGCATTCCCGCTCCTGCTGATCTACGCGGCTGTGCACGACGTCTCCACCTTGTGGATTCCCAACTGGGTTTCAATCAGCCTGGCGGTTGCCTTCTTTGCAGCGGCGATGGCGGCGGGGATGCCGGTCAGCTTGATCGGGTGGCACCTTCTCATCGCCGCAGGCGTGATGCTCGTGTGTGTCGTGCTCTTCTATCTCAATGTGTTCGGCGGCGGCGACGCCAAGGTGATTTCTGCCGCTTCGCTCTGGATCGGCACGAGCGCGATGCTGCCCTTCGTGTTCTGGATGGCGCTCGCCGGCGGCGTTTTGGGTATTGCCATGCTCATCCTGCGCCGGATGAAGATAAAGACGACGAAGGAATGGCTCCAGCGACTCATTTCTCCTGAGCGCGGCGCACCTTATGCGGTGGCGATTGCCGCCGGGGCTCTCGTCGCGGCGCCTGCTTCGCCGCTGCTTGCGGCCGGCCTTTCCGGCTTCGGCGTCTAGAAAAACCCCGCTTTTCTCCTTGCCCAATGCGGTTAGCGCACTTGGCGGACCCTTCTTAACTAACCTTTAGAGGGCTCGTGGAAGTGTGCCAGCGAGGATAGGGCCCCGTTCAGGCCCTCAGGGGACCAAGCTGGAGGGCCTTCATGTCGCCCGTGCGACTGATCATTCTGCTGGTGGCGGCAGGCGCGGCCATTGCCGCAGTCTTCCTGGTCCGTTCGGCCCAGGGGCCGGCGCCGGCCGCGGCTGCAACTGCGATCGAGGTCGCGAAGCCCAAAGAGGTTCCGGTCAAGAAGATCCTTGCCGCCAAGCATGCGATCCCGATCGGCAAGTACGTGGTCGCTGACGACCTCGCCTGGCAGGACTGGCCGGAGAAAGCGCCGACGCAATCGTTCATCGAGCAGACCAAGGAGCCCAAGGCGCTCGAGGACATGGTCGGCGCCGTGGCGCGCTTTGACCTGGTCGAAGGCGAGCCGGTGACGCTCACCAAGATGGTCCACCCTGGCGATTCGAGCTTCATGGCGGCGCTGCTCAGCCCCGGCATGCGCGCAGTATCGATCGAGATTTCCGCGGAGACCGCGGCCGGCGGCTTCATACTGCCGAGCGATCGCATCGACGTGATCGTGACGCGCGAAGTCGAAGGCGGCACTCGCGCCAGCTCCAATTCGATCGCCAACATCCGCTCCGACCTTATTCTCGCGAACGTCCGCGTTCTGGCGATCGACGGCATCTATTCGCCGCCGGCCGAAGAAGGGCAGGGCGCCGTGCTGGTCGGCACGCGCGCAACGCTCGAACTCTCCGAAGCGGATTCGACGCTGCTCAATACCGCCAAGAAGGCCGGCGAGCTGTCGCTTTCGCTGCGCTCGATCACCGACATCCAGTCTCCCTCGGGCGCCACCGGTGTCGGCCGCGTCTATCGCGACGGCGTGGCGGCCACGTCCGAAGGCGTTCGCATCTATCGCTACGGCACCGAAACCGTTTCATCGGCGCCGGCAGGTTGAGGTCGTTCATGTCAGTCAACAAGAACCTCGTTCTCATGAGCCTAGCCGCTGCGCTTAGCGGCGGCGTTCCGGCTTTTGCGCAGAACAACCCGCAACAGGGCGCGCCCCTGAGCGGCGCTCCCGCCCAGCAGATGGAGCTGCGCGAACTCGAGCACGGCGGCCGTGTCCGAAGAGCTGACGCTCACGGTCAACAAGTCCTACATGATCGAGTTCAACGCCGACATCGACGACATCATCGTCGCCAACCCCGGCATCGCCAACGTCACGGCGCGCGATCGCCGCCGCGTGGCGGTCATGGGCGTCTCCCCGGGCGAGAGCAACATCGTGTTCCTCGACCGCTCGGGTCGCCAAATCAAGGTGCTCAACATCTCGGTCACGGACGGCGTCGCCGGCCTCGACCAGCTTCGCGGCCTGATCAAGAAGTATGTGCCGAATTCGAAAGTGCAGATCGAATCGGTCAACGGCCGCATCATCCTCGCCGGCTCGGTTCCGAACCTTTCGGCGGCCGACCGCGTCATGCAACTCGCCAAGCCCTACGCCAAGGATGACACCAGCCTGCTCAACCTCATGGCGATCACCGGCAAGGACCAGGTCGCCCTGAAAGTGCGCTTCGTCGAGATGCAGCGCTCGGTTATCAAGCAGCTCGGCATCAATCTCTCGGGCTCGATCGGCTTCGGCGAGTTCTCGCAGCGCATGTTCGAGACCGCGCTGAACCCGCTGACCGGGCTGCCCCAGCTTACCGGCCAGATCCTTCCTTCGGCCTGGGCGAACAGCTCGACGGTCGGCATCTCCAACTCGTTCCCGATCGCCGGCACGGCCCTGGGCGGGCTTGCCGCCAACCTCGGCTACCAGAACCTCGTCGACGGCCGCCAGCAGTCTTCTGTCGGCGCGGCGTTCAATGCTCTCGAGCGCGTGGGCGTCGTCCGCACGCTCGCCGAACCGAACCTCACCGCGATCTCGGGCGAGGCCGGCCGCTTCCTGGTCGGCGGCGAATTCCCGGTTCCGGTGGCGCAGGACGAAGGCAAGATCTCGATTGAGTTCAAGCCGTTCGGTGTAGGCCTTGGCTATACGCCTGTCGTACTTTCCGAAGGCCGCATCTCGCTGCAGCTCTCTGTCGAGGTTTCCGAACTCTCGACCCAGGGCGGCTTCCAGTCCGACTCGATCGCCGGAACCGATCCCAATACCGGCCAGGCGATCATCGGCCAGAGCATCACCATTCCCGCGCTGAAGGTGCGCCGCGCGGAGACGACGGTGGAGATTCCGTCCGGCGGCAGCCTCGTTATCGCAGGCATGATCCAGGAACAGAGCAAGCAGACGCTCGACGGCGTGCCAGGCCTCAAGGACGCGCCGGTGCTCGGCGCGCTGTTCAGGAGCCGCGACTTCCAGAACGACGAGACCGAACTGGTGGTCATCGTGACGCCTTACCTGGTCGACCCGACCGATCCGCAGAATCTGCGCGACCCCGATCGTGGCTTCGTGTCTGCGCGTGACGCCCGCACCGTCTTCTTTGGCAAGCTGAACCAGGTCTATGCGGTTCCCGGCTCGGCGCCTGACAAGGTCTCTGCGCCCAAGGGCGCCAGCGGCTTCATTTTCGATTGAGGGAGAGCAGGATGTCACCTCGTTTCCACATCGTGCTCGCAGGCGTGTCACTCGCTGTTCTCGGCGCGTGCGGCCATAGCCCCGAGACGATTTCCTATGTCAACGGTTCTCATCGCCAGATCCAGGCGCACGAAGTCACTGCGGAGCTCAAGCTCGACGCCGTGGTTTCCGGCGAGAAGCTGGGAGAAACCGAGCGCGACGCCGTGAAATACTTCGCCGCCGCCTACGAGGAAGAAGGCCACGGCGCCATCATCATCTCGCGGCCAAGCAACGGCTCCAACGATTCCTCGGCCATGCGCGCCGCGTCCGACGCCCGCGCTGTTCTGCTTGCCGAAGGCATCGACGCCGGACGCATCACCGAGGGTCCCTACGACGCCTCGGGCGCCCGCTACGCGCCGCTGGTGATCACCTACCGCACCTACGAGGCGGTGGTTCCGGATTGCCCGGATCTGTCGCAGATCGACTTCACCAAGACGGCATCGAACTCGGTCTTGCCTTCGTTCGGATGCGCGACCGCAGTCAACCTCGCGGCGATGATTGCCGATCCTTCGGACCTCGTCGGCGAGCAGCGCATGGATCCCTCAGACATCACACGGCGAGGCGTGGTCCTTTCGAAATACCGCAATGGCGATGCGACGAACTCGACGCGCGCCAAAGAAGCCAGCGGCGCGATCAGCGAAGCTGTTGGACAGTAGACAGGTTTGAGGCGGGCAGGACATGACCGGATCTCGGGACAAGTTTGATGATGGCGAGCTCGACCAGCTCGCACAGGACCTCGACCTCGATATGGATGCGCCGATTGGCCAGACATTCGCGGCGGCCTTGCGCGACAAGCCGGGCGACATCGGCGTGATGGATGATACCGATTTCGGATTGGAGGATGACGGGTTCATGGCCCCATCGCCTCGCCGGGGCGGCCCGCGCGCGCCTTCGGCAAAGTCGCCTGGCGCCGATTTCGCCGCCGCGCTGACGCCTGCAACGGTGGAAGACATGTCGTTCGGCGAAGACGAATTCTCCGACGAACCCGATCCCCACGACACCGCCGCATTCGAGGGAGACGCGCCGGCGCCGCCCGCATTCGACTCCGCTCCGCCGGCCCGCGCCGCCTGGACCGAGACCCAGGCTCCGGTCAAGCAGATGATCGAAGACCTGCCGCCGCCGGCCCAGCTTGAATCCGAGCCTGTATCCGAAGACGCGGCCGGGCAGGGCCTCGGCTATGACTACGCCTTTGGCGCCGGCCCTTCGGGCGGCGACCGGATGATCCCGCGGATCAGCGTCCACGCCTTCTGCACGCGCACGGCCTCGCTCGGCCTGATGCGGACGATCATGAAGGATCGCCGCATGAAGAACGTTTCCATGGAGGCTTTCGAGGGCGGCGTTCCTGCGGCGTTGGAGCATTACGTCAACGAGACGACGCCGAACCTGCTCATCATCGAAGGCTCGGGCGATCCGCGCCAGCTTCTGGGCGAACTCGACCAACTCGCCGAACACTGCGACGAGAACATCCGCGTTGTCGTGCTGGGCCAGACCAACGATATCCGCCTCTATCGCGAACTGATGCGCCGCGGCGTGTCGGAATATCTCGTGGCGCCGATCGATCCGGTGCAGATGATCCGCTCGATCGCGGGCCTGTTCACCGATCCCGATGCGCCATTCACCGGCAAGACCATCGCGGTGACGGGCGTGAAGGGCGGCGTCGGCGCCTCTTCGATCGCGCACAACCTCGCCTGGGCGTTGTCGGAGCGCATCAAGGTCAATGCCACGCTTGTCGACCTTGACCTGAATTTCGGCACGACCGGCCTCGACTTCAACCAGGATGCGCCCTCGACCATCGCCGATGCGTTGATGTCGCCAGACCGGTTCGACGAAGCCGTCATGGGCCGTCTGATCACCAAGGCGACTGACCGGCTCTCGCTCTTCACCGCGCCGGCGACGCTCGACCGCACCTACAACCTCGACCCGGAGACTTATGTCCGCGTGCTCGAACAGGTGCGTGGTTCGGTTCCATTCGTCCTGCTCGACCTGCCGCACATCTGGAGCGACTGGTTCAAGCAGACCGTGATCAGCGCCGACACGCTTATTGTCGTTGCCGGGCCGGATCTCGCCTCGCTGCGCAATGGCAAGAACCTGATCGACTTCCTCAAGGCCGCGCGCCCGAACGATGCGCCGCCCAAGCTGATCCTCAACATGGTCGGCCTGCCGAAGCGTCCGGAAATCCCGGCAAAGGATTTCGGCCAGGCGATTGGCGTCGAGCCTACGCTTGTGCTGCCGTTCGACGCCCAGCTGTTCGGCACGGCCGCCAACAACGGCCAGATGATCTTCGACGTCGCGCCGGAATCCAAGGTTGCCCAGGGTCTCGACCAACTTGCGGCCGAACTTACGGGCAAGGAAATCCAGGCCGCCAAACCCTCCATGCTGAAAAAGCTGCTGGGCAAGTAGGAGCTGAGCGATGTTCGGCAAGCGCACGACGGGCGGACCGCCTTACGCCCCGCCGCCTGCGGCGGCGGCGACTCCTCGTCCTGCGCCAACGGGTTCGGCTGCGCCCCCGCCGCCACCGCCGAAGGCTGCCTCGGCCAACGCGCCGCCCCCGCCGCCCGCGCCGAGGGGAGATAGCTCCGCGCCGCCGCCGCCTCCGGCCAAGCCCACCGCTTCCGGCGCGCCAAAGATATCGTCTGCCAAGCTCGCCCCGCCCCCTCCGCCGAAGGAGAAGGTGGCCGCGATCGACAACCGCTCGGACGAATACTACCGGACCAAGACGGAAGTCTTCAACGCGCTGATCGATACGATCGACCTGTCGCAGCTCGCCCAGCTCGACCAGGAAAGCGCGCGCGAGGAAATTCGCGATATCGTCATCGAGATCGTCTCGATCAAGAACGTCGTGATGTCCGTCGCTGAGCAGGAAACCCTGCTCGAGGACATCTGCAACGACGTTCTCGGCTATGGCCCGCTCGAGCCGCTGCTGGCGCGCGACGACATTGCCGACATCATGGTCAACGGCGCCGGCACGACCTACATCGAGGTCGCCGGAAAGATCCAGCGCACCAACATCCGCTTCCGCGACAACGCGCAGCTGATGAACATCTGCCAGCGCATCGTGAGCCAGGTCGGCCGGCGCGTCGACGAAAGCTCGCCGATCTGCGACGCTCGTCTCGCCGACGGCTCCCGCGTCAACGTCATCGCTCCGCCTCTGGCGATCGACGGCCCCGCCCTCACCATCCGGAAGTTCAAGAAGGACAAGCTGAAGATCACGGATCTCGTGGGCTTCGGGTCGATCTCGGAACCAGGCGCCGAGATCCTGCGTATCATCGGCGCCTCGCGCTGCAACACGCTGATCTCCGGCGGAACCGGTTCGGGCAAGACCACGCTGCTCAACACTCTGACGGCCTTTATCGCCCCCGGCGAACGGGTCATCACCTGCGAGGATGCGGCGGAACTTCAGCTGCAGCAGCCGCACGTGGTGCGCCTCGAAACCCGCCCGCCAAACCTCGAAGGCAGCGGCAAGGTCTCGATGACGGACCTGGTCAAGAACTGCCTGCGTATGCGTCCTGACCGGATCATCGTCGGCGAGGTCAGGGGTCCCGAAGCGTTCGACCTCCTGCAGGCGATGAACACGGGCCACGATGGCTCGATGGGCACGCTCCACGCCAACACGCCGCGCGAGGCCCTCTCGCGTCTTGAGTCGATGATTACCATGGGCGGCTTCACGCTGCCGCAACGCACGATCCGCGAGATGATCGTCGGCTCGATCGACGTCGTCATCCAGGCCTCGCGCCTGCGCGACGGCTCGAGGAAGATCGTCTCGATCACTGAAGTCATGGGCCTCGAAGGCGACGTGATCGTGACGCAGGACGTGATGCGCTACGAGATCGACGGCGAGGACAAGGACGGCAGGCTGCTGGGGACGCACCGCGGCACCGGCATCGGCCGCCCACGCTTCTGGGAGCGCGCCAAGTACTTCAACATGGACGCTGACCTTGGCCGCGCGCTTGACGCGCTGGAGGAGGGCAATCGATGAGCCCGGAGCTGGTTACCTACGGCGCGGCAGGCCTCGCCTTCATCGCCATCACGGCTGTCGGTTTCGCCTTCGCGGGCGGCGACCGCGGCAAGCAGTCCAAGCGCCTGAAATCCATCAGCGACGGCAAGTCCGCCCGCAGCGGCAGCGTAACCGCCGACCTGCGCCGCAAGCAGATGGACGCCTCGATGAAGTCGCTGCGCGACCGTGAGGAAGCGGCGCGACAGCAGCGCACCGTCGGCAAGTCGATCGAGGACCGGATCAAGCAGGCCGGCCTCAACATGCCGGTATCGAGCTTCTGGATCGGTTCGGCCGTCATCGGCGCCGTCGCCGCCGTCGGCATGTTCATGGCGGGTTTCAACGAAGAGCTGAAACTGCTGGTCCCCGCGGGCGTCGCGTTCGCAGCGGGCCTGGGACTGCCGCGCTGGCTGCTCGGCATGGCGATCAAGATGCGCCAGAAGAAATTCATCGACCAGTTCGCCGACGCGATCGACGTCATCGTCCGCGGCGTCAAGTCCGGCCTGCCGCTGCAGGAATGCCTGAAGATGATCGCCAAGGAGAGCTCGCAGCCGCTCGGCGGCGAGTTCCAGATCGTGGTCGACGCCATCTCGATGGGCCAGACCATTCCCCAGGCGCTCGAGCGCATGTACCAGCGCACGCCGATCCAGGAAGTGAACTTCTTCAACATCGTGCTGGCGATCCAGCAGAAGGCCGGCGGCAACCTCTCCGAGGCGCTGGGCAACCTCTCCGGCGTCCTGCGCTCCCGCAAGCTCCTGCGCGAGAAGATCAAAGCGCTGTCGTCGGAAGCCAAGGCGTCCGCGATGATCATCGGCTCGCTGCCGATCATCGTCATGGTGCTCGTCTACATGACGACGCCCGCCTACATCATGACCCTGTTCACCTCGGACCTCGGCCACCTGATCCTCCTGATCGCGGCGGGCCTGATGGGCGCAGGCATCTACATCATGCGCTCCATGATCAACTTCAACTTCTGAGGGGGCCACAATGGATTGGGTCTCCTTCCTCGTCGATCCCATCACGCTGGCTTCGGCCTTCGCGGCGGTCGCGACCTTCGCGACGATCCTGACGCTCGCCGCCCCGGTGATGTCGGGAGACAAGCTGACCAGCCGCCTCAAGGCCGTCGCCAACCGCCGCGAAGAGTTGCGCAAGAAATCGCGCGCCCAGCTCGATAGCGAGGCGTCCAAGAAGTCGATCCGCGTGCGCGACACGTCGGTGATGAAGAAGTTCGTCGACAAGCTCGACCTTCAGAAAATGCTGGAGGATCCGGGCGTCGTCAAGAAACTGGTGCAGGCCGGCCTGCGCGGCCCGCGTCCCTTGTCGATCTTCTACTTCTGCCGCTTCACGCTGCCGCTCGTGTTCGGCATCGCGGCGTTCGTCTACATCTGGTTCGTCAACGACCACGGCTTGCAGCTGCAGATGAAGATCGCCGCGGTGGTCTTCGGCTTCGCAGCGGGCTTTTACGGGCCGAACATCTATCTCGAGAACATGATCACCAAGCGCCGCACCTCGATCATGCGCGCGTTTCCCGACTCGCTCGACATGATGCTGATCTGCGTCGAGTCCGGCATGTCGATCGAACAGGCCTTCGCCCGCGTCGGCGAGGAGATCGGCACCGCCTCCGCCGAACTCGCCGAGGAACTGGCGCTGACCACGGCCGAGCTGTCCTATCTGCAGGACCGCCGCATGGCCTATACCAACCTCGCCGAGCGCACCAACCACCCCGGCGTCAAGGGCGTGGCGATGGCGCTGACCCAAGCCGAGAAGTACGGAACGCCGCTCGGCTCGGCTCTGCGCGTCATGGCCAAGGAGAACCGCGAGATGCGGATCACCGAAGCCGAGAAGAAGGCGGCGGCCCTGCCTGCAAAGCTCACGGTCCCCATGATCGTGTTCTTCCTGCCCGTGCTGTTCCTCGTGATCCTCGGGCCGGCCTTCATCAAGATCTCCGACATGGGCTTCATGGGCCCGAAGCCGGAAGCGGTGCCTCAGTCGGCCCCGAGAACCCGCGACGCCGACAGGGATGACGCCGAAACCGTCCGCGGCGTCGAGTAAAAGCCGCTCGGATTTTCTTCCAGGAACTTCGCTTCTGCTGGCGTGGGCGCGCGCCCCAGGATCGCGTTGCGGTGAGGAAAGCGGCCGAATTCCTCGATCACCGCGGCGTGGCGCCGGGCATAGTCCAGCGCAATGCCGAGAGAGCGCTCCAGGCCTGCAGGCGCTTGGTCAGCCAGTTCCGAAAACTTCGCCACGCTGAGGCGCTGGTCGGCAATTGTCTCCGAATGCTCCAGTGGCATGTAAAGAAACCATCGTTCGAGCGGCCTCAGGTGAAGGTCGTCGCCGCGCACAAGGCCTTCCTTCGTCAGGTCCAGCGCGACAGGATCGGTCTCGAATGAGGCCGGCGTGTTGCGGAAGATCGATCGCGGGAACTGGTCCAGGCCAATCACTGCAGCAAGCCTTTCCCGTGGGCCGGCGAACGCCCATCGTCGCGCTTCGCCGGAGGACAGCTCCCGAAGCGTGTCGCGAAACCGCGCTGCGATCAGCCTGTCAGCCTCCGGCCCTCCGCCAAACCAGAACGACATCCGCTCGTCCTGCGCGGCGGGGTCTGCGTCGGCGTCGCCGAACCAGAAGTTGAGGATCGTGTCAGGTGTCTCGGACATGGACGCCTCGCGCATGCGGTTTTAGGGCTGCTGCCTGAACGCGACGGTCAGCTCTTTCGGCCTTGTCCCAACCAGCATGTAGTTCACGGAGGCATCCGTCCCAAGGCTCCAGCGGCCGGTCAGCGGCGAGAACGAGACGCCCACGGGGTCCTGAACGGCGAGGCCGGCGCTGTTCAGGGCGGCGCGCGCTTCCGCCGGCGTCACGAATTTCGACCATTCGTGCGTTCCCCGCGGCAGCCAGCGCAGGACGTGCTCCGCGCCGACGACGGCCAGCGCGAAAGCCTTGGCCGTCCGGTTGAGCGTCGCCATGACGAGCAGCCCGCCGGGGGCGAGAAGGCCGGCGCAGTCCCCCAGGAAACGCGCGGGGTCGGCAACGTGCTCGACCACTTCGAGCGCGAGGACGATGTCGAATTTGGCCTCGCCTGCGGCAATCAGCCCTTCGATGGTTCCAACCCGGTAGTCGATGTCCATGTGCAGGCCGTCGGCATGCACCATGGCCGCCTTGATGTTGGCGTCGCCTGCGTCGATCCCCAAGGCGTGGGCCCCCAGCCTGGCCATGGGCTCGGTCACCAGCCCCCCGCCGCACCCGGCGTCGAGCAATCGCTTGCCTTCCAGCGGCCTGCGAGATGCCCCGTCGAGGCCGAAATGCCGGACGGCCTCATCCCGGATGAAGGTCAGGCGCACCGGGTTGAACTTGTGAAGCGGGGCGAATTTGCCTGTCGGCGACCACCAGTCGGCCGCCATGGCCCGGAACTTGTCGATCTCGGCCGGATCGACGCTGGGCGCCTCGGGAATGGTCTCATCGCGAACTAGGGTCTTGCCCATTGGAATACTTTGCTTAATGCGTCTGCCGGCCAGCTCCGGCAGGGTCGGCATGGGTTCCGCTACGGCGCGGCCCCGCCTTAGATGTCGGTCGCCGGGGAGTGGAGGTCAATGAGCCTCACGGGGCTCAGGGGCGCGGCAAAGGGTTCGAACAGGTCGCGAGCGGTCATGAGTCGCCTGGTGCTGAAATTCGGCGGAACGTCGGTCGCCAACCTCGAGCGCATCGCGCACGTGGCGGAGATCGTGGCGGCGCGCAAGATCGAAGCCCGTGGCCTCGCCGTGGTCGTATCGGCCATGTCGGGCACGACCAACCAGCTTGTGGAATGGGCGCGCGGCGCCGCCGGCGACCAGCTGCAGGGCGCTGAATACGATGACGAGTACGACGTGGTGGTCGCGTCGGGCGAGCAGGTGACCGCTGGCCTGCTGGCGCTCGCCCTGCGCAGGAAGGGTCTCAAGGCGCGCTCATGGCTCGGCTGGCAGGTTCAGCTCAGGACCGACGAGGCGCATGGCAAGGCGCGGATCACGGGCTGCGAGAACCCCGACTTCATCCGCGCGGTGGATTCCGGCGAGATCGCAGTGGTCGCGGGCTTCCAGGGCGTCGACGAGCATGGCCGCGTCTCGACGCTGGGGCGGGGCGGGTCGGATACCTCTGCGGTCGCTGTTGCTGCGGCGTTGCAGGCGTCGCTTTGTGATATCTATACCGACGTCGATGGCGTCTACACCACCGACCCGCGGATCACCTCGAAGGCGCGCCGGCTGGAAAAGATTTCCTACGAAGAGATGCTGGAACTCGCCTCCCTCGGCGCCAAGGTGCTGCAGACACGCTCGGTCGAGCTGGCGATGAACCACCGGGTGCCGGTGCGCGTGCTCTCCTCATTCGAGGGCGCCGTGCCCAAACCCAATACCGGAACGCTCGTGTGCGATGAGGAACAGATCGTGGAAAAGCAGGTTGTCAGCGGCGTCGCCTATTCGCGGGACGAAGCCAAGTTCACGATGATCGGCGTGGAAGACCATCCCGGCGTCGCCGCCACCATTTTCGGCGCGCTGGCCGACGCGGGCGTCAATGTCGACATGATCGTGCAGGCTTCCGCCAAGACCGAGGGCCGGCAGAACATTGTCTTCACTTGCCCGGACCGCGACGCCACTCACGCCAAGCAGGTGATCGAGAAACACTCGGGCAAGATCGGCTATGAAAGCCTCACGGTTGGGCGCGATGTCGCAAAAGTGTCTGTCATCGGCGTCGGCATGCGCAGCCATGCCGGGGTCGCGAAGACCATGTTCCAGGCGCTTTCGGACAAGGGCATCAACATCCAGGTCATTTCCACGTCCGAGATCAAGATTTCCGTGCTGATCGATGCATCCTATACCGAGTTGGCGGTGCGTGCGCTGCATACAGCCTACGGGCTGGATTCAGACTAGGGACAATGCGCTGGGCCCATTTGCAGCGGCCCGGACGGGAGCTCAGGTGAGCGATCGCGGCAAAGGCAGCGAGAAAGGCGGCGCCGGTCCCCGGGGGGACAAGGGCGCATCGCCGACGCGCGCGTCAGGCACGGGCGACGCTGGCGCGAAACTGCTGCTGAGCCGGCTGCGCGCACTGATGGCCAGCCAGGCGCAGGATCCCAAGCGGCTGGAGCGCGTCGTCGAACTGATCGGCAACACCATGGTGGCCGACGTCTGCTCGATCTACCTGCGTACGGAGGACGAAGCGCTTCTGCTGGTCGCGACCAAGGGCCTCAGCCCCGAAGCCGTGGGACGCACCAAGCTCAAGGAGAATGAGGGGCTGGTCGGTCTCGTCTCCGCGACCGCGCGGCCCTTGCGGCTCAGCGATGCGTTTTCGCATCCGCGTTTCTCCTACCGGCCGGAAACAGGCGAGGATCCGTTTCACTCCTTCCTTGGCGTCCCCATCCTGCGCGGCGGACGGGTGCTCGGCGTGCTGGTCGTCCAGAACTCGACCGAGCGGAACTATGACGACGACGAGGCCGAGGCGCTGCAGACCATCGCCATGGTGCTGGCGGAACTGGTGGCCGCCGCCGCCGACCAGCTCAGCGCCGGATTTCGCCAGACCCGGCCAGTCGAGCTGCATGGCCGGACCCTGAACGAAGGGTTGGCGCAGGGGAAAGTCTTTCTCTACGACCCGGTTGTCCCACCGACCCAGTTGTTCGCCGCAGACGCCGAGGTTGAGGAACGCCGGCTCAACGACGCGCTGGAACAGCTCCGGGCGTCCATCGACGCCATGCTGACCCGGGCGGGACCCGTGCTGTTCGGTGAAAGCCGCGACGTGCTCGAAACCTACCGCCTCTTCGCCCATGATCCGTCATGGGAGACCAGACTGGTGGAAGCAGTGCGGACTGGACTGTCCGCCGAAGCGGCAGTGGACCGGGTGCGACGGGAACACCGGGCGCGACTGGAATCGGCACGGGACTCGCTGCTGCGGGAACGACTGCACGACCTGGAGGACCTGGAAAACCGGCTGCTGCGCTCGCTGGCGGGAGACAATGGAGGCGGACGGGACGCGCCGCCGGGATCGGTGCTGGTGGCGAGCCGGATCGGTCCGGCGGAGCTGCTGGAGTACCGGGACAGCGAACTGGCGGGGATAGCGCTGGAGGAGGCGGGAGCGGGATCGCACGCGGCGATCGTGGCGCGCGCGATGGGAGTGCCGGCGGTGGGCGGACTGACAGGCCTGGTAACCCGCGCCGAGGACGGCGACGCGATGATCGTCGATGGCGAGAACGGCGTGGTCCACATTCGCCCTGCGGTGGAGTTGATCACCAACTTCCAGGCCCGTGTAGCGCTGTCGGAACAGCGGCAAGCCGAGCTGTCGCTGTTGCGCGACGAACTGGCGGTGACGACGGATGGCGTGGAAATCGACCTTTATATCAATGCCGGGCTGAGTTTCGACCTCGACCACCTGGATGAGGTGGGGGCCAAGGGCGTCGGGCTGTTCCGGACAGAATTCCAGTTCATGGCTTCGGAAACTATGCCGGGCCTCGACGAGCAGGCGACTTTCTACAAGTCGGTGATCGAGCGCGCAGGCGAACGGCCGGTTGTGTTCCGCACCATCGACCTGGGAGGCGACAAGATTGCGCCATTCATGGGCCGTCGGGAGCGCGAGGAGAACCCGGCGCTCGGCTGGCGGGCGTTGCGAATGGCGCTGGACCACCCCTTCTTCTTCCGCCGGCAATTGCGCGCCCTGATCCGCGCCTCGCGCCGCAGGGAGCTTCGCCTGATGTTCCCTATGGTGGCGACGGTCGAGGAGTTCGAGGCCGCCCGGCGCCTGCTGGATTCCGAGATAGAGTGGGCGGTGAAGTTCGGCCGCGACCTGCCGGACCGGCTTTATGTCGGGGCCATGGTGGAGACGCCCTCGCTGGCTTTTTCGATTGATAGCCTCAAGGGGAAGGCGGATTTCCTGTCGGTCGGAACCAACGACCTGATGCAGTTCTTTTTCGCCGCTGACCGGGACAACACCCGTCTGGCTGGTCGCTACGACATCCTCAGCCGTCCCGCGATGCGCCTGCTGCAGCGTATGAGGCAGCGGGCAGACGAGGCGGACCTGCCAATAACCATATGCGGCGAGGCGGCTGGCCGACCCCTTGAGGCCCTGATGTTGATTGCTCTGGGCTATCGTCAGCTGTCGATGCAGGCTGCCCGCATCGCCCCGGTCAAGAAGCTGATCCGTTCTGTCGATGCATCGAAGCTGGCGCCTCGCGTGCAAGCTTTGATGGATGGCGAGGACCAGTCGATACGTAACGCAATGTTAAGCATCGCGAATGACTTGGGCGTGAAGATTTAGGTTGTGGCGGCCAGCACCCGGGCCTACCTTTCATCAATTACTTGTTAGGGTGGCGGGCGTAAGGCGGAAGAGCGGGTCCAGCGTGGGCATGGCCTTTCCGTTTCGGACAAATATATGAGCGGCGTGGCTAAAGACGACACCAATCCATCGGCGGCTTCTGAAGACACGGTTTCCGCCGTCGGCGATGCTGAGGCAGGGCATGCCGAGGCTCCCGTAGAGCCCACTCCCACAGCCCCTTCCGAACCAGACGTGAAGCCGCTGCAGCGCCGGGGCGCGCCGCACCTGCGCGTCGTCTCCGACGCATCGACCGAATTCGTCTCCTCGCTGCCGCCTCAGGATGCGGCGCCGGCCCCTGACATCCTGCCGAACCAGCGCATCGGCGCTGCGATACGGACGCGGCGCGAAAGTCTCGGCTATACACTGGAGCAGGTCGCCAAGGATACGCGCGTCCACCTGAGCCACTTGCGCGCGATCGAGGACATGACGCCGAACCTGCTGGGCGCGCCGGTCTACGCCAAGGGTTATATCCGCGCCTACGCTCGCTATCTGGGCCTTGACGAAACCTCGACGCTTGATCGCTACCTGCGCGAGTGCGCAATCCTCAAGGATCCTGAGAAGCAGTCGATCGCTCCGCCCGCCACAGGGCGGAGCCTGCCGATGCACATTCCTGTGCTCGGCTTCCTTGTCGTCGCCCTGATCGGCGGCGCAGGATACGTTTTCCTCGCCAATGGCAACAACAGCGGCGACAAGCCCGCCGCGCCTGCCGCAGCCGCAGGCGTGCCCTCGGCCGACGGCTCTATCGCGCCGGATGCCGGCGCAGCGCCCGTTCCGGCGCAGCAGCAGATGCGGGTCGTTGCCCTGCGCCGCGCGCTGCTCGAGGTTCGTTCCGCTGCAGGCGACAAGTACGTCCACCGCTACTTCGAGCCAGGTGAAAGCTACCAGCTCCGCGTCGGCGCCGGCTGGAGTGTGACTGCGCCGGAAGACGGCTCGGCGTTCGAGTGGCGTCTGGGCGAAGACTCGCTCGGCCTCGTCACCGAGACCGGACCCGCGTTCTCCGCAAGCGTCGACATCGCGGCGAAGCGCGCGCCCATCATCGCCGCCGCCCCGCCTCCCGCCGTGGAAATCGCCGACACGCCTGCGCCCACTCCGACCATTACCGTCACCAGCACCACCACCACTCCTGCACCCACGAAGCCGCGCGCGGCGCGCCCACGCACCCCTGCACCCGCCACACCCGCCATCACCACCGCACCGCCCCCAGCCACCACAGCCACCACCCCACCGCCGCCCACACCCGCCACCCCACCGCCCACCACACCGGCGCAGGACCCCTCGCTGCTGGCCTATCCGAGCAACTAGGCGGCGTTTTCCGACATTCACTCGCCCGCCGCGCGGCTTTCTGCCGTGCCCGGGCGGGCTTTACGCGGGCAGGCGAACGGGCCACATCCTAGGCATTACGTGTTGGGTTTATTGCGACTGACCCATGAGCGGCCCCATGAGCGGCGAAGACATCCACCACCTCCGGCCCTGGCGGGCGATTCCGCGGCGCAAGTCGCGGGTGATCCGCGTCGGCAACCTGCTGGTCGGTGGCGACAATCCGATCCTCGTCCAGTCGATGACCAACACGCCGACCTCGGACGCCAGGGCGACGATCGAGCAGATCCGCGGGCTGGAGGAGGCCGGCGCGGACATCGTGCGGGTGTCGTGCCCGGACGAAGACTCCACCGCGGCGATGCCGGAGATCTGCAAGGCCTCGAAAGTCCCGATCGTTGCGGACATCCATTTCCACTACAAGCGCGGGATCGAGGCGGCCAAGGCAGGCGCGGCCTGCCTGCGCATCAACCCCGGAAATATCGGCAACGCCCAGCGCGTGAGGGACGTGATCCAGGCGGCCAAGGACCATGGCTGCTCGATGCGCATCGGCGTCAATGGCGGCAGCCTGGAGCGCCACCTGCTGGAGAAATATGGCGAGCCGTGCCCCGACGCGATGGTCGAAAGCGCGCTCGACCATGCGCGCATTCTCGAAGAGCACGACTTCCGCGAGTACAAGATCTCGGTGAAGGCGTCCGACGTGTTCATGACGGCCGCGGCCTACCAGAAGCTCGCCGATGCGACCGATGCCCCCCTGCACCTGGGTGTAACCGAAGCCGGCGGACTGCGAACGGGAACCGTGAAGTCCGCGATCGGGATCGGGAGCCTCCTCTGGGCCGGCATCGGCGACACCATCCGCGTCTCGCTGTCCGCCGAGCCGGTTGAGGAAATCAAGGTCGGCTTTGACATCCTGAAGTCGCTGGGCATACGCACGCGCGGCGTGAACATCATTTCCTGCCCGAGCTGCGCCCGGCAGGGGTTCGATGTGATCCGGACGGTCGAGAAGCTGGAACAGAGACTGGCGCACATCGCCGAGCCGATCTCGCTTTCCATCATTGGCTGTGTGGTCAACGGGCCGGGGGAAGCGTCGATGACCGACCTCGGCTTCACCGGCGGCGGCAAGGACGCCGGGATGATGTACGTGTCCGGCAAGCCCGACCACAAGGTTTCGAACGAAGACATGATCGAGTCCATCGTTGCGCGCGTAGAAGCCAAGGCTGCGGCGCTGCGGCAGGCCCGCGAGGCCCAGGATGCGGTGACTGCTGCGGCGGGACCGGCCCCGGTGAGGGCTGCAGAGTAGCGGGCAGAGGCGGGAGCGGGGCGCAATGAGACTGTCGCTGGGCCTTGCGGCGCTGCTGCTTGCCGCTAGTACGCCGCTGGGGTGCACGCCCCTGGGGCTCAACACCGCCTCAACCAATATCGCCAAGCAGGAGCCGGCTCGGCCGGAAATCCTCGGCGCGTTCGAGGGCGATCCGGCCGTTACGTCCGCGGCCGACTGGACGAACCGCCGGGCGCCGGAGCTGAGGCGCGCCTTCGAGCGCGAGGTCTATGGACCTGTTCCGCTGGAGCTGAAGGGCCACGAAACCGGCCGGCGGGTGATCGATGCGAATTTCGCCGGCGGGGCCGGCACGCTCGAAGAAATCGACGTGCGCATCGGCGATGCGCCGGACGCTCCCGGCTTCCAGATCGCCATCGCCCTGCCCAAGGGCGCGAGCGCGGACGCAAAAGTCCCCCTGATCCTCAATCAGAACTTCTGCGGCAATGCCGGGACGATGGATACGCGCGCGCTGTCGGGCGGCGGCTGCATGAATGAAGGTTACATGGCCTCGGTGATCCGGCTGATCTTCGGCAAGTATATCATGACCGGACCGAACGACGAGATCCTGAAGCGAGGCTATGCCTATGCCACGCTCTATGCAGGTCCGTTCGCGGCCGATGACCGGCAAGCGGCGCCGGCTCAGCTCGAGAAGATCGGCGCCACGCTGCCGGTGGACCGCAGGCCGACGGGAGTGATCGCCGTTTGGGCGGCGGCGTTCGGTTGGGCGCTGGACGTGCTGGAAGCCGACCCGCGCATCGACGCCTCGCGTACCGCGGTCTGGGGACATTCACGGCAAGGCAAGGCGGCCCTTCTGGCTGCAGCGTTCGATCCCCGCATCGAGGCCGTGATCCCGCTGCAGGCCGGCAAGGGCGGAGCGACGCTTACGCGCTCCTATGCGGGCGAGAGCGTCAAGCAGATCACCAAGGAGTATCCGCACTGGTTTGCGCCGGCCTATGCGGCCTATGCCGACCGCGAGGCCGACATTCCCGTCGACCAGCACGAGCTGATCGCCCTGGTCGCACCGCGTCCGGTGATGCTCGGCAATGGCTGGAAGGACGTCTGGTCGGATCCCAACGGGTCCTTCCGCGCGGCGATCGGCGCCGACCCGGTCTACAAGCTGATGGGGAAAAAGGGCCTCGTTCAGACGGGCATGAGGGACACGCCAAAGGACCATGGGGAACTCGGCGAGATCGAGTGGTTTATCCGCTCCGGCGGCCACGGCGTGCGCGTGCTCGACTGGGCCGAGATGCTGGATTTCTGCGACCGGTGGATGAAATCGCGAAGATAGCCGGCCTCCCGGTTGCTCGCCGATCGTGTTAGGAGTCAGGCCATGGCCAACGACCGCATCCGTCGCGACCCGAACATCATGATGGGCAAGCCTTGCGTGGCGGGAACGCGCATCACGGTGGAGGCGATTCTGGAGGACATGGCGGATGGCATGTCGGCTGCGCAGGTTATCGAGGCCTATGACGACCTGACGGAAGAGGATGTTCGCGCGGCCCTCGACTACGCGGCTGGCTACCTTCGCGAGGAAGGCATGATCGCGGCCGAGTAGGGCCGAGAGCTGGGGGGCGGGCTTGCCGGTATTGCTTTACGCAGACGAGGATTGTCCCGGCCCGGTTGTGCGCGCTCTGCGCGCTGGCGGGTTCGACCTGATCGCCCAGCGCGACATTGCCAGGGGTGTTGCCGATGACGACGTGCTTCGACGCTCCGCGATGGCTGGCCGTGTTCTCATTACCCGCGATCTTGGCTTCGGAAGGCTCACCGTTCTCGAGCAAATACCGGCCGTCGGAGTGATCATCATCCGGCTGCGCGGCCAGGGAGACTGGACAGCACGTGCACCGAGGGTTGTTGAAGCCGTTGCGGCGCTCGGAGACGGCGCCGTCGGGCATATCTCGACGATCGATTGGCACATGACACGCACGCGGCCGCTTGCGCCGCTGGGCCCTTAGACCTTCTCGCTGATCCGGATCGCCAGCCGGCATCCGGTGCGGATGAGCGCCGAGAGGATCGGATAGCCCGGCGCCTGGGCGGCGCCTTCGGCGGCAGCGAGGTCCTTGTGGGCGATTTCCTCGTCGCGGAATTTGGCGAGCCTGCCGGCAAGTTCGTTATCGCCTGCGGCTTCGAGTTCGGCGACCTGGTCGCCATAGTGCTCTTCGATCACCGTCTCGACGGCTTCGGTGCAGGCGTGGGCCGCCTTCTCGCCGAGAAGAGCGGTCGCGGCGCCGAGGGCAAACCCGGCAGCGTTCCACACCGGCGACAGGGCGGTCGGGCGGACGCGGCCGGAGGCCAGCAGCCGGTCGAAAGCGTCGAGGTGCGCCTGTTCCTGGTGCGCCATCGCCGGTGAGCTGGCCGGTGATGCGCTCGCGGCCGGCCTGGCGTCCGAAGACCGCAAGCTGGCCCCTGTAGATTGCGACGGCGCCGTATTCGCCGGCATGGTCGACGCGGAGCATTTCCTCGCGGCGGGCGGACGACATGCTCATGCTGTCTCTTCGCCAAACTCGACCTTCACCGGCTCGTTGGCCGTATCGGTGCGCATGGGGCGCGCGGCGGAGACGAAGCTGAGCGCGGCGAGGGCCAGCGAGACCAGTGTGTTCCAGCCCGCCATCGAGAGATGAACGACCGGATCGCGCCAGGCGGCCACGCCACACTGCGGCACATGCATGGGGCGGTTGAGCTTCTCAAGGATGTTGCTCATGTCGATCGCACCGCTGCCTGCCGCGGCGCAGGTGGCGGGCGGGGGCAGCACGCCCCATTCGACGAGGGAGTGGTATCCTGCGACCCCGGCGCCTCCGAGGAAGACCAGGCCAAGGAGGACACATGTCGCCAGCATCAGGCGGGGCGGCGCGCCGCGCCAGCTCACGGCGACGGTGATGAGCGCGAGCGCGCCCGCGAGCCAGTAAACCTGCCGTTGCGTGTAGCAGAGCGGACAGGGAAGGTAGCCGCCGAATCGTTCGAAAGCGTGCGCCGTAGCCAGCATGGCCGCCGACACGAGAAGTGCGATGAAGGGCCATCTCGCCCGGTCGAGCGGCAACGTCTCCATGTCTCGACGTTATTCCCCGGGGACGTGGCGGCAATGCGACCAAACGGCAGGCGCCGTTGACGGTAGTTTCACCTCCTCGGCGCTATCTGGATCGTGATATCCGAGACGATCCCGAGGCAGTGGGCGGGGTTTCCTGTGGCGCGCCGCATGCTAGAGGCGGTGTCCGGCCTCGAGGTCCAACCTTCGGGCCATCGTGTGTGCAGTGCGGGAGCAGCCCTTAACCCATGTCCGACGCGACTTCCCCCGCCGCAACCGCCGACCCCTCGCTGACCCCCGGGCCAGAGGGCAAGACCCCGACTGGCAAGACCCCAACTGGCAAGGCAAAGGGCCCGTTCGGAGCGCTCTACAACTGGGTTCTGAAGCTGGCGGGCTCGAAACTCGCCGAGCCATGGCTGTTCCTGATCTCGTTCGCCGAAAGCTCGTTCTTCCCGATCCCGCCCGACGTGATGCTGGCTCCGATGTGCTTTGCGCGCCCGGAGCGGGCCTATCGCTATGCGCTGGTGTGCACCGTCGCGTCCGTGATGGGGGCGCTGCTGGGTTATGCGATCGGGTACTGGCTGTTCGAGGGCCTTGGCTCGCAGATCATCTCGCTGTTCGGCTATGGCGGGAAGGAGGCCGAGCTGCGCGCCTCCTATGCCGAGGCAGGCGTTTGGATCATCTTCCTCAAGGGCGTGACGCCGATCCCGTTCAAGCTGGTGACCATCGTCTCGGGGGCCATGGCGTTCTCGCTGCCGATCTTCATCGCCGCCTGCGTGGTGACCCGCGCCTTGCGATTCCTGCTGGTTGCCTGGGTGTGCAAGACCTTCGGGCCGCAGCTGGCGCCCGTGATCGAAAAGCGCATCGGCCTGTTCATGCTGCTGTTCGTGGTGGTGCTGGTGGGCGGGTTCGTCGTCGCCTCGATGCTGCACTAGGGTTTCGGCGCGGCGCGGAATTCCGATCAATTCGATCGAAATTCACTCGGTCCGTGAACCGGATATTTGCGATCTCGGGGCTAGATGGGTCCACGCGGCGGATGGACCGCCGCGCAGACAGGCCCAACGCCCATGACCACGCTTCGCCGGATCCAGGCCGCCACCATCGCCCACGGGCCGTCCTACTGGCTGTGCGTGATCCTGAGCGCCTATGTCAGCATGTCGCTGGTCGCCCCCGGCGTGATCCTGGCGTACCAGGGCTGAGCTCCAGGCCCGGATGGTCCGCCCTCTTTGCGTTGATCAGGCATTGAGCTAACACGCCCCAGCCGAAGCGCGCGGGAGTGGCGGAATTGGCAGACGCAGAGGACTCAAAATCCTCCGTCCGTAAGGATTTGTGGGTTCGACCCCCACCTCCCGCACCACCCTGCGCCGATCTACATGACGCCGGCCATAGGGTCGGGGGTCAGTCGTTGAAAGCTATGATGCTGGTTTCCTCGACCTCGCCGGTCGTGGGGTTCTGCGTCACGTCGTGGGTCATAGAGCCGGTTCCCACGGCCAGATCGGCCTTCGAGGCGGCGACGTCATGGGGATCAGATGTCAGGAAGACCATAAGAGCGCCGGCGCAGGCTCCCGCAAGAAGAATGGCGTTCATGGGCGTCTCCTGTATCTGGAGTGCTAATCCATGACAGGCGGAAGGGTTCCGGTCCCTACCGGGCTGCAAGCAGCTCCCTTGCGGCGCGTTCACCTGCGTCAACCGCGCCGTTCATGAAACCGCAGAAGTCGGCGCTGGTGTGCTCGCCGGCAAAGACGATACGGCCGCCGAGTTCCGGCTGGGCCGCATATTCCAGGAAGCTGGTGTACTGGCCGACAAGGGGGCCGGCGTAGCTCCCCTTGGTGTGCGGATGATTGGGCCAGAAGAAGCTGGTGCGCACCGCCGGGGTCAGCGCGTTGGCGAGGTCTGGGGAGAGCGCGCGCAGACCCTTTTCGAGCGTCGCCAGAACGGCGCTCTCTTCACTCTTCGCGGGCGCGCCATTGATGAAGTTGGTGATGACGCCGCCCGTGCCTTCCTGGCCGGCGCTGGTGTCCCACATGATCTGGAAGCCGCGGTCGGAATAGATCGTGCCGGATAGCGGCGTGTTGAGGCCGAGCAGGGATTGGTTCCACGGACGCGACGAGGTCCCGACCATCAGCTTGGAGTTGACGCCGTAGCCGAGCTCGTTGATGGCGCGCATCTTCTCGGCCGACAGGCCAAGGCCGCCGAGTCCCTTTACCTCGCGCAGGCGCGTGAACGGCAGCGCCAGGACAAGGCGGCCAAAGGACTTTTCGGCAATGTTGCCGTCTCCGGTCTTGAAGATGAGGCGGAAGCCTTCGCCGTCGCGTGCGATCTCGGTGAGTTCGTGGCGCAGGGTGATGGTCGCGTGCGCCGACGCCGGGGCCGAGGACAGACGCGCGGTCAGGGTTTCGGGAAGGGTGGAGGAGCCGCCGGCGATGCGGTGGCTTTCATCGCTGTCGCCGAACATGGCAAAAGGCTGGCTGGCGTCGGCGCCGATGAAGTCGACCATGTTGAGCGAGGATTGCTGGTCGAGCGGGATGCCGAACTCGCCCGCATACGCGACGGCGAGAAGGTCGATCACCCATTTCTCGGTCGAGGGCCGCAGGCTGTCGAGATATCTGGATAGCGGCAGGGCGTCCAACTCGTGGGCGCGAGGCGTCCAGTTTTCGTCCGCATCGAGCAGGGCCGCCTGGTCTGCGGCAATGCGCGCGGCTACGGGGATAAACGCGCCGGTCTTGGCGGCCGGGTCCAGCATGTCGCTGATGAGATACGGCTTGCCGCCAATGTCGAAGAGGTCGCTGGAGGCGTCGCCCTCCGCCCGCAGACGCTGGATGGCGATGCCGAGTTCGCCACACAGGGCAATGAGCGCTTCGTGGTTGGAATCGACGAGTTCGCCGCCCAGCTCGCAGAACTGTCCTTCCGGCGTGAAGTTGCGCAGCGTGTGCATCCGGCCACCCGTGCGGCCGCTGGATTCGCAGACCTCGGACGCGATGCCGGCATTGGCAAGACGCCAGGCGACGAGAAGGCCGGATGTGCCGCCTCCGACAATGCCAACGCGAGAGGGGTCTGTCGGAGGGCTCGCTGATTTTGGCGCACAGGCCGCTGCCGCCGCCAGAAGCGCGAGCGCGGCGCGGCGGCTGATGGCGCGTGGACCTGGCGGAGGCGCGTCGGGCAGGGCGAGGCGGGCGCGGGTGATCGCGCGTTGCACGCGTCCGAACAGCTGTGTGCGAGCCATCAAGCCCTCCCCGGCTAGGTGGCGGGATTTAGGGCGCTTCGGCGGCAAGAAACAAGAAGGGCCGCGCGGCGCAATGCCGGCGGCCCTTCCCGTCTTCTGAGCGGGGCGAGGCCCCTGGTCTTCGAGGGATCAGCCGCGCTTCCTCAGCGCGGTCGCGATCCCGAGCCCGATCAAGCGAATCCTTGCTGGGAGGTTGCTCCGAACATCAGATCGCGTGTCAGGGCGAAGCCCCGGCTCATAGTGACTGACATTGGATCACCTCCTTCCGTTGAGTTGACGATGGAGATGAGAGTGGGGGGTGATTGCGCCCGATGCAAGAGGGCGACTGAAAGGGTTCAGGCCCGGAGCGGAATCACGGTGGCCCGGGAGATAGCTTGGACGGCCCTGTGAGAACGCCGGATTGGCCAGAAGCACAGCGAAAGCGGCACGAGCGTCTGTCACGGCTGCTTCTCGTTGGCCCGGACGAGAGCGATCACGTGCCTGGTCGTTGCATCGACCAGATAAATCTTGCCGCCGATCTCGGCATAATAGGTGTCTGCCGGCGCCGGTCCTAGCTTCAGCAGGCTTGGGTCTTTCACCACGAGCGCCGAGTCCTGACCGGTATAGTAGCTGGGCAGAGCGGGCTGCGGCGGCAGGCTCGGGCCGCCATAGGAGGAGTATTGCGTGCGCGCCGGCACGCCGATGGCGACCTCGGACTGGGGAACGGGCGGCGCGCCCGCCGGAACGTCACTGGTCGGATCCCCGGCCTTTCGCTCGAACTGCCTCACCACCAGGTTGCTCCTGCCATCGACCAGCACGTAGCGGCCCTCGACACGCGCATAGTATTGCCCGTTGGGCGGCGGCGGCAGCGCGAACTGCCCCGGCTCCTTCACCACAAGCGGCGAGGTGGGAATGATGCGGCGGTTGAGCAGGCTGGCTTCGGCAATGTCGCGCTCGCGCCCCACGGCCTGGCGCTCGAGCTCATTGTCGAGCAGCAGCTTGTCGATCTGCCGGTCGATCTCCTGCACGCGCCGCTGCTGCTCTCCGAAAGTGTAGGGGGCGTTGGGCGTAGGCGCGACTGGCCGCGTGATTTCGTCCTGCCTCGCGCGTGTGAGGTCGTTGAACTGTTGCTGCTGCAGGTCGGCCTTCTGCTGTTCGAAGGCCTCGAAACGAGGCGGCTCTGCACCCTGCGCAAAAGCCGGCGCGCAAAGCGCGAGGCCGATCGCCATGACGGCAAGGTGTTTCATGACCGGCTTCCTAGCATGATTTGCGTGCGCAGGCATGAACCCATGTGCATCAACCCGTGTGCATCGCAAGACCTCACGTCTCGATGAGGTATCTGGTGATCCGCGTGGCGATCTCCTCGCAACAAACGCTCAAGCGTCACGAACACGTAGTCCAGAGGCCCATGTCCAGGTGGAGGTGGTCGGCGTGGAAGGCGTTGTAGTCAGGGCTGAGCGTCGCCGAGAAGAGGCTGCAGGCCTCGTCCCGAACCTCATTCAGGAATTCGCCCTCGGGCGTCTTTTTGCCGAACCATTCCTTGACCATGATCACGCGGCCGCTGGCGAGGCGAAAGCCGGCGATGTCCACCGCATTGCCGGCGGCGTGCTCGCTCCAGTTGCCCGTCCTGGCGCCGTTGACCCGCCGGCAGGAATACGCGCCAAACGTCTCGATGCGCGACACCGTCTGGCCGAAATGCTTCTTCGCGGCAGGGATGACTGCATGGCGCTCCCAAGTGTAGAGCGCCGCGGCCAGCGGGCAGGACATGGATAGCGTCGCGGAGTAGGGCGTCAGCGAACGGTCGAGCGTGATCGCGTTCTTGTGATTGCACTCGGCCCTGTCACCCTCGAGGCTGATCTGCGTATAGCCGACCTTGGCCTCGTCCAGCACCGCAAAGCAGCGCTTCGCATCCTGCGCCAAGCGGTCGAGCTTGAAGCCGGTTGCGAGGCCAGGCGTCCTGGTGAGGTCGATCGGCTTGAAGGGGTTGTCCTGCGGCGGCGCCAGCCAGTTGAAGATCGTCCAGGCAAGGATCGCCATGGCCACGGTCACCACGCCCATGCCGGCGAGACGGCGGACATGGATGCTGGGATGCAGCTTGTCGTGCAGGTTGTGGAGCCAGTCCGCCATGCCGGTCTAACGCTTAACTCCCGGCCCCGGTTCGCCATAGCGCGGCTCCGGCGGCAATGCTAGTTAGCGGCCAGCGGGACCGACCGCCCCCGAAACAATGGCGGCGCACTCGGAGGGAAGAGATGAAAACGGTCTCGGGGATCCTTGCGGCCGGCGCGCTGATGCTCGCCACGGGCTGCGCCAGCATGGGAATGGGCGGCGCCAAGGAACATGCGCGCTCGCCCTGCGCGGCGCCGCCGCGCTATGCGTGTCCGGAGGCCAGGGACTGCCCGCAATATGCGCGAACCTTCATCGGCGAGGCGACCGAGTTCAGTTCGCAGCGCACGTTCTTCCTCGACTACCCGTGCGACCTGAAGCCGGGTGAGAAGGTCAATTTCGTCCTCAACCTTCATGGCGCGGGGTCGATCGGCAACTGGCAGCGCAGCTATTTCCCTGCCGCCGACTACACTTCGAAATACCGCATGGTGGTGGCGACGCCGACGGCGCTGACGGTCCCGGTCAACGCGCAGGGCCAGCCCGGCAACCGCGTGTGGACCGCAGAGGCGGACGACAAGTATCTTGCCGGCATCGTCGACACGGTGATGGCCGAGTTCGGCAGGCAGAACATTCAGCGCTTCTGGCTGGTGGGCCACAGCCAGGGTGGGCTGACCTCACGCCGCATCATCTGCAGCGACTATTTCAGGGACAAGGTCGATGGGTTCGTCTCGCTGTCGGGCGGGCGCGTCGGAACGCCAGCGGCCCCGCGCGCGACCGGGGCTGCGCCTCCGGCAGGAGCGGCGGCTGCGGCGCCGCCCGCGCCTTTGACCTGCGACTTCTCGTTCATCTTCGACATCGGCGAGCGTGAAGCACAAAGCGCCAGCGCTACCGACAAGTCAGAATGGGCGGAGAAATACGCTTGCGGCCCGCGCCAGCGGAAGCCTGATGTGGTGGATGCGAAAGCCGGCTACGTCACCGCCACCGACCAGTCGCGCGGGCCATCCTGGGGCACGACGGCGCGGCCGGGCACGGCGCAGGTCTATGTGTTCGATGGCTGCCGCGACAATCGCGTGGTCGCGGACGTGATCCGCATGGAGAAGGGCCACACCGAAGGGCTTGAGCCGATGGTCACCCAGAAGATTCTCGACATGATGATGTCGAGCAAGGCGGGCAAGCTCAATGGCGGCTGAGAGGTGTAGCTTGCCTGGATGAAAGCCGGCGCCCGCCGGTATTCAGGCGCGCGCCCGCGTGATGGTCCTGGCGACCCCGGCGCGTTCGGTGAGGCGTGCGTTGAGGCCGTCGAGGAAGACCTGCAGGCCGAACTCGAAGCCTTCCTCGGCCATCATCCGCCAGTCACTGCGGTTGCACCTGGCCCGTCCGGGTTGCGCGAAGCCAGCGCGATAGTTCCTTCCATGGTTCAATCGACCAGTAGGACGTCGCAAGGCCGGAGGGCGATGGCAGCACGAAGAGCGCGGGTTTGTCCGGGCCGGGCTGCGCCTGCCTGCCAGTTTCGATCCGCCCGGTCGAGCGGCCGAGCCAGAGGCTGGCGGATGTCTTCGATGTGAAAGCGAGCGCCTGAGGTTTCAGGCGCGAAACCTTCCGCCGGAAACCGGCAATGTCGAAGTGCTCGCGTTCGATCTGAGCATCCACGCCCCAACTCGACTTGCAGAAATCAGTGAGGCCGATGCCGAGATCGAGGAGCTCCGGATAGTCGTGCGGATCGAACAGGCGCGGAGTGATCTCCGTCTCGTAGAGCGCGCGCCAGAAGCGGTTGCCGGGATGGGCATAGTAGGCGCCGACAGCAGCGGAACGCGGTCCTGCAGCTGTGCCGACGAACCAGACGCGCAGCTCGGGCGCGAGCCGGTCGGGCAGGATGTGCGCCGGCCTGCCGTTCATGCCGAGAGCGGCTCGCCCATGCTGCCGCCATTGCGCACGGCTTCGGGCAGGCGGGCGGCCTGTTCCTCGCTGAGCTTCTCCATCGGCACCAGCCAGGTGTGGATGGTGAAGACGATGCCGCTGGAGACGCCCAGACGCAGAAGGGTCTGGCGCTCGACGCGCACCCACAGTGGCCTGGTCCTGTCGAACGGGCGCTTTTCGGATTCCAGGCGCGGCTGGTAGAGATTGGGATCGTTGTAGCATAGCACATTCGCGCGCCAGACGGCCTTGCCTGGCTGCAGCGCCGTCAGCACGCGCTCGACGCGCTGGCTCATCCCCGCGTCATAGCGTTCGACCGGCCGGTGGATGCCCAACAGTCCGCGGCCCATCTTCTGACGCAGCGTCCAGCTTGCGGGGAAGCAGAGCACGCCGGAGGTCAGCACATGCTCGTCCGGGCCCTTTTCCAGGATCAGCATGTCTTCCTGGACGAGCCTCGCGGCCGTGATCAGCGGGCGGTCTTCGACGATGACCACGCCGACGCCATCGGGACGGTAGATGGTCGAGCCTCGGACGCGGTAGCCAGGATCGGCGGCAATATGGGCCAGCACCGCGTCGAGCAGGTCGCGCTCGGCCTGCCCGACCTTGGGCGTCAGCGAGACGACATTGTCGTTCGTGGTTCCATCGTCGTTGAAGCGCGACGCCAGCAGGCGATCGCGATAGGCCATCTGTTCCGCATAGGCGTCGTCGCGCTGCAGCCACTGGCCGGGCGCCACGGGCTGCAGGCCCGGCAGGCGCGCCGACAGCGGGTCCATCCACGGCGCAACGCCAAGATGCGACTGGCAGATTTCCGGGGCCCGTAACGGAAGGGTCATGATCGCCCCTTTCTCACAGACACGCGCCGCGGTCGAGAACCGGGGATGGCTGGCGCCCTAGAACCGCTTGAACGGTTTCGGCGCCTGCGTTGCGCTGGCCTTGGCGACGAGCTGGCCCTGCGGGTCAAATAGCTCGGCTTCGATGAAGCAGGTCGAGCGGCCCCATTTCAGGATGCGCGCAGCCGCTGTTGCCTTTCCGACAAAGAGCGGACGCAGGAAGGAGACCTTCATCTCCAGCGTCGGCGCGTTCATCGTCACGTTCGAGGCGATGATGGCGGTGGCGCTCATCGCTTCGTCCAGCATGGCCGCAATGAACCCACCCTGGATCGCGCCGGTCGGGTTGGCGAAATCCGCCTTCGCCTCGAACTCGTAGCGCGCCGTCATCTGTTCCTGGTTCACATGGGTGAGGCGCATTCCCACTGTCTCGGTGCAAGGCGGCCGCTTCTTGGACGCGTTGAAACGCGCCAGCATCGCCTCGTCGGACAGGCTGGGCGGGTCGGCCGGGGTCGGGGGCGTGCTCACGTCGCCAGCGCGCTATTTGCGGCGGAACGCGTCGAGCGAGACCACAGTGGCGGCCGGGTCCACGGCGGCGGAAGCAGGCGGAACTTTCGCGACCAGAATCGGGGCGGGAGCAGGAGCGACCGGCGCAGCCTCGGCGAACGGCGCCGATCCGTCCTGGTCGAACTGCAGGCCGAAATTCACCGACGGGTCGAAGAACCGCGACACTGCGACGAACGGAACGCGCAGGTGCTGCGGCACGCCGCCGAATTTCAGGGCGATCTCGAAACGGTCATCGTGCACCTCGAAGTCGAAATACTGGTGCTGGATGACGATGGTCATCTCGTCCGGGAACTTGTCCTTGAGATAGTCCGCCATTTTCACGCCCGGGGTGCGGGTGCGAAAGGTGACGTAGAAATGGTGTTCGCCTGGCAGGTGCGCCAGCTTCGAGGCTTTCTCAAGCGCCGCCCGCACAACGCCTTTCAGCGCTGCCTGGGTGAGGGCCTGATAGCCGATGTGATCCTTCGCGGATCCCGGTGACCGGTCCAACTAGTCCTCCCTCGCCTCGTCATGACGCCTAAGGCCTCATCACGGCTCGGTAAAACGGGTTCAAGTCGGAGGCGAACCTGAATGGGTCGCCTCGCATCGCCGGAACGATAACGCCCATCTCCTCGCTCAGGGCAAGAGCGAACAGCAACATTTCATTTTCGCGGGGCGGGAGTCGCCGTATCGTCAGGCACATGACACGCTCCGCAAAGCCTTATCGCTCCAGAAAGATCGGGAACCGGCGCCTCAGCCCCGAAACGCTGATGATGGGATACGGCTATGCGCCTGACCTATCGGAAGGCGCGCTGAAGCCGCCCCTGTTCCAGACCTCCACCTTCGTTTTCCGCAACGCCGAGGAGGGCAAGGCCTCGTTCGAACTCGCCTATGGCCTGCGCCAGAAGCATCGCGGCGAGGAACAGGGCCTCATCTATTCCCGCATCAACAACCCCAATCTCGAAGTGCTGGAGGACCGGCTGGCGGTGTGGGATGGCGCGGAAAAAGCCCTGGCATTCGCCTCGGGCATGGCCGCGATCTCGACCACGCTGATGACCTTCCTGCGGCCGGGCGACACGTTCGTCTTTTCCGAGCCGGTCTATGGCGGCACGGAGTACCTGATCCACAACATCCTCCCGCAATTCGGCGTCAAGGGCGTCGGCTTCATGGCGGAAGGCGGCGAGGCCGGCTTCCGCGAGGCGGCCATGGCGGCGGCGGCCAAGGCGGCGCACCATGCGGGCAACGCCGGCGGCAAGGTTGGCGCGGTCTATATCGAGACGCCGGCCAACCCCACCAACGGCCTGGTCGACATCTCGCTGGCGCGGGAGATTTCGGAAAACCTCGCATCGCCTGCCGGCCGGCCGCCGGTGATCGTCGACAACACCTTCCTCGGTCCGCTGTGGCAGGCGCCGCTGAAGCTGGGGGCGGACCTCTGCGTCACCTCGCTCACCAAGTATGTCGGGGGGCATTCCGACCTGATCGCGGGCGCGTGCTCGGGCGAGGAGGGGTGGGTGGCGCCGGTGCGGGTGATGCGCACCATCCTCGGCACCATGACCGATCCGCACACCGCCTGGCTGCTGCTGCGCTCGCTCGAGACGCTGAAGGTGCGGATGGACGCCGCCGAGCTGGGCGCGCGCAGGGTGGCCGACTACCTGTCGAAGCACCCGCGGGTAAAGTCCGTCTGGTATCTCGGCTTCCTGCCGCAGGACCATCCGGACCGGAAGCTGTTCGAGAAACAGTGCACGACGCCGGGCTCGACCTTCTCGTTCGAGATCGAGGGCGGAGAGGCGGAAGCGTTCGCCTTCCTTAACAGGCTGCAGATCATCAAGCTGGCGGTCAGCCTCGGCGGCACCGAGACGCTGGCCTCCCACCCTGCGGCGATGACGCATTCGGACGTGCCGCCGGAAAGCCGCAAGCGGCTGGGAATCACGGAATCACTGGTCCGGCTGTCGATCGGCGTCGAAAACCCCGACGACCTGATCGCGGACATCGAACAGGCGCTGAAAGTGTAGGGCCGGGGCCATGGGCCTGCCAGTCTGGGGCCTGCCAGTCTGGGGCCTGGATCCAGGGGCTTGCCGGGCCGGGGCCCGCTGCTAGGCTGCCGCCCGGACCGGGGAAGGGGCGATGCCCAAAATCTTCATCAGCTACCGGCGCGAGGACAGCCAGCATCAGGCCGACCGCCTGCACGCCGCGCTGAGGCCGCATGTCGGCAATCCCAAGCGCGACATCTTCATCGACGTCGACAACATTCCGGTGGGCGTGGACTTCGAGGAGCATCTCGACCGCCAGGTGGCGCAGTGCGACGTGCTGCTTGCCCTGATCGGGCCCGGCTGGCTCGATGCGCGAAATCCGAAGACGGGAAAGCGGCGGCTGGACGATCCGGAAGATTTCGTGCGGATCGAGATCGCCTCGGCGCTGAAGCGCGGCATTCCGGTGGCGCCGGTGCTGCTGGACGGTGCGCCTATTCCCGCGAAGGAGGACCTGCCCGAAGACCTGAAGCAACTGGCGCGGCGCAATGGCGCCGAGGTGCGCCGGTCGAGTTTCGATGCGGATGCAGATCGGATGATCCGCGGGCTGGGCCTGAAGGAGCTGGGACAGAAGCCGAAACCGGCGGCGGCGCCATCGCGCAGCGCACCGCCTGCGAGTGGCGGCTGGATCGCTCCACTGGTTGCGCTTTCCATGCTCGCTCTGGCAGGCGGAGGCGCATGGGCGTGGTTCGCCAATCCGGGCGACTGGCGCGGCGCCCTGCGAACGGCGGAGGCAGATCCGCCGGGAGAATTGCCTTCGACGGCGGATGTGGGCGGCGGTCCGACGCAAGGCTCGGACACCGCGGCTGCGCCTGCCACAACAACGCCGTCGTCTCCGGCGGCGCCGGCGGCGACACCAGCGCCCGCAGCTCCCGATCCCGCGGCCGAAGCCCGCGCAAAGGCCGATGCGGCGGCGCGCGACCTTGGCTTGCGGGACGAGGCGGCGTGGGGCGTCGCCAGGGGCGCCGACACGCGTGGACCGTTCGATGCCTATCTGCGGGATTTCCCGAAGGGCGCCCACGCCACTGAAGCCCGGTCCCGCATCGCTGCGTTCGAGGCGGCGGCGGCCGAACGGCAGAGGCAGGCGGCTTCCGCCCCTGCGCCCGCCCCAGCCAGCCAGAGCACCGCAGCCCCCAGAGCCGGTGAGACCTTCCGCGACTGTTCCGACTGTCCGGACATGGTTGCCGATCCCAGCCGGCAGCTTCATGATGGGCTCGCCTGCGAGCGAGGCCGGGCGTGACGCCGACGAGACCCAGCATCGCGAAACAGTCTCGGCCTTTTCGGCGGGCAAATACGAGGTGACGGTGGCGCAATATCTCGCCTGTGTCAGCGCCGGAGAATGTCAGGAGCCTGAGTGGCGCGAACGCGGAAGCAAGTACAACATAACGACCGGTTCCGACGACCGCTACAAGAAGCTCGGTAACGCGCTCACGGCGTCGAGCAATCCCATTGTCGGTGTTAGCTGGAACAATGCGCAGGACTACGTTCAGTGGCTTTCCAGCAAGACTGGCAAGAGATATCGCCTGCTCGCTGAAGCAGAATGGGAATACGCTGCACGGGCCGGAACGCCGACGGCCTATTCGACCGGCGCTTCAATTGGTTCTTCACAGGCGAATTTTTCCGGCGGACCGGGTAGGACCACGCCCGTAGGCCAATATCCCGCCAATGACTTCGGTCTGCACGATATGCACGGCAATGTTTGGGAGTGGGTGTCCGATTGCTACGACACTGCGTGCTCCAATCGCGTCTACCGCGGTGGTTCCTGGAACGGCGCGTCCCAGTACCTCCGCTCGGCGAACCGCAACGGGGACGGTCCATCGGGCCGGGACTACTATCTCGGCTTCCGGCTCGCCAGGACCGGTTTTTAGACCTTGAAACGCACTTTAATGGCCCGCGAATGCGGGCTCTTGTTTCCTTCCTTACTGGGAGGGTTTGGGGCGTAGCCCCAACAGATTTTTTCCACGATCGTGGCGATAGGATTGTTCGCGCGGAGAGACTCACTCCAGGCTGAGAATGGGAGAATTCTCTCCCCCTGACAGGCCCCGTGCTCCAATCGCGTCAACCGCGGTGGTTCCTGGAACAACACGTCCCAGAACCTCCGCTCGGCGAACCGCAACAGGAACGAACCATCGAACCGGAACAACAATCTCGGCTTCCGGCTCGCCAGCACGCTCAACCGGGAGAGTCTGAGTGTTCAAGGACACGCAGAGAGAACCAAGAGCTGCGTCCAGGGCCTGCCATGATGACCATGCGTGCAAGGTGTTTGCACGCGGTTCGCGTAGCCGCCGTCTTGCGGGATGCTTCAGGCCCGGACGGCGGCGACGCATTCCTTGAGAGGCGCACATGAGTGAAGCCGCCCGCCGCTTCGGCCCCGCCATCGAAGCGCTGCACGTCTTCCTCAAATGGAGCGCGCCGGCCGTGGAAGCCTTCCCCCGCGCGCTCAAGTTCACGCTGGGCGACCGGATCATGGCGACGGCGCTGGATGTCCTGGAGCGCCTGATCGAGGCGACCTATGACCGCGACCGGCAGAAGCCGCTGCAGGCGGCCAACCTCGCTGTCGAGAAGCTACGCCATCTGTTCCGGCTTGCCTTCGTCCTGCATTGCCTCGACGAACGCCGCTACGAACACGCCGCCCGCCAGCTCGACGAGATCGGGCGCATGATCGGCGGCTGGAAGAAGCAGGCTGCGGGATATGACGCGAAGACCGTTTCCGGCGAAGTTGAATTGGTGTAGACTTACCCGATGGATCACCCTCGTATCTCGATGACGCCAGGCGTGATGGGCGGCAAGGCGTGCATCAAGGGCACGCGTGTCACGGTCGAAACCCTAGTTGATCACCTTGCGTCCGGCGAGACGATGGAGCAGCTCCTTGAGGGCTATCCAGGAATTGACGAAGAGGACGTGCGCGCCGCGCTGGCGTTCGCCGCAGATCACATTCGTACGCAAGGCTTCGTGGCGGTGTGACGGCGCGTGTGCTAATCGACCAATGTGTCAGCCGGCGCATGGTTGGCCCGGCACTGTCGATCCTCGCTGACGTTGCGTACGTGTCCGATGTCGCGGTAGGCGCCCCCGATCCGGACATTATGGCGTTGGCGCGCGCTGAAAACCGCATCCTGATCACCGAGGACTATGACTTCGGCGCGCTGATCTTCGGCGAGCGCCGTCCGCCGCCGCCTGGGCTGATCCATCTCGTTCTGGCCGGCATGAGCGTCGCCGCGCGTGACGCCAAGTTTGCACGTGAAGCCGACGGCCTGCTTGCTTCGGCGCCCGGACACTTCGTGATTTTCTCCAGGGGTCCCATGCGCTTGCGTCCTCTGCCAATTGACGCGCCGCCATGATGGTCTCTTTGCGCGCATAGCCACCTTCCGCGCCCTGCGCCGGGCTGCGATGAAGGCGCTGCTCTCCAAGCGCCAGCAAGCCGGGCGCCGCGGCCTTCGCCGCCAATCTTGAACGCGAACTGCTGCGCCTCGAACGCGAGTTGAACCTCGGGCGCTACAAGCCGGGCAGTTACGTCACCATCGAGCTATTCGATCCCAAGCATCGCATTGTCTCGGCGGCGCCCTTTCGCGACCGCGTGGTGCATCACGCCTGATGGCGGGTCGGGCCGATCTTCGAGGCCGGCTTCATCGACAACTCCTTTGCCAACCGCGTCGGCAAAGGCACGCATCGCGGGATCGAAGCTTACGAGCGCTATCGGGACGGCCATGCCTTCGTGCTCCGCTGCGACATCTACCGCTTCTTCCCCGCCATCGACCATGAGGTGCTGAAGAGCGACTTTCGCCGCCGCATTGCGTGTGCGCGCACGCTCCAACTGCTCGATAAGATCGTGGACGGCTCCAATGCGCAGGAGGCAGTCAACTTGTACTTTCCCGGCGATGATCTGTTCACGCCCAATGCGCGCCGCCGGGGCCTGCCCATCGGCAACCTCACCAGCCAATGGTTCGCCAACATCTATCTCGATCCGCTCGACCATTTCGTCACCGAGAAGCTGGGCGCGCCCTATGTCCGCTATGTCGATGACTTCGCCCTGTATGCGGACAGCCGGGCGCAGCTGGACGCGTGGCGCGAGAAGATCGCAACGTTTCTGGAACGGCGGCGGCTGAAGCTGCATCCGCGCAAGACCGTGATCCTCGACTGTCGCGAGACGGCGAATTTCCTCGGTTACGACCTCCGCGCCAATGGCAAGCGGCGAGTGCCCGAGGAAGGCGTCCGCCGCTTCCGCAACCGGCTGCGCGGCATCATCGATCAGGTCCGGGCCGGAACTATGACGCGAGCCGAGGCCGACGCCAAGATCACCGCCTGGCGCGCCCACGCGGACTTTGCCAATAGTGCGCGCCTGCAGCGGGCGATCCGTGGCGACTTCGAGGGTCGCCTGATTGTGAGGACCCTCCACGACAGGCCCCGTGCGCCAATCGCGTCTTGCTCGACGGCCCCGGTTGCGGGTGATAGCACCGGCGCATGGCCGATACGTTGCCGGAAACGCCAGTCAGCCCGGGCGGGTTCATCCCGCAGACGGTGACCCCGCCCGACAAGCCGTTGCCGCTCGGGCGCGGCCTGCTGCAGATGATCGCCAACCCGCTCTATGTCTGGCCGAAGGCGATGTACCAGAACCCCTATCACGGGGTCCGCTGGCTTGGCCGCACCTTCCACTATTTTCGCCGGCCCGAGCACATGAAGGCGATGTTCCTCGACCATGTGGATGTGTTCCAGAAATCGCCCTTCCAGAAGAAGCTGCTCGGCCCCGCCGTGGGCGACGGCATGCTGACGGCGGAGGGCGAGCACTGGAAGTTCCAGCGCCGCGCCGCATCCCCGGCCTTCCGCATCGATGCGCTGCGGGCGCTCGTGCCATGCTTCTGCGAGGCGGCCGAGGCGACGGTCGAACGCTTCAAGGCGGCGCCGGCCGGCCAGACAATCGATGTGATGAGCGAAATGCAGCACGCCACGCTCGACGTGATCGTCGAGACGATCCTTGGCGGCGCCGACCCGAATTTCGGCTACCAGACCATGGAGCGGACGGTCAGCGACTATATCGAGACCATGGGCAAGCCCGACATGCTCGACATGTTCGGCGCGCCGGGCTGGCTGCCGCGGCCATGGGGCGCCAAGGGCAGGCGGGCGGCGGTCGGCCTCAAGACATCAGCGGTCAGCGCCATCGAGCGCCGCCGGGCGAGCGGGGCGGAGCGCAAGGACCTGCTCGGCCTCCTCCTCGCGGCGCGCGATCCGGAAACCGGGCGCGGGCTTTCGGACACCGAGCTGCGCGACAATGTCGTGACCTTCATCGGCGCCGGCCACGAGACGACGGCGCTGGCGCTGACCTATGCGCTCTACCTGATCGCCAACGCGCCCGACGTGCAGGACCGGTTGGCGAGGGAGGTGCAGGACGTCTGCGGCGACAAGCCCATCGACGCGGCCATGGTCGATGCGATGCCGTTCCACGAGCAGGTGATCAAGGAAGCGATGCGGCTCTATCCGCCCGTCGCGCTTATCGACCGCGTGGCCAACGCCGATATCGACCTGGGAGACGCCCAGGTCAGGAAGGGCGACCTGGCGTTTGCGCTGGTCTATGTGATGCACCGCCACAAGCTGCTGTGGGAGCATCCCGAACGTTTCGACCCCGACCGGTTTTCGGAAGAACGCTCCGAGGGCCGCCCGCGTTTCCAGTACATGCCGTTTGGCGCCGGCCCTCGTATCTGCATCGGAATGAAGTTCGCCTACATGGAGGCTGTCGCCATCCTTGCGACACTGGTGCGCAGCTTGCGCTTCTTGCCGAATGCCGCTCACACGGTAGAGCCGAACATCCGCATCACGCTGAGGCCTGAGGGCGGCATGCCGCTCTACGTGGAGCGACGGTAGGAGTCGTTGTGAGCGCGTTGGCCAGGATACCGGCTCCGAAGGAGCTGATGGACTATGTGCAGGGGCTGCTCTGGAACTCCGGAGAGCTCGGACGCGCCGTCTGCCGCCGAGGCTGGAGCGCGCCGGATATCTGGGCGCTCGCGCCTGCCGATCAACCCGCGCAGCGCATCCCTCGTCCCGGCAACGCCAACGCCTGGGTCGACGAATGGCTCATCGCGCAGGGCAGGGTGTCCGACCAGCTCTGCCTCGTCGCACAGGACCTGCTGGCGCCGCCCTTCGATGCGGAATCAGCACTCGAGGAATTCCCCGGCCGCTGGGACGTGCGCAGCGAGCAGAGCTATTTCGTGGTCGAGAAACCCGTGTTCGGCGTCGGCGTCATGAAGGCGACGACGGGCTGGATGATCGGCGACGAGTTCATCCTCTACGTCATCGAGGACGACTGGCCGTTCAAGCGGCGCCGCCCGCTGTCCGAACTCGCCGACCGCGTGCGCCACATCCTGGTGCCGGTTTCCGAAGGCGAGAGCTATGGCGTGGTGTCCGGCGCCTGACGCGGGCTAGGAGTCCAGCTTCGCATCCAGCGTGATCTCGATCGCGCCGAGCGCTTTCGACACCGGGCATCCGGCCTTGGCCTTGTTGGCGAGTTCCTGGAATTGCGCATCACTGATGCCCGGCACTTTCCCTCGAAGGGTCAACGCGCTTTTCGAGATCGCCTGGCCGCCGCTGGGCACAGGGCCGATCGTGACTTCGGCGTCGGTGGTCAGCTTCGCTGCAGGGTGGCCGGCTTCGGCGAGGAAGTGCGACAGCTGCATGGTGAAGCACGAGGCGTGAGCGGCCGCGATCAGCTCTTCCGGATTGGTGCCGGATTTCCCGCTCTCGTCCTCGAAGCGCATCTTGAAGGAATAGGGTTGGTCCCTGAACACGCCGCTCTGCAGCGAGATCGATCCCTTGCCGTCCTTGAGGGCGCCGGACCATTGGGCCTGTGCGGTGCGTTTCATCGGGATGTCTCCTCCGGGTTTACCGAGGACAACATAGGTCGACACACGTGGCCGGGGGAGTAGGGGATGGGGAATAGATTCCGGGTGCGCTGACGCACGAACGCCTGGTCGACACACCCTGCTGCCGAGCAGCCGAGCGGGACACGATTTCGAGGTTCGGAAAACAAGTGGGGCGGCTTCTGTTGCCAGGCGCCGCCCCGAGCCCCGCCTAAGCTTGCTTAAAGCCTAGGACTTAAGTGTGCGGACTAGTTCCGCTGCTTACGCAGCAAGAGCTTGGTCCTGAGCAAAGTTGTCGTTGGCAACTGTTGCAATGGGCTTCTGTCGGGGCCCAGGCGGGCAAAGTCTTCGTCTTTACACGTCCGTCGATCCTGTTTCGGCCCCAGACAGTCCGGCCAACGACCGGGATGAAATCTGGTGGAGCCGCCGGGCACTGCCCCCGGGTCCGGTCCGCTTATTACACGAGGGTTTATCGCCATATTCTCCTTGCGGAGACAGGATCAATATAGGCCCTCGGAGGTTAAGGGGGAAGAACCGGGTTCAGCCCAAAACCCTTCAAAAGCGGACATCGAAGCCAAAGGCCGCAAGAAACAGCAACGCCGCAAGCAGCAGCATGACCACGGCGGAGAGGCCGCGGATCGCCATCCAGACCTTCAGCATCCAGCCCGGCATCGTGTCCTCCGCGGGAGTCCAGAGCGCCGGCGCGCGGGGTCCTACATGCCAGGCATGCAGAACGCGTTCAGCTTGTTGCCGTCGAGGTCGCGGAAATAGGCGGCGTAGAAGCCGCCGCCCCGATCGCCGGGCGGGCCTTCATCCGTCCCGCCCATCGACAGGGCGAGGTCGTAGATTCGCTTCACCTGCGCCTGGTCCTTCGCCTTCAGCGCCACCATCATGCCGTTGCCGACGCTGGCGGGCTTCTTGTCGTGAGGCAGCGTCACCGCAAGACCGGGAGGTCCGCCCGGCTTCTGCCATGCGATGAAGGTTTCGAACTCCATCATCCGCGGCGTCTCCATCTCTTTCGCGATGGCGTCGTAGAACTTCACCGCACGAGGAAAATCGCGCGTCCCGACCGTCACATATCCGAGCATCCTGCTCTCCCACATTTCATTGCCGACGACAGAACAAAACTAGAACCTCCGGGATCCCTTTGCAAGTGCGAATCCGTCACGCGTTGACGGAATCCTGCTGGCGCAGCGATGCGATTGTCGGCAGCATCGGCGTCATTGCAGTGACGGCATTTATTCCCTGGGGAGGGACGGATCATGAAAAAGATGGCGGCCGAATTCATCGGCACGGCGACACTCGTGTTCTTCGGATGTGGTGCGGCGGTGCTCGGCGGCGACAATGTCGGACAGCTCGGGATCTCGTTCGCGTTCGGCCTGGCGATCGTGGCCATGGCTTATGGCATCGGGCCTGTGTCGGGCTGCCACGTGAACCCGGCGGTCTCGTTCGGGGCGTTCCTTGCGGGCCGCATGAGCGCACAGGACATGCTGATGTACTGGATCGCGCAATTCCTCGGCGCGCTCCTGGGCGCGGGCGTGCTCTATGTGATCGCGACCGGGAACCCGGCCTTCACCATGGGCCCATGGGCGCTGGGGTCGAACGGCTGGGGCGAGGGCTATCTCGGCGGCTATTCGATGACGGCGGCGCTGGTGTTCGAGATTGTCGCGACCTTCCTGTTTGTCGTCGTGATCCTTGGGTCCACGCAGTCCAAGGCGCCCTCGCAGTTCGCGGGCCTCGCTATCGGGTTGACGCTTGTGGTGATCCACATCGTCGGCATCCAGGTCACGGGCGTGTCGGTGAACCCGGCCCGCAGCTTCGGTCCCGCGATGTTCGCGCAGGGCGCGGCGCTGCAGCAGCTCTGGCTGTTCATTGTGGCGCCGCTGGCAGGCGCAGCAATCGCCGGGCTGGCGTTCCGCACCAAGATGGTCGAGGCAGACTGACCGGAATCAGGCGCGGGACAGGCATCGCCGCAAGGAGATCAGTTCTGGCGATTCAATGTCGTTCGTATTGAATCGCCGCATCGTCGGTCGGGAGGTGCGCCATGGCGGAGACCCGCGGCGTCGAACAGGGTAGCCGGGCAGGGCGAAGCGAGAAGGGATATCTCATGCGCCTGGGCCTGAGCCGGTATCTTGCCCTGCTGCTGGCGGGCGCCTGCGTCTCGACCCCCGCTGGCCCGCCGCCGCCATCGCCGCCGATGGTCAGCGTGTTCACCGTGGCGCACGAGGACGACTGGCAGCTCTTCATGAATCCCGCCGCCTATCACGGCATGGACGAGCCACAGGAGAAGGCCGTGTTCATCCATGTCACGGCGGGCGACGCCGGCCGGGGCGTCACGGGCGAGCCTGTTCCCTACTATCTCGCGCGCGAGGAAGGCGCCCTGCGCGCCGTGCGCTTCATGGCGAATGCCGCAGACCCGACACAAGGACGCGGCGTAGCGGCGGACTCGGCCAAGGTCGTCATCAATGGCCACGTGATCCAGCGCTTCGCCTACGCCAACGCGGCTGTCTATTTCCTGCGCCTGCCGGACGGGAACATCGTCAACGGCACGGTCTATACCCCGCATCCGGAGGCCATCGCGAAGCTGCGCACCGGCGAGGTCGCGGCGAGCACGACCATCGATGCCAGCACGAAGTATGTTGGCTGGAGCGACCTTGTCGGCACGCTCGCCGCCATCGTGGAGCGAGAGCGTGTTGCGGGCTCGGGCCTCAGCCTGCACATCGCGGAAACGAACGAGACGCTGAACCCGGGCGACCATCCCGACCACCGCGCCACGGCGCTGGCGATGGAAGAGATTGCCGCTCGCTTCCCGTGCGCCAGCAGCCATCGCTATGACGAGTACGCCACGCGCGACCGGAAGCAGAATGTGAAGGGCGAGGACTATCTGATCGATGTCGGCACGTGGGCGGCGACGGCCTCGGGCCTCGGGGACTCCTACGCCCGTGCGACGTGGGAGCCTGGGCACAACGCCTGGCTTGGACGAAGCTATTCGCGCTCGACGCCGCCGGCGGGATCGTGCGCTGCCGGCCCTGTCAGCTAGGCGGCCTTCGGCGGTCAACAACGCGGCGAGGCGCTGGCGCTGGCGGATAGCCTGATCCGCCGCAATGGCCTTTCCCGTGAACAGGCGCGCCGAAATCGATCCCGCGCTGATGGAAGGGCTGGATAGGGTGTCGCTTCTGGCCCTATCGCGCCTTTGCGAATGACAGGCCCTTCGCCTTCATCGCGGCCTTCAGAATCGCCATTGCATTCCGGCCCATGCCATGAAGCTCCATCACGTCGGCTTCGGTTGCGCGGGAGAGCAGGACGAGGCTGGTAAGGCCAGCAGAGGCGAGGGCGCGCTTCGCTGGAGCGGCGAGTTTGGGCAGGTCAGAAGCCGGCGCGGAAGTCGGGGCTTTTTTCGCCGGCATGGCTATGGCCTCTGTGCGGCGTCGTAGAGCGTTCGGTTCTCGCGCGGGTACTGGCCGCTGACCACGCGCCATGCCTTGAAGTGTTCGCTCTCGCCATGGGCCTTGAGGGCGTCGTCGTCCTTGTAGATCTCGAACACGCGGATGATATCGGGCTCCAGCAGGTCGAAGCCGTAGGAGTAGGCGATGCATCCGGGCTCCTTGCGGGAGGCCTGGACGACCGTTTCCATATTCGCGCGCAGCTTTTCCTGATCCGCCTTCGGGACACGAAGATTGACGCTTAGAATGAGCAAGGACGGCCTCCACCAGGATATCTGACTTTCTCACAAGGCTTTGCAGGGCGCGCAAGCTTGTCTTGGACGCGGGCCTGGATAATGACTGGAGCCGGACCGGCTGAGTCGGGCAGGACATGCAGCAATATCTCGATCTCCTGAAGGACATCCTCGACAACGGCGTCGATCGCGGCGACCGGACCGGCACCGGCACGCGAGGCGTGTTCGGCCGGCAGATGCGGTTCGACCTCGCCGACGGCTTCCCGATGCTGACCACCAAGAAGCTGCACCTGCGCTCCATCGTCGTGGAGCTGCTGTGGTTCCTGCGCGGCGAAACCAACGTCAAATGGCTGCAGGAGCGCGGCGTTTCGATCTGGAATGAATGGGCCGACGCCGATGGCGAGCTCGGCCCCGTCTACGGCAAGCAGTGGCGCTCGTGGGCCGCGCCTGATGGCCGTACGATCGATCAGATCGAATGGGTGAAGAACGAGATCATCCAGAATCCGAATTCGCGGCGGCTGGTGGTGTCGGCCTGGAATCCTGCGGATGTCGATTCAGATGGCGCTGCCGCCGTGCCACTGCCTGTTCCAGTTCTTCGTGGCCAAAAAGAGGGCAAGCTCTCCTGCCAGCTCTACCAGCGCTCGGCCGACGTGTTTCTCGGCGTGCCGTTCAACATCGCGTCCTACGCCCTGCTCACCATCCTGATGGCGCGGGCGACAAAGCTGGAGCCGGGCGAGTTCGTGCATACCTTTGGCGATGTGCACCTCTACTCGAATCACTTCGAGCAGGCGCGGCTGCAGATACAGCGCTCGCCGCGGCCCTTGCCGAAGCTGGAACTCAATCCTGCCAAGACGGACCTGTTCGACTGGAATTACGAAGATTTCACGCTGACGGACTACGCGCCCGACGCGCACATCAAGGCGCCTGTGGCTGTTTGATCGTCTGTGCGCGGCGTTTCGCCCGCGCGGGCTCTGGCCTTGCGATCCCCAAATGGATTCAAGGCGTGCCATGCCGCAGGAAATGTCGCAGGAATCAAAGGCGCGGCGGGCGGTCGATCACATCCGGATTGCGATGGGGCGCCGGCTTTAACTTCTGCAACACGACGATGTAGAAATCGCAATGATTCAACATCTTGTGCTTTGCCGCAGCGCGGTGGAAAGAACCGCTCGCCGCCCGGAAATTTCCTTTGCCCGTGGCGGATCGTGATCCGTCGGAGGGATCTGTTCCATGTCGTTCAAACTGACCATCGCGCTGGCCGCTTCGGCCGCCGCTCTCGCCCTCGCCGCCTGCTCGCCGTCCGAGCCGGTTGCCACAACCACCACTGAAACAACCACGACCACGACTGAGACTGCGCCGGCTGCTCCGGCTGCTGATCCGGCCGTGGCGCCTGCCACGACGACCACCGAGTCGACGACCACCACCACGACGACCGACCCGGCTGCTGTTCCGGCCGCCCCGGCGACCCCGGCGCCTGCCGCCCCGGCCGCTCCTCACTAATCTCGGCTGGTCTGATCGAACAAACGCTCGGCAACGAGCGGCGGAAGGGCGGCCCTCGGGCCGCCCTTTCTGTTTCTGGAACTACGCGGCGGCGGGGTCGACCGTGCCGCGGTCCTCGCGCCGGCGGATCATCGCGGAAACGACGACGGCGCCGATCAGCTTGCCGAGGATGAAGAAGATCCAGTTGGCGAGGTTGAACTGCGAGCCTGCCTCGGCCGTGCCCGCCATCTGCTGCGCCAGGTCGGCGCCATAAAGAAAGACCGTGGTGTCGATCGGCGCGGCGAGCACGCTCGACAACAGGATGCGCGTGGACAGGCGGTACTTCGTGAATGTGAACAGCAGCCAGTCCGCGGTTTCCGAAATCGCGAAGGCGGTCGCGGAGGCGAGTGCGATCACGGGCCAGGAATAGTAGAATGACCAGGCGATCGCGAGCGCCATCAGGAAGAGCACACGGTGGCCCATCTCGCGCTGCACGAAATCGCGCACCACGAACACCATGCCGGTGGCGATGGTCAGCGGGTTGAAGACGATCTTGTGCGCCGTGCCGAAGACCGGCCCGAGCATCTGCGTCAGGTCGGCGGTCGGGATGTCGGGGCGGCCGAAGGTCCAGTTGAGGAAGGGAATGAGAGCGACGTAAATGAACGCCCAGGTCCGGCCCTTCATGTACCAGATCAGCGCGGCTGTGGCGGCAAGGCCAAGCAGGACAAGCGGCAGGTGCGACGGATCGCGATAGGCGATTGCGCCGACGAGTTCCGTCCACAGGCTGGGCTGAGGCGCTTCCATCCCGCTTTCCCTTCACACGTAACTATCGTCTATAGCCGGAGTCAGGCCCGGTTGCGCCGTCCCGCAGCCCCTTACTGCAGTTGAACGCTTATGCAGAGTCCCTTGTGACCATATCCGGATTTCCGAACACACATGATGAGATCGGCGTCAGGATCGTCGTGGCGATAGGCAGGCGGGGCGAGTTTGGCCTCAACAACAGGCTGCTGTTTCGTCTCAAGGCCGACATGGCGAACTTCCGGTCGGTGACGGCCAAGACGCCGCTGGTGATGGGCCGGAAGACCTGGGAGAGCTTTCCCAAGCGCCCGCTGCCGGGACGGCCCAACATCGTCTGCACCCGCAATCTCGAATTCAAGGCGCCGGGCGCGTGCGTCTTTTCGAGCCTGCCGCCGGCTCTGGCCGCCGCGCGGGCGATGGCGGCGGAGCAGGGCGTCGGCGAGGTGTGCGTGATTGGCGGGGCCGAGATATACGCGCAGGGCCTTGAGGTCGCGACCGACATCACGTTGACGGAAGTGGAGGCCGAGCGGGAGGCCGATGTGTTCTTCCCGGCGTACGACCACAAGGCGTGGGAAGAGGTTTCGGCGAAACGCTTCGAGGCCGACGCCGACAATGAAGCTGCGTTCGTGATCCGCGAGCTGAAGAGGCGAGCGTGAGCGCGGATCGCGTCCGCATCGTTGGGGCGATCCTGGTGAAAGACGGCCGGCTGCTGCTGGGGCTGAGGAGCGCGGGGCGGGCCAGTCATCCAGATGTCTGGGACATGATTGGCGGACATGTCGAGGCCGGCGAGTGCGACGAGCAAGCCATCATACGCGAGCTTGTGGAAGAGATTGGCGTCGCGGCGACAGAGCTTGCGCTGATCGAGACCGTCGACGTGGAAGACACGCACCGGCTTGCGATTTTTCGCGTGAGCGGCTGGACCGGCGAGCCTGCGCCCTGCAACAGTGAGCATTCGCGGCTGGGCTGGTTCACGCCCGAGGAAGCGTGTGCGCTGACCAGAATCGCGTCGCTGAAGTATCGCGAGGTCTTTTCGCGTCTGGTCTGACAGGAGAAGCGCATGACTCTCGAAATCGTCGCCGAAGGCTTGCGCTTTCCGGAAGGGCCGATCGCCATGGAGGATGGTTCGGTCATCCTGGTCGAGATCGCGCGCGGGACGCTGACGCGCTGCTGGAAGGGCAAGACGGAGATCGTGGCCCAGATCGGCGGCGGACCGAACGGGGCGGCAATCGGTCCGGATGGCGCCGTCTACATCTGCAACAATGGCGGCACCAAGCATGTCGAGAAGAACGGGTTGATGGTCCCTGGCGCCGTGGCCGACGACTACACGACAGGGCGGGTCGAGCGCGTGGATCTCAAGACGGGCAAGGTCGAGCGACTTTATGATCGCGTGGGCGACTATCCGCTGCGTGGACCCAACGATCTCGTCTTCGACAAGTCCGGCGGGTTCTGGTTCACCGACTACGCCAAGGAGCAGAAGCGTACGCGCGACAAGAGCGGGCTCTATTATGCTTTGCCTGACGGATCGAAGGTTGTGGAAGTTGCGTTCGGGTCGAGCGGGTACAATGGCGTCGGGCTGTCGCCGGATGAGACGGTGGTCTATGCGGCCGAGACGTCGGCCGGACGGCTGTGGGCGTTCGATATCATCGGGCCGGGCGAGATCCGGAAGGAGCGCAAATGGCTGCCGGGGCGGGTGGTCGCGACGATGCCGGGACGACCGCATATCCGCTATTTCGACTCGCTGGCGGTGACGGCCTCGGGCAAGGTGTGCGTGGCGACGTTGCTGGATCCCGGCATTACCTCCATTGCGCCGGACGGGACGTATGAGTTCGTTGCGACGGACGACATCTACACCACCAACATCTGCTTCGGCGGCAAGGACATGCGCGATGCGTTCATCACGCTGTCGGGCACGGGCAAGCTCGGCAAGATGCGGTGGAAGGAGCCAGGGCTGAAGCTGAACTTCAACGCATAGCGCGTCACGCGCCTCCCACGCAGTCGTGAACGGTTTCGGGGTGCGGCGGACAATTTGGGACAATGCCGGCGCAGGCCTGCGACATCGGAACAGCAAGGTGGCTCCATCAACAAAAGGAGCTGCACATGGCTTTCCTCCCTTCGACTGGTCTCTCCCCGACGGGTCCTTCCAAAGCGTCCGCGAGGAGTTCGGCAAATCGCCCGTATTTTGTCGGCCTGATGCTCGCCCTTCCACTGTCGCTGGCAGGCACGGTGTTCCTGTCTTTCCTGATGGATGCAGGGTCGCGCATCACGGGCTGAGCGATGACGCACACCCGCCCGCGACCTCGGCAGCAGGGCTGCGAGGCGCGGGCGGATGGGTTGGGCGACACGCTGGCGTGGCGGGCCGCGTGCGAAGGCGAGAGTTCCGGGGCGCAGGAAGGCGCAGCCGGTCGCTCGGCCTGGCGGCCTGGCGCCATCTGCCGCACGTTTCGGATGGTGGAGACACGTCCTGCGCTCGTCGGACCTGGGGCGCCTTGCATCCACGGCCTGAATGACCGTGGGATCGACGCCCGGCGATGATGAGGGACGCGAGGCCTCGCGGCCGAGGGCGTCGCGAGGCAGGAGCTGGAGAATGCGGTGGGCCATGCGCCGGGCCAGCGCATCCATGGTGTCGGTGTCGCGCAGGTTGGCCCGGACGCGGGCGGAGAAGCTCCGCCGGGTCGGGACGGTGAATGCGGGAAACTCGACGCGGGATGCGGCCAGTCCGGCCAGCCGGAAGGCGCGCCGCTGGCAGGCATAGACGCGCCAGGCTTCCGCCCCTGCCAGCAGCGTGGCGAGGAAGCTGAAGTCGGTCGGCTCGAGGCTGCGGCGCTTCTCTGCCAGCATGCGGGCGACCGCATCATGAAGGTGGCGTGCGAACCCCGTGAAGGTGAACATCACGCCCAGCCAGCAGATCACGTCGCAGACCAGCCAGAGAGGCAGTCCGCGAAGCTTCATGCCTTCGAGTATGCGGCCGCCGGGAGGCATGGGGCGGAGAAAAAATCTTCCCCAACAGCGGCGAGGTGAAGGTTGTGCTTTGTCTGCAAGGATTCGCGGGCCGAAAGCCGCGCCAGACTCGCGACTTTTCCCGCGGGGTTGCGCACGAAAACGGCCCGTGCGTGGGCAAGCTTTCGTGAGGTGGCGAGACGGCTCGCGGAGGGGTTTGTGAGCACGGCCCCATGGTTCGACAGCCGCTCCCGTTGGTCGCCGCTCACCATGAGGCCCAAGTTGGGTTTGCCCTTGTCGAATAGCCCTCATGGCGAGCAGCGAGCGAAGATCGCGTTGGTCGAACCATGGGGGCGTGCGCACGTCTTCCGTCACACGCCGATTTGAACGTGTTTTGCCGTCATTGCTCCGCAATTGGCGGAGAGGGTCCGGCATGGGCGGATGGCGGATGAGGCCGTTCTTCTTGCGATCTCGCGCCTTTAGCGCCAGTGTCCGCCGGGTCAAACCCCGGCAAAAAGCCCGGAACGGGAGTTCTTTTCGCATGCTCGCCTGGTCGATGAAGCTTCTGCCGAAGCGCTCCGGAACCGCTTTGCTTGGCGCGCTGGCGATGGGGCTTTCCCTCGCCCTGGTTCCGGCCCCGGCGGCGGCGCAGCAGCCGATCGACCGGCCCGGATTGTCCGGCCAGGACTTCTCGGCGCTGGCCAAGCGGCTGATGCCATCGGTGGTCAACATCTCGACCAAGCAGATGGTGACGCGCGGCGACGGCCTGCCGCAGTTCGGGCCCAACTCTCCACTCAACGAGTTCAACGAGCTGCTGGGACGCGGGCCGAAGGGGCCGCGCCGGCAATCCTCGCTCGGCTCGGGCTTCATCATCGATGCGACCGGTTTCATCGTCACCAACAATCACGTCATCGAAGGCGCGGACGAGATCGACGTGACGCTGTCGGATGGAACCGTCTATCCCGCGAAGCTGATCGGCACGGATGAGGATGTGGACCTCGCCGTGCTGAAGATCGAATCCAGGGGAGGTTTCACGCCCGTGCCGTGGGCTGATTCCGACAAGGCCGATGTCGGCCAGTGGGCGATGGCGATCGGCAACCCGTTCGGCCTCGGCGGCACGGTGACGGTGGGCATCATCTCGGCGCGCAACCGCGACATCAGCGCGGGATCGTTCGACGACTTCATCCAGACCGACGCGGCGATCAACAAGGGCAATTCCGGCGGACCGCTGTTCAACCTCAACGGCGAAGTGATCGGCATCAACACCGCGATCATCTCGCCCGGCAATGAAGGCGGATCGGTGGGCGTCGGCTTCTCGGTTCCGGCGAATTTCGCGAAGGTGGTGGTGAACCAGCTCAAGCAGTTCGGCTCGTCGCGGCGCGGCACGCTGGGCGTCACGGCGCGCTCGGTCGACCAGGCGCTGGCGGAGGCTTATGGGCTCAAATCGCCGCAGGGCGCGATCCTGACGTCGGTGGCGAAGGGCGGGGCGGCGGAAGCGGCCGGCCTGCAGAAGGGCGACCTGATCACGTCGCTGAACAATACGCAGATCAAGGAAAGCCGCGACCTCTTCCGCGTCATGGGCGTGACGCAGGTCGGCGCGCAGGTGAGCGTACGCTATATCCGCAACGGCAAGCCAGGCACGGCGACGGTCAAGCTGGTGGCGTCGACGACCGGCGCCGCAGCGAAAACGCCGGAGCGCGATGCGGCCAAGGAGCTGTCCAACCTCCTGGGCGTGAAGTTCCGCGCCATCACCGACGATGACCGCCGCCGCTACAGCCTGCCGAATTCGGTGCGCGGCGTGGTGGTGCAGCAGGTGGAGACCGGTTCGGACGCGCTGGGCAAGCTCGAGATCGGGGCGGTGGTGACGGAAGTGAACTTCCAGCCCGTGTCCTCGCCCGAGCAGGCGATCGCGGCGGCCGAAAGCGCCAAGCGCGCCAACAAGCCGGTGCTGCTGCGCATCCAGGGCCGCAATGGCGAGGATGAGTATGTGGCGGTGAGGGCGAAGTAAGGGCGCTCAGCCCGCTACAATCTCTTCCGCCGCATATCCCTGAAAGAACAGCGCAGCTGTGAGATCCGTGTATTCGATGCGCGCGAGCGTTTCCTTCGCGACGATGGGCTTGGCGTTGTAGGCGACGCCAAGGCCGGCGGCGCGGATCATGTCGAGGTCGTTGGCGCCGTCGCCGAGGGCGATTGCGTCGGCGGGGGCCAGTTTCAGCGCGGCGGATTCCTCCTTCAACGCGGCGAGCTTGGCTTCGCGGCCGAGGATGGGTTCGGCGACGAGGCCGGTGAGGGCCTTGCCATCGTCCAGCAGCATGTTGGCGCGGTCGGTATCGAAGCCGGCGGCTTTGGCCACTCTTGATGTGAAGAAGCGGAAGCCGCCTGACACGAGCACGCATCTTGCGCCGTGGGCCTTCATCGTGGCGGTGAGCGCGCGGACGCCGGGATTCAGGGTGACGCGCTCCGTGTAGCATTTTTCCAGGGCGGAGAGATCGAGGCCCTTGAGGAGGGCGACGCGCGTCCGGAGCGCGCTGGCGAAATCGAGTTCGCCGCGCATGGCGCGCTCGGTGATGGCGGAGACCTGCGCCTTGAAGCCGGCGAAGTCGGCGAGCTCGTCGAGGCACTCCTGGCCGATGATGGTGGAATCCATGTCCGAGATCAGCAAGCGCTTGCGGCGGTTCGCGGCCGGTGTGATCGCCCAGTCGGCTTTCGCGGTAGGGGATTCGGCTTCGAGAAAGCTGACGAGATCGGCCTTGCGTGCGGGATCGACCTCGCGTTCGGCGACGGACCATTGGTCGCCCGAGCGTTCGACAACGACGCCCATGCCGCCCGGCGCGACGTTCGCCAGGCGGGCGGCGCCGCTGGCGTGGGTGACGAGGGTCAGAATAAGGGTCATAAGCGCGAACGAGTAGAGGAAACCAGTTAAGGCATGCGGCCTGCTATCCTGATCCACGGGCCGACGGCAAGCGGCAAGACGAAGCTGGCGATCGGCCTGGCCCGGCGTCTTGGCGGCGAGATCGTCAATGCCGACGCCATGCAGGTCTATGCCGATCTCGATGTCCTCACCGCGCGTCCGGATGCGGAGGAGAAGGCGGCAGCGCCGCACCACATGTTCGGCCATGTCGATGCGGCCCAGCGCTATTCCGCAGGCGCATGGGCGAAGGAGGCGGCGGCGTTGATCGCCCGGCTGCGCGCGGAGGACAAGGTCCCCGTGGTGGTCGGCGGCACCGGGCTCTACCTGATGGCGCTGACCGAGGGGTTGTCGGAAATCCCACCCATACCGGACGCAGCGCGCACGGAGGCGCGGGCGAAGGTGGCGGCGGACGTGGCGGGCTCGTATGCGGAGCTGGTCGCCAGGGATCCTCCAGCGCGTGAACGCATCGAGCCGCAGGACCGGCAGAGGATCGCGCGGGCGCTGGAAGTGCTGATTGCGACTGGAAGACCGATTTCGAGCTTCCATGGCGAGGCCGCGCCGGTGCTCAAGGCGGGGGAATGGGCGGGCGTCGCGCTGACACCGCCGCGCGAGACGGTCTATGAGCGCGTCAATGCGCGGGTCGATGCGATGATGAAGGCGGGCGCGCTGGAGGAGGCGCGGGCGCTGTGGGCGCGCAAGCTCGACCGCGAACTGCCGGCGATGAGCGCGCACGGCATGCCGGGCTTCTCGGACCATTTCGATGGCCGCATCCCGCTCGCCGAAGCGGTGGAGCGCTGCAAGCGCGACACGCGCCGCTATGCGAAACGCCAGATGACCTGGATCGCACACCAGTTCACGTCATGGCCGCGCGTGCCCTCGCTGGACACGGACGTCCGCGTGAAAGTCAGCGCCGCGATCTGGGGCGATGTGGCGGCGGGGTTTGGCTGACGCGCTTACACTACAGGAATGGCTCGCGTGGTGTAAAAACTGCCTTCCAACAATTGCCGGGAGGTCAAATCTTCCCCTACGGATCAGATTGACGTGACGCGAGTGAAACGGTATTGGCCTTTTCCATAGTGTTCTTGGGAGAAAACCCCATGTCGGGGCCGCGTTTCGCGCTCGTACTCGTAATCGGCTCGCCGCCGGCCCGGTAATTCACCGGACCGAACGGCGAGACGCAAACCGAAGGGCCCGAGCGGCCCTTTTTCTTTTCCCGGAACACGCAGAGACTTTTCGAGGACCCCGATGGACGGAAATGGCGCGATGGATACGCAGGTGAGCGAGACGCTGACGGGCGCCGAGATCGTACTGCGTGCGCTGGCCGACCAGGGCGTCGACACCATCTTCGGCTATCCGGGCGGGGCGGTGCTGCCGATCTATGACGCGATCTACGCCCAGCAGCGCGTGCGTCACATCCTGGTGCGGCACGAGCAGGGCGCAGGGCACATGGCCGAAGGCTATGCGCGCTCCACCGGGAGGTGCGGCGTAGCGCTCGCGACATCGGGTCCGGGCGCGACCAACATGGTGACGCCGATCGCGGACGCGCTGATGGATTCGATTCCGATGGTGGTGATTACCGGGCAGGTGCCGACGCACCTCATCGGATCGGACGCATTCCAGGAAGCGGACACGGTCGGCATCACGCGCGCCTGTTCGAAGCACAACTATCTCGTCAAGGACGTGAACGACCTGGCGCGGATCATCCACGAGGCGTTCTACGTGGCGACGCATGGCCGGCCGGGTCCGGTGGTGATCGACATTCCGAAGAACGTGCAGTTCGCCAAGGGGGCGTATGTCCCTCCGGGCAAGATCGAACACCGCACCTATCATCCGCGCACCGAGCCGCAGGACCGGCGGATCGAGGAAGCCGTGGCGCTGATGGCCAAGGCCGAGCGGCCGATCATCTATTCGGGCGGCGGCGTCATCAATTCCGGGCCGAAGGCGGCCGAAGCCTTGCGGGCGCTGGCCAAGGCCACGGGCTGGCCGGTGACATCGACGCTGATGGGGCTCGGCGCATTTCCGGCGTCGTCTCCGCAATGGCTGGGCATGGTGGGCATGCACGGCTCGTTCGAGAGCAACAACGCGATGCATGACTGCGACGTGATGCTGTGCGTGGGAGCGCGCTTCGATGATCGCGTGACAGGCAGGCTGGATGCGTTCTCGCCAGGATCGAAGAAGATCCACATCGACATCGACCCGTCGAGCATCAACAAGAATGTGCGCGCAGACGTGCCGATCGTCGCTGACTGCGGCAAGGCGCTGGCGGCGCTGGCCAAGGCGTGGGCGAAGAAGGTCGGCAAGGCGCCGGACATCAGGCCATGGTGGAAGCAGATCGATGCGTGGCGCGCGCGCAAAGGCTTCGCCTATCCGGCGTCGAAGACGCTGATCAAGCCGCAGTATGCGATCGAGCGGCTCTATGCGCTGACGCGCGGGCGCGATGTCTACATCACGACGGAAGTCGGCCAGCACCAGATGTGGGCGGCGCAATTTTTTCATTTCGACGAGCCGAACCGCTGGATGACATCGGGGGGGCTCGGCACGATGGGATACGGGCTGCCAGCGGCCATCGGCGTGCAGGCGGCGTATCCGAAATCGCTGGTCATCGACATCGCGGGCGATGCTTCCGTGCAGATGACGATGCAGGAAATGTCCACGGCGGTTCAGCACAACCTGCCGGTCAAGATCTTCATCCTCAACAATGAGTGGATGGGCATGGTGCGCCAGTGGCAGCAATTGCTTCATGGCGAGCGCTATTCGCACTCCTACTCGGAAAGCCTGCCGGATTTCGTCAAGCTGGCGGAAGCCTATGGCTGCCACGGCATCAAGTGCGAGGACCCGAAGGATCTCGATGCGGCGATCATGGAGATGATCGATAGTCCGAAGCCCGTGCTGTTCGACTGCCGCGTGGAGAAAGCCGAGAACTGCTTCCCGATGATCCCGTCCGGGGCTGCGCACAACGAGATGATCCTCGGCAAGATCACCGGCGACGAGATCGGCGAAGCCGGGAAGATGCTGGTCTAGGTTGCGGCGGATCTGATGCAAAGCCTCTTTGGAAATCTGGGCCTCGACGCCATCCTCGGCATCCTGTCGGCGGCGGTGGCGCTTGCCTCCTTCATCCTAAACCTGCGGCTCATTGCGCGGCAGGAAAGGCGCAACGCGGCGAACCTGAAACTGGCCTATGACAGCGACATCATCAAATGGTCGACCGAGGTGATCGAGGCGCTGGCCATGGCGAACGAGACGCTGTGCGAGAAGGGCCTTTCCTACACCGACCAGGACTTCGCCTCGCGGCGCTCGGCGGAGCGGGCGAAGCTTTCGGCGCTGATCGACCGCGGCCGCATTTTCTTTCCGAACCGGGAAGACGGCGACTATGGCAAGGACAAGGAGCTGGGCTTCCAGGGGCGGCGCCAAGCCATCCTCGATGCGCTGGTCGATGCGCATGAGCTGCTGGGCAAGGCCGGAGGACCGCCAGGGCCTGACCGGGCGTCGGCGGATGCGCTGCTCAAGCACCGCCGCATGTTCATCGCCGAAGTCTACAAGGCGATCGATCCAGTGCGGCGCGGCGTGACGCTGAAGGAGCTTTCGGCATGAAGGAGCGCATGCCCGCTACCCGGCTTGAGCCGGCCTCGCCTGTGCTGAATCATTATACGATGGACCCGACGCCCTATGACTGGTCGAAACTGCTGGCGCCCTATTGTCCGCCCCTGCCTCGCGCCGGCGCAGTCTTCATGGCGTCGTATTTCGGCGACGTGTTCGTCGAGGACGTCGATGGCGGCGTGTGGTGGGTGAACGGCATCGAGGAACGGGTGGACCGCGTCGCGATCAATCGCGCGCAATTCTTACAGCGTGTCGAGGCGGAACACCTGGTGATGCTCAAGGCGCGGATCGTCGACCTGCTGATCGCGGGCGACAAGCTGCTGAAGACGGGAATGATCTACGGCATGAAGACGCCGCGCAGCGCAGGCGGGAAGTATGACGTCAACAATCTCGGCGCGGCCAGGATCGAGGATGCGTTCGCCTATATGGGCCAGCGCTTCCTCGAGGCGAATGCGCCTGCGTCTCAGCCGGAATCGCCAACGTCTGAGCCGAAACTGAAGTCCGGATTGTGGGGCAAGAAGACATGACACGCTCGACCCGTCCACGGCCTGCGCCGAAATCCGGTCGCGAGGATCCCGCTTCTGCTTACGACATGACGCATGCCGAGGAAGGCATCGAGCGGCGGACGCTGGCGTGCATCGTCGACAACGAACCGGGGGTTCTTGCGAGGGTCGTCGGGCTGTTCTCCGCGCGCGGCTACAACATCGAGAGCCTGACGGTCGCCGAGATCGACCGCAACGCTCACCAGTCGCGTATCACCATCGTGACTTCGGGCACCAACCATGTGCTGGAGCAGATCGAGCAGCAGCTGTTGCGCCTCGTGCCGGTCGCCAAAGTGATCGACGTCACCAACTCGACAGGCGGTATCGAGCGCGAGCTGGCGCTCGTGAAGGTGGCGGGCAAGGGCGAGCTGCGGGTCGAGTCCTTGCGCATTTCCGAGATCTTCCGCGCCCATGTCATCGACACGACGAACGAAAGCTTCATTTTCGAACTAACCGGAGCGAGCCAGAAGATCGACCAGTTTGTCGAGCTGATGCGGCCGCTGGGACTGGTCGAGGTGTCGCGCACGGGCGTGCTGAGCATTCAGAGGGGCAAGGAGAAGGCGGGATGAAACGCAATCCATATCGCGCCGCGTTTGCGGCCATCACTGTGACTTTGCTGGTCGCCTGCTCGCAAGGAGACAAGGCGCCTGCGGCCGGCATAGCGGCGTTGGGCGCGAGTGCTGCTGCGGTCACGCTTGAGGCCGCGATGCAAGCCGACCGTGATTTCGCGGCGATGGCGAAGAAGGATGGTCTGAAGGCGGCGTTCCTTCAATGGATGGACCCGAAAGACGGCGCCTTCTTCCAGCCGGGCGTGGTGGTGACGGGCGCGGAGGCCATCGCCGCCGGCTTCGCCGGATCGCCTCCCGACTTCGGCATCGACTGGGCGCCTGATGGCGGGCACGGCGCCGCGAGCGGCGATCTTGCCGTCACCACGGGGCTCTACACCATTTCGGCCGGCGGGCAGGCGATCGAGAAGGGCCGCTATGTCACGGTCTGGCGCAAGGACGCTGCCGGCGCCCTGAAGGCCGTGATGGAGCTCAGCGTGCCTGACCCGGCAAAACCTCCGGGCCCGCCGACGCCGGACAAGCCGGATTTCGAGGGCAGGCCGGGCTGAACGGAAATTGGTTTTCGACGATGGGCGGTTCGCGTATGGGAACGGCCAAACCCCAAGGTGAGTGACATGAAAGTCTACTACGAAGCCGACGCCGACCTCTCGATCATCCAGTCCAAGAAGGTCGCCGTCATCGGCTATGGCAGCCAGGGCCATGCCCACGCGCTGAACCTGCGCGAGAGCGGCGTAAAGGACCTTGTTGTGGGCCTTCAGTCGAACTCGCAATCCAAGCCGAAGGCCGAGCAGGAAGGCCTGAAAGTCGTCACGCCGACCGAGGCCGCGAAGTGGGCCGATGTGATGATGATCCTCGTGCCGGACGAGAAGCAGGCGGTGATGTTCGCCAACGAGATCGAGCCGCACATGCGCAAGGGCCAGCACCTGATGTTCGGCCACGGCTTCAACATCCACTACAAGCTGATCCGGCCGCGCAAGGATGTGGATGTTTCCCTTTCTGCTCCGAAAGGCCCGGGACACACGCTGCGCAACCAGTACACGCAGGGCAGGGGCCTGCCGGGCCTCATCGCCATCGACCAGGATGCGACCGGCGTGGCGCAGGCGGTGGCGCTGTCCTACTCCAAGGGCATCGGCAATACGCGCGCCGGCGTCATCGAGACCACGTTCCGCGAAGAAACCGAGACGGATCTCTTTGGTGAGCAGGCGGTTCTTTGCGGCGGCCTCGTCGAGCTGATCAAGGCCGGCTACGAGACGCTGGTCGAGGCAGGCTATGCGCCGGAGATGGCGTATTTCGAATGCCTGCACGAGGTGAAACTGATCGTCGACCTGATATATGAAGGCGGCATCGCCAACATGAACTACTCGATCTCCAACACGGCGGAGTTCGGCGAGTACATCTCCGGCCCGCGCATCGTGACGCTGGAGACCAAGGCCGCAATGAAGAAGATCCTCGACGACATCCAGTCCGGCCGCTTCGCGCGTGACTGGGTCCTGGAAAACCAGGCCGGCGCGCCGAGCTTCCACGCCATGCGCGCGAAGATGTCGTCGCACCCGATCGAGGATGTCGGCGAAAAACTGCGCGGGATGATGCAGTGGTCGAAGAGCAACCGGCTGGTGGATCGGGCGAAGAACTGATTGCGGCTGATCAATTGGAATATCGAACGACGGAAGCCTGCCTCCTGGCAGGCTTCTTCGCTTCTGGCAGAGATTGCCGAGCACGATCCGGACCTAGTGTGTCTGACGGAAGCCCATGATGGATCAACTGCAAACCTGGGCGGGTATGAGATATCAGCGCGGGGCGTGTGCTGGGCCTCTAACTATGCGCCGACCGAACGCAAGGTGCTGCTGTGGAGTCGCAACCCATGGAATTGAGTAGAGATTCCTATGCCCCTTGGCGAGATCGGCGGGGTGATCGTCGGTGTCACAACCGTTGCCGGGATACCGGTTCGCGTTCTCGGTATCTGCATTCCTTATCAGCATGCTTCTCCCTACGGGGTTGAGCCGCGCTCGAAATATTTTGCGGAGCACGAGCGCTACCTCGAAGCGCTTTTGCATTGGTTCCAGGTTCAAGCGTCGGACCGTCCGTCCATTGTCGTTGGCGACTTCAACCGTGGTATTCCGCGGGACTGGGGACCGCATCGTTCTTATGAGCTTCTTGTCCGTACATTCACGGACTATTGCATAGCGACCGAGAGCCTGCTTTGCCCGGACAAAGGCAGGACTACGATCGACCATGTAGCGATCGGCCCAGGCTTCACATGCCGACGTGCTGTTGGGCTCTCTGCTTACGAAAACACGAAGGATGGGCCTCGGACAGATCACTCTGGCGTTCTTCTAGACTTGGCTATGGACGGTTCGTTCAGGACGCGTTGAGATATCGCCTATGTTCACCCACCGCCTTGCCACCGAAACCGATCTTCCCGCCATCCGGGCGCTGATGGATGTGGCGATTGCGGAGCATCTGAAGGCGTTTCTGGATCCGGCGCAGGTGGAGCTGTCGAAGTCGATCATGGGGCTCGACACGCAGCTGATTGTGGACCGGACGTATTTTCTCGTCGAGGAAGCCGGCTTCCGCTCAGCCGGTTGCGGGGTGCGGCGGGCTGGACGCGGCGGGCGACGCTTTATGGCGGGGACCATTCTATCTCGCAGAGGAATGCGGCGCTGCTCGATGTTGCGAAGGACGCGGCGCGGGTGCGGGCGATGTACACCCATCCGGATTTCAAGCGGCGCGGGGTGGGGCGGCTGATCCTAGACCTGTGCGAGGCGGCGGCGCGCGAGGCGGGGTTCAGGTCGGTCGAGCTGATGGCCACCATGTCGGGCGAGCCGCTCTATAGGGCCTGCGGCTATCACGAGATCCAGCGCATCACGGCGGCCTCGCGCGATGGCGTCGATGTGCCGGGCGTGCGGATGGGGAAAAGCCTCGCCTGATCTTCAGGTGAGTTGACGATGCGGCGCGGCTCGCCATGGTGGGGCGATGGAAACCGTTGAGCCGCCTGCCGCCAAACCGCCTCGCATCTGGCTGCTGGGCACGCCGCTGATCTCTCTGGCGGTGGCGGTGGCGATCGTCCTGCTGCACATCCCGGTGTCGATGATGTCGGATGTGGAGTGGATTCCGCTGCACTACGATTTCGCCGTGGTGCCGGAGCGGTTCTTTGCGGCGCCGGGATCGATGCACGCCTATCCCAGTATCCTGCACCAGATGTTCTCGCTGGTCAGCGTGTCGCTGCTGCACGCGGACTGGCTGCATGCCGGGCTCAACGCGCTGATGACCTGGCAGTTCGGATCGGTCGTGGCGAAGGCGCTCGGGCCAGGCTTCATGAATGCGGGCAGGTGGGTGCTGCTGTTCATGGTGTCGGTGGCGGCGGGGTCGCTGGCTTTTCTGGCGATTGCGGGGGTGAATTCGGCGATGGTGGTGGGCGCATCCGGGGGCACGTCGGGGCTGATCGGGGCGAGTTTCCTGATCGACTGGGAGAACCGCGTGACCTCGCCGCTGACGCGGCAGTTCGCGGTGATGACGGCGGTATTCGCGCTGATCAACGTGGTGCTGGTCCGGGGCGGCCCCTATCTCGGATTTCTCGTATCGTGGGAGGCGCACCTTGGCGGATATGTCGCCGGGGTCGCCATGATGCTGATTCTGGGACGGAAAATACGGGCTGTCCGCGCCGCATGAACAGCCGTTGCAGGCCAAGTTCTGGCCCCATTCATCGGCGATGGAGGTTATGTAGTCGCGTGTTTCCCGGGGACTTGGCTCCCCAAGGAGATCTGAGATGAGGGTTTTCGCTATTGCCGCCGTCGCCGTGATGGCCGCCTGCGCCGCAGGCGCCGACACGACCAAGGACGGCTCGATCCAGGTGACGCCCGGCAAGTGGAACTGGAAACAGGAAACCTCGATCCTCGGCGTGCCGCTGAACGAGGAGAACCTCGAATGCCTGATCCCGGAGAAGGCGACGATCACACTGTCGAAGCTCGCCTATGATCTCGACGAGGGCTGCACGGTCGACAATGTGTCGCCGACCGCGGACGGCTTTGCGTTCAAGCTTATCTGCAAGGGCAAGACCAAGGGCAAGGCGGACGCCACGCTCTCCCACACCACCCAGTCCATGACGATTCGCGCCAAGGGGTCGGCGCAGTTCCTCGGCATCCCGGCCGGCTTCTCGATGAAGGCGGACGCGACCTATGTCGGCGCGTGCACGCCCGAGGAGGTCGCCAAGGAGACCCAGCGCTATCGCGAGAGGAACCCGTCCTAGGGCGAGTTCAACGTTCCGTTCAGCGCAAGGGTTTTCGTGACACCATCAGGTGTCCGAGTTTCCACAGATGGTTCACCACGGCGCGGCCGAACATGTCGCGATCAGGCAGGGATGCGAGATGCGGGTGGGCGAGGAGGTCGCGCAGCGTGCGGCGGCCGTCCGCGTTCTCGAAGATCGCCTGTTCGGCGGGGCCGAGCTGGAGCTGCATCGTTCCGCGCTGATAGCGTGAGGAGCTGGTGCGCAGGATGCCTGGCGCGCTCTTCAGCGCGTAGTCCAACGCGGCCTCGCTGCTGAAATCCAGCCTGTAGGCCGAGGCATCGAGCGTATCCGGACGTGCGATGAAGACATGGGTGGCGACGCCTGCCGTCAGCATCTCCACCGCCGCCCACTGGTCACGCAGCGACAGGGGGGCGAGACGGCGGCCAATGGGGGAGTCGGCGGCGAAGGCGCCTTCGGGATAATACCATGACGGCTCGACCCAGCTCTGGAAGGCGAGGCCATTGCTTTCGATGAAGTCGAACAGCTCAGGCACGGTGTAGGCGCGGTCCTGCGGATTGAGGAACGTGTCGGCCAGCGCTGCATCGTGCTGCAGCTCGGCGGCGACCTCGATGTAGCGATTGACGAAATGGCCTTGCGGCAGGCCGGCCAGGAGCCGGCGCGTGAACGCAACGCCGGCGGGGTCGGCGCCCACGCCCATGCGCTTCAGCGCGTCCTGGATCATGTAGACGCCGGTGCGGCGCGTTGCTGCGTAGACCATCCCGACGAAAGCGCCGTGAGGGGCCAGCACGCTGGACAATGCACGCAGCCCTTCGCCTGGATCGCTCATGTGATGCAGCACGCCGGTCGAGACGATGAGATCGAAGTCGCGGCCGATCTTCGCGGCATCGCGCAGGTCGCCCTGGTAGAGGCGCAGGTTGGTCAGCTTGTGGCGATCCTGCAGGAAACGCTCATGCGCGAGGCTCGCCTCGGACAGGTCGACGCCGACGACGTCGCATCCGCGGTTGGTGAAGGCGAGGACGGCGGCCTGCACCGTGCCGCATCCGGCGACGAGGATGTTCAACCGTTCGCGCGGGCGGCCGTCCGGCCAGAGAGCGGGGCTGTAGAGCGCTGGATCGCCCATCTGGACGTAGCCCGTGTCGAGCTTGGCGACGATGTCGGGAAAGGGAGGCGGGTAGGCCCACGCCTCGTACTGGCGCGCGATCAGGCCCGATACGTCTTCCATGGCGGTCTCATACCGGGGGAGCGCAGCGGCCGCAATCAACGGCATCGCGGCGGGCGATCAGTTCGCCCGCCGCTCAACCGTTCAGCGCTCCGCTAGAACCGGTAGGTCAGCCCGGCCTGGACGACGGGATAGTATTCGTAGTCGTCGACATCGTCCTGAAGGTTCGTTTCCTCGATGGCGAGCTGGTTCTGGAAGGCCGCGTCGTTCGACAGCGTTCCGCCGCTCGCGGTGAGGTTCACCTGCGGCGAGCCAGAGAACATCACCCCGATCAGGAGTTTGACGCCGATGCGACTGTCGCCCTGATTGGTCGTATCCCAGCCGAGCCCGGCATAGGGCGCGGTTTCCTCAAGAGCGGCGTCGAGGCCGAGCGTGCCGATCTGTGCGGGCGTGTAGGTCACGTTGCCGATCGTGGTGTTGGTGGTGGGCGTCGCGGCCATCAGCAGGCCCTTGTCGCCGACGAACATGCCGCCCGAGACGACGAACGCGTTCGAGAACGGGTGCAGGTCGACGAATGCGCCCCAGGTGGTGAGGTCGAGATCGCCGACATAGGCGATGCCGTCATAGGTGTCGTCGACATCGTATTCGAAATAGTTGTAGCCGCCGCGCAGTTGCAGCCAGGGCGCAACCGCGTACTGGGCCTCGGCGATCGCGCCGGCCGTGCCGATGCCGACACCGACGGCGAGCTGGGCGTCTGCAGCGCCTGCGCCCACGGCGCCTGTCCCTGCAGCGAGCGCCGCCAACATTGCTATGCGATTCATGACCTGGTCCCCTCTGAGCTGGATCAACCAAAGCCTGTCGGGGTTCGTCACCGCAGGCAATGAAAGATCAGGCGGCAACTACGGGGATTGCGCGGTTAACGAAAGGTTTACAGGCCGCGGGCGGCGCGCCGGCCCGCTTGCCGTCCCAGGCGGAGAGGGTGACTGCTGCGATGATCACCACGGCGCCGATCCAGACTTGCGGGCGCGGGATTTCGGAGAAGAAGACGTAGCCGAGCAGGGCGCTCCAGATCAGCGCCGTGTATTCGGTGGCGGCGAGGCGCTGGACAGGCGCGCGCGCATAGGCCTGCGTCAGCATGAACCAGAGGCCGAAGCCGGCAAGGCCGGTGAAGGCAAAGGCGGGAAGGTCGGACACGAGCGGCGGGACGCCGAGCCACACCGCCGGGACAACGAGATAAAGCGCAGGAAAGATATTGCCGAGGAAGGCGGTGACGAGGGCATCGTCGCGCTGTGCAAGCTGGCGCAGCAGAACGATCGACAGCGCGTAGAGCAGGGCGGCGGCCAGGCCGGCCAGAATGCCTTCAAGGCGGTGCGCGCCGATGCTGTCGGCATTTTCGCCCTGGATGGTGATCAGCACCCCGACAAAGCCGATGACCAGCGCCGCCATAGCGTAAACCCGCAGCTTCTCTCCGAGCAGCCAGCGCGCCAGCGGCGCGATCATCAAGGGCGCGCAGAAGATGAGGATGGTGGCTTCCGCGATCGGAAGGTTCTTCAGTGCGTGGAAGAACAGCACGGCCGAGCCGGCGAGCGCGATCGCCCGGATGGCGTGGCGGCGCAGGCCGGCCCCGTCCGGCAGCCTGCGGCGCCAGGCGAGCACAGCGGCGCCGGCGACCAACGTTCCGAAAGCGTATCGCATGAAGGCGATCAGGATGGCCGAATAGCTGTAGCCGAGGTGCTTGATGGTCGCATCGAGGATGCAGCCCATGGCGACGCCGATCAGCGCCAGAACAATGGGCGAAGCCCCGAACAACGTCTTCCCGAGGGGCTCTGTCCTGGCTTCGGCCGGGGGCGGCGGTGCGTCGGTCATCGCGCCTTCCACCACGGCGCGAGCGCGCATGCAACGACCGGCGGGGCCAGCCGTCCCGGCGCAAGACTGGCCCCAGCACCCTGAAAAAACAGGGATTCAAGCATATTGCGCATGCAAAGAAATATCGGCATGGTCCCGCCACTTCGGCGGGCGGGCTGACGCAGGTCCCATGACAGGAATGCGCGCCTTCGCCCGCAATCAGATTGCGGTTGAGAAGGAACGTTCATGAGCTTGTCGCTGTGGCTGCCCATCGTGGCCGGCGTGATCGCCGTACTTTATGGGGTCTTCACGACCCAGCGGCTTATGGCGATGTCGCAAGGCAACGCCAAGATGCAGGAGATCGCCAAGGCGATCCGTGAGGGCGCCGACGCCTACCTCAACCGGCAGTATCGCACCATCGCCATCGTCGGCGTTCTGGTCACCATCGTCCTCGCGATCTTCTTCAAGAACTGGGAAGCCCCGGTCGGCTTCATCATCGGCGCCGTTCTTTCGGGCGCGGCCGGCTTCATCGGCATGAAGATTTCGGTGCAGGCGAACGTCCGCACCACGGAGGCCTCGTCCAAGGGTCTTGCCGAGGGCCTCCACGTGGCGTTCCAGTCGGGCGCAGTGACGGGCATGCTCGTCGTCGGTCTCGCGCTTCTGGGCCTTGCTGGCTACTACGCCATTCTCACCGTCGCCCTCGGCGAGCCGGTTGGCGATCCCAATGACCGCACGGTCGTCGACGCGATGGTCTCGCTGGGCTTCGGCGCGTCCCTGATTTCCATATTCGCGCGCCTCGGCGGCGGCATCTTCACCAAGGGCGCCGATGTCGGCGGCGACATGGTCGGCAAGGTGGAAGCCGGCATTCCCGAAGACGATCCGCGCAACCCCGCGACCATCGCCGACAACGTGGGCGACAATGTCGGCGACTGCGCCGGCATGGCTGCCGACCTGTTCGAGACCTATGCGGTGACCATCGTCGCCACCATGGTGCTGTGCTCGATCTCGTTCGCCACGGCGGACGCGGCCAACATGATGGTGCTGCCGCTGGTGATCGCGGGCCTGTGCATCTTTACCTCGATCATCGGCACGTTCTTCGTGCAGCTCGGCAAGAACTCGCGCAACGTCATGGGCGCCCTCTACAAGGGCTTCATCGCCTCGGCCGTCCTGTCGATCCCGGCCGTCTACGGCGCCATTTACATGGTGCTGGGCGACCCGATGTCGATCTCCGTGACGGACAATGACGGCTTTGTCTTCACCGGCATGAACATCTTCCTGTGCGGCGTAGCGGGTCTTGTCGTCACCGGCCTCATCATCTGGGTGACGGAATACTACACCGGCGTCGGCTACCGCCCGGTGCGCTCGATCGCCCAGGCTTCCGTCTCCGGCCATGGCACCAACGTCATCCAGGGCCTTGCTGTCTCTTTGGAGGCGACGGCTCTTCCGGCGCTGATCATCATCGCGGGCATCATCTTTACCTACACGCTGGGCCACCTGATCGGCGTCGCCATCGCGGTGACCACGATGCTGGCGCTGGCCGGCATGGTGGTGGCGCTCGACGCGTTCGGCCCCGTCACCGACAACGCCGGCGGCATCGCCGAAATGTCGGGCCTTGATGACTCGGTGCGCGAGACCACCGATACGCTCGATGCAGTGGGCAACACCACCAAGGCCGTCACCAAGGGCTATGCGATCGGTTCAGCGGGCCTCGGCGCGCTGGTCTTGTTCGCAGCGTTCACCGCGGACCTGGCGCACTATTCGGCGGACTCGGCCTCGGCGCCGTTCTTCGCCAACGTGCAGGCCAACTTCGATCTCTCGAACCCCTACGTCGTGGTCGGCCTGCTGTTCGGCGGCCTCCTGCCCTTCCTGTTCGGCGGCATGTCGATGATGGCGGTGGGACGCGCCGCGCAGGCGGTGGTCGAAGAAGTCCGTCGCCAGTTCCGCGAGATCAAGGGCATCATGACCTACGAAGCCAAGCCGGACTATGGCAGGGCGGTGGACATGCTGACCAAGGCGGCGATCAAGGAAATGATCGTGCCCTCGCTGCTGCCAGTTCTCTCGCCGGTCGTCCTGTTCTTCGTCATCTGGGGCATTGGCGGGTTCACCGACGTGTCCAAGGGCGAGGCGCTGTCGGCGCTGGGCGCGATGCTGCTGGGCGTGATCGTGACGGGCCTGTTCGTCGCCATCTCGATGACCGCCGGCGGCGGCGCCTGGGACAACGCCAAGAAGTCGTTCGAGGACGGCTTCCGCGACAAGGACGGCGTCGTGCACAAGAAGGGTTCGGAAGCCCACAAGGCTGCCGTGACCGGCGACACCGTCGGCGACCCCTACAAGGACACCGCGGGCCCCGCCGTGAACCCGATGATCAAGATCACCAACATCGTCGCGCTGCTGATGCTCGCGGCGATGGCGGCGGCGTAGTCTCAGGCCGGGCCGGACTACACAGACAAAGCGGGCGGCTCGATATGTTCGGGCCGCCCGTTTTCGTCTAGGAATGATTCGTCGCGCGGCGGTTTCGCGCGGCAGTTCCCGGAGATGCAGATGATCGCGGTGTTTTCCGTCCTGAACACGGCCAGCAAGGCCGTCATCGAGGAATTCGACATCGAGACGAACGAGGACAGCGAGCGCCTTGCGGAATACGGCGTTGACCTCGGCGAACTCGCTGGCGGCGATGTCTTCGAGTTCGGGCCCGACGAAGCGTCCGGCTTTGCCGAGGATTTCGGCCTCGATGTCTCTGCGCCCGCGGGCTATTCCGGCAAGCTCGCCAAGGGCGGCTGAGGCTTGCTAACGCCACAGGCGACAGCCGCGGCGCCTACCCAGCTGGTCCGCCGTACTCGACCTCGTTCCGAACGCGATAGCCGGTGGCCGGGAAGTCGGTGAAGAAGCCGTCGAGGCCCTGCGCCATCGCCTTCTTCATGGAGTCCTCGATTGGCTCGCCGTTGAACGGCGGATCACGGAACGGGGCGTCGTCGCGATAAGTCCAGGTGTGGACGGCGATTCCCCTGGCATGGGCGTCGCGAATAAGGCTGGTGGGTTTTCCGGAGGCGTCGAACAGCATCTGGTGCGTGGCCCCGAGTCCATCCCAGAACGGCGCGCCCTCGACCTTCATCGCTGCGTCCAGCGCCGACCTGTCGCCGACCAGCATGACGACTGCAACCTCCGTCATCGGCTGGATCCTCTTCACGAAGGGCGGTTCAAACGACTGGATGAAAACCGGCGAACCTTTCCTGTCGAGACCCTTGGCCCTGAGCGAAGCGAGGATCCTTTCCGCCATGTCGGGATGGCCGACGGCCGCGTGATACGCAGGCGACTTGGCTTCGGGATAGACGCACACTGGATTGCCTGCGACGGTTTTCCGAGACAGCGCGAGATCGAGCACCTCGTCGAAGGTCGGGATCGGATAGAGGTTGTCGAATTGCTTCGAGCGACCGCGGAAAGGCTGGATCGCGCGGAGGGTCTTGAGTTCGGCGAGGGTGAAATCGGCGACCCACCAGTCTTCGCGGTCGGCAGCCTCCGGATCGGTCGACTTGCGCTTGCGGCTGGCGAACTCCGGCTTCGAGGCGACGTTGGTCGTGGTCGACAACCATGTGTCGTGCCGGTCGACCAGCACGCCATCCTTGGTGAAAACGAGATCGGGCTCGATACAGTCGGCCCCGTCATTGAGCGCGCGATGGTAGGCCTCGATGGTGTGCTCGGGCAGCGCGCCCGAAGCGCCGCGGTGGGCGATGACCAGCGGCTTATCGCCTCTGAGGGTCGGGTAAGGCCAGGAGCCGGGCGAGCTTCCCACCATGCTGGCGCAGGCGGAAAGAAGGGCGAGGGTAGCGAAGCCGAGAATCTGTTTGCGCATGATGGTCTTGACCATGATCACACGACGCCCGGATGTCGAGCGCTTGCGCAAGGGAAGGGGGCTCGCCTCGTGGCTTTGTGAGGTCTAGATTCCTCCCATGACCAGACCGGCCATCGGCGGCGGCGCCAAGAAGGTTCTGTATACGCTCCAGACTGTGCAGCGCATGGGCGTGGCCAAGGCCGCCAAGGCGTTGACCTCGAAGAATGCATGCAAGGCGTGCGGGCTCGGCATGGGCGGCCAGCGTGGCGGCATGACGGATGAGCTGGGGGAATTTCCAGCAGTCTGCAACAAGTCGGTGCAGGCGCAGTCGAGCGACGTGCAGCCCGCGATACCGGAGGAAGTCTTCGCGCATTCCCTGGAGGAGTTGCGCGAGCTGTCGGGGCATGAGCTGGAGCATCTCGGCCGGCTGGCTACGCCGCTGTGGAAGTCGAAGGGCTCGGACCGCTACGAGCCGGTATGCTGGGACAGCGCGATGGAGATCGCGGCGGCGCGGTTTGCCGCGGCGAAGCCGGACCGGACATTTTTCTATTCCTCGGGCCGCTCGTCCAATGAGGCGGGGTTCCTGCTGCAGCTGTTTGCGCGGGTCTACGGAACGAACAATGTCAACAACTGCTCCTACTATTGCCACCAGGCGACCAGCGTGGCGCTGGCCGACACGATCGGCACGGGCACGTCCACAGTGGAGCTGGAGGACCTCACGGGTTGCGATGCGATCTTCGTGATCGGCGCCAACCCGGCCTCCAACCACCCCCGCTTCATGCACAAGCTGAAGGCCTGCCGGGACCGAGGCGGGCAGGTGATCGTCATCAACCCGGCGAAGGAATCCGGCCTGGTGAAGTTTGCCCTGCCGAAAAGCCCGTTGTCCATGCTGTCAGGCGGCAGCGAGATCGCTTCGCTCTGGTTGCAGCCGCGCATCGGCGGCGACATCGCCCTGATGAAGGGCCTTGCCAAGGCCGTGCTGGAAAAAGGCGGCGAGGACAGCGCGTTCATCGCGAAGCACGCGACGGGCTTCGAGGCGTTCGCGCAGGATATTGCCGGTACGGCTTGGGACGCGATCGAGCGAGGCTCGGGCATCTCGCGTGCGGAGGTCGAGCGTGCGGCGGACGCCTACATCGCCTCGAAGTCGGCGGTGTTCGCGTGGGGCATGGGGATGACGCACCATGTCCATGGCGTCGAGAACATCGAGATGATCGTCAATCTCGCCCTGCTGCGCGGGATGATCGGGCGGCCATTTGCCGGACTTCTCCCGCTGCGTGGGCACTCCAATGTGCAGGGCATCGGCACGATCGGCGTGAAGCCGGTGCTGGCCGAGGACGTGATGGCCAAGATGGAGCAGGCATTCGGCGTGACGCTGCCGCGTTCGCCCGGTCTCGACACCATGGCGTCGATGCAGGCGGCGGAGCGCGGCGAGATCGATGCAGCGCTGCTGATGGGCGGCAATCTTTATGCATCCAATCCGGATGCGGCGTGGGCCGAGCGGGCGCTGGAAAACATCGACTTCAAGCTGTTCATGACCACGACGTTTAATCGCGGCCATGTCTGCGGCGTCTCGGATGGCGAGAGCATCATCCTTCCTGTGACAGCGCGCGACGAGGAGTGGGAGCCAACGACGCAGGAATCCATGTTCAACTATGTGCGGCTGAGCGATGGCGGCGTCACGCGGCTGGAGACAGTGCGGCCGGAGACGACGATCCTCGCCGATCTTGCCGCCCGGGTGCGGCCGGACTCAGGCATCGATTTCCAGGCGTTCGCGAAACACTCGAACCTGCGCCGGGCCATCGCCGACATCGTGCCGGGAATGGAGGACATCGCAGACATCGATGTGGCGAAGCGCGAGTTCCATATCCGCAACCGGTTGATGCACGAACCGGTGTTCCGCACGACGACGGGCAAGGCGGCGTTCACGGTGCAGAATATGCCCACAGCAGTGGCTGGCAAGTTCACGCTGACGACGGTGCGATCCGAAGGCCAGTTCAACTCCATCGTCTACGAAGAAAAGGACAGTTATCGTGGGACCACGACGCGCTGGTGCGTGATGATGAACCGCGACGACATGGCTGAGCTTGGTCTCGACGAGGGCGAACTGGCTGATGTGCATTCCGGCCAAGGCGTGATGGAGGGGGTTACCGTCTATGGCTTTGATGTGCGCCGCGGCGATGTGATGGCGTATTTCCCAGAAGCGAATGTGTTGACGCGGACGCTGGTCGATCCGCGTTCCAGGACGCCAGCGTTCAAGTCCACACCCGTTTCGATTTCACGGGCTGCTTCGCCTCCCGCGCCATAACGCGCGAGGCGCTTGGCGACGACGCGACCAGCCGCCGTGCGCTGCAGCCGCCAGACAGGCGTGAGGGCTTGCCTCGCCTGAGGGTTGAGCGCCCCGAAAACGCTGCGGCGCCGAGGATTCTTGACGGTGGGCCGGGCAGGGCGCAAAGGGCGCGTTCATGCGGAAGTTGCTCGCCTTTCTCAACAACATGGACTCGCGCGCCTGGCGCACCGTGTGGGTGTCGCTGGCGCTGCTGGGCGGTGTTGGCGCGCTGATCGCGCTGGGCAAGACGGGCGTGCTGGGGGTGTCGAACGATATCGAGCCCTTCCTCGAGACGCTGCGCAACAGCCCCTGGGCGCTACCCGCGACCATCGCGCTGTTCGTTCTCACTGCTTTCATCGCTGCGCCGCAATTCCTGCTCGCGGGCGCCTGCGTTGTGGCGTTCGGTCCGTGGGTGGGCTTCGCCTATGCGATGGTCGGCACGATAATTTCAAGCGCGCTCCACTTCTATCTCGGCCGCTGGGGCGGATCGGCGCTGGTGCAGCGCTATGGCGGCAACACGGTGAACCGCATGTCGCGCTTCATCGGCCGCAATGATTTCATCGCCTCGACCATCGTGCGCAACGTTCCAACGGCGCCGGCGATCATCGTGAACATGGCGTTCGGCGCGAGCCACGCGAAGTTCTGGCGTTTCATTGCCGGGGTCGCAGTGGGCTCCGTGCCCAAGATCGCCATCGTGGCCCTGCTTGGCCAGTCGGTGCTGTCGGCGATGGGCGGAGGCGTGCTGCTGGGCGCCGGCATCGCCATTGCGGTGGTCGGCGTCTGGATCACGTTTGCCCTTGCCGCGCGGCAGGCCGTGAGGGGAGATGACGAGCCCGAGACGGATACCGGCGACGGGGAGCCCCGCGATGAAGAACGGCAGGCCGGATCCGAAGGGACTGGCCGCGATGCCAAGCCTCGGCAGGACGTCCGCCGAAATGCTGGTCGAGGTGGGGATCACGACGCCGGAAATCCTCCGGCAGATCGGCCCTGAGGAGGCCTATCGCCGCCTGCGCTTCGCTCATGGACGGCGCGTCACCGTGAATTTCATCTACGCCCTCGATGTCGCCATCACTGACGGACGGTGGGACGAGATGAATTCCGGCGCGCCGGCAAAGGCTCAAAGCGGTCGCCAAAGCGATCCAGCTTGAGGTGGATGGCGAGAAACCGGTCAAAGGTCAGGTGAAAGATTCCCTGGGGCGCCGCAAAAAGGGCTGAGCCTGCCAGGCGCTTGACGCAAAACCCGTCCCGGGCGATGGAACATTCATGCGCATTCAGGGACTTTCCCTGCGCCTGCGGGCGCTTCTTACCCTGCCGGGGCTGCTTAGCAGCCCCTGGGCGCGTTCGTGACCTGCGCTTGAGGCGGCAGGTCGCGCGTCCAGGGGTTCTCGAGCAAAGCCCCCAGACGAAGCCCGACAGGACGTGATTTCCATGACCGATACATCCGCCTCCCAAGCCCCCAAAGAGCGGGTCTTGATCTTCGACACCACGATGCGCGACGGCGAACAGTCGCCCGGCGCATCGATGACGCTCCGCGAAAAGCTGGAGCTGGCCGAACTCCTCCAGGAGATGAAGGTCGACATCTGCGAGGCGGGCTTCGCCGCGTCGTCCGAAGGCGATTTCGAATGCGTGAAGCAGATCGCCGAACTCTGCAAGGACATGACGGTCTGCTCGCTGGCGCGCTCGACGCTGACCGACATCGACCGGGCAGGCGAAGCCGTGCGCAAGGCCAGGCGGCCGCGCATCCATACCTTCATCTCCACCAGCCCAGTGCACATGAAGCACAAGTTGAAGATGGGCCCGAACGCCGTGCTCGAAGCCATCGGCGCGTCGGTCACGCACTCCCGCAAATTCGTCGGCGACGTCGAATGGTCGGCGGAAGACGCAACGCGGACGGAGTTCGATTTCCTGTGCAAGGCGATCGACACGGCCATCGCCTCCGGCGCAACCGTGATCAATGTGCCCGACACGGTGGGCTATTCGCACCCGGCTGAATATGGCGCGCTGATCCGCCGGCTGATCGAGACCATTCCGGATTCCGATAAAGTCATCTGGTCGACGCATTGCCATAACGACCTCGGGCTGGCGGTCGCCAACTCGCTCGCCGGCGTCATCAATGGCGCGCGCCAGATCGAGTGCGCGGTGAATGGCATGGGCGAGCGCGCCGGCAACGCCGCGCTTGAAGAATGCGTGATGGCGCTGAAGGTGCGTGGCGATTCGATGCCGTTCTTCACAGAGGTGGTGACGCAGAAGATCGCGCGCGCCTCCAAGATGGTGTCGTCGATCACCGGCTTCCCGGTGCAGTACAACAAGGCCATCGTCGGCAAGAACGCCTTCGCGCACGAAAGCGGCATTCACCAGGACGGCATGCTCAAGCACCGCGAGACCTACGAGATCATGCAGCCGGAGGATGTGGGCGTGCCCTCGACCTCGCTGATCATGGGCAAGCTCTCTGGCCGCAACGCCTTCCGGGACAAGCTGGAATCGCTGGGATATGTTCTGGAGCCTGCTCCCCTCAACGATGCGTTCAAGCGCTTCAAGGACCTCGCCGACAAGAAGAAGCACGTGTTCGACGAGGACATCATCGCCCTCGTCGATGACCAGATCGCCGGCGCGCAGGAGAAGATCTCGCTGACGCGCCTGAAGGTGGTGGCCGGAACCGATGGCCCGCAGACGGCCGAGATCGAACTCTCGATCGAGGGTGAGGTGAGGTCGACGACGGCGTCGGGCAATGGGCCGGTCGACGCCGTGTTCAACGCCATCCGCCAGCTCTGCCCGCATACCGCCGTGCTGGAACTCTACCAGGTTAACGCCGTCACCGAAGGCACCGATGCGCAGGCGACGGTTTCGGTGCGTCTCGCCGACCAGGGCCTAGTGGCGACAGGCAAGGCGTAGGATCCCGATACGCTGGTGGCGAGCGCCCGGGCCTATGTGCACGCGCTGAACAAGCTTGAGGTGCGTAGGGCGAAGGCGACGGGCGTGGCGGCGTAGCGCGGGAAGGGCGAGTTCAACCGCCATGATGGCGGGCGGGCGCGCGCTCAGTTCGAGCGGTTGATCAGGGCGTTTTCGGCTTGGCCGGACACGCTTCGAGGGCGCGGCGGGTTTCGTCGAACCAGCGGCCGAGGGCGGAGTTGCCTGACTCGGCCGACTTGTTGAGTTCGGCGTCGCCGACGCGAATCCAGAGGTCGAAACCTTCGCGGCCATCGCCGGCAGGGCCGTCCCGGTTTCCGTTGAATGCCGGCGGGTCGAACTCGAAGCTGGCGAGCGGCTTCAGCGCGGCCATGCGCACCATTACGGCGGGACAGGTGGCCGAGGCGTAGACAGTCTCGCGGCGCGGGACAGGGGCTGCCGCTGGCGCGCCGCGCTTGGGGTTGGTGGCGACCTTGTCGAGATAGCGTTCGTCCTCCTCGTCATCTTCCTCCGCTTCGGCGCGCGGGCCGGTGGTGAGCAGCGCCTTCCAGTCGGTGGCGACGCCGTTGGCGCCGGCGCGCTTGCCGTCCGGCGTCAGCGCGATCACTGCGAATGACGTGTCCCCTTCCCAGCCGGCGACGATGCTCGAAGGCTGGTAGCCATTGCCATGCCGTGCGGCGGCGGTCGTGCCGGAATAGTCCTGCGCGGCGGCGGGCAGGGCGCACATCGCAGCGAACACTCCGAGGGTCAGAATGCGCATCGACATCATCCTTACCCCTTCACGCCGCCGAGCTTGCAGATGTGCTTCCACTCTGCGGGCGTCACGGGCTGGACGGAAAGGCGGCCGATCTTGACGAGGATCATGTCGGCGAGCGCCTTGTCGACCTTGATCTGGGCGAGCGTCACCGGCGACTTCAGCGGTTCGGCGGCGATTGTATCCACCACCACCCAGGGCGAATCCTTCTCCGCTGTGGGATCGGGATAGGCGGTCTTCGCGATCTCGACGATGCCGACGATCTGTTTCTCGTCGCCCGTGTGGTAGAAGAACGCCTTGTCGCCCTTCGCCATCTTCATGAGGTTGAGCTTGGCGGGATGCGCGCGCACGCCGGTCCAGGGCGTGCCCTTCTTGCCGGCCTTGACCTGGGCGTCCCAGGAGAATTCCTCCGGCTCCGACTTCACCAGCCAATAGGCCATGCGTTGCTCCCGTGTTGCGGGGGAGGTTGTAGCGGGGATGGGGCGGGTCAGCAATTTGGACGCAGTCTCTCGATCGGACCGGCAGAGCCGTCCGGAATGCGTGTCCCTCCGGAACGATGGAGGGCGTGGGGACGCGGGATGGCCCCGCGCGAGGGTGGCCTCTGCCGCTTCAGGCGGCAGCGCCGGCATGGGTAGGGGTGGCGCGTTGGTCCCGCGTCCCCGGGGTCGTTGGCGCGACGGGCTGGAGCAGAGAGGTCTTTCACTCTCCTGACCAGTGTCCCGGCGGCGTGCAGGCCAGGGTGTTCAGTCCCGGTCCCTGGAGCGCTCCCTCGCTTTGCGACGCCATCGCCTGGCGATGCCTCGCTTTCCCTCGGGCTCTTCACGCTCGATCCCATCGCCGCCGCGCCGTTGAACAGCGTGCACGGCTGCCCTCCTGCGGTGGCGATGGGGGATTATACGACGGGTTTTTAGCCCTACAGAAAAGTCGTGGCCGAACGGGCCAAGATTTCCTGCAAGCGGCTGGATTTGCTGAGGAAGCTGGAAACGGAATCTGGCAGAAGTGTTGGACAAGTCCGGCGGATCTCCAACAGCTGGGACTCATTCCATCGACCGGGGACGGTGCACTACGGTCTTCGGCTCATCCACCTCTATGGGCCGTGGCCTGGTCAGGCGCGTTCGCGGCCATCGAGATAGCGGGCCTTGCGGAGCTGGGGGAACATCCAGGACCAGAGGCCGGCGACGACGACCGCGCCGGCGCCGCCGATGACAACCGCTGGAACTGCGCCGATGGCGGCAGGGCCGATGGCGTGGGCCATGGTTCCGGCGCGGAATTCACCGAGCTCGTTGGAGGCCGAGACGAAGACGGAGTTCACCGCATTGACGCGGCCGCGGACGTCGTCCGGCGTCCAGAGCTGAAGCAGGGTCTCGCGCACGACGACGCTGACCATGTCGGCGGCCCCAAGGACGATCAGGGCCGCGATTGAGAGCCAGGCGACGGTCGAGAGGCCGAAGACCACAGTGAAGGCGCCGAAGATCGCGACGCAGACGAACATGATGATCCCGGCATTGTCCTTGATCGGGAACATGGCCAGCAGCGCCGCCACGGCGATCGCGCCGATGCCCGGCGCCGCGCGCAGCCAGCCAAGCCCGCTGGGACCAAGATGCAGGATATCCTCGGCATAGACCGGCAGCAGGGCGACGACGCCGCCCATCAGCACGGCGAAAAGGTCGAGCGAGATCGCGCCCAGAATGATTTTCTGCTTCCAGATGAAGCGGAAGCCTTCGAGCATGTTGGAGAGGGTGGGCCGCTCTTTCGGCGGGCTCTTGGGCGGCTTCGGTATGGTGAACACCAGAACCGCGCCGAGCAGCATGAAGACGAAGCCTGTCGAATAGGCAATCTCGGGCCCGTGGCCGTCGAGCATGCCCGCGAGCGTGGGCTGGCCGTTGGCGGCGAGCCAGTTGGCGAAGGGCCGCTCGCCCAGGCCGAGCAGTGCGCCGCCGGCCGCCGGCCCGACAATCGTTGCGCCCTGCCAGGCGGACGAGTTCCACGTCACGGCGTTGGCGAAATCCCGCGTCGGGACCAGAGAGACGACGAGAGAGGAGGAGGCAGGCCCGAGGAAGGCGCGCGCGACGCCGAACACAACCAGGATGGCGAGCATCAGGAAGGGCGTGATCATTCCCGTGAAGCTGAAGACCGCCATCGCCGCGGCGCACGCGGCCGCGAGAACGATGGAAATCCCCATGATCAGCCTGCGTCCGAACAGATCTGCGGCGGTCCCGGTAACGAGCACCAGCAGCGCCAGCGGCAGGAACTGGACGAGGCCGACCAGCCCCGTGAACAGCGTCTCGTGGGTCAGTTCATAGATGTGCCAGATGACGGCGACCGAGAGGACCTGCGCGCCAAACGTCGTGAACACCCGCGCCAGGAAGTAGAGCACGAAGGGGCCATGTCGGAAGGCGGCGAACCTTCCGCCCACACCCTCGGCGGGCGTCTCGGCGGCTGTATCGGTCATGGAATGAAGGGGAGAAGGACGGTGGCGGCGGGGGAGGGAGGCGGGCTTCGCATCGGGTTGCCGACATTGGCGGCGCCGGACGCCGCTCTGGCAAGGGCCAGCGCAGGAAAGATTGGGGTTAATGAAAGGTGAACGGATCGTACCGGCTTATCCGTCCAGAATTAACGGATTCCGCGGAGCAGGCGCGCGTTACAGAGGTCAGAAAGGTACCAATTTACCATCGAAATCCCTGACCGGCACGGTGCGTTCCGGGAGCTATCCATTATTGGCAGCGCCCTATTGCGTTAGTGAAATTGAAACGCCACACACGGTACGGGGTGCTGAGACTGCGCGCGCTATGAGTCGTCCGGGCGCATCAGGAGCCCCGTGCCCATGCTTGGCAAACTTTTCAGTCTCATGTCGACAGACATGGCGATCGACCTGGGAACCGCTAACACCCTGGTCTACGTCAAGGGCCATGGCGTCCAGCTCGATGAGCCTTCTGTCGTCGCCTACGTGAACCAGAACGGCCGCAAGGTCGTCCACGCCGTGGGCAAGGAAGCCAAGATGATGCTTGGCAAGACCCCGATCTACATGGAAGCCGTTCGCCCGATGCGCGACGGCGTCATCGCCGACTTCGAAGTCGCCGAGGAGATGATCAAGCGCTTCATCCAGAAAGTGCAGGTCCGCCGCTCCTTCATCGCGCCCGTGATCATCATCTGCGTGCCGGCAGGCGCGACCCCGGTCGAACGCCGCGCGATCCACCAGTCAGCGCAAATGGCCGGCGCCCGCGCCGTGCACCTGATCTACGAACCCATGGCCGCCGCGATCGGCGCCGGCCTCCCGATCGATGAGCCGTCGGGCTCGATGGTTGTCGATATCGGCGGCGGAACGACCGAGGTGGCCGTGCTGTCGCTCGGCGGACTGGTCTATTCGCGCTCGGTGCGCGTCGGCGGCGACAAGATGGACGATGCGATCGTCAACTACCTGCGCCGCGAAGAGAACCTCCTGATCGGCGAGGCTTCGGCCGAGCGCATCAAGAAGGAAATCGGCACCGCCAAGACGCCGGAGAACGGCAAGGGCATGTCGCTCGATATCCGCGGCCGCGACCTGATGAACGGCGTGCCGAAGGAAATCGAGATCACCGAAGCGATGGTGGCGAAGGCCCTATCGGAGCCGGTGCAGCAGATCGTCGACTCCGTGAAAACCGCACTGGAAGCCATGCCGCCGGAACTGGCCGCCGACATCGTCGACAAGGGAATTGTCTTGACGGGCGGGGGCGCCCTGTTGCGGAATCTCGACGTGGTTCTGCGCGAGCGTACCGGCCTGCCGGTGACGGTTGCCGAAGACCCGCTGAAATGCGTGGTGCTTGGCTCCGGCAAGGTGCTCGAGAACCTCGACAAGATGAGGGGCGTTCTCGCGCCGGAGGTCTAGCCTCCCTCGGCAAGGGGCGCCCGGCGGCGGTGAGGCCGCAAGGAGCGACTTAGATGGCCTGGTATGGTCGCAGACGATCGGGGGAGCCGCGCGTGGGCGCGCGGGCGGTCGTCGTCGGCCTCGGCCTGTCGATGGTCGGCGTGCTCGCCATCCAGACATCGTCCACGGTCCGCACCGGTATCGACCATTCGCGCCGCTCGATGGATGGCGCGACCGCCAATCTCGCGAGCTTCTCTTCGGGCATTGCGTCGTGGCAGATCGGCTTTGGCGGCAGCAAGGAAGAGCAGGCCAAGGTCAAGACGCTCGAGAGCCAGCTGCGCGACATGACGCGCGACCGCCAGCGCTGGAAGGACCTCGCCGAAACCATGGCCCTGCGCATGCAGCGCTATGAAGGCCTGCTCGACCTGGTCGGCGAGACGCAAGGCCCCTCCGTCATGGCGCGTGTGGTCGCCGAAGAGCGCGGGCCGTTCGCCGCCACGCGCATCGCCAATGCCGGTGCGGCCAACGGCGTGCGCGAGGGCTATGCCGCGATCAACGAGAACGGCCTGGTCGGCCGCGTGATCCGCGTCGGCGAATACACCTCGCGCATTCTCCTGGTCACCGACTTCAACAGCCGCATCCCCGTCATGGGCTCGCAGTCGGGCGACCGCGCGCTGCTTGTCGGCGACAGCGTTTCGGGCGCCCGCCTGATCGAACCGGAGACGCCGGACAAGATCGTCGAGGGCGAGATGTGGGTCACGTCGGGCGATGACGGCCAGATGCCGCTTGGCACGCGCGTCGGCCGCGCCCGGAAGGATGGCGCGGAGTGGCGCGTCGACCTCACCATGCATGACGGCGCCGTGGACTTTGTGCGCCTTGTTCCCCCGCCTGACTTCGCGGCGCCGGAAGTCGCCCCGGCGCTCGACAATGTTCCGCAGCCGAACCCGAGGAACTCGCTCCTGTCCTCGGCCGCGCCGGCGGCAAACGTGACATCCGCGCCCGCAAGGTCGCCGGCACAGCGTCCCAAGCCGCCTGCGCAGACCATCGCTCCCGCAACGCCCGCGCCATCCGGCAACGCGCCGGCTGCTCCGGGCGGGCAGGGAGGCGGGCAATGACGTGGCCGTGGCGCGTGTGGGTGATGCTGCTCACCCTGCTGGCTGCGTTCATCACGGGTTTCGGGATGCAGGCAGGCATGTCTGCCGCGTGGTGGCCGGTGGCGGGGCTCTGGCTGGCGGCCGGGCTCGCCTCGTTCGGCCTGTCGGTGTGGGTTGCGATCTGCCTGATCCTGCTTGGCGTGTTCATGGACTTCACCGGAGAAGCCCCGGTCGGGGCATGGCCAATGGCGCTGCTGTGCGCCTATGGCGTCGCACTGATCGCCTGGGATCGGCAGCCGCCCATTCCGGTGGTTTTCGCCGAGGCCGTCGCCGTGATCGGCGGGCTGATTGCTGCGGGCATCGCGCTGGGCGTTGCGGGCGGAATTGCCGGACATCCCGGTTTTTCGCGGGCCGGTTTCATGACAGACTTCGTGCTGACGGCGGCGCTGTATCCCTTCGCACGCTTCGTGATCATTCCCGCCAGCATCCGGGTCGCCAGGCGATGAGCCCCTCACCATGAGCAGAGACTGGAGAAACGAGTTCCCCACGCGCCGGCAGATGTTCCTTGTCGGCGGCGGTCTCGCATTCCTGGGGCTGACCGCGCGGCTGGCCGAGCTGCAGATCTTTCGCGCCGCCGAGTTCGACACCAAGGCGACCGAGAACCGCATCCGGCTCGAGCCCGCGCCGGCCCACCGCGGCACGATCTATGACCGCACGGGCCGCATCCTTGCGGGCTCCAAGCGCAACTTCTACGTCACCATCCGCCCGGAAATGATCCGCGGCGAGCGCAAGATTGCTGATGTCATCGACGAACTCGCCAAAGTCCTGCCGCTGTCGGACAATCGCAAGCGCTCGATCCTGCAGGACGCGGAATCGCAGGCCGCCTTCGTCGATATCCTGGTCGCCGACGACCTGACCTGGGAAGAGTTCGCCAAGATCAACGTGATGGCGCCGGAACTGGACGGGGTGACCGCCGAGGTTGGCGAGTTGCGCTCATATCCGCTGCAGGGCGCGTTCTACCACACCATCGGCTATGTCGCGAAAGCGAATGAAAAGGACACGATGGGAATCATCGAGGCCGAGCTGAAGAAGTCGGGCGAAAGTCCGGACTCGCCCGAAGGCAAGGCGCGCATCGCGACCCTGCGGCGGCTCTACAAGCACCCGCAGATGCGCGTGGGCAAGATCGGGCTGGAAGCATTCGGCGAGACGGAACTGAAGGGCGATGCGGGCCGCTCGCGCGTGCTGGTCAACGCATCGGGCCGCGTGATCGACCGGTTGGCGAGCGACGATATCGCAGGAACGCCGGGCGCCGAAACCGTGCTGGCGCTCGACGCCGAACTCCAGAATTTCGCCATCCAGCGTTTCGGCAACGAGGCGGGCAGCGCGGTGGTGATTGATATCGCCAGCGGCGAGATCGTCTGCATGATGTCGACGCCGGCGCCGGATCCAAACCTGTTCGTCTCTGGCATCGCCAGCACCCCCTACCAGGCGCTGCGCACCGACGAGCGCAATCCGCTCTACCACAAGGCCTATGACGGCGTTTACCCGCCTGGCTCGACCTTCAAGATCATCGTGGCGGCGGCGGCGATCGAGTCCGGCGCGTTGAAGCCGGAAGACACGGTCCACTGCAGCGGCAAGGCCTGGTACTACAACCGCTTCTACAACTGCTGGAAGCCGGAAGGACACGGCACCGTCAACCTGCACACCGGCATCCAGAAATCGTGCGACTGCTACTTCTACCGCGCGGCCGAAAAGACCGGCATCGAGGCGATTGCCGACATGGCCAGGCGTTTCGGCCTCGGCCACCGCTATGAGCTTGGCCTCACGGGCGGCAAGTCGGGCTCCGTTCCGAACGATGCATGGAAGCGCAAGGTGGTCGGCGACCAGTGGTATGCCGGCGACACGATCAGCGCTGGCATCGGCCAGGGCTATGTCACCACGACGCCGCTGCAGCTCGCCGTGATGTGCTCGCGCATCGCCGGCGGCGTCGCGACGCCGAACCCGCATTTCGTCGTCAGCGGCATGAACGTGCCGGACTACGAGATCACGCCGATGGGCGAGTTCAAGCCGGGCGTGCTCGAGGCCGTGCGCGCCGGCATGTTCGCGGTGACCTCGGAACCGGGCGGCACGGCGATCCGCTATGGCGCGCTGGATGAGGCGAATGAACTTCCCGCGCCTTACACCGGCGCGCGCATGGCCGGAAAATCCGGTTCGGCGCAGGTCCGCGTCATTCTCGCCTCCGAGCGCAACGCCAAGGGCGAGGCCATCAAGAATGACAAGCTGCCATGGAAGCTGCGCGACCACGCGCTCTTTGTGGCCTACGCTCCCGCCGACAAGCCGCGCTATGCCTGCGCCATCGTCGTCGAGCACGGCGGATCGGGCTCCAGCGTCGCCGCGCCGTTCGCCAAGGACATCCTCGCCTACGCGCTGCGCTATGATCCAGGCGCGAAGAAGCCGTTCGTGCCGCAGAAGCAGGTGATCGCCTCCGCCGAAAAGGCGCGCACATGATCGGCCGCAGGGATTCCATCCTCCGCAAGGACAGCCTGATCTACAAGCTGACCCAACTTCACTGGTTCCTGCTGCTGACCATCGTCGCGCTGGCGACCTTCGGCACGCTGATCCTGTTCTCGTCGGCGTCCAGCGCACACAGCGCGGTGACCGGCCAGCCGGACATCCATGCCGAACTCGCCTTCAACCACGCGACGCGGTTCGGCCTGATGCTGATCGTTGCGATCGTCGTGGCTCTCGTGCCGCTGCGCCTGTGGGCGGCGCTGGCCTATCCGGCGTATATCGTCGGCGTGATCATGCTGGTCATGGTCGATGTCAGCGGCAATATTGTGAAGGGCGCGCAGCGCTGGCTCGACATCGGGCCGATCACGCTGCAGCCGTCGGAATTAATGAAGCTCGCCTTGCCGCTGGCGCTGGCGCGCTACTACCACCAGATGTTTTCCGCAGGGCGCAACGCGCTGTGGATCCATATCTGGGCGTTCGTGATGGTGGCCATCCCCACCGGCTTCATCCTGCGCCAGCCTGACCTCGGAACGGCGATGATGGTGATGGGCACCGGCTGCGCCGTGATCTTCTTCGCGGGCATCAGCGTGCGCGTGATCCTTGCGCTTGCCGTCATGGTCGCGGCGATGGTTCCCGTCGTCTTCTTCTTCGCCCTGCACGACTACCAGCGCGAGCGGATCGAGACGATGTTCAACCCCGAAGCCGACCCGCAGGGGGCCGGCTACCAGCTCCAGCAGGGCCTCATCGCCATCGGGTCGGGCGGGCTTGCCGGCAAGGGCTACATGGAAGGCCAGCAGAAGGAGCTCGACTACATTCCCGAGCAGCACACCGACTTCATCTTCACCATCGTCGCCGAGGAGTTCGGATTCTTCGGATCGCTCGCCGTCCTGGTCGCCTGGGGCATCGCCCTGGTGCAGGGGATGAGCATTGCGGGCGGATCCCGCAGCGCCTTCGGAGGCCTTGCCGCAGCGGGCTTCGTGTCGACGCTGGCGCTCTACGTCATCATCAATATCGGAATGGTCACGGGCCTGCTTCCGGTGGTTGGAATTCCATTGCCGCTGATCTCGTATGGCGGCACGGTCATTGTCACGGTGATGGTGGGATTCGGCCTGTTGATGGCTGTACACCTCAACCGCACGAACGATATGACCCTTCGCGGCCTGCTCTGATTCCGGGCCGGCCCACACCGGGTAGCCAGCGCGGGACGGAGCAGCACTTCCCATGACAATCGCCGGGCGCGTCGACCGCAAGAGCGAGACATGGTCCTCGCGCTTCGGCTTCATCATGGCGGCGGTGGGCTCGTCCGTCGGCCTCGGCAATATCTGGCGCTTTACCTACACGACCGGCGAGAATGGCGGCGGGGCGTTCGTCATCGCCTACCTTGCCTGCATCGCCCTCATCGCGTTTCCGCTGCTCGCCGCCGAGTACGCCATTGGCAGGCGCTCGGGGCATTCCGCCGTAGAGAGCGTGCAAGCGCTCGCGCGCGCGTCGGGCAAGTCCGAGCTGTGGGGCGGCGTGGCGTGGCTGGGTTCGCTTGCGGCGTTCTTCATTCTTACCTTCTATTGCGTCGTCTCCTCCTGGTTCATGGCCTATGTGCCGCTGGCGTTTGCGGGCTCGTTCTCGGAAGGGCTGGGCGATGTCGCCGTGTCCGCGCAGCGGTTCGAGGCGGTGACCTCCGACATGCCGCGCCTGCTGCTGTGCCTCGCCATTTTCATCGGCGCGGCGGTGGTTGTCGTGGGACGAGGCGTCAAGCGCGGCATCGAGCGGGCGTCCACCATCCTGATGCCGGCCTTCGTGCTCTTGTTCCTGGTGCTCCTGATCTTCGCCGCCACCGAAGGCGCGTTTGCGCATGCGTTTGCCTTTCTCACCAATGTCCGCGCCGAGGATTTCTCGTTCGCCATGCTGCTGGATGCACTGGCGCAGAGCTTCTTTGCGACAGGCGTCGGCGCGGCGGTGATGATCACCTACGGCGCCTATCTCAAGGGCGATGCAGATGTGCCGCGCTCGGCCGCCATCGTGGCGGGGGCCGACACGGCCGTCGCCCTGGTTGTGGCGCTGACGGTCTTTTCGCTGGTGTTCGCGGTGGGATCGGACCCCGCGGCAGGCCTCAGCCTTCTGTTCGTCAACCTGCCGATCGGGCTGGCGGCCATGCAGTTCGGCCAGGCGGTGGGCGGAGCGTTCTTCCTGCTCGCGCTCTTTGCAGCCCTGGCGTCCTCGATCTCGCTCATGGAGGTGGCCGTCTCCTGGCTCGACGAGCGCACTGGCGTCACCCGCTGGGGCGCGGCGCTTGGCGTAGGCTTCGTCGTCTTCGTGATCGGCGGCGGCTACATCCTCTCGCGCGAGTACATTCTATTCGTCGATTTCATCGCCGCGTCCCTGCTGATGCCGCTGGGCGGCTTGCTCACGGCGGTGTTCGCGGGCTGGGTGATCGACAAGAAGATGATGCAGGCGGAGCTGGGGACGGGTTTCTTCCGCATCTGGCGCCCGGTGATCCGCTGGGTCGTGCCCGGTGCGATTGGCGTCGTGCTGGTGATGGGCGTGATCGAGAAGCTCGGCTAGGCTCGCCGCCAGACCAGGCGGTCAGTTGATGGCGTAGGCGCCGTTCGCCACGGAGACAGAGGGCGGAACGTGCGTCGTTTCGAACCTGTCATACCCCACGCGCAGCGCCTGCCAGAACGGGGCCCATGGCGAGGACGCGTGCCTGGCGAGGTTTTCCGCCGTCAGGCGGAACGGGAAGACCTGGACGTCGAAGGCAGGCTGTCCATCCGACAGCGCTGCGTCGGCGATAAGCCAGATTTCCTCGATCCCCCTATCGGTCATCGCATAGCAACCGATCGATACGCACGATCCGTGGATCATGAGGAAGCTGCCGGTGCGGCCCTGCGCGCGGTCGTAGGCGTTGGGAAAGCCGAGGTCGAACGACAGGTGGTACTGGCTGTTGGGGTTCATCTGCCCGCGGGCGACGCTGTAGAAGCCTTCGGGTGATTGCCCGTCGCCCTCGCGCAGCTTCGGCCCAAGCGCGCCGGACCATTTGCAGATGGGGAAGGTCTTGTAGAGCGCATGGCGCTGCCCGGACTTCACCCACAGCTCAAGCTCGCTCGATTCCTTGAACACGCGGATGAAGACAGGATCGCCAAGACGAAATCCGGCGGCTGCCATTTCGGTTCGTAGGGAGCCGAGGCGGCGTTGCTCGATCCCGGCGAGGTCGCCGCCTCGCGGCCAGAGGAAGGCGATCGCAGCGGCGACCAGCGCGACCATGGCGCTTGCCGCAATCCACAACCTGATCGATCCCTTTCGCGCCGGCACGCGCGCCCTCCGGAAGCGGTTAGCCCAACTTCTCCGCCAGCATGTCGCTGGCCTTGACCAACTCGCTGACGATGCCGGGCTCGAGCGAAGAGTGGCCGGCGTCGGCGACGATGCGGAGCTGGGCCTTTGGCCAGACCTTGTGCAGCGCCCAGGCCGACGACAGCGGCGTCACCACGTCATAGCGGCCATGCACGATCACGCCGGGCAGGTCGCCGAATTTCGCGGCGGCTTCAAGCAGCCAGCCATCCGAGTCGAAGAAGCCCTTGTTGTGGAAGTAGTGGCATTCGATGCGCGCGAAGGCGTCGAGGAAATCCGCTTCGTCGAACCGGGGAGGGCGCAGCTTTGGCCCCTGGATCGACAGCGTCTCGCCCTCCCAGCGCGCCCACGCAGCGGCGGCTTCCGCGCGCACCGACGGGTTCTTGCCAGTCAGCCGCTTGTGGAACGCCTTGAGCAGGTCGTTGCGCTCGGCCAGCGGGATCGGCGCCACATAGCGCTCGAAGGCATCAGGGAACACGTTGCTGGCGCCTTCCTGGTAGAACCAGCGGATCTCGCTTTCCTTGAGAAGAAAAACGCCGCGCAGCAGCAGGCCCAGCACCTGCTTGCGGTGGGCGGAGGCGTAGGCGAGCGCCAGCGTCGATCCCCACGAGCCGCCGAACACCAGCCATTTCTTGATGCGCAGATGGTCTCGCAGCGTCTCTATGTCGCGGACCAGGTCCCAGGTCGTGTTCTCGCGAAGTTCGGAGTGCGGCGTCGATCGTCCGCAGCCCCGTTGGTCGAACAGAATGATCCGGTAGCGGCGCGGATCGAAGAACCGTCGCATCTCCGGGCTGGAGCCTCCGCCGGGCCCGCCGTGCAGCGCAACCACCGGCAATCCGTCGGGATGGCCGCTTTCCTCCCAGTAGAGCTCGTGCAGGTCCGAGACCTTGAGCCGGCCCGTCTTCCGGGGTTCCAGCGACGGGTACAGCGAGCGGCGAGGGCGGTCTTCGTTCATGCTTGTTTCATCTACCGGGCATCATCCTCGCGTCAAATCCAATTCAGTAGATGGCTCGCCTTTTGGATGACCCGCCCCTATAACAACTTGAGATGCCAAGGACTTACGGGGATTGGTTCGGTGTCGCGACGCGCTTTCGCCATTCTGATTCTGCTCGCGCCCCTGGGCGCCTGCGCCACGGTTTCAGTCTATGAACCGTCGGCGGCGACCGAGATTGCCCTCACCGCAGCGCAATCCGACCTTCACAAGGCCTCCGCCGCCTATTGCGACGGCGCGCGGGCCAAGGGCCTGGCGACCGGGGAGGCAGGCCTCGGCAGCCTCGCCGACATCTTCACCGGCAAGGACAGCGACAAGAACGCCTACTGGCGCCGCATCGGCGCGGACCGCTCGGCGCCCGCCTCGGTTGTCAGCCGCGTGCGCGCCGACATGGGCGAGTCCGCCAAGGGCCTCTCCGACCTGACCGCGCTCGCCCGGTCGATGATGGGCAAGACGCAGCCGACCAAAACCGACGTCAACGAGTTCGAGAAAGCGCTGATCCATGCCCGCCAGGCGCGCGATTCCTTCTCTGACGCGCTCTCCCAGGTGAACAAGCGCTCGAACCGCGAATACAGGATCACCGACGAACTGACCCCGATGGATGAAGCGCTGGCCAGGGCCCGCTCCACGGCGGACGCGCTGGCCGAAGCCCGGTCGGACGTGAAGGCGAGCTAGGCCCGCAAGCTCCCCGCCTATCCCGGCCTCAAGGCCGATCGTCGAACCGCACCGTCGGCCGCCACAGCAGCGCCGCCAGCGCCAGCAACAGCCAGCCGAGCATGAAGGCCAAGCCGCCGACGGGAACCAGCATCGTCAAGCCATCAAGCGGCGAGGCGCCTCCCGCCGCCGTCATCGCCTTCGCGATCTGGATGCCGGAGAACAGCGCGACGCCGCCGACGAACGCCCAGCCCGCCGCCGGCCTCAACCACCCTGGCATCGGCGCAAGCGCTGCGGCGAGCGCCGCCAGCGTGTGAACGAAACCGTAAAGCAGCGCGCCGTCCCAGCGGTCCTTCGTCTCGATCGGAATCATGTGGGCGCCGATCGCGCCCACCGCCACCAGAACCAGTCCGCACAGCGACGCTGCAACGACCAGGGCGCGCATTCATCTCTCCGAACGAAGTGTTGCCAGGGTGCGGACAGGCATCAGGACCCGCTTAAGGATTGGAGAAGAAAGCCGGCATTTCAGCAACACCAATGGCGCAACCTACGCGCGAAACGCATCGCTCCATAGTCGGGGTTGGTATTTGCTATACGTTTCTACTGTAGACCTTGAAGATGGCAGTCAATTCAACACGATTTCAGGTGGACACGGCCGCCGACGGAAAGCAGGTGCTTTCCGTTGCTGGCGACTGGACCGTCTGGACTGTTGCGGCCATCCAGGAACAGCTGCGCGCCACCAAGATTCGCTTCGACGCCACGCTTAACGTGAGCGAACTCGAGAAGCTCGACACTTCCGGCGCGTATCTGATCGACCGCGCGCTGGGCGCGCTGCAGGGCAATGACAATCCCATCCCCATCAAGGGCGAGCATCCCTCGGCGGAACGGCTGCTGGGCGAAGTGCGCCGCGCGAGCCCCGCTGCGCCGCCCGATCCTGTGCGCCCGCCCGGCTTCATCGCCCTGCTTGATCGCGCCGGCCATGGCGCCGTCGAAGCGTGGCGCGAACTGCTCGGCACGCTCAGCTTCATCGGCGAGACGATGGCGACGCTGGCGCGCCTGGCCGCCAACCCACGACGCATCCGCTGGACGTCGGTGGTGTCCGTGATGGAAGAGGCGGGGCTCGACGCCCTGCCGATCGTGTCGTTCCTGTCGTTCTTCATCGGTCTCGTGATCGCCTTCATCGGCGCCAACCTGCTGGCGATGTTCAACGCCTCCGTGTTCGTGGTGGAGCTGGTCGGCATCGGCATGCTGCGCGAGTTCGGCGTGGTGCTGACCGCCATCCTGCTGGCGGGCCGGACAGATTCCGCCTTCACGGCGCAGATCGGCGCGATGAAGATGCGGCAGGAGATCGACGCGATGCGCACCATCGGCATCGATCCGATGGAGGCGCTGGTCGCGCCGCGCCTGCTTGCGCTGATCGTCATGACCCCGCTGCTGACGTTTGCGGCCACCATCGCCGGCATCGGCGGCGGACTGATCGCGGCGTGGACCGCCATGGGCATCTCGCCGACCCTGTTCATCGAGCGCTTCCAGGACGTGGTGCCGGAGCAGAATTTCTGGGTCGGCATCGTCAAGGCGCCGGTGTTCGCCATCGTCATCGCGCTGGTCGGCTGCCGGCAGGGCATGCTGGTCGAAGGCGATGTCGTCTCGCTCGGCCGCCGCACTACATCATCCGTGGTGCAATCGATTTTCCTCGTCATCGCAATCGATGCGATCTTCGCCATCATCTATTATTTCCTCAACGTCTGATGAGTTTTGACGCCGCCCTCGACAGGAAACGCGAACCGGACGCCGGCGAGATAGCGATCCGCGTGCGCGGACTCACCAATCGCTTCGGCGCGCACACGGTGCACGAAGACCTCGACCTCGACGTGATGAAGGGCGAGGTGCTGGGCGTGATCGGCGGCTCCGGCACCGGCAAGTCCGTGCTGCTGCGCTCGATCGTCGGGCTCAACACGCCGGCCAAGGGCGACATCGAGGTGCTGGGCCAGCGGCTGAACGATCTTTCGCGCGAGAAGCGAATAGAGGTCGAGCGGCGCTGGGGCGTCATGTTCCAGGATGGCGCGCTGTTCTCGACGCTGACTGTCCGCGAAAACGTCATGGCGCCCATCGCGGAACACACCAAGATCCCGCATCTCCTGATGCGCGAACTCGCCGACCTCAAGATCCGCATGGCCGGCCTGGAACTCGACGCCGCCGCCAAGCGACCGTCGGACCTGTCCGGAGGCATGCGCAAGCGCGTGGCGCTGGCGCGGGCCCTCGCGCTCGACCCGGACCTGGTGTTTCTCGACGAACCGACGGCCGGCCTCGACCCGATCGGCGCCCAGAAGTTCGACGAACTCGTCCAGTCGCTGAGCCGCGCCCTGGGGTTAACCGTATTCCTGGTCACGCACGACCTCGACACGCTCGTGGCGATCTGCGACCGGGTCGCGGTGCTTTCGGACGGCAAGGTGCTTGCAGTTGGTCCGCTGGATGAGGTCCGTGAAAATCCCCACCCGTGGATCCAGGAATACTTCTCGGGCCCTCGGGGCAGGGCGGCGGTGAGATAGATGGAAACCCGTGCCAACTACGTGCTGATCGGCGCGTTCGTCCTGCTCGCGGCAGCGGCGCTGGCGCTGTTCACGCTGTGGATCGCCGGCACGCCGCTGAACCGCAATTATTCGACCTTCGACGTCGTGTTCGAAGGCCCGGTCAACGGCCTGATCGAAGGCGGCGAAGTGCGCTTCAACGGCATCAAGGTCGGCGAAGTGCAGCGCCTGTCGCTCGACCGCCAGGACCCCAACCGGGTCATCGCCCGCATCAACGTCTTCGCCGAAACGCCCGTGCGCACCGACAGCGTCGCCGAACTCAACTTCCTCGGCATCACCGGCGTCACCTTCATCCAGATCCGCGCCGGCTCGCCTGAACAGCCCCTGCTGGTGTCGGAGCAATTCCAGCCGCCCCCGGTGATCAAGACCGAGCGCACGGCACTCGACAGCCTCTTCCAGGGCGGACAGGACCTGCTCACTGTCACAGGCGACACGATCAACAAGATCAACGATGCGGTGTCGGAAGAGAATGTGGCGCACGTCAACGCCATCCTCTCCAATTTGGACATCATCTCGGCCAAGCTCGCGAAGGATGGCGGCGCCATCGATTCCGCAACCTCCGCGTTCAAGTCGGTCGACAAGGCCGCGACCGCGCTGGCCAGCGCCGCCGCAACGGTCGACGAGGTCGCCAAGTCCTTCGGCGGCGACACCTCGACACTGGTCGCCGACGCTTCCGGCATCCTCAAGGACATCGGCCCGGCCGTCGTCGAAGTCCGCCAGTCGATGGCCAACATCAACGGCGCGGTGAAGCAGATCAACTCCGACCTCACGCCTACCGCCGGCCGCGCGCTCGAACAGCTTTCTCTCGCGGCCGTCGACCTGTCGACGCTGATGGGCCGCCTGCAGGGCCTGCTCGGCGAGATCGAGCAGGACCCGAGCCGGTTCGTCTATCGCCAGCCGCAGCCGGTCGACTAGGGAGCGACATATGACCAAGATGCGCATTGCCGCCGCCCTGATGGTGTCGCTGTCCCTTCCACTGGCCCTGGGCGGCTGCCTGTCCGTGCTGCCCGAGCCGGTGATACCGGCGGCGCTCATTGCTCTTCCTGCCGACCGCGCGCAGACGCCGAGCGACCCGCTGCGGGCCGATGTCGCGGTCTACCCGCCGGATTCCTCGCGCGCCTATTCCGGCGTCGACATCGCCGTGCGCAAGGACCAGGAGATGGTCTATCTCGGCAATGTGCGCTGGGTGGACACCGCCCCACGCCTGCTGCAGGGTGCCGTGGTCGATGCGCTCTCGGCCGCCGGCGGCAATGGCCGCGCGGCGCCCGCCCAGCTCGGCGCCCGCACCGACTATGATGTCCGCTGGCGCATCGTCGATCTGTCGACCAGCCGCGAAGCCGGCGCCGTCCATGCCGAGGTCGAAGTCAGCATCCTCGACAGCGCAACCCGCCGCATGATCGCGCAGGCCCCGTTCAAGGCCGAGGGCCTGCCAAGAAGCCGTGAACCCCGCGACCGCGCCGCCGCCATGGCCATCGCCGCCCAGTCCGTCGCCAACCAGGTCGCCGCGTTCGTCGCGAAGACGGTCGAGCCGAAGGCTGGCTCGCCGGCGGTTGCAGTTGTGCCGACTACGCCGGCGAACTGACCCGGACCGCAGCGCGACCGCCGGGAAGATCGCGCGCAAGCGTCATGTCCTGAGCCGTCCCCAACAATCCGCGTCGAAGCCGGACATCGATGCTGACGATGAATCGCGCTTGGTACGAAAGGCCGATTCTAGATCGTCGCGCCGAGTGCGGCATCCAGCAGCAGGTAGGCCGACAGCCTCGGATGGGCGTCCTCGCGCGCACGGTCGGATACCGCCAGCACGCGCAGCGCGTCCGGCTCTTCCGCGGTGATGAAGGTGCGCGCCGCCGTGTGCAGCTCGCGGTCGGCGTCGAGCAGTCTCGCCACGCGCTGGATCTCGCCGGGGGCGACGTCGCGGATGGCGCGGCGGCGCTGGCGTTCGCCCTGGTGGGCGGCGGAGGCGATCCGGCGCAGGTCGGAAGCCTTCACCACGTCGAGGCGCACGCCGGCGCGGTCGAGGCGGCCGAGCATTCCGCTGGCCGACTGGTCGCGCGCGCGTTCAGGCACGTCCTCGATATTGGTCAGCAGGTCGCGCCAGGAATTGATGTTGTTGCGCTGGCTCTCGGACGGGAAAAGCGGATCAAGGTGAGCCGGGCGAGGCTCAGGCGGGAAGAGCGGCGAAGCGCCATTGCCCCCGCCATGGGCGGCCCCATTGCTGGCGCCATTCGACGGGCTGGGGGCGTGACCTGGACGGCGCAGGGCGGCGATGTGATCGAGCACGAGCTCGTCGCTGCCGGCCTCGTCGCGGATCACGCGGTCGAAGCCGCTGGAGGCGGTGGGCCGCGCCGACGGACGCAGGATTTCGGGTTCAACCGGGACCGGCTTGTCGAGCAGGAAATCGTCCACGTCCGCCGCAGCGACAGGTGCATGCGCAGGTGCGGGCGTGGGCGCAGGTGCAGCTGCATGCTGCGGTGGCGGTTGAGGCGGTGCAGCCGGCGTCGGCGCACGCGCCCCATGCAGCGGGAAGGCGGTGTGGCGCTCGGCCTGCGGCTCGGCGTCGTGCGTGCGAGGCCGCAGCAGGGCGGGGTCGGCGGAGGGTGCGCGGTCGAGCACCATGTCATCGATGGAGGAGGGCGTGTCGCGCGGCGTGTCGCCGCGGATCTGCCCGACGAGGAGGGAGGCGCGTTCGATGCGCTGGCGCGCGCGGTCGAGCCCGCTCTCGGCGGCGTTGGTGGCGCGCGTGGCGGCGCGGAACAGGAATTCGGAGAGCTGGTTGATGCGCTGTTCGGTCTCGTCCGCCTGGGTCTTGGCGGCGAGGGAGGCGGCGCGGGTGGTGGCCTCCGCCTGCAGGCCCGCATCCTTCAACTTCACCATGGCGTTGTGCGCGTCTTCCGATGCGCGGGCGGAGCTGGCGTTGATCGTCTCGGTGGCCTTCAGCGCCGAGCCGAGCGCGTCCGAGACCGCGTCGCGCAGGGACTCTGCCGTCGACTTGGTCGCCGCTGTTGCAAGCTGGCCGGCCTTGGTGGCCGCCTCGACCATGCGGGTCGACTGCACGAGCTGTTCGTCGAGGCGCATCAGCGCGCCAGCGAGGTTTTGCGCGCGCTTGCGGCTTTCGGCGCCCATATTGTCGAGCTGGTCGATGCGCTGGGCGAGGTGGCCAGCGGTTTCCTCGAGCCCGCGCAGGCGCGAGGTCAGCGTGTCGTCCGCCTTCTTCACCTGGTCCTGGGCTGCGCGCGCAGCCTCCGACATCATCTGGGCGTGGCGCGGGATGGCCTTGGCGAGGCTTTCCGACTGGTTGCGCAGCGACTCGGCGAGCTGGGTCATGCTCTGACGCTCGGAGCTCATCTTGTGGACAAGCACTTCGGAATCGGCGCGGACGATCTCGGCGGCCTTGAGGGCGGCGGTGACGCTGCCCTCGATCTCGTGCTTGAGGCCGTCGAGGCGGCCACGCGTGTCGGTGAGGGCCTTGTTGATGGTGTGCGTCTGGTTGGCGACCGCCTCGCCGATCGAGGCAATGTCGTCGCGTGCGCCATGGGCCGGCTCGAGCAGCATGCGGGCGGAGGCGAGGACGACGGCGTTGGCTTCAGACGAGCGGGCGCTCTCGCGCGCCATGACACCAGCCATGACCAAGGCGAGGCCTGGGGCGATGATCGCGGCAAGGCCGCCGGCGAGGATCAGCGGCGACTGGGTGAACAGCGCGGGGCCCAGCGAAGCGATGAGCCAGATGCCGATGCCGCCCCAGTAGAGCACGGCGAGCGCAGCGCCTGCCCACGGCATCCATGCGCCCGCGGTGCGCGCAGCTTCGAGCTGGGCCTTGATGCGGTTCGGCGATCTGCGGTCGGAAAAGTCGTTCATAGGCGTAGGTTTGACCCGGGCACTGTGGCGAACTCGCGCCAGCAACCGGGCGCGGGGATGAACCGCCCCAATTTGCGTTCCCCGGAGCGGCTTGGAAAGGGCAATGAGTCAGAGCCGCCCCCTGTTTTCGCAGGTATTTCGTGAACACGGTGGACGCATTTCGCGTTGCACGTGCGAGCGGAGCGCCGGATTCACGATAAATGATCTGGCAGGCTCGTTGCGGCGCCGAATTCAGTAGAGCTTGGGCTGGGTACGCTCGAGGGGCTTTTCTATGGGGGCGGGCTTGCGGCCCGGCTCCTTGTCCTTTGCCGCCGTCACCGGCGAACCCGCCTCCGGGGCGCCTGTCCAAGCGACCAGCGCAGCAAAGACCGCATCCCTGAAACCTACGATCACGTCGATCATCGGGCTGACCCCTGTACCCGGAAAACAGTGCGGCGGTTGTCGTACCTCATCAAGGCGAAAGTTCGGCATGGACGCTGGAATACGCGTCCTCAGAATTCTTCAGGAAGCGCGACGGTTCTCAACTGATGCGGGTTCGCCGCAGTCGAGGCTAGCGATAGCGCCACAGCCGCTGGCTGCCCTGCACGACATAGATGTTGCCATAGCCATCGGCGCAGCGGCGCACTTCGACTTCGGCCGGGCGTCCGTACCAGTAGCCGAACTCCCGGTCATAGCGGCACTCGTGGGGATAGAGGCCCCAGGAATTGTAGGCAGGCTCGTTGTAGCCGTAGCCGCCATAACTGGAATAGCCGGGCGCGCCGAAGCGGAAGTTTAGGTTTAGGGTGGTGCGGTTGTAGTCGCGGTCGTTGTAGCGATAGCGGTTGTTCGCGGTCGCGGTTCCAGTCCTTGTTGCGGTTGTCGTGGTGGCCTCCGCGGTCCTTGCCACGGCCGCGGCCGTGGTCATCGGCGAAGGCAGGGGCGGCGAGGAGGAGCGCTGCGGCAACGAGCAGGGTTTTGCGGAACATGGCGGCCAAATCTCCCGGTCAGGCTGTCCAGTCGGACCGCACAGTCTCGATTCCCGCTTGAAGCTGCGATGAACAGGCTGTTCAGCCGCCGACTTAACCTGTTGTAGTCCCGAGGTTTGCAGGCTCCGGAAAGCGGCGGCCAGGGAGACAGGCGATGAGCGCGGTTCTGGACCTTGCCCAGCTCGAGACCATGACCTCGGGCGACGCCGCCCTCGCCGTCGAAGCGCTGGGCATCTTCCGCCAGTCCGCCGACCTGTGGGGCCGGATGCTCGATCCCCACGCCGAAGCCGATCACTGGGCCGACGCCGCCCACGCCATCAAGGGGGCTGCCCGATCCGTCGGCCTGATGGCGCTCGGCGATGCGTGCGAGACGGCCGAGAGGCTGGGGCGGTCGGGCGTGGCGAGCGCTGCACAGGCCGGCGTCGCCATCTCGGAGGTAAAGGACCGGCTCGGTGAAGCCGTGGAAGCCCTCGCCCATGTCGAGCACCAGCTCATGATGAAGAAGAGCTTTGTCGGCGTCAGGGTGGGGTAGGTCGAGCGGCTGTGTCCGGGGGCGGCGCGACCGGCTACGCCCCGAAGCGCTTGCGACGTCGATACGAAGCTAGGCCTGCGCCCCAACGGTTTGTCCAAGGTCAGTCCCGGATGACCACGACGTCCGGTGGTCTATTCGCCGAACGGCTGGCATTCTTCGCGGTTGCGCGTCTCCGTGACGTCAGCTGATGTCCACGCGGATCGTCGGTTTTTGCCGTCTCATCTGATTGGTTGGGACGGGAGGCTTTGAGGCTGGCGCAGGCGGCTTGAGCGAGACCGAGGCAGCACGGTCGCGACCCATTGTCCAGTTGGCCTTCATCCGCACAAGGGGATTGGGCGCGCACCAGATCTCCGCGGTGTCGTTGAGTGCGGTGACCCAGATCAGGTTGTGTTCCTGCCCATAGTCAATGACGGCGAACGCGTAGCCATCGCCCTTGCCGATGATGGTGACGGGGATGCTGGGATCGAGTTGATGGAAGGATGACAAGGGATTCTCCGCGAGCGCGCTTTTCAGCTGAACAGCCGGGGCAGTCGATTGTTCCCGCGGGAAACGATCCCTGCGCTGCCATGCACCGCCATTCCCTGCCCGAGGCCTGAACCCAGGATCACAGGCCGAATCCCCCCTGTGACCTTGTGTTTGCCTTTCCCGACCCCAAATTCCACACCAAACACCAAAACACCAAGTCACCAAGAGGTCCGTCGCCGGGTCCGAGATCGGGCGCCGCGCGGCAATGTCAGCGCGGTTTGGGGGCGGCCGCTGGCGCCGCGGGCTTGGGCGGGGGTTTGGGCCCGGCGATCTGGGCTTCGGGTGCGCCGGCGATGCGGCACAGGTCGGTTCGCGCCTGCGTGACATGGCCGGCGGCATCGGTCTCGCCGCACTTGTAGTCGCGGGATGTGTTGCCGAACGTGACGACTTCCATGCGCCGCATCCACTGCGCCCAGCCTTCGGGACCAGCGCCCAGGCCGCGCCAGTCGCAGGGATTCCACGGGCGCCCCTGGATTTCCCGCTGGTCCGCTTCCGACAGAGTCGGATGGCTGCCAGTTCGAGCCTGGTCCGAGAACGGCCTCAGCGCATCGCCGCTTGTGCGGCAAACGGCGGAGCGCATGCCTGCGCCCCGTGTTGCGCGAAGGGGAGCGGTCAGGTCTCTCAACGTCCCGACGCTTCCGGATTCCACCACCAGGAGGCGCTTGTCGTCGGGCGAGAATTCGCGATAGCCGACGCCGCCTAGCGGAATCGTGTCGTTCGACGCAAGGTCCCGCAATGTCTCCTCGCCCTGAGTGTTGGAGATCACGACAAAGCGTCCGCCGGGCGAAAAATAGGTCACCTGGCTGTAGTACGCATTCAGTCCGAGGCCCGACGGGCCGAGTTCGGTTTCCGTGTCGGTGTCGAGATCCCTCAGGCGGGCGATGCCGTCGCCGCCTGCGGTGAGCAGATAGCGGCCGTTTCCAGAGAATTCGAAGTAGGACAGCTTGCCGAGCGGCCGCGGCCTGGCGGACGGCAGGTCGTAGAGCGTCGCCTGCTCATCCGGCGCGGCCGTCAGCAGGTATCGTCCGTCAGCGGAAAACGCGAGATCGAGCTTTTCACTGATGGTCCCGCTGAACCGCGGCGCCGATAATACGCCCTGGCGATCCCGAACGGCGCCGAGCGGCATGACGGCGCCCGTCGTCAGGTCGTGCAGGGCGGCTGTGCCATCTGCCTTTCGAATGACGACATAGCGGCCGTCAGCGGATCCGGAATAGCCGGTGACCGGGCCGAGCGGCGTGGTCGTCGCGCCGCGGCGAAGCTGGCCGTTGATCCCGTCGATTTCCAGGAGCACCACTCCGGGGCCTGGCAGGCCATAGTAGGTCCGGTTGGCTTCGAGGCGCGTGACCGTCCCGTCGCCCAGGTCATAGATGGCCGTCGAGGCATAGTCCTGCTCGGCAAGGATCAGCTTGCCGCCCGCCAGATAGGACCAGGCGCCGCCGGCATAGCCTCTGACGGATGGGAAGCTCAGCGTTTTCCCGCTGGCGAGATCACGAACCTGGAGTTCATTGTTCGCGTTCATGAAGGCCAGCCTGCCGCCGTCCGGCGAGAAGACGGCGCTTGAGCCCAGGGCGTTTTCGGTCGTCGCCCGGCCCAGGCCGGTGGTTTCACCGGTCGCGAGGAGGTGGAGGGTCACGGCGCCATCGGCGGCCTGGACAGCGGCGTAGTCTCCACGAGGCGACAAGGCAAAGAACTTGGCGGGGCCGAGGCTCCGGCTGGCGCCTGTTTCAAGGTCGTGAAGCATGGCTTCCGGCGCATAGGCGGCGAACGCCGTGGGCGTCAGCGCCGGCGATTCTCGAGGCACTGCGCGCGTGACAAGGTAGCGGCCATTGCCCGAGAAGAAGTTTATCGGCTGGCCGACGACATAGGTGTCGATGAAGCCCAGATCCTTGAGGATAGGCAGCCGCGCGCCATTGGTCGCCAGCAGGTTTTCCGCGCCAAGACCGAGTGACGGCGACAGGTCTGTTGCTGTCGGCGTGCCTGCAAGCGCAAACTGGATCACCTCGATCGACCTGCCGATAACCGACAGCTTGTCCGCCGTTTCCAGGAGCGTGCGGCTGCTGAGATATTTCGACCCCGACGCCCCCGCGACTGACGAGAGGACGACGCCGCCGGCGATCACGCCCGCAGCAAGCATCGTCCTCCGGCGCTCGGCGGCGATGCAGCTCGCCAGATAGGCTCGCGCCTCCGGATTGCGGTCGAGCTGGATGCGATAGTCGTCGTGCTGATCGAGGTCGCGGGCTTCCTTGAGGCGGCGGCTGCGATGGGTGACATCGTCGGACTTGCGTCCGCGCGAGTCCCAGGTCGCGGCGGCGCTTTCGACTGCGCGCAGGGATTCGAGCCGGCCCTTTTCGGGAATGAGCCAGCGCTGGAAACGCGGCCATTCGCGGAACATCGCTTCATGTGCGACCTCGACGCTGTCCCCGGTCCTGACCACGAGGCGCCATTTGTCGAACCAGCGGAGGAGGTCGTGCGCTTCCTCGTTCTTGAAAGCGTCGAGTTTCGCCACGCGCCTTACCGCCGCGCCGCGTTCGTTGACCTGGGCGAGGGCGGGAACGAAGACGCTGGCGGCGGCCCTGTCGCGTGCATCCGAAACCTTGCCATCGAGTGGTCCTTGATGGGCCGACGGGTCCAGCCCGCGCAGCGCACGTTCGGCGGCGTCCTCGATCAGGCCGGAAAGCTTTCCGACGCTGTCATAGTTCTCCTTGCGGATGCGCTTTTCCTTCTCGTACTGGCGCCACAGGCGCTGCAGCGTGAAGGCGAGAAGAGGCAAGGCGTCCTTGCCGCCCGCATCGCTCATCAGGGCCTCGACGAGAGCTGGTTCGATGTCCACGCCATAGCGCGTGGCAGGCTGCTCGATGGCGTTGTCGAAGCGATAGCTGGGAAGCGTGCGGATGTCGGCGGTGCGGGTGGTGAGATCCTCGAAGCGCTTGGCCGCCTGGAGTTCCGGAAAGCTGTCGGAGCGCACGGTGAAGGCGACGACATAGGGCCGGGGATCACCCTCTTTCGTCTCGACCAGCATCGCGCGCAGCAGGGCGCCGAGACAATCGCCGCTCTCGCCGTCGGCGCGGGCGAGCTCCTCGCCCTGGTCCATCGCGATCAGCGTGGTGGCGGAGGCGCGGTCGGCGTGAGTCTTCACGGGCGCCAGCAGGAGGTCGAGTTCCGCACGCAGATCCTTGCTGTCCTTCCAGGCGCTGCGCAACTGGTCGCGAATGGCGCCCGGCGCGCGATCAACGCCCGACTTGACCAGCGCCTCGGCGAAGTTGAGCAGGGGGTCGGCGCCGGGCCGGAAGCTGCGCAGGACGAACCAGCCGCGCTCGCGGCGCAGGCGCGGCAGCACGCCGGCCTTCATCAGCGATGACTTGCCCGAACCCGACGCGCCGAGAATGGCATAGGCGCGGCGGTCGCCATTGGCGCGCATTTCGCGAAGGTCTTCGAGGCATTGCGCGATCTCCGGGCTGCGGCCGAAGAAGACGGCGGCGTCCGCATCCGAATCCCCGAAGCTTTCGAGGCCAGGAAAGGGTTCGGCACGCTCGGCCCGGTCGATCTCGAAGGCCATCGGGTCGAGGCCGACCTTGGCGAGGGCGCCCGCCGCCCGGAGGCCCGCCTTCAACGGACCGGAGATGCCGGGATGTGCGTCGAGGTCGAGGGCGCCCGGCGCGCCGGCGGCGGTGAGGTCCACGCCCTGGTCCTCGCCGAGCACGCGAGCGAGGTGTTTCGTCTGCCTGTCGTCCAGCGTGGCGCCGGCGAGGCACAGCAGCGGGATGATGCGGCGTCCGGAATACCAGCCAGCCGTGAACTCGCCGAAGCATTCGTCGGACGCCAGCCATTCGGGCGTGACCAGGCACAGGACCACGCGGCACGAGCCCTTGGCGCGGCGCAGGGCGTCGCCCCACTTGTCGCCTGCGCGGATGTCGGAGTGGTCGACGAACAGGTCGTCGAAGCCGTTGGCGGCGAGCCAGGCTTCGAGCGCCGACGCCAGAGCGTCGTTGCGGCTGGAATGCGACAGAAAAATCGCCGGCACGCGACTGGCCCCCTCCGACAGCCGGCAGGCTATCCCACAGTCAGGGCAGGGTCCACACTTGGCGGCCGGCTGCGAACGGTCAGAAGGCGCCGGTCAGAAGGTGAAGGTCAGCTCGGTGTAGGCGAAATGGCTGTCGCCGAGTTGGGTGGCGTTGGGGGCGTTCCGGAAAAAACTGCCGCGAAGGAGGGCGGCGCCGCCGATGGCGAGGCGCAGGCTGTCGGGGATGATCTGATGGCGCCAGCGCAGTTCCAGATGCGTGCCGACATTCTTGCCCGATGCGCCGGTGATGTCGCGCACGCCGGTGTTGGCGAAGCTGTCGGTTTCGGAGTCGAGCTTCACGTCCCGCACCATGGCGACGACTTCGTTGCGGCCGTCGGGCCTGAGCTCGAGGCGGACGCCTGGAGAGTCGAGGTTGGAGCGCAGGATCATCGCCCAGGTGCTGGTTGGGCCGAGTTCGAAGGCGCGGTCGCCGAACAGCGGGTCGAAGCGTTCGCTGGAAAGATCGGCGGGGGAGCTGTCGCCCGAGACATAGTCCCAGTGCAGCGAGACGCGGGGGCGCCAGGGCGCATCGAACGTCCAGCCGGCTTCGGCATGGAGCATGCTGGCGTCCTGGTCGAGCGGGGTGATGTCGGCCGGGCTGGCGGTGGCGTGGACGCTGCCGGTCTGCTTGGCGTATTCGAGGTCGATATCCCAGGTGTTGGCCTTGGGCGCGCGCTTGAGGCGGGCGCCGACGGTGACGAGATCGCGGTTGCGGGTGGCGAAGTCGGCGCCGTCGTCCTCGTCGAGGTCGAACAGGTAGACCTCGCCGTTGACGGCGTGGATGATCGGCGCCTCGACATGCCAGCCGGAGAAGCGCGTCGTGTCGGCCTGCTCGTTGAACTCGATGTCGTTGTCGAGCGCGGAGGGGACGTCCGAGGGCGTACGGTTGACGGGGGCGGTGAGGAAGCCGGTGAGCTTGACGCCGGTCGGGCTGGTCCAGACGCCGCGCACGCCGTCGAAGGCCGCCAGCACGTTGCGCATGCCGGAGCGGGCGGCGAGCCGGCGCGAGCCGAGATCCATGGTGAAGCGGCCGAGCGTGAGATCGGTCCGGGCGCCGTCCATCAGGAAGTCGGCCGGGCGCCAGGCGGCGTAGAGCTGCAGCGGTTCGAGCGCGTCGATCTCGCCAGCCGACGAGCCGGCGGCGTCGCCGATGATGCGGCGGGCGTCGAGGATCTCGCCGCCGACGATGAAGTCCCTGCCGGCTTCGACCTTGAGCAGGGACTGGACGCCGAGGAACTCGTCGTCGCCTGTGCGCCCGGCGTTGAACTGGTTGTGCAGCGATTCATAGCGCGGACGGATCGAGCCGGAGATCTTCAGCCAGTCCGGCGCATCGAGCGTGGTCTGCAGCCGGAAGGGCGTGTCGGCCGCCTGGGCGAAGGCGGGCAAGGCGGCCAGGCAAAGCGCGGCAACCGCGAGGGAGCGGAGAGAGAAGAGCGTCATGTGGACCCGTCTGGTCTGAGGTGATCGCGCTGTGTCACATTTTCTTCGGGGGACGCATAATCTTCGCCTGTGGGGCGAGTGCGCGGTCGGCTTCCAGGAGGCGCGCCAAAACCCCAGCAAACTGCAGGCGCTAGCCGGAAACCGGGGCGACAACGCCTACGCAAACGGCGTTTACTAACTCTACAATGTCGATATAGTTTTGGGAGGCGATGGGCCAGTCCGTAGGCCTGAGGACGGGTCGGGGGAAGGCGAAACGAGGCGATGATTTCCCAGAAGGCGAAGTATGCGCTGAGAGCCCTGGTGGCCCTCGCCAAGCAGCCGCCCGGGCGCCCGACCTTTATCGGCGACATCGCCGAGGAGCAGAAGATTCCGAAAAAATTTCTTGAGCAGATCCTGCTCGACCTGAAGCATCACGGCCTGGTCGCGTCGAGGCGCGGAAAGGCCGGTGGCTATGGGCTTTTGCGGCCCGCCGACACCATCTCGTTCGGCGAAGTCCTCCGCATCATCGATGGCCCGATCGCACCCCTGCCATGCCTCTCCAAGATCGCCTACCGCAAGTGCACGGACTGCAAGGACGAGGCGTCCTGCGAGGTGCGCCGGGTGTTCGCGCAGGTGGCCGATGCGACCCGCGGGGTGCTCGACCGGACGACGATCTCCGATGCGCTGGGAGAGCGTCTGCCGCAGCGGTTGCGGGATGCAGTGGCGTGACCGGTCGCGTTTGACAAACTCGACCTCCGCACTAGCGTATTAAGTGTCTCCCGGAGGACTGACCCATGCGTCTCAAGGTACTCGCGCTGGCCGCAGGGCTGGTGCTGGCCGCCTGTGGCGGCGAGCAAGGGGCAACCAACGAGATCAGCCTGCTCAACGTGTCATATGACCCGACGCGCGAACTCTACGAGGAGTTCAACGCCGACTTTTCCGCCAACTACAAGGGACCGAATGGGGAGGCCGTGAAGGTCAACATGTCCCATGGCGGCTCGGGCAAGCAGGCGCGCTCGGTGATCGATGGCCTGGACGCCGACGTGGTGACGCTGGCGCTGCAGGGCGATATCGACCTGATCGCCAAGGAGACGGGCAAGATCCCGGCGGACTGGCGCACGAAACTGCCGGCAAATTCGGCGCCCTACACGTCAACCATCGTGTTCCTGGTGCGGAAGGGCAATTCGAAGAACATCCGTGACTGGAGCGACCTCGCGCTGCCGGGTGTCGGCGTCATCACGCCGAACCCGAAGACATCGGGCGGGGCGCGCTGGATCTACCTTGCGGCGTGGGCCTATGGCGCCAAGGCGTTCGCGGGAGACGAGACCCGGATCAAGGAGCTGGTCGGCGCGATCTACAAGAACGTGCTGAAGCTCGACAGCGGCGCCCGCGGAAGCACGCAGACCTTCACCCAGCAGGGCACGGGCGATGTGCTGATCACATGGGAGAATGAAGGCTACCTGACGCTGACGGAGGCCGGCGCTGACAAGTACGAGCTGATCTATCCCTCGCTGTCGATCAAGGCCGAGCCGCCGGTCGCCGTGGTGGCCGGCAATGCCGGGAAGAAGGGCGCGGCCCAGGTGAAGGCGGCCGAGGACTATCTGCAATACCTTTACTCGCCCGCCGGCCAGAAGATCGCCGCCAGGCATTTCTACCGGCCGAACGACCCAGCCGCGGCCGATCCCGGCGACCTTGCGCGCTTCAAGCAGATCGAGCTGGTGACGATCGATGACCCGCTGTTCGGCGGATGGGCGCAGGCGCAGCCCAAGCATTTCGATGAAGGCGGTCTGTTCGACCAGATCTACAAGCCCGCCCAATAGGGTGGGCAGGACAGCAGGACGGGATAGATGACGGCAGCGGCGCCAGACGGGGCGCAGAGTTACCGCTGGAGGCGGCGCAGCGTCCTGCCAGGCTTCAGCCTGAGCCTGGGATACACGGTCGCGTATCTGAGCCTCATTGTCCTGATCCCGCTGGCGGGGCTGGGCATTCGCTCGGCGAGCCTTGGGTGGGACGAGTTCTGGCGGCTGGCGTTCGATCCGCGCGTAGTGGCGGCGCTGAGGCTGTCGTTCGGCTCGGCCTTGCTGGCGGCGATCGTCAACACGGTGTTCGGCGTGCTGGTGGCGTGGGTGCTGGTGCGTTACCGGTTTCCGGGACGGCGCTGGCTCGACGCTGCGGTGGACCTTCCCTTCGCCCTGCCGACCGCCGTGGCCGGGATCGCGCTGGCGACGCTCTATGCGCCGAACGGTCCTTTCGGGATGATCCTGGACGACTGGTTCAACATCAAGGTGGGCTTCACGGCGACGGGCGTCACCATGGCGCTGATCTTTGTCGGCCTGCCATTCGTGGTCCGGACGGTGCAGCCGGTGCTGGAAGAGATCGACCGCGAGACGGAAGAAGTGTCGGCGACGCTTGGGGCCGGGCGCTGGCGCACGGTGACACGCGTGATCCTGCCGGCGCTGTTCCCGGCGATCCTCACCGGTTTCGCGCTGGCGTTCGCGCGCGGGGTGGGGGAGTACGGCTCGGTGATCTTCATCGCCAACAACCTTCCATTCCAGTCCGAGATCGCGCCGCTGCTGATCGTGATCAAGCTGGAGGAGCACAACTATCCGGGCGCGACCGCGATTGCGGCGATCATGCTGGTGATCTCGTTCGCCATGCTGTTCGTGATCAACATCCTGCAGGCCTGGAGCCGGAGGTGGTTCGGCCATGTCTGACGCCGCCGCGCCTGTGAAGATCAACGGGAAGATCAAGAAGAAGCGGCCGACGCCGATCGCCGAGGGCCCGGCGACGCGCGTGGCGCTGCTGACGGTCGCGCTGGTGTTCATGGCCGTGATGCTGATCGCGCCGCTGCTGGTCGTGTTCGTCGAGGCGTTCAGCCGCGGGATCGGCGTCTACCTGCAGGCGCTGACGCTGCCTGACACGCTGGCGGCCCTGAAGCTGACGCTGCTGGTTGCGGCGATCGCGGTGCCGGCCAATCTTGTGTTCGGCATCGCGGCGGCGTGGTGCATCGCCAAGTTCGATTTCAAGTTCAAGTCGTTCCTGCTGACCCTGATCGACCTGCCATTCGCGGTGTCGCCGGTCGTCTCCGGCCTCATCTTCGTGCTGCTGTTCAGCGCCAACAGCGCGCTGGGGCCGTGGCTGGAGGCGAACAACATCAAGATCCTCTTTGCCGTGCCCGGCATCGTGATCGCCACCATCTTCATCACCTTCCCCTTCATCGCCCGCGAATTGATCCCGCTGATGCAGCAGCAGGGCACGCAGGAGGAGGAGGCGTCCGTGTCGCTGGGCGCCGGCGGCTGGCGGACATTCTTCCTTGTCACCGTGCCCAACGTGAAATGGGGACTGCTCTATGGCGTGCTGCTTTGCAATGCGCGGGCGATGGGCGAGTTCGGCGCCGTCTCGGTTGTGTCCGGCCACATCCGCGGGCTGACCAACACGCTGCCGCTGCACATCGAAATCCTCTACAACGACAACAAGGCCGCGGCGGCGTTCGCTGTCGCGTCGTTGCTCGCCGCCCTTGCCCTCGTGACGCTGGCGGTTAAGACCGTGCTCGAGGCCCGGTTCGCCGGCGAACTTGCTGCGCAACGCCGTCACTGACCGGAGCTCCAAGGGTTTCATGCAGGTTCGCGTCGAAAACATCTCGAAGAGGTATGTCGGCCTTGCCGCGCTCGACGACGTGTCGCTCGAGGTGAAGTCGGGCGAGCTGGTGGCGCTGCTGGGTCCGTCGGGTTCGGGCAAGACCACGCTGCTGCGCACGATCGCGGGGCTCGAGCTGCCCGACAGCGGCATGATCTATTTCGACGGCAAGGACGCCTCCGAAGGCCGCATCCAGAACCGGCGTGTCGGCTTCGTGTTCCAGCACTACGCACTGTTCAAGCACATGCGCGTGCTCGACAACATCGCCTACGGCCTGCGGGCGCGGCGGAAGAACAAGCCCAGGGAAAGCGAGATCAAGCGGCGCGTGATGGAGCTGCTCGACCTGGTGCAGCTCTCCGGCCTCGAACGGCGTTTCCCGGCGCAGCTTTCCGGCGGGCAGCGGCAGCGCGTGGCGCTGGCGCGGGCGCTGGCGATCGAGCCGAGCGTGCTGCTGCTGGATGAACCGTTCGGCGCGCTCGATGCGCGGGTGCGCAAGGACCTGCGACGCTGGCTCCGCGAAATTCACGACCGCACCGGCCACACCACGCTGTTCGTGACGCACGACCAGGAGGAGGCGCTGGAGCTGGCCGACCGCGTCGTGGTGATGAGCAAGGGCAAGATCGAGCAGTCGGCGACCCCCGACGAGATCTATGACACGCCGGCGACGCCGTTCGTGTTCTCCTTCATCGGCGAGTCGAGCGTGATCCCGGTGCAGGTGGGCAATGGCCGCGCCACGCTGGACGAGCGCGTGCTGGAACTGGAAGTCAAAGGCCTGGCGGACGGGCCGGCGCAGCTCTACCTGCGGCCGGAGGATATCTCGCTGGTGACCGACGGGTCGCCGGGCATACCGGGGCTGGTGGTGTCGACGCGGCGGATCGGCGGCATGCGGCGGGTCACCATCGAGTGCGGCCTGGCGCGGCATCGCATCGAGTTCGATGCGCCGGCGGAGGTTCCCATCGCGAACTCGCAGCGCCTGACGATCCAGATCACTGGCGGGCGCGTCTATGGGCTGGGACAGGAAGGCTACGAGACCGAGCGCCTGGCGTCTTCGGCGACGTCCGACTTCAAATGGGCGAAGGCCGAGGGCTGGCTGGACCGGTAGGCCTGCCGAACAGCTTCGCCCGCGCCTTGTGGGCTGCGCGCACGACCGGCTTCTCGAACCCGAAATAGGCGATGGCGGCGACGAGGATCGGCGTCACGATCATCGCGGCGATCACGGCGATGTTGTCGGCGAGGCCGGGCTGGGCGAAGCGCATCCAGAGATGGGCGAGGGCGGCGATGACCAGCAGGTGCGAGAGGTAGAGGCTGTAGGACCAGTCGCCGAGTGCGGCCAGCCATTTCGGGGCGCGGAGACTGCTCGCGAATTCGAGGCCCGCGGCGCCGTAGACGATGAGGGCTGCGCCCGGACCGAAGGCGATGACGCGGCCCCAGCCCTGCGGATAGGTCGTCTCGTCGCGCAGGCCGAGCCAGAAAGCGCCGGCGATGAAGGCGGCGACGCCCAGCACGAGCGCGAGCCAGGGCAGGACGGGCTTGCCTCGCGTCAGTGCGAGGGCGGCGAAGGCGCCGGCGAGGAATTCGAAGGTGAGCGGGTGCAGCGCGACCCGGGTCCACGGATTGATCGCGTCCCATTTCAGCCATTCGCCAACGCCGACGACAGCGCCCCAGAGGATCAGGCCGAAGGGCAGGAAGCTCGCGGGCAGGAAGAGGAGCAGCGCGAAGACGAGGTAGAAGTAGAGTTCGTGGATGATCGTCCAGCTCACGCCGAGCAGGGGCGGCTGCTCGTGCGGGAAGAGGAGATAGGAGAAGGGGAGGGAGTGGTCGCGGGTCCACTCGGCGAACGTGCCCTGGACGAGGAAGCCTGCGATCGCCAGCGTCGTGAACAGCCACACCGGCGGATAGATGCGCGCGGCGCGGGCGAAGAGGAAGCCGCCGACGCTGGACGCGCGGCCATGCTGGCCCCGCGTGATGTAGACCATGATGAAGCCGGAGATGACGAAAAAGAGGTCGACGCCCGAGACGCCGTGATAGAGCCAGCCCGGCAGGACGGGATCGCCTGCCGCGCGCGCCTCGTTCACCTGGATGTGGACCGCCATCACCAGGGCCACGGCGAGCGCGCGCAGGGCCTGGATGTTGGACAGCCGCCCGCTTTCCTTCGCCGAGGCCGCCATCATCCTCCCCGCGCCGGCCGGTCCGGCGTCTTGGCGGCCATGACTATGGGCTGGGGGCCCGATCCGCAAGGCGGCAGGCTGCTTTGCGTGCCGGCGCGCGACCGTCTAGGCTGGGACAAGGAACAGGGTCCGGACACGCTCATGACAGCCTTGACGGCGAGGCCCTATACCGCGGCCGACAGCGTGCGCTGGGCGGCGCTGGCGCTGGTGTTCGGCGCGGCGATGCTGAACTACATGGACCGTCAGGCGCTCGCCCTGCTCAAGCCAACGCTGGAAGTGCAGTTCGGCTGGAGCGACGGCGACTACGCGCACATCAACTCCGGATTCCAGCTCGCGACCATCGCCTCGATGCTGGCGGTAGGCTGGTTCGTCGATCGCGTCGGGCTGCGCGCAGGATACGCCATCGGCGTCGGGGGGTGGAGCATCGCGCAGATGTCGCATGTGCTGGTGACGACGGTTACCGGGTTTTTCACGACGCGCGTGGCGCTGGCGGCGTTCGAGGCGGTGAACCTGCCGGCCGCCGTGAAGACCGTGGCGACGTGGTTCCGGGGCGATGATCGATCGCTGGCGCTCGGGATCATGAACCTTGCGCCCAATATCGGCGCAGTGGCGACGCCGCTGGCCGTGCCGCTGATCGCGGTGACGTGGGGATGGCAGGCGGCGTTTATTATCACGGGATTGCTCGGCTTCGTGTGGCTGGCCTGCTGGTTCATGCTGCCGCGGCCACAGACTGCTGCGCCCGGGGTGGAGAAGGCGAGCCCGGCGCGCAACTGGTCTCTCTTCTGGCAGCTTGTGCTGGACCGGCGGACGTGGGCGATCACAGCGGGCAAGTTCTTCACCGATTTTGTGTGGGTCTTCCTGCTGTTCTGGGGCCCCGATATCTTCAACAAGATGTACGGGCTGGAGACGGTGGGACTGTCGCTTCCCGTGGCGCTGGTGTTCCTGATGGCGGGGGCGGGATCGCTGTTCGCGGGCGCGCTGTCGAGCCGCCTGCTGGCGAAGGGGCGCAGCTTCAACGTTGCGCGCAAGACGCCGATGGTGCTCGCGGCCGTGATGGCGATGCCCGTGTTCCTGGTGATATGGGCGCCGAATGTGTGGGTGGCGGCGGGGCTGCTGGGCCTGACGCTGGCGGCGCACCAGATGTTCTCGACCAGCATATTCGGCCTCGCGACCGACATCTTTCCGGCGCGCATGACCGGGCTAGTGATCGGGATTGCGGCGACGGTTGCCGGGTTTTCGGGGCTGGCGATGAATGAATACACCGGTTTCGTGCGCGATGGCGGCGGCGACTGGGCGCCGATGCTGGCGCTGTGCGCGTTCGCCAAGCTCGCCGCGGTGATCATCGTGCACCTGCTCGTACCCAACATCGACCGCGACCGCGAGCGCATGATCGCGAGCGAGACGGCGTGACGGAGGCGATTTCCAAGAGGAAATTCCCGATCGCTCTCGCGCTGTGGATCGCGGCGGCGGCGCTGTGCGTGGGCGGAATCTACTGGTCGCTCGCGACCGGCGCGCTGTCGTGGCAGACGGCGATCTCATCGCGCGATGCGGCCGAGAGCTTCGTGGCGCAGAACATCGTTCTCGCGTACACGATCTATGTCGCGTTGTTCATCGGGCTCGCGGTGATCCTGTTCCCGGCGCAGCTGTGGATCATCATGTTCGGGGCGATCCTGTTCGGCTTCTGGCCAGCGCTGATCGTGTCGTGGCTGGCTGCGGCGGGCAGCGCGGTGTGCGTGTTCCTGCTCGCCAGAGGCGTGCTGGCCGACCGCTATCGCGCGCGGGCCGACAAATATCTCGGCCGCATCGCGCAGGAATTCCAGCGCGACCAGCTTTCCTGGATGCTGGTGATGCGCTTCGTGCCGATCGTGCCGTACTGCATTTCCAACGCGGCGCCGGCGTTTCTCGGTGCGCGCTTCACGCCCTTCCTGATCGCGACGATGATCGGGGTGATCCCGTCGACGGCGATCTACACGTTTGTGGGAGCGAGGGCGGCGAGCGTGCTCGACCGCAACACGCCGCCGGACATTGCCAGCCTTGCGGCGGACGCCTTCCCGATCATGCTGGCGCTTGCGGCTCTGCCGGTGCTGGCGCTGGTGATCAAGCGTCTGCGGCGGGGAGCTACGCCCAGAACGCCTTGAGGCGGGCGGCTTCGCGGCGGCCCTGGACGAGGCCGGCCTCGACGCAGGCGGCGCGGCGCGAGCCATCCATGAGGTTGGGACCGAAGGCCGCCATGGCGACGGCATCAGGCGTCACCATCTCGACGCGGCCACCCGCGTCGACAACTGTGCCGGCCTCGTAGTCAAGGCGCGGGCGAATGCGCGGTTCGACCATGGCGTTCGGGATCACGGCGATGGCGAGCACGCGCTTGTGGCCCGCCGCCTGGTCGATGCTGGCGGACGAGCGCATGCCGCCGTCCATCCAGCGCCGGCCCTTGATCTCGATGGCGGGATAGATGCCGGGCACGGAGCAGCTTGAAGCGACGCCGCGCGCGAGATCGATGCCATCGGATCTGCGCCAGATGTGGAATTCGCCCGTCCCGGTATCGACGGCCGTGCAGGCGAAGCGCTCCGGCCATGGGCCTGCAACGCCAAGCGCGGAGAACTGGGCGGCGTACTCATTGTCGCTGATGGTCCTTGTGTCACGCGAGAACTGGCCAATCTCCTTGCGCAGCTCGACGGGCGATTCGCCGACCGGCGGGAAGCGCAGCATGAAGGCCATCAGCGCGCTGAGATCGGGCGGGGCAGGCGGTGCGGCCTGCGTCGCCGCCATCATGCGCGAGAAGGAGAGCTGCGCATCCGCCATGGCTTCGGCGTTGGCGCCGCCGGCAAGCTGCGCGCCGACGACGGATCCTGCGGATGTGCCGAGGATGAAATCCGCCCGGGCGATGTCGACGCCCTCGGCGAGGAGGCCAGCGGCGAGCCCCGTCTCCCACGCTATGCCCAGCGGCCCGCCGCCGCCGAGAACGAGAGCCCTGTCCTGCATGTGCGCCTCGCCGGTGGTCTATTCGCTGATCGTCCTGGCGCCGATCGTCCCCGCGGCGACGGCATCCTCGGTGAAGCGGAGGTCGTCCCACTGTTTCCGGGAATACTGCAGCATCTGGTCGGTCGAGTGCGGGGAGTTGGGGTTCACGGATTCGCCGTAGGTGAGGATGCCCTGGCTGATCGGCCCCTTGTCGGTGAACTCGACGGTGAAGATCCAGCTCGCGCCGTGGCGGATCGAGGTCCAGCCAAGCCGAGGCTCCAGCTTTTCGACGGTGACGACGTTGAAGACGCCCTCCGGGCCGGCGCCGCCATGGATCGGGATGCGGGCATCGCCGCGTGTTTCAACCTGCACGTCGCCGAGGCGGGCGTCCGCCGGGATGCCGAGCTCGGCCAGCTTGTCGACGGCCCTGGCCAGCGCCTCGAGCACTTTCGGGTCGGCGGTGTCGAGCGTGTTGGGCGTGGCGACAGGATTCATCGGGTCGAACTTGTTCTTGAACCTGAGGCCGCCATTCTCCGCGAAGAGATGGAAGAGGTGGGCGCCGCGGCTGTCGATGTCGGTCTTGAGGTCCCACTTCGCCAGCGCGTTGCAGGCGGCAGGTACGCCCGGCCGCTCTGACGTCCAGCACAGCTTCACCAGATCGTCGCGCACCAACTCGCCGCCGAGATGGCGGTTGCCGAACATGGTCTGCTGCAGGCTCCCGAGATCGAATTTCGGGGCGCCGAGCCCGTCCGTTCCCGCGACGCGTTTGGCCACCTGGTCGAGGCCGAGGCGGGTGCGCAGCGACCGAGCCGTGGCTTCATCGCCCCAGATGGGAGACAGGCCGGTGATCGGCGCCTTGGGATTGGTCAGCCAGTAGCTGTCATTGCTCTGCGTGACGTAGTCGGTGCGGAAGAGGTGAGGGGAGTTCTCCGGGCCGAAGACGCCGGGTCCGGTTGCGTCCTTGTCCGAGCCCCACTCGCATTCGCCACGCGAGCCGTCGAGCACCGGCATGCGGTTCTTCTTCCACTGCTCCTTCGCAAGGTCGGAGACGGCGCACTTCTCGGCGAGGGCGGGGGTGACGTTGGGGATCATGCCCGTGTCGCCGAAGAACGCTTCGCCGCTGGAATCGGCGGCGGTCGTGTTGAAGCGGTAGGACTGGTATTTCGCGAGGCGGGCGCGCATGTCGCGCACGCTGTCTGCCTGCCAGACCGACATGTACTGGTCGACATCGCGCAGGCCGACCTGAACGGTGCGCAGCGCGAAGGCGCGGTCTTTCGTCCAGTTGAACGTGTCGCTGGCGATCACCGGCCCGAAGCGCGTGGAATAGAGCGTGCGCGTGACCGGCGCCGCATCCTTCACCTGCACGGTGACGTCCATGCGCTCCATCCGAACCGGCTTGCCGTCATGGATGTAGGCCGTCGGATCGGCAGGATCGAGCTTGAGCTCGTAATAGCCATGGCGGCGCGCGGTGGAGACGGTGTTGCTCCAGGCCACCTTGTCGGTGTGGCCCATGCGGATCAGCGGCATGCCGACATAGGAGACGCCGACGACGTTGAGCTTGCCCGGAATGGTGAAGTGCACGCGGTAGAAGCGGTTTGGCCCTTCCCACGGATAGTGCGGATTGCCGAGCAGCATGCCGCGCCCGGACCTGGTGACCTCCTTGCCGAGGCCGTAGGCGTTGGAGCCGAGTTCGGTTTCCTCGTAGGGATCACGCGCCGTCGCGTGCTGCACGCCCGGAGGCGCCGCGCTGGCGACGGGGGCGAAGAACGAGTCCACCGTCTGGCCCGCGAACATGTGGCGCCAGAAATCGATCTCGGCGATCTCGCGCACCCAGGGCTGGCCCTTGCAGCGCGGATCGGTGACGCCCTCGGCGCCGGCCTCGCGGATGTAGCGGTTGACGCCCGCCACATAGCCGGCGGCCAGCGCGCGTGCATCGGCCGAAGGCGTGTCGATGGAGGTTGCGGGACCTGCCAGCAGCTTCTCCGGCTCGCCGAGCTGGATCAGGCGCTGGTGGTAGACGTCGCTGTCGATGTTGGCGTCCTTCTCGCCGGGCCCGAGATATTTCGCGCGCGTGGCGGAGACGGTCATCATGCGGTCGAGGATTTCGCAGACATTGTCCTCGGCGCTGGCGTAGCCGAAGCCGTAGCCGATGCCGCCGATGTCGGTGGCCTTGATGTGCGGCACGCCATAGGCGGTGCGGCGGATCTCGGCGGAGAAGCCCTGCTTGCCCGAACCTGCCGCCGGGTCGCCGCTGATCCAGGCGCATCCGGCCAGCAGCACGGCCGCGCCGAAGCCGGCCGCAGACAGCACAATCCTCGATTTCATGGCGAATCTCCCACGGAATACCGGGCCTTCGGCCTCTGACTCTGCCGGCCATCATAGCGCCGCCGGGGCGTCCCGCGACGAAAATCGTGGGGCGGGCTTCACCTTTCCGGGAGCGCGCCGGGCGGAATTGCCCGCCCTGGGGGAAACCGTGTAGCGTCAGCCCGCTCGGACTTGAACAGACTCAAAAAAACGAAGGTGGAGAGACGGCCATGTGCGACGAACACACAGAACACAGCAATGAGGAGAAGTTCAGCGCCGGCGAACTGTCTCGCCGCGGCTTCGGGGTCATGTCGGCGGCGGCGCTGGCCGCGTGCACGACCAGCCCGCCGAACGCCGTCACGGTCGTCGAGCAGGAAGTGGAAGTCGCCACCGCCGACGGCATGATGGACGCGCACTTCGCGGCGCCCTCATCCGGCAGGCACCCGGCCGTGCTGGTGTGGCCCGACATCATGGGCCTGCGCCCGGCCTTCCGCCTCATGGGCAAGCGTCTCGCCGAGTCGGGCTATGCCGTGCTGACGGTGAACCCGTTCTACCGCGCCCAGAAGGGCCAGGTGTTCGACGCGACGAAGGAGAAATTCTCCGACCCGCCGGTGCGCACGCGCCTTGTCGGCCTGATGGGCCCGGCGACGGGAAATCCGGAGAACACCAGGAAGGACGCGACCGGCGCCATCGCCTGGCTCGACAAGCAGAAGCAGGTCAACACGTCGAAGGGCGTGGGCACGACCGGCTACTGCATGGGCGGCCCGCTGGTGATGCGCACCATGGCGTTCGTTCCGGACCGGGTGAAGTCCGGCGGTTCGTTCCACGGCGGCGGCCTCGCCACGGCGCAGCCGACCAGCCCGCACCTGCTGGTTCCGCAGATGAAGTCCAAGGGCGTGCTGGTCGCGGTTGCGCAGAACGACGACAAGACCGATCCGACCGCCAAGGAGAAGGTCAAGGCTGCGTTCGATGCGGCGAAGATTCCCGCCGAGGTGGAGGTCTACGCCGCCGACCATGGCTGGTGCCCGCCCGACAGCCAGGTGTTCAACCAGGCCGAAGCCGACCGCGCCTGGAGCCGCCTGCTGGCGACCTTCAGCAAGGCGCTGGCGTAGGTTCCTGTGGTGAGATGAGCTCTGGCCCCGCGTCCGCAACGGATGCGGGGCCTCTGCTTTGAAGGGGACCACAATGAGCGCGGACCAGCCCTTCTTCCGCTTCCATCCAGGCGCTTATGATCCTGCGCGGGGATCCTTCCGTGCGTCGAATGACCCGTGCGGCGTATGCGGTGACCCGTGCGTCTGGCTTTATGTCGGCCATATCTACGCAGTGACCCGGCCGGCCGTGTGTGCGCGGTGCATCGCAAACGGAAACCTGAAAGCCTTCATCGAAGACGGGTTCAGCTTCCACGACACGCAACTCGAAGGCGCCGATCCTGATCTCGAAGCCGAGGTGCTGGAGGCGACGCCAGGCTTTGCGACCTTCAACCCCTTCGACTGGCCCGTGCTGGATGGCAAGCCGCTCGCCTTCATCGGCTATGGAGACGAGCCGGCGCTGTGGGCGATACCGGGCGTGCGCACCGCCATATCCGAGGCGTTCGAGGACGATATCGACAAGCCCACGCCGTATGCCCTGGTCTTCAAGGAGCTGGACGGAACGCGCTACGCAGCGGCGATGGACTTCGACTGACGGCTATCGATCCTTGGCCGCGCCCAACGCAGTCCGTTTTCTTGCGGGCTTTGCCGCACGCTTCGTCTTCATCTTGCGCGCCGCACGCGCGTCCGCGATCTCGAGATTCTGCGCGACGCGGGCTTTGACGATCTTCCTGATCAGCGCTGCGGGGATGGGTTTGCCCGGCTGGAACTGCATCGTGCTGGTCGATGTCGCGAAGGCTTGCGCCTCGGGGATGTCACGGATCAGGGTCGAACTCATCGGGAAGAAGCTGAGATGGTTCCTGAACGCGCCGAAGGCCACGAGATGGCCGTGCAGCACAAAGGTGGGCTGGCCGTAGCTGATGACTTCCTCGGCGCCAGGCGCCGCGGCCCTGATCTGCGCGCGCAGTTTTTCCAGCGCCGCTCGCTGCGCCGGCTCAAGGCGCGAGAACCAGTGTGCGACGTCCTTCGCGACCGGAATGCCTCGCATCGGCATGAACATGCTCCATTTTTTTCATCAATGCCGCGCGATGCGGCCAGTGACAACCACGGACAAGGGAAGCGATGCGGGACGGCCCGCTGCAGCAGGGCGAAGGCCACAACCCGATTGAGCGGCTCAACACGAGCAAATTGCAGCTGGGATTTCAGCGGGTTCCAGCATCCTGACTCGACTGTTCATCTGAGGTTCGGGCGGGCTGCCGGCATGCATGTCGGATGATCAGAGCCGTGCTCATCGCAGGCGCCGTGGCAGCGCTGGGATGCCTTGCCGCGCAGGCGCAGGAAGTCCCGGAACTCGAAGGCGCGCCCGGCTATCAGGCGACGCAGGAACAGGCGGCACGGCGCGCCGAGATCCAGAAACAGGTCGAGCAGGCGCAGAAGAAGGCCGAACAGCAGGCTGCGCAAAAGCAGGCGTTGGAACAGGCTGCCCTGAAGCGGGCGGCGGCCGACAAGGCCAAGGTGGATCAGGCCAGGGCCGAGCAGGCCCAGCTTGCGAAACAGGCCGAGGCGCAGAAGGCGGAGCAGGCGCGGCTTGTGAAGCAGGCCGAAGCGCTCAAGCTGCAGCAAGCAAAGCTCGATGCACGCGCGAAGGAGCTGGCGGTCGAGGAACAGAGACTGGCCCGGCTGCGCAGGGACGTTGAGGCCGAGCAGGCCAGCCGGCAGGCCGAGCTGGCCCGGCAGCGCGAAGAAGCCACGCGCCAGCCGACAGGGCAGGATCGGCCGGCCGCGCAGGGCGAGGTCCAGACGGCGGAGAGTTCGGCTGTCGAGCCCGGTCTCGCTGCGCGTGAAGAAAACGACGAGACACATGTGGATCGTGCGATCGCGCCATGGGAGACGCGGCGGCGGGCCATTTCGCGAGTGGACTTCGATGCCGCCGAACGCTCCTGCATGCGCGTGGCGCAGGAGAGGGCGCAGGAGCGCGACTTCTATTCCGCCCGCTATGATGGCGCTCCGCACTTCTATCAGGGCAGCGAACTGGAGCTACGCGGCCGCATGCGGCTGCAGGACCGGCGTGGCTACATGCTTGTCGACTCGGTGTGCGAGGTCGGCGCCGACGGCGAGGCGCAGCGGTTTGCATTCCTGAGATAAGCCCGGCGTACCGGGTCAGACCCCGATCACTTCGGAAGCCTGCGCTTCACTCTTCAGCCACGCCATGAAGGTGCGGGCGAGTTTCGAGGGCGTGCGCCATTTGGGGTAGACGATCCAGTAGGCGAAATCGATGTCGGACGCCCCGTCGGCAAAGGGAACCATGAGGCGGCCACGTTCGAGGTCGCCGGAGGAGATGGCGAACTTGGCGAGCGCCACGCCGCGGCCGGCTGCCGCCGCCTCGACGACAAGCGAGGACTGCGTGAAGCGTGGGCCGCGATTGCCGTCGACGGTGGTGACGCCACGCGCCTTGAGCCAGGCGTTCCAGTCGGGGCGCGAGGGATCGTTCTCCGGGCTTTCGTCGTGCAACAGAACGTGGTGGGCGAGGTCTGCCGGCGAGCGCAGGGGATGGGGTCCCGCCATCAGGTCGGGCGAGCACACGGGCAGGACGGATTCCGACATGATCTTCTCGGCGCGCAGTCCCTCATAGATACCCTTGCCGTGGCGCAGGGCGAGGTCGATGTCCGAGGAATTGAAATCGGTCATGGCGATGTCGGCGGAGACCCAGACCTCGGCTTCCGGATTCAGCTCCTGGAATTTCTCGAGCCGGGGCGCGAGCCATTTTGCGGCGAAGGAGGGCGCGGAGGAGATCATCAGCCGGTCGCGCCGGGCGGGCGCGCGCATGTGGTGGACGGCTTCGGCCATCATCTCGAAGGCGGAGGTGAGAAGTGGCAGGGCGGCGAGGCCGGCGTCCGTGAGCACGACCTGGCGGCCGGTGCGGCGGAACAGCGGGGCGCCGGCGAACTCTTCGAGCTGGCGGATCTGCTGGCTGATGGCGCCCGGCGTCACGCTCAGTTCCTCCGCTGCGCGGGTGAAGGAGAGGTGGCGGGCGGCGGCCTCGAACGCGCGCAAGGCGTTGAGGGCGGGGAGGCGGTCTTCCTGGGCCATCTGGATTATCGATTTTCTGGCAGATTTTCTGAAGTTGCGGGGAGGTAAGGGCGGCTAATGGAGCGGCTTAGGAATTGTTCATTGCTTCAACGGCCTGGTCCGGCCATCTGGCGGGTTAGGACAACGCTCGGCCCCTTGCTTGGTTTGGGCCCAGCGCACGCTGTGTTATATGCGCATGCGTGAGAAAAACTAAAGGGCCCGATTGATGTCGGACGATTCCGCCTCCCGGCCTTCTGTCCGTACGGCTGGGGGCGCAGAAGCCGCAAAGACTGCCGGTCGTGTGTGGCTCGTTGGGGCCGGCCCGGGCGATCCCGACCTGCTGACCCTGAAGGCGGCCCGGCTGATTGCCGAGGCCGACATCGTGTTCGCTGACCGGCTGGTCGGCCCAGGCGTGATGGCGCTGATCCCGGCGTCGACCCAGATCGTGCCGGTGGGCAAGTCGAAGGGCGAGCACTCGGTTCCGCAGGAAGACATCCACCGCCAGATGATCGAGGCGGCGCGCGCGGGAAAGCGCGTGGTGCGTCTCAAGGGCGGCGATCCGTTCATCTTCGGGCGTGGCGGCGAGGAGGTGGAGGCGGTGCGCGCTGCGGGGGTGGAGGTGCAGGTTGTGCCGGGGGTGTCGGCGGCGCTGGGCGTGGCGGCGGCGGTGCAGATACCACTGACGCACAGGGAGATGGCGCAGGCGGTGACGTTCGTGACGGGGCATGCGGCGCTGGGCGAAGAGCCGGATCTCGACTGGCATGCGCTGGCGCGTGCGAACCAGACGGTGGTGGTGTTCATGGGCGTCGGTACGGCGGATGTGATCGCCGCGCGGCTGGTGGCGGCGGGGCGTGATCCGGCAACGCCGGTGGCGGTGGTGGAGAACGCGACGCGCGCCGACCAGATCGCCGCCTTCGGCGCGCTGGGCAGTCTTCCCGAGATCATCCAGGTCAACGGGATCCAGGGTCCGGCGCTGCTGGTCATCGGCGAGGTGGCGGCGCTGGCGAAGCGCGAGGCGGCGGCGCCTGCATCGTCTGACGGCAAGGCGAAGCCGACGCTGGCATCGCTGTGGGGGATGCTGTCGTGAGTTCGGAACGGCCGAAGCTCGGACCCGACATTCCGAAAGTCATCACGGCGTGGCTCTCGGCCTCGGGCCGCGTGGTCTACCTGACGAAGGACCGCACCTGGTCGGAGGCGCTCGGCGATGCGGAAGTGCTGACCGGCGCGGGAGCTCTCGACATCCTGGCATGGGCGGCGAAGGACCAGACGCGCGTGGCCGATCCCTATTTCATGCAGGTGACGCCCGAGGGAAAGGTTGCGGGCCGCGAGACAATCCGCGAAACCATCCGGGCGACCGGCCCCACCACCCACCCGATGTTCGGCAAGCAGGCAGGGAACAACTGATGCCCAACCGTCCGATCAGCAAGCTGACGCTCTACGGCGACTCGATCTCGGGCAACTGTCTCAAGACCAAATGGACGGCGGAATATCTCGACGTCGACTATGACTGGGTCGAGATCAGCGTGGTCGAGGGCGGCACGCGCTCGGATGCGTTCATGCAGATGAACCCGTCGGGCCAGGTGCCGGTGATGCGCCTGCCGGATGGCCGCATCCTGCCGCAGTCGAACGCCATCATGCTCTACCTTGCCGAGACCAATCGCGGACAGGACCTGATCCCGGTCGATCCGTTCGAGCGGGCGAAGATGATGAGCTGGCTGTTCTGGGAGCAGTATTCGCACGAGCCCTACATCGCCGTGCGCCGCTTCCGGAAGAAGTTCATGAACCAGACCGACGACGAGCTTGATCCGCAGCTTCTCGCGCGCGGGCGCCGGGCGCTCGGCGTCATGGAGATGCAGCTGACGTTCTCGGACTATTTCGTGGGACAGAGCGTGACGCTGGCCGATATCGGCCTTGTCGCCTACACCCGCGTGGCGCACGAGGGCGGGTTCGACCTCAACGAATTCCCCTCCGTGCATCGCTGGGTCACCCGGGTTGAGACCGACCTTGGCATCGAGCACGCTAAGAAGGCCGCCTGATGTACCGCTATGATGAGTTCGACGAAACGCTGGTCAGGGAACGCGCCAAGCAGTTCCGCGGCCAGGTTGCGCGTCGGCTCGCGGGCGAGCTGAAGGAGGAGAACTTCAAGCCGCTGCGCCTGCAGAACGGCGTCTACCTCCAGCTCCATGCCTACATGTTCCGCATCGCCATTCCCTACGGCCAGCTCTCGGCGCGGAAGCTGCGCCAGCTCGCGATGATCGCGGACAAGTTCGACAAGGGTTATGGCCACTTCACCACGCGGCAGAACATCCAGTTCAACTGGATCCGGCTTGCGGACATTCCCGATGCGCTGGAAGCGCTGGCCGACGTGGAGATGCACGCCATCCAGACCAGCGGCAACTGCATCCGCAATGTGACCTCCGACCATCTCGCCGGCGCCTGCGCCGACGAGCTGGAAGACCCGCGGCCGTGGTGCGAGATCATCCGGCAATGGTCGACCTTCCATCCGGAGTTCTCGGCGCTGCCGCGCAAGTTCAAGATCGCGGTCACGGCGGCGACGCCTGACCGCGCGGCGGTGAAGGTCCACGACATCGGCCTCCTGATGAAGCGCAATGCGCAGGGCGACGTCGGATTCGAGGTGATGGTCGGCGGCGGGTTGGGACGGACGCCCTATATCGGGCTCACCATCCGCGACTGGGTGAGCAAGCAGGACCTGCTGAGCTATCTCGAAGCCAACATGCGCGTCTACAATCGCCACGGCCGGCGCGACAACAAGTACAAGGCGCGCATCAAGATCCTGGTCAACGAACTGGGCGAGGACGAATATCGCCGCCAGGTCGACGAGGAATTCGCCAACCAGCATGCCTGGGAAAAGGTCGTCCTGCCGCAGGAGGAGGTCGATCGCATTGCCGCCTATTTCGCGCCGCCGAAATTCGAAACCCTGCCCGCGAAATCCGCGACGCTCGACGCGGCCATCGCCGCCGACCGGGCGTTCGCGCGCTGGACCAAGAACAACCTGCGCGCGCACAAGATCCCGGGCTACATCTCCGTCCACATCGCCCTGAAGCCGCAGGGGGCGCCGCCGGGCGATGCGACCGCCGGGCAGATGCGCGCCGCGGCCGACATCGCCGAGACGTATGCGCTCGATGATATTCGCGTGGCGCATGAGCAGGACCTCGTGCTGCCGCACGTGAGACTGGACGATGTGCCGGCGGTCTATGCGGCGCTGAAGGCGTCAGGCATGGCGGCGTCGAACGCGGGGCTGGGCTCGGACATCATTGCCTGCCCGGGGCTGGACTACTGCAACCTGTCGAACGCGCGCTCGATCTCTGTCGCCAACGAAATCCAGGCGCTGTTCGCCGATCCGGAGTTCGAGGACCAGGTCGGCACGCTGCACATCAATGTCTCGGGCTGCATCAATGCGTGCGGACACCACCATGTCGGCCATATCGGCATTCTCGGCGTCGACAAGAAGGGCGAGGAATTCTACCAGATCCTCTTCGGCGGCCGGGCGGACGAGAAGGCCTCGATCGGCGAGATCCAGGGGCCGGGCCTCAAGCACGAAGAGGTCGCGCCGGCGCTGAAGCGCGTCATCTCGAAATACATGGAGCTGCGCGCCTCGAAATCCGAGAAGCTCGCCGACACGATGGCTCGACTTGGCCAGGCGCCGTTCAAGGAGGCGCTCTATGCCTCTGCTTAAACAGGGCAAGGTCGTCGACGATGTGTGGGCGTTTGCCGAGGATGGCCATGAGCTGTCGCCGGGCGGATGCATCACCGTGTCGCTCGGGCGGTTTCTGTCGGAGCACGAGCAGCTGCTTCATCGCAACCGGTCGATCGGCGTTCGGCTGGGGCCAAGCGATGATCCCGCCCTGCTGGCGCCGCATCTCGAAAGCATTCACCTCGTCGAGCTGACCTTCCCGAAATACACGGATGGGCGCGCCTTCTCGCAGGCGCAGATGCTGCGTCGCCGGATCGGCTACAAGGGCGAGATCCGCGCTATCGGCCAGGTGCTGCGCGACCAGTTGCGCCTGATGATCCGCGCCGGGTTCGACGCCATGATGATCGAGGAACAGGATGCGGAAGGCGTCTTCGAGTTTTCCGCACGCGAGTTTTCAGAATTCTACCAGGCAGCTTCCGACACGCAGGACACCATCTTCCAGAAGCGCCACAGGAAGATTCAGGACAAGGCCGCAGAATGAACGCCGCCATCGTTGAAACGCCCGAGCAGAAGGTCGACCGCCTCAATGCGGAGCTGCGCGGGAAGAGCGCGCAGGAGGTCATCACCGCCGCCGTGCGCGAATTCGGCCGCAGCATCACCTATGTCTCGTCCTTCGGGGCGGAAAGCGCGGCGATGCTGGGGCTGATCGCCGAGGTCGATGCGGGCATGCCCATCGTCTTCATCGACACCGGCATGCATTTCCATCAGACGCTGCAATACCGCGACACGCTGCAGGACTTCCTGAAGCTGTCGGATATCCGCACCGTCACGGGCGATGCGGCGGCGATCAAGGCGGTCGATCCCAAGGGCGTGCTCAACAAGACTGATCCCGATGCGTGCTGCGAAGTGCGAAAGGTGCTGCCGCTGGAGCCGGCGCTGAAGGGCTTCGAGGCGTGGATCACAGGCCGCAAGCGGTTCCATGGCGGGGGCAGGGCGAACCTTGCCGTGGTCGAGTTCTCGGAAGGCCGCTACAAGATCAATCCGCTGGCGGACTGGACCCACGAACACGTCGCGCAGTATTTCGCCGACAGGAAACTGCCGGCCCATCCGTTGGTCGGCGAGGGCTATCCGAGCATCGGCTGCTGGCCGTGCACCGTACGGCCGGAAGACCCCAACGACATCCGCTCGGGCCGCTGGGCGGGGTTCAAGAAGGAAGAGTGTGGCCTGCACCTAGAACGGAAAGACCGGCCGCGCGTATTCTAAAGGAAACGCAACGTCCTACGGCGCTTTTCAGGGGTTCGCCCCGACACATCCTTTTGCTACACATGACAGGCAAGACCGGAACAGGCGCCCGGCAGAGGCGTAGGTCCGGCATCGGGCGGTCGTGTGGGGTGAAGGATCAGCGTCATGACGTTCACGATCTGGTGGCTGGTTCCGGCATTTGTGGGTCTGGTGGGCGTGCTGCTGCTCGTCGGCGGCGTCGGCCGGGTGTTCAAGGCGAAGTTCGGCTCGGGCATCTTCCGCGTCGTGTTCGGCGGGTTCACGCTCGCAGGCGCGGCGATCATCGGGCTGGTAGCGCTGAACCTGCAGACCTATGCGGCGCTGACCAAGGAGCGCCTCGCCGGCCAGATCAAGCTGACCCAGGCGCCGGGGCAGGACAAGTTCAACTTCATCGCCGCGATCGATCTCGCCGACAATGGCAAGCTGCGCGGGACGCCCACCGATTTCGACGTCAAGGGCGAGCACATCCGCATCGAAGGTCCGGTCCTCAAGTGGAAAGGCTGGGCCAACGTGCTCGGCATGGATTCGATCTTCCGCGTCGACCATGTGGAGGGCGTCTACATCGACACCGATTGCCAGAACCAGTACTACGCCGGCCGGCAGGACATGGCGGAAAAGGGCTCGGCCAAGGACGGGTTCTCGACCATCCGCAATCTCGGCGAGAGCTGGAAGCTGGTGAATGCGGTCGACGTGCTCTACATCGACGGCCCGCGCGTGCCGATGGCCGATGGCGCGGTCTACAACATCAAGGCGACGCAGGCCGGCTTTGAACTTGAGCCCGATGGCGACTTCACGAAGAACCTCGCCAACTCGATCCTGAGCGACAGCGGCGCCAAGTGCGATCCCAATCCCAACGCCGCACCGGTCGGAACGCCGGACACGCCCGCAGGCGCGCCTGTGCAACTGCAACCGCCCGCGCAGACGAACGCGCCGGCGACGCCGCCCGCCAACTAGGCTCAGCGAGCCTCGCCCATATCCGCCAGCGCCCACTCGGCGAAGGTCGCGAGATTGCCGCCGGTGAAGAGGAAGCCGCGGATGCCGGCGGCTGCGGCGGCTTCCAGGTCGGCCTGCTTGTCGCCGATGAGGAATGACTGCTGCTTGATCACCGGGAAGTCCGTCATCGCGCGGATCAGCATGCCGGGCTTTGGCTTCCGGTCATAGCTGTCGCGCCGGTACTGCTCGATCGTGCCCTCCTCGTGGAATGGGCAGTGGTAGATGCGGTCGATTTTCGCGCCGCGCCCCGCAAGCTCTGCGTCGAGCCAGACATGCAGGGCGCCCATCTGCTCTTCGGAATAGTAGCCGCGTGCGATGCCGGACTGGTTGGTCACCACGAACACCCACCAGCCACGCGCGTTGAACGCCTTGATTGCTTCTACGGCGCCTTCGATCCATTCGAAGTCTTCGATGCGGAAGATATAGTTGTGGTCGACGTTGATCACGCCGTCACGGTCCAGGAACAGGGCAGGGCGTGCAGGGCCGGCCGCCGGCATCGAAATGAACTCCGTTGTCCCTACGACAACAGTCCGAAGTGAACATGCGGGTCAAGTCATCCCGATAGACACCGCCGCAAAACCCGTACAGCCTCCCCTCGCCCGGCCAGCGGGACCAACCCGCGGCTCACGGTGCAAACAGGGGAGGATCCCATGGATCAACTACAGCAATACCTGCCTTATCTGTTGAACGGCGCTGGCGGCGCTGTCCTGGCCCCGATCATCGCGAAACTGCTCGGCGGCAAGGGCCTCGGCGGCATCGGCAACATCATTGCCGGTCTCGTCGGCGGAGTGGGCGCCGGCGCAGGCGCGCAAGCGGCTGGCCTGGGCAACCTGCTCGGCGGCGACACCAACGCGGTCATGGGGTATGTGCAGAGCCTGCTGGAAGGCGGGATTGGCGGCGGGGTTCTCGGCGCCATCCTCGGCTTCATGAAGGGCAAGCCGTCCGCATCCTAGGTTCGAGAATTCCTCCCCGCCTGACCTGAAGCCCGTTCAGGCCGACTGCGAGGCGGGCGTTACGCCTCCTGCACCCGGCACGGTCTCCGGCACGTCCTCGCCACGTGGATCCGGCGGCTGGTCCTCAAGCTTGGGGACCGTGCGCAGGCCCATGACCAGTGGGATGAGGGAGATCGTGCAGACGATCGCCGCCAGCGCAAAGGCTGCGCCCGGGAAATAGACCGGTGCGCCCGAATGCGTGAAGTAGAAGAAGGTCTGTGTCATCGCCAGCGGCGCGAAAATGTTGCCCAACGCCTGCACGCTGGCGATCGCTCCCTGCAGTTCGCCCTGCGCGTTCTTCGGTGCGCGCGAGCTCATGATCTGGTTCATCGATGGACCCAGCAACCCCGCCAGCGCGCCGAACGGAATGATCGCGAAGATCATCCATCCTTGCCCGGCGAGGGCATAGGCCGCGAAGGTGATGATGCAGATGATGAAGCCGAACACTGCGGTGCGCGTCGGGCCGAAGCGCTTGATTGCGGGGCCTACCAGGCCGCCCTGGACGATCGCGGATCCCACGCCCACCGCCGCCAGCGACCAGCCCAGCATGCCCGGATCCCAGCCATACCGCACGGCGCCGAAATAGTTGAACGTCGCGGGATAGACCCAGTGCGAGAAGTTGAAGAGGCCTAGCGCCAGCATGAACCAGGCGAGGTAGGGCACTTTCGAGAAATGCCTGAACGCGCCGAAGGCGTTGGCGCGCTTCCAGTCGAACTTGCGGCGATGCTCATTGTCGAGCGACTCCGGCAACACGAACATGCCGTAGCAGAAATTGATCCCCGCCAGCGCGGCTGAGGCGAAGAACGGGAAGCGCGGGTCGATCTGGCCCAGCGGCCCGCCGATCGCTGGCCCGAGGATGAAGCCAAGCCCGAACGCCGCGCCCAGCATGCCGAACGCCTGCGCGCGCTGGTGCGGCTCGGTGGTGTCGGCGATGTAGGCGGCGGCCGTCGAGTGCGTTGCGCCGGAAATGCCGGAGAGGAATCGTCCGAGGAAAAGCAGCCAGATCGAATGGGCGAAACCCATGATCAGGAAGTCGATCGCCAGCGTGCCGATCGACACCAGCAGGATCGGCCTGCGCCCGAACCGGTCGGAGAGGTTGCCGAGCACCGGCTGGCTGACGAAGTTCATCACCGCATAGACCGTGGTGATATAGCCGCCCCAAGGCGAGACGTCGGCGATGGGCAGGCCGGTCAGTTCCGACATGAGTTGCGGCATCGAGGGCATGATGACGGCGAAGGCCATCATGTCGATGAACACCGTGACGATGATGAAGAAGAAGGCGTTCTTGCCCAGCTTGCGTGTCGCGGGGGAGGCAGCAGCATCGGCCATGTCCGGCTCCGGGCTAGGTCCAGCGCGGATACGCTGGCGAGGCATCGTCCGTCAATCTTGCGGGGAAAGTCGTCCCTGTTCCGGGAGTCCGCCCGTTCCTGATGAAAGACGGGCGGACGCGATCTCGCGCACACGAGCGAGATTGCCGCGCCATTGCTGTCCTAGGCGCTCATAGAACAGCGGCAGCGGGAAGCCGTGGCGGTCGACATGCTCCTGCCGCAGGCTTTCCCAGCCGCGATGTTCGACCGTGACGCGGGTTTCGGCGCCCACGGCCTCGAAGCGCACCTCGACCTCGGTTGCATGATCCGGCCCGAACGTGGCGTGGCGCCAGCCGACCACCAGGCGTTCGCCCGGCGACCAGGCGCGGATGTCGCCGACCTCGAAGACTTTTCCGCCGGTCAGCTTTTCCACCAGTCGTCCGCCCCTGCCGGCGGAATCCGGCGGCTCGAATGCGACAACGCCCGGGCTGCGCGGGGTCAGCCGAAACAGGTCGTTAGGGACCCACCAGTCGCTGATCTCGCCGGTGAAGATCTCGAAGGCCTGCACGGGCGAGCAGGGCACGCGGATCGAGACGACGACGCGGGAGGTCATGTCAGCTTCCCGCTTTCGTCTTCCGCTTTTCGACATGGGCGCGGAACGCCTCGAGCTGTTCGCTCCAGCCGCGCTCGGCCTGCGCCAGCCAGTCCTTCAGCTCGGCCAGACGGCCTGAGTTCAGCGCGTAGACACGCACCCTCGCGTCGAACCCCGGATGCGTTTCCGCGACCAGCCCCGATTCCTTCAGCGCCTTCAGGTGTCGGCTCATCGCCGGAGCAGGCAGGCCGAGCAGGTCGGCCAGTTCGCCCGCGCGCCGCGGGGCCGCGCTCAAATGCTCGACCGCCCGCCGTCGCGCGGGGTCTGCCAGCGCCGCGAGCACTGCATCGACGCCGGGCCTGGATCTCGCGCTCATTTCGATCTTGCCCTGCTGGCTGACTTTGGCGTGGGGGCCGGTGCGGCATTTTCAGCATGCGCTTTCAGCAGCCTGGGAGGCGCGGCATTGCGCCAGGCCATCCACAGCGCGCTCCTTGCGGTCTGCGCATCCGCCTTTGCCGGATAAATCCAGGTGGCGCCCTGTCGGCCCCAGCCGCCGGGGACGACCGCGAACATCTCCGGCTCCGCCGCGCACAGCATCGCCTGCTGGTCCGGCTTGAGCTTGAGATAGGCCGCGCCGCCCGGCCGATCCGCGCGCGAGGAGAAGATCTTGCCGGCGACACGCAGGTCCGAATGGCCCATATGGGCGCCCTCCGTCGTCTCCGGCAGGGAGAGGGCAAGCTTGAGGAAGGCCGCGGGCGTCATTTCATCCTCGTCCGCACGCCGCCGGCCTTGTCCCATTCGGCGGGAGACATGGCCTGCACCGTCTGGCCGAACGTCCAGATGTGGCCTTCAGGATCGCGCGCGCGATAGGTGCGGTCGCCATAGAATTGCGTTTCCGGTTCCTGCAGGATTTCCGCACCGGCCTGGCGCGCGCGTTCGCAATGCCGGCCGATGTCTTCTTCCATTTGGATGTGCACGGTCTGGGTGCACTTGCGTCCGACCGAAGCGGGCGACTTGTGGTCCGGGGACCATTCCGAGCCAACCATCACGACGCCGCCGCCATAGCGCAGTTCCGAATGAACGGGATTGCCCGCGTCATCCTCGATGATCATCTCGATCTCGAAGCCGAATGCCTTCTGCAGCCAATCGACCGCAGCCTTGGGATCGAGATAGCAGAGGGCGGGAATGCAACCGGGACGGGAATCCAGCATGGCGTGATCCAGTAGTTGTCGAACATTGGAATATTTCTACAATGCAGCAAATATAAAGTCAAAAGAAAAGCGCGCCGCTTCCGGCGCGCCCTTCATCGTTTCAGCGTTTTTCCTACCAGCCGAAGCGGATGCCGGCGCGGCCGCCGATTTCGCCGGTGGAGAGGCCGGCGCCGAAGCCGGCCGAGAAGTCGATCGTGTCTGTCAGGCGGATAGCCGAGGAGAAGGACAGCGCCTGCTTGCCCTGATAGGTGCCGACGTCGACCGACATCGCCATCGTTTCGCCCGGCTTCAGAGAGGAGCCGCCGCCCGCCATAGCGAGGGCCATCGCGACACCTTCGGAGTTCCGCTCGACCCGCTTGGCGGTCGCGTCGACGCGGCCCGACAGGAAGGTGAAGTCGTTGCGCAGTGCAGCCACATCGTCCTCAATCAGCGAGACGCCGCTTTCCAGAGCCGACGTGCGGCTGTCCATGAAACTCATGTTCTGTGACAGCGCGGTATAGCGGTTCTCGGTGGTCGCGACGCGGCTGTTGAGACTCGAGACCGTCTGCTGCGTCGAGGCGACGCCGGCCTGGGCGGCCGTGACGCGGGCGTCCATGGCGGTGTCGGCCTGTTTCAGCGCGGTGATGCTGGCTTCGGCGGTCGTCGTGCGGCCGGCGAGGGCGGTGACGGACTGCTGGGTGGCGGCAAGGCCGGTTTCGGTTGTCGTGATGCGGGCGCCGAGAGCGGCGTCGGCCTGGGCGAGGGCGGCGTCGTTCTGCGCGAGCGCCACGTCAGCCTGCTGCAGCGCGGTGATCCTGCTCTCCGCAGTCGTGGTGCGCGATCCGAGCGAGGCGATGCCTGTCTCCGCCGCTGTGGCGCGATTGCCAAGGGAGGCAATGCTCGTCTCGTTCGTAGTCGTGCGGTTGCCGATGGAAGCGATGCTGGTCTCGTTGACCGTGGTGCGGGCGCCCAGAGAAGTGATCGACGATTGAGCCGAGGCAAGGCCCGTCTCCGCCGTGCTCATCCGCGTGTTGAGCGCCGTTGCGCCGGTTTGGAGCGAGGCGATGCTGCCTTCCGCGGTCGTCGTGCGGGCGCCGAGTGAGGCGAGGCCGCTTTCCGTGGCCGTCGTGCGGTTGCCCAGGGTGGCGAGGTCGGCGCCAAATGCGGCGACCGAGTTCTGGGCCGCATCGGCCGCGGCTTGCGCCGTCGTGACGCGAGTGTCGAGCGCGGCAGTTGTCGCCTGCAGTCCGGAAATGCCTGATTCCGCAGAGGTCATGCGGCCATCGAGGGCTACAACCGAAATCTGTGCGGCGTTTGCAGTGGCCTGTGCGGCTGCGGCTGCAGCGGCAGCCGAGTTGGCCGTCGTCTGCGCTGCGGCGGCGACGCCTTCAACTGTGGTCACGCGGGTGTCGAGCGCCGCGGTCGTGGTCTGGAGGCCGGCAATGCTAGCGTTCTGTGCGGTGTCGCTGGCCTGCAGGGCTGTGATGCCGGCCTGGGCGGACGTGAGCCCGGTCTCCGTTGCGCCGACGCGGGTGTCGAGGGCGGCGACCTGGGTTTGCGTCGTGGTCAGCGAGGCGCCGAGTGCGGCGGTTGAGGTCTGGAGACCGGCGATCGAGGCGTCGTGTGCGGCGACCTGGGCCTGGGTCGTGGTCAGCGCAGCGCCGAAGGCTGTGTTGGCCGTCTGGATGCCGGCGATCGCGGCGGCCTGCGCGGCGTCCGTCGCCTGCAGCGCGGCGATGCCGGTTTCGGTCGCGCCAACGCGGGTGTCGAATGCGGCGTTCGCAGCCTGGAGGCCGGAGATCGCAGTCGCCTGCATGGCGTTGACCGCCTCAACCGCGGTGACGCGGCCGGTGACCGATGTCAGGTCCGCCGCCTGGGCGGCGCTGGCTGTCTGCAGCGACGTGATGTTCGACTCTGCAGCGGTGACGCGCGTGTCGAACGCGGTGTCCGCGGACTGCAGGGCGGTGATATTGCCCTGGGCTGCGAGGATGTTCGCGGTCTGCGTCGCATCGCTGGCCTGCAGCGAGGTGATGCCGGCTTGTGCCGAGGCAAGGCCGGCTTCGGTCGCGCCGACGCGCGTGTCGAGAGCGGCGTTTGCGGTCTGGAGCGTGGTGATGTTGCCTTGCGCTGCGAGGATGCTGGCGTTCTGGGTCGCGTCGCTGGCCTGCAGGGACGTAATGCCGGCCTGAGCCGACGCGAGTCCGGTTTCGGCGGCGCCGACGCGGGTGTCGAGCGCTGTGTTCGCGGCCTGAAGGCCGGAGATGCTGGCGTTTTGCGCCGTGTCGCTGGACTGGAGAGCGGTGATGCTGGTCTCAGCGGCGCCGACGCGGGCGTCGAGGCCGGAGATCGCGACGCCGTTGGCGGCGAGGCCGGTCTCGGTCGCGGTGATGCGGGTGTTGAACGCGGTGTCGGCGAACTGAAGGCCGGTGATGTTGCTTTCCGCCGTAGTCATGCGGAGGGCGAGGGCGGCGTCAACCGCCTGCAGCGCGAGGATGTTGGTTTCAGCGCCGGTCATCCGGTTGCCGAAGGCGTTGAGCGACTGTTCGGCATTCGTGACGCGCGCATCGAACACGGGGACAAGGCCGTTGATGGTGGCGAAGCCTGTCTCGACGAGGCCGAGGCGGCTGTAGAGCGTGGTGTCGGTGGCGAGGTTGCCGGCGGCGTCGGTGGTGATGACGCCGGTGATGGCGCCCTGGGCGGCGGAGGAGGCGGCGGAGGTGATGCCAGAGACGGTGAGCGTCTGGCTTGCCGTGCCAAGCATGATCTGGTTGTCGCGGATGGCCGTGGCGTTCGCGCCGATGGCGGCGGAGTTGAAGAAGTCGGCCTTGGCGTTGGTTCCGAGCGCGAGCGCGTCTATGCCCGTCGATGTCCAGTTGCCGACCGAAACGCCCTGTTCGGCCGCGAACGAGCGGTAGCCGAGGGCGGTGGACTGGATGCCCTGAGCGTGGGCGCCGCGTCCGAGGGCGGTGGCGCCGTCGCCGGAAGCCGTCGAGAGGGGACCGATGGCGACGGCGTCGACGCCGGTCGCCCAGGAATTCGTGCCGATCGCGGTGGAGCGGGTGTTGGTGCTGACGGCGTTCTTGCCGACGGAGGTGCTTTCCTCCCCGTTTGCAGTGGCATTCACACCGACCGCGGTGGCGTTGTCGCCGAAGGCCTGGGCGCCGATGCCGCACTGGGTCGAGTCGACGCCGGGGCCGGTGACGCAAGCCTGGGCGCTCGCGGCGCCGGAGAAGATGACAGCGGCGGCAGCGGTGGAGGCGAGCATGGCGGAGCGCAGGGCGATGCGCACAGAACCGGCAGATTTCACGAAATTTCCCCACAAATTGCAGACAATTGGGCGGTCCCGGGACCGATCGGGGGGCAGTCTGCAAATGTGTTGCCAACTCGTGTGCAGGTTGTCCGTGTACGGAAAGGATCGCTTAACGAATCCTAACCGGATGTGAATCGTGCGCGCGGCCGCGATCCCGCGGACGGCGCCCGTGGGGCATCTGTGCTGCTGCAAGGGGAGTGTCCATCACGGCTCGTCCCAGCCCTCCCCGGCCCACGGCGCCTGCCAGGCTCCCAGCGCGCGTTCGGCCAGCGGCTGGGCGAGTTTCAGCGCAGAGTGAACGGCCTGCTTGCCTTGGGTGCGTTCCCGCGGGGCCGGACGGCCTTGCGTGCCGAAACCAAGATACGGTTGAACGTTGATCCAACAGTGAGGCGCGAGCCTGTCCCCGTTCATACCGGCGAAAGCCGGTAGCCAGGGCTGGTGGTGAGCCTTGTCCCGGGTTGGGGCTTGTGGCGTTGGGCGAGGAGCCCGAATTCTGCGGCTGCTGCGCTGTCAGCCCTGGGCACCGACCCCGGCCTTTGCCGGGGCATGCTTTCGTCGGTATGAGCGGGGAGGTGGCGGTATGAGCGGTGGGGGTGGGATGAGCGGGGCGGAGCAATGAGGTTGAGCGCGCGCTTACTCGCCGAGAAGCTCCGGGCCCTGGTTGCGGACGTTGCCGACGGCGGGGTTGGCGGGCCAGGCGCGCAGGGCGTCGGAGGGGCAGGGCTTCAGCAGGGCCATGGGATCGCGGGCTTCGAGGTCGAGCCAGCGCGTGTAGTTTTCGGAATCGAGGATGACGGGCATCGACTCGGCGAGGCCGGCGACGGCGAGGTTGGCCTGTGTGGTGATGATGGCGAAGGTGTCGAACTCCGAGCCGTCGATCATCGCGCGGCTCCACAGGCCGGCGAAGCAGAACCATGCGCGCGACTTCAGCGCGAAGGCGAAGGGCGCGCCGCTGGACCACGCATAGAAGCCCGAAGCCGGCACGAGGCAGCGATTCTGGCGGAAGGCGCCGGAGAAGGTAGCGCTATCGGCGAGGGTTTCGGCGCGGGCGTTGAAGGTGGAGAAGGTCTTCTCCTTCAGCGGCTTTTTCCACCACACCGGCACGAGGCCCCAGAAGGCCGGCGCGATCTGGATCGCATGACGCGGGGCGTACTCGCCCTCAGGCGAGCGGCGGAGGATGGGGACGACCTGGGACGGCGCGATGTTGTACTGCGCTTCGGGCGGCTCGACATTGGGCGGGGGAGTGAGGTCGATCGCGGCGCGGTAGGCGCTCCAGTCGATGTCGCGGCGGAAGAAACGCGCGGTCACGGTGCGTAAGTCATGGCGCGTAGGTCATGGCACGGGCGTGAAGGCGGTCGGGCCCATGCCGGCTTCCTGGTAGACGACGTCGCTGGTGGTCGCCTCGGCCCAGTGCGGCGCGTTGGCGGGGACGGTGAACACGGCGCCCGTTGCGTAGAGCCTGGCCTGCGCCATGTCGACCGTCGCGCCGAAGCCGTAATACACCTCGCCGGAGACGACGGTGAGGATGCGCGGGTCGGGATGGGTATGCGGGGCGATGCTTCCTCCGCGCGCGATGTGGACGCGGATGGTGTAGAGGCCCGCCGCGTTCTGGGCGCCGGTGATCGTGGCGGCTTCGGCATTCACGGCGGAGCGCATGGCGGCGAAGCGGACGCCTTCCGTCCATGCGCTGGAGCTGGCGGGCGCGGCGTGGGTGCAGGCGCCGAGGGCGGCGGACAGGGCGAGGGCGAGCAGGGCTGGGCGCATGACTTCTCTCTCCGGATGCGCCGTGGCTAGCGCGTTCGCAGAGGCCTGTCACGCATGCCGGGGGACTATTGCCTTGCCGGCTTCGGCGTGGCGCGCTCCTCGATCACGCGGGCGGCGCGCAGGATGTTGTTCATCGCGTAATTGCCCTCGTGGCAGGCATGCTCGAAGAACGGCTTGTCGGTCTTGTAGACGGAGAACTCGCCGGTCCACGGCGCAGTGTAGACCGTGGGGTCGACGACGGTGAACTGGTAGAGCAGTTCCTTGTCGGACAGGCGCGTGTAGCGTTCGGTGACGGTGGCGTGGCTCGACACCACGAAGCTGGGGAACAGGCGCACGCGGTCCTTCTCAGGCAGGCCGACGGTTTCGATCACCAGCGTGTCGCCTTCCCATTTCGCGATCGAATCGCCAAGCAGGGTCCAGAACATCTTCGGCCGGTGCGTGCTGGCGTACGGAATGATGCGCGCCTCGCCGCCATATTCGGTGTGGACGATGACCCGGTCCGGCGTCTGCACGAAATGGCGCGGATTGCCTTCGCCGATGGGGAAGACCGGCGGCTGGCCGAGGCTGCGCACGCAGCGCTCCCAGTTGGGCCGCTCTTCCGGGTTGTCGAAGCCGCCCGGGCCCTGGCCGCGCTGCGCCTCGCGCAGCACTTCGGGCTTGTAGGGCAGCCTGCCGTTCGGCGGATCGACAACGGCGCGCGTGCGGCGCTCGCCCCGCACCACGGCGAGGCCTTCGACATTGCGCATCAGCTCGGGCACTTCGGGGTCGAGGTCGCGGTCGAGCGCATCGCCGATGCCCTTGGCGTAGGCGGCGGCCATCTGCTTCGCGGCGGCCTCGGGCAGGGTGAGCATCGGCGTGCGGTCCGACGACTCGAGCGGCAGGACGAAGTTGGAGATCCACACGCCCTCGATGCTCGGCTGGCCGAACGAGGTGCGCGGCGCGACATAGCCGGGCCATGGCGTGGTGGGCGTGTGCGCAGCGGCGGGCGCTGTTGGCGCGGGCTGGGCGGGCGGCGTCTGCGCGCTGGCGACCGACGTCATGAGCAATGTGGCGAAAGCGGCCGCAGCGAAGCGGCGTGTGTGTTTGCCGGGCATGGGGAGAGCCTACCCTTATGTTTGTTTATGCCACAAGCGTTATCGATATTCGATATGGTGTCAAGGTGCGTGGGGTTCTGGACAAGACCCGGCTGTCCGAACCGCCTCTCACTTCGGCCTGTTCAGCTTCCACTTGAGGAACTGGCGCAGGTCCATGGCGGCGGCTTCGGCCTGGCCGCGGACATAGGGGTCGGAATCGGCAAGGCCCGTCTCGACGAGGGCGCGAACCTCCTTCGGTTTCCAGATGATGCCGGCGATGCGCGCGAGGTGGCCGAAGCCGAGAATGGCGTTGCCGCGCACGTTGGGATGCTCATGCCGCGCCAGCTCGCGGCAGATGCTTTCTGCGTAACCCGGATGATCGTCTTCCGGCGGCGCCATCGAGAGCGCGATGGGGATGTGCAGGAGTTCGTCAGGTGCGTTGCGGGCGAGGGCGGCGGTGATGGAGGGGATGGTCAGCCTTTGCCACCAGTCATTCGCTCAATCGCATTCACCTTTGATGCATACTGAGCGTCAGTTTCAAACTGATCACGAATTCTCTCCAGCGTCTCTTTTCGCGAGCGAGACTTGCGTTGAGTGCCGGTGTATTCTGCGGCGATCTTATTCAATGCCTCGGTGTCGACCGCTTTGTCAGCTGCAATTTCTTCTATCGCGCTGTCAAAAGCCGCACGATTTGTTCCTGCAGCTTTGAGTTCAACAAGCCAATCTTTTTTCGGCCTGGGACGCACGACTTCGGCGATGACGGAAACGGCGCTTGCGTCGCCTCGTTCATGGAGAAAATCTACAAATTCCCTAAGCGGATTTAGCGCGCCTTTCCGGGCGACGGGATGAGCCGTTTCGGAAACGATGCGAAGGTGGTCTGCTGCTCTCCGCGCGGTCATTCGTTCATCTCGTTGCGAATCACTTTGATTCAACGGAATCCTCGCCAATAGGTTTCCGCTTCCTTGAGCTTCAAGGTGCTGCGCTGCTTGCCTAGAGCGGCGGCGATGGCGCGAAAATCCGCGGCAGCGGCCTCATCCGCGTGCAAAGAGGCTCCTTTTGCGAGGGCCAGAAAAATTGTCGCCAAATCCTTAACGAGCATATTACTCTGCCGCGACGCGTCGGATCGCATGCACCGAAGCTGGGCCCAAACGACTCCAGACCTCTGCGCCAAAGTCTTTGAACAGCTTCTTTGTGGCAGCAGGTGCCCGCAGCAACGCGATGCCGTGCCCCGCAATGCGGGCAATTGGCAGGTTTCGCGGTATGTTGCATTCGAAGATGTATGGGGGATCGCCGCCACTAAAGAGGCGAACACGATCGCGCAGCTTCTCTAGATTGTTCACTTCGTCCGGAGTCAGCTTGCTTTGCAGCGTCAGGGTCGGAGCGACACCCAAGAGATGGATGTTGTGGTTTAGCCGGGCTGTCACTCGCCGATACATTTTCAGGAAGTTCGCAACGGCTTCTAACGACGAGTTGTCAGGCACCGTCGGCACAAGCAGATGCGTGCTTGCGCAAAGCGCGTTGATCGTTGCTGTCGACAACCGTGGTGGGCAGTCGATCAGAATGACGTCGAACCTAGACTGGATTTCCGGTGAGTGCAGGATGCGGCTAAACGCGTAGCGTAGATCAACGCGTCCTTCCTCTTGAAGCATCGCCGACAGTAGCCACTGAACCATAAGTCGCGTCTCGACGTTCGATAGTTCGTAGAAGGCGGACAGATATTTTGTCTTTGGTAGGTCGGTGCCCGCTCGGTCGATACCTTTGGCGGCCTCTTCCAAGTTTGACACGCCTTCAAGCCACCGCGCTGTCGTGCTTGCCGGTTCTGTCGTACGCGCTATCCGATTGAGGATAGCGGATAGGGATCCTTGGTAGTCTGCGTCGATAACCAAGACACGCTTGTTCATGTGCAGATCGAAATACGCCGCAAGATTTGCGGTGGTGGTTGTCTTCCCGACGCCGCCTTTTAGATTTGCCACACTGATGATTTTCGTGCTCAGCGCGGGGATTCGATCATCATGCCCCGGCGGCTTTCGAATTGGCTCTGACAGCCAGACGTCATCCTCGTCCCTGAGGAGAGTTTGTACAAGCTGGTTGGCTTGTTCTCGCGGCGGCGGCGGCACCCGGTTGCGTTCAAAACTCAGGTTGCGAAAATGCGCCGCGTCCAAGGCTTCATTCACTTCCTTGAACTTCGTTCCAAGCGCGCTCAGGTCACTAGTTTTGCGTTCCAGTTCTCGCTCTAAGCGCCGATGCTCCGAGTGTCGGCCAAGCCAGAAAAAGATACCTGATCCGGCGACAAATGCGCCAACTACTGACCCTGCTGCTGCAAATGGATCGATCTCAGTCATTCCCCGCCCCTAGCGTTCTGTCAGCTAATCGCTAGCTAGCACGCATTTTGGGCGTTGCGAACTGGGCCGCATCAATCAATCGCCTCCCGCTTCTCGCCGCTTTCCGACACGTACAGCTCCTTCCCCACCTCCGCGAACTTCGCGCTCATTTCCTGCATGCCGACTTGCTGGTCGTTCAGCTTCGCCGTGTAGTCCCGCACGTCCTGGGTGATTTTCATCGAGCAGAATTTGGGGCCGCACATGGAGCAGAAGTGGGCGGTCTTGTGGGCGTCTTTGGGGAGCGTGGCGTCGTGGAATTTCTGGGCGGTTTCGGGATCGAGAGACAGGTTGAACTGGTCTTCCCAGCGGAATTCGAACCTTGCGCGTGAGAGCGCGTCGTCTCTCAGCTTGGCGGCCGGGTGGCCCTTGGCGAGGTCGGCGGCGTGGGCGGCGATCTTGTAGGTGATGACGCCGACTTTCACATCGTCGCGGTCGGGCAGGCCGAGGTGTTCCTTGGGCGTGACGTAGCAGAGCATCGAGGTGCCGAACCAGCCGATCATCGCGGCGCCGATGCCGCTGGTGATGTGGTCGTAGCCGGGGGCGATGTCGGTGGTGAGGGGCCCGAGGGTGTAGAACGGCGCCTCGCCGCAGACCTTGAGCTGCTTTTCCATGTTCACCTTGATCTTGTGCATCGGCACGTGGCCGGGGCCTTCGATCATGACCTGGCAGCCCTTGTCCCAGGCGATCTTCGTGAGCTCGCCGAGGGTTTCGAGTTCGGCGAATTGCGCTGCGTCGTTGGCGTCGGCGATGGAGCCGGGGCGCAGGCCGTCGCCGAGGGAGAACGAGACGTCGTACTCGGCCATGAGATCGCAGATCTCGTCGAAGCGTTCGTAGAGGAACGACTCCTTGTGACGCGAGAGCATCCAGCGCGCCATGATGGAGCCGCCGCGGCTGACGATGCCGGTGACGCGCTTGGCGGTGAGGTGGATGTAGCTGAGGCGCACGCCGGCGTGGATGGTGAAATAGTCGACGCCCTGTTCGCACTGCTCGACCAGCGTGTCCTTGAAGACCTCCCAGTCGAGCTTGTCGGGATCGCCGCCGACTTTTTCCAGCGCCTGGTAGATCGGCACGGTGCCGATGGGCACGGGCGCGTTGCGGATGATCCACTCGCGGATGTTGTGGATGTTGCGGCCGGTGGAGAGGTCCATGACGGTATCCGCGCCCCAGCGGATCGCCCACACCATCTTCTCGACTTCTTCTTCCACGGAAGATGTGACGGCGCTGTTGCCGATGTTGGCGTTGATCTTCACCAGGAAGTTGCGGCCGATGATGACGGGCTCGAGCTCCGGGTGGTTGATGTTGGCCGGGATGATGGCGCGGCCGCGGGCGATCTCGCTGCGGACGAATTCAGGGGTGATGAAGGCGGGGATGTCGGCGCCGAAGTCTTCCCCGTCAGCGCGGCGTTGCTCGGCGCCGTCGAGCATCGCCTCGCGGCAGATGTTTTCGCGGTGGGCGACATAGGCCATCTCGGCGGTGATGACGCCCGCGCGGGCGTATTGAAGTTGGGTGAGGGGCTTGCCGGGCTTGGCGCGCAGGGGCTGCCGCTTGTTCGGGAATTCGGTGACCAGTTTTTCGAGCGAGACATTGCCATTGTCTTCCGGCTTCACATGGCGGCCGGTGTAGGTTTCGGCATCGCCGCGCGCGGCGATCCACGGGCTGCGGATGGGCGGCAGGCCCTTGTCGACATCGATGGCGACCGCCGGGTCCGTATAGGGTCCGGTGGTGTCGTAGACGCGGACGGGCTCTTCCTTCGCGCTGGGGTGGAGTGCGATCTCGCGATACGGCACGCGCACATCTCCCTTTTCTGGGGGGAAGCCAGGCGCCGGGGCGTAGCGTTTTGTGCTCGCGGGCAGCGGGCCGGTGGTGACGCGGAACGGTTCGAGGCTGCGGGGATCGACGGGCTTGTTCATGGGGCGGGCTCCGGGAAGGTCGCGTTGATCATCGTCCGCACGGCCGCTAGGTCGTCGACGTATTCGATGCAGAAGGATGTCTCGCTCGCGTCGTCGTTGCGGCGGAGGACAAGGATGCTGGCGGGCTTGCGGTCATTGTCGAACATCGCGCCGGCAATGTCGGCGGCGGCGATTTCGTCGCTGAGCTGGCCATCGGCGCCGGCCGACATCAGGCGCAGATTGGTTGCGGCGTAGTGCCTTTCCGGCGGCGGCGCGATGCCCAGCCTGGCGAACAGGAAGGCCGATGCCGCGCCTAGCGCCGCCGCCAGCGCGAAGAACAGCGGGGCGGCGACGGCTGCGGACAGATCCGGCTGGCCGGTTCCAGTGAACACCGCTTCGTAGAAGCGATAGCCCGAAAAGATCGCGAGTCCTCCCGTGGCGATGGCCCACGCGCCGGACTGCAGCCGCACGCGCGACTGGTCGGCGCGGCGCAGCGCGTCGGATGCAGCCGCGCTCCAGACGATGCGCTCGCCGGGCTTGAGGTGGGGTCGCCAGAGGGCCGTGTCGTCCATGCGCTCCTGTCCCTTCGCCGGCATGACCCGGATCAGGTTCTAAGGGTGCTCGGCCAGGCCAGGCTCGATCTCAGCAGGCTTCCGCCCGCGCCCCTCGGATGGGCAGAGACTAGCGCAACGGGCGAGCGGGTCAAACACGGCAGGCTGGCGCGGGCGAAGGGTTTTTCCGCGCTGCGGCTTCGCGGGTAGTGTATCGGCTCCAGGGGAGCACAGCCGAGGGAGGCGCAGCATGGAAGACGATGGCGGCCTGTCGAGGATGGCCCGGTGGGAGCAGGCGGCGTCGCGGGCCGAAATGGCGAGGCACCTCGCCCGGACGCGGGCGGCCCCGCTGGCGCTGGGCATCCTCGCACTGACGGCGATGGCGGAGCTGGCGCTGCTGGTCCTGCTGCCGCACAGGCTTGGCGCGTCAATGCCGGCGATGATTGCCTGCGGCGTGATTGCCGTGGCGGCGCTGGGCTGTGCGCTGATGGCCTGGCGGATGTGTTCGCGGACGGCGATCATCGTCGGGATCGTGGCTGTCGTGCTGCATGCGGGTCTGTTCGTCCCTCCGCTGGTGCAGGGCTTGGCGGCAGGCGGGGCGCCGGTGGTGGCGGCGTGCCTGGTCGCGGCGGGCGTGCTGACGGCGTGGCTGCTGGCGCGGGCGCTGCGGGCGGCGATGCAGTATCACGCGGCGGTGGTGTGGGCGCGCCTGCGCCAGGCGCGGGCGGATGCGCCAGAGGGCGCGGCGGCGGTCTGAGCTAGAGCGAGACGCTGGCGCGGCCGAGCACGCCGAGCGCGAGATAGACGGCCCCGACGACCAGCATCACGACGCCCCAGACGCGCACGCGGCCCGGAGACGAGGTGGCGGCGGCGGCCAGGCTGAGAAAGCCTTTTGGCGCCGCGAGCAGGAGCGCCGTCTTCGCCAGCGCCGCCCAGCCGATGATCGACACAAGGATTGCGGTGAGGTCGGTCCACAGGTTGTGGGTCATGATCAGGCCCAGGCCGATGAATAGGCCGAGGATCGCACCCAGCAGCGCGAGGCCCGGCGAGCGCTCGAAATCCGCCACCGCCTCTCCGAAGCGGTGCGGGCGGGTGAGCGCCCCGAGCGCCACCGCGATCATCACGATGCCGAACGCCTTGGCGAGCTGCAGGGTGAGAAGGGCGAACGTGTCCATGGCTCCTGATACGCCTGTCCGGAGCCCGCAGGAAGCCATGGGGATTCTGGGCGGATGACGTGTGGGGAAGCGTGAGAAGCACGGTTGCGATGGGCGGGGCGGTCAGGGTGCAGGTCAGGGCGGGGTGGCGGGCGGCGGGGAGGGTAGCGCCGAAGGTGGGAGCGGAGCGTTGTCGTTGGCGGGTTGCGCTGGCGGCGGCGAGGCGTCCACACACATCACAACCGGCCCCGTCAAATCCTCCGCCGCAGGCCTCCATGTGGCGGACTCGAAATTGTTGCGGCATGCCCGGTTGCCTCGCCAGTCATCCGGCGTGAGCGTCCAGCCTGCCCACATACCCTTTCGATTCTGGATGGCTGCCTCTACTGCGGTCTTGATGTCGTCGCTCGTGTCGGACTTGCTGTCTCCGCGATACATGTCAACGAGTCCGTCCTTCGCCAGCTCCTCGGCGATGTCGATGGTCTCGCCGTCAGTGTGGACGGAACAGCTGACGATCGGGCGCCCGAAAGTTTCCTTGAGACGGATGACGTCATTGCGAAAGCGGCGAACTGTTTCAGGGTCCGCATCCTTGGGAACTGGCGGCGGACCGCAACTCACGAGCCTGCCTTCCAATCGTTTCAACAGAGCGTCTCGGGCGTCGCTGCCGCAATCCAACCAACCGCTCATGTCTTGCTTTCGGCATTTCTGAGGCCGATGATGAAACTCGGGAGCATCGATTCCCCAGAGCCGCATCGACACATCTCCCATCCAGAACGTGTCGCCGTCGATGATATCCTCGGCCGAGATGACTTTCGCGTAGAAGGTTGGCTTGATCCGCCCGCCAAAGCCGATCGCTGTCGCGGACAGGGCGAGAGCGCCGCCCATGATGGCGCCGATCACGGCGATATTGATTGGACGAACCACCTTCTCGACACCTTCGCCGGGAGTGAAGGCGATGAGGCAGGCGATGGCGACAACTGCCGTCAGAAAAAGGAAGACATAGAACATGGCGGCGAGGCTCGCGCCAACAGAGCCCCAGTTTCTGCTCAATGCTTCGGCGAGCACGCTGCGGCCGAAATCACTGTTGTGCTCGAAGCTGTCGCCGAGGACGGCGAGCAGGCCTGCATAGTCATTCTTGCTGAGGGCAAGCCATGCGCTGGCGGCGAGAAGGATGCGCGCCCGCCAGCCAGATCGCGCTCCGCAAGGGCAGCCGCCACTGCCGGGTGCTGATCAGAAAGACGATCAGCGCCACAGCAAGCAATCCAAATGGCAGCAGGTGCATGGCGCGTCCCCTCCGGACGCAGGAGGCTGGGCTGGCGTTGCTGGTATTGCAAGGATCTGTAGGGCGTCTTGCGAGTGGCGGAAGCGGGGCGGCGGCGCCTTTCGTCTTTGTGGCGGATCGGGTATGGGTGCGCCCGGAACGGACCTCCCCTACGGCTGGATCATGACTGCATCGACATTGACCGCGCGCCAGCGATGGCTGGCTTTCGCCATTCTTTGCCTCGGCGACATCATGATCGTGCTCGATTCCACGATCGTGAACGTCGCGCTGCCGACTATCCGCGAGTCGCTGGGGTTCAGCGAGACCGGGCTGGTGTGGGTGGTGAATGCCTACCTGCTGACGTTCGGCGGCTTCATGCTGCTGGGCGGGCGGATGGCGGACCTGTACGGGCAGCGGCTGCTGTGGCTGGCGGGCATCGTGGTGTTCACGGCGGCGTCGGCGGTGTGCGGCCTGGCGGTGAGCCAGGAGATGCTGGTGGTGGCGCGCGCGGTGCAGGGGCTGGGCGGCGCGGTGGTGGCGGCGGTGGCGCTGTCGCTGATCATGAGCCTGTTCCCGGATGGGCCCGAGCGCGTGAAGGCGATGGGCTACTATGGCTTCGTGATGGCGGGCGGGGGCAGCGTCGGCGTGCTGCTGGGCGGGTTGCTGACAGGCGCGCTGGACTGGCGCTCGATCTTCCTCGTCAACCTGCCGATCGGTGCGCTGGTGTTCTTCCTGTCGCTGAAGCTGATCCCGGATGCGAAGACCGAGGGCGGGTCGCGCAGCCTCGACATTGGCGGGGCGGTGACGATCACGGCATCCCTGCTGCTGGCGGTCTATGCGGTGGTGAATGGTGAGCAGGCGGGATGGATGTCGCTCGAGACGCTGGGGATGATCGGCGGGGCGGTGGCGCTGCTGCTGGCGTTCCTGGTGATCGAGTCGCGCGTGACGGCGCCGCTCGTGCCGCTGGGGCTGTTCAGGCTGCGCAACATCGCGGTGTCGAACGTCATCGGCGTGCTGTGGGCGGCGGCGATGTTCGCGTGGTTCTTCCTGTCGGCGCTCTACATGCAGCTGGTGCTGGGATACAGCCCGATGCAAGTGGGGCTCGCTTTCCTGCCGTCGAACCTGATCATGGGCGCGTTCTCGTATTCGCTGTCGGCGTGGACGGTGAACCGGTTCGGCATAAGGCGGCCACTGGCGGCGGGGCTGGGGCTAGCGGCGCTGGGACTGGCGCTGTTCGCGATGGCGCCGGCGGACGGGTCGTTCGTGATGCACGTGCTGCCGGCGATGCTGCTGCTCGGCGTGGGCGCCGGGATGGCGTTCAATCCCGTCCTGCTGGCGGCGATGAGCGATGTCGAGCCGAAGGATTCGGGGCTGGCGTCCGGCATCGTCAACACGGCCTTCATGATGGGCGGATCGCTGGGACTGGCGGTGCTGGCGAGTCTCGCGGCGGCGGCGACCAAGGGCGCGCTTGGCGCTGGCGTGGGGGCGCCCGAGGCGCTGACGGCGGGCTACAGCCTGGCGTTCTGGGTGGGTGCGGCGTGTGCGGGCGTCGGCGCGCTGCTCGGCCTGCTGCTGCGCGAGCGGCCGCATGGCGCGGGCGAGCCGGCGCCGGCGATGCACTAGGCGCGGCTACATCTCCTTCGTGTGGGCGTGCGCGTCGATCTGGATCCAGGTCTGTTCGGAGAAAGCCAGAAGTGCGCCGGCCTCGGAGAAGAGGGCGGAGCCGGCATAGTGCTTGCGGCGTTCCTGGCCGCGCCGCCACGCGACGGCGATGATGGGTGCGCCTGGGCGCGGGCGGTCGATGATTTTGGCGGCGATGCGACCGAGGAGGATGGGTTCGTCCTCGATGGCGAAGGCGCCGGGACAATCGAGCGCAGCCCACAGGAATTCCGGCGCGATGCGGCCGGACGCGTCGGCGAGATCGGGCGTCGGGCGCCAGGGAGCGGCGACAACCGGGAAAGCGTTGGGGTTGTCGAGGCCGGCGGGATCCTTCAGCCAGTCGGGGAAGATGCGCAGGCCATCGCCCTCGGCGCGGGCCGGGCCACAGACGAAGCAGTGCGGCAGGACGTGGTCCTCGATCTTGCGGAACGAGTGCGCGGCGATCTCGGCGGCGGCAAGGCCGGGGGATTCGACTTTCGGGGTTTCGAGCGTTGTCGATCGCAGCGACATGATGAGGATGCGTGTGGCGGCATCGTCGGTCATGATGTCGAGGCCCGTGTCGGTGGCGTGGGCGCGCAGCGTCTGTTCGAGCGGTATCGGCGCGCGCAGCGTGACTTCGGCGGCGCCGGTTCCGAGGAGCTGCGCCGCGAGGCCGGCGGAATAGCCGCCATTGCCGGAAGCGACGGGGCCGCTGAAGCGGCGGGCGATGCGCAGCGTCTGGGTCATGGCGGGAACCTAGCGGCCTGGGACGCGCTGGCAACTGCGGCTTGCTCGACATGGCGACATCGCTGCAAGGCGAGAGCGCTATGTCTCGATCACCATGCCGGCCTCGCGCCAGGCTTTCATGCCGCCGTCGAGAGCGGTGGCGTGCATGAAGCCGAGGGAGCGGAGGGTGGCGGCGGCGAGTGTCGAAATCTTGCCGAATTCGCAGACCGTAACGATGCGGATCGTGGGATCCGGGAATGCGTCGTTGACGCGCAGTTCGAGCTGGCCGCGCGGCAGGAACATCGCGCCGGGAAGATGTCCGGCGTCGAAGGCGTCCTTCTCGCGCACGTCGAGGACGATGAGATTGTTGGGGCGCGAAGCGAGGCGGGCCGCGAGTTCCGTCATCGACATGAAGGGCGTGGCGGCGGAGGCTTCGGCCAGGAGCTGGGCGACGGACTTGGCGCCGCTCATGTTCACGCGCAGCGCTTCGGTAAGGTGGGTGGGCGCCTTGATGTCGAGCGCGCGCATCATGGCGACGAATTCGGCACGGCCGGTCTTTTGCAGGCGCGGGTTGGTCGCGATCTCTTCGCCGATGGTGGAGCCGGCGCTGCCCTTGTATTCGTGCGCGGGATGAATGTGGGTTGCCGCATCGAGCTTCAGCAGGCGGGTGAAGAGGCTTTCATGGAGCTTGTCCGGATCGCCAGTGGGCAGGTCCGTGCGGCCCGTGCCGCCGATGAGCAGCGTGTCGCCGGTGAAGACGTGATCCTGCACGATGAGGCAGATGGAATCCGCCGTGTGGCCCGGCGTCGCCATCGCCTGGATGCGCATGTCGCCGACGAGCAACATGTCGCCGTCATCGAGGCGCAGGTCGATGAAGGGGGCGGGGGAGAGATGGCTCATCACAACCTGCGCATCAAGCGCGCGGGCGATTTCTCGCGCGGCCGAAAAATGGTCGGCGTGGGTGTGCGTGTCGATGGCGTAGCGGATCGTTAGGCCGTGGCGGCTGGCCAGGCCCCGATAGCGCTCCATGGCGCTGATCTCCGGATCGATGACGGCGGCGACGTTCGTCTTCGGGCAGCCGAAAATATAGGAACGGCAGCCGCCGACTTCTATGGTTTCCAGGATCATGTGTCGCCTCCCGTGCGGCGCACATTAGTGGATCGAAGACTGCAGGTCGATCAGCAAGGCTCGACGTTGTCGCGCAGCCAGGAGGCGTAAGCGTCTTCGCCGACTTCGCCGGCTGCAAGCGCGACGGTCCTTTCGATGCACGCCTCGTCACTTGCTTCCAGCAGCAGGCTGTTTGCGGCGAGAAACAGTTCGCAACTGACAAAACCGGTTCGCTTGTTGCCATCGGCGAACGGGTGATTGCGGATAATCGCGGCTGCGTACAGAGCGGCGAGCATACATGGATCTTCTTCGCCGTGGGCGAACGCGTTCTGGGGCCGAGCCAGCGCACTATCGAGCAAGTTCGCGTCTCGCAGGCCCGCGAGACCGCCATGCTCCGCAATCTGCTCATCGTGGATCGCGAGAATCACCTCGCCGGGCAGCCAGGCAGGAGGCGTCATTTTGCCAGTGCGCGGAGAACCTTGCGTCTCTTCGTCATGATCCTGCGCGCAGTGCTCATCAGCTGGTCCGGATCTGCGCCACGACCCGCGGGCTTGAGCTCGATGACGCCTTTTGAGGTGACCGTAGCGATCACCTCATCGCCCAGCCGGGCGTTTGCCGCGCCAAGCAGGTCTTTCGGCAGCAGCACGCCTTGCGAATTTCCGATTTGCCGGATTTTGAGACGGGTCATGACGCACTCCACATAGTGACGGCATGTTATAACATGGTGCGAGTGCGCTTCCTAGCGGTGCTCAATCCGTCAACATCTCGCCGAGCTTCAGCATGGTGTTCCAGTTGCGGGCGGTGCCGGTGCAAACTTTTTTCGGAAGGATCAGCTTGGACTGGCCGATTGAGTCGCCATAGTCGACATAGATTTCGCGGCCCGTGACCTTGAGCTGTTCGCCTTTGTCGTACTTCTCGCGGAAGGATTTGAGGTAGGCCGCCAGCAGCGAGGCGTCGGGCGCCTCCTTGCAGATGACGCAGACCATGTGGGCGGGGTCGTCTTTCGCTTTCTTCGGGAAGGGATTGGCCTTGAGGATGGCGGCCCATTCCACGGGGTCGCGGATCATGACTTCGGAGACGAGGCCGAACGTTTGCTCAATTGCGGCTTCCAGCGTCGCTTCGAGTTTGGCGGGGGCGGTCTTCCTCGTCTCGAAGACGAGATTGCCGGAGGCGACGAGTGTACGCGCGTTTTCGTAGCCGAGTTTCGCGGCCGCGATTTTCAGTTCCGCCATCGTGACTTTCCGGCCGCCGACATTCACGGCGCGCAGGAGGGCGGCGTAGCGGGGCATCCGGCCGGCTAGACTGCCGAGAGGCGATTGCGGGCCTCGAACAGGGATCTCTGGAGCGCTTCCGTCCGATCGCGAAGATCACGATGTCGGGCGATGACCTTGCCGAGAGCGGCGAGCTCTTCCTTTGTGCGCGGAGGCGGCAGGGACTGGGTCTTTCCCAGAAGGTCTTCGCGCTCAGCCATGACCCTGTTGAGGCCGCTTCGCGTCTGCGGATCGATGCGCAGTTTCAGGTAGGTCGAGTTGTAGAGCATGGCCTGCACATCCTTTACAAGCCCGATGAGCCGGGTGACCTCGGGCTTGACGTTGTCCCAGAGGCTCTGGCGGCTACCGTTGGAAAACGTCCCCGGTTGGCTGGCGCGATCGAGATAGGACTCCATGGCGTCCAGCATCCCGACCTTGGACGACAGCACGCGGTCCAGCAGGTCATTGAGATCGTCGATTTCGGAAATGACCTTGATGCGCTCGGCCTGCTGGTAGTCGGCCTTCTGGATGCTGTCGGCTGCCCGGCTGGTTCCCTCGAACGTGTCGTCGCCGCCGATGAGCCAGTTCTCGACCTTCTCCCAGAACGCGACGTCGGCCCTGGCCGGCGGCGCTGCGATGACGCAGGCGGAGGCAAGCAAGATGGAAGCGACGGTTCGGCGGCTAATCATCGGTATCCCCTTCCTGACGATGGCGAGAGCATCGTCATCCGGCCGGGGTTAGTCCAGCCTCTTCTTCATCTCGACCAGGTCGAAATCGCGGGTGATTTCGCCGGTGGTGTCGGTGAAGGGGAAGGGGTGGCGGTGGCCGGTGAGAGCGTAGCCGCGGCGCTCGTAATAGCCGATCAGTTCGGTGCGGAGGCTGATGACCGTCATCACCATCGCCTTCGCGTTCCAGAGGTCGCGCACGCGGCGCTCGGCTTCGGCCAGCACGCCCTTGCCGAGGCCGGAGGAGTGGATCGCGGGGTTGATGGCGAACATGCCGAAATAGGCGCCGCTTGCGTCAGCCGTGCGCGGCGCGGGGCGCGCGTCCAGCCGATCGTCGGCGACGGAGAACGTCTCGAAAAAGCCGGGCCGGGTTTCACCGGCAGCGGGCGGCGGCGAGCCGAGACTCTGCAGGAGGCAGCAGCCTGCGAGCTTGCCGTCGAGGTCGGCGACCAGGAAGCGCGAGTCCGTTCGCGCGATTAGCGCCGCGATTTCCGCAGCATGGGTGCGAGGACCCTTCAGGAGATGCGCTTCTGATACCCATGTGCCGGCAGTTTCGGGCCCGCGATAGGCGCGCTCGATCAGGTCGACGAGCGCGGGGACGTCGGCCTGGGAAGCGTAGCGGAAGGTTGGAGCGACCATGGACGAGGCTAAATTCACGGGATGCGGGCGCGGTCAAGTGGGCTTGCAGTCAGGGTCGCTGAAGCGTTTGATCGGACAGGCAAGAGGAGGCGCCCATGCGCGTGCTGGCTTTGGGTCTGGCGGTCCTGGCGAGCGCTTCGGCGTCGGCGCAGGGGACGAGTGCGGAGATGCTGTGCGATCCTGAGAGCAGCCCGTACGACGCGGTGGCGGCAGCGCCCTTTTCGCACCGGGTACAGTTCGAGGACGAGCATGTGCGCGTGCTGGAAATCGTGCTGCCGCCGGGGGCGATCGAGCCGATCCACGTCCATGCGCTGCCCAGCGTCATCATGGGCGAGACGGGCGGCAAGGGCGGGGCGAAGTTCCTCTACAAGGATTATCGCTTCGCGAACGGCAGGTTCATCGAGACATCGAGCAAGGAAATCGCGCCAACGGCGGGGTACCGCGCCGTGTGGACGGCGCCGGAGGGGCCGCACGCGATCACCAATATCGGCCCGATCGAGGTGCGCTTCACGCGGGTGGAGATCAAGCCTGAGGCGTGCGCGCGGCGCTAGGGCAGCGGCGCGAACTTCTCTCCTGTACCCGGCATGAAGACGGGGCCGAGTGGGCCGGTCGCGCCCTTGAGGAACGTGACTTTCGTTTCGAGGGTAAGCGACTGGCGGACGGCGAGGGCTTTCTGCAGTTCGGCATAGTCGGGGCCGTCGCCGCCCATGGCGGCGGCGTCGCGCGTGGCGGCCCAGTGGTCGAGGCTGGCATAGCGGGTGGTCAGATAGACCTCGTCATAGTCGGGCGAGGCTGGCTTGCCGTCGGGCGGCGGGATCACCAGCCACATGCCGAGGATGCGCGCGCCGATCTTCTCGAAGAACGGCCAGATGCCGCGCTGGGACGCTGCCAGGAATTGCGGGTAGCCGCCCTTCCTTATCTTCCAGTAGCGGATGGTGACGATTTCTTCGCCGGGCTGGGCTGCGAGGTTGCGGACGGGTCCGCGCGTTGTGGCGGCGTCGCGGTTCATCTGGATCGGAGAGTTGTTGGGCGGCGCCGCGGCGGGGGCCGTGGTGCAGGCGGCGACTGCGAGGACAGCGGCGGCAAGGATGAGGCGCATGATGTGCTCCGGGTTTGGTGCATCCCACCCGCTGCGGGTCCCGGTTGCAAGCCCGGGGTCGCGCGGCGGGCGGCCCCTGAGGCGCTTACCCGACCAAAATCTGGGGCGGCGCATTGCGGCAGGCCGGCCAAGTCCTTGCGGCGTCCCGGCATCGGGCGCTTCGTCAACGCGGGCTTAATCGCAGGCTGCTAGACCTGAATCCACCCCTTGTCCCTGGTCCTGCGCCCCAATGAACCTCCTCGACCGCATCAAGAGCGACTGGACCTATGTCACCGGGTACATCCGGATCATCGGCGCGATCTCGAAGTTCGATCCTGAGGCGGAGGAGACGATTGCGGACGCCATCGAGCAGGCCGTCGATCCGAACCTCACGCGCACCTTCATCTCGTTCGAGGGTCGTGACACCAGTTATGCGGCGTTCGAGGCGCGAGCGAACCAGGCCGCGCATTGGGGGCTCAGCGTTGGCCTCAAGCCCGGGGATTGCGTCGCGCTGTTCATGGAGAACCGGCCGGACTACATCGCCTTCTGGGCGGGCATGGCCAAGATCGCCGTGAAGACTGCGCTGATCAACTACAACCTGACGGGCCAGGGGTTGTCGCACTGCATCAAGGTGGTGAACTGCCGGGCGATCGTGCTCAACCCGGAGCTGGCGGAGCAGTGGGCGTCCGCGGCGGCCGTAACACCGCTCGACCTTGGGGCGTTCGTGCTGGGCGGGGAAGCGCCCGGCTGCACGCCAATGGATGACGCGCTCGGCCGCGCCTCGCGCGAGCGGCCGGACAAGTCGATCCGCAAGGGTGTGAAGGGCGGGGATGTGGCGCTCTACATCTACACGTCCGGCACGACAGGACTGCCGAAGGCGGCGAAGATCACCAATGTGCGTGCGCGCGGTCTGATGCGCGTGTTCTACGATGCGACCGACGCCAAGCCGGACGACCGCATCTTCCTGACCCTGCCGCTCTATCACGCGACCGGCGGCATGTGCGGCGTGGGAACGGCAATGAATGCGGGCGCGGCGATCGTGCTGCGGCGGAAATTCTCGGCCACTCACTTCTGGCAGGAAGCGATCGACAACCGGGCGACCATGCTGGTCTACATCGGCGAACTCGGCCGCTACCTGATGAACCAGCCGCCGACGGCGCTGGAGCGCAGCCACACGATCACCAAGGGATTCGGCAACGGTCTGCGCGCCGATGTGTGGGCCCAGTTCGTGGAGCGAACGGGGATCAAGAAGCTGGTGGAGTTCTACGGCTCGACCGAAGGCAATGTGAACTTCTTCAACCTCGACGGAAAGATCGGCGCCGTGGGCCGGGCCCCGCCGCTGTTGAGGTCGAGGCTCAAGGCGCGCCTGGTGAAGTTCGACGTCGAGACGGAGCAGCCGGTGCGCGGACCTGACGGGCTGTGCATCGAGGCGGCGCCGGACGAGGCGGGCGAGGCGATCGGACCCATCACCGGCGAACCACGGCAGCGCTTCGACGGTTACAACGACGAGGCGCAATCCAAGAAGAAGTTGCTGCGTGATGTGTTCGTCAAGGGCGACCTGTGGTTCCGCACGGGTGATCTGATGAAGAAGGATCGCGACGGTTATATCTATTTCGTCGACCGCGTCGGCGACACCTTCCGGTGGAAGGGGGAGAATGTCTCGACCGGCGAGGTCGAGATCGCGATCTCGGGCGTGCCAGGCGTGAAGCACGCGGTGGTCTTTGGCGTGGCGGTCCCGGGATATGACGGGCGAGCAGGCATGGCGGCGATCACGCCGGCCGGGATTGCGGTCGACGTTCTCTATGCGCACCTGGCGGCAACGTTGCCTGCCTATGCGCGGCCGGTTTTCCTGCGCCTGCAGGGCGAGGTGGAGACGACGGGAACGCTGAAATACCGGAAGGTCGATCTCGTGAAGGACGGGTTCGACCCGATGAACACTTCGGACCCGCTGTATTTCGCGGACGCCGAACAGAAGGCCTATGTCCCTATCGATCCCGTGCTGTTCCGCAAGATCGTCAGCGGCGGCGTGCGCTTCTAGTCAAGGCCTGCGAACAGTCATGTTCCGCGCCGGGTGACCCGGCGCGGAACACTTCCTGCCCGCCTCACTTACCGTGTCTCAGCTCCACAGGTCGCCGAGGGCGAGCTGTTCGATGAAGCTGGGGCCCAGCGGGTGGCAATAGCTCGTCCCGCTCGCATAGTCGTCGAGTCGGCTGTTGAGCGACTGCACCGATGGGCCGGTACGCACGCCACGGCTTTCGAGGACGCGCACCAGCTCGCGCAGCTCCGCTTCCTCGAGGTCGATATTGTCGGGCGCTTTCGCTTCCGACAGGCGCCAGCCGGCGGCGTCCCAGTTGAGGGCGACCGCGGCTGCGGTCTCGCCGCGCCAGACATAGACCGCCATGCGGCCTTCCGCGATGCGGATCGCGTGTTCCGCGAGGCAGTTGCGGAATTCGAGCGCGACCTGGTCGAGGATTTTCCGGCTGGTCACGCGCGCGAAGGGGTGGGCCAGCGCCGGGGCAGGATCCGCGGGGCGGAAACTGTCCGGCGTCAGGTCTTCCTGCGCGCGCCGGAACACGGCGGCGGTGTCGCCTCCGGCGCCCCAGCGGCGAGCGATGCGCGCACCTGCGTCAGGCTGGCGCATACGAACCGCGAGGGCAAACGCACGGCCGAGTTCGGCCGCAGCCGCCTCGGAGGGCAGGATGCGGACGATGGTGGCCATGCGCAGGGCCGCGGGCAGTGCGGCGATCGGCGCAAAGGCGGCCGGGCGCACGCTGTCGAGGTGACGGAGCACTTCGTTGGCCATCGGCTCGGCCAGCAGGCCGAGGAAGACGCGATAGTCACGCGCCGCCCACAGCGTCTCGCCTGCCTTGGCAAGAGCGCGCATCAGGCCCTGGGCGAGATCGCCGGCGATGGCTTCGGCGACGACGGCGTCGCGGCCGAACTCGACCAGGCGGCGCAGTTCACCGGGCGCCATTTCCCGGCGGGCGAGACCGGCGAGCGCGATGGCGGCGGCGTGACGGCGCGCAGAGGGCATGGCGAAGAATTCACCATGCGGCGCGGGCCATGCCATCGCGATCGCGTCGGCGAATTCGCCGGCGATGAACGCCAGGAGAGGCGTTGCGGTGCGCGCCCGATGAGGCGCGCGCGTGAAGATTTGCGCGACCATGGCCGCGTCTCCTTGCAAACATGCGCCTGCGCACGCGCCGGAAGGCGAGAGATCAGGCGTGGCGAAGCGCATCCCAGGGGACGCGCGTTTGCCGGTTCAGTTGTGCGAGGTCAGACGCTTCTGGAGCCGGCCAAATTTGGCCAAAGCCCAGGGCGGCTGACCGCCCCTGGGTGCGCCAGGGGCGAACTTGGCAAGTTCGTTCGCCTCATCAGTGGCTCCGTAGTTTCGAGGGAGGTGTCCCCCGACACGTGATCGTCTGACGCAAGATTCGGGCGGGATTTTGGCAGCCGGACGGGAATTCGCGTCGTTGCGCTGATCGCTGGCGCTTGCAACAGGGCGCCGGCGCGCGCAGCCTTGCTCGCCGCATGAAGGGTCAGACCATGCTCAGGACTTCCGCGTTCATCTGCCTAATGCTTGCCGCCTGCACGCCCCAGAAGCCGCCGGAGACGCCGGAAGTTGCGATCGTCGATCCTGCGGACGCCGCCAAATACAAGCCTGCGCCTGCAGGTGAGATCACGGTGAAAGCGCCGCTTGCCAATGCGCGCGTGACAAGCCCGCTGGTCGCGGAAGGCGAAGCGATCAACAACTGGTTCTTCGAAGGGCAGTTCGTGGCCGAGCTGGTGAGCGGCGGGAAGGTGCTCGTCCATTCGCCGGCGATGCAGGCAGGAGACCGGAGCTGGACCGACCCAGGGCAGGTGCAGTTCAGGGCGGTGCTGGAGTTCATGGTCAGCAAGGAGACCCATGCCGAGCTGATCCTGAGTGAGGACATGCCTGAGCTGGTCAGCGACGACGGCGACGAACGCGGACCGGCGCGGTCGGTGAGAATTCCGGTCGTCCTGTTGCCCGGGAAATAGCTCTGTCCATGGCCTGCGACACGCCAGAGTGCGAGCTTGTACCGGAGCGTTGTCGCGGCCTAGATGGAGAGCATGGCGGCTTACCGACCCGAACGCGCGATCCTTGAACTCGACGGGCGGTTTCACGCGCCCGTGGAGCCGGCGTCATTTCCGCAACACGCGCTGCGCTGGCGCAACCAGCGCTGGGCAGAGGAGGTTGGGCTTGGAAGCCTCAGTGATGCAGAGTGGGTAGCCCATTTCGGAAAGTTCGAACCGCTGCAGGGATCGCTCGAGAAGCCGCTGGCGCAGGCCTATCACGGACACCAGTTCCAGGTTTACAACCCGCAGATCGGCGACGGACGCGGTTTCCTGTTCGCGCAGCTTCGCGATGGCGACGGGCGGCTGCTCGACCTCGGGACCAAGGGATCGGGGCAGACCCCATGGTCGCGGTCGGGCGACGGGCGGCTGACGTTGAAGGGCGGCGTGCGCGAGATCATGGCCGCGTCGTTGCTGGAGGCGCTGGGGGTTTCCACATCAAAGGCGTTCTCCCTGGTCGAGACCGGCGAACCGTTGCATCGGCAGGACGAACCATCGCCCACGCGCTCGTCTGTGCTGGTGCGGCTATCGCACAGCCATATGCGGTTCGGGACATTCCAGCGGCAGGCGTATCAGGGCGATGCCCAGGCGGTCGGCCTGCTGGTCGAATACTGCAACCGTCACTACTACCCGCATGTATCCTCCGCGAGCATCGACCTCGCCGCGGTTGACCTTCTGCGCGCGGTCGTGGCGGCGACGGCGGAGCTGACGGCGTCGTGGATGTCTGCGGGGTTCGTGCATGGCGTGCTCAACACCGACAACATGGTGGTGACGGGTGAGAGCTTTGACTATGGCCCGTGGCGCTTCCTGCCGTATTCCGATCCCAGCTTCACGGCGGCGTATTTCGACGAACAAGGCCTTTATGCCTTCGGACGCCAGCCCTCAGCGGGCCTGTGGAATCTCAGCCAGTTCGCCTCGTGCCTGACCCTGGTTGCGGCGGTCGAGCCACTGGAGAAGGCGCTGGAGGAATATGAGCCGCTCTATCGCGCTGCCTTCCGGCGCAGAATGCTGGGCGTGCTTGGCCTCAAGCCTGCGAGCGAGGAGGCGGACCTCGGCCTGCTGAAAGGATTGTTCACCTGGATGGGCGCCACGCGGGCGCCGTGGCCGGACGTTTTCTTCGACTGGTTCGGCGGGCCGGCGAGTGAGGGCAGGGCGGACAATGGCGCGCTGGCCCGGATGTATCGCGAGCCGGAGTTCGAGCCGGTCAGAGCAGCACTGCTGGGTCATCAGCCAGAGCGTCCGGAGCGTTTGGCGCATCCCTATTTCTCCGGCGCCGGCCCGGCCTCCCTGCTGATCGAGGAGGTCGAGGAGATCTGGTCGGCGATCGCCCGGGCCGACGACTGGGGGCCGTTCCGGACCCATATGGCTCGCATCGAAACCGCCCGGCAGGCCCTGCGGCTTCCATAAGTTAAGGCTGAATCGCCCTGAATCCTTGGGAATTCTGCGAGCGATTCTCGACTTCGGCCCAAGGATCCTAGGAGGTTTGTTAACCGTTCTCACGCGAGATGGAGCGGGGTTATCCTCTTCATCGGCGCCAGGCATGACGTCCGCTCCACTTCCGTTGGGATCTGCATCGCCTCCCGAGGTGATCGAGACCAGCTTTGCCAGCGCGGTCGAACATTTCCTCAACTCGGTCGCCGAAGCGTTTGCGCTGATCGACCAGGAAGGCCGCGTCGTCCGCGCCAACATCGCCTATCGCCGGCTGACGGGACCTGCGGGCGGAGCGCATGACGCCTCCATCATTTCCCACATCGAGCAGGATCGCCGCGAGGCATGCCGCGACGCGTTGCGCAATCTCAACGAGAAGACGCCGCTGCGCTCAATGCAACTGCGCTTCCGGATCGGCAATGAGCTGAAGCTGGTCGACACCGAGCTGTCCTGGCTGGGGCCGCAAGGCCTGATCTCGTTTGTCGGCCGCGACGTGACGCGGCAGGACACGCTGGAGCGCGAGCGGCTGGAGACCGCAACGGCGCGCGATGCGGTGGAGCAGGTCGGCGACATCGGCCACTGGCGCGCCGGACGCGACTTCAAGCTGCAATGCTCGCCGGGCGCATCCCGCATTCTTGGCCTCGATCCCGCGGCGCCTCCGTTGGTGATGACGGATTTCATCGAGATGATCGATCCGGCCGAGCGCAACGCCGCAACCATTGTGGCGCGCGAGGCTTTCGACAAGCGCCAGCCGATCAAGCTGACGTTCCGGATGCTGCGGCCAGACGGCGCGACCCGCGTTATCCAGGTCGCAGGCGCGCCCTCGATCGATGCGCGCGGCCAGGTGGAGGCGATGCACGGCGTGGTGGTCGACAAGACCGAGGCGCATGCGGCGCTGCATGCGGCGATGAATGCGGACTCGACGGTGCGGCGGTTCGTGCAGGCGGCGCCGATGCCGATCGCGATGTACGACAAGGACATGCGCCTGATGATGGCCAGCAAGGGCTGGATCGAGGAGCGCCGCCAGCCTGAAGAGACCCTGCTGGGCCGCGTCATCTACGATATCCTTCCGCGGATGCCGGAGAAGTGGCGCTCGGTGCATCGGCAGGTGCTGCGCGGCGACACGCTGCGCAACGACCGTGACCCGTATGAAAAGAGCGAGGGCCGGACCGGTTGGCTGAAATGGTCGTGCGCGCCCTGGCGCTTCGGCGACGGCGAGATCGGCGGCGTGGTGATCACGCACGAGGATGTTTCCGAAATCGTCAATGCCCAGCACGAGGTCGAAAGCTCGAAGGAGCGCATGTCGTTCGGGATGAGCATCACCCAGATGATGATCTGGGAGCTCGATTTCGAACTGCGTGAAATCTATCTCGAAGGCGACTGGAAGCATTTCTTCCCCCACAAACCCACCTTCGATTCGATCACCGGCTCCGACAGCTACGTGCATCCCAGCGATCGCGAGATGATGGCGAGCAAGTGGCGCGCGCACCTTGCCGGCGGACCGGCCTACACCGCCGAATACCGCGTGCAGCTCGGCGACGGGCGCGAGATCTGGCACTCCTCAGCCATCCGCATCCTCAAGACGGTGAAGGGCTCGCCGGCGCGGGCATTCGCCGTGATCCAGGACATCACCGCCCGCAAGCTGATGGAGCTGAAGGCGATGGAGGCTGAGCAGCGCGCCCTGGTCGCCGCGGCCGCAAAGTCGGACTTCCTGTCGAACATGAGCCACGAGATCCGCACGCCCCTGAACGGCGTGCTGGCTGTTTCGGAAGTGCTGGCGCGAACGCAACTGGACGAGCGCCAGGGTGAAATGGTGCGCCTCATCGGCACGTCGGGACGCACGCTGCTGCGCGTGATGGACGACCTGGTCGAATTCTCGCGCCTGGAAGGGGACGAGATCCAGTTCGACGTGCGTCCATTCGAGCTGGAGGAGGCGATCCGGCAGACCTGCGAGGCGGGGCGCACGCGCGCCGAGGCCAAGGGGCTGCGCTTCGACACGTTCATTTCGGCGACATGCGATGGGGTCTTCCGTGGCGACCCGGTGCGCATCGGCCAAGTGTTGGGCAACCTCCTGAACAACGCCGTCAAGTTCACCGAGGAAGGCGAGATCAGCGTCTCGGCGGCGATCGAGGAGCCTGCCGACGGCAGGACCGCGCTGAAGCTGACAATCACCGATACAGGCGTCGGCTTCTCGGAGGAGGTCGCGGAGCGGATATTCGAGCGGTTCGAGCAGGCGGATGTCTCGTCCTCATCGCGCAAGTTCGGCGGCCTGGGCCTGGGCCTGTCGATCGTGAAGCGCCTGGTCCAGCTGATGCAGGGGCGTGTGACCGCGACATCGAAGGAAGGCGAGGGATCGACGTTCGAAGTCACCGTGCCGATCTCGCGCGACCGCATCGCGGCTCTGGGCGCGATCACTGCGGTGGCGGTGGAGGATTTCGACACCGAGACGCAGATCGAGAACCTGCAATTGCTGGTCGCCGAAGACAATCCGATGAACCGCCGCGTGGTGGAGCTGCTGCTGGCGCAGAGCGGGCTGAAGATCACGTTCGCGGAGAATGGCAGGGAAGCAGTCGAGAAATTCTCGACCTCGCGGTTCGATCTCGTGCTGATGGACCTGCAGATGCCCATCATGGGCGGCCTTGCCGCCACACGTGTGATCCGCGAGTGGGAGAAGACCAACAACCGGCCGCGCACGCCGATCCTTGCCGTCTCCGCCAACGCCACGGACGAGCATGTGGCCGAGGCAAAGGAAGCCGGCGCAGACGACCATGTCGCCAAGCCGATCGTGCGCGAGACGCTGTTCGAGGCGATCGCGCGTCATGCTCGGCCTGGCGCTGCGGCGGCGAATGCAGATGTCGGGATCGACGACTTCAACCTCGATGACCTGGACATAGCAGTCTGAAAAGGCGATCGCCCGCCGTCGAGTGACTTGGCCCTCCCGGCCAAATCATCTGCTGCGCGGATCGCTCCTTACCCCGGTATCGAGAAGTTCCGGAAATAGTCGCCGACAGGACCGGGCGCATAGACACCGAAGAGAATGAAACCGAGCATCAGGATGTGCACGACGGTGATCAGCGCGGTTTCAGTCACGAAGGTCGCCTTGTAGGTCTTGTGGCGCAGCACGTGCTGGGCGAAGAGCCCGCCGACAATCCCGAAGATCAGATCGACGAGATGCAAGCGCAGTTCGGGCTTGCGCCAGCCGCCTTCCACGGACGCACGCTTGTCGCTCCGGTAGAGCAGGAAGGAGCCGATGCCGGCGACGAGATAGAGCGCCGCCACCCACGCTGGCAGGCGATGCAGGAAGACGTTGGCCGACAGGAATGCCAGGATCACTGCCGAGCCGATCACACGCGTGGAGACGCCGAGCACAGTCAGCAGGGCAGGCGGAGGCGGTGCGGCGGCGGCGGCCTGGGCGGCGCGCCGAGAATCGCGGCGTCGATGGCGACGGGCCGTCCGTCGCGGCCGGTGGAGACGGTGTACTCGATGCGGTCGCCACGCCTGGGCCGGTCGGTGCTCTTGCCGATCGACTTCATGTGAACATAGATTTTCCCTGCGCCGCCCGGGCGCTGGATGAATCCAAAGCCGCGGTCGTCGAGCCAGTCGACGAGATCACCTGTTTCACGTGTCACAACGCAGCCCCAACAGTGCGTCTATTTGTTAGCCCGATTGTTCACGAGGTCTTGCACCACGGCTGGGTCGGCAAGGGTAGAGGTATCTCCAAGATTTGAGAAATCATTCTCCGCAATCTTGCGCAGGATGCGGCGCATGATCTTGCCGGAGCGCGTCTTGGGCAGGCCCGGCGCGAACTGGATCAGGTCAGGCGAAGCGATCGGGCCGATCTCCTTGCGCACCCAGTTGACCAGTTCCTTCCTGAGATCGTCGCTCGGCGGTACGTCCGCCATCAGGGATACATAGGCGTAGATGCCCTGGCCCTTGATCGCGTGCGGGTAGCCGACGACGGCGGATTCAGCCACTTTCGGATGCGAGACAAGTGCGCTCTCGACTTCGGCCGTGCCGAGGCGGTGGCCAGAGACGTTGATGACGTCGTCGACGCGGCCGGTGATCCAGTAATAGCCGTCGGCGTCACGGCGGCAGCCATCCCCTGTGAAGTACTTGCCGGGATAGGTGCGGAAGTAGGTGTCGACAAAGCGCGCATGGTCGCCATAGACGGTGCGCATCTGGCCGGGCCATGAGTCGAGAATGCAGAGGTTGCCGGCGGCGGCGCCTTCGAGAACGGCCCCCTTGTCGTCCACGAGTTGCGGACGGATCGAGAAGAAGGGTTTTGCGGCGGAGCCCGGCTTCAACGCATGCGCTCCCGGCAGGGGCGTCATCAGTGTGGCGCCGGTTTCGGTCTGCCACCAAGTGTCGACGATGGGGCAGCGTGTTTCGCCGACGACGCGGTAGTACCATTCCCATGCTTCCGGATTGATCGGCTCGCCGACGGAGCCCATCAGGCGCAGCGACTTGCGCGATGAGCCTGTAACAAACTGGTCGCCGGCGCCCATGAGAGCGCGCAGGGCGGTGGGGGCGGTGTAGAAGATGTTCACCTTGTGCTTGTCGATCGTCTTCCAGAAGCGGGAAGCGTCGGGCCAGGTGGGGATGCCTTCGAACATCAAGGTCGTGGCCCCGTTCGCGAGAGGCCCGTAGACGACATAGGAATGACCCGTGACCCAGCCGACATCGGCGGTGCACCAGAAGACTTCGCCGGGCCTGTAGTCAAAGACGATCTCGTGGGTCATCGAGGCCCAGACGAGGTAGCCGCCGGTGGTGTGCAGCACGCCTTTCGGCTTTCCGGTGGAGCCCGACGTATAAAGGATGAACAGCGGGTCTTCTGCGCTCATCTCCTCGGGCTCGCATTCGTCGGAAACGTCCTTGGCGAGCACGGAATAGTAATGGTCGCGACCGGGCGCCATCCTGATGGTCGCGCCGGTGCGCTTGATCACGATCACGGACTCAACGGTGGATCTCGACCCCAGCTTGTCCAGGGCGTCGTCGACATTTGCCTTGAGCGGGATCGGCTTGCCGCCGCGCAGGCCTTCATCGGCAGTGACCACGCAGTTCGACGCGCAATCCTCGATCCGGCCGGCGAGGGAATCCGGCGAGAATCCGCCGAACACTACGGAGTGGACGGCGCCGATGCGGGAGCAGGCGAGCATTGCATAGGCTGCCTCGGGGATCATCGGCATGTAGATGGTGACGCGGTCGCCCTTCCTGACGCCCTGCGCCTTCAGCACGTTGGCGAAGCGGCAGACCTCCGAATAGAGTTCGGCATAGGTGACGTGGCGGGATACAGATGGGTCGTCGCCTTCGAACAGGATCGCGGTGGCGTCGGCCTTCTGCGGCAGGTGGCGGTCGATGCAGTTTGCCGAGACGTTGAGCGTCCCGTCCTCGAACCATTTGACGTACAGGTCGTTGGGATCGTTGGTCTTTGCGATGTCCCAGTTGACGTTCTTGACCTTGGCGTAGTGGCGGATCCAGCGCAGGCGCTTGCCATGCTCGCGCCAGAAGCCGTCGGGATCGCCGACGGAGGCCGCGTACATCTCCTCGTACTTCTGGGAGTTCACCAGCGCCTTGGCCGCGAATTCGGGCGGCACAGGGTAGACGCGATCCTCGGACATGGGGGCTCCCTCAGTGCGGTCGTGTTCTGGCGGCTTCTTGGGAGGTGTTCTGGCGCATTTCGGAGGGAAGATGAAGGGATGACCCGACGGCGGGATCCGGCCCATTTCCGCGAATCGGCAGCATCCGCGTGACAGAGCCTTGTGCGGTACACTAGGGTTGCGCTTCCGGGGTCGCAGGGCATGGCCGACATCTTCATTTCCTATGCGCGAGAAGACCGTGCGGAAGTCGAGCGCCTGGCGGGCCAGCTCGAGGCGGCAGGGCTGTCGTGCTGGTGGGATCGGCGGCTGGCGGCGGGTGCGCGCTACCTGGAAACCACCGAGGCCGAGCTGAACTCGGCCAAGGCCGTGCTGGTGGTCTGGTCGAGGCATTCGGTCGGGTCGCACTGGGTGGCGGACGAGGCCGGTGTCGGCCGCGACTCAGGCCGGCTGGCGCCGATCTCGATCGACGGTTCGGTTGCCCCGCTGGGCTTCCGACAATTCCAGGTGATCGACTTCACGCCGTGGCGCGAGGGCGATGCGAGTCCCGTACACGATCTCGTTTCCGCCATCTCGCAGCTAGCGCCCGACGCAGAGCTGCGGGTCGCCGCGGTTGAGCCGCCGCCGTCAAAGCCGGTTGCGAGACAGTGGCGCGTTCCGGTGCTGATTGCCGCCGGCGTCGTGGCGGCCGGACTGATTGCATGGGCGGGCGCGGCCATGCTGGCGCCGCGGGCCGCACCGGCAGGGCCGACGCGCATCGCCGTGCTGCGGTTCGACAATCTCGGCGATACGGAACCCTATTTCGCCGAAGGCGTCGCCGATGAGCTGATCTCGGAGCTGAGCAAGATCGCCGGCATCGAAGTCGTGGCGCGCTCGTCGTCCTTCGCCCTGACCGGCGACCGGGCGACGCCCGCGAACGCCAACAAGGAGTTGGGCGCCACGCTGGTGTTGACGGGTTCCGTGCGCCGGTTGGATGAATCGGTGCGGGTGCAGGCCCAGCTGGTGTCGGCGCCGTCGGGCAAGCAGATCTGGGCCAAGCCCTTCGAGCGGCCGGATGATCAGATTTTCGCGCTCCAGCGAGACATCGCGATCCGGGTGGCGCGGACGGCGCAGGTTCAGCTTCAGGCGCCGCCGCCGCGGCAGGTCGATCCGGAAGCCTACCGGCTGTACCAGGAAGGCCGACGGGGAGAACTTGCGTCGGGAGTGGCCGGATCGGTGATCAGCGATCAGAGCGACCTGTTCCTGCGGGCCGTCGAGCGCGATCCGAGGTTCGCAGAGGCGTGGAGCGCGCTGGGCCGGAACAGGCTCATCCAGATCAGCTACCGGACAGCCATCGATCCGCCGACCGTGGAGACATTCAAGGACGCAGTTGAAGCTGCAGATCGTGCGCTCGCCATCGATCCGACGATCGCCGAAGCGTGGGTCACAAAGTCGGATGCCGCAGCTGTCCTCCGCGACTGGGACGAAGCCGCCAGATTCGCGGATGAAGCCCTCAAGCATGAGGGTTTCCATCCCTATATCGCGCTGATCTGGACCGGACATCTCGAGCAAGCCCGGGAGATCCTGCTGCGGTCGGAGCGGCTGAATCCGCTGGATGCACGCACGCTCAACCAGCTCTCAACTGTGTGCAGCCTGTTGGGCGACACTGAATGCTGGCGCTCGGCGGCGCAGAGGCAATTCGAGATGTATCCAGATGACCCGTTCTACATGACCGAGCTGTTCGAGGCATTGATTGAGGTGGGCGACATGGCGGCCGCCACCAAAGTGGCGTTTGCAAATCCGGGGCTTGTCGATGCCATTGTCGAAAGTCTTGGCGAGACGGCGGGCGAGTATTTCGACTGGCGGCTGGGAGAGGGGTCTCCGCCAAAAGCCGGGGATGTCGCAGCGATGGCAAGGAACAGCGACGGCCAGTTCATGTTCGCAGTCGACATGCTGAACCGGAGCTTCAGGGGCGCAGAGACGGCGAAGCTGCTTCCGTCAGCTCCGCCGATGTTTCGCGTTGCACCCGAGAGCCTCTATGACGCCCGAGCGCCGGACCTGCGAGAGACGCCGGAATTCTGGAAGCATGTCGAGAAGCTGGGCCTCGTCGCCTATTGGCGGGACAGCGAAAGATGGCCGGACTTCTGCAAATTTGAACCAGTGTGCGAGACGCGGCTGAAAAAGCAGAAGCCAGCCCCTTAGCCGACGAATGCCTTCTCGATCACGAACTCGGCCGGGGTGGCGTTGGAGCCTTCCTTGAGCCCGGCTTTTTCGCACAGCGCCTTGATGTCGTTGATCATGTCCATCGAGCCGCAGATCATCACGCGGTCGACGGCGGGGTTAAAGGGCGGGACTTCGAGGTCGGAGAACAGGAGGCCGGTCTCGATGCAGGTCGTGATGCGGTTCTGGTTGGGCCAGGGCTCGCGCGTGACTGTGGTGTAGTGTGTCAGCTTGGCGTGGTGCTCGCTGACAAGGGGATCGTCGCGCAGGTTCTCGACCAGGTCCTGGCCGTATTTCAGCTCGCCGACTTCCCGGCAGGTGTGAGTGAGGATTACCTGCTCGAATCGTTCATAGGTTTCGGGATCCCGGATCACGGAGGCGAATGGAGCGATGCCTGTGCCGGTGGAAAAGAGGTAGAGACGCTTGCCTGGAGTCAGCGCGTCGTGGACCAGCGTACCGGTGGACTTGCGGCCGAGCAGCACCTTGTCGCCAGGCTTGATGAGCTGCAGTTTCGACGTGAGCGGGCCGTCAGGAACCTTGATGGAGAAGAATTCGAGTTCCTCGTCCCAACTCGGGCTGGCTATCGAATAGGCGCGCAGCAGCGGCTTTCCGGTGGGGCCTTCGAGGCCGATCATGACGAATTCGCCGGAGCGGAAACGGAATGCCGACGGCCGAGTGATGCGGAAGGCGAACATGCGGTCGGTGTAGTGCTTGACCGACAGCACTGTTTCCTCGGTCGGCGCGTTGGGCGACCGGGCGGGTTTTTCGGCAGGCTTGTTGGCGGCGTCCATATCAGCGTCCAGGCGACCTTTGCGTCGGCCGAGCCTCACCGTCCTGGGAGCCTGCTGTCGCGCCGGATGGACCTAAGGGCGCGATCCGGCAATTGCAACTAAAAGCAGGGTTTAGCCTTCGGTTGCATGGGATAATGCGGCACGATGGCGTGCGCCGGAACGCTGCCGGCGCTGGCGCCATAATCTCGCCCGGCGCGCCATTTTGATACCGGGCAGGGAAGAAGGCGCCTATAAGGGGCGGCTGGTTCGGGCCTGCGGGAGGCAGGAGCCGGAAGCAGGAGGAAGTTAAGGCTTGCCGCGGATATGGACCATCCTTCTGGGCGCAATCGCCCTGGTGGCGGCCGTGATCGGCATCCGCGCGCTGATGCCGTCCGGCGAACAGATCGCGACGGTCCGCGCCGAGACCATACCGACGCTGGACAAGCCGATGTCGGGCGTCAGCCAGGCGCGCGACGGCCAGCAGGTCGTGGTGCGGCGCTCTGTCGCCGAGGTGCGTCCGCTGTTCCTTTCGCTGTCGGGACGAACCGAGGCGGCGCGCACAGTGACGGTGAAGGCCGAGACCAGCGGCACCATCACCCAGGCGCCCGGCGCCGAGGGCAGCATAATCGACAAAGGCGCGCTGCTGTGCGGACTCGACGTGCAAGGCAAGAATGCGCGCGTGCGCGAAGCCGAAGCCGACGTGGTCCAGAAGAACCAGGCTTACAAGGCGTCCGAGGAATTGGTGGCCAAGGGCTGGGCGGCGCCGGCGCGGCTGGAATCGGCCAAGGCGGCTCTGGAACAATCTCAGGCCGCCCTCGACATCGCCCGTAGCGAGTTCGCCAAGACGCAGATGCGCGCGCCATTCCGTGGCGTGTTCGAGAAGCGCATGGCGGTTGTCGGGGAGTTCCTGGGGCCGGGCGGCTCGTGCGGCACGGTGGTGGAGCTGGATCCACTGGTGGTGATCGCCGACGCGCAGGAACGCCAGGCGGCGCAGATCCGGGCGGATGCGCCTGCCCGGCTTCGCCTGTCGGACGGCGCCGAAGCCAAGGGCCGTGTACGCTACATCGCCAAGACCGCCGACGCGGCGACGCGCATGTTTCGCGTCGAAGTCGAGATCGCCAACCCAAGCAACTCCATCCCCGTCGGCCGTGTCGCGGACCTGCGGGTGCAGGTTGGCCAGGGCGATGCGCACAAGGTGAACCCGGCGCTGCTGACGCTCGACGCGCAGGGCCGGATTGGCGTGCGCTACCTCGATGCCGGCGGCGTCGTCAGCTTTGCACCGGCGGACATTGTCGACGAACAGGTTGACGGCACGTGGATCGCGGGCCTGCCGCGGGAGGTGCTGATCGTCGCCGAAGGCCAGGACAATGTGAAACCAGGCCTGCGCGCTGTTCCGGTGGTGCGCGATGCCCCTCCGGCGGCGGCCGGCGGCGGCCGCTGAACCTTCCTTCCTATTCCTCGTAGGCGTCCCTGAAACGCTCTTCGTATTCCGCCGTGCGCGGGAGCGGATGGTATCCCGAGGCGAGATAGAGCTTGAGGTCGAGCGTCTTGCGCGGGCCAAGCGGGATCTTGAGCCAGCCGAGGTCCTGGATCGTGTCGAAGTCGGCGCGGATGCGGGGACGATCCTCTGGATGTTTCGAGGCGATGAGAACGCGGCCATCCTCGCCTGCCTGCATCGTGCCGACTTCTTCGGCGTGGCTGCGGGGGTGATCTCCGACGCGCCAGGCGCGGACCGGCGGCAGGCCCTGGAGGTTGCGGCCGTAATAGTCGACGCCGTGCCAGACTTCGCGTTCGTCGAACATCAGTGCGGTGGCGTTGAGCTGCTGCGCGCGCTGGCCAAGGTCTCTGGCAGTCTGCTCCCAGCCTCGCACGCGCTTGAAGGCGTTGTCGGCGCCGATGGCGTCGCCGAGTTGCGGCGCGACCGAGAGCACGGCGAAGATGAGGCCGATAGCCGTGTTGAGGATCACGCCGGTCCAGATGACGGGGAAGACCTTTGCCTTGCCGAACGAGCGCCCGATCCACGAGGCGAGGAGGACCGACGAGGCTGGGTAGGCTGTCGCGGCCCAGTTGGCGTGGGCGCGCGACATGATCTCCTGGCCGAGGATCACCAGGAGCGGCGGCAGGATGAAGCAGAGCAGCCAGATTTCGCGTGTGGCGATGGCGCGGTCAGGGCCGCGGCCGGCGAGGATTGCAAAGCCGAGGAAAAGCGCAATGAGCGTGACCGGACCGAACACCGCCATCTGGTCGCCGAGGAAGGAGACGATGTGGGTGGGGTTGAAGCCAGCCTCGGACAGGTTGGCGTTGTCGGCGGTGTGGCTGACCGTGGCGAAACCGTTGAGGGCGTTCCAGATCAGGTTGGGCGCCAGCACGACGACCGAAGCGGCTAGGGCGGCGAGGCCGCTGGGCGACAGGATCGCCTTGCGCATGTCGCGGTCGAACAGGGCGGCGAGGACTGCGCCGAGATAGAGATAGAGCGCGGCGTACTTGGCCAGCATGGCGAGGCCGATGGCTGCGCCGGCAAGCGCGCCGTTGATGAGGCTTGGCCGGTCGCGCATGCGCCAGAGCAGCCAGATCGCGGCGGACCAGGCCGGCAGGAGCACGGCGTCGGTCGACATCACGGCTGAAGACAGGAACACCCCGGGCATAAGCAGGTAGATCGCGGCCGACCAGGCGCCGATGCGTGCGTCGAACGCCTGCTTGCCCAGTAGAAAGAGCAGGAAGGCGGCGAGGCCATGGAGGATCGGCGAGAAGAACCGGATCGCCCATTCCGCGTTGCCGAAGATGGCGGTGGAGGCTGCGATGAGCCAGGCGATCAGCGGGGGTTTCGAGTAGTAGCCGAAGTCGAGCGTGCGCGACCAGCGCCAGTACTGCGCCTCGTCAGGGCCGATCTCCAGCGGGGTCGCGATCACCATGGCAAGGCGCACGAGGACGACAAGGCCGATGACGAGGGCCGCCGCCTGGGCGGGACTGCGCCGCCAGAGATCGCTCAACGCTTTCATGGGCGGGAAAGTACGGGTGTCCGCCACGGAAAAGCCAATGCCGGAAACGGGTGGCGCCAAAAGAGAAGGGCCGCGGCGGGTGTCCGCCACGGCCCTCTGATTGCTGACCTTGCGCGAGCCTCTAGTAGGCGGTGCGCAGAGTGACGGTGTAGGTCCGCGGCGCACCGATGTTGGCGAACGGCGTGCCAAAGCCAGCCGTGCCGACCGTCGAGCTCGTCTGCGAGCCGATGCTGCCGAGATAGTCCTTGTCGAACAGGTTGATGACGTTGAACGAGACGTAGGAGTCCTCGAAACCTACATCGTCGAGCCTGACTTTCGCATCGAGATCGACAACCGAGTACTCATCGACCTTCTGGTCGTTCACGTCAGTAACCCAGCGATCGCCGACAAACTTGATCTGGGCGCCGAACTGCAGCCAGGTCATCGGCTTGAACTCGACACGCGAAGACCACGACCATTCCGGCGTTTCGACCACTTCCTTGCCCTTAGTGGGGGCGACGCCAGTGGCGGTGCCGTTGATCGTGATATCGCTCTGCACTTCGCTGCCGTTGTACGAGACCGTGCCGTACCACGAGAATTCCTCGACCGGCGACCAGCCGATGGAAGCATCCACGCCATACTGCTCGACCTTGCCGACGTTGCGGTCGATGCTGACGCCGAGATCCTGGTCGAACGAGTTGACGATGCGGTTCTCGAAGTCGGTGCGCCAGGCGCTGAGTGAAGCGATAATGTCACCGCCGCTGTAGCGGTAACCGCCTTCAAGCGTCTTGCTGGTTTCCGGATCGACGTTGGAGAGCGAGAAAGTCTGCACCGTCGTTGCGGTCGGGTTCCGGACCGGCTGGTAAAGGTTGTCGGTACGCGGCAGCGAGGTCGATTCCGCGTAGCTGACATAGAGCTGGCTGTCGCCGAAGAAGTAGCTGCCGCCCACGTTCGGCAGCACGTCGTCGAATTTCAGTGTGCGGGCAAAGGGTTGGACATACTGCGTTCCCGTGGCGCCGGTGGAGCCGGTGAACTGCACGTTGCCATTGGCCAGCGTGACCGCAGGCGCTTCGGTGGTGCAGCGCACGAAGGTCGTGCCGTTTTGCGAGTAGCAGAACTGGTTGAGTTCACGCTCGAACTGGGGAACCCGCACCCCGAGGCTGATCGCAACGGAGTTGTCGAAGAAATTGCCGCGATACTCCCCGCTGAACTGGTTCAGCATGGCGATGGAATAGCGGTCACGGTTGCGCAGGAAGCTGGTGTTGTCAGCCGTGGTGATCTTCAGCCCCTGGCCGTCCTTGCCGCCGAACGGGTTGGCGTAGGTGTTGATGCCTGGGTTGATGTAGCTGAATTCGCCGGTCTGGCGGTGGCGCGCGCGGTCATAGGTGTAGCCGACGCGAACCAGCTGGTCGGGCATGAATTTCCAGATCAGCGAACCCAGCACGCCGATGCGGCGCGTGTTGGTGTTGGACGGGTTCATGACCCGGACCAGGTCGTTGACGTCGCCGTCGCCGTTCAGGTCGCGCGCGGCAGTTGCAGCGCCGGGGACCGCCGTGCCGAGGAGCTGGCGGGTCAGCACGGGGCAGCTGGCGGCCGAGTTCGCGCCCGTGGTCGACGAGCCGTTGCAGCTTTCCCAGACGTTGATGTTCTGCGTGCCGCCATTGGCCAGGACGTACTGGAAGGACGGATCGACCGTCAGGGTGATGCTATTGCCAAGGTCGAAGCGCGACTGGACGCGGATGTTGGCCGTGTTGGACGGGTTGATCCGCAGCCGCCAGAAGTTGGCGTTGTTGGGGCCGGTGCCCGGTTCCTGGTCGATGTCGCCCGCGAAGCCCGCGCGAGTGGTGGTCAGGATCGGGTTGTAGGTGGTGTTGAAGTCGAACTCGAAGCCGCGCGGATCGGAGAGGTATTGCGCTTCCGTGTTTACGCCGCCGGTGGCGGTGAAGGTGCGAAGGTTCGGACCGAAATAGGAGTTGTTGCGGTTCATGTTGTAGTGGAAGGCCACGCTGACGAAGTCAGCGCCTTCGCCGAGCGGCTGGTAGATCTTGCCGTTGTACTGGACCTTCTCGAGTTCGCCCTTGCCCTTGAACTTGTTGTATTCCTGGTAGGAGAGAGCGCCCCACATCTTGGTGCCCCACGGGCCGAACTCGCCCGTGTTCACGAAGCCCATGAAGCGGTGATAGTCGAAGTCGCCCTGCGAGACCTGCGCCCATGCGCCGAACTCGTCGTCAGGCGTGCGGCTGTTGAAGTTGATCGTGCCGCCGGTCGAGGCCGCGGTCGGGCTGTCGACGTCGGTCGAGCCGGTGTTGACCTGCGCCGAGGAGATCAGTTCGCCGTCGAGAAGCTGGTTGGTGAACACGGCGTAGTTGCCGGAGTCGTTGAGCGGCATGCCGTCGAAGGTGAGGGCGACGCGGTTACCGTCGAAACCGTGCAGGCGGATGTTGCCGCCGGATGTGCCGTAGGGGTCGTTGTTGGTGAAGTTCAGGCCGGGCGTGACAATGTTCAGCGTCTGCAGGATCGTCTGGCCGGCCGTCTGGGTATCGATGAATTCGCTGGTGACCGTCGTGCGGCTCTTGGCGACCGTTTCGGCGGTGATACCGCCCACGTCCTGCGGGAGCCGGTCGCCGGTGACCACGATGACGTCGACCGCGGCGGAACCGGTGGATTGGGCAGAGGCCGCAGCCGCAGCAAACGCGTTGCCGACCAGAGCGGTTGTCGCCAGGAAGGCGAGCTTTTTCGTGATCATAGTGGAGAACCCCTCGATTTTCCCGCTCGAAGCGAGACCCTGATTTCGCCCAGTGCGATACTGCTCTGCACCATGCACCAGAACTCGGGGCGTTATTAATCCCCCTGTCCGACGGTTTGGTGACGCACCTGTGCGTTCGCCGCAGAGTGTATCGTGAAAGCCACGCGCCTGCCGCGAAAACGCGCACGTATTTTCCCTTATGCGGCCCGGGGTCGCTACGGCCTGCCCCGCGATGAGGCGGAAATGCTGTGTGTAAGAAACCCGTGGGGGGACGGGCGCCGAGAGCCTTGCGGGCGGCAGGCGCGGTGCTAGAGCGGGCGTCGTGAGCACGACAAACCTGCATCCCCCTGCGGAATGGGCCCCGCACTCGGCAATCTGGACGGCCTGGCCGGCCGACGAAGACTTGTGGATGGAGAATCTCGGCCCCGCCCAGAAAGAAGTGGCGGCGATGATTCGCGCCCTGTCGCAGCCCGGTCCGGGCGGCAAGCCGGGAGATTCGGTCAAGCTTCTGGTGCACGGTCCGCTGGGGATGCTGTCGGCGGAAAAGGCTGTCGGGGAGGTCTGCGAGATCGTCGAGGCGCCCTATGGCGATATCTGGCTGCGCGACACTGGGCCGATCTTCTCCAGCCATGACCGCTGCACCCGCTTCGTCTTCAACGGCTGGGGCGGCAAGTATGTGCTCGAGCATGACGACACCGTCGGCGAGGTTGTGGTGCGGCTGTCGGGCGCGGACGCGCGGCGGGACGGCCATGTGCTGGAGGGCGGCGCGCTGGACTGGGACGGGGAGGGGACGGTGCTCACCACCCGTGAATGCCTGCTCAATCCCAACCGCAATCCCGGCATGGACCAGGCCGCGACCGAGGCGTTCCTGAACGAATCACTCGGCATCCGGAAAGTGATCTGGATCGAGCGCGGGTTGATGAACGACCACACCGACGGCCATGTCGACAATATTGCGCGCTTCGTGGCGCCGGGCGTCGTCGTGTGCCAGCGGCCGGCGGATGGGAGCGATCCCAACTTCGAGCGGCTGGAAGAGATCACCCTGGCGCTGAGCGGCCAGCGCGATGCGCGCGGGCGGCTGCTTCAGGTGGTGCGCATTGCCTCGCCGGGGCTGGTGGAGGACGAGGACGGCGAGCCCGTGCCCGCCAGCCACATGAATTTCCTGATCGGCAATGCGACAGTCGTGGTGCCGACCTATGGGACGAAGACCGCTGACGCCGCTGTCGAGGCGCTGAAGCCGCTCTTCCCGGGGCGGGCTGTAATCGGGCTGCCGGCGCGCCATATCCTGACCGGCGGCGGCGCCTTCCACTGCATCACGCAGCAGCAGCCGGCCGAATAGGGAGCAGGTCATGTCCCGCAAGATCACGCTCGCTGTCCTGCAGGCGGCCCTGACCGACGACGCGCAGAAGAACATCAGGCGTGTGAGCGACATGGTGCGCGAAGCCGCGGCCAAGGGCGCGGACGTGATCCTGCCGTCGGAGCTGTTTGAAGGCCACTACTTCTGCAAGACGCAGGAAGAGACCAACTTCAAGCGCGCGCACGAGTGGCGCTCCAGCCCGGCCGTGATCGCCATGGCGAAGCTGGCAAAGGAGCTGGGCGTCGTGATCCCGGTCTCGATCTTCGAGAAGGCGGGTCCGGCATACTACAACTCGCTGGTGATGGTGGATGCCGACGGCAGCCTGCTCGGCGTCTATCGCAAGTCGCACATCCCGGACGGGCCCGGATACATGGAGAAATACTATTTCCGCCCCGGCGATACCGGCTTCCGGGTGTGGGACACCAGACACGGCCGCATCGGCGTCGGCATCTGCTGGGACCAGTGGTTCCCGGAAGCTGCGCGCGCCATGGCGCTGCAGGGCGCGGACGTGCTGCTCTATCCCACCGCCATCGGCTCCGAGCCGCATGACACCTCGCTGGATACTGCCGCGCGCTGGCGCAGGGCGATGCTGGGCCATGCCGTCTCGAACGTCACGCCCGTCGCCGCCGCCAACCGCGTCGGCGATGAAGGCGGGCAGGTGTTCTACGGAACGTCGTTCATCTCCGACCACACGGGCGAGATCCTGTCGGACCTCGACCGCAAGCAGGATGGTCTCGCCATCGCCACAGTGGACATGGACGAGGTCGAGCGAGCGCGCGCCGCATGGGGTTTCTTCCGCGACCGCCGCACCGATCTCTATGGTCCGCTGATTGCGCCGCAGAGCGACAAGGGCTGAGCCGATCGCATGACCCGCGCCCTCGTCTTTGATTCTGGCGTGGGCGGTCTCACCATTGCGGATGAGCTGCGCAAGGCGGCGCCTGACTGGATCGTCGACTATGCGGCGGACTCGGGTTTTTTTCCCTATGGCGTTAAGAGCGACGAGGAGTTGCGGGCGCGCCTGCCCGCGCTGTGCGCGGCGCTGGTCGATATCGCGAAGCCCGACGTTCTGGTGATCGCCTGCAACACGGCTTCGACACTGTCGCTGGGCGACATTCGCGCGGCGGTGACAATTCCTGTCGTCGGGACAGTGCCGGCGATCAAGCCTGCCGCGGAGCAGACCCGGACCGGCGTGATCGGAATCCTCGCAACGCCTGGCACGGTGCGCCGCGCCTATCTCGACGATCTCGAACGGCAGTTCGGGCAGGGCAAGACCGTTATCCGGCGCGGCTCGGCCGGCCTGGTCGACATCGCCGAGCGCGCCGTGCGCGGCCAGCCGGTGGACCAGAGCCAGGTCGCCTATGCCGTGGCGCCGATGTTCGACGGGCTGGAGGGCCAGCTGATCGACATTGTCGTGCTGGCCTGCACGCACTTTCCGCTGATCCGCAAGGAAATCCAGGCGGCCTGTCCGCCGCATGTCCGGCTGATCGACACCGGCGAAGCGGTGGCGCGCCAGGCGCTGCGGGTCGCTCCCAAGACGCCCCGGCCGGAAGGCGAAGCGATTGCCTATGTGACCGGTGGGGCGGCGAACCGCGCCGCCATGGCCCCGGCGCTTGCCCGTTTTGGCTATGTCACAATCGAAGTTGTTGACCTCTAGCCAGAAGCGCCTGCTCTATTGCGGCAGGAGGCCAGTCCCATGGCCGAGGCGTCCAAAGCGGAAGCGCACAAGTCAAACTCGCGCGCCGAGCCCAAGCTGATCAACCTCGCCCTGCAGGGCGGCGGCTCGCATGGGGCGTTTTCGTGGGGCGTGCTGGACCGGCTGCTGGAAGACCCGCGCATCGATATCGAGGCGATCACCGGCGCGTCGGCCGGCGCGATGAATGCGGTGGCGCTGGCGGCAGGTTTTGCGGACGGCGACCGAGACGAGGCGCGCGCGTCGCTGAAGCGTTTCTGGGATGGCGTGCTGTTCGAGGCGCGCAACAGCCCGCTGAAGCGCTCGCCGATCGAGATGATGCTCGGCGGCTGGAATCTGGATGCGTCGCCAACCTATGTGATGTTCGACCTCGTGACGCGGATCGCGAGCCCCTATGATTTCAATCCGTTTCATCTCAACCCGCTGAAGGACCTTGTCCTCGAACTGGTCGATTTCGACCGGGTGCGGAAGTCGAAGGTAAAGGTGTTCATCTCGGCCACCAATGTCGAAACCGGCCGCGCCCAGGTGTGGAGCAAGAAGGAATTGACGGCGGACCATGTCATGGCGTCGGCCTGCCTGCCGTGGCTGTTCCAGGCCGTCGAGATCGAGGGCGTGCCCTACTGGGATGGCGGCTTCACCGGCAATCCGGCGCTGTGGCCGCTGTTCGAGCATTGCCAGACGGACGATGTGGTGCTGGTGCAGATCAATCCGATCCGGCGGCCCGGCGTGCCGACGACGGCGCGCGACATCATCAACCGCGTCAATGAGATCACGTTCAACGCGTCCCTGCTGCACGACCTGCGCGCGATCGACTTCGTCACGCGGCTGATCGAGGCGGGGCGGCTGGAAGGCACGGGCTACCGCCGGATGCTGGTGCACGCCATCGCCGACGAGAAGTCGCTGGGCGAACTCGGCGCGTCGTCCAAGTTCAACGTTGAGCCCGAATTCATCGACATGCTGTTCGCAAAGGGCAGGGAGGCGGCTGAGAACTGGCTGCGCACCAGCTTCCGCCATGTCGGCGCGCGCTCGACCGTCAACGTCCGCAAGCTGTTCCAGGGCGAGGACGACAGCCTCGACGGCGACCAGCTCAAGCCGCCCAGACGCAAAGCGAAGGCGGCGGAGTAACTACAGAAATTCCAGCTCGTTCGGGTCGCCGCCCTTCCAGGCGTGGTGCATCTTGGCGGCGAGCAGCGTGCCGCCGAGGGCGGCGATGGACTTGCCTTCGGCCCCGGCGCGGTCGCGGGCGAGGCGGGCGGCGGCGGCGACATCGCGCTCGATCACGACGCGGCGGCCCGGGCGGCTGATCAGGCTGGCGATCTGGCCAACGTCGGCGGAGGCGCTGTAGGGGCAGGTGAGGATGATGTCCGAGAAGCGCAGCGCCACGGCGGCGGCCATGCGCTCGGCCTGCTTGGCGGCGGCGGAGCCGAAGACGATGATCAGATCGTCGCGAGACGTGAATCCGAGGAGCGCGTCGGCCACTTGCTCCACGGCGCCCGGCGTGTGGCCAACATCGATCCAGAGGTCGGGATTGCGGCCCACGCGTTCGAGCCGGCCCGGTATGCGCACGCCGGCGAGGGCGTCAATCATCCTTGCCTGAAGGGCGGGCGTGAGTGTGTCGCCCAGCCAGAACTCGGCGGCGCGAAGGGCGGTCAGCGCGTTGTGCGCCTGATGCTGGCCGATCATGGCGAGGCGGACGGGTTGACCGGACAGGGTGAAAACCGCGCCGTCGGCTGTGTTGGTTACGGGACCGGCTTCGCGCCCTTCCGTTGCGAGACGGCAGGTGCGGCCGGCGAGGCGGGCATAGCTTTCGATCAGGGACAGCAGGCGCGGCGGCACGGCGGGCGAGATGATGAGCGTGCCGCCGGGGGCCAGCGCATCGACCTTGTCGCAGGCGATCAGTTCCTCGGTGGCGCCCAGGATCTCCGTGTGCTCGAGTTCGATCGAGGTCAGGACAGAGAGCTTCGAGCCCACGGCACGAACGGCGTCATAGCGGCCGCCGATGCCGGCCTCCCAAACGATCACATCTGGGGATTCGTCGCGGAACCAGAGCAGGGCCGCCAGGAAGAGGAGCTCGAACGCGCCCATCTTGCCGTTTGCAGGCAGCCCGGCATTGAAGCCGAGCACGGTGAGGGCGTGGGCTTCCAGTGCGGCTTGCGGAATCATGTGCTCGCCGAGCGTGATGCGCTCGCGCACGTCGAACAGGTGGGGCGAAGTGAATACGCCGACGCGCTTCCCCGTCGCTTCAAGCACGCCTGCGAGGAAGCGGGCCGTCGAGCCTTTGCCGTTGGTGCCGGTGACGACGATGGAGCGGCGCGAGAGATCGGCTAGGTCGATCCGGTGCGCATCGAGGAAGGCCAGCACGCGTGGGATCGAGATGCCGTCGCCGAAGCGGTTCAGTCCGAACATGCGGTCCCTGCCTGTGCTTCAAGTGCGATGGCGCGGTGGACGAGACGGATGAAGGATTGCGTGCCGACGAGGTAGGCGAATGTCCTGGTCTCCCGGATCAGCCTGCGCAGGCCCGCCGCGTCATCCTTGTCGAGCGCGATGGCCGCGGCGGCGTGGGCCTCGCCGAACTGCAGATAGTCCTCGGCGCCTGTCAGCGCAATCTCGCGGACTGGGCCAAGGCGGACCAGCGCATCCAGCATCCGTGCGCGGTCCTTGCCGTCGGGCAGGCAGGCAAGGACGGTCGCGCCAGGCGGCAGGGTGGAGAGGAAGGCTGGATCGAGCGAATCGGCGTTGATCGCTGCTTCGAAGGCATAGCCGGTCCGGCCAATGGCGCCTCGGCCGAACGAGGCGCTCCGGGCGCGGAGCGTCAGGTCAGAGAGCGCGCCTGGATCGACGCCGAGCAGGCGCTCGGCAGCGCGCTGGGCAAGGGCGCGGCACTCGCCGATCCAGTCCGGACCGTCGCTGGCGGGCTGGGCGGTCACCGTTTCGAGCTTGCGGGCCGTGCCGGGCGGCGCGTGCCTGGAGGACTGCGCCGAGGCGATGACGATGTCCGAGCCGTCGGCGACGGAGAACTTGTCGCCAGCGATATCGTCGATCGTCGGGCCGAGAGTGTCGACATGTTCGAGCAGGACGGAGGTGACGACGCCGACGCGCGCGGGTGTGCGGCCCACATCGTCCCACCTCGCGCCGCGGCCGCATTCCAGGACGAACCAGTCGGCGCCTGCTGCGCTTGTACCAGTCCAGCGCGACCAGCAGGAAATAGCCGACGGGTGAGACATACTGGTCCGGGGCCAGGCGCGTCTCTTCTTCCCGGACCGCAGGCGAGAGTCGTTCCACCGCTGCGCAGAACTCGGCCTCCGGGATGCTGACGCCATCGAGGCGGATGCGATCGAGCTGTTCGATCTCGTGCGGGGATACGAAGAGCGCGATCCGTTCGCCGGGCCGCGCCTGTGCGACCAGGTCGGCGGCGAAGCGCGCCGTGGTGCCCTTGCCCTTGCTGCCGGTGATTTTCACGACGCGCGTTGCGGGCGGGAGAAGGCCCAGGCGCGTGGCGATGCGTTGACTGATTTCAGGATGGCGCACATCGCGGTCGAGACGCGCTGTCAGCCTAGGCCTCGCGGCCAGCCAGGAGCGGTAGACCTCGTCGAGCGCTTCATCGAGCGTCATGGCGCCGCCTTACTGCGAGGGGAGGCGCTGCGGCAACAGGAGGGCGCCGCGCTCCCGCGAAAAGGCCTCGGGGCGCCCGTTTGCCTGATCTCTCGCTTGCCGCGCGAATTTGCTGTGGCGGAATAGAGACAATCCACAAGGGCGGGCCTGCATCCTGCCGAACTGGGCCGGTTGTTTGTATACAGGGCGGAGGGCCTTCCATAGGTTTCGCCTCGGTGCGGGAAGCGCAGACGGAGGAGGTCGCCACCCGCCCCTTTTGGAGATTGGGAGGACTATCTTGAAAAATGTGTTGTTCGGCGCTGCGGCGTCGATCGCGGTCGCATTTGCGGCTGCGCCTGCTGTCGCGCAGGAGCGTAGCGATATTGTCCAGGTCTGGGGCCAGCTTGAGGAAAGCCTGGCGCAGGACCTTGCCGACTATGGCTCGCGGGTTGAAATCGTGACGGGCGAGCAGATCCGGAATGGCGGCTACAACGACGCAGCCCAGGTGCTGCAGATGCAGGTGCCTGGACTCTACATCGCGCCGAAGAACGGGCCATTCGACTATGTCGATGCGTCGCTGTTGGGCGGGCGCCGCGTGGACATCATCTGGCTGATCGATGGCGTGCGCGTGTCGAACCGGCTCTACACCACCACGACGCCGCTCGATACGATTCCCGCCAGCATGATCGACAAGATCGAAGTGCTGAAGGGCGGCCAGTCTTTGTTCTACGGGACCTCGGCCGTCTCAGGCGCGATCAACATCGTGACCAAGGGCTTCACCGAGACCCAGCAAGGCTCCTTCAGCGTCGGCGCATCCTCGAACGAGGGGCGGCACATTTCGGGCTACACGTCGGGCGGGTTCGGCGATCATCGCTTCGTCGTGTTCGCCGGCCATGACGAGGCCGAAGGCTTCCAGCCCTTCCGCGACCAGGACTACCAGCCCAGCGCCACAGACCGTAACCGCGGCTATGATGTCACCAACATGGGCGTGAAATATGGCTACGCATTCTCGGACGCCGTGAAGTTCTCCGCCAACTACCAGCACACGGATGCCACGCTGGACTTTGCCGGCGCCTACGACACGTTCGCCTCGAACAATGACCGCGACGAGGACCTGCTCTCGGCCAAGCTGGATTGGGACCTCGGCGATTTCGACTTCTTCGCCAAGGCTTACTATCACTGGTGGGACACGCGCTTCACGGATATCCGCAATGCGGAGGCGCCCAATTTCCCGTTCCGCGTCGTCTCGAACAGGGAGTTCTGGGGGTTCGAGGACTATGGCGTCAACCTGCTCGGCCAGTATGCGCTGTCCAGTTCGGTGACGCTGCTTGGCGGGGTCGACTACCAGAACTACACAGGCGAGGATCAGGTCTTCCTGATCGCGCAGCAGACCGAAGACGTGGTGGCGCCCTTCGCCCAGGTACGCTGGAATGTCGGCGTGCTCGACGGCCTCAAGCTGGCCGCCGGCGTGCGCTACAACAAGCCGTCCGGTGATGGCGAGTCCACGGTGTGGAACGTCTCGGGCGACCTGCAGATCAGCGATTATTTCTATGCGCGCGGCCAGGTTGGAACGGCATTCCGCCTGCCGGATGCGTATGAATTGTTTGTTGTCGATCCGTGCTGCGAACAGGGCAATCCGAACCTCAAAGGCGAGGAGAGCACGAACTACGAGCTGGGCTTCGGCGGACGCAGCGACCGCGTGCAGTGGGAGATCACCGCCTTCCACCGCAAGCTCGACGACGCGATCCAGATCGTGACGGTCGAGGACGCGCGGCCCAATCCGCTTACCCAGCCTGGCCACCTCGTTCCGGCCGACTGCCCGTTCGTAACCGTGCTCGGCTGCTACGACACGTTCAACAATGACGGCACGCGGGTCGAGACGGACGGCGTCGAGATCACGGCGTCGATGCAAATCACCGACGAGTTGTCCGGCACGATCGACTGGACGCACACAGAGACGCAGAACGACGGCTCCAGCCTGCAGCGCGTTGAAGTACCGCTCGACACGGCGAAGCTGCTGGTCGACTACGTCCCCGCCAACCTGCCGGTCGCGGGCGGCATCGCCGCGACCTGGGTAGGCGAGCTGTACGACAACGCCCCGTCCGGCCTGGGCCGCCAGGAGCATGGCGACTATGTTGTCGTGGACCTCAACGCGCGCTGGTATCTCGATGCGGACCGCAAACACCGCCTCAGCCTGCGCGTCGAGAACCTGTTCGACGAGGAATACTTCTCTTCAATCGGCCGCGGCTTCATCGATGGCACGGGCAATTTCGCCACCGGCGCCAACGGCACGCCCTATCTCGCGCCGAACCTCGGCATGAATCGGGCTTACCATGTGAGCTATTCGTTCGACTTCTAGACTTCAGTTTTAGAACCGAAGCGACACCCCCTTCTCCGCGCAGGCGGCGAGGGGGTGTTCGTATGCGGCGTCTAGTTGGGGGTCGCGGGCGCTGGGGCGGGAGCGGGATCGGCGGGTGCGGCGTCGCGCTCGGCGATGCGCTTCTCGACATCGGCAATACGGTCTGACGCCTTGACGGCGATGTAGGGGTCAACAGCCGTCGATGCCGCCTTGCAGAAGGCAAGGGCGCGGTCGAGATCCTCCGTCATGTCCCAGCCGCCAACCATGCGGTCGCAGAAGTCGAACTGCGCAGGCGGGAAACCGGCATCGGCGCCTTTGAGCATCAGCTTGATGGCTTCTTCCTCGCCCGGCCCCGCGATTTCGCCGCTGAGATAGAGCAGGCCGAGATAGTAGTCGGCTGCGGGCATGCCCTTGGCCTGGGCCGACTTGTAGTAGCCCTCCGCCGCCGCCGGATCAGGCGCGCCGCCTTCGCCATTGCGCAATCGCTCGGCGTAGAGAACCTCGCCCCAGCCCATGCCAAGATCGGCGGCATTCTTGTATTCGGCGGTCGCGTTGAGCTGCGTCTGGTCGTCGTCGATGCGCTGGTCGTAGAGCGATGCAATCGACAGGAAGTCGCCATTGTAGACATGGCCAGCGGGGTCGCCCGCGTCAGCAGCGCTGCCGCATACCGTGGCGGCCTGCTCGTGATCCATCTCGCGCTCGGTCGTCGCGCCGCTTGCAGGCACACCCCAGGTGAGGACGGTGCACAGCACGGCGAGCGCCGACGGTTCGCCTGTGTCGGCGAGCGCCTTGAGCTCGTCGAATGTCTCGGGCTTGAACTGCCGCTGCGCGATCTCGCGGCCGGTCAGCTTGTCGAAGTCTGCAACCGCGACGCCGAAGGGTTCTACCTTGGCGCGCGAGGCTTCGAGCTTGTCCTGCGCCGCGTCTGCAGCCGCTGCCGCCCGGGCCTCGGGCGAGAATGTTTCCCACGGCTTCAGCACCCAGACGCTGGCGCCGATCACCGCGATCACCGCGACGACGGCTACAGCGCGCCACAGCGCGCGGAGCTGGCGGTTCGGCGGCGGCTTCAGCGGCTTGACGTGCTGCTTGCCGGCAAGTTCCTTCACCTGCTTGACCACGTCGAGGTAGCCCGGATGCGAGCGGTCCCCGGACCAGCCGATCAGGTCGGCGGTGTGGATGAGGTTGAACGGCACCGGGATGTTCACCGGCTGAACCATCACCGGCACGAGGATGCCGCGCTCGCGCCCGACCGAGCTTTCGGCGCGCACCCATTCGCTCTTCACCGATTCCTTGGACCAGATGACGATGACGCACTTGGCCTGCTCGAGCACGCCCTGGATTTTTTCGTCGAACGTGTCGCCGGCCTCGAGGCCTGCATCCCACCACACGTCGATGTTCTCGATCTTGAGCGCGTTGGCGAGCGCCTTGGCCTTTGCCTGGTCGGCCTTGCGGTAGGAGATGAAGACGTCGGCCATGCTTGTCCCCGTGTCAGTCCCGCCCAAGCGCCCGGACGAGGCTAGCAGGGCAAGGCGGGTCGGGGAACGGCTTTGCGCTGCCTGCTATTCTGCTGCGACGGGCGACGTCTTGGAGGGCTGGGTCCTCGCGTATTTCCTTGGCAATCCCGGTTGTCCTGCCTGTTCGGGATGCCTGGCGATGTATGCCGCCTTCAGCTCCTTCGAGCGCGAGTGATTGCCGTCAGGCGACCAGCCGGGCGGGCTGGCGAAGCGGCCCAGCCAGCGCAACGGACGAGGCCCGTCGCTCCAGCAGTCGCGGAGCAATGCGCCGAGTTCGTGATAGGCGACGATCACCGGATTGAAGTTTCCGAGCGGCTTGACGATGCCGTAGACCGGCTTGTCGTCGTCGCGCTCGGCGACATAGGTGCCGAACATCCGGTCCCACAGCATGAACACGCCGGCGAAATTGGCGTCGAGATAGCGCGGGTTGGTGGCGTGGTGGACGCGGTGATTGCTCGGCGAGTTGAGCAGCCATTCGAACCAGCGCGGCATCCGCCCGATCACTTCGGTGTGGATCCAGAACTGGTAGAGCAGGTTCACGCCGGCCGCGAAGCCGATGAAGGCGGGATGGAAGCCGAGCAGCACCAGCGGCGTCGAGATCAGCACCAGCCCCGTCATCGGCCCGAACCAGGGCTGCCTCAGCGCCGTGGTCAGGTTGTAGTGCGTCGAGGAATGGTGCGTGACGTGTTCGGTCCAGAACCATCGCACGGTGTGAGCGAAGCGGTGCTTCCAGTAGTAGATGAAGTCGTAGCCGAGAAAGACGAGAAGGAAGCTCCACCACGTCACCGGGATCTCGAACAGGTGATAGGGCCAGGCGAGCATCAGCAAGAACAGGCCAATGCCGGCGAGCAGCGTGTCCGCCACGACGCTGCCGATGCCCATGGCCATAGAGACGATGGCGTCCTTCGTCTCGTAGCGGCCGCCCGCGCGGCCTGTCTTCACCGCCCACCATTCGAGGGCGACGGCGATGATGAAGACCGGGATGGCCAGCTTGGTGGGCGAAGGGAAATCCATGGGCAAAGGAATCGCATGCGCTGCCCAGACTGTGAAGCCTGGCGCCGTAACGGCATTGCGCAGGCAATTGACCGCAGGCCCGGCACGGCGTGAGACTGCCTGGAACGGCTGGAGAGTGCCGGCGAGGGAGAGAAACATGCGCGCATGGATGGCGGCCGCTCTGGCGGCGACTTCGATACTGGCCGTGGGAGCTTCGACGGCGGGCCTGGGCGGGATCGCGATGGCGCAGCAGGCCCAGCCGTCCGCGCCGGCGGCTGCGGTGCGCGGGGGGCGGCCGGTGAAGGTGGCGGAAGGCGCGATCGAAGTGATCGCCGAGATGCGTGATGGCGTGAAGCTGGCGGGCAATCTCTACAAGCCGGCGGGCGCGGGTCCGTTCCCGTGCGTGGTGCAGCGCACGCCCTATGGCAAGGACGCGATGTTCGCGAACCCGGCGGCGACAAAGAAATACACCGACGCCGGCTATTCCTACATGGTGCAGGACGTGCGCGGGAAGGGACGCTCGGAAGGCTTCTACCAGGCCTTCATCAATGATGCGTTCGATGGCTATGACACCATCGAGTGGATGGCCAAGCAGCCTTGGTGCAACGGCTCGATCGGCATCATGGGCGCGAGCGCGATGGGCTACACGACCATGCTGGCCTCCACCATGAAGCCGCCGCACCTCAAGGCCGCCTTCGCCATCGTGACGCCCTCGACGCGGATAACCGGCGCCTATATCGGCGGCGCTTACAAGCAGAAGGACTCCGGCGACTGGTCGCGCGGCCAGGGCGTGCCGGAAGAGACGATTGCCTTCCAGGCCGCAAACTATCCGGCCAGCTCGTTCTGGGACCGCACGGAGATCGGCGACCAGCGCAAGTATATCGCGATCCCGACCTATCAGCTCGGCGGCTGGTACGACATCTTCAACGAAGGCAATGTCCGCAACTTCATGTACCTGCAGCACCATGGAGCGGAGGGCGCGCGCGGCAACCAGAAGCTCGAGATGGGCCCCTTTGGCCACGGCGCCCTCTCCGGCGACATGGAATATCCGGGCGGTGGCGGGTTGCAGGGCTCGGACAATGAAATGCGCTGGTGGGAGTACTGGCTGAAGGGCGTCGACAACGGGATCATGAACGAGCCGCCGGTGAAGGCGTACATGATGGCTTCGGCGCGCAAGGGTGCCGTCAGCCCCAAGAATCGCTGGATGCATTTTGGCGACTGGCCGCCGGCGCCGGCGGCAGTGAACTATTACCTGCATTCCGACGGCACGCTGTCGACCCGGGCGCCGGGCGAGAAGGATCAGCCCAGGACCTATTCGTTCGATCCGAAGAACCCGGTGAAATCGATCGGCGGCGCCAATCTGACGTTTGACCGCGGGCCGATGGACCAGCGGCCGATCGGGCAGCGACAGGACTACCTGAAATTCCAGACGCCGGTTCTGGCGCAGGACGTGGCGGTGGCCGGCGAGATTTTCGCCGATCTGTGGGGGGCGACCGATGGGCCGGATACGGACTTCATGGTCAAGCTGGTTGACGTCTATCCGGACGGCTATGAGGCGATCGTGCTCGATACGGCGCTGCGCACCCGCTACCGCAACGGGCGCGAACCGGGCCAGATCCGGATGATGACGCCGGGCGCGCCGGAGAAGCTGCGGCTCGACCTGTGGGATACGATGCTGACCTTCGAGAAAGGTCATCGCATCGCCGTGCACGTGACGTCGTCGAACAATCCGCGCTTCGACGTAAACCCCAATACAGGAGAGAATCCTGGACCGAACGCCAAGCCGCGGGTGGCGAGGAACACGATCTACATGGACGCGAAAATGCCGTCGTCCATCCAGCTCCCGATCCTCTACCTGAACGACTACAAGCCGGGGTGATGACTTCGCGCTGATCGGCAAACGCTCGCGACCTCGGCAGCAGGGCTGCGAGGCGCGGGCGTTTTGCTGTTGGGACGCGCAGTTGCAGCGGCGGGCCGCGTGCGGAGGCGCGCCGGATGGTGGGCGTGGCCGCCATGATGCGGACCGGCGCAGGCGTGGATTGCGTGTGCCCAGGGGCAGGATGAAGGGGGTTTTCCTGCGCGGGGGTATTGCTGCCGAGACGCACGATGCGTGCGGCCATGCGGCGGCTGGTGGCGTCGAGGCGGGTCATGCGCCGCTGCAGGATGCGCATGCGGGCGACGAACGTTCGCTGGCTCTGTGGCGGGCTGAAATCGGGGAAGCGGACCGTCCAGGCGTCGAGGCCGGCCATGCGGAAGGCGCGCCGGGTCAGGGCGAAGGCGGCCCAGGCCTCGGCGATCGACAGGAGGCCGGCGAGGATGCCGAATTCGTCAGGCTCGAGGCTGCGGCGCTTGCCCGCCAGCATGCGGCCGGTTGCGGCGGCCACAGAGCGTGCAAAGCCACAATACGAGGCCAGGACGCCGATCCAGCAGATCACGTCGCAGAACAGCCAGAAGGGGGGTCCGCGAAACTTCATAGCCCCAGTATGCGGGCGCCCAGAGGCATGGGGTGGAGAATAAATCCTCCCCAACAGCGCCGAGATGAACCCTGTGCAGCAAAAGCGGGGATTCCGGCGCTGAAGACGGGGCCAGACCCGCGACTTGTCCCGCAGGGTTGGGCGCAATTCAGGCCACGGTCAGAGCGGTGAAGCGTCGCAGGGCGATGCATCCAGCCCATGCTGCGCATCGCCGGACCGCTTCGCAACGCGTCAGCGACGGCTCCCCGACCAGAGAAGCCGCCGCCGTACTCTACGCGTACTCTACGCTGGTTCCCCGCCAGAACCGTACTCAACACGATGCGGGCCAGGGCGACCGGAAGGTGGACCCTGGTGGTCTCTGACCTGCCCCCCGTCAGGGGCGGGTGGTCGTGATGAAAGTCGCTGAGTTTCCGATTGCAGAGGCCGTGCCAAAAACCTGGCCGGCGCCGGTGGTGGTGATCACCCCCGTCGATGAGACGTTGCCGGTGTTGGTCTGCGTCACCGCGCCGGAGACGCTGGCGTCGCCGCAGTAGGAGCAGACATAGCCGGTGAAACCGTTGCCGATCGCTGTCGACGCCGCGATCACTGCGCCGCCATCGGTCGAGACGCCGTCGAACGAGACGTTGGAGATGACGCTGCCGTCATTGGTCTGGCCGATGTCGACGGCGAGATCCGAGCCGATATTGGTGGCGAGGATGGTGTTGCCGACGCCGTGCGAGGAGGCCGTGGCCGTCCCGCTCCAGGCGCCGAGGGTGACGCTGGTCTCGGCGTAGACGCCCGACGTGTTGGCCTGGCGCCCGCGCAGGCTGGTGTAGCCCCACTGGTTGGCGATGGTGGCGGAGTTGGCGGCGGCGGTCGTGGCGGCGGTCACGTCATAGCCGCGGTTCTGGTAGACGTCCGTGGAGGCAAGAATCTGGTTGCCGGTCGAGCGCTGCGTGATGTCGGCGGTGACGGTGGAGGTGGTGGACGAAGAGCTGTAGCCGTTGGCGGCGGCGGTTGCGCCGGCGTTGGTTGCGCCCGTGCAGCAGGCGTCAACGTCGGTGACGGAATAGACCGAGCCGGCCGAGGACTGGGCGAGGCGGACATTCATGTCGCCGTGGTCGGCGCCCGTCGCCGCATTGTTGGCGGCGGCGGAGGCGCCAGCAGAGACGGACTGGGCGTTGGCGAGCTTGACGCGCGCAACGGCGTTGGCGTCGGCGGGGCCAGACGTCTGGGCGCCATCAAGATCGAGCTTGCCGTTCGTGGTCTGGATCTGTCCCGTATTGCCCTGCGCCGTCGCTACGGCGACGGCTTGCGTCACGTTGGCGGCGTCGATGCTGGCGCCGGCGAAGGCGGCGCCGGTGTTGGTCTGGCGCGAGCGCAGGTTCATGTTGCCCGCGAGGTTCGCGCCCGAGGCGGCGTTGCCTGCGGCGAGCGCGGACGAGGTGACGCTTGGCGTGTTGCTGCGCGTGACCACATTCATGTTGGCGAACACGTCGCCGAACTGGATCTGGTCATTGATCGCGGTCGAGGTGTTGGCGTGCTGCGCCAGGGCGGGCGCAGCAAGGAGCGCTGCGGCGCCGGCGGCGAGGGCGAGTCGAAAAGTGAGGCGCATCGGCCTGTTCCCTCTGTGGTTCGCGATCAGAAGCTGCGGCGGCCGCGAAGGGCCGACTTCATGCCCTCGTCGCGGTTGGCGTTGAAGCGGTTCGGATCGGAGCGGACCGCGCCGCTGGAGATCATCGTGCCGTCGGGGCGCGACACCGCCATGCCGGTGGACGACTGGGCGACCATCATGCTGTTCGAGTCATGCGCCAGCGCGCTGCAAGCGTCGGAGTTCGGCACGCCATAGAGGTTGGCGGTCATTTCCAGGACGGCGCGCTCGATGGTGGAGCGGATCGCGAGCTGCAGCGGCTCCATCGCACGCTCGCCGACGCCGATGTCGAACACATTGCCGTTGAGGAAGTCGAACACGCCCGCGGAAATCTCGCGGCCGATCACCTGTTTCTGGTAGGAGATCACGTCGACGACTTCGAGCGTCCGGGTGTCGACGAGGCGCAGGTCGACGCCGACATTGATGACGAACAGCTTGTAGCCGGCGCGGCCCTTGGCGTCGCCCGCGTCGAGGTCGCCGATGAAGGCGTCGACGCCGGCGGAGCGGATGTTGGAGTTGAGCTCGGTGATGCCGCCGATGAAGTAGTAGTCGGAGCCCGGGATCGAGCCGGCCATGATCTGGCGGAAGTCGCCAGTGTTCCCGCCATTGTTCGCGCCATTGTTCGCGTCCGGGCCGATCAGCTTGTTGTTGGCGTATTTGAGTTCGAGTTCGGAGACCGATGTGTCAAAGCGCTCGACCAGGCGCGCGCCGGCTTTCGCAAAGGCGGAGATCGCCATCAGCGAGGCGCCCTGCGTGACCTGGCGGCCGCCTTCGAGGTCGGACTTGCCGGTGTAGTCGAGCACGCGGCCGACGGCGATGCGCGGCGCGGCGAGGTTGGACGCCCGGGCGTAGTTGGCCATGCAGACGAGGCCGGCCGAGTAGGGCGTGGGGTTCGCGGTGACCGGTGCGTCGCCGATCGGCGTTGCGTAACGGCCCGAGAAGCCGGCGGAGGGCGAGACGCATCCCACAAGCGCCAGGGCGCTCGCGGCGGCGGCGAGAAGTTTGATGCGCTTAGTCATTGAGGTTGATCTTTCCGTTCAGGACGGCCGACTGGTTGCCGTTGTTGGTCTGCGTCGCGTTGACGATGACCGTGTTGTAGTTGCCCTGGGTGATGACGTTCAGCTGGTTGCCGATCGCGGTCCCCTGCGAGACGCCGGCGCCGGAAGAGGCCTGGGCCCAGGAGGAAGCGGAGGCGGTGGACGTCGACAGGGTCGACTGGTCCATGCCGGTCATGATGCGGCCATCGAGGATGAGCCGGTTGCCGTTCGCATCGCGGGTGTTGGCGTCGAAGGGCTGGCTCTCCTGGCCGTAGGCGAAGCCGAAGGGGCGTTCGAACTCGCCGGTCGTGCGGGCGGTGTTGGCGGCGGCCTGCGCGCTGGCGGGGAACTGCAGGAGCACGACAATGCCGCCCACGAGGGCGAGGCCAACGGCGGCGCCCATGGCTCCTGCGGCAAGGACGTTGTCTTTTTTTCTGTAGGACATTGGTCGGTATATCCCGGAGGTTGAGTTGGACCCGGGGTTTGCAACCGATGTGCCAGATGCATGCAGGCGGGGAATAACAGCGCCAAACGTTCGCGCAGGGAGGGAAAGCTGCTCCCGGCCCGCCTGGTACGGAGGAGCCCTGGGCGGGCCGCGTGTTACGTCCTGCATCGGGACACATCCGCCCCGGCAACGCCGACAGGGGCCTCGCGTTTACGGTTATCGGGGCTCCAGAAAGCGGCGTTCATCGCCGGGCTGCGATTGAAGGCCCTTAATGGACCTGGCGGGCCGCGACATGTCCTGAGC
>CAVQYJ010000023.1:0-570000 GCA_963718145.1 uncultured Alphaproteobacteria bacterium | reverse complement strand
AAGGCGCTTGAGAGAACTATGCTGAAGGAACTAGGCAAATTACACGCGTAACTTCGGGATAAGCGTGCCTCATTTGAAGGCAACTTTGAGTGAGGGGCACAAGCCAGGGGGTGGCGACTGTTTATCAAAAACACAGGGCTCTGCGAAGCCGCAAGGCGACGTATAGGGTCTGACTCCTGCCCGGTGCCGGAAGGTTAAAGAGAGGTGTGCAAGCATCGAACTGAAGCCCCGGTGAACGGCGGCCGTAACTATAACGGTCCTAAGGTAGCGAAATTCCTTGTCGGGTAAGTTCCGACCTGCACGAATGGAGTAACGACTTCCCCGCTGTCTCCAGCATAGACTCAGTGAAATTGAATTCCCCGTGAAGATGCGGGGTTCCCGCGGTTAGACGGAAAGACCCTGTGAACCTTAACTATAACTTCGCAGTGGCGTTATCGGTGGTTTGTGTAGGATAGGCGGGAGGCTTTGAAGCATGGGCGCCAGCTCGTGTGGAGCCAACGTTGAAATACCGCCCTAATCTTCGGTGACGTCTAACCGCGATCCATTATCTGGATCCGGGACCCTGCGTGGCGGGTAGTTTGACTGGGGCGGTCGCCTCCCAAAGAGTAACGGAGGCGCGCGATGGTAGGCTCAGGACGGTCGGAAATCGTCCGCTGAGTGCAATGGCATAAGCCTGCCTGACTGCGAGACTGACAAGTCGAGCAGAGACGAAAGTCGGCCATAGTGATCCGGTGACTCTGTGTGGAAGGGTCATCGCTCAACGAATAAAAGGTACTCCGGGGATAACAGGCTGATGATGCCCAAGCGTCCATAGCGACGGCATCGTTTGGCACCTCGATGTCGGCTCATCACATCCTGGGGCTGGAGCAGGTCCCAAGGGTATGGCTGTTCGCCATTTAAAGTGGTACGTGAGCTGGGTTCAGAACGTCGTGAGACAGTTTGGTCCCTATCTGCCGTGGGTGTTGGAAACTTGAGAGGATCTGTCCCTAGTACGAGAGGACCGGGATGGACATACCTCTGGTGGACCAGTCGTGACGCCAGTCGCGCAGCTGGGTAGCTATGTATGGTCGGGATAACCGCTGAAAGCATCTAAGCGGGAAACCCACCTCAAAACCAGGTTTCCCTGAGAGCCGTGATAGACTATCACGTCGATAGGCCGGGTGTGGAAGGTCCGCGAGGATCGTAGCTTACCGGTACTAATTGCTCGATAGGCTTGATACACTCTTCAAACCCATGTGTGGCGACGAGCATGTCGCCCCATAGTTCCTGATACATATCGAACAGATATCTGTCGGAACGAACTTACATCTTGCAGACGATTTGTTGTTGTATTGCGATCGGCTTAGCTGACCTGGTGGTTCTGGCGGGGGTTCCCCACCCGATCCCATTCCGAACTCGGTCGTTAAGTCCCCCAGCGCCGATGGTACTGTGTCTCAAGGCACGGGAGAGTAGGTCGCTGCCAGGTCTGCCAAGCCGATTGCAATCGTCCCTGCCCTTGCTGGAAAGCACACGGGCAGGGAGGCCTCCTTCAAGATTTCACGCCCGCTCTCGGGTGTGGGAACGCGGCTCGGCCGGTTGACGTTGGACCCCTCGGGTCCTGCATCGGCCGAAAGGGCCGCGAAGTCGTTTCGAGAGACCTGCTGCCGGCATCGGACCGGCGGTGGAAATCGGTGACGCGGGATGGAGCAGTCCGGTAGCTCGTCAGGCTCATAACCTGAAGGTCACAGGTTCAAATCCTGTTCCCGCACCCAACACCTGAGCGGCCCCGCAGCAATGCGGGGCCGTTTGATTTTGGGCGTACCGCTGACGCGCCAGGTTCAAATCGTCCGCCGGGGTATCGGCTCCGCCGATCCCTGGTCCGGCGAACTCCCGCACCCAACACCTGAGCGGCCCCGCAGCGATGCGGGGCCGCTTGATTTTGGGCGTATCGCTGACGCGTGGCCAGCCTGACGCGTTCTCGAACGTCGAGATCCAGATGCGATGAAGGCCCGGAGATGGTCCTCCGGGCCGTCTCGCATTGGAGGCTTGCGGCCGCTGGATCGCGCCGGGGTTAGCCCGGTTTCTTGGTGACGTCGTCGGCAGGGCTCTTGTCGAGCGCCTTCACCTTGAGGAGGTGGTCATCGACAGTCGGCGCGGTCTTGGCGGCGAAGGCCTGGATGGCGGCGTTCTTGCCGTTGTTGGCGTAGTCCTTCATCGCGTTTAGCGCGCTCTGGTGCGCCGCGGTCTGCTGGTCGATGTATTTGTCGTCGAAGTCCTCGACCTTGGCGTTGCGCAGTTCGTCGAGCTTGCCGTTGAGGTCGGCGTTGAGGGTCGACGGCGGAGTGATGCCGGCGGCGGAGGCGAGAGGCCCGAGCTCGGCGCTGGTAGCGCCGTGCATGTCGATCATCATCTGCGCGAAGTCCTTCACCGGTTGAACCTTCGAGCGCTCGAGAGCGATCTTGCCGGATTCAATTTCGAACATGTCGGCAAGGGCGGCCTTCTCGACGAAATTCTTGGAGCCGTCATCGGCCATCGCCATCTCGGGTGCGGCTGTTGAATCGGGCGTCACAACCGGCGTTGTAGTCGCTTCGGAATTGGGGTCGGAGGGTGTGCAGGCGGCGAGGCCGAACGACATCGCGGCGGCTGCAAGCAAGGAAAGTCGGAATTGTTGGGCCATTGGGGGCGTCCTCCCATAACATACGCAAGGGGGCCGGGATCGGCGCCCGCAAAACAACGCAAGGGACCCCTCTCCGTTCCGCCTTTGGCGCGTTACGCTTTCGCCATACCGATCCCAAGACAGGCTCATCCACGTCAGGCCCATGACCCAGAAGACCGTCACTGGAATTCACCCCGCCCATCGCGAAGACATCGGCGACCTCGTCACGCGGGCGCCGATGCGCGGGCCGGCCAGCGGCGTGCAGGCCGATCCTTTCATCTTCCTCGCCCATCACGGTCCGCAGGTTTATCCGCCCAACAATCGAGGCCTGCCGTTCGGCCCGCATCCGCACCGCGGCTTCGAGACGGTGACCTTCATTCTCGATGGCGAGCTGACGCACAGCGACAGCGGCGGCCATGTCAGCACGATCGGAGCGGGCGGCGTGCAGTGGATGACGGCGGGCTCGGGCCTCGTCCATGCCGAGCTTTCACCCGATGGATTCAAGCGGGCAGGCGGTCCGCTCGAAATCCTGCAGTTGTGGGTGAACCTGCCGGCGCGTCTCAAGATGACGGCGCCGCGCTACCAGGGTTTGCGCGGCGACCAGATCCCGGTTGCGGAAGCGGATGGCGGCAAGGCGCGCGTGCATGTGATTGCGGGCGCGTGGGGCGGAATTGCCGGCCCGGTCACGTCCATCACCGGCAACTTCATGTCGGTGATCGAAGCCAAGGCTGGCGCGCGCCTGGAAGTGCATGGCCTCGATCGGCGCAGCGTGTTCCTCTACGTGGTCAGCGGCGCGATGCGCGTGAACGGCCGGGAGGCGCCGCCCTTCCATCTCGTCACGCTATCGACGCCCGGAGATGACCTGTCGCTCGACGCAAGCAGCGATGCGCGGCTGCTGTTCGGCCATGGCGATCCCATCGGCGAGCCGGTGGCGGCGCATGGGCCGTTCGTGATGAACACGGTCGACGAAATCCGCCAGGCGATCGCCGACTACCAGGCCGGGAAGTTCGGCGTCGTTCCAGCCTAGACTCTCCATTTCGTGACGGGTCGCGACGGGTTGGCGCACTTGCCACGGCGCCGGGCCTGGCTAGGTTCGCCCCCGGAAACGCGGGAGACAGCCATCCTCACCTGGATGCAGCGCATGGGAGCAAGGCTGGGCGCAATCGCGCTGCTGGCGATGCTCGTGCGCGCCGTGGTGCCGGCGGGCTACATGCTGGCCGAAGCCGAAACGGCCCAAGGCCGCTACCTCACCGTGCAACTCTGCGAAGGACATTCGCGCGGGTCGGTCGCCAGGGTCATCGACCTCGACACCGGCAAGCAGGTGAATGCCCCAGAGACCGGCAAGACCGGCGGCAAGGACCGGCCGGCGCCGTGCGTCTTTGCGGCGGCGCCCGCCGCGGCGATGCCGGTGGCGATTGCCGAGCCGGCGGGGTTCGCCGCTTCCTACGATATAGATTTCGCCGTCGTCAGCGACGCGCGCCCGGGCCGCGGCATGTCCGCGCCGCCTCCGCCCTCGACCGGACCTCCCACCTCGATCTGAGTTGAATCGCTGCGCCGGGCTTCGCCGCGGCGCGCTCACAACTGCTTCAGATCGAGAGCCACACCATGCCTTCCACGAATTTGCGTTCGGCCCCCAAGGCCGACGCCGATAAACACACAGATTCGACCGCCCCTGATCGTAGGACCGTTCTTCGTGCATTTGCGGTCGGCGCCGCCGCTGCTCCGTTCGCTTCAGCTGCGCTAGCAGCTCCACACGATACGCCCGAGCCGGACCCGCAACAGGGCAGCCATGCCGACGGGATACCCAACATGATGGGGTCGGAGCAGATAGCGATGCTGCTCTATCCGGGTTTTACCGCGCTCGACTTCGTTGGTCCGCACTTCTTTTTTTCGGGACTGATGGGCGCCAAGGTTCACCTTGTCAGCAATCAGAAATCGCTGGCGCCGGTGGTGAGCGACACAGGTCTGGCGATCGTCCCCTCCGCGCGTCTGGATGATCTGCCGGCGAAGTTGGATGTCATTTTCGTGCCTGGGGGCTCGGCCGGAACGCTTGCTGCCATGGAGCACCAACCCACGCTGGCTTTTCTGCGAGCGCATGCTGACACGACGCGTTTCAAGACCAGCGTATGCACGGGCTCCTTCATTCTGGCCGCAGCGAAACTCCTCAACGGAAAGCGGGCGACGTCCCATTGGGTAGCGCGCGACACACTCAAGGCCTTCGGAGCTACGCCTATCGATGAGCGTGTGGTTCGCGATGGAGACATCATTACCGGCGCGGGAATATCCGCAGGGCTCGACATGGGAATAGCGGTTGTCGCAGCGCTACGAGGCCAGCCCTACGCACAGGCCCAGATGCTCCAGGCTGAGTACGCGCCCGCGCCGCCGTTCACTGGCGGCCGACTCGAAAACACGGACGCCGGGATCACCGCCGCAATGCGATCGATGCTGGGCGGTTTCAACGCCGGAGCAGCGGCCATCGCAAAGCGCATCTGATGCCACCGGGTCCCGACCTTATCGAGATTGAAGAGTAGTTCTCATGATTTTTTCTCCCTTACCGTTTCGAGCGCGCGCGCGCATGTTGCGCGCGACGGCTTCCGCGCCCGCGCTGGCGCTTGCCGCGTTCGCATTGCCTGCCCTTGCGCAAGAATCCGGCCCCTTGCCCGCGCCCTTTGCGGACGAGGCCCCTGACGTCGACCAAAAGCGCGATGTGGTGATCGTCACGGGAGAGCAGGCGGCGCAGGAACAGCGGCCGACCACTATCGTCTCCCGGACGGCGGAAGAGATCGCCGTGACGACCAGCGTGATCAACGCCGAGGACTCCCTGCGCTATTTCCCCAGCATCCTGGTCCGCAAGCGCCATGTCGGCGACACCCAGGCGCCGATCACCACGCGCACCTCCGGCGTCGGCGCGAGCGCGCGCAGCCTGATCTATGCGGACGGCGTGCTGCTGTCGGCCCTCATTGGCAACAACAACTCCAGCGCCTCGCCGAAATGGGGGATGGTGTCTCCTGAGGAAATCGCCTCTGTGAACGTGCTCTACGGGCCGTTCTCGGCGGCCTATGCCGGCAATTCCATTGGCGCCGTGGTCGAGATCGAGACGCGCATGCCGGACACGTTCGAGGCCGTGGCGGGCGTCTCCGGCAGCCTCCAGGATTTCCAGCAGTACGCCACAAGCGGCCAGTTCGGCGCCTGGCAGGCCAGCGCGTCGGTCGGCAACGCATTCGGACCGCTGTCATTCTGGCTTTCAGGCACGCACACGCAGAGCGACAGCCAGCCGCTGGCCTATGTCACGGCGGTGCGCCCTGCCGCCACGGGCGCTGCGGGCGCAGCCGTCACGGGGGCATTCTCAAGCTTCAACCGCACGGGCGCGCCGATCGCAGTGCTGGGCGCAGGCGGACTCGAACACCAGGAACAGGACAACCTCAAGCTGAAGGCGCAGTGGGAGATTTCTGACGAGACGCGCCTGGCCTATTCCCTCGGGCGATTTGCGAATGACACTTCGGCGAGCGCCGATAGCTATCTGCTCAACGGGGCTGGGGCGACCATCTGGTCGGGCGCGGTCAATATCGGCGGCTATGTTTACACCGTCGCGGCCAGCGCCTTCTCGAACCAGCTCTACACCTTCAACGAGGAGCAGTGGAGCAACAGCGTATCGCTCGACCACGGCTCGAAGGATGACCGGATCGAATGGCGGCTGGTGGCGACGGCCTACGACTACGGCACGAGCGAGCAGCGCCTGCCGTCGGTGGCGATCCCGGGGGCGCTTGCGGGCGGGGCGGGGTCGATTGCGCGCATGGGCGGCACGGGGTGGAAGACGCTTGATGCGGAAGGTGTGTTCCGGCCGGACGGGCGCGAGAGCGCACACGAGTTCAGCCTCGGCGCCCATGGCGACCGCTACGAACTGACCAACGAGCGCTTTCTCACAACCGACTGGCGCGGCGGCGCTCCCGGCGCGCTGTCGAGCGTGGCGCGCGGCAAGACGCAGACCTTTGCGCTCTGGGCGCAGGATGCGTGGCGCTTGTCCGACGACCTGATGTTGATCGCCGGCGGGCGGTGGGAAACATGGAAAGGCTATGACGGCTTCAACTTCTCTTCGCCGTCTGCGCGCGTGACCCAACCGGAGATCAAGGCGGATGCGTTCTCGCCCAAGGCCTCGCTGACCTGGGCGTTTGCGAAAGGGTGGTCGGCGAAGGCCTCGGTCGGCAAGGCGTATCGCTTCCCGACTGTCGGCGAACTCTACCAGCTCGTGACGTCAGGCTCGACGACGCTGTCGCCCAATCCCAACCTCAAGCCCGAAGAGGCGCTGTCGACCGAGGTCTCACTGACGCGCAATTTCGAGAGCGGCGAGGTGAGGGTGTCGGTGTTCACCGAGGATCTGGAGCAGGCGATCCTGTCGCAGACGGCGCTGGTCGATCCTGCTTCGACCACACCCGCGCTGCCGCCCGGCACGGTGATCACGGCGACCTACATCCAGAATGTCGGCAAGGTGGAAAGCCGCGGCGTCGAACTGGTTGCCGAGAAGGACGACTTGCTGATCCGCGGCCTCTCGCTCTCAGGCAACCTTACCTACGTGGAGTCCACAACGGCGGCGAACGCGGCTTTCCCGGCATCGGTCGGCAAGCAGACGCCGCAAGTTCCAGAATGGCGCTCGACGCTGGTCGCCACCTATCGGCCCGACGAACGCTGGGCATTCACTGTGGCCGGCCGCTGGGTCGATCGCACCTATGGGACGCTCGACAATTCGGATACGGTCTCGCACACCTACCAGGGATTCGAGGGCTTCACTACGTGGGATGCACGCGTCACGCTTGCCCTCGACAAGCACTGGACTGCGGCCGTCGGCGTCGAGAACCTGTTCGGCGCGGACTACTTCCTCTTCCACCCCTTCCCGCAGCGAACCGCCACGGCAGAGCTGAACTACAGGTTCTAGGAGCGAACGATGCCTTCCTGCAGGAACCAGCCCTGCTGGGCGACGTTTGAAATCGGATAAGCGGGACGTTCGCGTATGCCTTCTCTCCGGGTCATGATTGTCGAGGACGAGCCGCTCATCGCTATGGCGATGGAAATGCTGGTGGAAGACCTTGGCGGCGAGGTTGCGGGCCCCTGCGCCAGTGTCGGCGATGCCCTGGCCGAGATGAATACGCCCGGCCACATCGATGTTGCGCTGCTCGACTGCAATCTCGGCAAGGATCATTCCTGGCCGGTCGCCGATGCGCTCGTGGCGCGGGGCGTCCCGTTTGCCTTCACCAGCGGGCAGGGCATCAAGGATATCGACCCGCGATTCCACGACCGCCCCGTTTTCGCCAAACCGGTGGACGAGGAGAAGCTGAAGCGCTTCCTGCGGCAGTTCGCCCGCGCCTAGCGTCCGCGAATTTCGGCCAATAATCTTCGTCATTGCTGTCGACGGAAACTCCGAAGTTTCGTATTTAACTGATCGAAGCGCCTTCTTGAGAAGATCATGAGTAAAATGGGTGATGGGCTGTCACCTCGGGCTTGAAGCGCTTGCCTGCTTGGAGCATATCGTTTATCGATAATTCGGGTGGTCAGGACCCTCCGACATTGAAGGCCGGTTTCCGGAGAGAGACCCGCATATGAGCCTCGCGCTCTCGACGCTGCTGTATGAGTGGCGCCGCTACCTGGCGGCGGCCATCTCGCTTGCGTTGGCCGGGGTGCTGATGCTGGCGCTGTCGTCCTGGCTGATCGGCGTGCTTGGCACGCTCACCGTCATGATCGACCGCTCGCGCGCCGAGATCGTGGTCATGGATGCCGACTCCCTGTCCCTCGGGCCAGGCGGCAGCGGATCGCTGCCCCGCCGCGTGCTGCCGCTGGTCTACCAGCATCCCGACGTCGTCGAGGTGCAGGACACGCCCGGCGCCTCCGGCCAGTTCTTCGGACCCGGCGCGACCGAGTCGAATTTCGTCTCGATCATGGTGATCGATCCCCAGCCCAACGCCATCACCCTGCCCAACGACTTCACCGAGGAGATGGCCAAGGTGCTGGCGGTCCCGTTCAACATCGCCGTTGACCGCTCGGCCCTGGCGCAGATGAAGGTGAAGCTCGGCGACAAGGCCTCGCTCAACGGCCGCACCGTCACGGTCGCGCTTATCGTCGAAGGCTATGCCGGCATGGCCTGGACCAATGTGATCATGTCGCGCCAGACGATGCGCCTGATGGGCCTTGGCAACAATGATCGCCTCGGCTCCCTGATGGTGCGCGTCAGGAACCCGGCCGAAGCCGAGCGCGTCCGCAACGAACTCAACGCCATCGCCAACAAGCAGTACCGCGCCTGGACCAAGCAGGAGCTGCACGACGTCATGGTGCAGGGCATGACCAAGCAGGGGCCTTTCTTCGTCGCCATCCTGTTCATGTCGTTCATCGGCGCGATCATCGGCGTGGTGATCACCTGGCAGACGCTGCGCGGCGCCATCCTCGCTAACATCAAGGAATTCGCCAGCCTGCGCGCGCTCGGCGTGTCGCTGGGAAGCCTGCGCAAGGTGGTGATGGAGCTGTCGCTCTGGGTCGGCGTGTTCGGCGTCGCCATCTCAGGCGCGCTGATGGCCGGCATCGCCTCGCTCGCCGCCGCCAACAACGTGCCGATGGGCTTCGACATTCCGACGCTGGCCCAGACCGGCTTCTTCCTCCTCATGATCGCCATCGTCTCGGGCGCGATGACGCTCGGCGCCCTCAAGAAGGGCGATCCCGCGGACCTCCTCAAATGACCCAGACAGCAACCGCCCTGCGCGTGACGGATACGGATCCGCCTGCGAACGCCGAGACCCCCCAGGCGGTTTCGGCCGCCCAGGCGCAGCCCGAGGATGCGACCCGCTACGCCATCGCGGCGCGCGGGCTGACCAAGAGCTTCCGCTCTGGCTCATCGAGAGTGCAGGTTCTCAAGGGCATCGACCTGCTGGTCGAGCCAGGCGAAATCGCGCTGGTGATGGGCCCGTCCGGTTCCGGCAAGTCGACGCTGCTGGCGGCGGTCTCTGGCCTCCTGCGTCCCGATGGCGGCGTGGTGACCGCGCTGGGCCAGGATCTCTGGAACCAGTCGAAAGGCAGGATCGACAGGTTCCGCCTCGCCAATTGCGGCTTCATCTTCCAGGGCTTCAACCTCTTCCCGGCGCTGAGCGCACAGCAGCAGGTCGAGCAGGTGCTCGGCTTCATGAAGATGCCGCGCGCTCAGGTGAAGGCCTACGCCACCCAGGCGCTGACCGATGTCGGCCTTTCCCACCGCCTCGCCAATCGGCCCGACAAGCTCTCCGGCGGCGAGAAGCAGCGTGTCGCCATCGCGCGCGCGCTGGCCAAGAAGCCGAAGCTGATCTTCGCGGACGAACCGACCTCGGCGCTCGATGGCGAGAACGGCCACAACATCATGGCGCTGCTGCGCAAGTGCGCCAAGGAGCAGGGCTCGACCGTGCTGTGCGTCACGCACGACGGCCGCCTCGCCCGCTTCGCCGACCGCATCATCACCATCGAGGACGGCCTGATCACGTCGACGAATGCCGATCCCGCCCAGTTCCTGCATCACTAGGACGACCCAGAACATGACCCGCCTCCCGATCCGCGCATTCCTCGTCACCGTGGCCGCAGCCCTGGCGCTCTCCGCCTGCGGCGGCGGCCGTCCGGATTTCGACAGCAAGCCCGCGCCGGGCACGAAAGGCTCCAAGGAGGAGGTCGATCCCAAGTCGGTCAACACGCCCTATGCCGCGATCTCCGCCGGCAAGGTCGATATCGAAGGCGGGCTCGTCGAGATCGCCGCGCGCGCCGCGGGCATCGTCAAGAACGTCTATGTCCAGGAGGGCGACAAGGTGAAGATCGGCCAGGTCCTCGCCCGGCAGGACGATGAGGATTCGCGCCTCGGCCGCGACCGCGTCGCCGCGCAGTTGCGCCAGGCCGAGGCTCAGGTGCCCAACATCGAAATCCAGCTCGAGGCGGCCCAGCGCGAGGAAAAACGCCTGAAATCGCTGATCGACCAGAACGCCGTGTCGCAGCAGGCCTATGACCAGGCCAACGACCGCACGCGGCAGTTGCGCGCCCAGCTCGATGCACAGAAGACCTCGATCACGCTGGTCCGGGCCCAGCTTGCCGAGGCCAACTACCAGGTCGAACTGCACGTGATCCGCGCGCCGGCCGACGGCACCGTGGTGCGCCGCTACGCCAATCCGGGTTCGGGCGCCTCCACCTTCAACGTGACCCCGATGTTCCAGCTCCAGCCCGACAACCAGCGCATCGTGCGCGCGGAAGTCGAGGAGCGTTCGCTTGGACAGGTCAGGGTCGGGCAGGGCGTCGAGATCGTGCCGGAGTCGGACCAGGACAAGATCTATCCGGGCAAGGTTGTCCGCATCGCCGGCGTCATGGGCTCGCGCAAGCTGCGCTCCGACGATCCAAGCGAGCGGCCTGACGAGCGCGTCGTGGAAGTGGTCGTGGACGCCGGCCAGGCCAATGTCCTGATCGGCCAGCGCGTGCTGGTGAAATTCCTCAAGGACGGCGCCAAGCCCGCCGACGCGAAGACCGGCGCATCGCCGGCCCCGCTGACGGCGGAACGGTAAGGCCGGCTGCCTCGTTCAGGGCGTTTCGATCCTGAAGATTTCTCCGCCGAGATCGACGAAGTAAACATTGCCCGACGCGTCGGTTCCGATGTGGGCGATCTGGTCGATCGTGCCCACGTCCGGCAGCATAGCCACGTTGCGGTTGGTGAAGGCGCTGCTCGGCACGGTGGTGGTCGTGGCTGTGGCCGTCAGCAGGCTGGCGACCGGGATCGTCCAGATGTTCCGCGAGATGAAGTCCGCGAAGATGTACTGGCCCTGAAGGTCATCGACCGGGCCGCGGTAGACGACGCCTCCGGTGACCGAATTGCCCTGGTCTGCGCCGGAGCCGTGCGCGTATTCGGCGACCGGGCGGATGAAATTCGGATCGTCCGCGCCGCCATTGAAGGGCTGCGTGCCCTCGCGGCGGTTCCAGCCATAGTTGAGCACGGTGGTGGCGGTGATCAGCGCGCGGTCGACTTCCTCGATCGCTCCCTCGCCGACATCGCCGATGAAGACAGAGTTCGTGGCGAGGTCGAGGCTGCCGCGGAACGGATTGCGCAGGCCCATCCAGAAGATTTCAGGAGCGCCGCCGCCACCAGAAAAGCCATTGGCCGCCGGGATCGTGTAGTCGCGGTTAGGGTCGGCGGGGAATGCGTCGGTAGCGGGATCGATGCGCAGCACCTTGCCGAGCAGCGAGTTGGGATCCTGCGCGGCGTTGGGCGTGTTGCCGCCATCGCCTAGCCCGACCAGCAGGCGGTTGAGCGGATCCATCGCGAGGAAGCCGCCCTTGTGGTTGGAGGCCGTGGTCTGCGGAACAACGAGGATGGGATTGCCGCTCGCGGGGTCGGCGACATCGGTTGCGGCGGGCGCTCGGTACTGCCGGATCTCGGTTGTGTTCGCCGTGTTCGGGTTGAGGTGAAGGTAGAAGGTGCGGTCGGTCGCATAGGTGTTGGAGAAGGCAATCGCCAGAAGGCCTTTCTCGCCGGTCGTGTCGATCTGGCCGGTGAGGTTGAGGAAGTCGCTGGCTCCGAAGGCGCCGGTCGCGGGGTTGAGCACGCGGATACGGCCGGCGCGCTCGACGACGACGATGCGGCCGGTTCCGTCCGGCAGGCCGGCGACGAAGATGGGCTGCGACAGGCCGGCCGCGACGCGGCGGACGCGGAAGCCGTTGATCACGTTGCTGACGGTAATGACGACGTTCTGCAGGACAGTGGTCGTCCCGTCCGACACGGACAAGGTGATGCGGTAGGTGTTGTTGAAGTCATCGTCCGTCGGCGCCTCGAAATCCGGAGCGACATTGAAGCGAAGCTCGCGTGTCGTCGGATTGAAGGAGAAGCGGCTGGCGTCTGGGCCGCCGATCACCGAGCCAAAGGTCAGAACGGCGCTGTCCGGATCGGTGGCGGCGACGGTAAGCACGACGCCGGAAAAATTCTCCTGCACGGTCACGGCCGAGGGCGAGGTGAAGGTCGGCGCTATGGGGCCGCTGGGCGGCGGCGGTGGGGGAGGCGGGCTGGAGCCGCCGCTTCCGCAGGACATACTCGCCATGGCGAGAGCCGCAACCAGGCACGCCCTTGCGGCTGACGTCATCCGATCCTCCACGCTCCGGCCCAGCCAGTGAATCGAGAGTAAGCTGCTTCCCTGCGACGGAAAGTCCGGCATTTGGGTTTGCGGGGGTTTTCTGTTGCTAATGAGAATGGTTCTCAATACAAAGGCCCCATGGATACGGGGTCGATGACAATCGGGCTGGACCGGCTGGCCAAGGGCCGGGTGGGGCGGGTCAGCGGGTTTTCCACGGCCGACGGCAAGCTCGTCGCCAAGCTGCGCGAGATCGGCTTTGCCGAAGGCGACGAGGTCGAACTGCTGGCCAAGGGCTGGCTCGGCGGCGCGCCACTGTCGATCCGGCTCAACCGGACTGTCATTGCGCTGCGCAAGGGCGAGGCGGCGCTGATTTCCGTGGAGCTGGCCGAGTGACCGCGACCACACTGCGGCTTGCGCTTGTGGGGGCGCCGAACAGCGGGAAGACGACACTCTTCAACGGCCTCACCGGCGGCATGGCCAAGACGGCCAACTATTCCGGCACGACGGTCGAGACACGCACCGGGAGGTTCCAGACGCCGGGCGGGGCGCAGGTCGATCTCGTCGACCTTCCCGGCATCTACGGCCTCGAACCGCGCTCGACGGACGAGCGTGTGGCGGTCGAGGCGATCCAGGGCAAGCGCGGCGACCGGCCGGATGCACTGATCCTGGTGGCCGACGCGGCAAGCCTGCGCACGCACCTTCATACCATCCTCCAGATGAAGTCGCTGGGCCTGCCGGTGATCGTGGCGCTCAACATGATCGACCTGGCCGAGCGGGACGGCGTCAGGATCGACATCCCGAAGCTGGCGGCGGTGCTGGGCGTTCCGGTGGTGGCGACGCGCGCGACGCGCAAGGCGGGCCGCGAGCAGCTGATCGCGAAGATCGACGAGGTGCTGCGCGCGGGCGTGGTGCGCGGCGCGAGTGCGGGCGTGGTGGGCGATCTGCGTGCGCTGCAGCGTGAGGCGCGGCGGATTGCGGACGAGACGATCGTCGAGCCGGCGATGAACAGGATGACGCGGGCGGTGGATGGCGTGCTGCTGCATCCTGTGTGGGGCGTCGTGGTGCTGGTTGCGGTGCTGTTCGTGGTGTTCCAGTCGGTGTTCGCGTGGGCGACGCCGCTGATGGATGCGATCGAGGCGGGGTTTGCGTGGCTGCAGCAGACGGTGTCGCCGCTGATCGCGGACCCGATCCTGCATGGGTTCGTGGTGGATGCGGCGATCAACGGGGTGGGGTCGGTCGTGGTGTTCCTGCCGCAGATCGTGATCCTGTTCGCGTTCATCCTGTTCCTGGAGGCGAGCGGGTATATGGCGCGCGCGGCGTTTCTGATGGACGAGCTGATGCTGCGCGTCGGGCTGAACGGCCGCGCCTTCATCCCGCTCCTGTCGAGCTTTGCCTGCGCCATCCCCGGCATCATGGCGGCGCGCACGATCGAGGAGGAGCGCGACCGCATCACGACGATCATGGTTGCGCCGCTGATGACCTGCTCGGCTCGGCTGCCGGTCTACACGCTGCTCATCGGCGTGTTCATTCCATCGCAGATGGTCGGGCCGTTCAACCTGCAGGGACTCGTGCTGTTCGGGCTCTATATCATCGGCGTGATCAGTGCGGTTGGGGTGGCGTTCGTGCTCAAGCGCACGGCCACCAGGGGCCCGAGCCAGGCTCTGATCATGGAGCTGCCGACCTACAAGCTGCCGGTGCTGCGCGATTTCGTGCTCGGGTTGATCGCGAAGGCATGGGCCTTCCTCAGGCGTGCGGGCACGATCATCTTTGCGACGACGGTGATCCTCTGGGTGCTGGCCTATTTCCCCAATGGCGGCACGGGGCTCGAAGGCAGTTATGCCGGCATGATCGGGCGGGTGCTGCAGCCGGTGTTCCAGCCGATCGGGTTCAACCTCGAAATGGTGGTGGCGCTGGTGCCCGGCATGGCCGCGCGGGAGGCGGCCGTGTCGTCGCTGGGCCTCATCTATTCGCTGGGGCCGGTGGATGAAACCAGCCAGGCGCTGCAGACGACGCTGGCGGGGGCATGGACGCTGCCGATGGCGCTCTCGTTCATCGCCTGGTATGTCTACGCGCCTCAGTGTTTTGCCACGCTGGCGACCGTCCGCCGCGAGACGAATTCCTGGAAATGGACGGGCTTCCTGTTCGCCTACCTCGTCGGGCTCGCCTACTTCGCATCGCTGGCGACGTTCTGGATTGCGACCTGGGCCGGGCTTTAGGCTTCTCAAAAGCAGCGCTAGCCTGTGACGCAGCAGATCTGCGGGGAGACGCGCATGCCGAAATTCAGGACGACCGTGATGCAGGCCGAAGGCATGAACGCGACCGGCATCGTGGTTCCCGACGAGATCGTGGAAAAGCTTGGCGCCGGCAAGAAGCCGAAGGTCGCCGTCACGCTGAAGGGCTACGCCTATCGCAGCACTCTCGCCGTGATGGGCGGCAAATACATGCTGCCTCTGGCGAAGGAGCATCGCGACGCAGCCGGCGTGAAGGGCGGGGACAAGGTCGAGGTGCAGCTCGAACTGGACACGGCGCCGCGGGTTGTGGACGTGCCGAAGGACCTTGCGGCAGCGCTGAAGAAGGCCGGGGTGCGGGCGGCGTTCGACGCGCTGGCCTTCACCCATCGCAAAGAGCATGTGCGGGCGATCGAGGAAGCCAAAGCGCCAGAGACACGGGCGCGGCGGATCGAGAAGGCCGTCGCGATGATGTTGGCGAAGAAGTAGGCAGCCCTACTTGCGGATGCCCTTCAGGTAGATCGCGACGGCGCGGCGGGCTCGGGTTTCGATGAGGTGGTGCGGCATGGTGGCGCTAGAGACCATCATGAGGCGGAATCCCGAGTCCTGCATCACCATGCCGAGCAACATGGCCGCGGCGTCTTCGGGATCCTCGACATGGTATTTGGCGCGAACGGCGGGAGAACTGAGCCAGGCGGTGAGCACTTCCTTCGGGAAGCCGCGCGGCTTGTTGGCGTTGAGGAGTTCGGGATAGCGGCGGACTTCCGAGAACAGCAGGCGGGCGAGGGCCATGGAGCGAGGCGAGGTGAAGTGCGTCACCATGCGGACCAGCATTCCGTAAAGCTCGAGCTCGATGTCGGCGCCAGGCTTGGGCGGCGGGAATTCCCCCATGTCGGCTACGTTCTCTGTCAGCAGGGCGCCCAGGAGTTCGAGCTGGCTCTTGAACTCGCGGTAGATTGTTTTCTTGGACATGCCGGCCTGCTGGGCCACGGCGTCCATTGTTGCGTGCTCGGGCTGTCCATCGAGGAAAATCCTGCGCGCCGCCGCCAGGATTCGCTCCCGGGGAGAGGAAACCGCCTCGCTGGGCTCAACCGCCTGCATTCTCGTTCCTGACCAGCTGCGCCCGACAAGCGCGAAAGCGTGATGTACTTAACGCGATCACCATCTTTGCAGTTTATACCAGAATGCTGTAAGGAAACGCCAGAGTTTCCGAGACGGGCTGATGGACCTCCCCAACGATACCCCCGCCGGCGGCGAAACCGCGCGTGTTGCAGGCAGCGACAGCGACGCTTTGTCCGCGAAAAACCCCGCCGATACCGGCGAAAAAGGGACAGGCGCGCCTTTTCGCGCGGCCAGCGCGCCCACACATGTCTCGGGACGCGACAGTGCGGGACGGCGTAATATTCTTGAGGGCGCAGGTCGCATCCTGGCCCTGCCGCGCGTCCTTTGGACGACGACCCGGAATTCCGACCACGATTCGAACCAAGACTTCGGTAGCGGTAACAGCCGCGCCGCCTCCTCCCCGGACGCGCAAGGACGAACCAAGATGATCAAGCGCAACCTTCCCCAGATCGGCGCCGTCGCCAGCGTCGCCATGCTCTCGCTCGCCCTGCATTCGTGCGGCCAGAAGCCCGCCCCGGCCGAGAACGCCGAAACCAAGGCGAAGGCGACTTCGAGCGCCGTGCAGGCAATGCGCGTGACGCGCGTGGCGCAGCGCAACCTGTCGGACGAGATCATCGCCACGGGCAGGCTGGTCGTTCGCGAGGAAGCGGCCGTGGGTTCGGAACTTCCAGGCTATCGCGTCTCCGCGGTGTTCGTCGATGAAGGCGACTGGGTGAAGCAGGGTCAGGCCCTGGCGCGTCTCGACGACACGCTGCTGAAGGCGCAGATCGCGCAGGCGGAAGCCACGCTCGCGACCCAGAAGGCCAATGTGACCTTCAAGGAATCGCAACTCGCGCGCGCTGAATCGCTGGCCGCCGAAGGCGCCTTCGCCAAGGAACAGGTTGAACAGCGCCGGATGGAATCCGCCAGCGCCAGGGCGTCGCTGATGGCCTCGCAGGCGGCGGTGGACGAGATGAAGGTGCGCCAGTCGCGCATGACGCTGCGCGCGCCGGTCTCGGGATCGGTGCTGCAGCGGAGCATCCGCCCGGGCGATATTTCAGGCAGCGCAGCAAGCCCCTATTTCCGCATTGCGCGCGACGGGCTTATCGAACTCGACGCCGAACTGCCGGACTCGAAACTGTCGCTCGTCCACGAGGGCGACAAGGCGACTGTCCAGCTTGCGACAGGCGAAACGATCGCGGGAAAGGTGCGGTTCATCTCGCCGCGCGTCGACGCCAACACCAGCCTCGGCCGGGCGCGGATCGTGATGCCGTTCGACAAGGCCCTGCGTCCGGGCAGCTTCGCGCAGGCGACATTCTCCGGGCTCGCCTCGGATGCGATGACCGTTTCGGCGGGCGCCATCCGGTATGAATCGGGCGGGCCTGCGGTGATGGTGGTGGACGACAACAACAAGGTTCATCGCGTGCCGGTGAAGCTCGGCGAGCGTACGGGCGATTTCGTCCAGCTCATCGAGGGTCCGGCGGCGGGTTCGCGCGTGCTGGCGATCGGCGCGGCGTTCACGCTCGACGGCGACGTGATTGAACCGGTGGAGGAGGGCGTCGCTTCCGGCGCCACCGCACCCGGCTCCAAATAGCGCAGGAGACAGCAATGAACCTGCCGATCTCAAGCTGGGCTATCCGCAACCCGATCCCCGTCGTCGTCGCCTTCACGCTGATGATGGTGGCCGGCATCTATTCCTACAGCCAGCTGCCGGTGAAGCAGTTCCCGAACATCTCCTTCCCGATGGTCGCGGTGACGGTCATCCAGGAGGGCGCGGCGCCGACCGAGCTCGAGAACCAGGTGACGCGCCTGGTCGAGAACTCGATCGCGGGCCTGCCCAACATCGAGCTGATGCAGTCGAGCGTGTCGCTCGGCGTCTCGACCACCGTGATCCAGTTCGAGATCGGTACGGATCTCCAGAAATCCAAGGACGACGTCGAGGCGCGGGTCAGCCAAATCCGCTCCGACCTGCCGCAATCGATCCAGCCGCCGCGTGTGGCGGCGCTGGACTTCACCGGCGGCACGCTGATGACGTTTGCCGTCTCGGAGCCGACGCTCTCGGCGACCGACCTTAGCTGGTTCATCGACGACACGATTGCGCGCGAGCTGCAGTCGGTGCGCGGCGTGGGCCAGGTCTCGCGCGTGGGTGGGGTCAACCGCGAAATCAACGTGACGCTCGATCCGATCCGGATGAACGCCCTGGGCGTCATTGCGGCGGACGTGAACAACGCCCTGCAGCGGCAGTTCCGGAACTATGGCGGCGGCCGCGCCGAAGTGGGCGGCTCCGAGACGACGACGCGCGTTATCGGCGAGACGTTGACCGTGGCGGAGCTGAGCAACCTGACGATTCCGCTGCGGTCGGGGTCCTATGTGAAGCTGTCGGACGTGGCCGATGTCGGCGACGGGTCGGGCGAGGTGCGCTCCTTCGCCCTGCTCAATGGCCGGCCGGTGGCGGGCTTCAATGTCGCCAAGATCGACAAGGCGTCCGAGGTGGATGTCGAGAGAGGCGTGCTGGCGGGCATCGCCAAGCTGGAAGCGGCGCGTCCCAATCTCAAGATCACCAAGATCTTCTCGATGACCGACGACACCAAGGCCAACTTCCACGCCACGCAGGACGTGCTCCTGGAAGGCATGGCCCTGGCGGCGCTGGTGGTGTTCCTGTTCCTGCGCGACTGGCGCGCCACGCTGATCTCGGCGGCGGCGATGCCGCTGTCGCTGATCCCGACCTTCTTCATCATCCTGATGCTGGGGTTCTCGCTCAACATCGTGACGCTTCTGGCGCTGACGCTGGTCATCGGGATTCTCGTCGATGATGCGATCGTGGAGATCGAGAACATCCAGAAGCGAACGCTGGCGGGGTTCACCCCGTTCCGGGCCGCCATGGAGGGCGCGGACGCCATCGGCCTGGCGGTGCTGGCGACGACGGCCTCGATCGTCGTGGTCTTCCTGCCGACCTCGTTCATGGGCGGGATGCCAGGCCAGTTCTTCATCGAGTTCGGCATCACGGTTGCTGTTGCAGTGGTGTTCTCGCTCCTTGTCGCCCGCTTTGTAACTCCGCTGATGGCGGCCTACTTCCTCAAGCCGACGACCGTGCATCGGGATGTGCGCAAGCTTCCGGCGGCCTACGAGAATTCGCTGGCCTGGGGGCTGAGGCACCGGCTGATCACCTTCCTGCTGTGGCCGGCGACGATCGTCTTCACGGGCGTGTGCCTGATGTTCCTGCCGACGGGGTTCATCCCGACGGAGGATCCCGGCTACATCATGTTCCAGATCGATGCGCCGCCAGGATCGACACGGCCGCAGATGGAGCGCTCGGCCGCCGAACTCAACAAGCTGCTGAAGGCTCAGCCGGACGTCGAGGACGTCTTCATCACCGTCGGCTCGGGCGGACCGCTCGGCGCAGGCGCGGTAGGCGCGGGCGGCGGCGGCAGCGGCCTCAATGGCGGGGCTGCGACGGTGGTCATGCGCGACGGCCACAAGATGTCGACCGAAGAGCTGAAGCAGTACATTCGCCCTCAGCTCAGGCAGATTCCCGATATCCGCGTCACGGCGATCATGACCGGCGGCGGGCCGGGCGGATCGGACGTCAACATCCTGCTCACCTCGGAGAACGGCGCAGCGCTCGACAAGGCGCAGATGAGCCTGCTCAACGAGATGAAGAACCTGCCGCAGATCCAGAATCCGCGGCTGTCGCCTGAGCCTCCGGGCCCGGAGCTGATCATCCGTCCGCGGGCGGACGAGGCGGCGCGGCTGAACGTGTCCACCGACGCGATCGCACAGGTTGCGCGCATTGCGACGTCGGGCGACGTCGAGGCCAACACGCCAAAATTCTCCGAAGGCGAGCGGCGCCTTCCGATCCGCGTGCGCCTGCCGGAATCGGTGCGGTTCAATCTGGCGGAACTGGCGCAGCTTCGCGTGCCGACCCTGCAGGGTGGAACGACGACGCTGGGCGCGGTGGCTGACCTCTCCTACGAGGCGGGGCCAGGCAACCTGCAGCGGCTCTACCGCAAGCGGCAGGCGTCGGTTCAGGCCGACTTCGCTCCGGGCGTCATCGTCCGGCACGGCGACGGCCGCAGTCGACGCCACGCCGACGATGGCGGCCATCCTTGCCGCCGAAGCGGCCGGCAATGCCGTGGTCGAGCGCGCGCGCGTCGGCAACGAACAGGCGCAGGCGCAGATGTTCGGCGGGATCGTGGTCGCGCTGCTGTCCGGCATCGCGCTGATCTATTCGGTGATGGTGCTGCTGTTCAAATCGGTGTTCAAGCCGATCGTGATCCTGTTGTCGCTGGTGCTGTCCTTCCCGGGCGGCTTCTTCGCCCTCCTGATCATGGGCAAGCAGATCGACATGCCGGTGATGATCGGCGTGGTGCTGCTGATGGGCATCGCGGCCAAGAACGCCATCCTGCTGGTCGAGTTCGCGATCGAGGCGCAGCAGCGCGGCAAGGGCGTCTACGACGCGCTGTTCGAGGCTGTGCGCGAGCGGGCGAGGCCGATCGTGATGACCACGGTCGCCATGTCCGCGGGCATGATCCCGACAGCGCTCGGCCTGGGCGAGGGCGCGGGCTTCCGCACGCCGATGGCGATTGCGGTGATCGGCGGCCTGATCTCGTCGACCGTGCTGTCGCTGATGCTGGTGCCGGTGATTTACTCGCTGGTCTCGAGCGTCGAGCGGCGCATCAATCCGTGGTTCAGCCGGTTCACGACCGCCCGCACGGCCGAAGACGATCACATGCTGGAGACCGGCCACGCGGCCAAGGTCGACGGGGCCAAGGGCGGGTTGGCGGACTAGGCGCGACGCCGGGGCGAGCGGCCATCGCCGACGCGGCTGACAGGCGATCCCGGATCAGCCCGGCTCGGCTTCGCCCGCTCGCGACGCCCAGATGGCGCCGACGAATAGGCCTTTCATCCGCGGCAGCAACACCAGGCTGAGACCCACGACGAGCACGATGAGCATCGTCATCGGCAGCCAGGGCGCCGTGAGGTTGCGGTTGGCGAAGACGAAGAACATTGGCGAGACCAGATGGCCGACAATGAGGATCGTCGCCCAGGCCGGACCATCGTCGGCGCGGATGTCGCCCGTGCGTTCGCCGCAGTGGAGGCAGCCCTCTGCCTGGCGCAGATAGCCGGCCATGATCCGGCCGCGACCGCAGGCCGGGCAGGTCAGGCGCAGGCCGCGCCGGACGGCAAGCCAGAAGTCGCGTTTGGGTTCCTGATCGGCGGCCATGGCCTGCAAGATGGCCGGGGGGATGTGAAACAACGATCCGGCAATTGGCCGCAGCGCGCACCTGACGCACGGAAATCCAGCGCAATCCAGGCGGCGGTCAGGTTGGCACGAATTTGAGGCCGGCGGCCCCGCGCGACTGCCACATCACCTCGGCCCAGATGTTGAGGCGCAGGGTCGGTTCCGTGATCAGCACGTGATCGCCAAGTGTCACATCGCGGAAAAACTCGATGCGGGCGCCGGTGACGGAGACGTTCTTGATCACGACGGGCACGCGCTCGCCGCCGCGCGTCGTTATCGTGCCCTGCTTGAAGGTGGCTTCGCGCTTGGCGCGGCCCTTGTTCTGGGCGCTGGTGTAGGAATGCTCTTCAACGGGCGCAGCCGAAATCTTCCGCATGCGGCTGGCAAGCGGGTCGTCCTCCTGGTTGTTGCCCGGCTTCTTGAACATTCACGAGACCGCTACTCCGCGCGCCGAATCTGACACGAAACGTTAAGCAAATCCTTGAGGCGGATTGCCCCCAATTGTCCCTAGCCTGTGATGCCTCCTGACGGCAAACAGGCCGTTTTGCCTGGAAATGCGACGGCCTAACCGATCCGCGTCGACATGCCGCCGTCCACGGGCAGGGTTATTCCGGTGATGAATTTGGCCTCGTCCGAGCACAGGAACAGCGCCGCATAGGCGGTATCCCATCCCGTTCCCATAGCCCCCATGGGGACACGGGAATTGCGCTCGGCCCGGAGCGTGTCGGGAGACTTGCCCGAAGCGGCGGCGATTCCGGTTATCGCCATGGGCGTATCCATCAGGCCCGGCATGATGACGTTGCAGCGGACACCGTACTTGGCGTTGCCCTGGGCGACGACGCTGGTGAGCCGGTTCACCGCGGCCTTGGAGACCTCGTACGTGACCATGTGGTGGCCGGCGATGGCGGCCAGGGAGGAGATGTTGAGGATGGCGCCTGCGCGCTGCTGGCGCATCACCGGCAAGACGTGGCGGATGGTCAGCACCATCGACTTGAGGTTGATGTCCATGATGCGGTCCCACGCCTCTTCCTCGATCGCGTGAGGGGGCGCATCGCCGCTGCCGGTGCCGACATTGTTCACCAGGATGTCGATGCGCTTCATGCGCACGATGGCTTCGCGGGCGATCGCGGCGCAGTCGGCGGGCCGGGTGATGTCGGCTTCGAAGGCGAAGGCCTTGCCGGCTTTGCCCCGCCCTCGGCCTCGATCATCGCGACGGTGTCGCTGGGCGCTGTCGAGGCGGCGATCGACGCACATCACTTCGGCGCCCTCGCGCGCAAAGAGGATGGCCATGGCGCGGCCATTGCCGATGGTCTCGCCCGGCGTCTGGCCGGCGCCGACTATGATCGCCGTCTTGCCTTCGAGTCGTCCGGCCTGCGCGACGATCATCCCTAGAACGCCTTGAGGTCCGGATCGAGTGTCTGGCCCTGGTCGAGCTGGATGCCGAACGAATTGAGGATCATCGAGACCTGCGTGTACTGGCCGACGGTGAAGACCAGGTCCATGCACTGCCGCTCGCTGAAGTGCTTCGCCAGTTCCGCCCAGGCCGGGTGCGAGACGAAATGGTCGCGGTTGAGATCGTCGACGGCGCTGAGCAGGGCGCGCTCGGGCGCTGTCCAGCCTTCGGCGCCGGCGCCGGACTTGATGCGCTCGATCTCGGGGGCCGAGAGGCCGGACTGGAGACCGATGCGGTGGTGCTGGGTCCACTCATAGCCTGCCTTGCACAGCCAGCCGACGCGCAGGATGACGATCTCGCGGTCGCGCGGAGAAAGGGAGTTGCGTCCCATCACATAGCCGCCCCACCAGGAGAAGGCGCGATAAGCGTCCGGAGCGCGCACCAGGGTGCGGAAGATGTTGAGAAGGGAGCCGTCCTGGGCTCGCGACTTGGCGAGCCGCTCGACCTGCTCGGGCGTGAACTCCGAGTCCTTCAGCGGGGCGATGCGGGGCTGGGCGAGGCGCATGGGCTAATTGCTCGGCTTGGCTGGTGTTGCGGGGGCTGCAGGCGCGGCCGTGCGCAGCGGCAGGATTTCAAGAACGTAGCCGTCCGGATCCTTGGCGAGGCCGACCGAGGCGCCGCCGACCTGGGCGCTGGGCGCGTATTCACGGGTGACCGTCATGCCGGCGGTCTTGATCTTTTCCATCAGCGCTGCAGGGTCCTTCACGCGGCTGACAACCTTTACGGGCAGGTCCGTGTAGTTGCGCTTGGAACCGTCGGTCCAGTGCATCAGAACGATGTAGGTTTCGCCATCGGGATAGCCGAGCAGTTCCTCGTCCATGTAGTCGAGGTGGTAGGAGCGGACCTTCTGCATGCCCATGATGTTGACGTAGAAGTCCGTGGACCTGGCGAGGTCGCTGACGCCGAGGCCGACGGCGGAAAGCAGCGGGTCTTTCTGGGGCGGCGGGGCGGCGGGCGCTGCAGCAGGCGCGGCTGCGGCGACCGGTTCGACCGGCGCCGGGTTGCAGGCCGCAAGCGCGAGCAGCGGCAGCAGGGCTGCAATGGCCGGTTTCATGACGTCCTCCCAACACGCCCGTGAGCCGGGCCTTTGCATGTGTGTAACGCGGGTTCGGCGCCGGCGCTATCCGGCGCGGACGGCGGGCCCTGTGATGTAGAGGAAGCCGTCCGCATCGAGGCGGCCGCTGTCACCTGTCGCAACGAAGCCTTGCCCGTCGCGGCGGCTGCGGATGTCGGGATGGCTGATATAGTCGGCTTCGAGCGTGCGCGGGGTGCGCGCCCAGATCTCGCCGACCGCGCCGGGCGGCAGGCGCAGTCCGTTTGCGTCCCTGATCTCGATCATCGAGCCGCGGACCGCGCGGCCACATGAGCCCGGCCGATCGTCCATGCGGTGCGCCGGCATGAACGAGATGAGGCCGGCTTCGGTCGAGCCATAGGCTTCGCTGACGATGTCGCCGAAAGTGGCCATGATCCACGATTTGAGCGGGGGCGAGACCGCGGCGCCGCCGACGACCACCTCCTCCAGGGAGGACACCTGGCTGGGCGTGACGCCATGTTCGGACAGGCGCTGGAAGCTTTCGGGCAGGGCGCTCCAATGGGTGATGCGGCGTCCGGCGATCGCGGTGATCGCCTCCGCCGGATCGAACTGCCGCATCAGCGAGATGGCGCGGCCGGAGTTGAGCGCGGCCCAGAACTGCACGCCGGCCCAGGTGCGATGGAGCGGGACGGTGATCAGCGAACAGCCATGGTCGGGCTGCGGCGCTCGCGATATCGAGGCAGGCGCAGCGCGGCGGTGCGGGATGGCGACGGCCTGTGGGCTGCCGCGCGTGCCGGCGGTCCAGGCGACGAGCGAAGGCTGCACCCGGCCGAAGCGCGGCTGGGCCACGGGGCCGAACAGGTCCCAGAAACTGAAGAAGCCGGGATGCTCGACATCCATCGAGGCGCGCAAGGCGAGCGGCAGGCCGTGCAGGGCTTCGCTGAAGTGGGATGGATCGCAGTCGCCGATGATGATCGCCGAGGCGCGGCCGGCGATCAGCCGTTCGCGCAGCTCGGACTGCGCGATGTCGGGCGCCAGCGGCAACAGGTGCGCGTCGATCTTGGCGGCGGCGAGGGCGGCCACGGCCCATTCGAGGCGGTTGCGGCACACCAGCGCCACACCGTCGCCCGCGCCGAGGCCGCGGCCTGCCAGCGCATCGGCCAGCAGGTCGGCATAGTCGTTCCAGTCGAAATAGCTGAGCACGCTGTCCTGTTCGAACAGTGCAGGCTCGTCGCCGCGCGTGCGGGCCCAGTATTCGAGACTCCGCGCCGCCGGCTCCCTCAGGGAGCGGGCGACTTGCGGATGTTCGACACCAGGGAACCGCGCACTTGCGACAGGAGCGCGTGAAGGTGGTCCATGAGCCAATGAAGCAAAACTCCACGCATTGCGGCTAGAATGATCGATGCCTCGGCGCCGGCGCGCGCGCCGCCGCCGCCTCGCAGCGTTCAGTCCTCGCCAGCGTTTTTTCCGAGGGTTTTCGGGCGGCCATGGCGAGACTGAACTAACTCGCTTGTTGGCAGGCAAGTATGTAATATCGGGTTTCGCCCGGCGGAATGTCGCAGGCGCCGCAGGGGCGGGCAGGATCGCGGGATACGCGCGCCAGATTGACGCCGCGCCGCCGTCACGGCACGGAAACGGACTCTGAAATTCAGGACATGACGCGGAGGTCCGCTCCGCGCCGAGCTTCGAGGGACACCCCATGACCGCAAGCCTCACTGCTCCCGCCGCGCCGGCCGAGGAGATCACCGCCTACATCACCAAGGCCACCAAGGCGGCGTGGGAGGTGACGGGCCTGCCGGCCGGAACGCCGGTGAAGCCAATCGCGAAAGTGGGCGTCATCGGCGCCGGCACGATGGGCGGCGGCATCTCGATGAACTTCGCCAATGTCGGCATTCCCGTGAAGATCGTGGAAGTGCAGCAGGCGGCGCTCGACCGCGGGCTCGGCGTCATCCGCAAGAACTACCAGAACTCTGCCGACAAGGGCCGCTTCCCGCAGGAAGAGGTGGGCGCACGCATGGGCCTGCTGTCGGGCTCGCTGAACCGCGCCGATCTCGCCGACTGCGATCTCGTCATCGAAGCCGTGTTCGAGGACATGGGCGTGAAGAAGGACATCTTCACGGACCTCGACCGGATCTGCAAACCCGGCGCGATCCTCGCGACCAACACCTCCGCGCTCGACATCAACGAGATCGCATCCGTCGTGAAGCGGCCGCAGGACGTGATCGGCCTGCACTTCTTCTCGCCCGCCAACGTCATGAAGCTGCTGGAGATCGTGCGGGCGAAGCACACGTCGGACACGGTGGTGGCGACATCGATGGATCTCGCGAAGAAGATCGGCAAGGTGGCGGTGCTGGCGGGCGTGTGCCCGGGCTTCATCGGCAACCGTATCCTCTACAAGCGCGGCCTTCCGGCTGCGGCCCTGCTCCGCGCGGGCGCAATGCCGTGGGACATCGACGCGGCGTTCAACGCCTTCGGCTTCAAGATGGGCCCCTACCAGATGTCGGACCTTGCCGGTCTGGACATCGGCTGGAAGCCGGGCGCCAAGACCGCCAACCCGCTGCGCGACATGATCTGCGAGCGCACGCCCCGGCGCGGGCAGAAGTCAGGCGCAGGCTACTACGACTATGATGAGAACCGCGTCGGCCGGCCTTCGCCGGAAGTCGAGGCCATCGTGAAGGAATTCGCGGCGCAGTCAGGCGCAGCGCTCCGCAAGGTGTCGCGCGACGAGATCCTGGAAGAGTGCATCTTCCCGATGATCAATGAAGGCGCCTGCATCCTCGAGGAGAAGATGGCGCAGCGGGCGGGCGACATCGATGTCACCTGGCTCAACGGCTATGGCTGGCCGGCGGACAAGGGCGGGCCGATGTTCCTCGGCGACCATGTCGGGCTAAAGAATGTCCTCGGCGTCGTCGAGCGCGTCTCGAAGACCGTGCCGGAGGTGAAGGTCTCGCAATTGCTGCGCGACATGGCGAAGGACGGCCGCAAGTTCGCCGACCTGCCGGGCCAGCAGCTCAGGGTCTAGGCTGCCGCCACCGCCGACGAAGACGGCTTGTAGAGCGCGCCCAGGATCGCCGCGGTGAGGATTGCGGGGATCAGGGCGAGCCACGGATAGCCGTAGGCGGCAAGGCCCACGGTGCCGGAAATGCCGAACGCCACGAAGGTCTGGCCGAGGCTGGCCATCACCGATCCGCCACGCCTGCGCCGCACGAAGTCGCGACGCGAACCTGGCGTGCGGCGCCAGATTCCGATCAGCGCGGAAGCACAGGATGCGATGATCACGCCCGCCGTCGCCCACGCGCCGGCCTGCCAGTCGCGCACCCCAAGCGCAACCAGCGGGATCAGCATCGCCGTCCACACCGGCGCTATGGCCGAGAGCAGCTTGGCGCGGTCGATCTGGCTGGCCCCGACCGGGGCGGAGGCGATGAGGTCGGGCGCATCCTCGGCCGAGACCGTGATCCAGATGAGACTGCCGGAGATTGCGCTGGCGAGAAGCGTCAGGGCCGGGGCGAAAGCCTCTTCGGTAAGCTGGATGCCGCGGCCGGAGCCGCTGACCAGCACGAAGCCCAGCGGCAGCAGGTAGACGAGCTGCAGGCCGATCTGCGACAGCAGGACAGGATCACGCCACAGCAGGCGCAGCTCCTTGCGGAAGACCGAGCGTGTCACGCCGCCGCGCACCTCTGCGATGCGCGCGTCCGGCCCGCGCTTCTTCTTGCCCATGGCGGAGGCGGCTGCGGCGTCGGCGACGAAGCTGCGCGAGAAGACGAAGACGCCGACGGGGAAGATGATCGCGGCAAGGATGACCCACAGCAGAATCGAGGGAATGTCGCCGGTGAAGGCGCGCGCGGGAAAGAGCCACCACACATTGGGGTCGATGTGGAGCCGGAGGATCATCGCGGCGACTTCCTCCTGCCCCATGCGCGCGGCGGTGCGGCCGGAGATGTTGAAGTACTGGAAGGTAAGAAACACGGCGCCGCCGGCGACCATCGACAGGATCTGCGCCAGGATCCGCGTGTTCTTTGGCCCGATCATGCGGAAGAGGGCCGTCACGATAAGCAGGGCGATTCCGGTAGCGGCGAAGGCCAGCGTGACAAGGAAGATGATCGAGGAAAGCCACAGGGGCGAGGAATAGATCGCCATCCAGAGCAGCGGCGGCCCGAGCAGGCCTGCATAGAGAGGCAGGCCGCCCACGGCGATGGCGGACGAGCGCACGATGAGCACGCGCCATGCCGAGAGGGGCGAGGACAGCAGCAGGTCGAGGTCGTTGCGGGTATAGATCGCATCCACGGCGCCGAGGATCGCCTGGCTCACCATCACCGATGCGATGAAGGCCGTGGCGATGGAGACGCCGGTCAGGGCGAGGCCGTCGAGGTCGGTGTGGTTGAAGGGCGGCGGCGGGATGCGCGGGCCGATGGCCTGGAACACGGCCCAGGACGCGACCAGCCAGATCGCGAGCAGGAAGCCGACGAGGATGAGGCCGCTTTTCGGCTTCATCTTGCCGCGCCGCCAGAACAGGCGCAGCTCGTGCCCCATCAGCCAGAGGACGCCGCCGGGCTTGCCGCGCAGAGAACTCATGCGCCGGCTTTCAGGGGAGCGGGGACGGCTTCGGGGGGAGGCGCCGCGGTCAGCGAGAGGAACACGTCTTCCAGTGACTGGCCGGCCTGGCCGGCGCGGGCCTGGAGTTCGCCGAGGCTGCCCTCGACCAGGAGCTGGCCATCCTTGATGATGCCGATGCGGTCGGCCATGCGCTCGGCCACTTCGAGGATGTGCGTGGTGAGGATCACCGCCGCGCCTTCCTCGACCTTCCTGCGGATCATGTCCTTGACCAGGCGCGAGGCCGCGGCGTCGAGGCCGGTCAGAGGCTCGTCGAGCATCAGCAGCTTGGGATCGTGGATCAGTGCGCCGGCGAGCACCGCCTTCTGCTTCATGCCGCGCGAGAAGCTCTCGCAGCGGTCGTTGCGATTGTCCCACAAGCCGAGGATTTTCAGGAGGTCTTCCGCCTGCGCCGAGGCGAGCGCTGTGTCGACGCCCCACAGGCCGGCGACGAATTCGAGATACTCCCACACGGTGAGCTTGTCGTAGAGCAGCGGCTCGTCCGGCAGCCAGGCGATCAGGCGCTTGGCGGCGATGGGGTCTGCGCGCGCATCGACATCGAAGACGCTGATCTGGCCCGCGTCGGCCGACAACAGCCCCGCGACCATGCGCAGCGTCGTGGTCTTGCCCGCGCCGTTGGGGCCGAGCAGGGCGTAGAGTTCGCCGCGCCGCACTTCGAAGCCGAGACCGTTGACGGCGACCTTGCCGCCATAGCTCTTCTGCAGGCCGGAGACCTTGAGAGCGGCGGTTGCACCTGCGGTCATGAGGGGTCCTGGCCTGAAACGGTCCGTCCTAGCGCGCCGGAGTTGAAGCCCGGTTTAACGCCCGCCGCAAGATAGATGCGAGTGTCGTACAGCAAGCGCAAGTTCGGGGCCCATGGCGTCGGGGGGCCTAAACAAGACAGGCGGACCTTTGGGGGTCCGCCTGCTTCGGTGTCTAGACGGGCCTCAGCCTATTGGCCGACGCTCTGCTGGGCCTGGGCCTGGTTGATCGAGCGCTGCATGATCGAAGCGATCGAGGCCATTTCGGTTTCTTCGAGGAAGCCGTCCTTGTTGGCGTCGAGCTGGTCGAACGCCGCGAGAAGGCGCGTGCCCATGCGGCCACGGACTTCGGACTTGGCCACCTTGCCGTCGATGTTGACGTCCATGATGCCCATGTTGCGCGAAGCTTCGAGGCGCTTCTGGTAATCGTCCTTGCGGCTGTCGACCGTCTCGTCATCCCAGCGGAAGCCGAGCGCGGTGTACTGCATCTCCTCGTGGCTCTGCTCGCCCCAGGTGACCGTGATGTTCGGGTCGGGGTTGGCAGGGTTGTTCTTGGAGTTGTCGTACTGGTAGCGCGTGATCAGCTTCGTGCCCGGCTCAAGCTTGATCGGGGTGGCGAACTCGTAGCCGCGCTGCCAGTTGAAGTCGTACTTCGGCAGGGCGAGGATCATCTCCTCCTTCGTGGCGCCCGGCTTGAGGACCGAGACCTCGACGTTCTCGCCGCGATAGTGCGCGTGCGGGAAGACCGAGTAGAGCGTCGCCTTCTCGGGGAAGGTGATGTAGGCGGTTTCCTGCCAGCGCGCCTGGTTCGGCTTGATCTCGATCCCGGCGTTGGCGATCACCGCATTGCGGCGCAGGATCGATGGCGGCTTGTCCTTCGGATAGAAGTAGAGACCGACGCGCGTGACGTCCGTCGCGGCCTTGCCATAGGGCGTATAGTGCATCTGGAACTGGAAGGTCTGGTCCTTGGCGACCCAAGTGCCGGTGCCTTCCGGATAGACCGTCGTTTCCGCGCCGACGGCGTAGCCGCCGACACCGTTTGAGAGCAGGTGGTGCACGGCGCGACGGTCGCCGGCCTTCACCTGGCTGGCGCGCAGCCAGCGGCCTTCCGGCATCGTGTTGGCGACGCGCGGGTTCTGGTAGTCGACGATGCCCGAAGCGGGGATTTCCGCGGCAGGCAGGGTGATGATGAAGTCCGGCGTGCCGAGTTCCCATTCCGGAGCAGGCTTGGCGTTGACCTTCAGCGGGTCTTCGCCTGCGCCACGCGGCGCGCCGGCCTCGATCCAGTGAACCAGCGTCTGCTGCTGGGCAGGCGTGAGGTTCATGTCAGCCGAGAATTTGCCGACATGCGGGTCCGCATTGTAGGGCGGCATGCGGTCGGTGCGGATCGCCTCGCGCATCATCGGCGCGAAGCCCTTGACCATCTCGTAGCTGTTCATCGCGAAGGGGCCGATGCCGCCTTCGGAATGGCAGGCGACGCAGTTCTTGGCGAGGATCGGCGCGATCTCCTTCTCATAGGAGATCTTCGAGAACTCCTTCGCCTTGTCGCGCGCCGGGAAGGCGATCTTCGCGGTGTCGAGCTTGGCGGAGGAGACTTTCACCGGCTGGCCGGCGACGAGCGCGTTCACCGCGTCCGAGACATAGGCGTTCTTCACGGTCGCCGCCGGCTTGGCGGACTTGCCCGCGAAGCGGTCGTCGATCGGACCAGAATAGACGACCTTGCGGGTCTTGGGCTCGAGCACATAGGCCTGACCGGCGTGCGAGACACCGAGCGATTCACCGATGAGCTGCGTGTCGTCGATCAGCACCGGCAGGTCGAGGCCGAGCGCGGCCATCTCCGCCATGATGGTGTCGCGGTTGTTCTTCGGGTTCGAGTTGAGCAGGAGGATCGGCACGTCCTTGCCCGCGAAGCTCGCCTGCAGCGCCTTGAGGGCGGGGGCGGCGTCCTTGATCGTCTTCGAGCCGTTCTCGGTCGAGATGATCACCAGGGCAGGTGAATTCTTGTAGTAGCTGAGCAGGTGCGCCTTTGACTTCTGGTCAACGAGGCGGAAGTCGTCCGCCATCGCGGGCACCGTGACGGTTGCGCCGGCCATCGTGACCGTCTGCGCATAGGCGAAGCCGGCGGCGACGCCGCCAATGGCCAACACGGCGACAGCCGCCGCGAGCAGTTTCTTTTTCATAGTGCCTCCCGGAGAGCCAAAGCTCATATGCGACCAACCGGTACGGTTGCGCCGCAGATGGCATGTTCATTACAGAAAATCACCGGTTTCCGCAAGAAAACCGGGCGATGATTGGGATCAACAAGGCGTGGGCGGGCGGGCGCTGATTTCGCTCGGGAATCAGGGTGACGCATAGGTTAAGCGCTCATTTCCCCAGCGTCGCGCTACGGCGCCCGGGACGCCTGCGCCAATGCCTCGAGCATCGGATGGAATTCCGATACGTCCGCCTTAGCGCCGTTCAGCACGCCGACGAGCAGCGCGCCATAGCTGGCGGCGCGGCACAAGACCATCTCGGGTTCGCCATCTACCACCAGCGTCGGACCCGCGATCCAGCCGACCGGAAGGTTCTGCGCCTGCTGGCTCGGCTTGTTGTTCTCCAGCTGCGAAAGCGCCTCGGCGCATTTGGTGTTGTCGAGCGTGAAGACTTCGACGAAGGCCTCGGGCAGGGAGGGCAGAAGCCGGTTGATCATGTCGGACTTGCCGTCCTTCTGCGGGAGCCAGAAGTATCCGTCGTCCGGAAGCTGCAGCTGCAGGCCGGACTTTGCGAGCGCGATCTTGCGTTGTGCGGACGCCGTGCCGCGGTTCTTCACGTCAGCCCGCCGAAGCGGAATGGTCTGGGCGGTGGCTTCCGCGCGATAGGCGGCAGATGCGCGCTCAAGGACGGCCGAGGACCGCACGCGCTGCAGGGTCGAGGACTTGTCCAGCGTCTCGGGCTGGTCGGTTAGATAGCGATAGAGCAGAAGGCTTCTTCCCGATGCGGACGAGTTGCAGAGCGCCGCTGCCGGCCGGCGACCAAGCGCGTTGGCGAAGGTGAAGACGCCGCCGCGGATCTTCCAGTGCATGCCCCACACGTCTTCCTCGGAGGTCCACGGCGCGTCGAACGCAGCGGCCGCCAGCACCTCGTCACATCCACCCGCGTCGAAATATCCGACCAGAATCCAGTTTCCGGCGGCGATGTTTCCGGAGGCGGCGTCGATCTCGTCGATGATGTCGCGTGTGTCGAACGCGTTCTTCGCAGGATCGAACGACCAGCTTCCCGAGACGTGGTAGACAAAGCCCGCGCGCGCGGGCAGGTCCAGCGAAAGCCCCGACGTGGGCAGCACCGCTGACCCCTGCTTGACCACGGTTGGATCGGCGTGTGCGGACAGGCACAGCAGGACCAGCCCGGCCGAAATGCCCGCGAGCGCGCGAGCGCACGCCCTGATTGCCGCAATCATGCAAAGCTCCCCGAAATCCGTTTCCCTGGCGCATGCTGGCGCCAGTCGCGCTCTGGGGAAAGCGTCTTAATCCTCATCCATCTTCAGGGCGGCCACGAAAGCTTCCTGCGGGATTTCGACCTTGCCGAACTGGCGCATGCGTTTCTTGCCCTCTTTCTGCTTGTCGAGGAGCTTGCGCTTGCGGCTGGCGTCGCCGCCATAGCATTTGGCGGTCACGTCTTTCCTAAGGGCGGAGATGGTCTCGCGGGCGATGACCTTGGCGCCGATCGCGGCCTGGATCGGGATCTTGAACATCTGGCGCGGGATCAGGTCCTTGAGCTTCTCGCACATCGCGCGGCCGCGCGTCTCGGCGCGTGCGCGGTTGACCAGCATGGACAGCGCATCGACGGGTTCGTCATTGACGAGGATCTGCAGTTTCACGAGGTCGCCCTCGCGCCGGCCGATCTGGGCATAGTCGAAACTGCGCATAGCCTTTCGAGATCGACTTCAGGCGGTCGTAGAAATCGAACACCACTTCGTTTAGCGGCAGTTCGTACTTCACCATGGCGCGAGCGCCGACATAGCTCAGCTCTTTCTGGATGCCGCGCCGGTCCTGGCAGAGCTTGAGAATCCCGCCGAGATATTCGTCCGGCGTGAAGATGGTGGCTTCGATCCACGGTTCGTGGATGTCGGCGATCTTGACGACGTCGGGCATGTCGGCCGGGTTGTGCAGCTCGATGGTCGAGCCGTCCGTCATGTGGATCTCGTAGATCACCGACGGGGCGGTCGCGATCAGGTCGAGGTCGAATTCGCGGGAGAGGCGCTCCTGGATGATTTCGAGATGGAGCAGGCCGAGAAAGCCGCAGCGGAAGCCGAAGCCGAGGGCTGCGCTCGTCTCCATCTCCCAGGTGAAGCTGGCGTCGTTGAGGCGCAGCTTGCCCATCGCGGCGCGCAGGTCTTCGAACTTGGCGGCGTCGACCGGAAAGAGACCGCAGAACACCACGGGCTGCACTTCGCGGAAGCCAGGAAGGGCCTGTTCCGCCGGCTTGCGCTCGTCGGTGATTGTGTCGCCGACCGAGCAGTCGGCCACGGTCTTGATCGAAGCGGTGAAGAAGCCGACTTCGCCCGGCGAAAGCTCGTCAATGTCGACCAGCTTGCCGGGGCGGAACACGCCGACGCGGTCGAGCTCGTAGTGGGCGCCGGTCTTCATCATCTGGATCTGCTGGCGCTTCTTCAGCTTGCCGTCGACAATGCGCACGATGACGACGACGCCGAGATATGTATCGTAATAGGCGTCGACCAGCAGCGCCTTCAGCGGCTTGTCCGGATCGCCGGTCTTGGGCGGAGGCAGGCGATGCACGATGGCTTCGAGCACCGTATCGACGCCAAGGCCGGTCTTGGCTGAAATCTCGAGGGCGTCGGAGGCATCGAGCCCGATCACGTCCTCGATCTGCTGCTTCACGCGCGCCACTTCGGCGGCGGGCAGGTCGACCTTGTTGAGGACAGGCACGATCTCGTGGTTCTGGTCGATCGCCTTGTAGACGTTGGCCAGCGTCTGCGCCTCGACGCCCTGGGACGAATCCACCACCAGCAGCGAGCCTTCGCAGGCGGCGAGGCAGCGCGAGACCTCGTAGGCGAAGTCGACATGGCCGGGCGTGTCCATCAGGTTGAGGACGTAGGTTTCCCCATCCTTCGCGGTGTAGTCGAGGCGCACCGTCTGGGCTTTGATGGTGATGCCGCGCTCGCGCTCGATATCCATGTTGTCGAGCACCTGCTCGACCATGTCCCGCGCGGCGAGGCCGCCGGTCATCTGGATGATGCGATCCGCCAGCGTCGACTTGCCGTGGTCGATGTGGGCGATGATCGAGAAGTTTCGGATCTTGTCTCGGGGAGTCATGCGCGGCGTCTAGCAGTGAGCCCTTGGAAATCCAAGAAAAACTGGCTGTAGCGGTTGCTACCGGCGATTCTGCTTGAAACTCTCAGTAAGGCGAGGACTATGAAGCAGAATCAACCACTTGGGGTGTTGGGCATGAACAATGACCTAGAGCGGGGCAAAGGGTCCCTGCAGGTGGTGTCGGGAGACGGAGGATCAGAACCTCCTGGTGAGGATCGTCGAATTGAGGATCGCCGAATTAAGGTCGCCACCGCCCATCACCGACGGCTCATGGAGGTCATTAGCGTCAGATTCACTCCGAAGCGAAAACACCTGCAAGAGCGTTTGGATTTGGCCGCTGCGACGTGGCAGTCGATCTGGGATGTTGAAAATCGAGAGCCTCGATACTCTAGCGGCTTTTTTTATTGGCCATTTCTGGCGGCGCTCGCGATTTGTGAGGTTCCAGTCAATCGGCTTAGCTTTGAGCTTTTCTTCCGCGAAAGCCCTGCGATCGCGATGATTGTGGCATTGCTTGTAGGTGTGGTGCTTATGGGGTTGGCCCACGGAGTAGGCGTCGTCACGCGACGAATGGGCTACCACTCTAGAGACGGCATTCATTGGGTTGGTGTCGCTTGGCTCACTGTGTTCCTGCTGATGATTGTAGGTTTGACCTATGGCGTTGCGGTTTTTCGCCAAGGATACCTGTCGTTTGTGACCCAGCCAGACCCGTCGTTCGCTGAATTGCTTCAAACGCAACAGTTTGGTCAGGCCGCGTTGATCGCCTTGAACGGCGGGCTCAAGGCAGAGGGCTGGATATTCCTGTTCATCAACTTGGCAATCGTGGTGGTAGGTGTCAGCGCAGCATACTTTTGCCATGACGCCCATCCGGATTTTGAACGGGCCGACAAAGAGAAAAAGCTCGTTACGAAGTCCCTTGCAAGAGTCGATCGTTTGCGAGGCAAGGCCGATGCAAAGGAGAAGCAGCGCTACGCGAATGTGATGCGACGACTCGGCGCGCAAGTATGATGTCAGTTTGGAAAATCGAATGCACCGTCTTCTGTTGTTGGCGCTAGCGGTTTGTGCGGCTTGTTCTCCCGGCCCCCAAACTTCGGTAAAGAACACGCAGGAGGGATATTGCTCGATCGGTCGCCAGTCATCGCTATTCCTGATCGATCAAACCACGGAATATGACGATAGTGATCGTGCGGCACTGCTGGAAAGCATCGGCGCGGTGGTGGATGGCCTTGGTATCGGCGATCGAGTTGTGCTGGCGACGATCAACGCACACTACAGCCAATCAACTAGCCTCGCAAACAAGTGCAAGCCCGGCTGTCCGGAGGTTAAAGACGTCCTGAACTCCATGTTGGCGGAATGCAGCCCAATGCGAGCCCAAGCGGACCTCGCAGAATTCAAAGCTGGTCTGGTGCGGGGCATCGGACCGGTGGTGACGGAGTCGAAAGCAATCTGCAAGCTCGGATATCACGGGAACGCTCGCGCAATGGACTCAAAATCCGCCGGGAGGTTCGACATTCACAAAAGTCTACCTGTTCTCTGACATGCTGGAAAACAGCCAAGTCATGCCTTGGCAGCGTTTCAGGGTGATGGAGCCCAATACAGCATTGGAGACGGCAACGAAGTTCAGCCTCTTGCCTAATGTGCAAGGGGCTGAGGTCAGGATTGTTGGATTTGGTCGTTCGCATGATCCGGGCCGACCTCCTCTATCCGCCGATCTGGATTTCCGCTTGCGCTCATTCTGGATCGAATATTTCAAGGCGGGAGGCGCAATTGGCGTCACGTTTGAAGGCGCCATTCGAAACTAGTGGATTCCAACTGACAACGCCGTGCCGGGACGTAGGCATTTAGCTCGGCAACCCGTTCGGCTTTCGCGCGTATTTGAGCGTGGGAGGCCCTTGTCATGCTGCAACACTCTCGAATCATGGCCCGTGACATTGGCGCGGCGCGGCGGTTCTATTCCGCCATGGCGCGGCCGCTGGGCCTGGCCGTGGTCGAAACCCAGGAAGATGGATTTGCGCTCGGGCGGCTGTCAGACGCCGGCAACCCGGTGCTGCGGGTCAAGGCTGCGGGATCGGCGCTCACCGATGATGCGGCGCCCGAGACGCAACTGGCGCATGTCGCCCTGGAAGCGCCTGACGATTTCACGGTGCGAGCCTTCTACCGGGCGGCGCTGGAGGCAGGCGGGCGCCAGCTCGGCTATCCGGGGCCCCAGCCGGTGAGCGGGTATTCCTATTATTCCGCCAAGGTCACCGACCCGGACGGCAACTGCATCGAATGCGGCTGGCGGCATTAGAGCGGTCGGCGACCCGCGAAAGCGCTGGTCACGATCTCGCGTTCCACCGATCCGCCGAAGTCTTCCGACGCGATACGCTCCACCTCCGCGAGCAGGCGGCTGCGCGTTTCCTGCGGCGCCATGCGGACGCGGGAGAAGGTGGCGTAGAGGGCGGAAAGCCGTTGGGGCGAGAACTCGATCGTCTGTGCAAACAGGCGCCGCTCGACATCCACGAATCCGGCGGCGCGCATTTCTCCTGTCCGCGAATTGACGTCGAGCGCGAAGGCGGGACGGTTGCTGGTGGCTTGCCGGTCCTGCTCGAGGCCGTTGAAGAGATGGGCGGTGGCCTGGTCGAACGCATCGGGCTTGGCGGGGTCGTGAAAGACGCTCCACCACATCGCGAACCAGCCGCCGGGTTTCAGGGCGCCGAAAACGCGGGCGAGGGATTTCGTGCGCGGCAGCCAGTGGAAGCTGGTGGCGGCAAAAGCAAGATCCTGCGCGGGCGGAAGCTCGACATCCTCGAAGCGTTTCACGATGATCGAGAGACGCGGATCGCCCGACTTGGCCCGGAGGGCGGCGGCTAGGGCGGCGTCGGGCTCGATCGCGAGGATCGCGCGGACCGGCATGGCGAGAACGGGAAGTGTGGCAAGGCCCGTGCCGGCGCCGACCTCGATGCAGCCGCTGTGCGGGCCGAGAGCGCAGCGCTCGCGCAGCCAGTCGAACAGGTGAGGCGGATAGGCCGGGCGCGCAAGATCGTATGCAGCGGGATCCTCACCGAACTTGGTCTTGCCAGGAGAGGAAGAGATCGACGCCAAGACTGCTCCGCGGCTAGCTCGCCGTGGCGTTCATCGCAGCTTCCACCGCCTTGTCGACCTGCCTCAGCGTGGCGCCGCCGGAATATCTGCCGAAGACGGCGGCGGGAAGGCCGGCAGGGGTGAAGATGTAGAGACGCGGCAGGGTGATCGGAAGGCTTCCGCGGAACGCCAGGTAGACGCCTTCAGGATCGCCGCGAAGCTGCGTGTAGTTGACATTGCCGCGCCTGAAGAAGGCGGCGACCTTCTTTTCGTCCGGCGCCTTGTCGACATTGATGCCGAGGATGGCGAGTTTTTCCGGCGCGTATTTCGTGCGCAGCTTCGACAGGTGGCGAGCCTCATCGACGCAGGGGCCGCACCACGTAGCCCACAAGCTCACCATCGCGGCGCGCCCGACGCCGGTTTCCGACCCCAGTGTCACGGACGCGCCATCGGTTCGCACCAGCGGCAGCGCTCCAAGCTCGAACAGGGGCGGCGGCAGCGGCGTGTCGCCGGTCTTGGCGACGGCGGGAAGCGGCAGGCTCGCCGCGCCCACAGCCGCAAGGATACATCGCCGCGTGATCAAGCCCGCCTCCCGCTTACGCCCGCATCTCTTTGGCATTTCAGTTGAACGGCGCCTGAACGGGACGGACAAGGCCGTTCGCCATAGGCAGCCGGGCTCTTCCCGCACGCGGTCGATTGCGATTGCCGGACCAGTCAGCTAACTTTCCGGAGGCTCCCGGGAGACTTCATCGATGTTCGCGGCTTCGCTTCTGTTTCTGCTTCAGGTTTCGGCTGCCCCCGTGCTCGACTCTCAGCCCCAGGCGCCGACCCTGGAAGGTCAGACCGAGGCCGTCGCCCCGCCTGCCGAGCCGGCGAAGGAGGCGAAGCCCGAGGTCGTCTGCAAGATGGAGCCGGTGACCGGTTCGCGCGCCCGCAAGCAGAAGGTCTGCCGGACCAAGGCGTATGACCAGGCCACCATCCGCACCCAACAGCAGCTCCGCGACTTCCAGAACAGGGCGAGCATGGGCGGCCCGATCGGCGTGAAGCCGGGCGGGGGGTAAGGAACAGCCTTCAAACCTAGCTTACAGCGGCCTGCACGCCTCGGCGAGCCAGGCGCGGTCGTCTTCGTTGAGCAGCGGACCCACTTCGGCGAGCACTCTCGCATGGTAGCGGTCGACCCAGATCCATTCCTGTTCGGTGAGCAACCCAGGCAGGATGAGGCGGCGGTCGAGCGGCGCCAGCGTCAGCGTATCGAAGCCGAGCATGTCGCGGTCGCCGCCGGGGATGGGGCGGGCCTCGTGGACGACGACCAGGTTCTCGATGCGGATGCCCCATGCGTCGGCCTTGTAGTAGCCGGGCTCGTTCGAGAGGATCATGCCGGCCTCGAGCGCCACGGCGTTGCCGACCTTCGAAATCCGCTGCGGACCTTCGTGCACGCCGAGATACGAGCCTACGCCATGGCCCGTGCCGTGGTCGTAGTCGAAGCCGCCTTCCCACAGCGACATGCGCGCCAGCACGTCGAGCTGCGATCCGGTCGTGCCTTTCGGGAAACGCACGCGGGCAAGGGCGATATGGCCTTTGAGGACGCGCGTGTTGCGTTCCTTCATCTCTTCAGACGGATCGCCGATCGCCATGGTGCGCGTGACGTCCGTCGTGCCGTCGAGGTATTGCCCGCCTGAATCGAGCAGGAAGAGTGTGCCCTTCGCCAGCTTGCGGTTCGTCTGCGTGTCGGGGCGGTAATGGTTGATCGCGCCGTTGGGGCCGGCCGAGGAGATCGAGTTGAAGGAGAGATCCTGCAGCTCGCCGGTCGCCTCGCGGAATTCCTCGACCTTCATGGCGGCTTCGATTTCCGTGACTTCTCCCGTCTGCCCGTGCTCCTCGAACCAGCGCAGGAAGCGCGAGAGGGCGGCGCCGTCGCGGCGGTGCGCCTTCTTCGTACCTTCGATCTCGATGGCGTTCTTCTTCGAGCGAGGCAGCGTGCATGGGTCGAGCCCGCGCACGATCTCGGCGCCGTTCTTGGCCAGCGCGCCGAAGAACCAGGACGAGGCCAGCGCCGGATCGAGGCTGACACGTTTGCCCTGCAGCTTGGCCATGCGGCGTTCGAGTTCATGGCTGGGGCGGAGCGACACTTCGTTGCCGAGATGGGCGCCGAGTTCAGCGCCGACTTTCCCCGGCGCCAGGAACAGATCCGCCTGTCCGTCCGCGAACAGGAAGGCGCGTCCGAGGGGCAGAGGCGTGCGCGAGACATCGCCGCCGCGGACGTTGAACAGCCAGGCGATGCTGGCCGGAGAGGTGATCACCACCGCGTCGATCTTCTGGTCGGCGAGCGCCTTGCCGATGCGAGCGCGTTTCGACGACGAGCTTTCGCCAGCATACTTGATGTTGTGCGGGACCACCATCGCGGTGGGCTCGCCGGGGCGGTCGGTCCAGGCGGCGTCGATCGGGTTGGGGTCCGTCGCGACAAGGATCGCGCCGGCCTTCTTGGCGGCGTCCTGCAGCTTCTCCAGCCCTTCAGGAGAAATCAGGCGCGGGTCGTAGCCGATCTTCTGGCCGGTGAGCGTCTGCTTCGCCAGCCAGCCGAACGGGCCGAGCTCGACGAGGTCGCCGACCTCGAACAGTTTCGGCGCGAGCTGTTGCTTGACCTGCAGCGTGTAGCGGCCATCGACGAAGACGATCGCCATCTTCTGGAAGACGAAGGCGGACCCGGCCGAGCCGGTGAAGCCGGTCGCCCAGGCGAGGCGCTCATAGCAGGCCGGCAGGTACTCGTTCTGGTACTCGTCATCATGCGGGATGTAGACGCCGTCGAGCTCCATCGACTTCAGCGCCGCGCGCAGCAGCGGCAGGTTGGTCTTCCCCATCACGGGGCCGCCGATGACTTCGTAGGTCTGTCTCATTTTTGTGGCGCCTGACTCGTACGTTTGGATGACAGTCTAGCCGAGGCAGGGAGGTTCTCAATCCGCTCATCCCGACTTTCGTCGGGAAGAGCGAGGTTGGCCATCGCTACAAATCTGTCGTCGGCCGCGTCGCCGACCGTTCATACGTCAGCGTCGACCAGCCATTCAGCCTGCCGCGGCGCACCAGTTTGAGGCCCTGGCCCGCATAAGCCGCCTTCACCTGCGGTTCCTGGTGGACCAAGAGGCCGGAGAGGATGATGCGGCCGCCGGGGGCGGTCAGTTTCGCGATATCCGGAGAGAGGCCGACCAGCGGCTTGGCCAGGATGTTGGCGAGAACGAGATCATAGGGCGCGCCGCTGCGGATGATCGCATGGTTGGCGCCGCGGGCGACAAACAGTTTGAGGCGGCGGCCCATGCGGTTGTTCTTCGCGTTCTCCCTGGCGATGCGGATCGACTCGGCATCGAGGTCGGTGCCGAGCGCGAAGCCTGCGCCTGCCTTGACCGCGGCGATGGCGAGGACGCCGGAGCCTGTGCCTATGTCGAGCACGCGGGCGGGCATTCTCCGGCCGAGTTCGAAGGCAAGGGCTTCGAGGCAGCCCTTGGTGGTGCCGTGATGGCCGGTGCCGAAGGCGGCGGCGGCCTCGATCCAGACGGGAATCTTTCCGCCGCGGATCTTCGCCAGCTCATGTGCGCCGGCGACCACGAACGGTCCGGCATGAACGGCCGGGAGGCCAGAGAGGCTTTCCGCGACCCAGTCCTTGTCGTCGAGCTTCTGCACTGCGGCGCGGACGCCCGGGGATTCGGCGGCGATGATCGCAGCGGTCTCATGCGCCGACGATTCATCGAGGCAGAACGCGTCAAGCGACCAACTCGTCTTCGAAACTTCCTCCACTGAGACAGCCGAGGATGGCGCAGGGTCGAGCGCGGCAAGAATGTCCGACAGCCGCTCGGCTTCGGAGCGGGGGAGGAGGCAGTGGACGCGATACATCTGGGCTCGGCTTGTTTGGGAGCCGGGCTTATAGCAGGGGAATAGAGACCGGGAAGCCCAGGCTTCTGGCTCTGCCTACCAGGCGCTCGCCAGCCTGAGCGACACATATTCGGTCCCGGCGCGGAATTCGACGGCGAGTTCCCGGTCGACCTGCGCGGAGAGGCTGAGGAAGCTGGCGACGCGGCCGTCCTGCGGCTTGAAATCGCCCTGCAGCAGGTAAGCGGCGCCGGCGCCAAGATAGAAGCCGCCGCCAAGATTGAGCTGGGCCTCGACGACCGAGCGCCATTCGCTGTCGGTCTCGAGATCGCAATACGCGTCGATGGTTTCGTAGCCGGTCGACGCGTCATAGCAGTCGTCGTCGAACAGGCTGTCGTCCTCGCCCCAGAAATAGCCTGGAGGAAGATCGCCGTCGAACAGCGAGACATTGAGCGGCGAGAAGCGGAGCTGCAGGACTTTTCCGATATCGACCCTGCCGCCGAGTTCGAACTCCAGCCCCAGCTCGCCCGACCAGGCAAGGCCGCCCGAGCCATAGAGCGAAGCCGTGACCTCCTCCTTCTCGGCATAGTGGGGAGCGGTGGGATCGACCTGGGCGTGTGCGATGGGCGCAAGCAGCAGCAGCGCGGCTGCCGCAAGGAAGCGGCGGAACATCAAGTCCCCTTCTGTCCGTCCCCGAGCCGCCGGATACGAGATTGATGCACCTGCGTGCGAAACGAAAGCACTTCATGCAGTGGAATTTTCTGCGGGCAATATCGCGTCCATGGCCCACACGATCCGGCCCGAACATGGCCGCACCATCGGAGATCGCGGGGCGAAACCGAGCAGGCGCGGCCATGTCCTGGAAACGATTCCATGACCGCAGGGTCACTGCGGCCATGGAGGGTCGGACAGGTTTCTATTTTCCAGTGCGAACCCGGCTCAGGTCTGTTGCGGACGCTTGGCGCCGGTGTCCTTGTCAGGGTTCGGGCGATCGCCCTGGCCTTGCTGGCCGCGGCCCTGACCCTGCTCGGCTTCCTGCTGACGGCGCGCGCCGTCATTGTCGCGATCACGGTTCGGGTCGTTGACGTTGGTCTTGTCGCCCTTGTCGTTGGGGTTCGGATTCGGGTTGTTCGGCGTGTTGGGATTGGCCATGAGGCGTTCCTCCGTTCAGGTTTCAGGGTGCGCAAAGCGAGCCCGGTCCCTCACTCGCGCAACGGGAGAACGTGCGCGCGCCGCAGCCGTTCCGCGCTGGGTAACCCAGGTAAGGGTTAGGGGAACCGCCCTACTTCAGGGGGATCTTCGAGACCTTCTCCAGCACCGGGCCTACGCCGGGGTCGGCGAGGGTGACGCCTTTCACGGTGGTGAGGGAGAGGGAGGCGACCTGCGCGCCCGAAGGGATCTGCACCGGGCCGACGACGACGGCGTAGCAGCCGAACTTGACGTCATCGCCGACGATCGGCGCGGTCTTGTCTTCGTCGAAACGGTTGCCGAGCGTGACGCCATGGCGGATCAGGCAGCGTGCGCCAATGCGCGTGCGCGAATTGATCGCGATGGAGAACGGATGGTCGATGCGCAGGCCTGGGCCGAACTCGGCTTCCCATGGAATGTCGACGCGCAGGACGATGCATACCAGCCGATAGAGTCCCCTGACGATGTTGCGCACGACCGGAATGCCGTGCGTCGACTGTGCTGAGCGCAGCATGAAGACGAGCGCCTTCGACGGCATGCCGATGTTGTCCCGCACCTCGGTCATGATCTGGCTGAACTTCAGCCGGGTCCGCGGCGCAGGTGGCGGGCGCAACCTGAAGCGGCGCGGACGTGGCGACGGCAGGACCGGCATGGCCCGCTGGAGGCGTGGGCGCCTTGCTCATCGCGGCGTCGCCTGGGGTCGCTTCGCCGGGAATGCGTTCCGGGCGCGGCGGGATCGCTGCGATGCCGGTGGACGAGGCGACTGCCATGCCGTCGTACCAGTAGCTCCACACCGTGGGCTCTGATCGGGCGAGATGCGAGGTGGAAACTGGACGAACGCGCCGAACTCTACCTGCCACACCATTGTTGAGTTCCATGCGACGAACTCCTTGGCGACGCGCTCACGGACCTATCATGAGTCCCGGCGCCGCCAAGGCAATTGCTCAGTTGCGGAACGTTATTCCGCATGCGGATCGGGGCGCCAAGGGGAGACGCCCGCAGCGGCGCTCACAGATGTGTCAGGCGCCGAACGACGCAGCGTCAGGGCGCGGAACTGGCCAGCCGGCGAGCGATTGCTCGTGGTTCAGCTTTTCCGGTGAGCGCGGGGATCGCCGTCCGTGCCGATCTCTGGCGCGGGGTGGGTCTTGTTCTTGGAGGGCGTGCGGAAGGGTTTCCCCGGATGATCCGGGCGCAGCTCAGGTTCATCGGTCTGGCCGCCGGGAAGCCGGGGCTCGTGCTGCTTGGCGTTGACAGCGTGAGGATCACGGGTGGCGGCTGACATGGACTGGCTCCTGCGCGCGCACGCGGCTGATCAGGACTGATGGATCGGAACGCGACGAGGGCGAGCCAGGCTCAGTCCTCGTCATCTTCTTCGTCGGCGGAAGGCGGCGGGCCTTCGGGAAGTTTGGTTTCCTCACCGGGATGAAGTTCGAGATCGAGCGGCCAGTGGGCGCGGCCGGGCTCGGGATTTCCAAGTTGCTTGTCGATGGGTCTTTGCGGGGCAGGCATGGCGTGCTCCTCATGCAGCTGGAGGATTCAACGGCGGTCGCGGCGGCAGGTTCCATGCGGGATGCCGCGAGACGCACAGCGCCAGCCCCGGCGCCGCGCCGGCGATCCAGGCCACTGCAGGGCGGATAAGGTCGATTGTCGGTAAGAACCCGCTACTTGCTGTCGGTCGCCTTGGGCGCTTCCGGGCGGAGCAGGGGGCGCTTCATCGCCATGCGCTGCTTCAGCGTCAGCGCCACCGGTTCGGGCGCCTCGCGCAGGTTGCGCTCACGCATCGCCTTGGCGGGATCGAAGGGCGAGCGGTTGTCGGGCTTTTTCATCGAAGGGCCTTCCGTCACGAGGTACGCCGTGACTCGCGAAAGGCCGGGCAATTCCGGGATTTCGCCTGGGTGCATAGCACACATGCGCGCAAAAGGCGCGGATAATGCGGTGCAGCGTCGATTTAGTCGCCGCGGCCGCGCTGTTCCTCGAGTTCGGCCAGGGTCTGCTCGTAACGGGCGAGCTGCTGGCGCATGGCGGGAAGGGTCGTTGGAAGCGCGCCGCCCTTGCCAGCCTTTGGACCCCAGGCCGGGCCGGGCGCCTCGGCCTTGCCCGGCTCGCCCGAAGCGATCGCGTCGGCCAGCTTGCCGATCTGCATGCGATGCCAGGCGATGTCGTCTTCGAGCCGGGACATGGGCGGAAGCTAGTCCTTGGTGGTCTGGGCCGAGCGGCGGTCGCCTGGACGCGGCGAGTTGGTGAACACGGCGCGCTGCTGGATGGTGTTGGCCTCGCTGGCGCGCTGGGCGGCGGTGCGTGGACGGACGGCCTGCTGTTTCTGCGGCTTGGCGGCAGGGGTGGTTGTCATGCTTGTCTCCGGTGTCGCGAACCGGAGGACATCCTCAAGCTTCACGGGGCTGGACCGTGGGCTGATGCGACGGCAGGGGCAAGCGCCCCGGACAGGGCTTATTTCGCCTGCCGGCCTTGGTTTGGGCGCATTGCGCCTTCCGTCAGCGCCGCCGGCCGCCATCGGGCTGGCGATCGCCCTGGTCGGTGTCGCCAAGATGGCGCATCGGCTGGTGGTCTTCGGGTTGCACCGCCGTGCCTCCGAGATTGACCGCGCCGCGCGCAGCGCCGGGCGGGGTGTCATCGAAATCGGGCACAGGCGATCCGTCGTCGAACACGCTGTCGTGAATCGGGTGGGCCGTGCGTTCGAGATCGCGGCGCCCTCGGCGCGAGATCATCGCGGTCGGTGTCGCGTGTGCTGGCCATGGCTCAGCCTCCTTGTTCAGGTGTCGGAGGCAGAACGTGCGGGGAAGGCGGAGGTTGCCCGGCGCTATTCGCCGCGCTGGTCTCCGCCGGTCTGCTTGAGGCCGAGCCGGTCGTTGCGGCGGCCGCCTTCGAGGATGTTCCACAGGCCGTAATTGCCCTCGTGGCAGGCATACTCGTAGGTGCGGTCCTTGAGCTTCGTCAGCGACATCTGCCCGCGATAGACAGAGGTGTAGACGGTCGGATCGTTGACCTCGAACTCGTAGAGGATCTGGGTGTCGGAGATGCGCGTGAAGCGTTCGCTGATCACGCCCTTGTCCGAGACGAAGGCGCCGGAGCCCGGCCGCATGCCCTTGGTCTCGACGATCATCGTGTCGCCGTCCCAGCGCGCGATCGAGTGGCCCATATACTGGTCGGCCGCGTTCCTGTCGAACTTGCCGCCGATCCTGGCGATGCGGGTGTCGTGGATCATCTCGGACATGACCACGAAATTGTCCTTCGTCTGCACGATCTGGAAGTTGTTGTTGTAGAGATAGTTGCCGAACGGAGGGCCGTTGGTGCCGATGACGATGCAGCGCTCCGACATGCCGCGCTCTTCGGGATTGTCGAAGCCGTTGCCGCGCCGGCCGCCGGATGCGGCGCGCAGCCTGCGGCCTTCCTCGGTCAGGCCAGGCGTGCGGCCATCTTCGGGGTAGGTGATGTAGGACGAGCGCAGCTCGCCCTTGATGTTGATGACGGCGTTGCCGGGGTCGGTGTAGGCCACGTCATAATTGCCGACGCCGGGCAGGGCCTTGCCCTTTTCCGGCGCGCCCTGTTTCGGATCGACAAAGGACCGCTCGGTCTTGAGGCGCACGTTGAACAGCGCGCGGCCTTCGAGCGAGGCGGCCTGCTCGTCATTGATGATCAGCGGATAGCCGTTGGGGCGGTCCATGCGCGAGACGGAGGCGTTGGTCCAGAAGCCCTGCAGGTCAGGCTTGCCATCGCTGGTGCGCGGCGTGCGGTAGTCGCCGACGATCTGCGCGGTGGTGCGCACGACCTGCGGCAGGTTGGGCATGGTGAAGGTGGGAGCGGCGGCGGGCGTGCGGGCCGGCGGCGCCTGGCGCGCAGCGGGCTGGGCTTCGGCGACGGGCGCGGCCGGGGCGGTCTTCTCCGCAGGCTTCGCGGGCGGCGCCTTGACGGTCTTCTGCGCGAGCGCAGGCGAGCCAAGCGCCAGCGCGGCGGCGAGCGTGGCGGCGAGTGCGGTGCGGGTGCGGATCGATGTCATGACGGAATTCTCCCCGGGATGCCCCTGGCCGTGGCCGGCGCATCGTTCTCTAGGCTCAACCTGCCCCAAACGGGCAAGAAATTTCAAGCGCCCCAAGGGAAAGCTTTCGTGAGGAGGCGGTGGAAAACAGGCTGGGACGGAGCGGCAAGCACGGGATTCCACGGGCAGGCGAAGGGCGGAACCAGGATGGACGCATGGAGCGGGGCGAAATGCACGATGTCATCGCTAAACCCGCTTCACAAAGCTCTCCACCACCTTCTTCTGTCCTGCCTTCTCGAAATCCACCGTAAGCTTGGCGCCGTCGATAGCTGCGACGCGGCCATAGCCGAACTTGTCGTGGAAGATGCGCGCGCCCACCGTCATGCCGCCCGCGGCTGCAGGGTCGGAGGAGGCGAGCATGTCGCCGGGCGTCCTGCCGCGGGCGAGAGGCCGGCCATCTGAATCCTCGGCGCGGAAGGCGCGGCCTTCGATATCGGGCGGGCGCGGGGCGGTGCGGGCGCCGTCCCTTTCCTTCTGTGAAGCGGCTTGGGCGCGCTTCCAGCCCGGGCTGTCATAGCCGCCGGCGAAGGCCTGGCGCTGGGTCTCGAAGACAGAGCGCGGCGCGGCGCGCGCGGGCTCGTTGGCGAGGTTGCCGCCCGTGTGCCCCCACGGCGCCGCGCCGCCGGCATTGCCTGCGGCAGAGGCGGCAGCCGTGTCGTAGCCATAGAAGCCGCCCTGCGGCGAGACATAGCCGGTCTCGCTGACGGCATCGACATTGGCGGGAGGCAGTTCGTCGATGAAGCGGCTCGGCAGCACGCTGGTCCAGCGGCCATAAATCTGCCGGTTGGCGACGAAGGAGATGTAGGCCCGCTCGCGCGCGCGCGTGATGCCGACATACGCAAGGCGGCGTTCTTCCTCGAGGCCCTTGGCCCCGCTCTCGTCGAGCGAGCGCCGGGACGGAAACACTTCCTCCTCCCACCCCGGCAGGAACACCATCGGCCATTCGAGACCTTTCGCCGAGTGCAGCGTCAGGATCTGCACCTGGTCCTCCGCGCCCTTGCCCTCGGCATTGTCCATCACCAGTTCGACATGTTCGAGGAACGCCTCCAGCGTGTCGAAATTGCCGACCGCGCGCACGAGTTCCTTGAGGTTGTCGAGCCGCGTCTGCGATTGCGGGGATTTGTCCCGCTGCAGCATGTCGGTATAGCCGCTCTCCTCCAGGATGGTCTCCAGCAGGCGCGGCGCCTCGATGCGCTGGTCCTCGCGGGTGGTGTAGTAGAGCGCGCGCCAGCGTTCGAGATCGAGGAGGAAGCGGCGCAGGCCGGTCTTTGCCGGGCCTTTGATCTCCTCGCCGCGGATCGCCATGTCGGCGGCGTTGCTCAGCGGCGTGTTGAGTGTGCGCGCCCCGACATAGAGTTTCTGGATCGTGGTGTCGCCGACGCCGCGCTTGGGCTGGTTGACCACGCGCTGGAAGGCGAGGTCGTCGGCCGGCGAGCGCATCAGGCGCAGGTAGGCCATCGCATCGCGGATCTCCTGCCGCTCGAAGAACCGCGGCCCGCCGATGACGCGATAGGGCGTACCGGTCGTGATGAAGCGCTCCTCGAACGCTCGCATCTGCCACGACGCGCGCACCAGCACCGCGCAGGCGTCATAGCGCCGGCCCGCGGACTTCCAGGAATCGATGTCGTCGGAGATTAGCCGCGCTTCCTGCTCGCCATCCCACACGCCGCGCACCTTCACCAGGTCGCCCGCGCCTGCATCCGTGCGCAGCGTCTTGCCGAGACGCGAGGCGTTGTGCGCGATCACGCTGGATGCCGCCGCCAGGATATGCGCGGTCGAGCGATAGTTCTGCTCGAGCCGGATGACTTTCGCGCCCGGGAAATCGCGCTCGAATCGCAGGATGTTGTCGACCTCCGCGCCGCGCCAGCCATAGATCGACTGGTCGTCATCGCCCACGCAGCAGATATTGCCATTGCCCTGCGCCAGCAGCCGCAGCCACAGATACTGCGCCACATTGGTGTCCTGGTACTCATCCACCAGCAGGTATTTGAACTTGGCGTGATAGTCGGCGAGGACGCTCGGGTTCTCGGTGAAGATGCGGATGGTGTGCAGGAGAAGATCGCCGAAATCGACGGCGTTCAGCACCGCCAGCCGGTCCTGGTAAATCTGGTAGAGCTTCTTGCCTTTTCCCTCTGCGAACTGCCGCGCCTCGTCCTGCGGCAGTTTTTCCGGCCCGATCGCGCGGTTCTTCCAGCCGTCGATCAGCGAGGCAAGATAGCGCGGCGTCCAGCGCTTGAGGTCGATGCCCTCGACCTCGAGGATCTGCTTGATCAGCCGCAACTGGTCGTCTGTGTCCAGCACGGTGAAGCCGGATTTCAGCTTCACCAGCTCCGCATGCCGCCGCAGGATCTGCGCCGAGACAGAGTGGAACGTGCCGAACCAGCGCAGGCCCTCGCCCTCCGGCCCCACCAGCGCCAGCGTGCGCTCGCGCATCTCGCGGGCGGCCTTGTTGGTGAAGGTGACCACCAGCATCTGCGATGGCCACGCCTTGCGCTGCGCCAGGATATGCGCGACCCGCGTCGTCAGCACCCGCGTCTTGCCCGTGCCGGCGCCGGCCAGCACCAGCAGCGGGCCTTCGGTGGTGACCACCGCCTCGCGCTGTTCGGCGTTGAGGCCCTTCAGGTAGCCGGCATCGGGATCATGCCCGCGCGGCTGCCGCGCGGCGGCGCGCTGCGAGATCGGCCGGCTGTCGATCTCCACCTCCGGCTGCGCCGCGTGGCTGTCGCTCGCGTCCTCGTTGCGCTCCTCCGGCGGGGGAATGTCGTCTTCGGGGAAGGGGAGGTCGTAGAACTCCACATGGGGCGGCACGGCGCCCTCGGCCAGCGGCACGTCGTCATCCGACCCGGGCTCGCGGGAGGGCTCGTCCAGAGGATCGCGGGAATCGCTCATTCCGCGCTGATCTGGATGGGGTTTTCCCTTTGCGCAAGGCCGCCGCCGTAGCGCGTTGATTTACGGTTTGTTCTCGCAGGCCAGCCAGGCCTGTCGCCGCAGGTCGCGGCAGGCGTGCTGCTTTATTTCCTGGCTGTCGCAACGGCCGTTGCGGTTTTTGCCCAATGACCCTGCGAGCCGCAGGATTGAATTGTCCGCCGCAACCGATGAGAATCTTCAACGGGATGAACTTGGGCGGGCGGCCGAACTTCCAGTCCAGTCAATCGCGCTTACGCGACACGTCGCGGTTGGCGCCAGGCGCCAACGTCAGGGTCATGCCCGCGCAACCGGGAGACGAGTGCATGCGCCTGCTGACCCTGATTTCCGTTGGCTTCATCGGACTGGCATGGGCGCCCGCCGCGCAGGCGGATATCATCGACATCGCCATCGAGCTCGTGAAACCGGAGCTGAAGACAGCCAAGCCGGTCATCGAATGCGTTCTCAAGGGCGGCAAGGTTTCTGATTGTGCGCTGAAGCAAGGCAAGGCCGAGCTGGAAGCGGACCCTTACTTTCAGGACATTATGGAGATCATCGGCTACGCCAAGAAACCTGACTATCCAAAACTTGTCTCCAAAGTTGGCGTCACGGCGGCCTGCACCGTGTTTGACATTCCCGGCAAGCAGCTTGTCTGCGATGAATTCGCCAAGGAGGTGGTGAAGGTCGGCGCCGCCATCGTCGAGGCCCATGCGGAGGTGGCGTCCGACGTGGCGAAGGCCGCAGCGAAGCTCGCTTCCGAGGGGGCAGCCCTGCTCTCGTGCGCCGTGGGTTATTCGTGCCCCTCGAATGCGCCTGACCCGAACTATCACTCCATTGACGGCTACGCGATCCGGAAGTTCAACGCTGAACAGTTCTGGGTCGATTGCTACGCCACCCGGATTCAGGAAGGCATCGACGCGCGCATTTCAAATCCTGGCCGCTTCAAGCACATGACCGCCGTACCCGTGGTGCGAGCCGCGGGACCCAACCTGCCGGCAGACGGCGTTCTTGGCGATGCTTGTGTCATTGCGGCATGGAAGGCGGCCGGCATCAACGGCTATGATGCCTACCAATATCCCTATGCGAAGGCTCTTGATCCTCTAGCTGCGCAGCTCAACCCACGCTGGCGAGACATGGTGTTCGCCGCCACCGCCGAATTGCTGGAGGACCAGGCTTTTGCGTTCCTGAAGAATTCGGACAATGTCGTGAAGCTGAAGGCCGACTATATCGCGCAGCAGACCTGGGATGTGCTCCCGCAGCTGAAAATGCCCGGCAAGCCGCGCCCGCCGAACCCCGACATCGTGAGTTGCGTGCGTGATGTCGAACTGCCGGCTGGCGCCGTGGTGTCATGGTCGCGGAATGCTGCGGAGCTGGGGGATGCGACCGTGCTCGAAGGCATCCCCGCCGGACAATGGGCCGGGCGAATCCAGGGTTTCTGCGATCGCGATTTCAAGGCTGCGATCGATGCGAAGAAGAAGCTCCGCAGCGACGCCATGGCGAAGGCCGTCTCCCTGGGGTGTGTCCGTAACGTGACCACGGTCGCCTACACCTGTCCGAAAGCGCCGCCGATGACGACCATCGCATCCAGCGGGCTCGCCCAGTGCAAGATCGCCTACACGGGCCGCGAGAAAGAGAACCGGTGCATCGAAAGTCAGGCTCGCGAGACGGCGCCGCCGGCGGCCAATCCACCCACGGCAGGTCGAGGCACTGCGCCGCTTGACCCGATTCTCAAAATTCCCTCGCTTCGCATAACGACGCCGCAAGCAAGCGATCCGCCCGCGGAGACGCAGCCTCAGACGCAACCGCCTCCTGCTCCTGCTGAACCGGCGCCGCCAACAGTATCCCGGACGGTTCCCCGCATCAGGGTTCCGACGCCGCAATAGGCCGGTCGCGATCGTTGGTCACCGAAGCGGCAGGGCTTCTGCCGATCTGCACTGTTGCCGGTCGACATGCGAACGCCGCCACCTGCCGCGTCTGGCGTCGAGCGCTTTCAGGGATGCAAGTCAGGTCACAGGCCGTGCGCCGCGCTGATCTGGATGGGGTCTTGGGTTAGTGCAACCCCGTTCCGGCACAACGTTGAGTCACGGTGTGTTCTGGATGGCGGCGATGTAGGCGGTCAGCGCCTGTGCGTCTTCCGGACGGAAGCGGAATTCCGGCATTTCGGGGTGGCCAACCATGATGCCCTCGGCCAGCGATTCCTCCAGCCCCTCGATCTCGAACCGCTCCGACATGCGGCGGAAGGGGATGGCTTCGGGATGCTTGCTCGCCCCCGCGCGGCCGATCGCGTGGCACTCCGCACAATGGACGCGGGCGAGGAACTCTCCCTCGGCGATCAGGGGACTGGCCGGGGCGAGAGGGGTGTCCGGCGAGGTCGCGCATGCGGCCGCCAGCAGCGCGATTGCGGGGACGAGGCAGCGGACACGCATGTGGAACCCACTCGCCGGACGCCGTCACTCTGCCGCATCTGGCGGCGAGCGCTTTGATCCATGTCAGGGATCCATGTCAGGGATGCATGTCAGGTCACAGGCCGAGCACTGAGCTGAACGCGGGCTGAGCTTTTCGCGCAATTCGACGGCATCGGGCGCCCGGCCCATGGGCGCCGGACCGCTTTTCACAAGCTGCCGCAGCCCAACTCATTTGAACCTGCGGCCGTGCGGCTAGGATCGTGGCGTTACGTTTCCCGGCCCGGCGCTTGTTGTTCCTGATGCGCGGGGCCGGGAGACATGGGCTTCCGCGGATCAATGCGAGGTCGATCATGGGACTGTTCAACTGGTTTGGCAGGAAGAAGCCCGCAGCGTCCGCGCCTGCCGGGCCGACCTCGATGGCGCGGGAGCTGGATGCAGTCGCGGCCCGGACGGCGGCGAAGGCGTCGGTCGCGCTGGCGTCCGCGGACAAGGTAAAGCCCGTGGCGAGCGCAGCGCCCCCTGCCGCAATGGCGGTGCTGGCCGCATCGGGGGCGGCGCAGGTGAAATTGCGGCTCAAGCTGGCGGCGGCCAAGCGCACGGGCGAGACGGCGGCGGCCTACGCGGCGGCGAAAAGCCTCGCCGACATCCAGGCCAAAGCCGGCCGCCGCATGGCCGCGCGGATCTGGAAAGCCGAAGCCGACAGGATTCTCGCAAGCGATCCGAAGGCGGCGTAGCCCCGCGCTACTTCGTCAGCGATGTGGTGAGCTTTCCGCCCGTCCAGATCCCGGCCTGAACGACTCGGCCTTGTGGATCCCAGTAGACGCCGAAGCCGCTGTACTGGCCATCCGTGCATTCGCCCTCGTAGCGCGTACCCGAAGCGAATTGGTAGACGCCTATGCCGCTGGCAGTGTCCCCTCGGAAGGTGCCGAAATAGATGCCGCCGTCGCGCCAGTAGAATACTCCCAGACCTTCTTTCTTGCCGGCGACAAGTTCGCCCTCATAGCGCAGACGATCGTACTTCGCCGATGTCGAGTTCTGACCGTAGTTAAAGACCACCGGGCCGTTGCCTAGGTCATTGACGAAGACGCCTGCGCCGTTGTCGCCGGCAAAGGCCCCGGTGCCGTGGGTATATTTGCCGTAGCCGTTCCTCCGACCGTTCGTCCATCCGCCTTCATATGTATCCGTAGAACCCGAATTCGGCACGCTGTGGGAGGCGTAGCCGCTTTCGCCGGCCCGGCCGCGACGCGCAGCATCTTCAGCCTTCGCGGCAGCATCGCGAGCGCGGGCGGCTGTAGCCTCACCTTTGGCCCTATTGGCACGAGCAGCTTCCGCTGCGCTGCGGACGTTGGCGTTGAGCTGGGAGAGATCGTAGGCGGCGTAGGTGGCTGCGGCTGCGGGCGCGGGGGTTGCGAGGGTGGAGCGCGCGGAGCGTGCGGCGGACGCGTTCCGGCCGGAGGGATAATCGCGCAGGTACGCGTCGTAGGCGGTGACGGAGTTGGCGCTTCGGGCGATGGCCCAGGCGCTGTCGTCGGCCCTGTCGCGGGCCTGCCTGTCGCGGTCTGCCTGTTCGGAGGCGACCCGCTCGCGCGCCAGACGGTCGCGTTCGGTTTGCTCGGCAGCATCGCGAGCAAGAGCCGTGCTGACGGAAGCCGCTTCCCTGGCCCCTGCCGTCTCGCGCGCAGCCGTCGCGTCGACGACATGGCGGCCGGAAGGCCAGGCAGAGAGATAGGACTCATAGGCGGCGCGGGTGTCGGCGGATTGCGCTTGAGAGAAGGCGGCGTCGTCGGCCCGGCCGCGTTCTTCCACGCGGGCGGCTTCAATTTCGGCGTCGACATTGCGGGCCGGGAGAGAAGCCTCTGCTGCTGGGCGGCAGCGGCAGACGTTCCGGCGCCGGCGATGCGATTCCCCATGCCGCCGGTAACGAAAAGATAGCCGAGGGCGCCGATGGCGACGACGATCGCGGCGGCGGCGAGCATCGGCCAGGGCGATCCGCTTTTTGTTTCGACCCGGGCGCGGGTGGTTGCGGTGGACGCGAGCAGCGGTTGGGGCTGGCTCGGCGGCGCCTGTTGCGCAGACGGCGGTGGCGCGCCTTCGCTCAGGTCGGCGATCTGGCTGCGCACGAAGGCGGAGAAAGTCCCGCGCGGATATTCCTTCAGGAAGGATTTGAGGGCGCCCGCCGAGCCCGCAAGCTGCGCCGCCTTGAAGGCGTCGAGTTCGGCGGCGGCGGCCTGGGATTCCGCCGAGCGCGTCGTCTGGCCGAGGCGGCCCTTGCGGCCCAGCCGCGTTTCGATGGCGCGGACCAGCGCCTGGAATTCGGCGTGGCTGAGTTCGCCCTCCCAGTCCGAGAGATCGTTGATGTGGGTCTGGCCGAAGCCGAACGGCGTCTCGACCTGGTCGATGCGGGCGGGGCAGAGCTTGCCCTGCTTGTGGGCGTAGGACGCCTCGTCCATCACGAAGTCGCTGTCGACCGAGCGCTGCGACCACAGCACGATGGCGGCCGGGCACTTGTTGATGACTTCGCGGATCACTTTCCGGTATTTGTCGCCCGAAAGAAGCTGGAAATCGAACCAGACATCAAAGCCAAGCTGCCCCAGCGCCGTAGCCAGGCGCTCGGCCATCGGCCGGTCTTCGCGCTTGTAGGAGAGAAAGATGTCGGCCATGCCCTAACCCGGTTCGCGAGCCACTCTAGCGGCGGCGAGGCATTTGGCTAGCGGGTTGGCCGGGGCCAGCCGTCTTGCCAATCCGCCATGCCGGCGCCGGGCAGGCGGCAGCCCGGACAGGTGGCAGCCCGGACAGGTGGCAGCAGAGAGGGCGCCGGACTGCCAATGCGCTGTGGGATCGGGGGAAGGCCGTTGACGCCGGGCGCGGCCGGCGCACGCTCGTCACGCGGATGGGCGGCAGGACGGAGTCGGAATGCGCATGAAGGATCTGGCCGGGCGTCGGTTGGTCGAGCAGGGCAGAACGGGGGAAGCAGGCGAGTTCGAAGCCAGGTTGAAAGGCGCGCGGCTGCTGACGGCGGAAGTGCTCTACTACATGCCGGATCACCCGAAACTGCTGCAGACCTTCCTGTGGCAGGCGCTCGACGAGGCGCCGCGATACCCGCGCCTCAACCATTTCCTCGATCACTGGCGCCGCGAGATCGAAGCCGTGATCCATTCGGTGCGCGTCGCCCATGGCGAACCGCTCGACGCGCCCGACTGGCGCCGCGCCGACGGCGTGTTCCGCATGAACTGAGGCCGCTCAAGATAACATGAACGCGTGTCCGGCGCACGGCGCGTTGAGCCGCCGCGCTGCACATGCCATCACTGCCGCCAGAAACAGACGCGGAAGCGGTCGGAGGGAAGAATGCGCGGCATCATCAGGGCAGGCGTTTCGCTGGCGGTACTTGCCGCTGCGGGCATCGGCGCGGCGGAGGCGCAGATCGCGTGCGAATCTCTGAAGGGGCTGCAGCTTCCCGACGTGAAGATCACCGACGCGGTGGCGTCCGCAGGCGGCGCCGGCCGCCCGGCTGCTCCCGCCGCTGCGCCCGCCGCCACGCCGGCCCCGCCAGCCGGCGGCGGCGCCAACGCCGTGCCGATGTGCACTGTCACCGGCGTCATCGGCCGCGAGATCCGGTTCAGCGTGCAGATGCCCGATGCGTGGAACGGCAAGTTCGCGATGGGCGGGCAGGGCAACATCGCCGGCACGGTCGCCAACATGGCGGCGCAGCAGTACGACGCCCTGCGCCTCGGCTACGCCACCGCCGGCACTGACACCGGCCACGTCGCCGGCGCCAATGGCGCGCCGCCGACCTGGGCGATGGATCCGTTCCTCGGGCCGGAGCGGCAGGTCAACTTCTTCCACGCCGCCATCCACCGCGTGACCGAAACCTCGAAGGCGATCGTCAAGGCGCGCTATGGCCGCGCTCCGGAGAAGTCGTACTTCGCCGGCTGCTCCAATGGCGGCCGCCAGGGTCTCGTGGAAGTGCAGCGCTATCCGGACGATTTCGACGCAGCGCTGATCTCGGCGCCGTCCTACAGTATCGAGCAGCTCATCCTGCCGCGCGTCGACACCGGCCGCCGCATCTTCCCGGACCCGAAGAACTTCAAGGTCCGCACGCTCGACAATGCCGACCGCCTGGCGCTCGGCAAGGCCGTGCTGGCGAAGTGCGACAAGGATGACGGTCTCGAAGACCAGATCCTCTCCGATCCCGCCGCGTGCAAGTTCGATCCGGCGACCGTGGCCTGCAAGGGCGGCCTGAAGGATGGCTGCCTGACGCTCAGGGGTCTCGACGCGGTCAAGTCATGGTGGGGCGGCGTCAAGGAGGACGGCGTCACCTACACGACCGGCTTCCCGAAAGGCGGCGAGGGCGACAACCTCTGGCAGCAGAACCTCACCGGCGCCGATGAAGGCCCGCGCGACGGCGCCTATGCGCCCAACAGCGGATTGCTGCGGGCGATCGACTATCTCGCCTATTTCATGGGCCGGCCGGACTGGAACTACGCCCGGCCCTCGATCGCCGAAGTGCAGAAGGACCTGAAGACGCTGGGCAGCGGCAATGGCGACAATCCGGATCTCTCCGCCTTCCGGAAAAAGGGCGGCAAGCTGCTGATGAACCATGGCTGGACCGACGCCACGATCAGCGCCTTCGGCACCATGAAATACGTCGACAGCGTCTATGCGCACGACGCATCGGCCAGGGATGATGTGCGCCTCTTCCTCGTGCCCGGCATGGGCCATTGCGGCGGCGGCAACGGCCCGCAGCGCGTCGAATGGCTCACCGTCCTCGACAAGTGGGCGACCGGCGGCGCGGCCCCCGAGGAGATCAACGCATCCTTTGCGCAAGGTGGCGGCGGACGAAAACTCTGCGCCTATCCGAAGAAGCAGGTCTTCAAGGGAACCGGCGACGGCAAGAGCCCGGACCAGTTCGAGTGCAGGTGAGGGACGCTGTGTCCCGCTGCTATGGAGAGCGGGGCGAGGGCTGAGGAAAATGGACAGGTCGTGGGTTTGGATTTCACTCGCTGCCCCATCACCGCTCATCCCGACGAAAGTCGGGACCCAGGGCTGTCCTCGAACCTTGTCCCGCCTTTGAGCTTGTGGCCCTCGGGCAAGGAGCACAAATTCCGCGACTGCCGGACTGTCAGCCCTGGGTACCGACTTTCGTCGGTATGAGCGGGTTGAGGGTTGGAGAAAATGGACAGGTCGTGGGTCTCGGATTTCACCCGCTGCCCCATCACCGCTCTTCCCGACGAAAGTCGGGACCCAGGGCTGGCCTCGGACCCTTGCTCCCGCCTTTGAGCTTGTGGCGCCGGGCAAGGAGCACAAATTCCGCGACTGCCGGACTGTCAGCCCTGGGTACCGACTTTCGTCGGTATGAGCGGGGCGAGGGTTGGAGAAAATGGACAGGTCGTGGGTTTGGATTTCACCCGCTCCCATCACCGCTCTTCCCGACGAAAGTCGGGACCCAGGGCCGGCTCGGACCCTTGCTCCGCCTTTGAGCTTGTGGCGGCGGGCAAGGAGCACAAATTCCGCGACTGCCGAACTGTCAGCCCTGGGTCCCGACTTTCGTCGGGAAGAGCGGAGTTGAGTCCACGAGCACCGGCAACCTCCCCGCTACTTCCGCGTGAAACTCGCCGGCACGGCGTTGCCGGCCTGGAGCCAGTCGCCCGTCAGCGTCTTGCCGTCGGCGGATAGATCGGCCTCCAGCCCGGCGGCGATGCCATGGGCGGTGATGATCACTTTCTGGCCCTGCCGCGAAGCAGTCGCGGTGATGTCGGTTGCGCCCTGGCTCGGGCTGTCGATCACGGTCGTCGTGCCCTTCGCGGTGCTGGTGATGCGAAGCACGATCGGGATCGAGCCGACATCGCCCTCCCAGCGCCCGTCGAGCCCGGCGACGAGCGGACCCTGCAGGGGCGCGGAGGCGGCCTTCTTCATCATCGTCAGCGGCATCGCGCCGCCGCCCTGCCGGACATTGCCGCTCAGCGTCTTGCCGTCGGCCGAGACCGTGGCGGCGTAGGTCATGGCGGCGAGCGGAACCTCGAACGTCACCTTGTCGCCATCGCGCGTCACCGAGGCGGCGAGGCCTCGCGCGCCCTGGTCGGGGCTGTCGAACGTCGTGGTCGTCGCGCCGTCCCGGGTCACGACGTTGAACACGCCGGTGAGCTTGCCGCCGTCCGGAAGGTCAATTGCGCCTTCCCAGCGGCCGTCGAGACCCGGCACGGCCTGCGCGTGGGCCGCACCGGCAAGCACCGTGGAGAAGGCGAGAGCGGTGAGGAGGCGTTTCACGAAGGGCTTCCTGGCGGTCATGGGGGACGTCCTTTTCTGTTGCGAGGGAAGGCGCGCCTATTTCTGGAAAATCTCCTCGATGCGCATGCCGAACACGTCGGCGATTGCGAAGGCGAGCGGCAGCGAGGGATCATACTTGCCGTTCTCGATCGCGTTCACCGAGTTGCGGGAAACATCGAGCCGCTGGGCGAGGTCGGCCTGGGTCCAGCCCTTTTCGGCGCGCAGCACGCGGATGCGGTTCTTCATCGCCTCACCGCTTGGCTACGTGCCAGCCGACCCAGCACACGAGGAAGCCGACAAGCTGCGAGAGGACGATATAGGCCGCGCCCAGCATGAAGGCGGGAGCGGCGGGGTCCGGCGGCGTTCCGTCCGGCGCGCGCAGGGCATGCTCCACCCAGTCGAGCATTGGAGAGAGCAAACCCGGCTGCGTCACGAAGGGCAGCAGCGCCAGCGACCCCATCAGGCCGAACAGCCCGCCGAACAGCCACGAGAATTTCTGCGCCGCACGCTCGAACTCGCCCTGCTTGCGCCAGGCCAGCACGGAGAAGACCGCCAGCCACGCGCCGGCGACATAGGCGAGCGCAAGCCCTCCCGTCCCGCGCATGTACGCAGCGACCGCAATCAGCGCCCAGAAGCCGAGCGTGGCGACAAGCCGGGCGGAGCGTGCGGTCAGCCGGCTCATCTAGTAGCGCACCGCCTCGATGCCTTTTGCCTTCAGCAGGTCGCGCAGGTTCTTCGGGCCCATCAGGTGCCCGGCGCCGACGGCGATGAAGGAGACGCCTGAGTCTTCTTTCAGCAGCTTCTCGATCTGGTTCGCCCAGTTGGCGTTGCGATCATAGAGGATCCTGTCGAGCGACACGCCCGCCGTGTCGTCGGCGCTCACCTCGGAGAACAGCGCCTCGGTCTTGTCGGTGTCGCCGACCGCCCAGGATTCGAAGGCCTCCTCGGATTTCTTCAGCATCTCCTCGGTCTTCTCCGGCGGCGCCGAGATCGCCGCGCGAAGGCCGGCGAGCTGCTCTTCCTCGGTGCCGCCGCCGATGATCTCCATCTGCTCTTCCATGGTCTCGAAGCCCTTGATGGCGTCGCCCTGCTCCTCGGCCCATTTGAGGATGTTGACGTCGACGCCTGCATCGGCCTGGTAGCCGCCGGCCAGCAGGGGTCCCACGCCGATCATCGTCGTCGCCACCCACGGCTTCATCATCTCCAGCCCCTGTGCCGTCGCCGGCGGCAATTTCGAGCGCTCCAGCGCCGTTATGAGCTGCGTCTTCTCTTCCGGCGTCAGCAGGCTGGAGAGCGGCTTGCCGGGGTTGAGCATGTACTTCATCGTCAGCGGCATCATCTCCGCCATCATCGCCGCCTGGTCGGACTTCATCGGCACTTCGAGCCACAGCTCGTCGGCGTCCTTCACCGCTGCTTCAAGCCGCGGATGCGTCCACACCAGGTCCGGCGGCAGCGCGTGCACCGTGCCCGTCAGGTAGATGGTCGAGTCCGCGTCCTTGATCACCCACATCGGCAGGCCCTTGGCGGGCGCAGCAGGCGCCGCCGCCGTCTCGGGCGGCTTGTTGCAGGCGGCCGCCGCCAGCAGCAGCACCGCGGCCAGCGCAGACCGCACATGGCCTTTGAGGAAGATCGGGCCTTTCAGGAAGACCGGGCGTTTCAGGAAGGCAGTCATGCGGTCCCCTTTGTGTCTGGAAGGCGCAATCTTGGCGCGACAGGCGGAGTTTGACGATCCCGCGGCATGCCATGCCCCCTTGTCTTTATGCAAAGGAAACTTGGCATTGAGAATTGAGGAAGTCAAGCGGCGCGGCCCTCGTCACTTCACTGATGCCTGGGTCAGTATCCGGAAAATGTCCTAGAAAGCCTGCCGCCTCGTGGTGATGGTGACGTCGCCCATCTGGATTGGCAGGGCCGCATCGCCGCGTGCATCCGCCGTCACCTGTGCATCCGGCGGCAAGCCGGGCCAGAACCCCTGCACGATGAATTCGGGAGGCTTTTTGGGGGCAGGCTGTTCGGGATCGACAGTGAGGCCGAAGCGTGCGCCGTCGCAGGCGCGGCCGATGCAGTCGAGGATGAAGTATCCGTTCTGCGGCTCGCGCAGCTCGACGATGTTGCCGTCGAAGATGAGCTTGGCCGGACGGTAGTCGGCAGGCACGCGCACCCGCACCATGCGCGCGCCAGGCGCCGATACCTGGAACATGCCGTCGCCTGAAGACGTCAGCGTGGCGGAAGGACGCTCGACATAGTCGAGCGGGCGCTGCGCGAGCCGCGTGGTGATGCCGGGCATCACGGAGGCATCGCCCACGCTGAGCTGGCTCTTCACATCCTTCGGCAGCGCGCCGGGCGAGGCCGAGGCAAACAGCGCCGCCTGTTTCGCGTCGACATCGTAGTGCGCCGTGAAATTGAGCGCCAGGGGCCGCTCTGGACTGAAGGCTGGAACCACGACTGTAACCACGACTGCGACCACAAGTGCCGCCGCAAGTGCGACAAGAACCCTCACGCGACCCGTCACGATCGGACCGACAACCGCAAGCGCTGGAACCACCGCCATCGCCTCCACCACGCCAAACATCGCTGCAAGGCCCAGCCCCATTGTAACGTCAAGAAGGTGTGCAAGTGGAAAGAAGCCAACCAGAAGAAACAGCCCCGCAACCGCATGTGCGTAGACCGCAACACGCGGCGCAACCCAGCCCACGGCGCCGGCAACGACAAACACGATCCCCGGGATCAGGAAGATGATCGAAAAGCCCGGCACAGCAAACGACACCCCCATGCCCACAACCAGAAACCACAACCACCCCGACGCATAGATCGCCTCGCGCCGCGATTTCGGCGCCAGGTAGGCAAGTCCCAGCGCGCACGCGATCAGCACGCCGATGAAATAGACGCTGTTGAGCGCCTGTCCGTGCGCGATCCAGAATGCCGGCTCGGGCCGCACAAAGCCGATCAGGAACTGCGCCGCGAACGCGATCAGCCCCGACGCCACATAGATCGCCGGCGGCAGCGCCAGCGCCAGCAGGTCCGGCTTCTTCCAGTTCGCATTTCTCGCCGGCCGCATGAACATGATGGCTGCAAGTCCGAAGCACAGTCCCAGCAGCACCGCCGCGATCATCTGCGGCATCGCCACGAACACGCGCGAGGCGATGTCGGAATAGGCGATGTCCGCGCCCGGCCGCTTGTCGATCGACCAGTCGCCGGCGAGGAAGGCGCGCGTGGCGCCGAGCGCCTGGTCGCCCATGTGCTGCACGCTGGCGCGGTCGAGATGGGCGAGGTCGTCGTGCGCCGTGTGGTAGAAGTCGAGCCCGTCCGAGATCGCGATGTTGACGCCATTGTGCCCGTCATTGAGGTGCACGGTGAGGTCGGTGGAGTTGGGCAGCAGCTCGTAGACCGCCGTCATCATCGAGTTCGAGAACGGCCTCGCGCCGCTCTTCGCCCAGTCGGAGACGACGCCCGCATTGGGGTGGCCCGTCTCGAACATCATCGCCGGCCCGCGCACGCCGCGCGCCTCAAGATTGATGATGCGGCCGATCTCGATGCCGTAGGATTTCGCCTGCACGAATGCCTGCGCGCCGAGCAGGGCGGCTTCCTCCCCATCGGTGATCAGGAAGACGACGGGTTTCGCGGGCGGTGTCTCCTTGAGGTGCTGCGCCACTTCCAGCCACACGGCCACGCCGATGCCGTCGTCGCCGAAGCCGGGGCTGGCGTCGACGCTGTCATAGTGCGCCGTCAGCACCAGCGCGGGGCCGGTTGCGGGTCCGGCGCGGAACACGATGTTCTGCACGCGGGCGCAGCGCGTGGCCGAGCCGTTGATGGCGCTGCGGCAGCCCGTCTCATCCTTCACGTCCGGCGTGTAGCCGAGCGATTGGATTTCCTGGAGCAGCCGCGCGCGCGTCGCGTCGAGCGTATCGGAATCCACCGGATGCGGCTTGCCGTCGAGCACGCGCGACAGGCGATCGATGGCGCGCGTGGCGTCGAATTGTGTTGGGCTGTTCTCGGCGCGCACGGGATCGAGCTGCAGCGGCGCGGCGCGGAAGAAGAACAGCGCGAACAGGACGGCGAAGACCGCCAGCGCCAGCCGCGCATGCGTCGGCACCGGATGATCGCCGCCGGGCGCGAGGTCGTCGATATCCATCTGCGGTCCTGCCCCGTTCTTTCTCTAGTGATAGAGGCTCGCCACCGCCCTCCGCAAGCGGCGGCCACGCCGCCGCTCAGTCGTCGCCTTCACAGGTCTAACGCCGCGCCGAAGCTGTGCTTCGACCCCAGACGAGCGTCGGGAACCAGGGCAAGGCCTCGAGCCTTGTCCCGCCTTTGGGCTTGGCCCTTGGACAAGGAGAGCAAATCCAGCGCTCGCCGGACAATCAGCCCCGGATCGAGCAGCCCTGGATCGAGGTTCGTCGGGACGTGCGGTCCAAGTCAGCGCCACCTCAAAGTCTGCCCGGTCTCGTCCGGCGCGGCGGGCGCCAGTCTGCGCACGCCCATGCAGGCGATGAACGCGCAGGCGAGGCTGATCGCGCCGATCTCGGGCGAGGCCGAGAGTTCGAGCGCCAGCACGCCTGCCGCGACCGGCGCGTTCATCAGCACAGCGAATGCGATCGCCATGCCGAGCACGCCGAAATAGACTTGGCCCGCTGCCGCATCTCCCAGCAGCAATCCGGCGACCACGCCCAATGTCGATCCGATCATCGCGCCGACATAGAGCGATGGCGCGATCGGTCCGCCACCCCACCGGAAGGACAGTGTGATCGCCGCCGCGGCGATCTTGGCAAGCGCCAGCACGGGCATGAGCTGCGCGGAGTAGTTTCCTGAAAGCCCCGCCGACAGGGGCTCGTAGCCGATGCCCAGCACCGGCGGGAAGGCGATGGCGATAACGCCCAGCAGGATGCCGCCCGGAAACGGAAGCAGCCACAGCGGCATGCGGATGCGGGTCGCGGCGGCGGCGGTCATGATCGGCGTGCGGTACCAGATCACGACAGCGCCGAACGCAAAGGCCGCAAGCAGCGGCGTGACGGCGAGCGCGACCAGGTGGAATTGCGGCGGGATAAGACCGGGGTCTGGAATGTCGATCATCGGCCGTCCGCCGAACTGTGTCGAGGCGACCGCCCAGCCCGTGACAGCCGCGACGGCGACTGGCCCCAGCGCTGAAACACGCTGCCGGCGCAGCACGATCTCACGCGCGAGGAAGATGGCGGCGATGGGCGCGTGCATGGCTGCGGCGATCGCGGCGGCGACGCCCATGCCGACCAGCATGCGCCGCGCGGCGGCATCGAGGCCGAGCAGGCGGCCCGGCAGCATGGCAAGGCTCGCGCCCAGATGGGCGGCAGGCTCTTCCCGTCCGGTCGCGCCGCCCCAGCCGAGCGAGACGACGGCGACCAGCGCGGAAAGGAACGAGTCGCGCAGCGATAGCGTCGTCGAGCGGATCGTGCCGCGCAGGCGGCGGTGTTGCACGATGTCGGAAATGCCGAAGGCGCGTGGGGCAGGTCCCCATCCTGCCGAAATGCCGATGCGCAGCAGCACGGCGATCACGGCGCCGCCGACCAGCGGACCGAGCATGCGCTTCCACCACACCATTTCGGCAAGCTTGGAGGTCAGGCGCCCGGCGGCGTTCTGGAAGGCGAGGAACTCGGCATAGGCGATCAGCGTGCGCAGCAGGATGACGGCGCCGGCCGCAAGAAGGCCGACGACGATGGCCAGGCCCCACATGTAGAGGCCGCCTCGTTGCGGGCGCGGGACCGTCTCCCCCGAGGTTCGGACCAGAGAACGCGACATGACCGGATGGTTCGGCGGCTGCGCTGCGCCGGTCAAGCGTATGGGCGCGCCAATCCGCCTGTTTCCACGAACATTTTGCGCGAAGTCTTTGCGCAAAGGCGCGCGGGACGTGCATTCCGTTGCGATGGATGGAACCGGTGGCAGGTTCGCGTGGTTGCGCCTTCGTCCATTGCGCATGCGGGATGATCATGCGGCTGACACGGCGGACGGCGATCGGCGGCGGCCTTGCGGCGGCTCTGGCGCCGCCTGCGGTCGCCGACGCGGCGGGCGTGCCCTTCAGGATCAGCCCGGCCGGGCATGTGATCGCGCCGGTCACCCTCAATGGCGAGACGGTTCACGGCCTGATCGATAATGGCTTCTCGGTTTCGGCGATGGACCTCGGTCATGCGCGGCGGCGCGGGGTCGAAGGGATGCAGACGATGGCGCTCAACGGCGCCGAGACGCGGCGCAGCGTGCGTGTCGACGTCGGCTTTGGCGGCGTGACGACGCGGATGCGGCCGCCCATGCTCGACCTTTCGGACATTCCGACCCCCGACGGCAAGCCGGTCACCCTCATCATCGGCCGGGACGTGCTGGCGCAGGTGCTGCTGACGCTGGACTTCGATGTGGGCCGCTGTGCGGTGCTCCGCGTGGGGGAGCGCGCGCTGGACCGCGTGGTGGAGGGCGTGCAGGGGCGCATGGTGCGGCTGAGTGCGTGCGCGGCGGGGCATGCGATGGAGGTGGTGGTGGAGGGGCGGCGGCTGAGTGCGGCGGTGGACCTGGGTGCGGCGATGCCGCTGATGGTGCGGGAGGGCGTGCAGGCGGAGGCGTGGGCGGATGGGCGGAGGTGGTCGACGTCGGGGCGCGCGACGGCGCGCGGTGCGGCGATGGTGGTGGCGGAGCGGAAGGTGACGCGCGCGAAGGAGCTGGTGGTGGCGGGGTGCGCGATGGCGCATGTGCCCGTGGAGGTGTTCGCGGTGAGCGATCCGGTGTTCGGGGCGGTGGAGGCGGTGGTGGGCGCGCCGGTGCTGGCGCGGTTCCTGGTGTCGCTCGATGTGGCGGGTGCGCGGATGTGGCTGAAGGCGAATGCGGCGGCGGGTGCGCGGTTCGCGTCGGCGACGGTAGGCGCGCGCGTGAGAGTGGAGGAGGATGGGCTGCACGTGGTGCACGTGGCGGCGTCGAGCCCCGCGGCGCACGCTGGCGTGCAGGTGGGCGACGTGATCGCGTCGATCAACGGCGCGCCTGCGAAGCGCGATACGTTGCTGCATGCGAAGCCGGCCGATGCGCTGTCGCTGGCGCTGGTGGACGGAACTGTGCACGACGTGATCGCCGCAGAATATTACTAGCCGCCGCATTCTTGCAGACGCAGGCGCTCCGCCCAGATTTTGGCCCAATTTTCCCGTCCACTCATTGCAAACAAGAGCGCATTGCGGGGGACTGAGTGAAACTTCTCTGGTTCATTGCCGCATTTGCGCTTGCCGGCGCCGCCTGCGCGGGCGCGCCGCCATCGGCCGCGCCGCGTCCACCCGTGACCATCGCGTTCGAGCGCGGGCCGCAGGGCCACATCATCCTGCCGGTGACCATGGACGGCGTCGAGGGCTACGCCGTTCTCGACAATGGCGCGTCCACCTCGGTAATCGACGCGGAATTCGCCGAGCGCCAGAAGCTCGAGCATGGCGTCATCGCCCGCGCTGTGATGAAGACGATCCGCGGCGGGTTCGAGTTCGGCCAGAAGGCAGGCATCTCCATCGGAGGCGTCGAGGAGACGGTGACGCCGCTGGTGCTCGATCTCGAACTTCTCTCCAGGGCGGCGGGAAAGCGCCTGCTCGGCATTAGTCGGCGAGGAGTTTTTCGAGCGTCACATTGTCGAGGTCGATTTCTCGAAAGGCAAGCTGACCCTCCACGACCGCCGCATCTATGCGCCGCCGCAGGGCGCGCCGATTCTGCCTTTGAAGTCGAAGCATACCGCGAAGACGCAACTTCCCGCGACGATCGAGGGCGAGACAGGCCACGAGATCACCTTTGACCTTGGCTCGTCTGGCTACGCCCTGATCGACCGGGGCCAGCTCGCTTCCCGGCTGATGGCGGACGGACGGCCGTCCCAGCGCCGGGTGTCCGGCATCGTCAGGAAAGGCGCGTTCCAGCAGGCCGAGGGGCGCACGATCACCGCGAAAGAGATCACCTTCGCCGGTTTTTCCCTGAGGGACGTCCCCACCGACGTGACGGTGGAAGGGTTCGTCGCTCCCTCCGACATCAGCCTGGGCGTCAACGCGCTGTCGCGTTTCGACCTCGTCTTCGACATCGGCGGCAAGCGGATGTGGATGCAGCCCAACGCCTCCTACGGCGCACCGTTTCCACACCCCGTGATCGGCATGGATTTCCGCCAGGCGGCGCAGGTCCATGGCCTGATCGTGGTCGGTGTGGCGCCGGGATCGCCGGCGGAAAGGGCGGGTTTGAGGGTGTCCGACCGTGTCGTGCGCGTCGGCGGAGCGGACGCCACGATTGGCGCCGTTCGGGCATTGAAGGCCGGTGATGTCGTGGATTTTGAGCTGGCGGACGGATCGATTCGCACCGTTACGGCGGCGCGGTTCTACTGATCTGGCGCTGTTGACGGGGATTTGCCTCGCGGGGGGCGGGTGTCCTATCTATCCTCCCCACAGCAACCGATCCCGAGGAATGCATGACGTTCAGCCGCAGAGACATCGCCGCAGGCCTGGCGGGAAGCGCCATCCTCGCCGGTTGCGGCACGGGGCCGAAGCCCAGTGAGGCGTCCCTCGCGGCGGCAGCGCCTGCGCCGACCACGCTCTACTACCTCGGCGGATCCAGGGTCTATTCCATGCCTGCGGGCGGCGGCGCGCCCAGGGTCCTGGTCGACCAGTCGCCCGCGGATGGGTCGCGCGCCGCCGGCCTCAATGACGGCATCGCGCTCGACCTGAGGCGCGGCCACATCTACTGGACCAACATGGGCAAGGCGTCGGAGCGCGACGGCTACATCCAGCGCGCCAATCTCGACGGCTCGAACGTCAAGATGATCGTGCCTCCCGGCGGCGCGTTCACCCCCAAGCAGCTCAAGATCGATGACGCCTCGGGCAAGCTCTACTGGTCCGACCGCGAAGGCATGGCCATCCAGCGCTGTAATCTCGATGGCTCGCAGCTCGAAATCGTGGTGATCACCGGCGATGCAGCGGGCGACAAGGGCGATCAGTCGAAGTGGTGCGTCGGTATCGCGATCGATCCGCGGGTCGGCTATGTCTACTGGACCCAGAAGGGGGCCGACAATGCCGGCAAGGGCACGATCCGGCGCGCGCCGCTGAAATTGGCCAAGGGCGCCACCGCATCAAACCGCCAGGATGTCGAGACGCTGTTCGCTGGTCTGCCGGAGCCGATCGACATCGACCTCGATCTTGTCGGCCGCACGATCTACTGGACCGACCGCGGCGACAACACGATCTCGCGCGCCGCGATGGACCCGCGAGGCTTCGATCCTTGGAAGCGGGATGACCGTGTCATTCTGGTCAAGGAGCTCAAGGAAGCGATCGGCGTCGCCCTCGACATTCCACGCAAGCGGATTGCGTTCACCTCGCTCGGCGGCGAGGTCGGCACCGCCAACCTCAATGGCGGCGACAAGCAGATCCTGGCCTCCGACCAGGGCACGCTCACCGGAATTGCGTGGGGGTGAGGAAGGGTCCCGAAGGGGCGATTTGATCCAGTGGATCAAATCGACTGACGAACGCCCGAGCGCAAGCGAGGGCCGGGCGCAGGTTGTTCCGATCCAGTGGATCAAATCGACTGACGAACGCCCGAGCGCAAGCGAGGGCCGGGCGCACTCTTGCGTTTCCGCATCACGATGGAATGAAGCGCTTGTCTCGCGCCGCGGCGTCGTGACATTGGGTGGCGCAAACCGATCATCGAGGATGACATGCGTCTCAAGCTTCTTGCCGCAGCGGCAGTTCTATCCACCCTGACCGCGCCCGCCCTCGCGCAGCAGCCCGACGCCGGCCGCGCGGCCTTCAGGGCGATCTATGAAGAGATGGTCGAGATCGATTCCTCGCCGACGACCGGCTCCTGCACGAAAGTCGTGAAGGCGGTTGAGGCGCGGCTGAAAGCAGCCACTTTTCGCGGTCCAGGCCAGCCCGGCTTTGTGGAACCCGAGTACGAGATCGTGATCCCGCCGGGAAAGCCGGACGACGGCAATATCGTCGCGCGCATCCGCTCGTTCAACGCAACCAAGAAACCCGTGCTGCTGCTGGCGCACATCGATGTGGTCGATGCAAAGCGCGAGGACTGGGAGCGCGATCCGTTCACGCTGGTCGAGGAGAACGGATATTTCTATGGGCGCGGGTCGAGCGACGATAAGGCCATGGCGGCGGTGTTCCTCGACCTCATGGTGCGGCTGAGGCAGGAAAAGGATTTCCGGCCGAAGCGCGACATCATCATGGCGCTGACCTGCGGAGAGGAAACTTCCAACCGCGTCAACGGCGTCGACTACATCGTGCAGAACAAGCGGGCGCTGATCGATGCAGCGTTTGCGATCAACGAAGGCGCCGGCGGGCTGCTCTCCGACAGCGGCAAGCCCCTGGCAGTCCAGGTCCAGGCCGGGGAAAAGGTCCACCAGGTCTACACGGTGGAGGTGACCAATCAGGGCGGGCATTCCTCCAGGCCAGTGCCGGACAATGCGATCTATCGGCTGATGCAGGCGACACAAAAGGTGTCCCAGCTTTCCTTCCCGGTGCAAGTGACGCCTGTCGTGCGCGAGTATTTCCGTATCACCGGACCAATGCTCGGCGGCGAGATCGGCGCGGCGATGATGGCGGTGGCGAAGAACCCGGGCGACCAGGCGGCGCTGAAGACGCTGATGGCCGATCCATCCTACAACGCCCAGCTGCATACGACCTGCGTGGCGACGCAGCTTGAAGGCGGGCATGCGCCGAATGCGCTTCCCCAGCGCGCCAAGGCGACGCTGTCGTGCCGGGTGATGCAGGGGACGACGCCCGAGCAGGTGAAGGAAACGCTTGAGAAAGCCATCGGCGATGCCGACGTGAAAGTCGCGATCGAGCGGCGGCGGGATGGCTCGTCCGCTCCCGTGCTGACCGACGAAATCATGGGTCCGGTTAAGGCGCAGGCTGCGAAGATGTGGCCCGGCGTCCCGATCGCTCCCTTGATGACCGCGGGCGCGACCGACGGGCGCTTCCTGATGAACGCCGGCATCCCGACCTATGGAATGAGCGGCATGTTCTCCACGAGCGGCGAGACCAACGCCCACGGCCTCAACGAGAAGATCCGCGTGAAGTCGCTCTACGAAGGCCGCGAGTTTCTCGAGGCTGTGGTCAGGGCGTATGTGAAGTAGGGAAGCTGTGGCCGCCGGGCGCCTGCCCGGCAAATGCGCGACAGCGCCTATCAAGAATATCAGCCGATGTACCGGGCAGGCGCCAGGCAGTTCCGAATTCGCCCTATCCCCTCAGGATCTTCTCCATCGCCTTCCCCTTGGCGAGTTCGTCGATCAGTTTGTCCAGGTAGCGTATTTCCTGCATGACGGGCTCCTTGATGTCTTCGACCCGGACGCCGCAGACCACTCCCGTGATCAGTCTTCGCGACGGGTTCATCCTGGGCGCCGCCGCGTAGAACATCTCGAGGTTCGTCTGCTTCTTCAGCTGCGCTTCGAACTGCTTCTGGGAGTAGCCGGTCAGCCAGCGGACAATCTCATCCACCTCGGCTTTCGTGCGCCCCTTCTTCTCGGCCTTGGCGATGTAGTGCGGATAAACGCTGGCGAAGCTGATCGCGTAGATGCGGTGCTTCGTCTTGGCGTCTCCAGATCCTGTCTTAGTCGCGGCCAAAGTATCCACTCCGGTTTCTTTCTACTTCCCCTTCGTCTCGCGTATCCGCGCACCCTGCAGGATGTGCTTCAGGGCATAGTTCCCCTCATGGCACGCTACCTCGTAGACCGGGCCGTTGGAGGGCGTGAACACCATCTCGCCCTTCCAAGGCTGGGTGTAGAAGGCCGGATCGTCGATGGCGAACTCGTACGTGATCTCATCCTTGCCCGTGCGCGTGAAGCGCTCCGTGACGGTGGCGTTCTCCGAAAGATAGACCGGCTCGTAATCGCCATGCCAGCGGTTCCAGCCTTTGGTTGTGACCACGAGCGTGTCGCCCTCCCACTTGCCGACGCTATCGCCCAGCCATTGCGCAAGGGCGGGCGCCTTGTGGGTCTCGCCGATGCGGATGATGCGCGCGTCGTGCATCATCTCGACATCGATCATCACCGCGCCAGGCGTCTGCACGATCTGGTAGGTGTTGTTGTAGAGGTTGTTGAGCATGGGCGGTCCGCCCGAACCGCGCGACCCGACCAGGCAGCGGTCTGCCGGGTTCATCCCTTCGGGGCCATCCTCGCCGCGCTTCGCCAGGATCGTCGTGATGCGTTTCCTGCCTTCGTCCGACACCGGCATGCGGCCGCTGGCCGGCTCGGTGATCCACGACGAGCGCGCTTCGCCCTTCACCATGCCCACACGCGTCCCTCGGTCGAGCCAGAATTGGTTGTAGCCGCCGGGGTCGCGTCCCGAGGGCGGGGCGACTTCGGTCTTGGTCTGCGCGGCGTCGGCGGCGGACTGCTGGGCGCGCGTCTGCTCCATGCGCGTCACCTGGTCCGGATTCAGCACCAGCGGAAGCGTGGCGTTCGTCCGCTCCAGAGTAGTGATCGAGGAGTTTGTCCACATCCCCTGCAGATCGGGGCGGCCGTCCGGCGTGCGCGGCGGCTTGTAGGCCTGCGCAAAGGCCGGCAGCGCGGTCAGCATCATCACAGCGATCAGGGTCAAGCGAAGCAAGGCGGCCTCCTGCGGATTCGACGCGACCCTAGGTCGAATCGACATTCATGTCGCCCATTGCATTGCGCAGGCGAGATGGATGAAGGCTAGGAAGCGTGATGCTCGCCTGTCGTATCGGGTTGCGAAGCGCCGGAAGTGCTTCAACCGGTTGATGCAGCGCTCGACCTGATTGCGCATTTTGTAGACGGCCTTGTCGTGGCGGATGAGCTTCTTGCGTGTTCGGTTCGACGGGATGACAGCCTTGGCGCGCTTTGCCTTGATGAGCGCGCGCAAGGCATTGCTGTCGTAGGCTTTGTCGGCGAGGACGTGGCGCGCCGGTATGCCCTCGAGCAGATCAGGGGCGGTGGTGATGTCGCCTTGCTGGCCTGGCGTAATCATGACCCGTAGCGGTCGGCCGCGCGCATCGACGCCGGGTGCGGCCCCCCGCACAACGCACGGGCAGATGAAAATGCGCCTGCGCCGCCCCGGCGACCGGGGATCAGGCGCCCCTACTTCTTCACGGTCGCCGCATGATCCTCCGCGGCCCTTACGAGCCGCAGCACATTGCCGCCCCACATCTTGGCAAGGTCGGCCTCGGAATAGCCTGCCTCCAGAAGTCGTGCAGTGACTCTCGGCTGATAGCTGACATCGCGATAGCCGGTGAGGCCCCCGCCGCCATCCCAATCCGCGCCCCCGATGCCGATATGGTCGACGCCGATCAGTTTGATGCCGTAGAGGATCTGCTTCATGTAGTCCTCGAAGTCCGCCTGCGGGGCGGGGTACTGCTTGTTCACCGCCTCGATCTCACCGAGATAGGCTTGGTATGTCTCTTCGCTCAGCGACGCGCGATCTCCGGGATATTTGTCGTTGACTGCTTTCAACGCCGCCGTGCGCTCGGCCGACGGCGCAGGAAGGGTCTTCAGGAACAGCGTGTTCATCTGAACGACGCCGCCTTTCGCTGCGAGCTTCTTCGCCAGCGCGTCCGAGATGTTGCGCGGATGCTCGTTCATTCCGTCGAACCCGTGGTGGGACATCACCAGTGGCGTTGCCGACAGGTCGATCATCTGCTCCACCGTCGTATCCGCCGAATGCGAGCCGTCGATCACCATGCCAAGCTCGTTGGCGCGCTTCACGAACGCCTTGCCCATGGGTGAGAGGCCGCCCCATTTTGCGCCGACTGCCCCAGGGTTGGCGGAATCTGCCAGCTGGTTGGTGCCGTTGTGCACCGGCCCGATCATCCGCACGCCGAGCATGTAGAACGTGTCGATCAGCGTGATGTCGTCGCCCAGCTCGTAGGAGTTCTCCATCGACAGGAAGACGACCTTCTTGCCCGCCTTGTCGATACGCTCGGCGTCCGCCGCCTTCAGCGCGATCTCGAACTTGTCCGGATTGGCCGCCACCATCTTGTGGATCGACAGCCCGCGGCCCAGCGCCGACGTCGCGGATGCGCGCATAGTTCTCCGGCATCCAGCGGACCTTGCGGCATGTAGATCGCCCAGAACCCGCCATCGAGCCCGCCATCCTTCATGCGCGGCAGGTCGACCTGCGAGCCTTCGCGGTCGACGCTGTGGCGCTTGGTGATGTCATAGCCGCGCGGCCCGTCGAGCAGGGCGGGCGTGTCGAGGTGCGTATCCAGCGTCATCAGCCGCTGGTGGATCGCCATTGCCTCGGCGCTCACGCCGTCGGGCGGGGCGGCCATCGTCTGGCAGCCGCCAAGGGCGAGGGCGGAAGCGGCGGCGAGCAGGGAGAAGCGCATGTGGACCTCGTTTGGAGCCTGCGAGGTTGTGCACGTTCTCCCGTGCTCGCTCAAGGCGGGCGTTCGAGACGCACGGACGGATGAAGCCGGCTGCCGAAAATAAAGTCGCCGATCCGATCATCCGGTATTTGCCGCGCCCGCTGAACCGCGCAAGGCTGGTTGCGGGTGGCTACGCTCTATCGGAGGCCGGACGTGAAGCTGGCGGTCCGCGAGGCGGTCGCGGCGGATGCGAAGGAGATCGCGGCGCTGCGCGTCGCGGCGGCGGACGATCTCACCGCGCGATTCGGCAAGGGCTTCTGGTCGTCGAACACCACCGACAGGGGCGTGATGTTCGGCCTTAATCAAGGAAAGGTGCTGCTCGCAACCGACGCAGGCGCCATCGTCGCCACGCTGACCCTCTCGACCCGCAAGCCATGGGCGATCGACACTGCCTATTTCACCAAGGTGAAGACCCCGGTCTATCTCACCAGCATGGCCGTCGCTCCAAAGCTGCAGCGGCAGGGCGTCGGCCGCGCGCTGCTGGATGCTGCGCGGGAAAAGGTGCGCGAATGGCCAGGCCAGGCGATCCGCCTCGATGCGTTCGACAATGCGGCGGGCGCCGGCGCCTTCTACGCCAAGTCCGGATATCGCGAGACCGGCCGCGTGACGTTCCGGTCGGTGCCGCTTATCTATTACGAGCTTCTGCTGTAGGGGCGCCATGCTGCGAACCGCAAGGCCGGGCGTGCGCACGCATCGCTCATCACCTGATCTTCCACCTCGCGAGTTTCTGTAGTGCTGGGCGAGCCGCATCCGCGATGCGCTTCAGCTCATCGATCGGAATCACCCGCGGCTTGTCCGCGGGCGGCGGGCCGAAGCCGGTGGATGTCTCGACGGCGTCATACCAGGCCGGCGCCCACACGCCGTCCGTATCGCGCCGCCCTGCAGGCCAGCTCAGCATGTCCGGCGTCCACGCAAGTCCGAGCGCCGCGCACAGCTTGGCAAGAACGCCGGCCGGATCGCGCAGCACGTCGATCCCCTCGACCACCGGCGGCGCATGGCCGAGCCTGTCCGCCTCGCGCGCGAAGATTTCGCCTTGCTGGACGAAGCCGATGTCGGCGAGTTCAACCTCGCCGCGCTTTGCAGCGTAAGAGGCGAGCACCAGTTCCGGATCGCGGATGAGGAAAGCGTTGCGGCACGCGCTCATCCAGTCGAGGCCGAAGCCCGGCAGCATGTGATGCGTCATGTGCTTCTGGTAGAAGACCGGCTCGCCGCCCGGTGGCGCGGCCAGCAGTCCCGGGACCACGTCGCGCCAGTCGTTGGGCTGCGAAGCTAGAACGTCGTCTCGCATCGGGTGGTCGATCCCCGTCTTCGCCAGGTAGGCGGCATAGAACGGCTCGTCGACGACATGGCAGTCCCCACGCGCCGCGAACGACCGCATCATCGCGGTGGAGATGTTCCGCGGCCCGGACCACATGGCGATGAGCATGGTCATGGCGAGGCCTTCAGCTGCGCATAAAGCGCCTGCTCATCCTTCAGCGCCTCATAGAGCGCTCGCAGCTTCGCCGTCACCGGCCCCGGCGTGCCCGCGGGCAAGCACATGCCCATCCACTTCGGACACCGGCGTGAGCCCGCCGAACGTTCCCGTCACGAACGCCTCGTCCGCCACGTGCACGTCGCGCAGCGGGAAGAAATCGAGCCGGATCGGGATCTGGTTCGCGTCGCATAGTCGGATCACCGCGCCGCGCGTCACGCCGTTGAAGCAGAATTCCCCCGTGGAGGTATGCACCTCGCCATCCTTCACCCAGAAGAAGTTGGTGGCGTTGCAGCTCGACACGAACCCGCCGGGGTCCAGCATCAGCGCCTCGTCGGCCCCGCGCCCGATCACGTCCAGCAGCGCCCGGATCAGCGGCAGCCTTGAGTGCGAGTTGAGCCGCATGTCGAACATGTCCGCCGGCGTGCAGCGGATCGACGATGTCGCCAGCTTCAGGCCCTGCGCCACGATGGCCGCGCTCGGCTCCTTGTATTCGGCGACGATCACGACGGTCGCCGCGCCCAGCGCGTTGCGAGGATCCTGGTTCACCGCCGCCTTCACCCCGCGCGTCGCCATCAGCCGCAGGTGCGCGCCGTCCTGCATCGCGTTGGCGTCCAGGGTCTCCCTCAGCGCCGCCTTCACCTCATCCCGCGTCAGGCCGAGGTCCAGCGCGATGTCGCGCGCCCCGGCAAAGAGCCGCTCCAGATGCTCATCGAGGAACAGCAGCGCGCCCTTGTGCAGCCGCAGACCCTCCCACACCCCGTCGCCCAGCACGAAGCCGGCGTCGAAAATGGAAATTTTGGCCTCGTCCTTCGGAAGAAGTCTCCCGTTCAGCCACACCTTGAGGCTGGTATTGCGCGCGTCGGCGGCAAAATCCTGACTGCCGGGCATGAACTCTCTCGCGAATGGTCACAGCGACACTAGGCGCCATCGGCGGTCTCGGGAAGCAGGGCTGGCCCCACGCGTCCTTCCGCGCGCTTTCAGTCGTCCGACAGCATGGCGAGGGAGCCTTTGCGCTCACTCGGCTTGAGCTTGAGGAAGAGTTGGCGAGCCTTCTTGATGTCGGCCGGCTTGCCGGTTTCGCAGGCGAGTTTCATGGCCATGGCCGTTGGGTCGGCGGCGCCCTTGATGAACTCCAACGCCCTGGCGATCCGTCCCATCGCCTCGCGGTCGATCGCGCCTTCGTCCATTTGCGGTGGTCTCCTCGCCCCTCCAGCATGGGCAGGGCAGCGTGGCACGGTTCGGGAGGGAAGAGGGAAAAGCCTTGGCCCCGCCCGGGCCGGCGCACCAGGGCGCCGATCGTCCAAGGCTGGCCAGCCCTGTCTTGCGTGTTATTGAGGCCGAGGCCCTCGGGAGCGGAAATCCGGTATGAATCGCATTCTTCTGATCCTGATCGTCGCGGCGCTGGTCCTCGGCGTCGTCATCGGGGCGCTGCTGCACCACTCCCTGATCCTGACGCCGGAGGGACAGCCCGATAACGCCCGGCTGGTCGAGATCGCCGGCTATTTCAAGATCTTCAACTCCAAGGTGTTCCTGCCGCTGATCAAGACGATCGTGGCGCCGCTGGTGCTGGCGACCCTCAGCGTCGGCATCGCCCACCTGGGCGGCGGGGCCTCGCTAGGCCGGATCGGCCTGCGCACGATGGCGTGGTTCATCACGGCAGGCCTGGTTTCGCTGTCCCTTGGCCTGGTGATGGTCAACCTGTTCCAGCCCGGCGTAGGCTTCTCCGCTGGCGCAACATCGGGCACGCTGCCCAGTACGGAGGCATTCACCTTCGAAAAATTCCTCGAACACCTGTTCCCCGCCTCCTTCGCCAACGCGATGATGAATGGCGAGAACGGCGCGCCGCAGACGCTGCAGGTCGTTCTGCTCGCCGTGCTGCTCGGCCTCGCCCTGTCGGCGCTGGGGCACCGGGCGGAGAAGGTCACCGAATTCCTCGACCAGGTCGGCCACGTGATGCTGAAGATCACCGGCTATGTCATGCTGCTCGCGCCCTTCGCGGTATTCGCGGCGATGGCGGCGGCGGTCACGCAGTACGGCCTGGGCGTGCTGATCGACTATGGCCGGCTCGTCGGCTCGTTCTTCGCTTCGCTCGCCGTGCTGTGGACGCTGCTGATCGCGGCGGGTTTCGTAGTCCTCGGCCCGCGCGTGTTCCGCGTGCTGTGGGCGGTGAGGGGGCCGGGACTGCTCGCCTTCGCGACGGCCAGCTCGGAAGCTGCTTATCCCAAACTACTCGAAAACCTCGAGAAACATGGCGTCGCCAATCGCGTCGTCTCCTTCGTCCTGCCGCTCGGCTACTCGTTCAACCTCGACGGCTCGATGATGTACTGCACCTTCGCCGCCCTGTTCATCGCGCAGGCGCTGGGCGTTCACATGCCGATCGACCAGCAGATCCTCATGCTCCTACTGCTGATGGTGACCTCCAAGGGAATCGCCGGCGTGCCGCGCGCCTCTCTGGTGGTCATCGCAGCGGCGCTGCCGGTGTTCGGCATTCCTGCCGAGCAGATCGCCCTCGTCCTGGCTGTCGACGCCTTCATGGACATGGGCCGGACTGCGACAAATGTGATCGGCAACTCGATCGCCTGCGCCGTGGTGGCGAAGTGGGAAGGGCTGCTGCGCGACCCCGAGCCGGATACGCTGCCGAGCGAGTCGGCTCCCGGCGGGCGGGAGTCACAGGCTGCAGCAGCCTCGAACGCCTGACGGCCTGGCGCCACCTGCGAAGTCTCCGAGCCTAAGCCGCTGACGTTCTTTCGCTAATTCGCTGGCGCACCGCGCGGTTTCCTACTCGGAAAGTTGAAAGCGCCGCTGGCTGATCGCGTTGACAGTGGACTTACGCGCAGGGCATATGCGCTCGAACAGAGGGTCGTCGGCATCCCCCCGACAGTGCGGCGCAACATACAGAAACTGCCGTAGCAAGAACCCCAAACGCATCGATTTGCAGGAGAATTGCGACGATCGCGCACTGCCTGTGTCTGCAAAAAACGGCGCCGCGATACTGGCGCTTGCGGCAAAAGGAAGGCATAGAATTCACGTTCCGCGGAATCCCTGAGCCTAGATGCCGGGACCGGAACACTGGGGCGTCGAGAGCGAGAGAGACATGTATTTCAAGTCCAAGCGCAGCAGTGGCACCACAAGGCTGTTTGGCCTCGGCGCCGTGCTCGCGATGAACGCGCTGGTCTTCTGGGTCCTGGTTTCGGGATTCGGCGCCGCCGTCGTGAAGGAGCTCACCGAGACCGAGGTCGCGATCATCGACGTGCCCGAGGTGGAAGAGGAAGAGCCGCCGCCGCCTCCGCCGGTGGATGTCGAGCTGCCGCCGCCGCCTCCGCAGGTCGTCCTGCCGGAATTCACGTTCGACGTCGCGCCGTCCGAAAACGCCATCAAGAAGGTCGAGGCCGCCAAGGAGCCTGTGCGCCAGGAAGCGCGTCCCGCGCCGCCGCCGCCGCAAGTCACGATCGCATCGAAGCCGAGCGCCAACAGCCGCCGCTTCGAGAAGCCGGAATATCCTTCCGCTTCGATCCGCGCTGAAGAAGAGGGTGAGGTTACCGTGTCGGCCTGCGTCGATACCGGCGGCAAGATGACCAACATCCAGCTGGTCAAGTCGAGCGGTTTCGAACGGTTGGACAATGCGGTGCTCAAGGGGCTGCCCAGGACTCGCGTCGACCCTGCCAAGGGGACAGACGGGAAGCCGATAGCGTTCTGCAATCCGCCCTATGTGTTCACGATCGAATATAACCTGGAAGAGGCCAGGTAAGGGGACGCAGATCGCGCAACGCAGTCCGGCGCTTGCCGGACCACCGGCGCCCGGTCAGCTAGAAAAGTAGGGAACGGTTCGGCGAAGGGATAGCTTCGCCTCGCCGGGAGCAGTCTCGGGGAGACCCGAATGAGGAGAAGAGAGTTATGAAGACGGCGTATCTCGGGAACGGTCCTTCGCGGCAGGGCTCACCCGTAAAATTCATCATTGCCGCCATGGCGATGGCCTTCCTTCCGCTGGGCGCGACAGCGCAACAGCCGGCGACGCCTCCGGATGCAGCGGCCCCGGCCGTTCCTGCCCCTGACGTGGCCGCACCCCCGGTCGACACGGCCGCCGCTCCGCCGGCTGAAGCCGCTGCTCCGGCAGGCGAACCCGCCGCAGCCGGCGACGAGGGCATGGCCGACAAGTTCTCCATCGAGACAGTGTGGAACGAGGGCGGCATCGTCGCCCAGGTCACGCTGACCCTCATGGTCCTCATGTTCGCGGGCACGATCTACATCGCCGCGACCAAGGCCGTGGACCAGACCATCCTGCTCGGCCAGGCAAAGAAGATCCCGGCTTTCTGGGACGCCAACACGCTCGATGAAGGCCTCGACCTTCTCGGCCGCAACAACGCCTTCCGCAACATCGCCGAAGGCGCGATCGCCCAGGCCAACTCGGCCCAGGCCGGTCTCGGCGCCCGCATCGGCCGCGGCGACCGCATGTCTCACCAGGTCGGCATCGAGCTCGAGCGCATGAATTCGCGCCTCCAGGGCGGCATGGCCTTCCTCGCGACGGTCGGCTCGATCTGCCCGTTCGTCGGTCTGTTCGGAACCGTCGTCGGTATCGTCAACGCGCTGATCAAGATCGGCACGTCCGGCGACCCGTCGATCGAGAAAGTGGCCGGCCCGGTCGGCGAAGCGCTGATCATGACCGCCATCGGTCTCGCGGTCGCGGTGCCTGCGGTTATCTTCTACAACCTGCTCGGCCGCCGGAACAAGAACATCTCCGACGCCGCCCGCCACTTCGCGTTCGACGTCGACAAGCTGATGGCCTCTTCGGCCAAGGCCTGATCCCGCAGCCCTGAGGAGAGCCAGACATGGCTGACAGTCAGAGCAGCGGCGGCGCCGGGATCGCACTGGTCGAGGAGGAGGAATCTCCCCTCAACTCCTCGATCAACACGACCCCGCTCGTCGACATCATGCTTGTGATGTTGATCATCTTCCTGATTACGGTTCCCGTGGCCATCAGCGTCATTCCGGTGCAGCTGCCCACGGAGCGGAACCAGGTCGTCCAGACCAAGAAGGAAAACATCAACATCTCGGTTTCGCCGGACGGCGACGTGTTCATCAACACCGTCCGGGTGAGCGAGGAACAGCTTGCACGAAGGCTGGCTGAGGCGGCCCCCCGGCAGCCCCAGCCGGAAGTCCACATCCGCGGCGACCTGCTGACCGAATACTATCACGTCGGGAAGGTGGTCGAGGCGGCCCAGAGGGCAGGCATTCTCAAGATCGGGTTCATCACCAAGGCGCCGCCGAAAGGCTTCCGCTGAGGTGCAGTGTTTCGCCTTCGGGCGAGGGAGTAGTTGACCATGTCAATGGCAGTCGGCGAAGCCAAAGAAGGCGAACCGATGTCGGAGATCAACACCACGCCGCTTATCGACGTGATGCTCGTTCTCCTCATCATGCTGATCGTGACGCTGCCCCCGCAGCGCCATGCAGTGAAACTGGACACGCCGATTCCGCCTCCGCCGGATGCTCCGCCTCCGCCGGACGACATGATCGAACCCGTCCGCATTTTCGTGGACTTCGACGGAACGATCTACTGGAACGGCGCGGCGATCGACGACGGCTCGCTGCAGCGCGACCTGCGGGTCGAGGCGGCGCGTGAAAAGCAGCCGGAGATCCACATCGAACCGCACCGGCTCGCCAAATACGGGTCTGTCGCACACGTGATGGCGTCCGCGCAGCGTGAAGGCTTGACGAAACTGGGTGTCATCGGGGGAACTTGATCTCGCCGTATTCGGCAGGACGAAATACAACGGCGTCCCTCGCTCAGAGCGTTGGACGTCGTTCGTGCGCAGCTGAAGCTGCGGATTCCCGGTTGAGGGCTGCTGCGAGCCCTCTATATCGGGTCGAGAGGTGGAGGTTTGAAATGCAGACTTTCGGCAAAGCCGTGCGCAACAGCCTGCCCGCGATCGGGCTCGGGCTCTTGGGCATGCTCACCGTAACCGCTGTTACGGCTCCTGCTGCGGTGGCGCAGAAGGGCAACGCGTCCTCGAAGGAGTTCGTGGATGCGGTCAACGCAGCCAAGCCGCTGGTCAACGGCAAGTGCGGCGAGGCGATGTCGTACATCGACAAGGCGTCCAGCCTGGCCAAGGGCAATGCCGAGAAGAACCCGGTCCAGGGCATGAAGGTCTACTGCCTCACCGTCCTGAAGAAGCACCCGGATCTGATCCAGGCGATCCAGGATCACATGGCCATGGGCGTCGATGGCGCGACGACGATGCGCTACAAGAAGCAGCTCGCCGCCTCCTATGTCGCCACGCGCAACATGGGCAAGGCGATCGAGATGACGAAGGAAGTCATCTCTGCCGGCGGCGGCGGCTCCACCGAATACGCCTATGTCGCGAAATACGCCCTCGACAACCGGCAGTACGCCGAGGCGCTCGACTACGCGAACAAGGCCATTGCGGCCGCGGGCAAGGAAGGCAAGAAGCCGAGCCGCGACCACTACAACATCATCCTCGCCGTCCACGTGGCGAACAAGAACGACAAGGCCTACTACGACACGCTCGAGAAGATCGCGCCGATGTTCAAGGACGCGGTCTACTGGCAGCCCTTCGTCGACGGCGTGAAGAAGTCGCCTAAGTTCAAGCCGCAGGAAGTCCAGGTCGACGTGTACCGCGCGTCCGAAGCGGCTGGCCTCAAGCTGACGCCGACCCAGTTCAAGGAGTATGGCGAGCTGGCGTTGAACCGCGGCGTTGCCATCGAGTCGGAAAAGGTCCTCGCCCCGCTGGTCAAGGCCGGCACGTATGGCGGCGCCGGTGATCCGCAGGCCGCCCGCAACAAGTCATTCTACGATCGCGCGCTGGCCGACGCCAACGCCGACAAGAATGGCGGCCTGACCAAGGAAGAGACAGACGCGGCGGCCAAGCCGACTGGAACGATGTTCGTGCTGACCGGCGAATCCTACCTCGCCAAGGGCGAGGCTGCCAAAGCGGTCGAGCTGATCCAGAAAGGCCTCGCGAAAGGCCAGATGGAGCCGGGCGAGACCGACCTCGCCAAGCTCAAGCTCGGCATCGCCCAGATGAAGGCCGGCAAGAAGGACGACGCCCGCAAGACCTGGGCCGAGGTGAAAGCCGACAACGGCGCCGCCTGGCTCGCCCGCGTATGGACCGCGATCTCGAAAGGCTGAGCTTCGAAGCTTCAGACGTGAAAGGCCCGGCCCGAAACGGCCGGGCCTTTTGCTATTTGCGCCAAGCGCATCTCACCCGGCCCCATCCTCGGGCTCGACCGCATTCCGCGCCGGCGGCGCGATCCCCGGGGGGTCGTCCTCTTCTGTCACGCGGAAAAGGCGGTCCGGCCCGATCTCGACGCGCATGGGCAGCACGATCAGCGGTGCATCATGGCCGTGCAGCCGCCGCTGCAGCGACAGCGCCGTGCCGCCATGGAGCAGGGTGGACGCCCAGCCATGCGGGCGCGTCATCGGGCGGGTGGCGACGAACACCACATTGGGATGGTCGTTGCGCGCCTTGAGGCAGAGCTCCTCCAGCGTCTCGACGGCGTCGGTGGAGAAGCCGGTATAGACCTTGGCCGGCATGCCGTGGTCGCGGCTCCACGCCACGATCCGGGCGCAGCGGTCGCCGACCTGGCTCTTGAGCCGCTCCAGCGCCTCATGGCCGCCATAGGCCTCGGCGTCGACCTCGCCGGCCGAGATGATCAGCACCGAGTCGAACTGCCCCCGGAACAGGCGCTGCGCATGCATCAGCGCGTGCAGCCCCGCCCCGCCATGCGGCCCCGTCACGATGCCCACCGGACGCTTCATCCGCGCATTCTTGGGGATCTCGATCGCCGCCGCCGGATCGCGCATCAGCAGCTCGTCGAACGTCCGGTCCATCGAATCGTCGAACCGCCGGTAATGGTCGCGTATCCAATACCCGCAGCAGGCGATCAGCAGCGCCACCACCACCGCCACCCAGGCCCCCTGCGAGAACTTGGCGATGAACAGCGTGAACAGGATCGAAACCGCGACCACCAGCGCGATTATGCTGATCGCCGTCTTGCCCAGCCAGGGTCCGAACTTCGACTCCCGCCGGTGGGTGAGATTGTACCGCGCAAGGCCCGTCAGGGAGAGACTGAAGGTCAGGAACACGTTGATCGAATAGAGCACCACCAGGGAGTGCACCTGTCCGCCGGTGAACAGCAGCAGCACGCCCGCCGCGGTTCCCATCGCCAGAACGCCATTCTGCGCCACCAGCTTGTTGGAGAGATGCGCGAACGAATGCGGCGCCCACTTGTCGATCGCCATCCAGGCGAGCACGGCCGGGCCGCCGAGGAAGCCGGACGAGGCCGCAACCAGCAGCAGCGCCGCCGCAAACAGCATGGCTACGGCGAGGAAGATCTGCCGCGCCAGCTCCCAGTTCGGGAACAGCTGGGCCAGCGTCTGTTCGAACACCACGGCGTTCAGGGTCTTGCCTTCCTGCAGCGTCGGCAGCCAGACCGTGTAAAGCAGCATGATACCGCCCGCCAGCACGGCCAGCGACACGGCGATCAGCGCCATCGCCCGCGCGCCGGTCTGCGCCCGCGGCGGCTTCAGCGTATGCGCGTTTTCGGACAGGGCCTCGATGCCGGTATAGGTGCCTGCGCCTGCCGCATAGGCGGTCGCCATGATCGCGACCAGCGCCCAGATGCCGCCATCGGCCGTCACCGTGTTGATGTGGCGCTCGGCATTGACCACCGCGCCTACCAGCTCGTCGCTCTTGGCGAACAGGCCGAAGCCGATGAGGACGACGTGGATCAGCAGGAAGCCGAAGAAGATCGGCGCGAGGACCATGACGGATTCGCGGATTCCACGCAGATTGAGGAACAGCAGGAATCCCAGGCCGGCGGTCAGCGCGAACGGCTTGTATTGCAGCCAGTCGAGCGGCGCGAGGTTGAACAGCGCGTCCGTCGCCGCCGCCACCGAAATCGCGATGGTCAGCGAATAGTCGACGATCAGCGCCGAGCCGGAGAGGAGGCCGGCATAGGGATGCACCAGCCTCGTTGCGGCCTTGTATCCGCCGCCGCCATTGGGGAAGAGTGCGATGATCTGGACATAGGCCATCGAGATCACCACCACGGTCAGCGCCGTGATCAGCGCCAACCACAGCACCAGCGGCTCGTGTCCCGAGAGGTGCAGCGCCTTGTAGGCTTCCTCCGGGCCGTAATTGGCAGACGACAGGCTGTCCGCCCCTACGCCGGCCCACGCCAGCACAGCCACCAGCGCAGCGTGCCGCCAGGTTTCCCATTTCATGGGATCGCGAAGGGCGGCCTTGGACTTGGCGGATTTGGGAGATGGCATCTCAGCTGGCCTGAAGAGGCGTCCGGCCCTTGCCCGCGGAGGGGCCAAAGGTTCCAGACCGGAGGATCGGCCTTGGGCGAAGTCCTTCCCTGGAGGTCGCGAATGTCATGCGGCTGAGCGCTTGCGCTTCTGTCCTGTGACGAGGCCCAAAACGCCCCTGCGACGGGCCGGACCATCCTCCCGTGACCCCGGCCAGTAAAGACCCAGAACAGGCCTCCCGGGCAGAAAAACCGCTGGAAATGGACGAAGACCTGTGTCTAGCCGCGGGCGAGTGCAGGCCAGGCTGTCGCACGGTCCGATCAGGCGCCGGCACGGGTTTGACGGAAGCCGCCCGAGCCGCCATACGGGCCCCGCAACAATCCTCCCATAAGCCTCCCGCCCGCCCGATGCTGCAGATCATCGACCTTACGTTTCGAATCGACGGGCGGCCGCTCTTCGAAGGCGCCTCGGCGCAGATCGCGGACGGCTGGAAAGTCGGTCTCGTCGGCCGCAACGGCACCGGCAAGTCGACCCTGCTGCGCCTCATCCGGGAAGAGATCGCCAAGGGCGAGGGCAAGGGCGATGGCTCGGTCCGGATCAACCGCGGCGCGAAGATGGGCTTCGTCGCCCAGGAAGTCGCCGCCAACGACCAGACGCTGATCGACGTGGTGCTCGCCGCCGATATCGAGCGCGCCAGCTTGATGGCCGAATCCGAGACCTGCGAAGACCCGATGCGGATCGGCGAAATTCACGCCCGCCTCGCCGACATCGACGCCTGGTCGGGAGAGGCAAGGGCGGCAGAAATCCTCGTCGGCCTCGGCTTCACGCAGAACGACCTCAGCCGCGCCTGCAGGGAATTCTCCGGCGGCTGGCGGATGCGCGCGGCTCTCGGCGGCGTCCTGTTCGCCCGGCCCGAACTGCTGATGCTCGACGAGCCGACCAACTATCTCGACCTCGAAGGCGCCGCCTGGCTCGAAGTCTACCTGCGCAAGTACCCGCACACCGTCGTCATCGTCAGCCACGACCGTGACCTGCTCAACCGCTCGGTCACGCACATCCTCGCCGTCGAGCAAACCAAGCTGGTGCTCAGCGTCGGCGGCTATGACGCCTACCTCAAGCGCCGGGCCGAGCGCACGATGCACCTTGCCGCGCAGAAGGAAAAACAGGACGTCCAGCGCGCCCACATGCAGAGCTTCATCGATCGCTTCAAGGCCAAGGCGTCGAAAGCGCGCCAGGCCCAGAGCCGCATGAAGATGCTGGAGAAGATGACCGAGATCACGGTCCCGTTGGCCGAGCGCACCGTGCCGTTCCACTTCGGCAATCCCGAGGAACTGGCCTCGCCCATCCTCGAGATCGACAAGGCCGACATGGGCTATGCGTCGGGCAAGCCGGTGCTGAGCCGCGTCAGCCTGCGGCTCGACATGGACGACCGCATCGCCATTGTCGGCGCCAACGGTCAGGGCAAGACGACTCTCGTCAAGTCGATCGCCCAGCGCCTGCCGCTGCTCCAGGGCCTGCGCCGCGCCTCCAAGAACCTGCGCGTCGGCTATTTCAGCCAGGACCAGCTCGACGAGCTGCGCGCCGGGGAGAATGTGCTCGACCATGTCAAGGACCTGATCCCCAATGCTGGCCAGGCCCAGGTGCGGGCGCTCGCCGCCCAGTTCGGCTTTGGCCACGAGAAGGTCGAGACCAAGGTCGACAAGCTGTCTGGCGGCGAAAAGGTGCGCCTGCTGATGGGCCTCACCACCTACAGGAAGCCGCACATCCTGATCCTCGACGAGCCGACGAGCCACCTCGATATCGATAGCCGCGAGGCCCTGATCTACGGGCTCAACGACTACAAGGGCGCCGTGCTGATCATCACCCACGACACCTATCTGGCCGAAGCGACTGCCGACCGGCTCTGGCTGGTAAAGGACGGCAAGGCCAATCCCTATGACGGCGACCTGGCCGACTACAAGGCGCTCGTCCTCGCCGCCGACCGTCCCGGCGAGGACAAGCGCCACGCCATCGCCCGCGCCGAGATCGAGGCTGCCGAAGAGAGATCCCGTTCGCCGGCGAAGCCCGCGGCCGCGAAATCAGCTTCGCCGTCCAGGGCGACGTTCAAGCAGAAACATCGCCTCGAACAGGCAGAGCTTGCCGTCGAGAAGGCGCGCACGCAGCTCGAACTGATCGACCGCGATCTCGGCGACCCCGCTGCCTTCACCCACAAAGCCGACGCCGAAGCCAAGCTGAAAGGCCGCGCCAGGCTGCAGGCGCAGCTCGATGCAGCCGAGGCCGAATGGCTGGAAGCGCTGGAGGATATCGAGGCGAAGGGTTAGGCGGCCCCGCCGCCACCACCACCACCACCACCACCACCCACCGCCACCGCGGCTCTGGGTGCGGCGGATCATCTGGTTGCCGCCGCCGCCGAAAGTCTTGGCGCCGCCCTTGAACTGCTTGGGATCGAAGCCTTTCTTGCCGGGCGCGCCCGGAGCGCCGCCGGACGAGCGCTGCGCCTGCAGTTTTTCATAGAGTTTGCGCGCGACTTCCGCCTGGGCCGTATGCTCGCTCTCGGCAGGATGGTCGCGCCCCGTCGCGCCGGTGGCGCTGTCGGCGGATTTCGCCTTGGGCGCCGGCGCAGCCTTCGGAGCAGGCCGCGTCTCCCTTGTGTTGCCGCCACCCGATTTTGCGGGCGAGGGATTGGCCTTGGAGCTCACGGGCGTCTCATTGCTGGATTTGCTGGCCCCGCCTGCCGCCTTAGTCGCCGGTTTCTTGGGCTCACTGGGCTTGGCCATGGGTCGCTCCTCTTGCCGTCTTCTTGGTGTCAGGCGGGAGTATAGACCGCCCTTTGCCTCAATGTAGGCCGCTCGATCTCCAGACGCGAGGGGGCAACGCCAGCCGCCTTCATCTTCGTCTCGATCCAGAGAAGTATATTCTCGAAGGTAGGCATTTCGAGCCCTGGAATGTCGTTGAGCACCGCATGGTCGAGTTCCGAGAGTATGTTCCGGAGAAGCTCCTCCAGCGCGCCCAGATCCATCACCCAGCCCTGCGCATCGGGCATGTCCCGCGCCACGCTGGCGGTGACCACGAAGGAATGGCCGTGCACGCGGCGATAGTGCGCGGCGCCGGTATCGGCCTCGATATAGTGGCTGGCCTCGAAGGAGGCTGATGCGCTGATCTCGAACATCTTGAAACTCAGACTGGGGCAGGCTCAGACCGGAAGCGTCCACCAGGGGAAGTCCTGGAACCGGGGACCCATCCGCGCCATGCGGCAGGCCACTCCGGCGACGCCGGGGTATACGTCGGGCTTGTCGGTCTGCACAACCGCCCCGTGCACGCCTGGCCTGGCGAGGCAGAGGTCGAGGATATCGGCGCAGAGCGTCTCCTGCAGGTTGTAATGCCGGCCGAAAACAAGCTCGAGCACGCCCTCCCGGACAAAATCATAGTCCTGCACGCCGGCAATCTGGTCGCCGCCGACCGGCAGGTCGAGCATGAGCGTCACCGACACCATCAGCTTCTGGCGGCCGGCTTGCTCGAAATCATGGATGCCGATGGAGGCCAGCGTCTCGATGCCGTTGATCCGGACGACATAGAAGAGCGGATGGGTCATGCGCCGTCCTTCGCCTTGAAGATCACGTCGCGCCGCGCCGAAATCATGTGCTGGCCGTTGTCGACATGCAGGACCTGGCCGGTCAGGGAGCGCGTCTCCATCAGGAACAGCAGCGAGGAGGCGACGTCCTCCAGATCGATCTGCCGCTCCAGCAAATTGTTCGAAGCAGCCGCCGCGAACTGCTCCGGCGTCTGGTCGTAGCTGGGCAGCAGAAGTCCCGGCGCAATGGCGTTGACGCGCACATGCGGCGCGAAGGCTCTGGCCATCATGTCGGTGGCGGCAAGGAGCGCGGCCTTGCTCATCGTGTAGGAATAGAAGTCGGGGTTCATCGCCCAGAGCTTCATGTCCAGCATGTTGACGATGCAGGCATCGCGCTGCGGATCAGCCTGCGCGGCGAACGCCTCGGAGAGCAGTGCAGGCGCGCGCAGGTTCACGGCCATCGCCCTGTCGAAGACAGCGAGATCCATTGCGCCAGGCGCGTCATAGTCGAAGACCGACGCGCTGTTCACCAGTCCGGACAGCGGCGCGCCGGTCAGCTGGCTGGCCTGCCCGACCAGTGCGCAGGCGGCGGCGTGATCCGACAGGTCCGCGCTGATCGACCAGGTGTGCGGGTTGGACGCGCGCAGGCGCTCGGTCAGCTCCGCGGCCTCGGCGGCGTTGGAGTTGGCGTGGATCACCACGGCGTGGCCCGCCGCCGACAGCCGCTCGACAAGGCGCCGCCCCACGCGCTTTGCGCCGCCGGTGACAAGGATGCGTTTGGGTCCGAGACTCATGCGGGTGTCATGAGATCAGGCCGGGCCCAAGGTCAAGCGTGATGCGGTCTGCTGCCGCCGACGCGGTCGCAGGATTGGCCCGGACTTGTGACAGATTGTGGCGATTGAAACGATCGCCTGCGGCGGTTCAGCGCGACGCGACTCTGGTCGCCTTTTCGCCATCGAGGCGCTCGCCCTTGCGCCAGTCCCACGGCTCGATGAAGCGTCCGGCCCACATGCCGGCCTTCGCCCTGCGTGCCTGATCCTCGGCCGCGATGTACTGGTTCGAATAGGTGCGGTAGGCGAGGGCGTGGCCGTTGCTCACCAGCCATTCCTGCACGCTCTCGCCGCGCACGGAGCACTGGCCCAGCAGCCGCTTGTAGCGGTCCGCGCCTTCGATCGTGCAGGTCACCGGATTGCGGTTGATCCACGCATCCAGCGCGTTGGCTGCGATCGAACCGCAGCGCACGAATTGCGCAGACGCATCGAGGCATTTCTGCCCCGACTCCGGCGCATCGACGCCGACAAGGCGGATGCGCTGGCCGTGGATGTCGAGTGTATCAGCGTCGATCACCGATGCTGTTCCTGAGACCGGGGACTCGGCCTTCGGACCAGCCGGCGTTTCGGCATGGCTGGTCTCCAGCATGTCGAGGCCGAACCAGCCGCCCGCGACAAGCAGCAACAGGAAGACAGGCGCGAACAGCAGCGCGTGGCCGCCGCGTCTGGTCTTGCGGGAACGCGATTTCGAGTGTGTCTTTGCCATGCCCGCGACGTTGCGGGGGCTTTCTTACCCATTGATTGACGCGGGCGATTTGTCGCTTGCACGTCAGGCCCTGCTGTGGTCCTCAGGGCCCGTAATTCAAGGGAGTTCATATGTCCGGCGTGGCCGTGGTCGGCATCCAGTGGGGTGACGAAGGCAAGGGCAAGATCGTGGACTGGCTCTCCAGCCGGGCCGACGTGGTCGTGCGCTTCCAGGGCGGCCACAATGCCGGGCACACGCTGGTGATCGACGGCAAGGTGTTCAAGCTCAACCTGCTGCCCAGCGGCGTCGTGCGTGGCGGCAAGCTCTCGGTCATCGGCAATGGCGTCGTCGTCGATCCCTGGCACCTGCTCAACGAGATCGATAGCATCGTGAAGGAAGGCGTCAGCGTCACGCCCGACACTCTCGTGCTCGCCGACAACGCCGCGCTGATCCTGCCCTGGCACAAGGACATCGACGCCGCGCGCGAGCAGCAGGCCGGCGACGCGCAGATCGGCACCACGCGCCGCGGCATCGGCCCCGCCTACGAGGACAAGGTCGGCCGCCGCGCCATCCGCGTCGCCGACCTCGCCGACCCCGCCGCCCTCGACCTCAAGCTCGACCGCCTCCTCGCGCACCACCGCCCCCTGCGCGCCGGCCTCAACCTCCCCGAACCGGACGGCGCGCAGCTCAAGAAGGACCTGCTGGCGCTCGCCCCGAAAATCCTCGCCTACGCCCAGCCCGCCTGGGAGCGCCTCGACCACGAAGTCCGCCTGGGTCGCCGCATCCTGTTCGAGGGCGCGCAGGGCGTGATGCTGGATGTCGATCACGGCACCTATCCGTTCGTGACATCGTCCAACGTGGTGTCAGGGCAGGCCGCCGCCGGCGCCGGCGTCGGGCCTGGCGCGATCAGCTACGTGCTCGGCCTCGTGAAGGCATACACCACCCGCGTGGGCGGTGGGCCGTTCCCCAGCGAACAGGACAACGACATCGGCAAGCGCCTCGGCACGGCCGGCCACGAATTCGGCACCAACACCGGCCGCGCCCGCCGCTGCGGCTGGTTCGACGCCGTGATGGTTCGCCAGGCCTGCGCCGTCTCGGGCGTCACCGGCCTCGCCCTGACCAAGCTCGACGTGCTCGACGGGTTCGAGGAGATCAAGGTCTGCACCCACTACATGCTGAACGGCAGGCGCATCGACCGCTTCCCGTCCGGCATGACCGACCAGGCCAATGTCCAGCCGGTCTACGAAACCATAGAGGGCTGGAAAGGCTCCACCCGCGGCGCCCGCTCCTGGACGCAACTCCCTGGAGAAGCCGTGAAATACGTGCGGCGGCTGGAGGAACTGGTCGGCAAGCCGGTCGCGCTGCTGTCCACGTCCCCGGAGCGAGAGGACGTGATCCTCATGCGCGATCCGTTCGAGAAATAGGCTCGTTGCCAGGACGAACGCGTGGCCCGCTAGCGCCCCTTCGGCCTGAACGCGATCAGCACGTTCCCCGGAGGCTCGCCAAAGCGGGCGTAACCGGATTGGACAAAAAGCGTGCCGTCGCCCGCCACATAAGGCGCCGAGTCGAGGCCGCCGCCCTGGCCGGGAATGCCGCTGACGGTTTTGTCGTAGGGCCGGTTGGTCATGTACTCGAAGAGCACGTCGCCGGTCTCGCCATCGAAGATGCGCAGCATGCCTTGCGGCGTGCCGGTGACCAGCGCGCCATCGACCAGCAGCGGCGCAGGCGAGAAGCCAAGCCGGCAGCGCGCGCGAGCCGCGGCAGGGCGCGCGCCTTCGCCGGCCGGTGCGGCGGCCGGGCCCTCGCCAGCAGCGGCGGGCAGGGCAGGCGGACCGGCAGGCGCAGCAGGCGCCGCAGCCGCAGCGGGCGGCGCAGCAGGCGCACGGCGCGGCGGCGGACCGTTCACGCGCGGCGGAGGCGGCAGGACCGGCGCCGAGATCGGCGTGATCCGCCATTCCGGCGCAGGCGTGTAGGCCTTCGCAACCGGCAGGTCCTGCGCCGCAATCGCGCGCGTTCGGCTTGTAGGACCACTGGATTTCGCCCGTCATCGCATCGAGCGCATGGATGCCCGGCCCCCAGTTCGGGTTGTCGGGCGAGCCCACCGCGTCATTGCTCGGCGCGAAGATGCGCGCGCCATCGAACGCCATGCCCCAATGCACGCCGCCCGAGGCCGATCCACGACTCACCTTGTTGGACCAGACGAGCGCGCCCGTGTCCGGGCTCAGCGCCCAGATCACGCCGGACTTCTGCCCGGCGATCACCATCTCCGATCCGTCCTTGCGCTTGATCAGCATGGAAGTGCCGCCGAAATCGTGGTCGGGGCTGTGATAGTCGCCGGGCCAGTCGCAGTTGGCGCCGCGGCGGCCGCAGGCGCTGTTCCAGATGTCGGCCTTGGTCGCCTGGAACACCCAGCGCTTGGCGCCGGTGGTCAGGTCATAGGCGATGATGGAATCCGACGTGTCCGTCGCCGGCCAGGACAGGTTCTCGCCCGATCCGGCATAGAGCTGGTTGCGCTTCGCATCGAGCACCGGCGTCGACCACACCATGGCGCCGGCAGGACCCCATTGCTGCGTGCCGGAGCGGCCGAGGCGCGTCGGCTGCGCGTCTTCCTCGATCGTGCGTCCGGTCCAGAGTTTCTTGCCCGTCGCCAAGTCCAGCGCCACGACCGCGCCCTGGCCCTTGCAGCACTCATAGCTGTCATCCGGCGGGAAGTTGGATTCGATCACCGACACCGGCGCGAACACTTTCCCGTCGTGCACGATCGGCGCGCCGGTGATCCGGTTGAGATCGGTGAGCTTCACATCCGTCACCCACCGGCCCTTGCCCGTGGCGGCGTCGACCGCATGCACGCGCCCCGCCGCATCGCCCATGATGATCGAGGCCGGACTCGTATCCGTCGCCTCCGCGAAGGTGAGGGACGACCGCAGCGTCAGGTCCGACACGTAATGCCACTTCACGCACCCCGTATTGGTGTCGAGCGCGTATAGCCGGCCCGGAATCCGTCGCCGCGATGAAGATCGTGTCGCCGATCACCACGGGCTGCGAGCGCATGGTCGGCGTCTGCGGGAAGGCCGTGACCCAGGCGATCTCCAGATCCTTCATGTCGGCCTTTTTCAGTCCGGCCTGTTCGGCGCGTCTGGCTGCGGTTGGCGTCATAGCTCACGCCGAACGTCACCGAATGCCGCGCCGCGCCATCGAGATGCACCTGCCGCAGCTTGATCGGGCAGCCCGCCGTTTTCACCCAGGCGTCGTTGGTCGAATCCGCGCTCGGGATCCATTCGATCAGCTGCGCCAGCTCCTCCTTCGGAACATTCTTCGCCTGCTGCTTCATGTAGCCGAGTTCAAGCGCGTATTTCACCGTCGAGCGGTTGAGCGTGCGGATCGCCGCCAGCGACGGCGCGCCGCTCTGGTCGGGAGTGTCGTGGCATGACGCACACCACTGGTCGTACGCCACCTTGCCTGGATGCTGGTCGTCCGGGATCGCGGTTGCGTGCGCCTCCGCCGCCACTGCCTCGCCCGGCCGCGGCGCACAGCCGGCAAGGCCGACAGCCAAAGCCGTAGCCAGCGCATAAGCGCGGATGTGGCGCATGAAATCCTCCCCGGAGGCCGTCTTGTTGTTTGACTGGACCGTAGCCTCGCGCCCTGCCGATGCAAGGCGAGAGAGTTCAAACGCCCGTCATCCTGGGCGCAGGTCTGCTACCTTCTCGGCCGGAACGCCAGCAACACGTTTCCGGGCGCCTCGCCGAAGCGGGCATAGCCGGACACGACAAACAGCATGCCGTTAGCCGCGACGTACGGCGACGAGTCGATCGCGCCGCCCTTGCCCGGCACGCCATTCACCGTGTCGAACGTGCGCATGGTATCATAGGTCCACAGCAGGTCGCCGCTAATGGCGTCGTAGACGCGCAGGATGCCGTCCTGGGCCCCCTGCAGCACCGCGCCATCGACCACCATCGGAGCAGGCGAATATCCAAGGCGCGTGGCGCAGGCGGCGTAGCGCTCCTTGCGGTCGCCGGTGCAATCCGCTTCGGGCCGTCTGGTCCACAACACCGTGCCCGTGTCGATATCGAGTGCATGCAGCCCGACGCCTGCGATTGGAAACTCCTCGTTCGGCTGCGCATTATCGTTCATCGGCGCGAAGATGCGCTTGCCGTCAAAGGCGATGCCCCAGTGCACGCCGCCATTCGCTCCGCCCTTGCTGAGGCGGTTGGTCCATACCAGCTTGCCGCCATTGTCCGGGTCGAGCGCCCAGATCGCTCCCGATTTCTGGCCGGACACGAGAATGTCGCGCCCATCCGTCCGCCTGGCGATCACCACCGATCCGCCAAAGTCGTGGTCGACCGTGATGCCCTGGTCGGCGCCGAAGCAATTGGCCCCGCGTGGGCAGGCATAGTGCCAGAGGTCCTTCGCAGTTGCCTGGAATACCCATTTGCGCTCGCCGGTGTCGAGGTCGAAGGCGACGATGGCGTCGGTCGTCTCGACGAAGGGGATCGAATTCTGCTCGCCCGTGCCGACATAGAGAAGGTTGCGCTTCTCATCGATCGCCGGCGTGTTCCAGATCGGCGCACCCGACGGGCCCCACATCTGCGTGCCGACGCGGCTCTTCTGTGTCGGCCTGGCCTCGTCCATCGTCCGGCCTGTCCAGATCCTCCTGCCGGTCTTGAGATCCACGGCGATCACCGCGCCTTGCGCCTTGCAGCATTCGTAGGACTCGTCGACGGCATGGTTGATCTCCGTCGCCGACAGCGGCGCGAACACGCGGCCCTTGTGGATCACCGGCGTGCCCGTGATGCGGTTCGACTCGTGCAGCCGCACGTCGGTGCGCCACACGAGCTTGCCGCTGAGAGCGTCGACTGCAAGGACGAAACCGGTCGCGTCACCCGCCACGATCACCGGCCTGCCCTTGCTGATCTCGCCATAGCTCAGCGAGGACCGCAGCGGCACGGGGCTCTCATACTGCCACTTCGCGCAACCGGTGAGTGTGTCGAGGGCGTACATGCGCCCGGCGTCGGACGCGACGACGAAAATCGTGTTGCCCGCCACCACAGGCTGCGAGCGCATCGTCGGCGTCTGCGGGAAACCGACGGACCAGGCGAGTTCCAGCCGGGCGAAGTCTTCTGTCTTCAGCCCGGACTGCGCGGCCGTCACCATGCGAGTGTTGCCAGTGTCGAGGCCGAAGGTCTGCGCGACTGGTTTGGCCGAAGCGTCGATCCGCGCCGCGCCGCCTTTGCATCTGGCCTGGCTCACCCAGGCGGTGTTGTCATCCTGTCCAAGCGACAGCCAGTCCATCATCTGTCCGCGCTCGCTGGCGGACAGGTTCTTCGCCTGTGTGCGCATGTATCCGATCGTGAGGGCGTATTCGACCGTCGGCCGGTTGAGCGATGCGCAGGCTTGCAAGCGATGGCGCGCGCGTCTGTTCGGGGTTGTTGTGACAGGCCGAGCAGGCCTTGTCGTAGATCGCCTTGCCGGGATGGGCCGCGTCTTCTTCCGGCGTGATCATGCGGCTGGCCGCAACCTGCTTCGGGATTTCCGGCTGGGGCGATTGCGCACACGACGCCAGCAACGCCGCCGCGACAACGGATCCAGCAATCCCGCTCAGCTTCATGTCACTCTCCCCGCGGACGGCCTCTTGGCGTCTGTCCGGAATTTTCGTTCAACGCGCGCGTCAGTGCGACCTGTCGCTGTGGAAACCGTCAAATCAAACTCTCGGGAGTCCGGAGCTATTCCGCCGCGATGGCGGCGGCGGGCGGCGCATAGCGCGTCATCGCCCAGTTGAGCGCGCGGTCGAGCCCGGCGTGGAAGCCTCTCGGCCGCCAGCCCAGCAGCGTCTCCGCCTCGCCATCATCCAGCATCGGCCCGGGCGAGGCGCCGGCGCCTTCACCCTTCAGCTGGATGAAGCTGGCCCACGCATGCTCGCCTGGCAGCGGCGAGCGAATGTCGAGCAGGGAGCAGAGCGCCTCGGCAAGATCGATGTCGCGCCGCTCGGCCCCGGCGGAGAACTCGATACGGCTGAGCGCGGGCGCCTTGCTGGCGGCAAGCAGCAGCCCTTCGGCCAGGTCGCGCACGGGCATCCAGTCTCGCACCGTCTCGCCGCCGCTCTCCAGGACACAGCGGCGATGCATGATCAGCTCCGCCGCCAGGCTCGGGAACAACGCCTTGTCCGGCTGCCACGGCCCGAAGACGTCTCCGGCGATGCACGTCACCAGCGGCAGGTCATGCGCATGCGACCAGGTGTCGAACAGCGCGGCGCCCGATGCGCGCACGGCTTCGGTTGGCGCCGGCGATGTTGCCGCGACCTCGGTGTCGGCGCGCTGCATGTGAACGATGCGGAAGCGCGTCCTCGCCTCGTCGTCGAGCGAGGACATGAGCTGACGGCTGGCCTCCAGAATCGAGAAGGCCCCCGCGACCTCGCTATCGAAGATGCGGCCCTCATCGGTGTCCTCGCCGGCGGAAGCGAGATGGATCACGGCCTCGGGTTTGAACTCACGGAAAATGGCGCGCATCATGGAGCGGTCGGAAATGTCGGACTCCAGTCGCGCATAGCCCTTCTTGCCTGCGACAGGTCCAAGCGCAGGGCAGGGGTTCGACTTGCGGCGGCGGTCGATGTTCAGGATCTGGTCGCCGCGCTCGAGTGCAAGACGCACCACGGCGGCGCCAATGAATCCGCACCCGCCTGTAACGAGGACGCGCATGCCCAGCCTCCAACCGTTAACGGTTAGGTTAAGCCGGGTAAGGAAAGCGTTAACGCGCCTCCGAGGTCTCTGATTCGCGCCTAGATCGGCGGCGCATTCGGGGCCGGGTTGGCGAGGATGATCTGCCAGACGGGCTCGTAGGGCTTCTCGACCACCTTCGACTCCTTCGCGAAGAACATGGTCGGCCGCGTGTCCGCGTTGAACTTCGGCCACGCGGGCAGCCCCTCGGCGCCGTTGGGATCGCCTGTCCTGGCGAAGTTGACCCAGGTCGCGCTCATCATCCTGCCCATCGCCGCGTCGTCAGGCGTGGCGCCGGCGAACAGCGGCGCGCTGGCGACATTGTCCATGATGTAGGGGATCTCCGCCGTGTGCGGCGCCTTCAGCACGAAGTCCTGCGGCGGCAGGTCGTGCGCAAAGACATACGCATAGACGCCCGCCGGCTGCGCCGACTTCCGCGAGGCAAGCGTGTGGTGCGAAGACAGCGAGCGCACCGTGCCTGTCACCTGCATCAAGAGATAATTGGGCGCATAGTCCGGGAACTGCGCCTTGAACGCATCGACGATGGCTTTGCCCTTGCCTTTCGCCACGCGCTCGGCGGCTTCGACCACCTGCCGTCTCCGTCGTGTCGACCCATGTCGGATTGCCGACATTGTAGAGCGTCTGCTCGTCCTTCGTGAACCCGATCATCACGGGAATGTTGGCCGACTGCGCCGGTGCGTCCGGATCGAAGGGATGACGCGGAACATTCACACCATCGATCGAGGGGCGGAACTTGTTCGCGCCCATGTCCCTGGCGACCGTGAGAATGTCTTCCGTAGTCAGCGTCGCAAGCTGCTCGGCGGCAACCGACGCCGCGATGCCGATGCGGGTGAGGAAATCCGTCCCGTTGAATTCCGCATCCTCCTTCGCCCCCGCCCGGAGCCCGGCGCCTGACTGGATCACCGCCTTGTGGAACAGCCCTGCCGCCGCCGGCATCGCCAGCAGCGTCGACACCTTTCCGCCGCCGCCCGACTGGCCGAACACCGTCACATTGTTCGGATCGCCGCCGAACTGGGCGATGTTGTCCTTCACCCATTCCAGCGCCATCACGATATCCATCATCCCGGCATTGGCCGAGCCGGTGAAGCCGGGAATGCCTGCCGTATCCAGCGGCAGGAAGCCGAAGATGTTGAGCCGGTGGTTCACGCCCACGAACACCACGTCGTGGTTCTTCGCGAGATTGCGCCCGCGATAGATGTTCAGCCCCGCCTGGCCGTAGCTGTAGCCGCCGCCATGCAGCCACACCATCACCGGCCGCGTCGCACCCGCCTCGGGGCCCGTCTTCTGCGCGTATACGTTGAGCATCAGGCAGTCCTCGTCGCCTTCCGCCTTCACGCCGTCGGGCGCCTTGAACGCCTCGGTCATCGCCGCCTGTACGAGGGGAGGGTAGGCCGCGGCCCCCGCGCCGGCGCGCATCTGCACCGATGCCTGGCCGTATGCAGTCGCCGCAACCTCGCCCTGCCACGCCTCCAGCTTCTTCGGCGCCTGGAAGCGCAGCGGACCCACCGGCGGCTGGGCATAGCGCACGCCGCGGAATTCGATCACGCCATCGTCCGCCACGCCGCGGATCTGCCCGAGCGATGTCGAGACCAGCGTCGGGTCCGCCGCCGCCTTGGGCGCCGCCGCCCGCGAGCACGCGGCCATGGCCGCCAGCGCCGTTCCCCCGAGCAGCAGCCTGCGGCGGTCGAGATGCGGAACGTTCATGGCGTGTCCCCTGTGTGCTCCGCCCTCAGCTGGGCGTGCGTTGCAGCGTGTAGATCACATTGTCGAGGCCGATCATCAGCGTGTCTTCGGCCTGCATCGGAAAATCGAGTGCGACGTCCTTGTTATTGTCCCCGCAGGAAAAGCTCAGCATCGTGATGTCGCTCTTGAGGAAGCCAAGCTTGCGTGCGTCGGCCCACGGATCCTTGAGATTGCCCTGGAAAAGCGCCGCCGGCGTCACCAGTGAGACGGAATAGATCGGCCTGGCGCACGTCGCGATCGGCGGCCCGGAGGATGATTTCGGCTGGAAGTCGATCGCCGTGAAGGCCGGGTCCGCGATGGGCTCCGGGCCCTTGCCGTCCCACCAGGGCGCGACCTGCGCACGCACCAGCTGCCACTTGCCGAAGATCGGGTTGACCGGTGTGATCGGCCCATCGGCGGACGACGCAGTCGGCGCCCCCGCCGGCCCTTCGGTCTGCGGCGAACAGGCGCCAGCAATAAGAGCCCCCATCAAGAGGGCGATGAAGACGCGGCCAGTCACGTTCTACTCCGCCGCCTGCATCTTTGGCGCATGCTCCGGCGCCAGCGCGAACTGCCGTGCGAAATTGCCGAAGTAGAACAGATCCTTCGTCGCTTGGCTCTCGCCCTCGAGGAATTTGTCGAACCGCTCCATCGGCGTCTTCGATCCTTCGGTGTGCGGATAATCCGACGCGAACATGTAGAGCCTTGGATCCGACCGACGGATGATGTCGCCGACATTCTCGAACGGGTAGGGCGTGAAGCACATGTGCTCGATGATCTGCTGGCTTGGCGGCGTCGTCAGCTCGGCCAGCACCGGCTCGGATTTCGACCAGGACTTGTGCGTCCAGTCGAGCCGGGTCAGCAGCTCGGGCGCCCACCCACACCCCAGCTCCACCACCACGCCTTTCAGCTTCGGATGACGCTGGAACACGCCGTCGAACACCAGGACGGAAATGAACGTCTCGGCCGCATGGTGCAGCACGGTCATGTCCTTGCCGCGCAGGTTTTCCCCGCCGCCCAGCCAGTCCGTGGGAATCGGACGTCCATTGTTCATCCATGCCGGATCCATCTGCAGCGGATCGCCGCCGACATGCAGCGCAAACGGAATGCCGGCATCGGCCAGCTTGGCCCAGATTGGGTCGAGATCGAGGTGGCCAGGTGACTTGTCTCCGGCGGGCTGGTGCGGAATCCAGCACGCGCTCAGGCCAAGCCTGATGATGTTGTCGAGTTCCGCGAGCGCATGGGACATGGACACCAGCGGCAGCGCCGCAATGCCCATCAGCCGCTTGTCCACGCCGCAGAAGTGCGCCATCGCCCGGTTGTGCGCCCGCGCGGCGGCGTATTGCAGCTCGACGCTGCCATTGATCTTCCGGAACACGGTTCCCGCCGCGAAGGTCGAGAACACGAGCTGCTTCCTGAAGCCGAGCTGGTCCAGCGCCAGCTTCCGCTCGTCCCGGTTGAATGCGCCGAGCGCGAAATATCCCTTCGGCCCGGTCACCAGCTTGTCGCCCAGCGCCACCTGGCTCGCCACGTCTTCGGGCTCCAGCCGCTTGGTCTTCGCGAACTTGGCGACGGCCTCGCCGAACCGCCCGCCGCTGGATACGATCAGGTCAGGCAGGGCCTCACGGTCCGCCGGGTCCGCGAATTCCTTGAAGAAGTCCGGCAGTTCCATGAGGTGGCTGTCGGCGTCATAGCAGAGACGCGAACCCGCATAGGTCGTCATTGTCGGCCTCCCTCGCAGGCCGCCTGTCTGGAGCAGGCGTGCTCACTGTTCCGCATTCACCTTACGCTCCAGCCCGCCAAGGCCAAGACGCTGCGACAACTATCGATGATAGGGGCCGACCGAGGCCCCAAGTCAAGCACGCCGCGAGAACACGTGAGCCAGCGCGATCGCCCCCGCGGTCGCTACGTTGAGGCTGTCGATCCCTCTCGCCATCGGGATAGAAACGCGCCTGCACCGGTCCATCAGCGCAGCTGGCAGGCCGGGACCTTCCGCGCCCAGCACGATCGAGAGCCGAGCAGGCGGGACAAGCCGCTGCAGTTCCTCGCCTCCCGAGGGCGTCAGCGCCCAGCACTCGATGCCGCTCGCCTCCAGCGCGCCCAGGATCGATGCTCCATCGCCTGAGCGTGCAAACGGCAATGACAGCGCCGTTCCTGCCGAGACCCGGATCGACTTGCGATAGAGCGGATCGCAAGACGCCTCGTCCAGCAGCACCGCATCGGCGCCTAGCGCCGCCGCGTTGCGAAAGCAGGCGCCGACATTGTCATGATTGGCGAGGGTGACGAGGGTCAGCAGCCTCAGCGAATCGCGGCTGCCCAACGACGCCAGCAAGCCATTGACGCTCAATTCCTCGCCTCGATGCGCCATGGCCAGGACGCCCCGATGAATGTGGAAGCCGGTGATCGCGTCCATCACGGATTGCGGCGCGGTGTAGACCGGAACCTCGGGATCGAGCCTCGCCAGCATCCCCGCCAGCGGCGCCACGCGGCTCTCCGCCAGGAACAGCGACTCCACCGCAAACCGCGAAGCCTCGATCAGCCGCCCAAGCGTCACCTGCCCCTCGACAATGAACCGGTTTGCCGTTCGCAACAGGTCGCGTTCGCGTACGCCTCTGTAAGGTGCAATGCGCGGATCATCGGCCGATGCGATGGGAACGATCATCGCCCCATTTGGCGCACGCGCATGGGCTCACGCAAGCAGCGCTGGCTGCGGCGCATTCCTCTCGTTTCGAAGTGCTGTGCTTTTCTCCGAACGAACAGCCACGCGATGAGGGCGTCCCTCGGTCGCTGCGCTCATCGGAACCAGCAACAAAGGCTGCGGGTATCCGGCATCGCTCGTATCGCTTCGTCACCTGGATTAATTTGACCCAGCGTATTGGCAGGTATAGGCGAGCCACATTCCGGGTGCGGTCGGAGCAGGAGGCCCGCCATGGCGCGGTTCGATTTCTTCAGTCAGGAGGCCAAGCGCAATCCCTTCCCGGCGCTGCGCGCCGTTCGTGAGGAAGGGCCGCTGGTCCAGGTCGTCTTTCCGATCATCGGCCGGGCATATCTCGCTACCACCTGGGCCTCCGTTGCCGACTTCCTCAAAGGCGGAGACCTGTTTGCCGCGGACGGGCGCAATGCGGGCAAGTCGTCGGCGCTGGGCATCTGGTGGGCTCCAAAGATGGTCCGCATCCTCGCCCAGACGATGCTGACGCTCGACGATCCAGATCACCGTCGTCTGCGCAAAATGGTGGATGCACCGTTTCGGCGCGACCGCATCGAAGCCATGCGCCCGGTTGTCGCCCGGATTGCCGATGAACTGATCGAGGAAATGGAGGCGTCCGGGGAGTTCGACCTCGTGCGTGGGTTCTCGCGCGAACTTCCTCTGCGCGTCATTTCCGAAATGCTCGGGCTCGACCGTGACGGCTGCCGGCAAGTGACGCGCTGGATGGCTGACTTCTCAAATGTGGCGGGCCTCGTTTCGGCGACGCGCATCCTGCCGATCATCGGAAAGATGATGAGCTACTTCCGCGAGGAGTTCGAACGCCGCCGCGCCGACCCGCGCCCGGGCCTCGTCACCGAGCTTGTTCAGGCCGAGGCGGACGGGGACAAGCTGAGTGAAGATGAGCTTTTGGCGATGGTGTTCCTCCTTTTCATCGCAGGGCATGAGACGTCAACGCATCTCATCTCGACATCGGTTCTGGACCTGCTGCAACACCCGGAACAGCTCGACATGCTGAGGACCGAGCCGGCGCTCATGGCCAATGCGGTGGAGGAGCTACATCGCCACAACTCCCCCGTGCAAGTGACCAAACCCCGCATGGCGCGACGCGACATGGATTTTCATGGCGTGGCGCTGAAGCAGGGTGATCGTGTCTTTGGACTGCTGGCGTCGGCCAATGCCGATCCAGATCACTTCGCTGATCCCGAGCAGCTCAACGTTTGCCGCGAGGGCGTCCGTCATGCAGGATATGGCGGCGGTATGCACCTTTGCCTCGGGATGCATCTCGCCAGGGTCGAAGCGGAGGTCGCGCTGGAGCGTCTCCTGGCGCGTTGGCCGGGGGTGACGCTTGCCATTCCGTCAGAGGACCTGCGCTGGTTGCCGCGTCCTGGCATGAGAGGTCCGACAAGCCTGCCCTTGAGAATTTCCAGTTCAGGCGAGCGGTCGCACGCCGCCTGATACGCATCGACATGACACGAAGGGCAGGCGCCAGAGCACGCGCGGCTGGCTAACCTTGATGTCCCTACCCTTGCATGTGTTTCGTTGTGGTTGCACAGCCGCGCACATTCTGCGCGGCGCAGAGCGACGGCGCCTCAGGCGAACGTCACGCGCATCTGGTCCACGGCGCGGATGGGCGCCGCCTTCATCGCAGGCCTTGGACCGGCAATGCGGGTCTTCGGCGCCAGCCGCGCGATCGCCGCCAGCGTCTCCTCGATTTCGACGCGCGCCAGCGCCTCGCCCAGGCATCGGTGCGCGCCGCCGCCGAAAGCGAAATGCCAGCGCGGATGGTCGCTGCGGGCGATGTCGAAGGCGTCCGGATTTGCGTAAACATCCGGATCTCGGCAGGCCGAGACGATCGAGAAGAAGATCAGCATGCCTGGCGTGATGTCGTACCCATCGAGTTCGAACGGAGAGACCGAGAACCGCGGCACGCCCAGCGCTACGGGCTCATACCGCAGCCCTTCGGCGCAGGCGCCTTTCTTCTGGCCATCCGGATCGGCGCACAGTGCGCGCCACTGGTCCGGGTGTTCGAGCAGGAGATTGAGCGTCATGGCGATGGAATTCTTGGTCGTGTCCGAACCGGCGACGATCAGCGCGATCACGTCCGTGCGGATCTCCGCGTCGCTCAGTTCGCCGCTCTGCTTCGCCGCAGCAGCGAATTCCGACAGCCAGTCGCCGCGCGGCGTCTTCAGGCGATCCTCGATCAGCTTGCCGACATACGCATCGAACGCGACGGTGTTGGCCTCGTATCTCGCGCGCAGCGTCTGGTCGAAGAAGCCCAGCGTCTGCACGGCGTCTTCAACGAGGCCTTTGAAGTACGGCAGGTCGCTCCGCGGTATTCCGAGCACGTCTGCGATGATGCGCGCGGGAATGTCGGCGGAAACCTCATTGAGGAAATCGATCTCGCCCGCGCCCAGCCGCTCCTGCACCAGTTCGGAAGCCACCGCCGTCGCGCGCGGGCGCATCCCTTCCATCAGCTTGAAAGCGAACGTTCGCGCCAGCGGCTGGCGCCGGCGGCGGTGCGCGTCGCCGTTGGAAAACAGGATGGCGTTCTGCCGCAGTTCCCACAGCGGGCCCGACGTGACGCCCTGCATCATCAGCGTCTCGCTTTCCATCTGGCGCGTGGCGTCCGAGAGGATTGTTTCCATGTGACGGGCGCGCAGGCCGGTAGCGATCCCCATCTGGTTGCGGATCACGGGCGATTGCGCCCGCGCATCGCGATAGGCCGCATGCAGGTCGGCGACGGCATCCGGCCCGATGTCGGTGAGCACCGGCGCCTCGGAAATCGGCTTTCCCATTTCGGCCCTCCAGGACAGGTCCCCGCGCTGCGCAAGCTACCGCGCCGCGGATCAGTTGGACAGCGGGCCCAGAAGAAGGCCCCGAAGACAGAGCTACGCGAAGCTGACCTTCATCTGGTCCACGGTGCGGATGGCGCCGGGCGCGAGCTGCGGCGCGGGGCCAGCCAGCTTCGTGTTCGGCGCAAGGCGGGCGATGGTGGCGAGCGTCTCCTCCAGCTCCACCCGCGCAAGCGCTTCGCCCGCGCAGCGGTGCGCGCCGGCGCCAAACGCCAGATGCCAGCGTTGCTGGTCGGTGCGGTGGATGTCGAAGGATTCCGGATTGGCGTAGACGTCCGGATCGCGCAGCACGGAGATGATCGACACCGTCGTCAGCGCGCCTGCGGGGATCAGATAGCCCTCGATCTCCATGTCGTTGAGCGCCACGCGCGGAATGCCGGAGACGACCGGCTGATAGCGCAGGCCTTCCTCGACCGCCTTTTTCTTCAGCCCATCTGGATCGGCGCACAAGGCCTTCCACTGGTCGGGATGCTGCAGCAGCTCGTGCAGCGTCATGCACAGCGAATTGCGGGTGGTGTCCGATCCTGCAAGGATCAGTCCCACGACCTGCGCGCGGATCTCGCCTTCGGTGAGATCCCCCGAGGCGGCCGTCGCAGCGACATAGTCGGACAGAAAGTCCTGCTTCGGCGCGGCGCGGCGATCGTTCAGCAATCCGCCGACATAATTGTCGAATTCCTCGAGGCTCTTCTCGATCTCCGCACGCCGTTCAAGATCGACGAACCCGATCGAGGCCGACGTGTCGCCGATCCATTTCATGAAGACCGGCAGGTCGGAGCGCGGAATGCCCAGCACGTCTGCAATGATGCGCGCAGGGATCTGCGCCGCGATCTCGCCCAGGAAATCGATCGGCCCATTGCCGAGCCTCTCCCTGATCAGTTCGGACGCCGTGGCGACCGTGGCGGGCCGCATCGCTTCCATCAGCTTGAACGCAAAGGTGCGCGCAATCGGCATGCGCCGCCGACGGTGAACGTCGCCGTTCGAGAAGAGAAGAACGCGCTGGGTGAAATCGAAGATCGGACCATTGAAGATGCCCTGCATCATCTTGGTCTCGGTCTCGATCTGTCGGGTGGCGTCCGAGACGATCTGCTCGACCACGCGCTGGCGGAGGAACAGCACCATCGAGCCCATCCCGATTGGCACCCGCACCACAGGCGTCGTTTCTCGCAGCTCGCGGAAAACGTCGTAGCTGTTTTTCCCCTCCATTGTTTCCCACTCCAGGACGGGAATATCGCTGAAGGATCGGAGCGCTGCGCTGTCGGCCATGACGGAACTTTCGTTGACTTGACAGTGTCAAGCTATACGAATTTCCCCTCTCCGTACAGCGGCGGGGCGACGCAGGGCCGCAAAAAATCCGGCCCGGCTTTGAGGCCGGGCCGAGGTCGTCGGATCACAAGGAGAGAGTGTAGAAAGTCAGTTCACGTCGACAAGGCCGCGGCCGCGGGCGGCTTCGCGCATCGCCTTCTGGAGCTTCTCAAAGGCGCGCACCTCGATCTGCCGGATGCGTTCGCGGCTCACATTGTAGTGCGCCGAGAGATCTTCCAGCGTGGTCGGCTCATCCTTCAGGCGGCGTTCGGTAATGATGTGGCGCTCGCGCTCATTGAGCGCTTCCATCGCCTCCTCAAGCAGTTCCATGCGGGCGGAGAACTCGTCGGTCTCGGCCATTTTCTCGGCCTGGCCCGGCGAGTCGTCGGCAATCCAGTCCTGCCATTCGGCTTCGCCGTCCATGCCGCCGATCGGAGCGTTGAGCGAGGCGTCGCCGCCGGAGCTCATGCGCCGGTTCATGGAGGTGACCTCTTCCTCAGTCACGCCCAGGCGCGTCGAGATTTCCTTCAGGTTTTCCGGACGCAGGTCGCCTTCCTCCATCGCGGAGATTTCGCCCTTGATGCGGCGCAGGTTGAAGAAGAGCTTCTTCTGCGCGGCAGTGGTCCCGAGCTTCACGAGGCTCCACGAGCGCAGGATGTATTCCTGGATCGCGGCGCGGATCCACCACATGGCGTAGGTTGCGAGGCGGAAGCCCTTGTCCGGGTCGAATTTCTTCACCGCCTGCATCAGGCCGACATTGCCCTCGGAAATGACCTCGCCCATCGGCAGGCCATAACCACGATATCCCATGGCGATCTTGGCCACGAGGCGAAGGTGGGAAGTGACGAGGCGCTCGGCCGATTCCGAGTCCTGATGCTCCGCCCATCGTTTGGCGAGCATGAATTCCTCGTTCTTCTCAAGCAGCGGGTATTTGCGAATTTCCGAGAGGTAGCGCGACAGCCCTTGTTCAGGGGAGAGCGCGATTGCCATGCTAGCCATGTCCGTCTCCTTCTCTTGCCGCGTGCCTCCTGGTGGGGAGGAAAGGCCCGCGATCTTTATTGTATCCGCACCGCCAGGCCCTTGGTTACACGGTCCGTTTGGACCAGGCCCACGGGACCTAACGCCACGATCTTACGAAGGTTCTCGGCAGGATTGTGGTCCCGCCCCCGTCCGTCACAGGTCCAAGATGGGGAGGGAGGTAGGAGGGTTAAAGAGGGCGAAACGGCGCCCGTTCCTAAGCCCTGCGAAGAGCCCGGCTAATACCTGACCGGGCGTGTCGGGAAGCGTGTAGCCGAGGACTCGCGCGCTCCCGTACCGGATGGTACCGTGGGCGTCTCATCCGGGGAGCAGCCGCACATGAACGCCCGCATTCTTGTATCCCTACTGGCACTCGCAATCGCGGCTCCGGTGCAGGCGCAAGAAGCGAGCCCGGAGCAGGTCATCGCCTTCCTCGACAAGGACGCCGACGGAAAGTGCAGCTTGCAGGAGTATCTGCAGTTTCAGCTTCCCAAGCTCGCCCGGTTCGACGTCAACGCCGACGGTGCGTTGCAACTGCCCGAGTTCCGCAATTCGCTCGAAGGCAAGGCCAAGAACAACGCCAACTACAGCTTCAACATGTTCGACAAAGAAGAGAAATCCCGAGCGCTCACGCAACGCGAATTTCTCGGTTATCATGCCTTTGTCTTCAAGACCTATGTCGATCAGGACAAGGACGGCTTCATGTCGCCCGCGGAATGGTCTTCGCTGATGGATTCGCGATGATCGGCTCGTCGGGAAAGCACGACACTGACCTAGTGATCGCGTGAGGCGCGAAACATCGGATTGGCTGACTCTTGTGGCGCACCGCGCGACTCCATGCCATTATCGTAGCATGTCTGTTCTTGACGTGTCGCGGGCGGGGCGACGAGCGGTCGTGTATTCGATCGCAGTGGTTTTGGCGGGATGTGCGTCGAATGCGCCGCCCGCCTCTGAAAGCAATCTGATCAACCAGACGGCGAAGCAACTGGGCCTGCCCAGCGGCGAGAATGAACGTCCGGCATTCTACCTGCCTTGGAAGGGCGGCGACCTGCCGGGCCTCACACAGAGACCTGCTCTCGACCGGGCGTCGATCATTCCTGACTATCCCGCCAGCGCCCAGCGGGCGGGGCAGGAGGGCACATCCACTCTGGAAGCGTGCGTCACCGTGGATGGCCGATTGGTGGATGTGCGCCTCGCGAAGTCCTCGGGCTATCCGGCACTCGACGATGCGACGCTGAACTGGGCCAAGCAGGCAAAGTACAAGCCGGCGATGTTCGGGCAGGAAGCGCTGGCCGTGTGCGGCTACAGGCTGGAATGGGTCTGGAAGGTCAACTCGGATGCCCCGTCCACGCGCCCCGGCGCGGGCGACCCTGTTCAGCGCAACGGCGGACGGCCGGGCTGACGCCGCGGCGCTGCCCTGCTAGTTCTTTCCCATCGCTCGCAGGGCCTCGACCAGCTCTGCCATATCCGCTGGAGGCGGGCGTTCGAAGCGCATTTCCTGGCCCGTCACCGGATGGATGAAGCCCAGGACCATCGCGTGCAGCGCCTGCCGGGGGAACGCCTTGGCCGCCGCGGTGGCGCGCTCGAAGGCAGGGCCCTTGCCATCGGCGCGAAGCCAGCGGTGCTTGCCATATACTTGGTCGCCCATCACCGGCGCCTGGATGTGTGCGAGGTGCACGCGGATCTGGTGTGTGCGCCCGGTCTCCAGCCGGCATTCGACAAGCGCCGCGGCAGGTTGCGCACCCGTTGAATCAAGTCGCCCGAAGGTTTCCAGCACGCGGTAGTTGGTAACGGCGAGTTTGCCCTGCAGCGTCTCGTCACCAGCCGCGTTGGGATCATTCGACCAGTGGTCGGCGCGGAAATGCTTGTCCTTCACGACGGCCATCTTCTTCCGGTCGTTCGGCGAGCGCGCGATATTAGTCTCGATCCGACCGATCAGCGGACGCGGGGATCCTCGTGTAACGGCGAGATAGACACGCTCGATGTCATGGGCCGCGAACATCGCCGTCAAGGCGGTATGGGCGGCCTCGGACTTCGCCGCGATCATGACGCCGGACGTATCCTTGTCGAGGCGATGGACGATGCCAGGACGCGCGACGCCGCCGATCCCTGTCAGCTCTGGCCCGCAATGATGCAGCAGCGCATTCACGAGCGTGCCGCGCTCCGACCCGCCCGCCGGGTGAACGACGAGCCCGGCGGGCTTGTCGATGACAATGATGTCCTTGTCCTCGTGGAGGATGTCGAGCGGGATATCTTCGGCCTCCGGCTCGGCGGGGGTAGGCAGGGGCAGGTCGATGGAATAGGCGGCGCCGGGTTGCACCTTGGCGCTGGGGTCGGTCGCAGGCTTGCCGTTGGCGGTAACGCGGCCGTCCTCCATCAGAACGCGCAGGCGCGAACGCGACAGGGCCGGCGCTGCCTCCGCAAGCCATTTGTCCAGCCGCATTCCTGCTGCCTCGTCAGGTGCAATGACCACCAAGGGTGGAAGGACAGGAGCCGTCATGCTTTGGTCGCATCTGCGGGCAGGGTAGGTGATGTTCGAATCATAGGTCCGGCCTATCGCGGCGAAAGGGATAAATCCATGACCAGGCTGACACGACGTGGCGCTCTGGGTCTCGGTGCGGCTGGAATGGCGGCGGCCTGCGCCACCGCAACGGAAGGCGATCCGGCGACCTTTCCCGGAAAAGTAGAGTTCAGGCACGGCGTCGCCTCGGGCGACCCGATGCAGACGCGAGTGGTCATCTGGACGCGGGTAACGACCGACATAGCGGGACCGGTCCCGGTGCGCTGGACGATCGCGCGCGAGCCGAACTTGAAAGGCATCGTCAAGCGCGGCGTGGCGACCACGGGGCCAGAACGCGACTTCACGGTCAAGGTCGATGTCGATGGCCTGCGCCCGGGCGAGACCTACTACTACTGGTTCACTGTCGGCCGCGTCGCGTCCATCGCCGGGAGGACCAAGACGTTGCCCAGCGGCGGGACGGCTGACTACAAGATGGCCGTGGTGTCGTGCACCAATTGGCCATTCGGCTATTTCAACGCCTACCGTGAGATCTCGAAACGCACCGATCTCGACGCAGTCATCCACCTTGGCGACTACATCTACGAATACGGCACGAACGGCTATGGCGGCGCCGTCGGCCAGCAACTTGGCCGCAACCACGAGCCGGCGACCGAGTGCGTGAAGCTCGACGACTATCGGATGCGTCATGCGCAATACAAGGCTGACCCGGACTCCCAGGCCGCCCATGCGATCGCACCCTGGTTCTGCACCTGGGACGACCATGAGAGCGCCAACAATTCCTACCGCACCGGCGCGGAAAATCATCAGACCCAGACCGAAGGAAGCTGGACGGACCGCAAGGCTCAGGCCGTGCAGGCCTATCTTGAGTGGATGCCGGTGCGCGATCCAGTTCCGGGCAAGCCGCGCGAGGCGATCTGGCACAAGGTGGATATCGGCGATCTTGCTACGCTGTTCCTGCTCGAAGGCCGTCTTGTTGGCCGGGGAGAGGACCTGAATTTTGACAGTGTCTTCATGGCGCCCGAGGCAGACAAGAAGGCGGCTGCCGACGCCCTGCACGCCAGGGTCAACGACCCCAACCGATCTCTTCTTGGCCCAGAGCAGGAAGCGTGGTTGGCGCAGGAGCTGAAGGCCTCGGTCGACTCCGGCAAGAAGTGGCAAGTGCTTGGCAACCAGGTGACGATGGCGCGGGTAAAGAGCCCCGACCTCGAAAAGCTGCTCGATTCCAACAAGTTCGCGCGCGTGCCACAGGGGTCGCGGCGGTTCTACACTTCGTCGCGCCATGGCTTCGAATGGAATCTCGACGCGTGGAGTGGTTTCCCTGCCGCGCGTGACCGGCTCTATGCCGCCGCCCGCGCCGCCAAGGCGCGCATCGTGACTCTCACCGGCGACACCCACACCGCCTGGGCCAACGAACTACACGACAAGCAGGGCTATCGCATCGGCGTCGAGTTCGGCTGCACGTCCGTGACGTCCAACGGGGCAGGCGACAGCATACCGCTCGAAGACCTCAACTGGTTGATGGCGGAGGCCAATGACGAAGTCATCTACTACAACGCATTCAGCAAGGGTTTCACGCTCCTCACGCTCAAGGCCGGACAGGTCGAAGCCGAGTACGTGAAAGTTTCGACAATACGCACGCGGGCCTACGTCGCCTCGACGGACGCCCACTTCATTGCGCGTCCTGACGAGACCGGGGCCCTCGGCGCCTTGGAACGGCGAATGAGCGCCGGGGCGACCGTGACGCGGGGGTGACCAAAAACTATGCGCTGGACCGCCGAGATTCGTGGAGGAAACCCCTGAGAGTCGGTGGTTTGGGACGTAACGGAAAGGCGTCGTTAACGTGCGGGAGCCTAGTTTCTCCAGGCCATATTCGAGCTTCCGGAAGGGCCTTTCCGTTTGTCCACCGCCGCCCAGAGCGACGCAGCTGCGTTGATCGAGAAGCTTGATGCTCTCGACATCGCCGCCCTGCACGTGGACGAGGACGGGCGCATCGCGTTCGCCAACCGGCCCTTCTTCAAGTCCACTGGCGCCGACCCGGAGTCGGTGATCGACTATGAGCTCGCTGACTTCCTCGAGACTGCCGCGGCCGAGCACAACAGCTATGGCGACGGTTCCGTCTATCGCTTCGCCCTGCCGAAGGGAGATCGCTGGCTGCGTCCACGCCGAACGCGCGTCGACGCTGGCGCCGTCGTGACGCTGACCGACGTCACGGCGGAATGGGGCATGCTCGGCAAGCTCGTGAGCGCGATCGACGTGCGTGACCGGCTGATGCGCGATGCCGATATCGGCATGCTGCGCTATGACCCCGACAATGAGCGATACTCGTTCTCCGAAGTCATCGTCCGGGGCAATGACGAGGCCGGAAGCTCGGCAAGCCTGGCCGACACGCTGGCCACCCTGCATCCGGATGATCTCGCCCGCGAAGCTGAGATCCGCAACCGTATCGTGAACCAGGGCGGAGCCGCGACCTGCAACCTGCGCCGGCGCAGAACCGGCGGTGGCTGGCGTCACACGCTGATGCAGTTCTGCTCGGGTCGCAAGCTTGCCTCGGGCAAGCACGAAATGTTCGCGCTCTCGCAGAACATCACCGAGATGATCGACGCCCGCGACCAGGCCGCCGTCATGCATGACCGTCTCGAGATCGCCATGAGCGCGGCCAGCGCCGGCGTCTACGAGATCGACCTGCGCTCGTCGGAGCGCTGGACCTCGCCGCAATATCAGGCGCTTGCCGGGCCGGACGCGCTGCATCGCCACGCCATGCGTCCGTTCGGCATGTACCATGATGACGACATCGCCTCGGTCCGCGAAAGCTGGGACCGCTGCCTGCGTTCGCCGGACGTTGAGTCGATCGATACACGTCTCTACCGCCCAAACGGCGGCGAGCAGTGGGTGCGCATCTTCATGAAGGTGCAGCGCAACGAGCTTGGAGTCCCCGTTCGAGCGGTGGGCCTGATGCTCGACATCCAGCAACAGAAACAGCAAGAGCTGGCGCTGATCGAGGCCAAGAAGCAGGCCGAAGCCGCGACCATTGCGAAATCAAACTTCCTCGCCTCGATGAGCCACGAGATCCGCACGCCGCTGAACGGCGTGCTCGGCATGGCGCAGTCGCTGGTCGATGACGGCCTGCTCGATGCGCAGAAGGACAAGGTCAACGTCATCCTGGATTCAGGCAAGACGCTAACTGCGCTGCTGAACGACGTTCTCGACCTGTCAAAGATCGAGGCGGGAAAGATCGAGATCGCCTGCGTCGACGGGGAACTCGCCGTCACCTTCGACCGCCTGCGCCAGCTTTTCCTGCAGCGCGCCGTGGAGCGAGGGCTCAACATCGACATGCAGATCGCGCCGGACCTGCCCGCCCGCCTGCATTACGATCCGGTGCGCGTGCGCCAGTGCGTGGGCAACCTCCTGTCCAACGCCATCAAGTTCACCGAACGCGGCGTGGTGACCATGAAGGTCGACTCGATCGAAACCCAACCGGGCCTGTGGCAGATCAAGGTCGCCGTCGCCGACACCGGCATCGGGATGAACGAGGCGACCCGCAGCAAGCTGTTCACAACATTCACGCAAGCGGATGCAAGCATTACCCGGCGCTTCGGCGGTTCGGGTCTCGGCCTTGCGATCACGCGCCAGCTCGCGCGCCTGATGGGCGGCGATGTTACGGTGGAATCGGAGCCGGGCGTCGGCTCCACTTTTACGCTGAGCTTCCTCGCCGAAGCGGTGAACGACGATGCGCTGGCTCCGGGAGAGGACCTGCCGGTCCTGCCTGTGACGAGCGACGTCGAGGTCAAGCGCCTACGCGGCATCAAGATCCTGCTGGTCGACGACAACGCCGTGAACCGCCAGGTCGTGAAACTGTTCACCGCCCAGTTTGCGCCGAAGTTCGTCGAGGCCACCAACGGGCAGGAAGCGCTCGACCGCCTGCACGATGAATCTTTCGATCTCGTACTGCTCGACGTGCACATGCCGGTCATGGACGGCAAGGAAGCGATCAGGCGTATTCGCGCCAGCGTAGAGCCATGGCGCGAGATTCCGGTGCTGGCGCTCACCGCCGACGCCATGAGCGGCGACCGCGAGCGCTACCTCGCTCTCGGCATGTCCGACTACGTCTCCAAGCCGCTCGACCAGCGTGAGCTGGCGGCCAAGATCGCCAACGCCATGGGCGAGCGTCCCTTGCTGAGCGCCAAGGCGGCTTAGGCCCGCGCTCCAAGGCGTGGCTTGTTACCGATCGCCCACGTCTTCCGTGAAGGGGTGGGATGGAACCCGGCGTTGCATGCTGGCGTTGTTCCACTGGACTGGATGCTTCGAGAGTTTCACTCCATTTGAAGGCGGGCAAAGCGCGGTTTGGCGTTGGCCTGACATCGCACCCATATGCCGAGCCGCAACCTGATCTCCAAGCTGAGAGGGTTCTTCCCTGTCTCGGACGAGCTGCGCGCCGATCTCAACCAGCTGGCGAAGGAGCGTGTTACGCTCGAGACCGGCGCGGCGCTGGTGCGCGCCGGAGACAAATTCACCAGCATGTACCTGCTGGAGGAAGGCTGGCTTCTGCGTGCGCGGTTCCTGCCCGGTGGCGGACGCCAGATCGTAAACTTCGCGCTGCCAGGCGACTTCGTGAATTACAACATGCTGATGTTCGAGCGCTCCGAGTTCGATCTGGTCGCCAAGACCCCAGCATCGCTGTGGAAGCTGCAGATCAAGGATTTTCGCACAATGATGGCGCGCTATCCGGGGCTGGCTGAAGCTCTCATGTGGTCCAACGCCCACGAGGAAGCGCTGCTGGCCGAACGCGTCGTGTCGCTCGGCCGGCGCGATGCAACGCAGCGCATGGCGCATATCCTCTGCGAGATCGTGGCGCGTCTGGAGCTGATCGACCGCCACAAGGGCGACGTCCTGATGTTGCCGCTGATCCAGGAAGACATCGCCGACATCCTCGGCATCAGCGTCATTCACGTGGTCCGCGTGTTCAACCGACTGGAGCAGGCCGGCGCCGCCGAATATCGCTCGCGCCGGATCGTCATCCTTGACGCCGAAAAGCTCCGCCGCATCGCGGGGTTCGACGGCGAGTATCTCCACTTCTCGCAACGCAAGGACCGGCGGCCGCTGGGCGGGCCCGACTAGGCCCTAAGGCTTGAGCACCACGCGGCCGACGATCGACCCTTCGCGGAGCTGGTCGAGCGTCTTGTTGGCCTGGTCGAGGGGACGGGTCTCGATCGGGATCGCCTTGATCTTGCCGGCCCGCACCAGCTCCATCATCTCGCGCGTCTCTCCCAGAGGGCCGGTGTAGGATCCCACGATCGAGAAGGGCCGGCCCGGGAAGGTCGGGATGGGCGCTGCGAACTTGCCTCCGAACAGGCCAACGACGATGATCTCGCCGCCGCGGCGGATTGCGCCGTTGGCGTAATTGAGCGAGGGGGTCGAGCCGACGAAATCCACGGCCGCCGCAACTCCGCCACCCGTATCGAGTTTGAGCTGCTTCAGCGTGTCGGGGTCTTTCGAATTGTAGACGGCATGGGCGCCGGCCGCCTTGGCGGAGTCGAGTTTCTTCGCATCGATGTCGCAGCCGATAACCTTCTTTTCCGGGAACATGGCGCGGGCGAACTGCAGACCCATCATGCCGACGCCGCCGAGGCCGACGATGGCGATGCTCTCGCCCTCGAACACGTTGCGGATCTTCTTCAGCGCCGAGAAAGCCGTGATGCCCGAGCACATGTACGTTGCGGCGAGGCCTTCCGGCACGCCTGTGGCGTCAAGCAGGTATTTGGGGTGCGGGACGAGGACGTATTCCGCATAGCCGCCCGCCACCTGGATGCCGAGCTGGCGGGGCTTGGAACAGATATGTTCCTGGTCGCGCTTGCAGGTCGCGCACTCGCCGCAGCCGATCCACGGAAACACGACGAAGCGCGCGCCGACCTTGCGGCCTTCAAGCAGCGCATGCGCGTCGGGACCAACGGCGCTGAGCGTGCCTTCGATCTCGTGGCCGAGCGTGTGGGGAAGGGTGCGGCCGCGCGTCCAGTCGATCTTGTCGCCGTCGCCGAGGTCGACGTGGCCGTCCTGCAGGTGGACGTCGGAGTGGCACACGCCGGAATGGGTGATCTTGACCACGACCTCGGTCCCCTTTGGTGTCGGGACATCGGAGGTCACTTCTTCGAGCGGCTTGCCGTAGGCGACGATGGCTTGGCTCTTCATGGGTCTGTGTTCCTCCGCGAATGCCATGGTGCGTTAGCATGGCTTCACCGAGGAGTAGAAGAGCCGGAATGAACGATCAGCCGCCCGACGCTATTCCGGCCGCGGCCTGTTCGATGGCGACTGCGGGCATTGAGACCGGCCGTTCCGTGAGGGCGACCGGGCGCGGAGGCGGGCCGGCACAGCGGCGAAGCAATGCAACCCGCTCGTCCAGTGTTGTCGCCTGCTCGATGAGCGCATCGAGCGGCGTTGCCTCGTCGGGAGGGGCCGGCTGGGCGGCCGGCGCTGCAGGGGCGGGCGGGGCTTGGGCGAGCGCCGGGCCGGCGCAACTCAGCGCCATCAGCAAGGAAACGGTCAGGGCCTTCATTTGCGTCCTCCATCGCGTAAGCGATCAGGGGAGGCTCTCGCGAAGCCCGGGCGGAAAGGCGGATGGAATTGCGGCATTGCTGGGACGACGGACAGGTTGACGGGCGCCGGTCCAGCGTCGTTACTGTCACAAACAGTCAGGTGTGACGTATTAAAACGGGCAGGGACCATCATGTCTTGCAAACAGGGAATCCTTGCGGCGGGCGCCGTTCTGGCGCTTGCGCTTTCGGGTCTCGCGACCGCCACGGCGCAGACCGTCGCGCCGCTGCCGGAGCGCGCTGCGCCGAAAAAGACCTGGACCGACCACACCTGGACGGGACCGGACGGGACCAAGTTTCACTATGTCGAGCAGGGCAAGGGCGCGCCGGTCATCCTGATCCACGGCCTCACTTCATCGGCGGTCAGCAACTGGTTCAACCCGGGCATTGCGCAGAAGCTTGCCAGGACCAACCGCGTGATCGCCCTCGACATGCGCGGCCATGGCGACACCGGCCCGAGCCCCGCCGACTCGAGCGGCACGATGATCCAGGATGTCGTCGACTTCATGGACCACCTGAAGATCCCGAAAGCGCACATCGGCGGCTATTCGATGGGCGGCGCCACGACAGCAGGCCTGCTGAAGGTCGCGCCGGAGAGGTTCATCACCGCATCGGTCATGGGCATCGGCATCAAGGAGACGCCGGAATGGCTTGGCAAGGCGCCGACCGATCCCGCGCCGCTCCGCGCTCCGGCTGCTGCGCCCGCAGCCCCTGCCGCATCGAGCCCGGCTGGCGCTCCGGCGAGCGTGAACCTCACTCCACGGGCGGATGGCGCGCCGATGGGGGCGCCCAGGGGCGCGCCAGACGCCAACCCGGAAGTCGACCTCACCAGGATCAATTTCCCAGTGCTGGCCCTTAACGGCAGCAACGACCGGCCGGTCAGCAAGACCCATCGCATGTGGCGCGAACTGAAGGACTTTACCTACGTCGTCATCGAGGGCCGCAACCACATGGAGGCCTGCCGGGACCCGCTGTTCGGCGACGCACTGGTCCGCTTTATCACCTCGCACAATCCGAAATAGCGCTCGCCGCTATTTCTTCGGCGCCGCCTTCATCAGGCGGGTCCAGAGCTGCTGGTTGAAGCCGCGGGCGTCCGGAGCGGCCTGGCCCATGCGCACGACGACAAGTTTGAGGCTGGGCACGACATAGAGCTTGCGGTCCTGCGCACCTTGCGCGGCCACGAGATCGGTGGGGGCGGCCGGGACCAGCGCTCCGTCAATGCGTGGCGAGTTCGCGCCGGGATTCAGCCCATAGGCGCCGCCATTCAGCCACCACAGGCGGCCATAGGAAGGGTTGGTCGCCGTGCGCGTTAGCATCGCATCGATCTGAGCCGCCGAGACGACCCGCTTGCCGTCTGCCGTTTTGCCGCGATGAAGGATCAGGTCACCCATCCTGGCGAGGTCGCGCGGCGTAGTGGCGAGTCCTGTGGGATTGCCGCTGTCTGCGAAGGCGCTGGGACGCTTCGCCCAGCTCGTGTCCTTCATCCCGGCAGGCTTGATGATCCACTCGGCGCTGATCGTGTCGAGTGACTGTTTCGAGGCGGCTTCGAGGATGGGCTTGAGCTTGGCGTAGACAGGCGTGTTGTAGAAAAACGTCGCGCCTGTATCGGCGCCGTAGCTGAAATCTTCCTTCAGCCCGGAATTCATCTCGAGGAGGCTGCGGACAGTGATCCTGGCTTCCTGCTCGGGCGTGGCTTTCGACCAGCCGGCCGGAATGTAGGCGCTGACGGGCTTGGAAATATCGAGAAGGCCCTTATCGATCGCAACGCCGGCGAGCAGGGCGATGAAGCTTTTCTGCGCGGACGCGACATCCTCGATCAGTGCGCCTTCGGCGCTGGTCCCGTGGGTGAAGTTGTTGCGGAACGTGGCGGCGTCAGCCGGAAGGGGCCAGTAGTGTTCCGAGATCACCCGGCCATTGTGAACGATCAGGAAGCCGGTCGATTTCTGCGCTTCTACATAGTTCACCGCATCGGCCAGCGCGGCGCTGTTCCAGCCCGCGGATGCAGGGTCGACATGGAGGGCGTCAGGCGCCTGGTCCGCCGATCTAGGCGCCCCCGCCATTGCGCAGGCAGACAGGGTGAACGCCGCAGCAATAGCGGCAAAGGCAACACGCATGTTGAACTCCCGGCGGATCACCGCAACCCGCGCCGACGATACCGGGGAGTAGGCTGGCTTGGAAGTCAGGGTTTCAAAAGACCTGAAGGACCGGCGATCCTGTAGAAGCAAGTGCGGCGGCCGGTGTGACAGGCGCCGCCCGTCTGGCGCACCTTCAGCAGCACGGCATCCTGGTCGCAGTCGACGCGAATCTCGACCACATGCTGTTCGTGGCCCGACGTATCACCCTTGCGCCAGAGTTCCCCGCGCGAGCGCGACCAGTAGACGGCGCGACCGCTGCCGATCGTCTGCTGCAACGCCTCGGCGTTCATCCAGGCGAGCATCAGCACTTCGCCCGAATCCGCATCCTGCGCCACGGCGGCGATGAGGCCGTCAGCGTCGAACTTCGGTCGAAGCTCGATCGTCTCGTCTTGGGCGGAACCGGTGAGGGGCGGAGCGTATGTCATCGGCGCCTTCTACGCGCTTGGGGCGCCGAGGTGAAGGGATGACGCTTGAAAGCGGCAGGGGTGTAGCGCACGCTTGCGCAATGAAGCAGATTCTCCCTACCGCCGTCCTACTCTTGGCCGCCTGCTCGCCCAGGGCCGCGGAAGCTCCGCCTGCTTCCGTTGAGCCGGCCGCCGTCGCCGATACCTGCGTCCCCGTCGGCAAGAGCCGTGCAGACCTCGATGCACTGAAAGCAGTGGAGTTCGAGATTGCGGACGATGCGGAGCGGCAGGCATTCGCGAAGGCGATCGTAGCGTGTCTCGCCAGTCCCGATCCTTCGCTGCGCGACGGCATCGCCTATGAAGCGCTGACTCACATGCTGCGCGCAAAGCAACTGACTCCCGAAACCATGAAGGCTTTGCTCGCGGATCTTGAAGCGAAACTTGAAGGGCCAGAAGGCGAGGGCTTCGTGCGGCCGTTCGCGGTGCTGGCGCTGTCGGAAGTGGCGCGCGCGGACCGCATCGAGGCATATCTGTCGGATGAGGAGCTTGCCGCGTTGCTGAGGAATGCGACGGCTTATCTGACGGACGTGCGCGACTATCGGGGGTTCGACGAAAAGGAAGGCTGGCGCCATGGCGTGGCGCACGGGTCTGACCTGTTGATGCAGCTCGCACTCAATCCGCGCACCGGCAAGGAGATGCTGAACGGAATCTTGTCGGCGGTAGGCTCGCAGGTCGCGCCCGCTGGACACAGCTACATCGCCGGAGAAGGCGAACGCCTCGCGCGTCCAGTCCTCTTCGCTGCCGCACGCGGCGCAAAGACCGAAGCCGAATGGAGCGACTGGCTGCTGGCTCTCGCCACGCCGCCCGACCACCTCGCCGACAAGCTGTTCGCTTCGAGCGAAGGCCTCGCCTGGCGCCACGACACCATGGCGTTCCTGAATGCGATCTACATGAATGTTACGCTCGGCGCCGACAAGGCCGACGACGTCATGCTGAAGGGGCTGGACTCAGCGCTGAAGGCGATGCCTTAGCCTATTTCCCCGCCAGACGCAGGAACCGCTCGCGCAGTTCGCGGTCGGTCTTGAAAACGCCGGTGAACTGGGTGGTGATGGTCGAGACGTCCGGGTGATGCACGCCGCGGGTCGTCATGCACTGGTGCTTGGCGTCGATGAAGACCGCAACGCCCTTGGGCGTCAGCGAGTCGTTGATCGCCCTGGCGATCTGCGACGTCATCGTCTCCTGCGTTTGCAGGCGCTTGGCGTAAATTTCCACGACGCGCGCGAGCTTGGAGATGCCCACGACCTTTTCGGTCGGCATGTAGGCGACGCAAGCCTTCCCCAGGAACGGCGCCATGTGGTGCTCACAGTGCGATTCCACATCGATGTCCCGCAGCATGACGATGTCGTCATAGCCCTTCACGTCCTCGAACGTGCGCGACAGGAATTCCTCGGGATCGGCATGATAACCCTTGAACCACTCGTCATAAGCCTCGACGACCCGGCCGGGCGTGTCGATCAGGCCTTCGCGCTTGGGGTCATCTCCGGCCCACGCGATCAGAGTGCGGACCGCATCCTCGGCCTCGTCACGACTGGGGCGCTTGAAGGGCTCTGCCTCGGCCTTGGCCTTGCCTTTGATCACGGCGTCCATGGCCGATCCTTCCGTTACTGGGGCGGGAAATCGCTCGATTTCAGCGCCCGGGCATCACGACACCCTTGTTGTACGCAACTACGCCCAACCCAGATTGATTGGGCTTGGCGTGCGTGAGACATAGGCGCCTCTCAAGAAAACGCCAGCCTGTCTCACCGCAAAACCCTTATTGAATATTCCTAACGGAACGAAAAGACCGCCTTATGGACATCCGTCTCCACAACACGCTGGCGCGCGAAAAGCAGGTCTTTTCGCCGCAAAACCCGCAGCGGGTGACGATGTATGTCTGCGGACCGACGGTTTATTCCTTTGCCCACATCGGCAATGCGCGGCCCCCTGTCGCATTCGACGTCCTGTTTCGCCTGCTGCGCGCGAAATACGGCACGGATCACGTCGTTTACGCGGCCAACATCACCGATGTGGACGACAAGATCATTGCCGCCGCAGCGGAAACCGGCCGGCCGATCGCAGATATAACGGCGCTCTACGAGCGTATCTACCGCGAGGACATGGCCGCGCTGGGCGCCATTGAGCCGACCACACGGCCGCATGCGACCGGGCACATCGCCGGCATGATCGCGATCATCGAACAGCTTGTGGCGAAGGGTCACGCCTATGCGGGCAAGGACGGGGTGCTGTTCCACGTGCCCTCGATGCCCGACTACGGGAAGCTGTCGGGGCGCAGCCGCGACGACATGGTCGCCGGGGCCCGGGTGGAGGTGGACGGGGCCAAGCGCGATCCGGCCGACTTCGCGCTGTGGAAGGCGGCCAAGCCCGGCGAGCCGCCCGAGGCGCGCTGGCCCAGTCCGTGGGGCGAGGGCAGGCCGGGCTGGCACATCGAGTGCTCGGCGATGGCCAGGGCCGTGCTGGGCGAGACGATCGACATCCACGCCGGCGGGCTGGATCTCATCTTTCCGCACCACGAGAACGAAATCGCGCAGAGTGAGTGCGCCCACGGCAAGCCGATGGCGCGCTACTGGCTGCACAATGGCTTCCTGTCGATGGATTCCGAGAAGATGTCCAAGAGCCTCGGCAATGTGAAGCTCGTCCACGACCTGCTGCAGCACTATGACGGCGAAACGATGCGGCTTGCGCTGATGTCGGCGCACTATCGCGGACCGCTCGACTGGACCGAGGCGCTGCTGGACCAGAGCAAGGCGACGCTGGACCGGCTCTACAACGCATTGCGGCGGATGAAGGATGCCGACGCGGACGAGCGCGCGGATGTTCCACAGGGCGTGCTGGCGGCGCTGTGCGATGATCTCAACACGCCGCAGGCGCTGGCGGAGCTGTCGGCGCTGGCGACGGAGGCCAACAAGTCGGACATGCACGACTGGCCGCGGCTGAAGGGCCAGATGCTGGCGGCGGGTGGCCTGCTTGGCCTCCTGCAGCGCGACCCGGATGACTGGGCGCGCGGTGATGCGGGCGAGGCGCAGCGGATCGATGCGCTGGTTGCGGCGCGGGTTGCAGCGCGCAAGGCCAAGGACTTCGCCGAGGCCGATCGGATTCGCAAGGAGCTTGCCGCCGAGGGCGTCGAGATCATGGACGGGCCCGACGGCTCGACCTGGCGGAAAACCTAGCATGCAGGGCGTCAATCCAGGCGCCTGCTGACCGGCTCTTTGACGGCGTCAGGCGGGGGTCTATGGTCGAGCGATGAAGTCCAAGGGAAGTCGCATGAGACTGATGGCAGCGATTCTGGCGGGGCTGGCGCTGGCCTCGGCCTGTGCGTCCGACAAGGTGACCGGAGGGCCACGGCCGCCGCAGGGAACGGGTCCGGCCGGCACGCAGTTCGGCTTCTGGGAGCGCGATGCTGAAGGCTCGGTGGATGCAGGGTTCCGCAGCTACATCAGCCGCACCTACAACCAGGGCGATGAGGCCGCTGCCCGGAAAGCGCTGGAACGGGACGGCTTCCGCTGCCGGGACGGGAACCGCCCGGACGGTAGGCCCGTTCCGCAACTCGAATGCGAACGCCTCTACCAGCAGAACGACGATGTGCACGCCTGGACGGTAAGGTTCTGGCCCAGCCCGCGGGAGCCGGAATCGCATTATACGCGCACCCATGTCCGCGATCCCTCCAAACTCTACAATGACAAGCGCAACTAGGCCGCCCGAGCAGAACTTCACATCGCTGCTGGACTGTCTGGTCAACGAGACGTCAGGCGAGAGCGTGACGCTGGGCCAGCTCATGAAGATCGTCGAGCGACGGTCGTTCGGGGCGGTGATCCTACTGCTGGGCCTCATTGGCGTCTCCCCGCTCACCGTGGTGCCGGGCGCGACCTGGCTGGTGGCGACGGTGACGCTTCTGGTTTCAGTGCAGATGCTGTTCGGGGCGAGATATCCGCTGTTGCCGAAGAAGCTGCTCGGCCTGTCCTTGAAGCGCTCGACGCTGGAGACGTTCGTCAACGCGCTGCGAAAGACGGCTCATGTGGCCGATCGCCTGACCCAGCCGCGCTGGCGCTGGCTGACGCGGCCGCCCTTCGTCATGGTGGTGGCGTTGGTGGTGATCGCGGCGGCGCTGATCACCTATCCGCTGGGCCTGATCCCGCTTGGGCCTGTCCTGCCGGGGATATCGATCGTGCTGATGGGGGTGGGGCTGACGGCCCGGGATGGAGTTTTCCTGTTATTGGCCGGATTGGCCCTTGGCGGATCGGCCATGCTCCTTGCACGATGGCTGCTATGACTTTCCTGGTGGCCCAATGGGAGACAGCCGGCAACGGCCTGGCGCGTGTGATCCACGAGCAGGCCGGGAAACTCGTTGCCGAATGCGGGGCGGCCCATGAGCAGCCGGCCGTCTTCGCCCACAAGGCGAGGGTGCGCGCCAAGAAAATTCGTGCCGCGCTGAGGCTGGCGCGGCCGATGATGGGCGGCAAGGCGTATGCCCGCGAGAACAGGTGGTGGCGCGATGCGGCGCGCGAACTTTCCGCGCTGCGGGACACGAGCGCGCGGATCGAGTCGCTCGAGGCGCTGACGCCGTTCCTGGCCGCGCGCATCGGCTCGGCGATGACGCGGCGGCTGACCGAACGCTTCGCGGCGGAGATGAAGCAGACCGACGCAGCCCAGGCGATCGAGGCCTTCCGCGTCCGCATGGCGGAGCGGGCTGGCAGTCTCACGCCGCGCATGGCTGCGGGTGGGCGAGAGGAGATGGCAGCGGCCTTGACGGCGACCTATCGCGAGGCGCGCCAGGCGATGAAGGCGGCGCTGAAGCGCGGCGATCCGCTCTTGCTGCACGAATGGCGCAAGCAGACGAAGTATCACGCGCTGCAGGCCAGGCTTATGCGCATGACCTTCCCGGAGACGCTGGAGGACCGCACGTCGGCAGCCCGCAAGCTTTCGGACGTCCTAGGCGACATCCAGGACATCGAAGTGGTGCTGGAGAACTCGCAAGGCTGGACGGAGGCGCCGGAAGGGTTCGCGGATGCGCTGCGGGACCACCGCAAGGCGCTGGTCGCCGACGCGAGTCACGCCGGCCGCAAGCTGTTCTCCGACAAGCCGAAGGTGTTCCGCGCGCGGCTCCTCGATCCGCCCGCGGAGCGTATCCTTGACCGTGAGCGGGCGCAGGCTGAGTTTTAGGTCTCTCCGGCCCCGTGTGAAAGGTTGGAGTTTCGATGAGAGGATCGGCCAATCGACGCGTTTTTCGCCAGGCTTGCGTCCTCGGCTTGATTGCTGGCCTGTTCGGGCCGATCTAGCTGGCATGTTCGGAGACCTCTATCACAATCGTGTTCTGGAGCTGGCGGCGGATATCCCCCATGCCGGGCGGCTGGCTGATGCGCAGGGAAGCTCGCTAAAGGTCTCGCGCGTGTGCGGGTCTGCGGTCGAGGTCGACATCAAGGTCGATGCGGAGGGACGCATTTCCGGGATCGGCGTCGATCCCAAGGCGTGCGCGCTGGGGCAGGCAGCGACGTCCGTGCTGGCGCGGCATGCGATCGGGCGGACACTGGCTGAGATGGAGGCGGCGCGCGATGCGCTGCGCGCCATGCTGAAGGACGGCGCCGAGCCTCCGCAAGGCGAGTTCTGGGAGCTGCGCCACCTCCAGCCCGTGCGCGACTACCCGCCACGCCATGCCTCCACGATGCTGGCGTTCGAGGCGGCGGTTGAGGCGATGAAGCAGGCGCTGGCGGCAAGTCAGGCGCCGTCCGGGGCTTCGGCGAAGTTCGGGCCGCCAGTCTAGGAGCTCGCGCACATACTTGACTAAGTCAACTATCTGCGGAAACGTCGGGTCATGCCCGCCGCGAGCCACATTGCCGCCGTCCGCCGCTTCAACCGGTTCTACACTCGGGAGGTCGGCCTCCTGCGCAAGACCTTCCTCGATACGCCATGGTCGCTGGGCGAGATGCGCGTGCTGTGGGAGATCGCGCATGTCGATGCGCCCACGGCGAGCGACCTGGGGAAGTCGCTCGATCTGGATACGGCCTATCTGAGCCGGATGCTCAACCGTTTCGAGAAGGAAGGATTGATCTCGCGCACGCGCTCGAAAGCCGATGCGCGGCAGAGCCACCTCAAGCTGACCGCCAAGGGGCGCACGGCGTTCGGGCAGGCGGACAAGCGGCAGGCGGCGAACACAGCGGCCATGCTGGACAAGCTCAAGGCGCCGGAACAGGCAAGGCTGGTCGAGGCGATGGGCTCGATCGAAGCGCTGCTGGGAAGACGGGAGTCGCAGTTGCGCAGCTACACGCTGCGCGATCCGAAGCCAGGTGATTATGGCTGGATCGTTGCGCGCAACGCGGAAATCTACGCGGAGGAGTATGGCTGGCTCGGGCCTTTCGAGGGCGTATGCGCGCAGATAGTCGCCGACTACGTCAAGCACTACGACCAGAAGTTGGAGCGCTGCTGGATCGCCGAGATGGCGGGCGAGCGCGTCGGCTGCGTGATGCTGGTGAAGGATGACCCCAAGGCGAAGAAGGCCGATGTGGCCCGCATCCGCCTGCTGCTGCTCGATCCGAAGGCGAGGGGCATGGGGTTGGGCGCCACGCTGGTGGAGGAATGCATACGCTTCTCGCGCGAGAGGGGCTATCGGCGTGTGACGCTGTGGACGCACAAGGAGCTCACCGCGGCGCGGGCGATCTACAAGAAGTTCGGCTTCCTGAAAACAGGCGAGGAAAGCCACGACGACTGGGGCGGCAAGGCGACATCCGAATTCTGGGATCTCGATCTGTGACACAATTTTTCGCGGGCGCGGATTTGGTGCGACGCCGATCGACGGAATGCTGGAGCGACCACGCCCCTCTACAAGCTGCGCCCTGGCAAACGCGTCGTCATCGAACGCTCCCACGTGGAATCCTGCCAGGGAGCTTCCGTGGGCTTACCGAGGCTGGTCTGTCGTTTGGTAGCATGAGAAGAGGTGGCCGTCAGGGTCGGCAAGGTCGGCGGACCAGCCGCCGGGTGCGTGGCTCACGGGCGTGACGATTGTTGCCCCCTTTTTTGCAAGACCCTCCACGATACCGTCGATGCCCCCGTCCGCGAGGTTGTAGACGACGGTTGGGCTCTGGCCGGACCTCATTTCGGAGTTCTTGAAGAACAGCAGGTCGACGCCGCCAACAGTGGAGGCCATCAGCCAGTCATTGCCCTGGCCTTGGCCGTCGTCACCCATGCGCATGACCTCAAGGCCGAGGACGTCGCGATAGAAGGCTTCCGCGCGGCCGATGTCGGCGACGTAGTAGACGATGGCTCCGATTTTGATGTTGGCGAGCATGGGGGTCTCCTTTGTCCTTACCCGCCTGTCTGTTGCCGTGGGCGAGGGATTTGTGAGCGGCTCAGCACAAAAAGATGTCCATCGGGATCGTGGCTGGCGAGGAAGGCGTCTGGACGGCGTGCAGGACCGAGTAGGGCGCGGCGGATGCGGCCGAAGGCAAGGGCGCCGGAGGGACCGGTGTTCGGCGCTACTGCGTTTGTCAGGGCGCGCTTGAGCTGGGAGATCCGCTGGCGCAGAGCTTCGTCGCGCAGGTGTAGGAGCCAGCCGATCTCTTGTCGGGTGTGGCCGCTGAGGGCGAGGAGGGCGGTGAGGCGTAGTGCTGGAGACAGGTGAGCGATGGCGGCCACCCCTGCCGCTTCGGCGGTGCGCGACAGTCCAGTCTCCTGCTGGGGGCGAAGGAGGAAATCCGCACCCCATCCATTCTCACGGCGGCGCCGGCGGGCGGCAGAACGGGCGTCGAAGGCAGCGCGATTGCGGATGACGCCGGAGAGCCAACGCCGGGTCTCGGGCGAGGCAAGGTCAGTGTGGCCAGATTCGAGCGCGGCAAGCAGCGCGATCTGAACGAGATCGTCTGCCTCCTCTCGCCTTCGCGCGAGGCGGCGGGCTTGGGCGTGCAGATCGGCGAAGGCGCGCGGGGTGGGCATGGGGAACGCTAGCGCGAGGCGGCGCCTTCGGGAATGGAGAGCCGGCAAGTCGTGTGGATTTGATCCGGCAACCTTTCGGGGCTATATGCCCGCCATGGCCCAGGCCGAACCCTACAAGCCCGTGATGGGCGCCCTTCTGAAGGGCTACAAGGTGACGCTGTCGCCCGTCTTCATGGCGTGCGGCGTGCGCTGCCGGCATGAGCCGTCGTGCTCGGAATATGCTGCGGAAGCCGTCTCGCGCCATGGCGTGTGGGCGGGGTCGTGGATGGGCCTGGCGCGATTCTGCCGCTGCCGCCCCGGAGGATCGCACGGGTGGGACCCGGCGCCGACCCTCACTAGCACCGGCGCGCGCTGGTTCGCGCCTTGGCGCTATGGCGCCTGGAGCGTGGACGGGTCCAACAGCGCCCGCCACTGACTTTCCCTGACGCGCTCCCCGGGCGAAAAACCGCTCACACTTCTCCTGGGAACGCTCGGGTCTGGACCAATCCCAAAATCAAACTGGACGGCAGCGGGTTCAACCACCCGCCAAATTGCTTTACCCGTCGGCCGGAACACGGAAGATACGACCATGATCAACGTTTCATTCCCCGATGGCTCGAAGCGGGACTATCCCGACGGGTCGAGCCCGCTCTCGATTGCCGAGAGCATTTCCAAGTCGCTGGCCAAGCGATCCATTGTCGCCAAGGTCAATGGCGAACTGCGTGACATGAAGCGGCCGATTACGGGAGACGCCTCGCTCGCCCTCCTGTCTGACAAGGACCCGGAGGCGCTCGACGTCATACGCCATGACGCAGCGCACGTGATGGCGCAGGCGGTGCAGGAGCTGTTCCCGGGCACGCAGGTAACGATCGGACCGTCGGTCGAGGATGGGTTCTATTACGACTTCGCCCGCAAGGAGCCGTTCTCGACGGACGACTTCGCCAGGATCGAAGCGAAGATGAAGGAGATCGTCGAGAAGGACTTTCCAATCGAGCGGGAAGTCTGGACGCGCGAAGACGCGATTGCGCATTTCAAGAAGATCGGCGAGCTCTACAAAGCCGAAATCATCGACGACATCATTCCGCCCGGCGAGGAAGTGACGCTCTATCGTCAGGGGCCATGGTCGGATCTGTGTCGCGGGCCGCACCTGCCATCGACGGGCAAGCTGCCGAAAGCGTTCAAGCTGATGAAGCTGGCCGGAGCGTATTGGCGTGGTGATCATCGCAACGAGATGCTGCAGCGCCTCTACGGCACGGCATGGGCGAACGAGGCCGATCTTGCGGCCTACCTGAAGCGCATCGAGGAAGCTGAGAAGCGCGACCATCGGAAAGTGGGCCGCGAGCTCGATCTCTTCCACATGCAGGAAGAGGGGCGGGGCATGGTGTTCTGGCATCCCAAGGGCCTGCAACTCTGGCGCACCGTCGAAAGCTATGTGCGCCGGCGCCTGGACGCCGCGGACTATGTGGAGGTGCGCACGCCGCAGGTGCTCGACCGCAAATTCTGGGAGCAGTCGGGCCACTGGGAGAAATATCGAGAGAACATGTTCATCGCGGAAACAGCCGAGGACGAGACGCTGGCCCTCAAGCCGATGAACTGCCCAGGCCACGTACAGATCTTCAAACAGGGGCAAAGGAGCTACCGCGACCTGCCCATGCGCATGGCGGAGTTCGGCGCGTGCCACCGCTACGAGCCTTCAGGCGCGCTGCACGGCCTCATGCGCGTGCGGGCGTTCACGCAGGACGATGCCCACATCTTCTGCCGCGAAGACCAGATCGAGGAAGAGACGGCGCGCTTCATCAAGCTGGCGCAGTCGATCCATTCCGACTTCGGCCTCGAGACGGACCACATAAATCTCGCGACGCGGCCAGACGTGCGGGCCGGAAGCGATGCGTTCTGGGACAAGGCCGAGACTCAGATGTTGTCGGCGGCGCGGAAAGCGGGCGTCGAACCGCTGATTGCTGCCGGCGATGGCGCCTTCTACGCGCCCAAGCTCGATTTTGTCATCAAGGACGTGATCGGTCGCTCGTGGACGATCGGCACGATCCAGCTGGACTATGTCCTGCCTGACAGGCTCGACGCCGAGTATGTCGGCGAAGATGGCGGCAAGCATCGCCCCGTGATGCTGCACCGCGCGATCCTCGGCTCGCTGGAGCGCTTCATCGGCGTGCTGATCGAGCACTATGCCGGGGCCTTCCCAATGTGGCTGGCGCCTGTGCAGGTGGTCGTCGCGACGATCTCGGAGGCTGCGACTGAGTACGCCAGGCAGGCCGTCGAGGAGCTGAAGGCGGCAGGCCTGCGTGTCGAACTCGACGTGCGCAACGAGAAGATCAACTACAAGGTCCGGGAGCACTCCTTGCAGAAGATCCCCGTGATCGCGGTCGTCGGCGCCAAGGAAGCGGAGGAGCGGAAGCTTGGCCCTGCGCCGCTTTGGTTCGCAGGCGCAGGAGGTCGTCACGCTGGCCGATGCGGCGAAGTTCCTCGCCGAGGAAGCGCTGCCGCCAGACCTGAAGCGCATTGCCGGCAAGGCAGGTGCGTGACCGCGGGCGACGACATCCGCGGGTCTGCAGCGGGCGCGGGGGGCGTGTTGCTGCAGGAAGGCGAGGGCGTGTCCGCCGTCGTGGTGAGCTTTCGTACGGGCGATGTGCTGTTCGAGTGTCTCGCGGCGCTAGAGAGTGACGCCTCGATCGATGAGATCGTGCTGGTCGACAACGGCAATCCAGACGAGACGCGCTGGAAGATCGACGAGGCGGCGGCAGCGTCGAAAAAGCTCAAGGTCACCGGCGGCGGTGAGAACCGCGGGTTTGCAGCAGGTGTTAATCTCGGCGTGAAAGCGTCGAAACGGTTGCGGCTGCTGGTCATCAATCCCGATGCGATCCTGCAGCCGGGATCGATTGCGGCGATGGAGGCGGCGCGGGCGAATTTTGCCGAGCCGGTCATTGTCGGCGGCCGCATCTATGGCCCCGACGGGAAGGAGCAGCGCGGAGGGCGGCGGCGCAGGCTGACCCTCGAATCTGCGGCTGCGACATTCCTCGGCATGTCATGGCTCCAGGCGTTCAACCCGCGCTTCGTCAATGTGAACCGCAATGATGAGCCGGCGCCGCAAGCGCCCGTGCCGATGGATGCGGTCTCCGGCGCGCTTATGTATCTTTCGCGTACAGGGTTCGACCGGCTGGGCGGGTTCGACGAGGGCTATTTCCTGCATGTCGAGGATATCGACCTGTGCCGCCGGGCGGAGGTAGATGGCGGCGCGGTGATCTACACGCCCTTCGCCAGCGCCTTGCACCAGGGCGGCTCAAGCGATGCGCCTGCAATTGCGGTGGAGCGGCACAAGGCGTCAGGCCTGTCGCGTTACTTCCGAAAGTTCGCCGGGACGCCGGGCGAGCGGCTGGCCGCCAGCATTCTTGCTCCCGCGATCACGCTCGCGTTAGTGATGCGAGCGCGGCTGAGGCGGCGCGGAGGCGCTTAGTTCTCCAGCTCTGTCTCCGTCGGGTCGTCTTCGGCATTTGTATCGCGCAGTTCAGGTGGTGCATCGCCCATCGGGCAGCCGGCAGGTTCGACGACAGCGGCGACAAGGATCGAAGGATCACCGTTGGAGTAGTTGGTGGCATAGCGCCGCGCGAAGCGAATGCAGCGGTCTGCAGCGGCGGCGGCCTTGACGAGTTCGTCCAGCGCCTTGCGGCCTTCTTCCTCGCCGGCGTTGATCAGCCATGCAGGGCGGTTGTCATCTGCAACGGGCGGGATCACCGCGTTGGAAACGGGCGGCAGGATGATCCTGTCGCCCAGTGCAAAGACGAGGCTGGGTTCGCCGAACGCGATGGCGCGCACGACTTTCGGCGCGCGATCCTTGCAGCCGGATTTCTTCCATTGCGCCGTTCCCTCCGGCAGCGCACACAATTCCTTCAGGGCCGAGAGCGAAGCTTCGCTGGACAGCATCCAGCTCTGCCCAGGCAGCACGGCGGCGCGGTAGCTGACGCCGCCTGCCACCGCACAGGCGACGATGCCGCCCAGCAGGCCCATCGGCTGTTTCTTCCAGACGGCGTAGATTGTGCCCAGGGTCGCCAGAACGATCAGGATGCTCGGAATAAAGCCGATGCCGGTAGCGTCCCACGCCTGTTTCCACATGAACGCCACGCGATCGGCGAGGTCGGGCCCGAAGTCTGCGGCGCCATCGGCGCGCAGCGAGGCCAGCACCCAAGGACTGGCGATGGCCGCGAGCACGAGGCTGACCCCGGCGAACAGCGCCAGCGACATCCACTTGCCGCGGTCCCATGCATCCGTCGAGAACCAGCGGTCCGCCGCGGCCCCCGCCATCAGCGCGAACGCAGGATACATCGGCAGGACGTAGTGGAAGAGTTTCGTCGGCGCGACCTCGAATATGATCCAGGAAGGAACCACCCAGCAGGCCAGGAACCGCCAGGCCTTCGCCTCGGGATCGTCCCATGAAAGCACGCCGCCGCGGCCGTCCGATCCCGACTTGCGCATCGGCGCCAGCTGCGTGATCGCCAGCCACAGGCCGGGAATCAGGAGCAGCGTTCCTGGCCAGAACAGGATCGGCAGTGCGGCGAGGTGCGTGCCCGGCATGCCTTTGTGGCCTTCCGCGGCGCTGACCATCTTGGGTGCGAGGTCGACCGTGGTCGCCTCCATCAGGAACTCGCCCTCGGTCGCGATCTGCACGGCGATGAACCAGGGCACAGTCATGACCAGGAACAGGCTGATGCCGGGCCACCACAACAGCGGACGCGCCCAGTCGGCGCTCCAGCGCTTGTCGCGCCGTTCCCAAACCAGCAGGCCGAACACGGTGAACCCCGCCACCATCGGCGCAATCGGGCCCTTCAGCAGGACGCCCATGCCAAGGCACGCCCAGAACAGCACGCCGAGCCATTTGCCGCCGAGGCCCTCCCGGTCGCGCAGGTGCGCCAGCGCGGCCATGCCGAGCGTCAGGAGCCCGCATTGTGCTGCGTCAGTCTTGGCGATGTGGGCTTCGGTGGTTAGCAACAGGCACGTGCCCACGACAAGCGCGCCGATAAACGCCGCGCGCCGGCTGAACAGCGCGCTGCCCGCCCAAAGCGTGGCGCACGCCGCCAGCATCGCGCCGAACAGGGAGGGCAGGCGGTAGGCGGCGATCTCGCGCGCCTCGGCCCCTGCGGTGGCGCCCACGGTCACGCTCTGCAGCCAGTGAATGCCCACCGGTTTCTTGTTCCGAAGCATCTCGTGATAGCGGATCACCACGAAGTCGCCGCTCTCGAGCATCTCGGAGCTGGCTTCGGCGAACCGTCCTTCGTCACGGTCGAGCACAGGCATCGCCATCAGGCCCGGAAGCGCCAGGAAGAAGACCAGGGCGGCCAGCGCGGCATAGGCCCAGCGGGTCTCGATGAACCGGTCGAAAGACGCCATGCGCGCTCGAATTTCCCTGCGTTTCCGCGCGAATCCAGACGGAATCCGCTCGATTTGGCGGGACCATAACGGCCTTTGCCGTACCCGTCGCCGGGTTTGTTCGCCTCACCGGTGAACCCTCTCCTTTCCGTGTCATCCGGCATGGGCGGGACCCCTCGCGTCACGGGCCATGCCCGGCTATAGGGGGGGCCATGGATGCACGCGTATCGACGGACAGGATCATGCCGAACGGGATCGAAGGTCGCCCGGAGCTCAGCGTCGTCGTGCCCGTGCGCAACGAGGCTGACAATGTTGAGGCGCTCGCAGCCGAGATCGCCGGACAACTTTCCGGCCGCGCCTACGAGATGATCTTCGTGGACGACTCGTCCACCGACGACACGCGTCCGCGGCTGCATGCGCTCAAGGAAAAATACCCGCACCTCCGCGTGCTCGGACACCGCAAGAATGCAGGCCAGAGCCGCGCCGTGCGCTCGGGCGTCGTCGCTGCGCGCTCCAACATCGTAGTCACCATCGACGGCGACGGGCAGAATGATCCGGCGGATCTTGTCGGCCTTGCAGGCCAGCTCACACGCGCTGATGCGCCGAGCAACCTCACGCTGGTGCAGGGCAAGCGCGAGAAGCGGTCCGACTCGGGCTGGAAGCGCTTCGGTTCAAGGATCGCCAATTCGGTCAGGCAGTCGGTGCTCAACGACAAGAGTTCGGATTCGGGGTGTGGCGCGCGCGCCTTCAAGCGCGACGCCTACCTCCAGCTTCCCTATTTCGACCACATGCACCGCTACCTGCCTGCCCTCATGATGTCGGAGGGATTTGTGGTCGAGCCGCGCGTTGTCTCGCACCGCGCGCGCAAGCACGGCCGGTCGAACTACACCAATTTCGGGCGCCTGGCTGACGCCGCGTCCGACATGCGAGGCGTCATGTGGCTCCGCCGCCGCCGCAAATCCCCTGGCGGGGTTGAAGAAATCTAGCCTCTGCCGCAGGTTAGTCCCTGATTTGCGCACTGGAGCGGAGGGCTTTCAATTGAGTGGAATCTTCGGTACCGCTCTGGCACTTGAGGCGTCGGACAACCGTGCGCGTCGAAAGCGCCAATCAGCGGGCGGGCCACAAAGGGGATCACCTATGGGCGCGATTTTCGGAATTTTTCCGCTGCTGGCCATTCCGGTCATCATCTACAACCTGATGGCGTTCACCTTCAGCGGCAAGGATTCGACCGGCGCCGCCATCACCATGGCGCAGCAGATCAGCGACCCGGCTCATGCCATCGCGAAAATCCCCATGGTCTCGGAAGGCGCCGTGTGGGCGATGACGTCTGGCGACCTGCTGGTGCTGCTCTCGCTCGCCTTCTTCTTTGTCGAGATCCTGAAGTCCACTTCGACCGGCTCGTCGACGATCGCCAACCACGCCGTGTCGATGATCGTGTTCATCATCTGCCTCATCGAGTTCCTGCTGTTCAAGAACTTCGCGACCTCGATCTTCTTCATCCTCACGATCATGAGCCTGCTCGATGTGCTGGCCGGCGTTGTGGTGACCATCATCTCTGCGCGGCGCGACTTCACTGTCGGCGACGGGGTCGGCGGACGCTAGCTTCGTCCCTCGTGCGGCCGGGGAACCGGCCTCGCGGGTTGAGCGCATGTAGGGTTTGACGATGGGCATTTTCTTCGACCAGGACTGGTTCGACGACCGGCTGAAGGCCGCGGGACTGACACGCGCCTCGATCGCGCAGGCGGCCGGCATGACCATCGACGAAGTGGAGATGGTGTTCAGCGACCGGCGCGAACTGGAAGGCGGCGAGGTCAGTGCGATTGCGCGCATGCTGGCGGTCTCGCCTGGCGAGGTGGCGATTCGCGCCGGAAGCGCCGACCTCGGGCCCGGGGCGATGCCGGGCATGGCGTCCACCCGGCTCGACGACATGACGCCCAGCCGCAAGGTCACGGCGCAAGGCGAGTTCCAGGTGACCCGTGAAGTGATCGCCGGCATCCACGAGCGCCTGGACCGGCTGGAGCGCATGATCGAAATGGTGCTGACGAAGCTGGACCGGAGATAGGCGGGCCCGCCCGGGTCCTTGTTCGAACGGCCCTACCAAGCTTGTGGGCGGAGTTTGCCGGACGGGCCCCGGCAGCCGCCATCAAATCCGCTTCACCACATTCGGTCTCAGCGGCGTGCGTGCTTCCGGCTGAAGATAGGCGCGCGCGGCCCGTGCAGGCGTCACGGCTTCCGGCGCGATCTGGCCAAGCAGGTGGGCGCCGAAGGCCGGCTGGAACCAGACATGGGCGGTGTGCCGGGCGCGGCGCTCGTGGCGATGCTGGCTGTGACGGCGGTCGGAAGAAACATCTGCGCGGCGTTCGACGAACCGCTGGCGGCGGTCTTCGCGAAGAATGACAGGGCTGCATCCGTCAATGCGCATCACTCGCCTGCTGCAAGAGCAGGGCCATGAGAGAGCCGGCAGTTGTTAGGGTTAACGAACGCCTGGCTGGCCTATGGCCTAGCTGTCCTTCGGCTTGTCCGTGGACGGCGTGTAGCTGCCGGTGGCGAGCTGGGCCAGTTGCCGCTGCATGTCCATCATCTGCTGCTGCAGGGCGCGGATGGCGTCGATGCCAGTGGGGATTGCGGGCTTGTCGGCCGAGGGCGGGGGAGAGGACGAGGAGACGTCCTCGGTCTTTACGGTTCCGGGAACGGGCACAAAGGGCGCAAAGAGCTTCATCGTGTCCTCGAACACCGACATGTTCTTGCGGACCTGTTCCTCGAACGCCTTGGCCTTGTCCTCGCCGACCGTGGTCTGCATGTACTCGCGCCACTTCTCCTGCTGCTGATTGAACGTCTTCATCGACAGCTCAAGATAGGCGGGCAGCATGGTCTGGAAATTGTCGCCGTAGAACTGGATCAGCTGGCGCAGGAACGAGACCGGCAGCACGCCTTCCTTGCGGTTTTCCTGCTCGAAAATGATCTGGGCCAGCACCGCGCGGGTAAGGTCTTCACCCGTCTTGGCGTCCTGCACGGTGAATTCCTTGCCCTGGCGGGTGAGTTCCGACAGGTGCTCGAGCGTCACGTAGGCCGAGGCCGAAGTGTCATAGAGGCGTCTGTTCGCGTACTTCTTGATTATGATCTTCTCGCCGTCGGCGCCGTTCGCGTGCGTCAAGACCATCTCCCTGGACCTGCGCCTTCCCTTGCGTCCTTCGACGCAGGTGGCTGGCAGTCGCATGAATTCGAGTTCAGACCCTACGTGTAGCATGATCTTTACGCACCTGCACACTCATTCAGCGTGCGCAGCATGGGCGCAGCAAATTTGTTTGGACGGGTCTTCCGCCAGCAGCCCGCCGTTAATTTATCGGCTATAACCCTCACCGGGTCGTGAGCACAGAAGAGGCGGGAATGTCGAAGGTCGCTCTGGTAACCGGTGGAACGCGCGGCATCGGCCGCTCAATTACCGAGAGACTCGCGAAGGAAGGCTACAAGGTCGCCGCCAACTATGCAGGCAATGACGAAGCCGCCGCCAAGTGCGCCGCCGACCTGGGCGTCAGGGCCTACAAATGGGATGTCGGCGACTACGACGCCTGCGCCGCCGGGATCGCCGCCATCACCAAGGACCTCGGCCCGGTCGATGTTCTGGTCAACAACGCGGGAATCACCCGCGACGCCACCCTGCACCGCATGACGCGCCAGCAATGGGACGATGTGATCCGGGTCGACCTGACCTCCGTCTTCAACCTTTGCCGCCTGACCATCGAGGGCATGCGCGAGCGCAACTACGGCCGCATCGTCAACATCAGCTCGATCAACGGTCAGAAGGGCCAGGTCGGGCAGGTCAACTATTCCGCCGCCAAGGCCGGCCTGATCGGCTTCACCAAGGCGCTGGCCCAGGAAAACGCCAAAAAGGGCATCACGGTAAACGTCATCTGCCCGGGCTATATCGACACGGAGATGGTCCAGGCGGTACCCGAGAAGGTGCTCGAGGGTATCATCGCCACGATCCCGGTCGGGCGTCTGGGCACAGCGGCGGAGATCGCGGCCTGCGTCTCTTTCCTGTCAGGCCCCGACTCAGGCTTCATCACTGGCGCGACCCTGACCGCCAATGGCGGCCAGTACATTGCGGGCTAGGTGCGCTGCACCATCCTCGCCGCCGCGCGAGGCGTTCTTGCAACACTCGCGATGCACCATCGAAACGGGCTCTAAACCCCTGTATTTGTAGGAGGTCGGCAGCTTGAAAGTGCTGCTGAATGGCCGCATCGTCGCCCGCGGGGCGGCCCTTTCGAACAAAGAATCGCCCCAGTCCGCAGGCCTATTGGCTAGGATGCTGATGAAAGTACGTCTTGTTCCTGCGGCCATCGCTGCCGCACTGGCCGTCGCCGCTGTTTCGGGCGCGACCGCATACGCGCAGTCCGCCGCCGCCAACCGCAGCGCCGCCGCAGCGCCCACCGCCACCACCACCGCACCCACCACCGGCGCCACCCGCTACGAGGACATCACCTCCCAGCGCAGCTTCGTCATGCAGCAGAACGGGCGCGAGGCGATCGTGAAGTTCGAGGACAGCCCCGAGATCATGGTGCTGCAGGCGATCCCGGCCCAGCGCGGCGACATTTTCCTGCGCAATGATGCGGGGCAGGTCATGTTCCGCCTGACCGACACGGGCAGCCTCGTTTCCTACGTCGACAACGCCAATGGCGCGCCCGTGGCCCGGGCCGGCCTGGCTGCGCCGCTGAGCATTCCGCCCATGGCGGCCTCGCTCAACGAATTGCGCACCAGCGCAGCCGCCAGGCTCACCCGGCTAGCCGGCCATGAGGTGACGGTGTTCGGCGCCGCCGAATTCGCCGCTAACGAGGCCTGGGCCGCCGAGGCCCTGACAACGCTCGTCGCAGGGGTCGAGAAGGCCAACGGGCCCTCGGGCCGCCTCGCCTCCAAGCTCAACAAGGTCCGGATGGTGCGGGCGCTGGCCGCCTCCGTCGCCTTCCAGGACGGCGAGCTTGTGCTCGGCGTCAACCCGAATGGCGGGCCCAGTGGCCGCCCTTCCGCCGACGCCATTGCGCTGGCGCTGACGGCCGCACGCTCCACCAACTAGGCCGGACTACCCAGCTGGATTCCAGTCCGGCGGCGCCAGTTCGAATCCCGAAAACTCGAAGCCCGGCGACACGGTGCAGCCGACCAGCGTCCATGCGCCGGTCGTCCGCGCCGATTGCCATTCTCCGGGCTCGACGACGACCTGCGGACGCTGTCCGATCGTGAGGTCAGGGCCGAGGGTGTGGTTGCTCACGCCCTGGCCACGGGACAGCGACAGTTCCAGCGGGTCGCCGGCGTAGAAGTGCCAGATCTCGGTCGCGTCGACCCGGTGCCAATGCGAGCGGTCGCCCCTGCCGAGCGCGTAGTAGATCGCCGTCCCTGGCGAGCGCTGGCCAGGCGGGGCAGGGATGCGATGCGTCTCCGAGTACCAGCCGCCTTCGGGATGCCGCTTCAGGCCCAGCGCGTGGATGATGTCGTCGAGAGACACGTGCGCTCCTCCGGCCCCGCCTTCATGCCAGGGGAGCAGAAGCACATGAGGCGATGCATGCCCAGCCGGGGACGCATCGCCTCATGGATCGGTCCTGGATCTGCCTACCAGGTGAAGCGGGCTTTCACGTAATAGAACCCGCCGTTGAAGCCATAGGGCGAGCGCTCGCCATACTTGGCGCCGACGATGCCGGCCCAGGGATTGTCGACCGGATACTGGTCGAACAGGTTCTGCGCGCCCAGGATGAGTTCAAGGTTGTCCGTAACCTTGTAGCCGGCCTCCGCATCCACCAGCACAGCGGCGTCGCCGTCGATGGGCAGCGTGTTGTCCTCGAGGTGGGCCTCGTAATACTCGCCATAGAAGTTGAGACGGCCAAGCAGGCGCCACGGCCCATTATTGTGGGTGACCGCGAAATTGCCCTTCCACTTCGGCAGGCTCTCTTCAAGCTGCTGGACGCGGGTAGGGGCGATCGTCTGTCCGACATTCTCGACGCTGGTGTCGGTGTAGTTCAGCGCCAGGGCGTAGTCCGTCCGGCCCACGGGGATGAAGTCCATTGGCCCGGAGAGGACGACGTCGACGCCGCGGGTCTGCGTGTCGAAATCGTTGTTGAAGAAGGCGAAGGCGATCAGGTCCTCGAAACCGGCGAAGTCCGCACGATCCAGCACGTTGGCGTTGTCGAGGATCTGCAGCAGGGCGCCGGTGCGGGTGGCCCCGCCCGTGGCGACATTGCTCTGCGCCGCAAGGTATTGCAGCGCCGCCGGGAAGCTGATGGTGGAGGAGCGCGAAATGCGATCCTTCACGTCGATATTGAAGAGATCGACCGTCAGGGTCGCAGGCCCGATGTCGAAGGCGCCGCCGATCGTGAAGTTCTTCGACTCTTCCGGCCCGAGCTGCGGGCGCGGCAGGCCGAGTCCGCCGGAGGCGATCGATCCGGCGATGTAGTTCGCAGCAATCTGGCCCGCCGGGCTGTTGAGCGGGAATGTGCCTTCGTCTTCGAGCTGGCCGTTGGAGAACTGCGTCGTCACGTTGATGACGTTCGCCTGGCCGGCTGTCGGGGCGTGGAAGCCCGTCGAGTAGGTCGACCGCAGGCGAATGGAGTCGGTGACGCGCCACAGGCCGCCGACCTTGTAGTTCGTGGTGTCGCCGAAGCTGTCATAGTCCTCGAAGCGCACCGCAGCCTGCAGCGTCACCGCTTTCGTCACGTCGGTTTCGAGGTCGATGTAGTAGGACGTGTTCGACTGGCTGTTCTTGCCGGCCGAGCTGGGCGTGAAGCCGCCAAACCCGTTCGAGCTGGTCGAGAACCCCTGGCCGAGCGGATAGGCGCTCGATGGCGCCGCCAGCGGTCCGAGGGCGTAGGAGGCCGGATCGCCTGCACGAACCTCGAATTCCTCTTCGCGCCATTCGAAGCCGAAGGCGATGTTGAGGTCCGAGGCGAAGCCCGAAATCGGCAGTCCATAGCCGAAGTCAAGGTTGAAGAGGTTTTCGATCTGGCCATAGCCGCCCGGGTTGAAGGAGGTCGGCGTGTTGGGGCCGAGCGAGGCGTTGATCGTGTTGTTGATCCTGAAGTCGACCTGGTTGTCGCCATAGCGGTAGCTGACGTCGTAGTTGAGGCCCGAAATCCCCGGAACCTCGCCGCGCACGCCTACCGCAAGAGACTTGTCCTCCAGCTCTCCGCCGAAGCTGGGCGTGAAGCCGCCCGGGAAAAGTTCGACGAAGGAGAAGCAGTTCGCATTGGCTGTGACCGAAGCGAGGACGGTGGGGTTGGGGAGAAGTCCGCCGCCTGCCGTCAGCGGGATCCCTGCCGGGCAGTCGCCTGCCGTTGTGACGGAGAGGTCGCCGACCAGGATGGATGGCACGCCGCCGGATGCTGCCGGCAGCGGAGCGCCCGTCACCGGGTTGACCGTCGGCCCGGCATAGACGCCCGGCCTGTTGGTCGGGTTGCGGAAGAAGAAGCCGCCTATCGATTCGCGCTGTGCGAAGTTTCCAAAGGCGTAGAACTCGTTGTTGTCGTCGAGATCGATCCCGAAATTGGCGTAGAGCTTGAAGTCGTCCTTGATCTCGGGCTGGCCCCAGATCTGCGCCGGATTGGCGACGGCCGTGTTGCCGGCTGCGATCAGGGCGGCGGCGTCGGCGCGCTGCACCGAGCGGCTCGTGGCGTCGGCTTGCTGGTATTCTCCCGACAGGTTGAGGAAGCCGTTTGGCCCGATCTGTAGGCCGAGACTGCCCGCGAGTTGGTAGGACGTGCCGTCGCCCTCGTAGGTCTGTCCCCACTTGGCTTCGGCTGAGCCACCCGAGGTGTCGTCCTTGAGGATGAAGTTGATGACGCCCGCGATGGCGTCGGAGCCGTACTGGGAGGATGCGCCGTCGCGGAGCACCTCGACCTGTTTCAGGCCGATCGCCGGGATGGTCGAGATGTCTGGCCCCTGGCTGCCGTCCGAGATGCCGGCGCCGAGGAAGGCGATGACGGCCGCGCGGTGCATGCGCTTGCCATTGACGAGCACCAGCGTGTTGTCTGGCGGAAGGCCGCGAAGGTTCACCGGGCGGATCAGCGTGGCAGCGTCCGAGATCGGATGGGTGGTCGCGTTGAACGACGGGACCAGCGTGCGGATAAGGTTCACCGTGTCATTGTCGCCCTGGTTCACCAGGTCGATCCCTGACACGACATCGACCGGCGAGGCAGAGTCGCTTGCAGAGCGCTCGGCGACGCGCGTGCCGGTGATGATGATGGTCTCGCCTCTTTCGGGCTGGGTCTGCTGCGCGGTGGCCAGAGGCGCCGCCATGCTCCCGATCGAGAGAATGAGTGCAGCGCTGCACAACAGTTTCATGTTCATGGACATATCCCCGAGGATTGTTCAGGGGCCGAGCTTCCCACGCGCAGCGCACTGACGCTAGCCAGCCAGCTCGCGCGGAGGTTGAATCTCTTGTTGCGTGTCCACCTTGCGGATCAGTGCGTCGCCGGCGCCACCCTGTCGCGCAAGGCAAGGCATTGACCCAGCGTCTTGCATCGCTATCGCCGGCCCATGGTCCCGCGTCGCGGCGGGATGTAGCGCCCGCATGCAGCGCAAGCTCCCTATGTTCGTCGGAAGCTACGACGAATTCCTGCTAGAACCTGTTCTTCCGCTCTCGCACCTCGGCGAAGGTCGCGACCGGATCGCCAGGGTGGCCGACGAACGCTTGCAGCTTCGGGTCGTCGGCGCGGAGGAAGGGATTGGCGCGGCGCTCCTTGCCGATGGTGGTGGGCACGGTGGGAATGTCCTTTGCGCGCTTGGCGGCGATCTCGTCGGAATAGGCGCGCAGGGCGGGGTTCTCGCCGTCGACGCTGAGCGCGAACGCGGCGTTGGCGGCGGTGTATTCGTGGGCGCAGTAGATCGTGGTGTCGTCCGGCATGGCGCGCAGCTTGCCGAGGCTGGTCCACATCTGCTGCGCGGTGCCTTCGAACAACCGGCCGCAGCCAAGCGCGAACAGCGTGTCGCCGACGAATGCAAGTTTGTGCTCGGGCAGGTGGTAGACGATGTGACCCGCCGTGTGGCCGGGCGTGTCGAGCACGCGCGCGGACGCCGATCCCAGTTTCACCGTGTCGCCCTCGACGAGCTGGCGGTCGAGCGTGGGGATTTTCGCCGCCTCGCCCTTCGGGCCGACGATGATGCAGCCGGTGGCGGCCTTGATGGCGGCGTTGCCCCCGGCATGGTCAGGATGCCAGTGCGTGTTCCAGATCTGCGTGATCTTCCAGCCCCTGCTATCGGCTTCGGCGAGGATTTTCGGGGCGTCGGGCGTGTCGATGCACGCCGTCTCGCCCGACCCCGGATCGTGGATCAGGAAGCCGTAATTGTCCTTGAGGCACGGGAACATGTGAATGAGGGGCTGGGCCAATTGGGATCGCCTTTCGGGTCTGCCTCACGCCAACATAGGTTCGGCCTCGGCATTTCGGCTATGGCGCGTCAGTCGCTACCGCAATAGTGGTCCGAGATAATTCAATATTTCAACCGAAGCGAAATCGCCGAACCAATAGCCATCGCGTTCGTTGGCATACGCAACGACGATTTGACCCCTCCGAACCGGCAACATACGACCGCACGTCGAACCGTATTCTCCATTTAAGACACTCAGTGGAGCGGGCGCTTCGCCTTTGAGCAGTTGAACAACTTCCAACCACGTTCGATACGCGGGACTGCCCCGTAAAGGATCGACCATCCACATTTCGCCAAGAGTGGATGTTCGCTCTGATATAACCTTTCCTACCAAGATCAGATCGTACGCGGCTATGTGGGCGGCAAACTCTTGGTTCGCCTGGTGCTCGGCGGCAATCGCTTCCCGAGAGCCGGGAGCATAGGCAGGCTCCAATAGCGTACATGCCTCGGCCCGCATCAGCGACACCAACCCGATCAAGGCAAAGGCCGCACCACACTTGTGCAACATGGGCGGAATGTTGGCACAAGTCCTTCAGCGTGTCAGTTGTTTGTCGCCTGCAGGTCCGAACCAGAGAGACGGGGCACGGCGGACGGATGCGATTCGATATCGATAGGTTGCAGACATTCTACGGCTCATCGCTCGGGCGCATGGCGCAGGAGATGGTGGCGCGCCGCGTGGGCGCCCTGTGGCCCCAGGCGGACGGGCTCGATGTGCTGGGCTACGGCCATGCCGACGGACTTCTGGAGCGCTACCGGACAGGCGCGCGCCGCGTTGTTTCCGCCTCCCCCGACGACCAGGGCGCGATCCGCTGGCCGGCCGAGGAAAAAGGCCTTGCTGCGCTGGTGGAGGAAGAGCGGCTGCCCTTCCAGGACGCCCTGTTCGACCGGATCATCGTCTGCCACGGGCTGGAAGAGGCTGAGAGCCCGCAGCGCCTGCTGCGCGAATTCTGGCGTGTGGCGGCGCCGGAAGCCCGAATCCTGATCATCGTCGCCCACCGGAGGGGCTTGTGGGCCCGGGCCGAGTTCGACTCCCTACGGACATGGGCGTCCATATACCCGCTCGCAGCTCAATCGCCTGCTGGAGGAGGCGATGTTCCTGCCAGCCGCATCAGCCCGGGCGCTTTACGCCCCTCCGATCGGCTGGGGGCTGATCACCTCGGCTGGCGAGGCGTGGGAGCGCATCGGCGGGTTTGGCTGGTCGAATTTCGGGGGGGTGCTGATGATCGAGGCGATGAAACGGCTCTATATCGAGCCCGGAAAGCCGGTGCGGGTGCGCAAGGTCGTCAAGGCGCCCGCCAAGCGTACGGCTCGCTCGCATATTGACAAAATGCCCGAATAGGTGTTGAAGATGTGTAAGTTGAGTGTTATATGCATAACACGCCGCCGGGAGCGGCAGCAGAAGGATTTGCCCCTATGAAATACATCACCGCAGTCTTCAAACCCTCGCGCCTCGATGCCGTGCTCGACGCGGTCACCGCGGCTGGCGCCTCGGGCGTTACCGTGACGGAAGTGCGCGGCTATGGCCGCCAGCAGGGCAAGACCGAGGTCTATCGCGGCGCCGAATACGAAGTGCGCCTGCTGCCGAAGGTCCGCATCGAAACCGCCGTCCCGGACGCGATCGTCGAGAAAGTGGTCGACGCGATCACCCAGGCCGCCAACTCCAACAAGATCGGCGACGGCAAGATCTTCGTGCTCGACCTCGAATCGGTGATGCGCATCCGCACCGGCGAGAAGAACGAAGCCGCACTCTCCACCTGATCCGACCGGCGCAGGTTCCGGAGGCGGGATGGCCGAAAAGCCGTCCCGCCCTCTTGCGTCTCGCCTACCGGAATTCCGGGTCCGGGTCGGTGAACAGGTCTGGCAGTTCGGTGGCGACGCTGTTCACGAATTTCGCGTCGCGTTTTTCCAGGAAGGACGAGATGCCTTCGCGCACGTCGGCGGAAGCGCCGCGGGCGTTGATGGCGCGGCTGTCGGCGCGGTGGGCGTCCATCGGGTGCGAGGCGCCGAGCATGCGCCACACCATCTGCCGGCTGACAGCGACCGACACCGGCGCCGTCTTGTCGGTGACGCGATGGGCGAGGTCGATCGCGGCGGACAGGAGGTCCTCGGGCTTGTGGACCGATTGGACCAGGCCGGCGGCCTTGGCTTCTTCTGCGCCGAAGACCCGTCCGGAATAGATCCATTCGAGGGCCGTCGGCACACCGACCAGCTTGGGCAGGAAATAGCTCGAGCACGCTTCAGGTGCGATGCCGCGGCGGGTGAAGACGAAACCATAGCGCGCGTCAGTCGAGGCGATGCGGAAATCCATCGGCAGCTGCATGGTGGCGCCCACGCCCACCGCTGCACCGTTCACCGCCGCGATCACCGGCTTGAGGCTGTTGAAGATGCGCAGGGAGACGCGGCCCCCGCCGTCGCGCCGCACGCCATTGACCACCAGCTCGCGGCTCATGTCGCGCTGGTTGGGATCGAACGTGCCGCCGCCGCCGCCCAGCTCTGCCCCTGCGCAGAAGGCGCGGCCGGACCCGGTCACGATCACGGCGCGGATGGAATCGTCCTTGTCCGTGACGTCGAAAAGCTGGAGCAGCTCCGTCATCATCACATGCGTGAAAGTGTTCATCTTCTCGGGCCGCGAGAAGGTGGCGACGGCAATCCCGTCGCGGGTCTCAAGCTTGAAGGTGGTGAAATCGGTCATGTGGACGTCCTCAGCCTCGCACTGTGCAACCCTGCACCGGTCCTAGGCAAGGCGCGGGACATCGGCAAGCCGCCCAGGAGCTTACTCAGCCTCCGCCTTGCCGCGCTCCAGCACGAAGACGAGTTCCTCGGCGGTCCAGTTGAGGCGGGCGAGGGCGCTGGAATTGACCGGAGCGCCCGAGACGGCCGTGGCGGCCGAGATGTGCAGGTTCAGTTCGGCGGCGAGGTCGGCCATGTCGCGTGCGGAGCAGGGGCGGCGGGCGCCGTCGGACCACCAGCCGGTATCGCCACTCGACAGCGAGGGGATGCGGCCGGTGGAGAGCAGCGCCGTGCGCACTTTCCAATGGCCGTAATTGCGGAACGAGATGATCACCTTCCTCGAAATTCGCGAGAGTTCGGCGAGCACGAATTTGGGGCGCGCCAGCTCCTGGATGGTCTTGGAGAGGATGGCGACGTCATAGGCGTCGTCGGGATAGACGGGCAGGTCGTTGTCGGCATCGCCCTGCACCACGGCGAGGCCCTTGGTGACGCAGCGGTTCACTCCGGCCTGCTCGACTTCGAGGCCGCGCGTGCGGGCGCCGCGCTCGGCCTGCAGCAGCTCCATCAGCTGCCCGTCGCCACAGCCGACGTCGAGCACGAGTTCGCCGGGGTTGATGAACTGCGCGATGGCGACGTGGTCCGCCCGCCGCATGCCGTGAGAGCCCGGTCCGGATTTCATTGGCTGCCTCGCCTGGGCAGCCCGCGCGCGCCGGCGGCAGCGTCGATAAAGCCCGAGAGGGCGGCTTCGAATTCCGGCTCCTCGACAAAGAAGGCGTCGTGGCCCTTGTCAGTCTCGATGGTGACGTAGCTGGTCTCGCAGCCGGCGGCGTTGAGGGCGCGGACGACATCGCGGTTTTCCTCAGGCGGATAGTGCCAGTCGGTCGAGAACGAGAAGACGCAGAAGCGCGTTTTCAGGCCGCGGAAGGCGTTGGCGAGGACGCCGCCATGCTCGCCTGCGAGGTCGAAATAATCCATCGCCCGCGTGATGTAGAGATAGGAGTTGGCGTCGAAGCGGTCGACGAACACCTGGCCCTGGTGGCGCAGATAGCTTTCGATCTGGAAGTCCGCGTCGAACCCGAACGTCTTCGACTGGCGGTCCTGAAGGTTGCGGTCGAACTTGCGCTTCAGGGCGCTCTTGGAGACGTAGGTGATGTGCGCGGCCATGCGGGCGACGGCAAGGCCGCGGTCCGGCCGCACGCCTTCGGCGAGATAGTTGCCCCCGCGCCAGTTGGGATCGGCCATGATCGCCTGGCGGCCCGTTTCGTAGAAGCCGATATTTTGCGCTGATTGTCTTGCCGCTACCGCAATAGGAACGGCGGCGAAGACGCGGTCACGCGCCTGGATGGTCCATTCGAGGACCTGCATGCCGCCGATCGATCCGCCGATGGCGAGGAAGACGTCGGAGATGCCCAGATGATCGAGGAGCGCGATCTGGGCGCGCACCATGTCAGCGATGGTGATGATCGGGAAATCGGTTCCCCAATAGGTTCCGTCCGGCTTGCGGGAGGCAGGCCCAGTCGAGCCCATGCAGCCGCCAAGGATGTTGGAGCAGATGACGAAGAAACGGTCGGTGTCGACGGGCAGGCCGGGACCGACGACCAGGTCCCACCAGGCCGGGCGGCCGGTGACGGGGTTGGGCGAGGCGGCAAACTGGTCCCCGGTCAGCGCGTGGCAGACAACAACGACATTGTCGCGTTTGGGGCTCAGTTCTCCCCAGGTTTCGTAGGCGATCTCGACCTGGTCGAGCGTGCGTCCGCTGTCCAGCCGGAAGGGCTGGGCAGGCGAGGCCACGGACAGGCGCTTGAGCCCATCCGCGCCGCTCAGGGTGCGGGCGGGCGAATTCATAGGGGCGGAACCTAGATCAGGTCGGATGCGAGATGAAGCAATAGATAGGAACGGTCAGGACCACATTTGCTAACCGTGCATACTGACATGCTTTTTGCAGCCTTCGGCGAACCATACTAGGGTGGCCGTGCGCTGGGGAGCGTAGATCATTTGTTGCGTGAGATGGCGGACAGTTTCCATAGCGTGGCTGAAACGGCGACAGACCCCCTCCTGGCCGCCCTGGCCGAAAGATGGCGAGAGCTGCAGGAGCTGCCGGCGGTATCTCCTGCAGGCATTGGCTTCCGTCCCGCCCGCGAGGCCGCCGAGATGCGCCGCCTGACGCGCGCGGCGGCCCTGGCGGCGATCCCCCCCGACGCCATCGCGCGGGTCTGGCGGTCGCTGTGCGGCGACATGCTGGTCACCCGCGGCCTCAAGACGGTTTATGTCGCCGGCGGGGACATTTCCCTCTCCCTCGAAGCGGCCCGCGGCTATTTCGGCTTCGCGCCCCAGGTGACTGCCGTGGTGGAGATTCGCGACGCGCTGGAGCGCGCCGACCAGAATCAGGGCGTGCTCGCCTGCGTGCCCTGGCCCGAACATGCCGGCGCAGGCCAGTGGTGGCCGATGCTGAACGAGGGCCGCTTCCGCAACCTCGCCATCGTCGCCGGCTGGCCCAGCTATCCCGGTTCGCCCTCGGACGCCCCGCGGATCGCCGTGATCGGCCGGGTGGCCATGGAAGCCTCGGGCGAGGACGACACCTTCGCCACGGCTCATGACGACAAGTACATCGCCGAACAGCGCCTGGCTGATGTGGGGCTCAAGGGCGAGGTTGTGGCCCGTGCCCGGTCGTTGGCGCTGATCCGCATCCGGGAATTCGTCGCGCTGGACGACCGCCGGGTGGACCTCGCGCGCAAGGCGGGGCTGGACGGACTGCGCGTAGTCGGGGTACGGCCACGGCCCTGAGGGCGCGCAGAGCTGCATCATGACCGACAAGCCAAAACCCCTGCCGCAGCTTGCGAAGGTGAACGCCTATGTGCCCGGCGAAGCGCCCAAGCCGCGCGTCGGTCCCAGCTACAAGCTGGCCTCCAACGAAAATCCGCTCGGCGCCTCTCCGAAGGCAAAAGCCGTCTATGCCGAAATGGCGGCCAAGCTCGATCTCTATCCCGATGGCGGCGCCGGCGCGCTGAAAGCCGCAATTGCGAAGAAGAACGGCCTCGATCCGTCGCGCATCGTCGTCGGCGCGGGCTCCGACGAGATCTTCCTTATGCTGGGCCGAGCCTATCTCGGCCCAGGCGATGAAGCGATCTCCACGCAGCATGCCTTTGCCATCTACGCCATCATCGGCCAGCAGCAGGGCGCGACCGTCGTCGAGGTTCCTGAGAAGAACTTCACGGCCGACGTCGATGCGATCCTGAAGGCGGTGACGCCGAGGACAAAGATCGTCTGGCTCGCCAACCCCAACAATCCCACGGGCACCTACCTGCCATATGAAGACGTAAAGCGCCTGCACGCTGGCCTGCCGCCGGGCGTGCTGCTGGTCCTCGACGGCGCCTACGCGGAATTCGTGCGCAAGAACGACTACGCCTCCGGCATCGAACTCGCTTCGCAGACTGAGAACGTGATGCTGACGCGCACCTTCTCGAAGCTCTACGGGCTGGCCGGCCTGCGCGTCGGCTGGGCGTATGCGCCGGCGCACGTGGTCGATGCGATCGAGCGTGTGCGCATGCCGTTCAACGTGAACCTGGTGGCGCAGGCTGTGGCGATCGCCGCGCTGGAGGACGATGCGTTCAACGAGAAATCGCTGGCGCACAATGACGCGGAACTGCCCCGGCTGGTCGCGGGCCTGCGCGCGCTCGGCCTGGACGTGATCGATGGCGTCGGCAATTTCTGCGTTGCGAAATTCCCCCAGACCAAGGGCCGGACGGCAGCCGAGGCGCTGAGCTACCTGAAAGAGCAGGGTGTCACGGTCCGTTCGCTCGCGGGCTACCGCATGCCCAACCACCTGCGCATTTCCGTCGGCACGGTGGATGGCAACAATGCTTGCCTCACGCATCTCAAAGCCTTCATGGCTGGAAAATGACCGCCTTCCAGCGCATCGCCGTCATCGGCTGCGGCCTGATCGGAGGCTCGATCGCGCGCGCTGCGCTGGAAAAAGGCGCGGCGGGCGCGGTCTCGCTGTTCGATTTCAATGAAGCCGCCCTGAAGCGCGCCGGCGAGATCGGCTTTGGCGAACCGCGCGCCAACATCGCCGATGCGGTGAAGGATGCCGACGCTGTCTTCCTCTGCGTGCCCGTCGGCGCCATGAAGGATACGGGCGGCGCGAGCATCGCCGCGATGAAGCCCGATGCGATCCTCACCGATGTCGGCTCGGTGAAGGGCAGCGTGGCGAAGGACCTGCGCGCGCTCGCCAAGCCGGGCGTCCACGTGATCCCAGGCCATCCGATTGCGGGGACCGAGAAGTCCGGCCCCGACGCCGGCTTTGCCAGCCTGTTCGAAGGCCGCTGGTGCATCCTGACCCCGGAGGACAGCACGGACCCTGCCTACCAGGCCGCCTCGGACCGGCTCGCGCCTTCTGGGAAAAGCTCGGCTCGAAGGTCGAGAGGATGGACGCGCAGCGCCACGATCTCGTGCTGGCCGTGACCAGCCACCTGCCGCACCTCATCGCCTACAACATCGTCGCCACCGCGCACGACATGGAGAACGTCACCGACGGAGAGGTGGTCAAATTCTCCGCCGCCGGTTTCCGCGACTTCACGCGCATCGCTGCATCCGATCCCACCATGTGGCGCGACGTCTTCCTCAACAACAGGGAAGCCGTGCTCGAAGTGCTCGGGCGGTTCGATGATGATCTCACCGCCCTGCGCAAGGCCATCCGCAATGGCGACGGTCAGAAGCTGTTCGACGTCTTCACCCATGCCCGCGGCATCCGCCGCGAGATCATCGAGGCAGGGCAGGATACCTCCGCCGCAAACTTCGGCCGGGACACGACCAAGAAGCCGTAAGGCTATTTCTGCGCCGCGCGGCCTTCGGCCACCAGCCGCGCCGTGGCCGGGTCCAGCACATTCTTGAGCCGCATGCTGAAGGCGTCCTTGTCGAGACCCGGCTCGATTGGCTTCAGCACCTCGAAGATGATGTGGCCCGGCTTGCGCCAGAAGCTCTTCCAGCACAGCCCGGTGTTGAGCGCGACCGGTACGCACGTCGTTTCGAGGTCTCGGTACATCGCGAATGCGCCGGGCTTGAGATTGGCCTCGGCGTCCACGTCCTGCCGTGTGCCTTCCGGGAAGATCACGATCTGCCGGCCCTTCGCCGCGACCTCCTTGGCGGCCGCCATCATCGCCTTGAGCGCGCGTGCGCGGCCCTGCCGGTCGATCGGGATGCCGACGCGCGAGGCGTAGATGCCGAAGATCGGCGCGCGCAGCAGCTCTTTCTTCAGCACATAGGCCGGGTCGCGGATGAACAGGAACGGCGCAAGCGTGTCGTAGGTCGACTGGTGCTTCATCGCGATGATGCAGGCGCCCTGCGGCAGGTGCTCCATGCCGCGGAATTCGGTCTTGATGCCGCAGATCACGCGCAGGGCGATGCGCTGGAGGCCGCACCAGAACTTGATCGCGCTCATCGCCGCCCCGCGCGAGAACGCCGCTGCGGGCAGGCAGATCAGGCCGACCACCACCAATGTCGCGTAGAACCAGATCGCATACGCAAGGGAGCGCAGGAAGTTCATCCTGCGACGCCGGTGTCGTTGGGGGCCGTCGCCGTCGTCTGCGCCGCGCGCACCGAGGCGATGCGGTATTTCGCCCACTCCGCCACGAGCTGCTTCGCCGTATCGGGGTCGCGATACCAGTCGCGCGGGCGGACTTTGGTGGTCGTCACGGCGTGCGGGATGAAATGCCCTTCCGGCATTGCCCTGCGCAGCTCAAGCATGGCCCGCTCCATGTGATACTCGGACGTCACCACAATGATCCGGGTCACGCGATGGCGCCGCGCCCATTCGGCGACTTCCTCGCCATTGCCTTCGGTTGTGGCGGCGGCCCGTCCAAGGGTCACGCAGCACTGGATTTCGGCAATATCCACTTCGGCGATCTTGGCGATGTCGGCCGCGCGCGTGTCGACATGGACGCCGGAGATCAGCAGCGGCAGCTGGAGTGAATCCGCCAGCTGCACGGCGGCGACGATGCGGGCGTTCGACGCGCCAGTCAGCGCCGTGACCGCCTGCGCGTCGATCGGCGGGTCCGGGGTCACGGCGCGGTCGGCGCGGGCGACAAAGCGCGAGAAGTCATAGCCGGCCGCCAGGAAGGCGGTGGTCAGTAGAACGACGAGGATGCGCAAGACGAACCGCACGTTGCCTACTTCATCCCCCCGGCTATGCCCTTCAGACTTCGCACCAGATCGGCCCTCACACCATGTCCGTCAGCGACCGGTAGACCGTCGCCTTGGCCGCCAGCATGGCGGCCGCGCCCGCAATCAGCGGCGCCAGCCCCAGGATCAGCCCGTCCGCAAGCGACAGGGAAAGCTGGGGCAGGAGCCATATACGCTGGTCCGCCTGCTTGACCACGAACAGGATGAACGCCGCCGCGCCCAGCGCCAAGAGGGCGCCCACCGCCCCGGCCTGCACGCCCAGGAACAGAAACCGGCGTTCAAAAAGACCTGAAATGTAGCTGTCCTTTGCTCCCGTCAGGTGCAGCAGTTCGACGATATCCCGCCGCGCCAGCAGGGTCGCATGGGTGGCGAAGGCGATCACCGCCAGCGCAGTCGCGGCCAGCAGGCCGACCGCGATCAGCGCCACCAGCCCGGCAGAATCCGTTGCCCGCTTGATGTCGGCGGACCACACCGCGTGATCGTCCACACTAGCGTCAAGGTCGGCAGAGACCAGCTTCTGCGCAATCGCTTCGCCCACTCCGGTCGCCCCCGGCGCCGCATCCGCCGCTATGAGATGCGGCAGGGGCAGGTCGGCGGGAACGCCCGCAGCACCTAGCCAGGGCTTCAGCAGGTCCACCGCTTCCTCGCGCGCCAGCGCATGCGCCTCGACGATGCCACGCGTGTTCTTGACGTATTCGAGCGCGCGCGCCGTCTGCGCATCGTCGCCGCGCACGCGCACGGTGATCTGGCCCGTTACACGATCCGTCCAGGCGCCTGCAGCATCGTAAGCCGAGCGCGCCACCAGGCCCGACAGCGATGCAAGGAAGCACAGCGCGCAAACCACGAAGAACAGCGCCGCCTCGCGTGCATCCTCGCGGGGCAGCAGCGGAGAGGAAGAAGCCCTCATGCCGGCGGCTCGCTCGGCGCTGGTCCTGGCTCTGGCGGCGGAGGCTGCGGCGCGCGCACGACCATGCCGTCCGCGAGGCGCAGCACATCCGCCTTCGCCTTGCGCACCATGTTGAGGTCGTGTGTGGCGATCAGCAGCGTCGTGTTCAGCCGCTTGTTGAGTTCGCGGAACAGCCTGAGCAGCCGCTCGCCCATTTCCTCGTCGACATTGCCAGTCGGCTCGTCGGCGATGATCAGGTCCGGCTTCACCACCACCGCACGTGCGATCGCCACCCGCTGCTTTTCCCCGCCAGAAAGAGTCGCCGGCCGTGCGTCCAGCCGGTCGCCCAGCCCCACCCATTGCAGCAGTTCGACGACATCGTCGCGGTAGGCCTTCTCCTTGCCGCCCCCAACGCGCAGCGGCAGGGCGACGTTCTCATAGGCGGTGAGGTGCTCGAGCAGGCGGAATTCCTGGAATACCACTCCGATCCGCCGCCTTAATCTGGCGAGGGTTGCCCGGTTAAGCTTGCCGGTATCGATGCCGAAGAGGGACACCCGGCCGGTGGACGGCCTTAACGCGAGGTAGGCCATCCTCAGCAGTGTCGACTTCCCGGCCCCTGAAGGACCTGTGAGGAAAGTCATGGACCCGGCCTTCAGTTGCAGCGAAACATCGGCCAGAACGTCAGCTTCGGGCCCATAGGAAAGGCCCACCCGGTCAAAGCGGACCGCCGGTTCATCAAGGGTTTCCGCGCGGTCCCGCATGTATTCCTGTAAAGCCTTAGATGGTACAGAATCTGGTCCGAATTGGACTATATTAACCGGTCCTGTGATTCCGATAGAGCGATGATCCTTGTCTGTCCCTCGTGCGATACACGTTACTTCGCCGACGACTCCGCGATCGGCAAGGACGGACGCCGTGTGCGCTGCGTTTCGTGCGGCCACTCCTGGTACGCCAAACTTCAGGAAGAAGGCGCTCCGACGCCTGCCGAAGACACCGGGCTGACCCGCGAACAGGTCGAGCGCCTGCGCCAGACAGCTGCGGCCAACTCCGCTGCCCGCGCCGGCCCCCATGCCGAATTCCGCGCCCGCGAGCATGCCCGCCGCAAACGCGACCGCTCGCGCGCCGCCGGCATCGCCTGGACGGCCGGCTTCGTGATGTTCGCCAGCGTCGCCGGCGCCGCCGTGCTCTTCCGCAATGAAGTCGCCGACATGTGGCCGCGCACCGCCGTGCTCTATCGGATGGTGGGGCTCGACGTGAACCGCTTCGGCCTGGTGCTGGAGAATGTCGGCGCAAAGCGGTCGTTCGACGGCACGACGCCCGTGCTCACCGTCACCGGCTCCGCCGTCAACCAGGGCGATGAGCGCCGCGAGGCGCCGCAACTGCGCGTCGTGCTGCGCGATGAGAAGGGCAAGGAGGTCAAGTCGTGGACCGATTCGCTTGACGTGCCGTCCCTCGGGCCAGGCGAGCGGGTCGAATTCAATTCGCGCTTCGAGGCGCCGCCGGTCGAGACCTATCGCCTGTCCGTGACCTTCGCGCCGATGCCGGGCGAGAAGGCGGGCAAGGAAACCAATATCGAGGCGACCGAGGATGCGATCGCCGGCGATGGCGGGCACGGCGCCAAGAAGGCGACCACCGCCAACGCCACCGCGCTCGACGATCCCAAGGCGAAGGACGATCACTTCGAGGAGCCCGGCTGGAATGGCGGCGACGCCGCGGGCGGCGAGGACGACGACCACGCCGAGGAGGCCGGCAATCACTAGCTCCGGCGCTGACCTGACCGCCAATATCGACACCCTGCTGACCGCCGCGCAGGTCCACGAGCGCGTGGAGACGCTTGCGGATTCCCTCTTCCCGAAACTGTCGCAGGGATCATGGACGGCAGTTGTCATCCTGCTGGGCGCGACGCCCTTTGCTGCAGACCTTCTCCGCGCCTTCTCGCGGCGCGGACTCGACATCGGGTTCGACGCGCTGTGGCTGCAGAGCTATGCCGATGCGCGGGAAAGTTCGGGCCGCATGCTGATCCATGCGGACGTGATGCGGCCCGTGGAAGGCCGCGGCATCCTTCTGGTCGACGACGTCTTCGATTCAGGCCGGACCATCTCCTTCGCGCGCGACCACATGCTGCACAAGGGCGCGCGGGAAGTGCTTACCTGCGTCTTCGCGCGCAAGCCGGACGCCGCCAGCGAAGGCCTCGATGCCTGGGCCTGGGACGCCCCGCCGCGCTATCTCGTCGGCTACGGCATGGACGACGCCGGCAAGATGCGCGGCCTGCCGTTCATCGGGGCGATCAAGGGGTGAGGAGCGGTCCGCGCAGCGGATGATCTGGCCCGGTGGACCAGATCAAGCCACGAACGCCCTGAACTACGCGAAGGGCGGCGCGCGCTCCGGATCATTCTCCAGGGCAATCGCCTGGCCGTGCGGCGTCGCGTGCGCCGCCCTATTCGGCCGCCGCACGCCCGCCTTTCAAAAAATAGCGGCCTGAGCGGGCCTCCTTCGTGCCTTTGGTAGCGTCCTTGGTTGCGCGCCGCATTGCTTCCCGGATCAACGCAACCTTGCTGGGCGCCTTCGGACAATTGTCAGGGGTCTTGGTACGCGACAAGGACAGAGCCTTTCTGATCAACTTGGAAATGATACCACGCATCTACCAGCGCCAGGTAGGCCGGAAACAGTTTCAGGCCCCGAGCATGCCGGCGGCGTATGTCTGTTTCCGCGATGCTGTGGCCTCCAGCAGCAACACGTTGCGCTACGCGCGCCACAGCGAGATCAACGGTGCGGACCTCCAGAAAATACAGCCAGGTTGTGTACCCACCACGTCGCCAGGATGGCAGCCGGCGAGCGTAGATCGAGGAAGACAAAGTAGTTTCGATAGCGAAGCTGTCAGCCGCTGCAACTCGATTCGCCAGTCGCCGCAACAACTCGCGGCCGGCAGCCGTCGGAGTCGAGAAAGCAGGGCCCTCACGCTGAATTTCATCGGCGTTGAGAAAGGCGCAGCCGGGGTGGACGGCTGGCAGCAGGCGGCGCGCAAACGTCGTCTTCCCGGCGCCATTTGCGCCTGCGATGATTACAGCGTCTGGCAGACTGCATCCCCCAACCTTGCATCATCAGCATTGTTGAATGCACCATGCATTACGACGTCCAGCAATGGTCAGAGGTGCTCCGGATCATTCTCCAGGGCAATCGCTTGGCCGTGCGGCGTCGCGTGCGCCGCGCGTATCCATGCAGCCGCGACGCGCTCTACCTCCTGCGGCGGCGCCAGCGCCCTGCGCGCCAGCAGCGTCTCCAGCGCGTGCAGCCAGCATTCGTAGTAGGGCTCGCCGGACTTCACCTGCTCGCCCAGCGCCTCGGCCCATTCGGACCATTCGAACAGGCCGCGCTCGTGCAGGTGCAGGGTCATCGCAAATGCCGTCGCCTGCCACGGTTCCTCGAACACGGGCTCGGCGGCGCCGGGCGGCAGGCGCGGCTCAGACCGGTTCAAGATAGCTCTCCCATGCATCGATGCTGACGGTGAGGGCAGGGTCGGCCTCGCCGCCCCAGAGTTCCCGGCCAGTGAAGGCGACCGTGTAGACCCATTCCGGATTCTCGCCGCGGCCATGCGCATTGCTGTCGGGCAGGACATAGCCCTCGCGCACCGCCTCAATCATGCCCATCCTCCCGCGCGCATAGCGAGGCAGGCGCGTGTGATGCTCTGGATGCATGTTGCGCGCGCGCACGCGCTGGCCTGCTGCAAATCTCGGCGGCGTCGTCACAGCCCGGTTGCAGGGACCGCCGCGCGCCATGGCGGCGGCCGCCTGATCCGCCTTGAGCAAGCGCCTGGGCGTCCGCCCCGGATCCACCGCATGGCCCGCCGCTAGGTCCGCCGCCGTCACGAAGCCGTGCCGCTGCAGCAACGTCTCGAGCCCGCGCGTCCAGATCTCGTAATAGCTCGAAGCGTAGTAGACCGCCGGCGCCAGGCTCTCACGCGCGTGCCGGCTCTCGTCGATCGTCCACGCGCCCATGCCGCCGGCGCTGATAACGAGGCCAAGCGCGCGCTTCTCCCACTCTGCATGGAAGAACGGCTCATCTGGCTCGGGCGCCACCGGTCCAAAGCCCATCTGCCCGCCGACATCGTGTGGCCTGTTCATGGCCCTGTCCTTGGTGGAGAAGGCGCCAGCGGCAACCCGGTCCCGATCATCGAATCCCGCGTCACCAGCGCCGCAAGCTCGTCCTTCGACAGGCCGTCTGTTCCCTGCGGCCTCAGCGGCACGACGAGATAGCGAAGCTCCGCCGTCGAATCCCACACGCGCACGTGCCTGTCCGTGGGCAGGTCGAGGCCGAACTCCGCCAGCACGCCGCGGGGATCGATGACCGCGCGCGAGCGATAGGGCGGCGACTTGTACCAGACCGGCGGCAGCCCCAGCACCGACCACGGATAGCAGGAGCACAGCGTGCACACGACAAGGTTGTGGGTGTCCGGCGTATTGAACACGGCCTGCATGTGCTCGCCTTGCCGGCCTGCATAGCCCAGCGAGGCGATAGCCGCCGTGGCGTCGCGCTTCAGCCAGTCGGCAAAGGCGGGGTCGCTCCACGCCTCGGCGACGACCCGGGCGCCATTCCGTGGGCCGACCTTCGTCTCGTAGATGTCGACGATGGCGTCGATCGCGCCGGGGTCGATCAGGCCTTTTTCCGTGAGGATGGTCTCAAGCGCGCGGACGCGCGCGGCCATGGGATCGAGGTCGTTGTCGTGATCGTCCTCGTCGTGGCCGTGATCGTGAGCCACTGGGATGTCCTAGAAGAACTGCAGCAGCCTGTTGAGGTAGTCGAGCTCTTCCTTGGTGAGGGCCCGGTTACCGGCGCGGCGGCGGATCTCGTCGCGGATGTTGCGCGCCCGGTCGCGTTCCACCTCGTCCGGGATCTTGATGTTTTCGCCATAGCCGCTCTCGCCGCTGTTGAGCCGGCCAAGGATATCGCGCTGGTCACGCTGTTCGCGCGCTTCCGGGTCATTCTCGTCGTTCAGCTTGGCAAGTTCGCTGCTGCGGTCCTGCAGTGCGGCCATAGCCTGCTGCTGGGCCTCGCGCGCAGCCTGGAAATCGCCGCGGCGCAGCGCATCCTCGGCCCTGCGCTGCATCTCGATGGCGTTGCCGAGGAGCTGGCGGCTGCGGCCGTTTTCCTGGCCATAGGTGCCGTCGGCGTTGACGCCCGGACGGCCCGGCGCGCCGCCATTGCCCCCGCGATCGGCGTTCTGGTTGCCCTGGCCTTGCGGGCCGCCCTGTCCGGGACGGTTGCCTGGCTGGTTGCCTTGCCCGCCCTGACCCTGTTGCTGGCCCTGGCCGGGCTGCTGGCCTTGTCCCTGGCCCGGCTGACCCTGGCCTTGTTGTTGGCCCTGACCTTGTCCAGGCTGCTGGCCCTGCTGGCCCTGTCCTTGTCCCTGGCCTTGCTGGCCCTGCTGCTGTCCTTGACCCTGTTGTTGCTGCTGGCCCTGGCCGCCGCCGGAACGCTGCTGCTGTTCGAGGCGCTCGCGCAGGGCGCGCTGCTGGTCGGCAAGCTGCTGGCCGCGTTGGGGGCTGCCGTCGCGCTGCGCCTGGTCGGTCTGGTCGTTGAGGTCGCGCTGGTCGTTGAGCGCGCGGTTGGTCTCCTGCAGCGCACGGTTCAGCGCCCGGCTCATCGGACCGTCCTGCTGCTGGCCGCCGCCGCTGCGTCCGCGCGTGATCTGCATGTTCTCCATGCGGTCGAGCAGGCGCTGCATGTCGGAGAGAAGCTGCCGGGCCTGGTCGCGTGCGCCGGTCTCGGCAAGATCGCGCAGGGCCTGAAGCATGCGAGTGAGTTCGTCATCGCCCATCTGCATGCCGCCGGCCTGCGGGCCGCCCTGCTGGTCGGGACCGTCCTGCACGTTGCCGTTGCGCAGCGCCTCGGCCATCTTGGCGGCGAGGTAGTTCTCGACAGCCTGCTCGTACATGTCCATCAGGCGCTTGATCTCGTCTTCGCTGGCCCCGCGGCGCAGCGCGTCTTCCAGCGCGCGGCGGGCGGCTTCAAGCGCGGCGGTCGCGTCGGCGAGGCTGCCGTATTCGGCGCGCAGGGCGATGTCCCACAGCAGGCCTTCGGCCGAGTCGGCCTCTTCCTTCGAGCGGGCGGAATCGATGATGGCGCGCGCATTGCGCAGGCCCATGAAGATGATCGGGTCCTGGAAGTATTCGCCAGGCGCATAGGTGAGGCTGTCGATCATCAGCGCGGCCAGTTTCACGCCCTCGGGCGCGTAGCGCATGCGCGAGGCGGCTTCGGCGGCGAAGGCGTCATAGCCGCGGCCTTTGACAGCGGTGAAATCATCCTCGCCCTCGGGGATCGTGTAGGGCCGCCATTCGCGCAGCAGCGTGGCGCGCTCTTCCTGTACGGCGCGCGAGATCGGCTGCAGGAAGATCTTCTCCGGCAGGTGATAGTCGACCACGGCGCTCTCGCCGAACGCGCCCGACGCATCGGTCGCGCGCAGTTTCACCTTCAGGTCGAGCCCGGCCCAGCGATGTCGCACCAGGTCCTGCGAGAACGCCCCTTCCTCTTCCTTGGGCGATAGCGTCACGGTGTCGATCACCGTGCCGGCGTCTTCCACCGTGCCGGCCTCGGCCGGCGTGTCGGTGCGGATGAACACCAGCTCCAGCTTCTCGACGCCGTAATCGTCCGCCAGCTTGTACTTGAAGTCGGTGCGGTCGCCCTCGCCCAGCTTGGGCGGCTCGACGAAGGAAACGGTCGGCGTCGTGTCCGGGATGATGGTGAAGGGGAAGCTCGCGCGCTCGCCCCAGGCGTCCACCACCACCCGCATCGGACGGTCGACTTCGATCTTGGCTTCGTACGCCCCATCAAGTCCGGCCTGCGGATGCAGCGTCGCGCCGAGCTGGCCTTCGGGAAAGATCTTCACCTGCGGCCGGACTGGTCCGATGGCGCGCAGGGTGATCTCTGAATGCTCGGGAACCTTCACCGCTTCGCCCGAGGTCAACACGAAGGGCGCCGAGCCCGTATAGGGCGGCGGCGTGATCCATGCTTCGATCGTCAGCTTGTGCGCGCCGACCAGCGCGCCGAAATCGGGGAACAGGCCCTTCCACACACGGTCCGGCGTCGCCGCGCCCGCGACGATCACCGCGATCAGCACCAGCGCCGGCGCAACCGCACGCAGCCAGAACGGATCCGCCTGTTTCCACTGCGGGGCGACGTCGAGTTTGCCGATCTTCGCGGCCAGCGCCGCCATGCGGTCGCGGTGCGCCTGCCAGAGTTTCCAGGTCTGCTGGTCGGTGCGCGCCGGGCGATCCGCCCAGGCGGACAGGGGACGGCCTTCGATGGTGCTGTCGATCAGGTCGCGGGCGTCGTCGTCGGAAGGTCCCTTCCAGACGCGCAGGCTGACCAGCACCATGGCGGCGAGGCCGACCCAGAAGATCACCCCGGCGGTCGCCTGCGCCTCGAGCGGCATCGCGCCATAGAGGCCGGTGAGCCAGAAGATGAGGAAGGCGCCGAGCCAGAGGGCGGTGGGGCCGATGGCGCGGACAAGAGCGGGCCAGAAGAGGCTGCGGCGCGCTCCGGCGATCCGGGCGTCCAGCTTCTCTCTTAGACCGAATCCGTCAGCCACTCGCGATCCAATCCGGGGCCCGTTCCAGGGCGATCATTTCTTCGAACGTCGGGCGGCGCCGGACGACAACGCAAGCATCGCCTCGAACCAGCGCCTCTGCAACCAGGGGTCTCGAATTATACTGGGACGACAATGTGGCGCCGTATGCGCCCGCTGTCATGAAGGCCACCAGGTCGCCCTCTTTCAGGGGGGGCATGGACCGGTCCTTGGCGAAGCGGTCCGTGCTCTCGCAAATGGGTCCCACAAGGTCGACAGCGCCCCTGGGAGCCCCCAATGCGGGAGATTTGACCGGCAGCACCTCGTGGTAGGCGCCATAAAGGGCAGGCCGCATCAGGTCATTCATGCCCGCATCCAGAACCACGAATGTGCGTCCGTCCCGCTCCTTGATGTACTCGACCCGGCTGATCAAAACTCCGGCATTGCCGGCGATTAACCGTCCAGGTTCCAGGATCAGCTGCACGTTGAGGTCGCCGAGCGCCTCTCGTGCATGCTGGGCGTAGATGGTCGGGCTGTCGGGGTCCTCGCCGTCCCTGTAAGGCACTCCGAGCCCGCCGCCGAAATCGACTCTCGTGATGGGGAAAGAGCGCGCCCGCAGGGAGCGGGCCAGCGCCACGATCTTGTCCCAGGCCGTGCGCAGCGGTTCGACCCGCATGATCTGGCTGCCGATGTGGACGCCGATGCCGACCGGCTGGATGCCCGGAAGGTTGATCGCCTCTTCGTAGAAATCCTCCGCCTCGTGCCAGGCGATGCCGAACTTGTTCTCGGGCGTGCCCGTCGAGATGTGCGCATGGCCGCCAGCTTCGACATGCGGATTCACGCGGAATGCGATCGGCGCGGTCTTTCCCATTTCACTCGCGATGCGCGACAGGCGATGAAGCTCTGGCCGGCTCTCGACATTGAACTGGTGGATGCCGCGCCCCAGTCCGAGGCGCATCTCTGCTTCCGTCTTGGCGACGCCTGAAAAGACGATCCGGTTGGCGGGCACGCCCGCCTCCATCGCCTTCATCAATTCGCCGCCCGAAACCACGTCCGCGCCAGCGCCCAGCGAGGCCAGCGTCGCCATCACGCCGAGATTGGAGTTGGCCTTGATCGCGTAGGCGATCAGCAGGTTGCTCTTTCCGAACGCCCCGGCGAGTACGCTGTAGTGCCGGCGCAGCGTCGCGTCGGAATAGACATAGGCCGGCGTCCCCAGCTCGCGCGCCACCGCCTCCAGCGACACGTCCTCGCAGTGCATGATGCCATTGCGGTAGGCGAAGTGATGCATGGGCGCGGGGTCCGGCTCAGGTTCGCTGCGAGGTACGCGATGGCGGGCGCGGTGTCACCCCGGTGCGCGCCTCGCGACATCGGCCTCATGGTCTCGTGGGTATTGACCGCTGCTGCGCGTCTAGGAGGATAGGCGGGGCCAACCGGGGAGGGCGTGCTTGACACGCAACTCGTTGTATGTAACTTATAAGTTACAGTCACGATCACCGAGATTCGAGAGACCGAAGGCTTCTCGCAGTGGTTCGCGGACCTGCGTGATGAGCGAGGCCGAGCCAAGGTTCTTGCGCGGATCAGGCGACTGTCGCTTGGCAATCCCGGCGATGTGCAGCCGGTGGGCGAGGGAGTGAGCGAGATGCGCATCCATCACGGTCCTGGCTATCGTATCTATTTCGTTCAGCGTGGCGAGGCGTTGGCCATATTGTTGGTCGGCGGCGACAAGAGCACGCAGGACCGCGACATCCGGCAGGCGATTGCGCTGTCGAAGGAGGTGTAGGCATGGCTGTCACGCGCGCGTGGGATGTGGGATCGGCGCTCGATACGCCGGAACGAATCTCGCTCTATCTCGAAGCGGCATTCGAAGATGGAGATGCGCAACTGATCTCCGCGGCTATCGGCGACGCCGCGCGGGCCTACGGCATGACGCGCCTTGCGCAGGAGACGGGGCTTACGCGCGAGGCTCTCTATCGTGCGCTAAGCGATCAGGGGAACCCGGAGTTGTCGACGGTGCTCAAAGTGCTGGGCGCGCTCGGCCTGAGGCTCGCGCCCATGCCATCCCAAGCGGCGGAGTAGACCTGCTACTGCGGCGTCACAGGCTGGGCCGGCGGCGCTGGCGCATTCCGCGCGGCCTCTTCCGCAGCCTTCTTCGCCTTGGCCTCGTCCTCGGCCTTCTTGATGTTGCGCGGGTCGAGCGGTCCTTCGTCGGGCGGGTTGCCCCAGAGCGGGACCGGACGCTCCAGCGCGCCGCGCAGGCCGCAGGCGGCCAGCGACAGGACCGACAAGCCAAGCACGAAGGCGATGCGGATCACGGCGGAACTCTCCGTAGAAGCCCAGTCCCATGCTGATCAGCGGCGCGGGTCGCGGTGTCAATTGCCTCCCTGCTGACAGGACCATGGCAGCAGCCCTACACTAGCTGCTCCGGATGCGAATTCAGGTTGCGAAAGAAGCGCTCATGACTGTTTTGACAGACGAAGCCGGCCTGCGCGGCGTCTACAAGAAACCGGCGGGCGGGGCGGTGGGCAAGGATATCGCCCGGATCGACCAGCATTTTGCGCACTTCATCGGCCTGTCGCCCTTCCTCTGCATGGGCAGCAGCGGCGCCGACGGCGCAGGCGACGTGTCCCCGCGCGGCGGCGAGCCGGGCTTTGTGCACGTGATCGACGAGAAGACGCTGGCCATGCCGGACCGGCCTGGCAACAACCGCCTCGATTCGCTCACCAACATCACCCGCAACCCCGGCGTGGGCCTGCTCTTCTTCATCCCCGGCTTCGAAGACGCGCTGCGCGTCAACGGCTTCGCGCGCGTGACGACCGATCCCGACACTGATGCAGCGCTTCACGGCGGATGGAAAACCGCCGCGCTCTGTGATGCTGATCGAGGTAACCGAGGCTTATCTGCACTGCCAGAAAGCCATCAAGCGCGCCGAGCTGTGGAATCCCGACCGCTATGTCGACCGCACCGCCTTCCCGACGGCCGGCGAAATCTACCGCGACCAGCTGAAGCTCGACATGGAGCCGGCCCAGATCGACGTCGCTCTGGAGAAGGACGCGAAGGACAATCTCTACTGAGCCTTACTTCAGCTTCTCCTTCCACGCCGCGACCTGTTCGCGGACGCGGACCGGGGCGGTTCCGCCATAGCTCTGGCGGCTGACGCCACCGACGCATCGACCGTCAGCACCGCGAATACTTTGTCAGTGATCCGCGGCTCGAGCTTCTGCAGCGTCGCCAGGGCCAAGTCGGGCAGGGCGACGCCGGCCGTTTCGGCAGCCTTCACGGCGGCGCCGGTGATGTGGTGCGCCTTCGCGGAACGGGATGTTGAGTTCGCGCACCAGCCAGTCGGCAAGATCGGTCGCCGTCGAGAAGCCGCTGCTGGCCGAGGCGCGCATGCGCTCCACATTGGGCGTCATGGTCGAGATCATGCCGGTCATCGCCTGCAACGACAGGTCGAGCGCGTCGAACGCCTCGAACGTCGTCGCCTTGTCGTCCTGCATGTCCTTCGAATAGGCGAGCGGCAGTCCCTTCATGATGGTGAAGAGCTGCACCAGCGAGCCGATTGCCTTGCCCGACTTGGCGCGCACCAGTTCGGCGGCGTCTGGGTTGCGCTTCTGCGGCATGATCGACGAACCCGTCGACCACGCATCCGACAGCTTCACGAAGCCGAACTGCGCCGAAGACCAGATCACGATCTCCTCGGCGAGGCGCGAGAGGTGTTGCGCGCAGATCGCGACGGCGGCGAGCGCCTCGATCGCAAAGTCGCGCGCCGAGACAGCATCCAGCGAGTTCGCCATGGGCGCATCGAACCCCAGCGCCTTCGCCGTCATGTGGCGGTCGATCGGAAAGCCGGTGCCGGCCAGCGCCGCCGCCCCCAGCGGGCTCTGGTTCATGCGAACGACCGCATCGCCAAACCGTCCGCGGTCGCGGTCGAGCATCTCGACATAGGCCAGCATATGGTGGCCGAAGGTCACGGGCTGCGCGGTCTGCAGGTGCGTGAAACCGGGCATGACGGTGGCGGCATGAGCCTCGGCCTGGACGAGCAGGGCCTTCATCAGCGCTGTGATCTGGTCCTGCCGCACGGCGCAGGCGCTCCTGACCCACATGCGGAAATCCACGGCGACCTGATCGTTTCGTGATCTGGCCGTGTGGAGCCGTCCGGCAGGTTCGCCGACGATCTCCTTCAGGCGGGATTCCACATTCATATGAATGTCTTCCAGCGCCTTGGAAAACTGGAATTTTCCCCCTTCGATCTCCGCCTGGATCTGGTCGAGGCCCTCGCTGATGGCCTTGGCGTCGGCCTTCGAGATCACTCCCGTTTCCGCGAGCATGGCGGCATGGGCTTTCGATCCGGCAATATCCTGGGCGGCCAGGCGCTTGTCCGTGTCGATGGATGCGTTTATCGCCTCCATGATCTGGTCGGGCCGGGCCGAAAACCGGCCGCCCCACATGCTGTTACTCTCGGGACGCTTGGTCATGACCCTTAAACCCGCTTTCGCCGCGCTTCTCGCACTCTTCGCGGTCGCTTGCCAGCCGGACCAGGCGGCTTCCACAGACGGCGCCCAGGCCGCGGCGCCGGGCGCCGCCCCGCCCGGGACCGCGATGGCAGCCGGAGGACTGGAAAAGTTCAAGACCGGCCAGTTCGACAAGCTCGACTTCAGCCATGACGACCTCGCCCTGCCGGTCTCCCAGTTCGTCGATGCACGAGGGCAAGCCGCACACCTTCGCCGAGCAGAAGGGCAAGGTGGTGGTCTACAATATCTGGGCGGAATGGTGCGCTCCCTGCGTCGAGGAGATGCCGACCCTGGCCGCCCTGCAGACGGCCTTCGCCGGCAAGGATGTGGTCGTGGCGCCCGTAGCGGCGGGCTATCCCAACGCCCGCGAGTCGGCAAACAAGCTGTTCACCAAGCTCACCAGCGGCGTGCTGCCGTTCTACTACGATGAGAACTACAACGTGAACGCGGACGCCAAGTCCGGCGCTTTCCCGACCACCATCATCTACGGCAAGGACGGGAAGGAAGTGGTGCGGCTGGAATATCCGGCCAAGTGGGATTCGCCCGAAGCCGTCGCCCTGGTGCAGGCCATCCTTGACGGGGCCACATGACGAACCAGCTTCAGCGATGATGCGTTGCTTCGTGCTCCTCGCCGCAGGTCTTGTCCTTGCCGCCCCCGCGCTGGCCGAGCCGGTTCCGCCGGCGCAACGTCCGGCGCTGCTGGACCTGGCCAACGCGCTGGGCGAGGCGCACGGCATTCACAAGCGCTGCAACACCGCCGACGGGAAATGGCGGGCGCAGATGAAGGACATTGTCCTTCGCGAGGGCGACAGGAGTCCGTTCGCAGGCCAGCTCCGCATGCGCTTCAACACCGGCTACCGCGACAGCCAGGCGAAATTCGCGTCCTGCACGTATGATGCCGTGATGGCCGACGCAGTCGCCGCGACGCGCGTTTCCGACCAACTGAAGCGCCTGAAAGCCCCGAATTGACCGTTGCAGGTTGGCTCCGCCGGTCACTTCGACGCGAGCTATCCGCCAGCGGCATTCGCGCGCCTTGTCGTTCCACGACGGATTCGGCATTTATCAGCGTAACAGTGATTGCGAACCGGGCCGTCGAACCCGGACGAGGGAGAGCCACATGACCCGTCTGCGACACATCTCACTGGCGGCCATGGTGGCGGCGCTCGCTCTTGCGGGGGCGGAGACGGCGTCTGCCCAGGCAGCCGGGATCAATTTCGGCGACATGAAGTCCGGCGTCACCCAGGCCGGCCCCGAAATCGACAAGGCGGCGATCAATGCCCCGATGTCCGAACCCGGCTACAGGATTCCGCGCCTCGCCGATGGCCGCCCGAACATCACCGGCGTGTGGTCCAACGCCTCCAACACCTCGCTGCGCCGCTCGGGCAGCGCAAAGAACCTGGTGATGACGGACGATGAGGCCATGAAGGCCCGCGCCTCCAATGCGCAGAACATCCGCCAGGCGACTGACGACAACCAGAAGCAGTCCGACGGAAAGCTCGACGGCAAGGATCTGCAGTCCGGTCGCGGCTACAATGCGTTCTGGATCGATCCGGGCAACAACTACGCCCTGGTGAAGGGCACGTGGCGCACCTCCTGGATCGTCGAACCCGCCAACGGGCAGGTGCCGACCAGGTCTGGCGCCGGCGGCCGTCGCGGCGGAGGCGGCGCTGCCCCTGCGCGCGTCAATGGCTACGGCTACAACAACCCGGAGGAGCGCAACCTTAACGAGCGCTGCATCATCCTCGGCACGTCGGGCCCGCCGATCGGCAACTACCTCTACAACAACACCACACGGATCACACAGTCTCCGAACCATGTCGTCATCGAGTCCGAGATGATCCACGATGCTCGAATCATCCCGATCAATGGCACGCACAAGCCGAGCGTTCTGGCGCCCTGGATGGGCGATTCGGTCGGCTGGTATGATGGCGACACACTCGTGGTCGAAACGGTCAACATGCAGCGCGGCGGCGGCAGCGTGCAGCTCAGTTCGTCCGGCAAGATTATCGAGCGCTTCACGCGCTACAACGACAAGCAGGTGTTCTACGAGTTCGAGGTCAACGATCCGGAACTCTACACCCAGGTCTGGAAGGGCCAGATGTCGCTGAACGCTGCGCCTGGCCTCTACGAGTACGCTTGCCACGAGGGCAATTATGGCCTGCTCGGCATCCTGGAAGGCGGCCGCGCCGGCGACCGTGCGGGCAGGAACAACAACGTCGATGGCGACGACAAGGAGTAGCCCCCGAGTCCTTCGGGATCGAAGGCGGGCGATTCTGGCCGTGAGACAAGACTGCGGGCGCGTGAGCCGGCCCCGATGCGGTAAGACCCAAATGCGGTTCAGGGAGAGAGACCGAATGACGAGTGCGCGTCACGCTTCGCTGGCGGCCCTTGCTGCTGCCCTGGCGCTTGCAGCAGCCCCTGCCGCCCTGGCCCAGGCGGCCGCCCAAACCGGCGCCCGCGTCGAGGTGCACAACCTCAAGCCTGCCAGGGAAGGCGACCGCGTCGCAGCGGGCTATGTCGCCCCGCGCCTCGCCATCGGACAGCCGGATCTCACCGGCGTGTGGTCGAACGCCTCCAACACGCGCATGACACGATCCGGCAAGTTCAAGACGCTGATCCTCAACGACGAGGAAGCCGAGATCGCGCGCAAGACCGATCCGTCGAACATCCGCCAGGCCACCGACGACAACCAGAAGATCACGGACGGCAAGCTCGACGGCAAGGACCTAGCCTCCGGCCGCGGCTACAACTCGTTCTGGATCGACCCGGGCTCCAGCCTCGCCAACGTCAAGGGCACATGGCGCACATCCTGGATCGTCGATCCGCCCTCCGGCTCGGTTCCGTTCTCCGACGAGGGCCGCAAGCTTCTCGCCGGCATGCGCACCCAGCGCGGGCAGGGCCGCGGGTCGGGCTATGACAATCCCGAAGAGCGTGGCGCGGGCGAGCGCTGCATCGTCGGCTTCGGCGGCTCGGGCGGCCCGCCGATGATGAACGTGCTCTACAACAATAACTATCAGATCGTGCAGTCGAAGGACTCGGTCGTGATCGTGGTGGAGATGAACCACGACGCCCGCATCATCCCGCTCGGCGGCAAGCACAGGCCGAAGGCGCTGAACCCCTATCTCGGCGACTCGATCGGCTGGTGGGAGGGCGACACGCTGGTTGTCGAGACGATCAACATCAACCCGAACGGCGGCGGCCAGGTGCAGCTCACAGAAGGCGGCAAGATCATCGAGCGCTTCACTCGCTATTCCGACACCCAGGTCCTCTACGAGTTCGAAGTCATCGATCCGGCGCTCTACAGCCAGGTCTGGAAAGGCGAGGTCGGCCTCAACCGCGTCAACAGCAATGTCTACGAATACGCCTGCCATGAGGGCAATTATGGCCTGCACGGCATCCTCGAAGGCGGCCGCGCCAACGACCGCAGCGGCAAGTCCAACGCGCGTGTCGGCGATCGCGACGAACAATAGGACCGACAGTCTGCGAAATCGAATCGCCGCGGCTGCAGGGCTGCGGCGTATTCGTTTCGGCGGCTCGACAGTTTGGGTTCGGGCGCAGCGGGCCGCTTGCGTCCGGCGTCTTCCGCATGTGAGCATCGTTGTGCGGGACGAAACGGGGAAAGCTCATGCACTACCGGTCGATACACCTGCTGGTGTACCTCGGCATCGCGTCGCTGAGCTATTTCCTCATCAGCCATCTCAACGACCTGCCCACTCTCTTCACCTGGTACGGCAAGCTGCTCGACCAGCAGCAAGGCCTCGTCCAGAACGGGCTCGCCGTGCTTGTTGTTTCGGGTATCGCCCTGCTGTTCCAGGCCAGCGCCGATATCTCGCGTATCTTCATCGAGAACCTGCCGATCTCCGGCTGGCTGCGCCGCGTGCTCTCGGGCAAGGATTTCATCGAGGGCGACTGGCCACTGGTCGTGGTCTATGGCGAAAAGAGCCCCGAGCCTGGCCGGCTGCTGTACATCGGCTTCCTCACCATCGCCTTCAAGCATGACGAACTCTACGTCTTCGGAGAGGACTGGACGCCGGATGGCCGCCACGCCGTCTGCTTCCGCTCTGTCCGCTCCAGCTTCCACGCCGACCAGCACGAGCGCCGGCTCGAATACTTCTACAAGCAGGGCCTGAACTGGCAGGACGAAAGCATGCGCGGCTACACCGAGATCTATTTCTTTCCCAAGCACACCGTCTCGGACCTGCACGCCGGCGAATTCCGCGACACCGAGCACAACGACGTGCGCTTCTATGCCCGCAAGAAGACCTACCGCCTGTTCCAGAAACGGCTGGTGACGCCCGAACAGAAGAAGGCGGCGGCGAACGAGGTCTGGGCCGAGTTCCAGCCGCAGATCAAGACGATGATCGCCCAGCGCGTCAGCGCCGACTGGAAGTGATGGCGCCTGCATCGGCCATGACGTCGTCCGCACCGCCCCGAGGCGGCGCCGCGTCCGCTTCACAGGCCAAATCCTAATTCCGCTTGCCCGGCGTCCGGAACTCGATGCGCTTGCCGTCCTTGGTGATCTGGTTGCACGGCGTCTGCGGCTGGTCGTTGAGCCAGCGGCATTCCATCTTCGTGCCGTCACGGCGGGTCTCGACGCCGACGCCGTTGCGCTTGCCGCCGGCATACATGCCGTCGAAGCGCGACCCGTCGCCGTACACTGCGATGGTCTGGCCTTCGAGCAGACCCTTGGACCATGTCCCCGTGTAGGTGCCGGCGGGGCCGGTTTCCACGCCGGCGCCGTTGGGGCTGTAGTCCTTGAACTCGCCCTCGATCCTGCGGCCATCCGGGAAGGTGAGCACGCCCTTGCCGACCTGATTGTCCGCGAGGAACGTCCCGCGGAACACGCGTCCGTCGCCGAACGAGACCATGGCTTCGCCCTCGCGCATCTCGTTCCGGAAAGGTCCGTCATAGACATAGGAGCCGTCAGTGAAGGTCAGCTTGCCCGGGCCCGTGCGCTGGTCGTTCACCCACTCGCCATCGAAGCTCCACTTCTGGCCGGGCCCGGAATAGGTGCCATGGCCCATGCGGCGGTCGGCCTTCCACTCGCCGATGTATTCGGCGCCGTCGGGAAACTTCGCAGAGCCCGTGCCGTCGCGCCGGCCGTCGCGGAACTCGCCCTGATAGATCGAGCCGTCGGCATAGGTCATCTTGCCCGCGCCCTGGCGTTTGCCGTTGACGAACTCGCCTTCGTACTTCTGTCCGCCCGACAGCGTCTCGACGCCACGGCCGTTCTGCAGGTTGAGCAGCCAGCCGCCGTCATACCTGTAGCCGGTCGAGCACGCATAAACGCCCGGGCCGCTGCGCTGGCCGTTGGCGTAGCTGCCGGTATAGGTGCAGCCATTGGTGCTCACCTCCGAGCCCGCGCCCTCACGCAGGAATTCGAGATCGACCGCCTTCACGTCGATGACGCCGCCCTTTTCCGCGCACGCGCAGGTGAAGGGGCTCACCGCCGCCGCCGATCCCGCCGCGATGCTGCCCAGAGTGCGGCCCGCCCCCGTCGCCTCGCCCTTGGCGCAGGCGAAGGTCACCGAGTTGATCCTGGCCGTGCCGGCCGACAACGAGTTGTTGGCCACCCGCAGTTCGACATCTGACCCCTCGCAGGCCGGCGCATCGTTGGCTCGCCACTGAATTTCCTTGCCGTCCGGCCATTTCAGCGTGGTGGTCCAGGGCCGGCCCTCCTGCGCGCCTGCCGCAAGGCCAAGGGCGCCAAGAAGGGCAAGGCTGAAAAGGATATTTGCGCTGCGGCGCATATGGGTCTCCGACAGGCCGTCCCGGCCCCTGTTTTCTAACGCCCGGCCCATAAACCCGAAAACCTTGACCAAGTTTAGCCGAACTGTGGCGTGGCTGCGACGGGGACGTGCCGTCAAGCGACTTCAGCCCGGAAAACCGGAACCTCACAGGCCGCAAGGAGTTGGTTGCTCAACTTACATAGGATCATTGGAGCTTCCCATGACCATCACGTCGGCCACCTTTCTGCCCGCAGCGGCACTTCTGGGCTTCGCCCTTCTCGCCGGCTGCGGCCACAACATGGAACAGCGCGCGGCCACGGGCGCCGCAACTGGCCTCGTGATCGCCGGTCCGGTCGGCGCTGCTGTCGGCGCGGGCGTCGGCGCAGTCGTCAACGAAGCTGACAAGAAGAACTGACAGGTACTTGCAGCCACCTGTGGTAAGCTGGGGCGCTGGGCCGGGTTCTGGACGAAAGTCCGGGCCCGGCTCTCTCTTTGCGCGCCGGCGTTTCCAGCCAGCGGCGTTTTGATCCCGCAGCGATTCGACTGTAGAAGGCCCCCGTCCAAGACGTCTGTCCGGACCTCAAGGGGCTGATCATGACCAGGCTTTCCTGTCTCGCAATATTTGCCGCGATCGCGCTTGTTCGGGTGCGGGTCAACGATGGAATCGCGCGCCGCCACCGGCGCAGCAACCGGCCTCGTTGTCGCCGGACCAATCGGCGCCGCCGTGGGCGCGGCCGTCGGCGCCGTCGTCCAGAAAGTGGACGAGCAGGACGGCAAGGCCGGCAACTAGGTTCGCGGCGTCAGCCCAGCGCGTCAGGTCTCGTCGCAATCGTCATCCTTCGGCCTCGCGCCTGGCGACGGCCTCGCCGAAGGAAATTCCAGTATTCGCCCGGTCGCTCGTGGGCGCGCGCTTCCGGTGAAGGCTTCCATGTGTGGATGAGTGGATAGCTTCAGCCTTGTCTGTCGCGCCCGCCCTGCCAGCCATCTTCGCTCGAAGGCATTGAGACGGAACTCGCGGCTCAGCGGCGCGCCGACACGCTCCAGCGCATTCGACCGGCGGGCAAGCCGCTCGTCCAGATAAACGACATTCTCCGACCGCTGTTTTGGCCGGAGCGCAAGGACCGGCCGGGTTTTTCGTACTGTCTCGACTGTCCGTCTATGGCGTTCGGCCGGAGGCCTTCTGCCGAAATCATAATGGGCGCGGCGTCGACTGGCCGCCAATCCAGGACGCAAAAATCTGTCTCGATCGTGTGCTGTGGAATTGTCATCTTGGGTGTCTGCCTGGCCCGGACCGGCCGTCTCTCCAATCGTCCTGGCGACTTCGGCAAAATCGGAAGCGGTTTGCTTGCAAAGCTGGAAAAGAGCAGTTGCGGCATCCCCCAGACCCAGTGACCCGAGTTTTCCAAGAAGCCGCGATTGTCGATCTCGTTCCGGTTTTCGTTCCGCCTCCATCAGGCCGTTGACTTGCGCCAGGGGCGGATGGAGCAGCCGTCCATTGACCGTGAGAATTTCGATTTTGGCGAGGAGAGACTTGAAATCGTGGAGAAGAAAATCCGATCGCTGGGCTGTTGAATACCCCGAACTCAGGAATGCTTCGGGAGGTTCTATGGCCTCGGAGAAGCGCTCAAGCGTCCGCGCGTATTGCCAGATCAGCAGCGATTTTCCCGCTCCGCCCCCGCCGCGCAAGACGATTGCGCTCCTCGAATTCTGCCGGGAAGGCGCCTCATGCCGTTTCAGCGTCTCGAATCCGCTGAACGCGTCAACATCGCAGCCAAATCCAAGTTCCTTGCAGGGTGGGGCGCCTCCAAAGTGTCGCAAGTACAATGGGTGATGCCGCCGCATGTAGGCCCGGTTCGTCAGCAATGATCCGATCGTCCTGCACAGGAATGACAGGGATCGTGATCCAAAATCTTCCTCCGCCATGTCCGTTGCATGCTTGCGGGCGCTGGCCCTCAGCCGCTGCAGTCTTGCTGCGTCACCCAGCAGCTCGGCAAGGAAGGGATAGGAAGGAAACGCTCGCGAGTGGAGGGAAGCGTCAGGAAGCGCACACGACGCCGCCGGCGCATGCCTGAACGCCCTGAACTCCTGGCGGGACCAGGACAACAGCATCGGCATCGGTGTCCAGATCGCGATCACCGTGCGGGAATCCCGCAACTCCATCCAGATACGCTCGTCCCACGCCGCGCAGGCCTTGGACACCCGTTGTGCGCCAACCTCGTCCGGGCCTGAAAGCGGGATCGGAATGGACTCAGGGGGCGGCTGGTCCTCCTCCCGCATCCACCGGCGAAACGCCCCCGCAACTCCCTGATCGTCGCCGGAGCGACAGGAGATGAAGTAGTCGTCTTTCACCAGCCCACCTCCGGATTGTCATTCTCGTGGTCGCCCTCGTGGTCGCCAAACAGGGCTGCGACCGTGATGCCGACCTCGTCCATGATCTTGACCAGCTTGTCGGTGGCTCGGATTTCGCAGCGCTGCCCGCCCTTGCTCTTGTCCCTGTCCTTGTTGGGCGAACAGTCTTTGACCAGGCCCAGCGCCAGCGCCGGCTCGATCACGCGGTGCACACGGCCGCGGTGCGTGTCGGACATCAGCTTGCTCTCCTTGGGGATCGCGCCCTGCTTGCGGGCCAGCAGGCGCGCCAGCTCCGCCTTGGTTGATGGCTGTTCCTTGTTGAAGCACCGCTGCCAGCCGACGGCCTGCAGGACCTCGGCCGGCAGCCTTTCCTTGTAGAGCACCAGCAGGATGTAGAGCCCGTGCAGGCAGGTGAACTGTTCGATCTTGTTCCGCGTATTCTCCTTCTCCTTCCAGTCGCCCCTGGGGTTCACGAGGTGGGTCTCGAACGCTTGCTGGATTGAGAGATGTGCTTGCACCAACCGCTCAATTCCGAGCGCCGCTATTGCGCGCCTTCGGATTGGCTGGGTTTCGACTGGCCGCCCTCGCTGCGGCTCTTCGTCGGCTCCTGACATCGGACACTCCGCGGCGCCCCCCAACGACTCTACCGATCTGCAACCTAGCATGCTGCGCGCGCGCGAGGCACGCAAACGAGTTTGACATTTTTCGTGCGAACTTTCCGCCCCAATCCGCCGTGGGCGCCCCCGGCGCACATGCTTCGCGCACATGCCCGAAACGCACAGGCGTTTCGCAAGACTAATGGCTTCGACTGCCCCCGGTTTTCCGTGATTTCAAATTTCCACAACAGAAAATCGGGAGACGCGCATGTATAGGATCCAGGGCATTTGTGGCGCCACAAAGACGGCTCGCCAGGCCGGGCCCCGCGCCCGCCGCCGCGCCAGCTAGGCCCGCGGGCATCGCGCATGGAATCCCCCGCGACAGTCCGCCCCGCGGCAGCCCTGCCTGCCGCCGCCGCAGACGCCATCAGCCGCTATCACGCCCCCTTCCGCCGCGCCCTGCGCCGGTTCGCAGCCGAGCATCCGCGCCAGGCCGACCTGCTGGCGTCCTTCCCCGCCGCCTGCGTCGCCCTTGCGACCCAGCGCGGCTCGCTGCTCGGCCGCTTTGAAGCCGAGTGCGCCATCCGGGCAGGGCGACCGCTGCGCGACATCGCCGAGGCGCTGGACATGCCGGAATGGCTGCGCCGCTTTCCGCCGGAATCCTTCCGCCGCTCCATCCCCGTCCAGCTCACCTTCGCGGAGCCCATCCCCGGCGCCTATGCGATGGCCGTGCGCCGCCTGCCGCACAATCACGACACCTCGCGCATCTGGATCGCCCGCCTGTTCGACGCCGTCGAGAAAGCCCCGTTCGACTTCGCCCTGTGGACCTGCTCCGACCGCACGCCGCACCGCGCTGTCGAGCGGGAATGCCCCGCCTTGCTCGCCGCCCACGCCTTCTTCTCGCGCAACAGCCAGCACGAAGCCTCGAAATTCATCGCCCGGCCATGGAGCCCCACCGCGCTGTGGACGCAGGCCGCCGCCGGTGCGGGAGAGTGGTTCAACGAACTTCTCTTCGGCGTCGCGCTCGACCTCTCGCACATGCCGGCGGAGATCGTCTCGCCCTCGAAGGTCGGCTTCTGCCGCATCACGCCGCTGATCGACCCGCGCATCATCGAGGCCGAGGGCCGCGAGATGAAGCACTGCATCGCCCGCTACTGGATGCCGGTCCTGTTCGGCCGGTGCATCCTGTTCCGCATCGAAAGCCCGGTCGGCGAGCGCGCCAATTTCGAAGTCATGCTGCAGCCCGACCTGCGGCCCCAGATCATGCAGTTCGCCAGCTACGCCAACTCCGTGCCGCCGCGCAGCCTGGCCTTCTGCGCCTACCAGTGGGTCGAGACGAATTTCGCCAAGCGCAAGCCGGACTCCCTCCGCCTCCGCCTCGCCGTCGACCCCGAAGTCTGGGACCAGCTCTGGACCCCCTACTGGGACGCCCACGGCCCCGCCTCCGGCATCCCCCGTCGCCCCGACCACGACGACCTCACCCGGCTGATCATGGAGCTGCGGCAGTAGTGTCGGACCGGGACGCACTTGATTTTTCCCGGCTCAGGCCGAACCCTTGGTCGGGCCTGGAATTGGGGCAGCCGTTGAAGACGAAATACAGGACGCTGAAGCGCGCCCGCGACCTGCGCCGCAAAATGACGCCGGCTGAAATCATCCTGTGGTCGAGGATGCAGGACGACGCGCTGGGCGGCCATCGCTTCGTTCACCAGCATCCGATTGGCCCCTATGTCGCGGACTTTGCGTGCCGCCGCCACAAGCTGGTCATCGAACTCGATGGCGAGACGCACTCCAGTCCGGACGAACGGCGCCACGACGCCCGGCGCACAGCATTTCTCGAACGCGAAGGCTGGACAGTCATCCGGTTCTGGAATTCGGAAGTCCACACCAACCTCCAGGGCGTGCTCGAAACGATCCTGCATCGGCTGCCTCCAAAGACCCGCAGGACCCGCCAGCGATCCACCGCGCCCAAGCGCCCAGCCTGAACCAGCGCTTTTCCTCCCTCGCCCGAAGGGCGGGGGAGGTGGCAGGCGCGCCCTTGCGCGGCTGACGGAGGGGGCAGCCGCCGGACCATCAGCAGCTTCGATCCCCCAAATTCCACCAACCATCCGCCAGCGGCTGCCCCCTCCGTCTCGCCGCGAAGACGCGCCGATCCACCTCCCCCAGCCGCTCCGCGACTGAGGGAGGAAAGCTCCGCATTCGTTGCGCGAATTTCCTCCCTCGCCCGGAGGGCGGTGGGGTTATCGCGCAGCGATGACGGCAGCCGCGCCCTTGCGCGGCTGACGGAGGGGGCAGCCGCCGGACGGGGGCAATGGCGCCGCGCCACCATCCCAACCGTTGTCATTCCGGGCGCAGGCGCGCAGCGCAAAAGTCCCTGAACCCCGGCCACGCACCCCAGACCAGGCCGGCAGCCCCCCCTCCTGCCACCCCCCTGTCAGCAGCCTGTCACTCGCCCTCTGGCGACCGCCTCGTGAACGATCCATATTGCTGCGATGGCGAAATCTCCCTCATCGCGCGCTCCTAAAGGCGCCAAGCCCTCCGCCTCGCGGACGCCGCCGCAGCACAAGCGCGGCCAGGGCGTAGGCGAGGGGCCGCAGGCCGCGTTCAAGGCCCAGATCCGGGACGCGATCTCCGCCACCGAAGGCATGCCCGCCATCTGGACGCCGCACCGGCCCGAGCGCACCTGGGAGAAGTTCGAGGGCGGCCGCAAATTCCGCGTCGCCTCCGACTACCAGCCCGCCGGCGACCAGCCCACCGCCATCTCCGATCTCGTCCAGGGCGTAAGGGACGCCGAGATGGACCAGGTGCTGCTCGGCGTCACCGGCTCGGGCAAGACCTTCACCATGGCGAAAGTGATCGAGGCGGTGCAGCGCCCGGCGCTCATCCTCGCCCACAACAAGACGCTCGCCGCCCAGCTCTATGGCGAGTTCAAGAGCTTCTTCCCGGACAACGCCGTCGAGTATTTCGTCTCCTACTACGACTACTACATGCCGGAAGCCTACGTGCCGCGCACCGACACCTATATCGAGAAGGAATCCTCGATCAACGAAGCCATCGACCGGATGCGCCACTCCGCCACCCGCTCCGTGCTCGAGCGCGACGACGTGATCATCGTGGCCTCCGTCTCCTGCATCTACGGCATCGGCTCGGTCGAGACCTACTCGGCCATGACGTTCGAACTCGCGACCGGCGAGGCCCGCGATCCGCGCCAGGTCGCCGCCGACCTTGTGGCGCTGCAGTACAAGCGCAACGACCAGGCCTTCGGCCGCGGCACGTTCCGCATGAAGGGCGACACGCTGGATGTCTGGCCCGTCCACCAGGAAGACCGCGCCTGGAAGATCTCCTTCTTCGGCGAGGAGATCGAGGCGATCACCGAGTTCGACCCGCTCACGGGGAAACAGACCCGCCCCATCGACCGCATCAAGGTCTACGCCAACAGCCACTACGTCACCCCGCGCCCCACGCTCAACCAGGCCGTCGAGTCGATCAAGGACGAGGCCCGCCAGCGCGTCGCCCAGCTCACCCAGCAGGGCAAGCTTCTCGAGGCCCAGCGCCTCGACCAGCGCACGCAATTCGATATCGAGATGCTGACCGCCACCGGAAGCTGCGCCGGCATCGAGAACTATTCCCGCTATCTCACCGGCCGCAAACCCGGCGAGCCCCCGCCGACGCTGTTCGAATATCTCCCCGACAACGCCATCGTCTTCGTCGACGAAAGCCACCAGACCATCCCCCAGCTCGGCGCCATGTATCGCGGCGACTTCAGCCGCAAGTTCACGCTCTCCGAATACGGCTTCCGTCTCCCGTCCTGCCTCGACAACCGCCCGCTGAAATTCGAGGAGTGGGAGAAGATGCGGCCGCAGACCATCCACGTCTCGGCCACGCCGGGCCCGTGGGAGCTGAACCAGACCGGCGGCGTCTTCACCGAGCAGATCATCCGCCCCACCCACCTCATCGACCCGCCCGTCGAGATCCGCCCCGTCTACAGGGACGGCGCCAACCAGGTCGATGACTGCATTGGAGAGGTGAAGGCCACCGCCGCGAAAGGCTTCCGCTCGCTCGTCACCACGCTCACCAAGAAGATGGCCGAGCAGCTCACCGAGCACATGCACGATCTCGGCGTGAAGGTCCGCTACATGCACTCCGACGTCGACACGATCGAGCGCATCGAGATCATCCGCGACCTGCGCCTCGGCGTGTTCGACTGCCTGGTCGGCATCAACCTCCTGCGCGAAGGCCTCGACATTCCCGAATGCGCCTTCGTCGGCATCCTCGACGCCGACAAGGAAGGCTTCCTCCGCTCCGAGACCAGCCTGATCCAGACCATCGGCAGGGCGGCGAGGAACAGTGAAGCAAAGGTCGTTCTCTACGCCGACACCATCACCGGCTCGATGGAGCGCGCGATGGCCGAAACCGCCCGCCGCCGCCAGCGCCAGGAACAGCACAACGCCGAGACCGGCTCGAAGCCCATCACCGTCATCTCGGGCGTCAAGGACGTCCTCGAAGGCGTCACGTCAAAGGCCGCCCAGGGCCTCCTCCCGCGCGGCCGCGACCCCAACAAGCGCGGCCGCTCCAGCACGCTCCCCGGCATGATGGAGGAGGGCGCCGAGTTCATCGGCAAGGGCCACAACCTCACCCGCGTCATCGACGAGATGGAAAAAGACATGCGCGAAGCCGCCGCCAACCTCGAATTCGAGGAAGCCGCCCGCCTCCGCGACGAAGTCCGCAAACTCCGCGACACGGAGATCGGCCTGGGCGTCGAAGCGCGTGATGCCGCCGCCGGACTGAGCCCTGGGAGCGGGCCCCAACCCCGCTCATCCCGACGAAAGTCGGGAGCCGTGAGGTGCGGTCCGCGCAGCGGACGAATTGGTCCAGTGGACCAATTCGAGCGACGAACGCCCGGAGCGTAAGCGAAGGGCAGGGGCGTCCCCTCACCGCCGCTCGTCCCGACGAAAGTCGGGACCCAGGGCTGCGGCCAAGTCTTGTTCTGCCTTGAAGCTTCAACTCCGGACAAGCCTCACCGTCAGCCCTGGGTCCCGACTTTCGTCGGGACGAGCGGTGAATGGTCCTCCACCGCCGAAGGCGGGGGAGGTGGATCGTCTCCCGAAGCCGAAGGCGCAGGGAGGCGAGAGGAGGTCTATCGGAACGAGGACGGCGTGGTGGAGACGATTGCGGAGTGGGCCCTGGCGGGGGCGGAGGCCCGGCGCTGAGGCATCTGCCGTCCGCTTTGGCGCCTTGCGCCAATCCACCCCCGCTTTGCCGTCGGACGACTTCCTGCCACTCTCTCCTTCAGGAGATCCCCATGACCCCACCCACCATCGCTCGCTGGCATGACATCGCCCTGAACAACCGGCCCGACGAACTCGCCGGCATTCTCGCGGATGACTGCGTGTTCGAGAGCCCGGTGGTGCACACGCCGCAGGTGGGCCGGGCCATTACGGAGAAATACCTGCGCGGGGCGCTCAAGGTGCTGAACACCGAGCACTTCCGCTATGGCGACGAGTGGTTCGGGCAAACGTCCGCCGTACTGGAGTTCTACTCCGAGATCGACGGCATCAGGATCAACGGCGTCGACATCATCCACTGGAACGACCAGGGCCGGATCACCCACTTCAAGGTGATGGTGCGGCCGCTCAAGGCCATCAACATCCTCCACCAGAAGATGGGCGAGTACCTGGCCCGGCAGGCCTGAGCGTCCGGGCCCGCGAACAAACCGGGAATCCATGCGCCAACGATGGTTAAGGGCCTCGATTCCCCGGCGCGGAGAGGGTGCAGGACAGGCTTGATTCACCTCTCTAGGCTCAAAGTGGCGGTCTGGCAGGCGAGAACAGGGTGATGCAGATGCTGCGTGCAGGTGTGGTGGGCGCTGTGGCGCTGGCGGTGCTGGGCGGGTGCGGCACGACGATGGGCGACAGGGGGTTGTCGGGCGCGCTGATCGGCGGCGGGGTAGGGCTGGTCGGCGGCGGCTTCGGCGTGCTGGGCGGGGCAGTGGTTGGCGGCGCGGTCGGGATGGTGACGACCCCCAGCCAGATCAACCTCGGCCCGCCGGTCTGGCAGCAGTAGGCCGGCGGCTTTCCACCCTTTGATCAGGACTGCGGCGGGGATATGTGCCCATCTGCGTCCGGGCAGGCTCGCCGTCGCGGGCGCCCGCCAGGGCAAAATGGCCAGAACCTATGGTGTCGCGATCTGGACCGCGGTCGCGGTCATGCTCGCCGGGCTGTCCATGCTGTTCGGTTTCTGGGCCGTCGTGGCGGTGGCCGGCGGCGTCGGGCTGGCCGGGGCGCTGCTCTATTCCCGGCGTTGAGCGACCGCCTCCGGGCGCAGTCTGCAAATGATGTGGATTCTTCCTCACCACGGGCGCGAGTCGACTCGACCTTCGCGGACGCCTCCCTACATTGATGGCCCGGCGTGGTGCGTTAGCGAGGGATCGATGTCCGAACTTCCGAACAAGGAACTGACCCTCCGCATGCTGCGCGAGCGCCGCGAGCGGCTGCTGAACGAGCTGGCATCGCTGGAAGCAACTCCTGTTTCAGCCCGGGAAGTGCTGACCTGGCGCCAGCGCCTGGCCGAGCTGGAAGGCCGGATCGAGCGCCACTCACACCCGTAAGGGACTGGCAACCCGCCTTCTGCCGGCGTCACCCGGCCATCGTGTCTTCTGTCGCCTGCCGCGCAAGGCGGCGCAGCGCCTGCGGCGGCTGGCCAAAGGCGCGCAGGAACGCCCGGCGCATCCGCTCGGAATCCCCGAACCCGGCGTCCTGGGCGATCACGTCGATCGGCCGGGGGCTGTGCTCCACCTGCTCGCGCGCCGCCTCCAGCCGCAGCCGCTCCACCGCCTTGGCCGGCGTGACGCCCGTTTCGGCGGCGAAGGCCCGGGCAAAATTGCGCGGGCTCATATTGGCGCGCGCCGCCAGGTCCTCGACGGTCAGCGGCGCCTCCAGCCTTTCCCGCATCCAGGCGAGCAGGGGCGTGAACCGTCCTTCGGTGCGTTCGATGTCCAGCAGCGCCGAGAACTGCGACTGGCCGCCTGGCCGGCGGTGGTAGACCACCAGTTCCTGCGCCGCCCGGCGCGCCACGTCCTCGCCCAGGTCGTCGGCGATCAGGGCCAGCGACAGGTCGATCCCCGCAGTGATGCCCGCAGACGTCCACACCTTGCCGTCACGCGTGTAGATGCAGTCCGGCTCGAGCTTCACCGCCGGAAAACGCGCCCTGAAGTCCGGCGTGCGGCGCCAATGCGTGGTGGCGCGCTTGCCGTCCAGCGCCCCGGCCGCGGCGAGGATGTAGGCGCCCGAGCAGACCGAACAGATCCGCCGCGACGCCTTCACCGCTGCGGTCACCAGCGCCTGGACTTTCTTGTCCAGCATCGCAACGCGCGTTCCCACGCCCCCGGCGACGATCAGCGTGTCAAAGCGCGGCTCGCGCGGGATCGGCTCGGCCATCATGATCGCGCCCGAGGACGAGCGCACCGGGCCGGGCTTCGCCGAGATCACCTTGAGATCATAGGGCGGCGGGTCGAGGCCGTGCATCGGCATTTCGAACGCGGAGATCGGCCCTGCGGCGTCGAGCAACTGGAAATCCTCGAAGATCAGGACGCCGATGGCGCGGGGGGTGATTTTGCGGGTCATGCGGGTCTGTCTGTAAAAGTGGGAACATTGTCATTCCGGCCAGACGCTAGATCGGGCACAAGGCTCGCGTCAAGCCGAGGTTTCCTCCCCCATGACCCAGACCAGCCAGACGTCAGACGCGCAGAATTCTGGTGATCCGAAATTCACCATCGTCTTCGCGATCTATCCCGGCATGACGCATCTGGACTTCACCGGTCCGCACCAGTTCCTCAGTCGCACTCCCCATTCGGAGACGATCGTGGCGAGCCCTGCGGGCGGATCGGTGGAGGCCGATGGCCTGACCTTCGGCAACACGATGAGGATCGCGGACGTCAGAAGCTGCGACCTCATCTGTGTTCCCGGAGGCGTAACCGCCACGAGGACAGCTCTCGATGCAGAATTCGTCGGTGAGATCCGCAGGCTTGCTCGAGGCGCACGCTACGTCACATCGGTCTGCACCGGCTCGCTGATCCTCGGCGCTGCCGGGCTGCTTGAGGGCAGGCGCGCCGCATGCCACTGGGCGTGGGCGCACATGCTGCCGCTCTTCGGCGCGATCCATGACAGTTCACGGGTCGCGCGCGACGGCAACATCATCACCGGCGGCGGCGTGACGGCCGGCATCGACTTTGCGCTTGCAGTGCTCGCCGAAATTGCTGGCGAGGAGATAGCGAAGACCATCCAGCTCGGCCTCGAATACGCCCCGGCGCCGCCGTTTGACAGCGGCCGCCCCGAACTCGCATCGCCTTCGGTACGCGCGCGATACGAAGCCGCCGCCCAGAAGTCGATGCCGGCGCGCCGGGCGGAAGCAGAGCAGGCCGCGCGGGCAATGATCGCGATGGCCGACGCCTGACGGGCGCTCGGTTCCTGCACAAACGCAACTTGTTGCATGGTCTCCGTTGATCCGGCGCGACACTTGGGATTAGCCTGTGGGGCGGCGGCGACGTTTCCCGTCATGCGCACGGGGTCACGGGGACGCACATGCGCTATCGCGCCTTCATTTCATATTCCAATGCCGACCGGGCGATTGCGGAGAAATTCCAGCGCGCGATCGAACACTATCGGGTCCCGAGGGAGCTACGAGGGCAGGATCACGGTTTCGGTGTGATCCCCAGGCACGTGACGCCACTGTTCCGCGACCGGTCGGATGGCAATGCCGATGTCGACCTCGGCAAGGCGCTGCAGGAGGCGCTGGAGAATTCCGATGCGCTGATCGTGCTGTGCAGCCCGGCTTCGGGCGGATCAAAATGGTGCGGCGAAGAAATCCGCATGTTCAAGCGCCTGGGCCGCGCGGCGCGGATCTTCCCGGTGCTGGTCGGCGGTCTGCCGAAAAAGCACGATCCTGCCGCCGAGCCGAGCGGGGCGTTCCTGCCGGCGCTGTTCGAGCGTTACGACGCCGACGGCAAGCTGGCCGGCATCGACACGTCAGAGCCGCTGGCGCCGGACCTGACCGAAGCAGGCGATGGCCTGCATTTCGCCAGCCTCAAGATCATCGCCGCGCTCACCGGCGTGCCCCTGACGCTGCTGACCCAGCGCCAGCAGGAGGCGGAGCGGCGCGAGAAGCTGGTTGCGCGCTCGATCGCCGGCGGCATGAGCGTGCTGGCCGTCACCGCGACTGTGGCGGCGGTGTTCGCGTGGCAGCAATGGCAGTCCGCACAGGCGCGGATGACAGCGGCGATCGAGACGGCCGCGCAGCGTGTCACGGACGCCGCCAACTATCGCGACCAGTATGGCGTGCCGTCTGAGGTGATCAAGGACCTGCTTGTCGGCGCCGAAGACGACTTCAACAAGCTTGTGCCGATCGGCGGCGAACGCGCCCCGCTGCTGGGCCTGGAGCGCGGCCGGATGCTCGCCAAGCTCGCCGACCTTTACGGCAACCTGCAGGACAATGACAGACAGCTCAGGCTGGCCCGCGACAGCATGCGCTCGCTCGACCAGACCCCGTCGTCGCGCAGTCCGTTTTCGCCGGGAACGTGGCTCGCGAGCCTGCCGCCGCGGGGTTCGGTGGATGCGGAGAAGCTCAACGCCTTCGAAGCGCTCGGCTCGGCGCTGAGCTCCCAGGAAGGAGGGGCTGCGGAAGCGGATGCAAATTTCAGGCAGGGCCTCGATCTGGCCGAGAAGATGGGCGAGCCGCTACGCGTGGCGCGTTTCTGGTCCCTGATCGGAGGTCTGCGCTATTCCGTCGGCGAAGTGGAAAGCGCGCTGGAGGCGCATGATGCTGCTCTGCGCGTGCTGGGGAACGTCAAGGGCGCAGGGGAGGCCGCTGCTGCGGCGCGGCTCGACGAAATCTATGCGCAGACCGATCGCGCCGAGATGCTGCTCGAACTGGAACGGCGCGACGAGGCAATGCAGCAGCAGATCGCCGCCACGGCTGCGACGGAAAAGCTGGCGCGGGAATCCGGGCCAGAGGACATGGGCATGCAGGTCACGCTGGCGCAGATGATCGTGCGTCGCGCCGACATGCGCTATGCGGCGACGCGGCGGCGCGAGGAGCAGATCGAGGATCTCATGGCCGCCGTGAAACTGCTGCAACAGGTGCACAAGGCCGATCCGGCGCGGATGGACTATGCGCGCGATCTGTCGATTGCGCAGGAGCGGCTGGGCGACACGAGCCTGGTGACTGGCAATTTGAAGGCGGCAAGGTCGGCATTCGACGACTGCTACGCGCTGCGCGACCGGATCCTGTCGCGCAATCCGCTGAACCCCGACGCCCAGCGTGATGTCGCCGTGGCGCTGGAACGTCTGGGCGATGTCGCCTTGGCGAACAGGAATGCCAGGGACGCCGCCGCCCAGTACCGCAAGGCCGTTGAGATGCGTCAGGCGGCAGGCCAGGGCGGCGACGCTGACACCGTGAAAAAGCGCGACATGTCAGTATTGGTGGCGAAGCGCGGCAAGGCGCGCGCTGCACTGGGCGAAGCCGGGTGGCAGGCGGATTTCGACGTGCCGATCGCGACGATGACTCCGATGCTGGAGTCCGACAGCGTGCTGCCGGGATGGCATCGCGACGTCGCAATCTTCCATTCCGACTTTGGCGATGCACTGCTCGGCGCGAACCGCAAGCGGGCAATCGCGGAATGGACGGTCGCGCTTGAGTTGATCCGCCAGCAGATCGAGCTGTCAGGCGAGGATGACCAGCTCGCCGATGACGTGAAGCAGCTGCAGGCGAAGATTGCCGGCCGGTAGACGGACGCCTAGTTCGGCGTTGGCGCCGGGGCGGCCGGGCGTGCGCCACGCGCGGCGGCGAGCATCTGCAACGCCGCGAGCTGGTCGGGGGGCAGGTCGATCTTCGGGCAGCGCGGATCGGTGTTCTGGATCGCCTTCGCCATGGTCGGCGTCACCGGGATCGGCGCACAGCCATGGCCCTGTTCGCAGATCATGTCCCATTTCGGTTCCGCCGCCGCGTGGCAGGAAAGACAATTGCCGCCGAACTGGTTCACCACCTCGCCTGCGCCGCGCACCTTGATCTTGGCGCCGGTTGGCTGGACGTCGAGTTCGAAGAATTCCCAGTCATTGGTCGCGGCGTTGTATCCTGCCGCGCGCTTCACCATCGCTTCGCCCGGGACGAGCTGGACAATCGACCCTTCCGGATATTTCCCGCCAGTTCCGCTGCTGGCGACCGCGACCGTGGCGTCGACATTGCCGAGCAGATTGCCGACGTAATAGCCACGCACCGGCTTGAGATCGCGGATGCAGCCGAAGCTGGCGTCCGTGATTGTCATCGTCTTGGCAACGGGTGGGGGCGGTGCGGCGACCACCTGTTCGGCGGCGGGCGCCTTGGCCCCGGCGCAGGCGACGAGCCCAAGCAGGGCTGCGCCAAGAAACATGTATCTCGAAATCATCTTCCGACTCTCCGCCGATTCTTGGAACGAGGCGTAGGGCTGCTGACCGGCACACGTCAAACGCTTTGCGATCGCAGTCATGCACATACTGGAGAGTGGGCTGCAATCCGGCACGCCGCCGTTGCGGCAGGCTGCCGGATTATTATGGTCGCGACATGAAGAGGAAGATGACCCCACACCAGAAGGCCGAGAAGGATCTGACCGCCCATGGCCTCGCCCTGCCCGAAACGAAGGCAGGCCCAGGCTGGGCGACCACGCGCGTTCTCAAGGTCCGCGGCAGGATGTTCTTCGTGTTCGGCGATCGCAACGAACAGCCGGACGAACTCACCATGATCGTCAAGCTGCCGATCTCGGCCGAGATGGTCCAGGATCTCTATTTCGTCCAGGAGAGCAAGGGCTGGTTCAAGCAGCACGATTGGGTGATCGTTCGCTTCGGCCAGGATGACGACATTGCGGCCGAGATGGAGACGCTGAAGGCCTGGATGATCCAGAGCTATTGCGCAATGGCCCCGAAGAAGCTGGCCCGGCTGGTCCAGGGCGGGTAGCTCCGCCGCTGCTGGCCGCTTGGCGCCAGCGGTGGAATTGTCCAATGTCCCGTGCGCCTTGCAGGGCGGGGAAGTTTCATGAGCCGGACACTGGCGAGCCACCTCGACCCCGCCACGGGGCCCAAGCGGATTCTCGCGCTCGATGGCGGCGGGGTCAAAGGCATCCTCACGCTCGGCATGCTCGAAGTGCTTGAGGCGGAGCTGCGCAAGCGGTCGAAAAATCCGGGCCTGGTGCTGAGCGACTATTTCGACCTGATCGGCGGCACATCAACTGGCGCGATCATCGCGGCGGGGCTGGGCGTCGGCAAATCGGTCGGCGACCTGATCAGGATGTACAACGATCTCGGCCCGCTGGTGTTCGGCAGGACCAAGGGCGATGGCCTGTTGATGGGGTCGAAGTACGACAGCAAGGCCCTGCATGCGGCGCTGTGGCCGGTGCTGGACAAGAAGCGGCTCGGCTCGCCCCAGGTCCTCACCGGCCTCGCCCTGCACGCCAAGCGCATCGACACCGGCTCGCCCTGGGTGCTGACCAATAATCCCAACGCCCCCTACTATGATCCGCCCGACCGCAGGCCAGGCGACGTGCCCAACAAGGAATACCGGCTGATCGACATCGTGATGGCCAGCGCCGCGGCGCCGACGTTCTTCGACGAGATCAAGATCCCGATGACCTACGACACCAAGGAGAAGCCCAAGACCTGGGGCTATTTCGTCGATGGCGCGGTGGGCGGCTTCAACAATCCCGGCGTGCAGCTTCTGTTGACCGCGATGGTCCCGGCCTATGGCTTCGCCTGGAAGGCGGGCGCAGACAACCTGATGATGGCGTCCTTCGGCACAGGTTCGCGCAGGCCGGAGGTCGAGGGACGCAAGTTCGCCAGCCAGGGCCCGGGCTTCCGCGGCATCGGCGCACTCAGGGCGATGATCTACGATACGCAGGTTCAAGGCATCATGCTTTTGCAGGCGATGTCGGAATCGCAACGCCCGTGGAAGATCAACAGCGAGGTCGGCGACCTCAAGGACGCCTGCATCACGCCGGAACCGCTGCTCGACTACCAGCGCATTGACGTGATGCTGGAGCTCAAACCCAGGATCAGGCAAAAGCGGGGCGAGGCGCTGGCGCGCAGCTCGATCGAGAAGCTGCTCAACCGGGAACTCGATGCGCGCGTGCTGGAAAGCGTCGACCAGCTCGCCAACGGCCATCCTGAGAACATGAAGCTGCTCTTGGAGATCGGCAGGAGGGCGGCGCCTGCCTATGTAGACGCCAAATGGCCCCATCCCAAATTTGATCTGCCGGAATGGTCGGAAGGTACATGATCTTGTTCAAGAAGCTTGGCTACGCATTGCTCGCCCTGGCGCTTGTCGGTGCGGGCGCATCCCTGGCCGCACCGACCGCGGAGGCGCAGGTAGCTGCGAAGGCCCAGGCCTCCGGCTGGGCCAACGACCGTAGCGACCTGCCGAAGGATCCCGACTTCACGCTGGGGGTGCTGCCCAACGGCATGCGCTATCTCATCCTACCGAACCAGACGCCGCCCGGCCAGGTCGCGATGCGGTTGGTGATCAACGCCGGATCGATGCAGGAACGGCCGGGAGAAGAGGGCGTCGCGCACTTTCTGGAGCACCTCGCATTCCGCGGCACGGCCAGCTTTCCCGATGGAGAGCTGCAGCGTGTGATGGAAGGTCTCGGCCTGCAGATGGGCGCCGACGCCAACGCCTCGACCGGCGCCGACCGCACCACCTTCATGTTCAACATGGCGCGCAACGACGCCGTTTCGATCGACACCGGCCTGCTGATGCTGCGCGAGATCGTGAGCGCGATGCTGATCGCGCCGGAGTTCGTCAACGCCGAGCGCGGCGTGGTCCTGGCCGAAGAGCGCACGCGGGCCGGCCCGTCGGAGGAGGCGCAGAAAGCCTTCATGAAGCTCCAGCTCGGCAATCATCCTTACGGCCGCTCGCCCATCGGCCTGCGCAAGGTCGTCGAGACGGTGACGGCCGAAGGCATTCGCGGATTCTACGACGCCTACTATCGTCCCGAACGCGCGACCCTGATCATCGTCGGCGATGTGCAGGCCGACAGCGTCGTCTCGGCGCTGACGGCGCGCTTCGCCGGCTGGAAGGGCCGCGGCGCGCCCGGCGCCGATCCTGCCCCCGTGTCGAAGAAGCCGCCCTCTCCCGATGTCGCCATCGTCACGACTCCCGGCGCCGCCGACACCAGCGTGCTGCTGCGCTGGTTCGAGCCCTATCGCCAGTCCCCGCCGACCCGGGCCGAACGGCGCAGGCAACTGGTAGACCAGCTTGGCGCGGCCGCCGCCAGCCTGCGCATGCAGGGACTGACGGAAGCGGCCGGAAACCCCGCGCGCTTCGCCAGCAGCCCAGGCCCCAGCCGCATCCCGAACGTCTGGAACGGACAGATGGCCCAGTCACTCGGCGTCACCGATCCGGTGAAAACTCTCGACGCTCATGACGCTGGCCTACCGGCAGGCCGCGGAGTTCGGGATCACGCAGCAGGAGCTCGACCGCCTGAAGGAGACCCGCATCACCGGTGCGCGGCAGGCGATCGCCGCGGCCAGGTCCGGTCCCTCGGCCCAGCGCGCCGACGGCCTGGCGGGCGTGCTCGCCGGCGATCCGGTGTTCGTCTCGCCAGAGGACAATCTGGCGCTGCTGCAGGAACAGTTGAAGTCGATCACGCTCAAGGAAATCAACGCATCGATCAAGGCGCGCCTCAAGGGAACGCCTGACGTGATCTTCCGTGGCGCCAGGCCGCCCGCAGGCGGCGAGGCCGCGCTGCGGGCAGCGTTCAAGGCGGCGGCTGCGGCCAAGGTGAGCCCCTATGTCGACCAGACCGCCAAGGCCTGGCCCTATGCCGAGTTCGGCCCACCGGGCAAGGTCGCCGAGCGCACCGAGGCTGCTGATATCGGCGTCACCATGGTGCGTTTCGAGAATGGCGTGCGCCTGACGGTGAAGCCCTTCACCGCCCGCAAGGATCAGGTTGCGGTGTCGGTCCGCCTGGGCCTTGGCCGGCTGGGCATGCCGCGCGACCGGATCGACGCGTCCGACATGGGGCTGACGCTGTGGTCGGTGGGCGGCCTCGGCAAGCTGACGCGGCCGGAACAAAGCCGCACGCTGTCCGGCAAGCGCGTCACCGCAGGCGCCAGCACGGACGACGACGCCTATGTGCTCGACAACAACGGCATCACGCCACGCGAGGATTTTCCGCTGCAGATGCAGCTCATGGCTGCCATGCTCACCGACCCCGCCTATCGCGCCGACGACTGGGCCGCGTTGATGGCGCAGTCCGACCAGGCCGACGGCATGCTGGAACTTTCCGCCGGCGGCGCAATGGAGCGTGATCTCGATGCGCTGCTGCACTCGGGCGACCTGCGCTGGACGATCAACACCAAGGCGATGCGCGACACGTGGAAGCCGGCGGACTCCGTCGCCTACATCCGCCCCATCGTCGCCAATTCGCCGCTGGAGGTGACCATCGTCGGCGACATCGATGTGGAGACGGCCATCACAGAGACCGCAAGGACGCTCGGCGCGCTGCCGAAACGGCCGGATGTCGTCGAGCCGCCGGGTCTGCGCGATGTGAAATTCCCCGCCCCGGGTTCCGTGACGCTGACCCACAAGGGCCGCGCCGACCAGGGCTATGCGATGCTCGCCTGGCCGACCGGACAGGGCATGTGGAAAGACCTGAAGGCGCAGCGCGTCGGCCGCATCCTCGGCCAGATGGTGCGCGACAACGCCACGCGGATTTTCCGCAGCGAAGGCGGCGCCACCTATTCTCCGAGCGCTGACGTCGACTTTTCGTCCTTCCTGCCGGACTACGGCTATATCGGCGTGCTCGTCGAAGTGCCCCCCGGCATGATCGACGAGGTCCAGGCTCAGATGTTGGCCATCGCCGCGCAGCTCGCCGCCTACCCGATGCCGAACTCGGAAATCGACCGCGTGGTCCAGCCGCTGGTCGAATCGACCAAGCGCGAAATGGCGAGCAACCCGGACTATTGGCTGGCCGCGCTCGCCAATGCGCAGACCAATCCGAAAGCGCTGGACGCAATCCGCACGCAGACGTCAGACTATCTCAGCATCACCGCTAAGGATGTGCAGGCCGCCGCCCAGCGCTGGCTCAGGCCGGAGTCGGCGTGGAAGCTGCGGGTGCAGCCGAGCGAACTGACCATCTCCGCCCACACGACATAGCGCATCGGCCCGCGCGTCTTCGCGTCCAGCGGCCAGCACGTCACCAGTGCGATCCGCGGCGGCCCGCCATCGTGCGTGTGGATGCCGGAGGCGTCCCAGCGCACCACCTCGGAATGCGTCACGCGAAACGCATGGGCGCCCGATGACGTCTCGACCCTGATCTCGTCACCCGTCTCAACCTCTTTGAGGAAGGCAAAGTGCGTGTCGCGGTGGGCGGCGAAGACGGCGACACCTGGATCGCCCGGCTGCACCGAAGCGGCCATCAAGGTCGGGCCGAAGGCAAGGCTTTCGCCGGCTGCGTCGGTCAGCGCCAACACGCTGCGATGCTGGGTCTCGAAACGCAATCTGGCCGCGGGCGTGAAGTCGGCCCACGGCCAGGGCCGCGCCGGATCGCCGGTTGAGAGCTGACGCTCCCAGGCACTGTTCATGAGAACCTGGGCGACTTGCGCCTTGGCCGGGATGAACAACGCCTGCGCAGCGATGAGCGCGCCTGCAACAAGAATTGCGAGCGCTGACAATGAACGCGACGATTGCCCAAATCGCCTCATGGCGAAACCCGGATCGGGCGGATGATCGTCAGAAGGGCGAGAACCACCGAGCACTCCACGTCTGCATTGCGAAATTCGAGCCCGCCCTCCCGGAAGCGGATGTCGGGAGGGCGGGCCGCCGGTTAGGCGCGCCTGCGGTCGGGCGTTGTGCGGATCGACCCGTCACTGGCGCAAGGCGCCTGTCCCCGGAAGCCAAGCGCAGAACGTCCGTTCCGCAGGAGCGCGGCGCCGAACAGGAAGAGAGAAAGACCAAAGGCCAGCATCATCTCCCAGCCGCTGGCCGTGCCGGGCAGGGCGAGCTGTTGCTCGTCCGCCGGCTGGTCCTGCGTGGTGCGCGCGTTGATCCTCTGCATGACAGTGTCGGGCAGGCGATCGAGGCGGATCGCGCGGGCTTCGGCGCGAGAGCCGAACACCGCTGCGAAGTCCCAGCCCTTGGGCAGCATGGTCGCGATCTGCCGCGTATCGAGCCGCTCGCCTGACGGCCGCGCGGGCGTCTTGTCGATGGCGACGAGGCTGGTCAGGCGCGAGACAAGATGGAAGTCGAGCGCGGTCTTCAGCACGCCCGCATCCACCGCCTCCATCGAGACGCCGGTATAGCGGCTCTCCTCGATGCCGGAGATCTTGGCCCGCGCCCAGAGCTGGCCGATTCCCCGCGTGGACGCTGCGTCGGAGAGCGACAACGTCGTCGACCACGTCTTTCCGTTGAGCATGCCCGAAAGCTGCAGGTCGCCCTTCAGGTCATCAGCCCGGATCACCATCGTCACCGGCTCGCCGGCATAGAGGTCCGGCAGCGGCGAGGGATAGGCGTCCGAGGTCGACAGCGGCATCTTGACCTCGAGATCGGTCATCACCGGATTCTCAAGCGCGGCGAAAAGCTTGGCCGACTGCTCGGCTACCTTCGACGTATCGTCCATGAACGTGAATGTGCCGCGGCCCTGGCGCGCGGCGCGCGTCATGAAATAGGCGTTGGGCGCCGAGCCAATGCCGACCGTGAACAGCCGCGACCGGCCCAGGCCGTCATGCACCGCCTTGAACAGCTCGTCCTCATTGCCGATGGCGCCGTCGGTGATGAAGACAACCTGGCGGACTTCCTCAGTGTTGCTGCGGTCATTGTCGACCAGCGCCGCCTTCAGCGCCGGCAGCATTTCCGTGCCGCCATTGGCTTCGAGGTTGGAGACAAAGCGCTTGGCGCGGGCGAGGTTCTGCGCATTCGCGGGCACGGCCGCGGTGAACAGCATGTCCATCGTGTCGTCGAAGCGGATGACGTTGAACTCGTCGGTCGTAGCGAGGCGGTCGAGGGCGAGGAGGAGACCCTGCTTCGCCTGGTCCATCGAGTCGCCCGACATGGAGCCAGAATTGTCGATCACGAAGATCGTCTCGCGGTCGCGCCGCTGTCCCTCGACCTTCATCGCCGGCGGGTTGATCACGGCGAGCAGGAACTCCTCGCCATTGCGTGTCTCCCTGAACAGGCTCGCCCTGGGCGCCGTGGCAGGCTCCGGCTTCCAGCTCAGCACGAAGTCGCGGTCGGCCGGAACCTCGCCATCCTTCAGCGAAATGTGCGCTGAATCGGCATCGGCCTTGCTGATGCTGAGGCCGTGCGTCTGCGAGCTGATCGAGGCAATCGGCACGCCCGCTTCCAGCGAGATGTCGAAATTCACCGGCAGGCGCAGGCCTTCCGCGCCCACAGGTTCGTTCGCCGGGTGGAGGACCGGCGGCGTGATGCGGTCTGCATCCGGTACGCGCGGATTGCCGATGCCGATCCTGCCAGAGTTGTCAGCCACCATCGCAGGGCGCGACGGCTTCGGAATGTAACGCGGGGCGATGACCAGCGGGAAGCGGGTCGACCACACGCCATTGTCGAGATGCGCCTTGTCCTGGAACTCGATCTGGATGGCGACGGTCTCGCCCGGTCCGATATTCGCCAGTGACGTGGTGAACAGGTTGGGCCGCTCTTCCTCCACCAGCCCCGCGCGCTGCCCGTTGGCGGCGGCGGTTTCGTAGATGACCCGGGCTTCCTGCCGCTCCTTGACGTCGCCTTCGATGAACCTGTCGCCGATCACGATCTTCAGCGTGTCGACAGCCGCATCTTCGGGCAGCGGAAAAGCATAAACGCCTTCGACCCATTTGTCGGTCGGGTTGGTGAAGCGCTGGGTGAGCCGCGTACGGATCACGGGACCGGCGATATCCATCTTCACATCGGCTGCAACAAGCGGCGCCTCGACATAGCGGCCGGGCGTGGCTGACTGCAGAAGAAGAGAGCCGGAGGAGACTTCGGCCTTGCTGACAGTCCCGTCAGCGACCTGGGTTCGGGGCGCTTGCGCGAAGGCAGGCGACAGCGCGGTTGCGGCAAGCAGCGCCCCGGCAAGAGCCGGGCGCGGGCGAACAACACTCATTGTACGGATACTCATCTGTTCCACGAGGGGTCCCAGCCCCTTGGTGCTGCAGATGACGCTGCGACGCTGTCCGGCGTTTGATTGAGCGGTGACGTTGTAGCGGCGACAATGGCGGCGCGGCGGCGATTGTGGCGGGGTTGCGCCGAAGGGTTAAACAGGACGCCGCCGTTAAGCTGTGTTAGCAACCGCGCGGACCGGTTTGCGTGGAGTACGCGCCGGTATCGCAGTTCGGATCGGGAGAAGATCGTGAGCAGCTTGCTGGCATCCACGCGACTCGCACTTGCGGCCTCTGGCGCTCGGCGCCGCCGCCTGTTCCCCTGCAAGGCCGGCAGCCTCGGTTACAGCGCTTCCGGGCGGCCTCAAGGATCTCACGGCTGCATCGGTCAAGGCAGCCGACGACTTCCTCTGGCTGGAGGAGGTCGATGGCGACAGGGCGCTCGCCTGGGTAAAGGAGCAGAACGACAAGACACTGGGCGTCCTGACTGCCGACCCGCGCTACGACACGTTCCGGCAGGAGGCGCTCGCCATCCTCACTGCCCAGGATCGCACGCCGGTTCCGCGCTTCCGCGCCGGCGGCATCGACAATTTCTGGCAGGACCAGGAGCATGTCCGCGGCCTCTGGCGGCGCACCACGCTCGCCGGCTACCGCTCGAAGACGCCCGCCTGGCAAACCGTGCTCGACATCGACGCGCTGTCGAAAGCCGAGAACGCCAACTGGATCTGGAAGGGCGCCAACTGCCTCGAACCGGCGGAAACAACCTGCCTCGTCAACCTGTCGGATGGCGGCAAGGACGCCGTGGTCGTGCGCGAGTTCGATGCGGCGGCCAAGACATTCGTCGATGGCGGCTTCAACCTGCCCGAGGGCAAGCACAGCGTCACCTGGATGGACAAGGACACGCTGCTCATCGCCACCGATTTCGGCCCCGGCACGCTGACCGAGAGCGGCTATCCCTACATCGTCAAGTCGCTGAAGCGCGGCCAGACGCTTGACCAGGCTACCGAAGTCTATAAGGGCGCGCAAGGCGACGGCGGCTATGGCGTCGATCCGTACGTGATGCGCGACGCGAAGGGGAGTGTCCTGGCCGTGCTCGTCAACCGGCCGCTGGACACCTTCCGCTCGGAAGTCTGGGAGATCGTCGACGGCAAGCCGGTGAAACTGAACCTGCCGGAGCGCGTCACGCTCCGCGGCGCAATGGCTGGCGAGGATCCCAGTCTGGTGTTCAGCGCCGAGCAGGCCTGGGAGCTGGACGGCCGCAAGGTCAACCCCGGCACGCTGATGGCCGTCGCTTTCGAGACGCTCCGGCCGCGGGCCCAAAGCGAAGTCGTCGCCAGCAATGCCGACCATTCCGTGTTCGAGCCATCCGCCCGTCAGTCTGTCGAGGATGTCGACGTGTTCGACAACAAGATCATCGCCACGATCTACGACAATGTGCGCGGGCGGGTGTCCGTGTTCACGCGCAAGGGCGAATCCGGCTGGGATGAAGCCAGGCCGCCGGTTCCCGACAATGTCGCCATCCATCTGGGTTCGTCCGACCGCGCGGCGATGAAGATCTTCCTGACGCTTGAGGGCTTCCTGACGCCGTCCACGCTGGCCCTCGCTGACGTTGCGACGGCGAAGACCGAAACGGTCCGCCAGGCCCCCGCGCGATTCGACGCCTCGAAGGACGCGGTCGAGCAGTTCGAGGCGACATCCAGCGACGGCACAAGGATCCCTTACTTCCTCGTGCGCCCGAAGACGGCGCCCACCGACGGTACGACGCCGACCCTGATGTTCGGCTATGGCGGCTTCCAGGTTTCCGAGACGCCGTCCTACAAGCCCGAACTGGGCAAGCTCTGGCTGGAGCGAGGCGGGGCCTACGTCCTCACCAACATCCGCGGCGGCGGCGAGTTCGGCCCGGCCTGGCACCAGTCCGCGCTGAAAGGCAACCGCCAGCTCGCCTTCGACGATTTTGCCGCCATCGCGGCAGATCTCTCATCGCGCAGGATCACCTCGCCGGCGCACCTTGCCATCTATGGCCGCTCCAATGGCGGGGTGCTGACGTCGGTCACGCTCACCCAGCATCCCGAGCTGATCGGCGGCGCCGTCATCGAAAGCCCGCTGGTCGACATGCTGCGCTATCACGAGCTGCCGCCCGGTGCGTCGTGGATGGGCGAATACGGCGACCCACGCATTCCGGAGGAGGCTGCGTTCATCGCGAAATATTCCGGCTACCAGAACGCCAGGCCGGGCATGAACTATCCGCAGGTCTACATCACCACCAACACGCACGACGACCGTGTGCACCCCGGCCATGCGCGCAAGTTCGCGGCGCGTTTGCAGAAGATGGGCTACCAGGCGCTCTACTATGAAGAGACCAATGGCGGGCATTCGAACGACAGCGACCCGATCCTCAATTCCCAGCGCTGGGCCCGGCACTATGTCTACCTCGCAAGGCAGCTCGGCCTGCCGCAATAGGATCGGCCGCGACATGGGCGGGAGTTAAGGCGACAGCGCCCAGCCCGTTGCTAGGCTTTCGCCCAGGATCCGTCTGCAATGAACCTCGCCGCGCCGTTGATGCTCTTTGCCGCCCTGCTGCTGCCCGCCGCGGCCGCCGCACAGGTGTCGCGTGTGCGCATCTCCGACAAGGCGACCTACACCGACGCGCTGACTTGCTATCAGTACTACACCATCGCCTCGGAGATGGCGCGCAAGCTGGAGAAGGCGCCCAATGCCTCCGCCGATGCGGCGGCGGGGTTCGAGCTGCACGGGATCCTGGCGCGGCAGGCGCTGACAAGCTGGTCGAAACATCTGGGCGACCATGCCGGTGCGCGCAACCGGACGCAGATCGACGCCGACGTGAAGCGCGTGGGCGCCCCCATCATCGCCGACGCCAACGCCGCGCTCAGCGGCGACAAGGCGGCGGCGCAGCGCGGCGTGGCGCGCAGCAAGTCCTGCGCAAGGCACGAAATTGTCGACAGGCCGCCCGGGCCCAGGGGCTGAACTCCAAAACAAAAGGCCCGGCTTTCGCCGGGCCTGTCTCGCTCGATGTGCAACCGCTCAGCGCGTGTTCGCGATCAGCGTCCAGCTCCTCGCCAGCACATTGCTGCCGTCAGTGGTCTTGATCTGCGCCCAGGTCGCCTTGGCGGCGTCCTTGTTGCCGGCCTTGTACTGCGCGATGCCCATGTGCAGGCGCACAAGGTCGGCTTCGCCTGGATCGGCAATGCCTTTGTCCAGGCCTTTCTGGAAGAATTCGATGGCCTTGGGGTAGTCGCCATAGCTCATCTGGAGTTCGCCGAACGAGGCCAGGCGCGTGCCCGTCCCCTTGGCCAGGACTTCCTTCTCTTCCGCCGCAAGCCCGGCCTGCTCGGACTTCACAGCCGCTTGCGCGTCCTTGAGGTTCTTCTGGTCGGCGGCGGCGTTGACCTGGCCAGCCGCGCCCACTTCGCCCGCGGCGATCGCCGGCTCAAGGATCTGCACCGCCTCGTTCGGCAGGCCGCGGTCGAGCGCGGCGTTGGCCATCGAGCCCTTCTCGGCGCCGTTGAGCTTGACGCCCGCCGTGCTGAGCGCGCGGTAGAGATCGAACTGCATCGACTTCTGCACGGCCTTGTAGCCCGGCTCCTTGACCGCGTTGGTGATGTACTCTCGCCAGTAGTTTTCCTGCGGATAGTCGGCGATGAGCCTGCCAAACGCCTCGATGTATTTGTCCGGCTGCTGGCTGTTCATGTAGCCGCGCATCAGCAGCTTGTAGTACGACTCCGGCGGCTTCTGGCCGGCCGTCTTCGAACCGGCGATGGCCTTCTCCGCATAGGTGATGCCGGTGGCCATGTCGTTGTTCTTGATCGCGTCGTTGGCGATCGCGATGTACTGCTGCGGCGTGCCGCCGAATTCATCGATGTAGGCCCGCGAAAGGACCAGCGCCTTGGCCTGGTCGCCGGCGTCGAGATAGGCGCCCGCGAGGCCGAGCTTGTAGCGCTTGGCGTCCTCGCCCGCCAGCAGGTTGGTCGCCAGCGCCCCTTCGATCGCCTTGATCTTGCCTGCATGATCCTTGGCGGCCTCGGCGACGGCCAGCAGCGATTGCTGCGCTGTCAGGATTTCCTGCGGGGTCTTGGCGAGGGCAAGGCCGGCCTCGTACTTGGCTTTCGCCGTCACGAAGTCCTTGGCGTTGTAGGCCTTCACGCCTTCGTTCATCGGGCCGGCCATCTGCTTGTTGACGGGCACCGGCACGGCCTGGGCCAGCGCGGGCGCGGCCACGGACAGCGCGGCAAAGCTCGCGGCGGCAAGGGCGATCGACCGGAGGGGGGAGCGAGACATGCGGGGAAGGGTCATCGTGGCTTTCTCATCTGCGCAGGACTGGCTGCCGGAATACATTCTGGCGGCAGGCGGGACAACGCTCTCATGCCGTGGAAACTGCGGCGTGGCCGCGCAATCCTGCCTTTCGCCTGTAACAGGTAGTTGAACCGGCCGTTTTGGCCACTCGGGATGACAGTTCTGATAGGTGGCCGGGCGGAATGCGGCGGGAATCGGACGTGGTGCAGCCGCCGCCGGTGTGGCGCCTCATCCGGCCCGCGATTAATTCGTGAACATTCTGGCCGCACCCGTTTCCGGGCCTTTTTTCCAGGTCGGGATGGGCGTATCAGCCGCGCCGTAAGCCTGCAGAGGACCAGCCCATGGCCGCCCCCGTTTCCGAAGCCCTGAAGCGCATCAAGCCCTCCGCAACGATCGCCGTGACGCAGAAGGCGCGCGAGCTTCAGGCGGCAGGCCACAACGTCATCGGTCTCGGCGCGGGCGAGCCCGACTTCGACACGCCCGACAACATCAAGCAGGCCGCCATCAAGGCCATCATGGACGGCAAGACCAAATACACCGACGTCGACGGCATCCCGGAACTGAAGGCGGCGATCGTCGCCAAATTCAAGCGCGAGAACGGCCTCGACTACAAGACCTCGCAGGTCAACGTCTCGCCCGGCGGCAAGCCCGTGATCTTCAACGCCTTCATGGCGACGCTGAACCCCGGCGATGAAGTCGTGGTGCCGACGCCCTACTGGGTCAGCTACCCGGAAATGGCGATCATGTGCGGCGCCACACCCACATTCGCGCACGCCAGGGCCGCGGACAGCTACAAGCTGAAGCCCGAGGAACTTGAGCGCGCCATCACCCCGCGCACCAAATGGTTGATCTTCAACTCGCCGTCCAACCCTTCGGGCGCCGCCTACACGAGGGCCGAGTTGCGCGCGATCGCCGACGTGCTTTTGCGCCATCCGCAGGTGTGGATCCTCACCGACGACATGTACGAGCACCTTGTCTATGACGGCTTCGAATTCTTCACGATCGCCCAGGTCGAGCCCCAACTCTACGAGCGCACGCTCACCATGAACGGCGTCTCCAAGGCCTATTCGATGACCGGCTGGCGCATCGGCTACGCCGCCGGGCCGGAGCCCCTGATCAAGGGGATGGCCAAGGTCATGAGCCAGACCACATCCAACCCGTCCTCCATCTCGCAATGGGCGGCGGTTGAGGCGCTCAACGGCACGCAGGCTTTCATCAAGCCGAACCAGGAGCTGTTCAGGAAACGCCGCGACCTTGTCGTGAAGATGCTGAACCAGACCGAGGAGCTGCGCTGCCCCACGCCCGAAGGCGCCTTCTACGTCTATCCGGATTGTTCTCGGGCAATCGGGAAGACCAGTGCAGGCGGCGTGAAGATCAATACTGACGAGGACTTCGCCGCGGCCTTGCTGGTGGAGGAGAAGGTGGCGGTTGTGCACGGGGAAGCGTTCGGTCTGTCGCCTGCCTTCCGCATTTCCTACGCCACCTCGACCGAGAAGCTCGAAGAGGCCTGCCGCCGCATCCAGCGCTTCTGCGGAAGCCTGAAGCGATAGCCGCGCAAACCGGCGATTGCGGCGATCCGCGCGTTTGACCGTGGAAAGGACTTGATTCACCTCTACAGCCGGAATCTTGGCTGGAGGCTCAACCCACATGAACGCGGTCGGCGAACTTCTGTTCCCCGGGATTGCGCTTTTTCTTGCAAGCCTTGTTTTAACAGGACTTTCCCTGTGGGTCGCCGGTCGGTTGGCGCCGTGGTTCCTGCAGGAAGCATGGGATCCGCCTTCCTTGCGGTCCTATTTTTTCGATCCGATGGCGGAAACCGACATCGCCAGGGGCCGGGTGGTCACCCTACTGATCGCCTGTGCGATCATGCTGGCCGTCCTGCTGGCGATCACTGTCGCCGTCCGCTTCGGGGGCGTCACCCTGATCTGAGCGCCCGCCTGTGGGCCTGACCTCTGCGGCTGACCACGCGGCCATTTGGTCGCAGACAGGTCGCGACATCCCTTCCGTTTATCGCCCGATGCCCAGAGGGACCAGCCTTTGACCGTGCACGACCTTGCCCAACTGATCACCCCCATCGGCGCACTCCTCGCCGCCATCGCGATGACCACGGCCTCTCTCTGGGCCGGCGCCCGCCTGGCGCCCCGGTTTCTCAGCGAAGCGGTTGAAGCGCCCAGCCTCCGCGCGCTCCTTCTGTCTATCGAGGACGGCGCCGGTTTCCTGCGCGTGCGCGTCACGGTCTGCATGCTGGCCGCCGCCGTGATGATGGCCGCCCTTCTCACCATCCTGATCGCCGCCCGCCTCCTTGGCTGGTCGCCCCCCGCCGCGTAGCGCGTCCTCTCCACGAGCAGCCGCCGCCTCACGGAAGCTTGCACACCCAGCGGCCAGAATCGCGCGCACTCCCGCGGGATTACCCCCGAGTCTGGCCGCCTCGGCGCGGCGGGAATCCCTGCAATTGCTGCATAACCTTCATGCCGGCGCTGTTGGGGAGGATTTATTTTGCCCCCAGGGGTCGCCCGTGACCTTACATTTGTCCTGCCGCCCCGGCGAGCGACCACGCTGATCTCCAGCGTCACGGATCGCGTAGCGCTTCTCCGGCCTGATGCAGATCAACGGGTCGGTGGTGTTGGCGCCGGTGGTGTTGGTGTGGTGTTGGTGTTGGTGGTGTTGGTGGTGGTGGTGAAGATTCCGCCGGCGAAGGCAGTCGCCGCCTCGGCGCGCGCCTGCAAGCGCAGCCATTGGATGTGAGTGGAATCCCTCCTTGCCGCACTGCAGCGGAGGATTTTTTTGGTGTTTGAAATGCCTGCTACTTCAGCGTCGCGCTGTCGAGATTGAGCTTGTTGATGTCCATGCGCTCGAAGCCCGCGCGCTTGTCCTTCACCTTGTCCCAGAACAGCTTGGCGTCACCGACGATAATGAGCACGGCGCTGGCGGCATCATAGTGCGCCCTGGCCGCTGCCTGCGCCTGCTCCGAAGTCACCGCGGCAATATCCGCCGAATACGTGCCGAGCTTGTCCAGCGGCAGCCCGAACTGCGCAAGCGCCGAAAGCTGGCCCGCCAGGCCTCCCGTGGTTTCCACCGAGCGCCCGAAGCCGCCGATCAGCACAGCCTTGCGCGCGTCCAGCTCCTTCGCGGGGATTGGTTCGGACCCAAGGCGCGTGAACTCGGCCGCCATCAGGTCGACCACGTCGGGCACCGCGTCATTGCGCGTCTGCGCCGAGGCGATGATCGGCGCGGTCTCCTTGCGCGACGTGAATCCCGAATTGGCGCCATAGGAGAGCCCACGCTTGATCCGGATCTCCGCATTGAGCCGGGCAGAGTATCCCCCGCCCAGCACATTGTTGGCGACCAGTGTCGGAAAATAATCCGCCGCCGTCCGCGCCGGACCTGTGCCGCCCATGAACACGGCGGCCTGGCCGATCTGGGGCACGTCGATGGCGATCGCACGCGGCTTGGGCGCCGCCGCAGCCACGGACGCCGCAGCCGGCGCCAGCGCCGCCGCAGGTTTCGGCCATGCGCCCAGCGCATCCTCCGCCAGCTTGAAGCCTTCGTCCGCCGTCACATTGCCGGCGACAACCAGCACCGCATTGTCCGGTCGCCACCAGGCGCCATGGAACGCCGACATGTCGGCCTGCTTCAGCGCGGTGATCGATTTCGGCGTCGGCGTGCCGCCATAGGGTCCCGCGCCGAACAGCGCGCGGTTCATGGCGAAGCGGCCGATGGCGGAAGGCTGGCGCAGCTGCACCATCAACCCGTCCAGGGTCTCCTGCTTGGCGCGATCGAGTTCCTCCTGCGCAAAGGCCGGCTTCTGCACCACATCCGACATGATGGCGAAGACGTTCGCCGCCTTGTCCGACCGGCTCGACAGCGAAACATCCGTCGCGTCCGAACCGGCGCTTGCATTCAGCGCCGCGCCAAGGCTTTCGACCTGCCGCGCGATCTCGGTGGCCGAGCGCGTCTCGGTTCCTCGTCGTCGTCAGATCCGCCGTCATGGTGGCAAGGCCCGACTTGTCCTTGGGATCGAGCGCGGCGCCCGCCGTGATACGCAGGCTGGCGCTCACCAGCGGCAGGCCCGGCTTCGACGCCACGATCACGCGCAGCCCGTTCGCCAGCGTTTTCTCGATTGCGGCAGGAACCTTGGCCGCAACGGCAGCCCCCGCTTCCGGCGGCAGCTTGCGCTGGCCCTCGGGCGCCAGCGTGAAGACCGGAATGTCTGCAGCGGGAATGTCGATCTTGCTCGCCACGATGGTCGGCGCATCAACGAACGTGTCCTCCGTCGCACCCTTCTGCATTTCCTCGGGCAGGTACCGGATGGTGATCGACTTCGTGTCGTCCATCAGAGCCTTGGCGACGCGCTGGATATCCGCCGCCGTCACGGCCTGGATCTGCGCCAGTTGCGCATCGGCCGCGTTGGGGTCGCCATCGATGATCACAGCCCGCGCCAGTTCGTCAGCACGCCCGTCGGAGGTCTCACGGCTCTGCAGCGCCGCCGTGACCAGCTCGTTGCGCGCTTCGTCCAGTTCGGCGTCGGTCACTGGATTGTCGCGAATCCTGGCGATCTCGGCTTTAAGGGCGACAAGCCCCTCATCCGCAGACTTTCCGGCGCTGAGAATTGCGAACACCGCGTACTGCCCCGGCTGCGCCGTCACATCGAGGCTGGAATTCGCCTGCGCCGCCAGTTGCTGGTCATAGATCAGCGACTGGTAGAAACGCGACGACTGCCCAGCCGTCAGGATCGCATCCATCACCTGGATGACGGCCATGTCCTTGTCGGTCGAAGCCGGCGAGGGCCAGGCGATGGCGACCGCCGGCAGCGGAACGTTCGGTTCGTAGACCGTGAATTCCTTCGGCGCCGTCCGCGCTGGCTCCACGGCCGTCACCCGCGGGATGTCGCGCTTCGGTGCGGCGATCGGCCCGAAATAGGATTTCACCCAGGTATCAAGCTGCTTCTCGTCGAAATTGCCCGAGACCACCAGCACGGCATTGTCCGGCCGGTAATAAGCCGCGTGGAAGGCGCGCACGTCCTCCACCGTCGCCGCATCGAGATCCTCGATCGAACCGATGCCGGGGCGCCCATAAGGATGAACCGTGAAGCCCGCCTGCGACAGGTAGAGATAGAACAGCTTGCCATAGGGCTGGCTCAACACCGACTGGCGCAGCTCTTCCTTCACCACGTCGCGCTCGGAGCCGAAATTGGCCTCGTCGATCACCAGCGAACCCATCCGGTCCGCCTCGGCCCATAGCACCCGCTCGAGATGGTTGGCGGGGACGGTCTCGTAATAATTGGTGTAGTCGTTATTGGTCGAAGCGTTGTTGAACCCGCCGACATCCTCGGTCAGCCGGTCAAAATTTTCTGCCGGCATATTGGTGCTCGACTTGAACATCATATGTTCAAACAGGTGCGCGAAACCGGAGCGCCCCTGCGGGTCATCCTTCGATCCGACGTCGTACCAGACCGCGACCGAAACGCTCGCCGTGCTGGCGTCCGGCATTGCATAGACGCGCAGGCCATTCGGCAGTCTCTTGCACGTCCACTTCAGCGGCTCGATCGAGAGCGCGCCGCCCGAAGCCGCCGGCGCCGCCTTGCTGGCGCCGCACGAGGCCAGCCCCGCCGGCTCGTTCGAACAGGCGGCGAGGCCGATCGCAGCCAGTGTTGCGGCAAGGGCCGAAGCGAATCTGATCATGGTGCGGCTCATCTCCGGACGGTGGGAAAGCGATTTATCGATAGTCGTGATGAGCGCGCAAGCACAAAGACTTTGGCTTAGTAGGTCAGGCTCCAGCCCGGCGTGCGCAGCCAGCATTGTTCTTCGGGCACGTCGCCGTGGCGGACGAGGCGCGTGACCCGATCGGCGCCGCCCTTCAGGAACGCCGCCGTCAGCGCGGCGGCCGACTCTTCCTCGCGGCATCCCTCACATGGATAGAACGCCGTCGCAGACACGCATTGCGCCAGGAACTCCGCGCCTTTCCGCTCGATCCGGAAAACGCCGCCTGAGCGGAAACCCCCAGCGGGCATCGCTGTCAACGGAACAACAAGCCGTCCGCCTTCCCGGAGCCCGTCGAGCCATGCGGGTGCAGGATGGGTCGCCCCGGCGCATACATAGATCACGTCCGCCAGATCGAACGGAAAGGTACAGCCATCGCCTTGATGCACGCTCACCTGTGGCCACGGCTTGAGGTTTGCCTGCGCCCGCGCCGCCAGGCCCGGATCGAATTCGACGGCCGTAACCCGTCCGCCGGGCCCGACCAGTTCCGCCAGGATCGCGGTGTAGTATCCCGTCCCCGCACCGACATGTACGACGTGCTCGCCCCGCTGCGGCCTTGCTGCATCCAGCCAGATCGCATGGCCCGACGGCTCGCCATTGTTGAGCCGCCGCTCGGGGATCAGGCTGACGAGCACGTTGTCGTAGATTCGCTCGATGTTGCTGGTTTTGACGAGGCCGCCGAACTTGAAGATTTTCCACGGCGGCGGACCGAGAAAGTCCTCTCGCGCCACGGTCGCATAGGCCCGCTCCAGCTCCGGGAAGTTCACGCCTGCGATATCTGAAATCCTGCGCGCATATGCGCCACGCAGCGCGGGAAGATCGGGCGAGGCCATGGCGCCCCCTGTTTCTCTCAGAAGATCGAATACCCGCCGTCAATCACGAAGCTGTCGCCGGAATGGTATGCCGAGGCATTCGATGTGAGATAGACGGCGACGCCGCCGAAATCCTTGGGTTCGCCCCAGCGCCGCATCGGCACGCGCGGAATGACTTTCTCGGCAAAGGCGGGATTGTCCTGGGCGCCCTGCGTCATGTCGGTCGCGATCCAGCCGGGGAGGATGGAGTTGGCGCGGACGCCATAACGCGCATGCTCCACCGCGATCGATCTCACCATGGACACCACTGCGCCCTTGGTCGCCGCATAGGCTTCATTGCGCGGCGCTCCCTCTATCGCCGCCAGCGAAGCGACTCCGATGAGAGAGCCGCCCGGATCGCCCTTCTTGGCGCGCTCCACCATGTGCTTGGCAGCCTCCCGAAGGGTGAAGAACACCCCGTCGAGGTTTACCGAAAGCACGCGGCGATAGGTTTCGGTCGGGAACTCCGCAAACGATGTAGCGCCGCCACCGATGCCGGCATTGGCGAACACGGAATCGACCCGCCCGAAATGCCCGGCGACGCCCGACATCGCTTCCGCCACCTGCTTTTCGTCCGCGACATTGACCGTCCAGGCCTTGGCCTTGCCACCCAGTTTTTTCACCGCCTCGGCGTTGTTTTTCTCGTTCGAGCCCCAGATCGCAACGGTCGCACCGGCCTGGGCCAGCGCTTCGGCGAAGCCGAAGCCGATGCCTCGGTTGCCGCCGGTCACCAGGGCAACTTTTCCAGTCAGGTCGAAGGGCGAGTAGGGCATGGCGATCTCCTGAAAACCCGGTCTGTGTTGGAGCGCGAATGGCCCTCCCGTCAACTGTCCAGCGACCTGTTCGGACACTGGGACAGGCGGTTTTGTGCGAGCCCATCGCGTGCTACTTACGCCGCATGATGCTCCGCCCGACCGTCATCGCTGGTTTTGCCTGCCTCGCCTTGGCCGCGCCTGCCACAGCGCAGATCGCCAAATCCACTGGCCAGAAGATGAAGCCCGACGAGGTGAAGGCCGCGCTGCTGGGCACGGACATGCAGGGCTATTCGCCTTCCGACGGCGCCACCTGGCGCGAATGCATCCAGCCCGATGGCGAGACTCTCTACGAAACCGAAGCCATGGTGCTCAAGGGCAAGGTGCTGGTCACGCCTGAAGGTTATGCCTGCTACGCCTACGAAGACACGAAATTCAAGGAACAGTTCTGCTTCGCCATGATCCGCAACGGCAAGCAGGGTTTCCGGTTCGAGGGTGAATTCGGCAGTCTTTTCGTAACCACCAGGGTGATAACCGGCGTGAAGAGCTGCAAGCCGAAGGACCTGGTGAGCTAGATGGCCGACGACATGGCGCCCACGCGCATCGGCGAGTTCATCGCCCGGCTGGCGGCGGCGCTGGGAGCAAAGGGCGTCTCCACCGACGCGCACGAGATCGAACCGCACGTGAAGGACTGGCGCGGCCGCTGGAAAGGCTCGACGCCGGTGCTGGTGAAGCCCGCATCGACGGAAGAGGTGTCCGCCACCCTGAAGCTCTGCGCCGAATTCGGCCTGGCCGTCACGCCCCAGGGCGGCAATTCCGGCATGGTCAATGGCGGCGTGCCCTATGGCGAGGTGCTGGTCTCGCTCAAGCGCATGAACCGCCTGCGCGAGGTCGATACGCTCAACGACGCGATGACACTGGAAGCCGGCGTCATTCTTGCGCGCGCCCAGGAAATCGCCGACGAGAATGGCCGGCTCTTCCCGCTGTCGCTCGGTGCGGAAGGCGTCGCTACTATCGGCGGCCTTATTTCAACTAACGCCGGTGGCGTCGCCGTCCTGCGCTACGGCATGATGCGCGATCTTGTCCTAGGCATCGAAGCCGTGCTTCCGGACGGCCGCATCTGGAACGGCCTGCGCGGCCTCCGGAAGGACAATACAGGCTATGACCTCAAACAGCTCTTCATCGGCGGCGAAGGCACGCTCGGCCTGGTTACCGCCGCGACGCTCAAACTGTTTCCCAAACCCGCCGTGAAGGAAACCGCCTGGGTCGCGGTCACCTCGCCCGGGCACGCCGTCGAATTGCTGGCTCGAGCCAAAGCCGCCTCGGGCGGCGCGGTCACGGGCTTCGAGATCGTTTCGGCCTTCTGCATGGACCTCGTTAAGAAGCACATCCCCGACATCCGCGATCCGCTGCCCACGAACGCTCCCTGGCGCGTCCTCATCGAACTCTCCCTGCCGCGCCCAGACGGCGCGCGCGAGATCATGGAGGGCCTGCTTGCCGATGCGATGGAGGCTGGCCTCGTCGAGGATGCGGCCATCGCCGCGTCTGACGCCCAGAAAGCGATGATGTGGAAGATCCGCGAGAACATCTCGGTCGCCGAGCGGGCCCACGGCAAGGCGCTTAAGCACGATGTCGCCGTGCCCGTTTCCCGCGTCGCCGAATTCATGGAGCGCGGCGATGCCCTGGCCCGCAAGGTCTATCCTGGCGTCGACGTCATCGCCTTCGGCCATGTCGGCGACGGCAATATCCATTTCAACGTCACGCCACCGCGCGGCGCCGACCAGGACGCCTTCGTCGAGCCGCGACGGCATTCACGTCTCGAAGGCGATCCACGACCTCATCGCCAGCCTCAACGGCTCCATCTCTGCGGAGCACGGCATCGGCAAGCTCAAACGCGAAGAGCTCGCTTCACGCAAATCCGCTGTCGAAATGGACATGATGCGCGCCGTCAAGAAGGCGCTCGATCCCCAGAACCGGATGAACCCGGGCCGCGTGCTCTAGGAGTTAGTTGCCTGCGGGCGGCTGTTTTCCCTTGGGTGCGCCCAGCGCGTAGTAGGCCTGCGCCGGATCGACCGGCGCCGCCTGCTGAACCGGGGCCGTCGGGTCCGTCGCGCCGTTGGAAGGCGCGGCAGCCGGAAAGGCGGCCGGCTTCATGATGTTCATCCCGTTGCTGGCGCGGTCGACCGTCCGGTCGGAAAGGCCCAGCTCGGATGCCGTGAACGCCACCAGCCCGCCTGATTTGCACAGCATGTCGACGATGTTCTGGCGCGTCTGCATTTCCATCATGCGCAGCAGGGTTTCCACCGTTTTTGGCTCGGCCTTTTCCAGCATGTCGACCAGATCGTCGAGATGCTCATTGTCATAGCCCATCGGGCCGTTCGCGCCGTCCTTGCTGATCGGCTTCTGCGGAGATTCAAAGGAGAACATCGCCTCGTAGATCTTGATGCCCAGCGGCATGGCGGTGACCTGCGAGGGGTCACTCTGGTTCTCCATGTCCACTAGCTGCTGGAGAACAGAGTGCTCGACTTCGCGCTGGCGGGCGAACACGTCCTGATCCTCCATCGAGCCGATGGCGTTGTCGAACAGGTTCTCGATGCGTGAGCCCAGCGTCGCCCCGAAGGCGTCGAGCTGCGAGGGAATCTGGATACGCTCGATGTCGAGCTGGAACGATACTTTCGGCTTGATCAGGAGCTGCCGCTTGTCGCTGGTGCGTGTGACGAAGGGGCGGGGCGCGCAGGTGTGGACGCGCAGCGAAATCTCGCCCGTACGGCGGTTCACCAGCGTCTTCTCGAAATAGTTCGCGCCCGAGGCGTCCGTCGTCATGATGGTGATGTCGGGCGCATGGCGGTCGCGCAACACTTTTACGCGCGGATCCCACAACGTCACCGGCGCCCGCAGCGCGCCATAGAAGTCACCGCCCTTGGTGGTGAGGAAAGTCGCATGCGCGCCGGCATTGTAGGTGCGGGACGCCTGGTAAACGAAGAAGACCAGCAGCGCGCCCAGAAGGACGGCAATGACGATGGCGCCAATTTCAAGCATGGCCACAAGTCCCCGCACCACACGCCGATCTTCGGCCAGACAAGACTAGCTGGGTGGTGAGGCGCCCACAATTCCTAATCGCCGTCAGGAACTGTCTGAAGACGCACGAATTCTAGTCAAAGCCGAGTTTTGACTGCGGTTTGCGCCGTTGGGGCGTGGCTGATCTGGGACCCAACCGAGCGAGTCATTGCCGATTACTGTGACAGCAGAGTCATGTTGTTGGCGCCCGGCCTGGGAGGGATGCCCGAAAACCACAAAGCCCGCAGCCATCAAAGCCGCGGGCTTCGCGATTTCAGTCGGCCGGTTCAGCTCTTGGGCTGGAGCGCCTTGTAGACCGCCGCGGCCGAGTCGGGCTGGAAGTTGACCGCGCCGGGCCCGCCATTCCCGCGGCGCTGGATCATACCGATGAAGCCGACATTGTTGGCATGATCAGCCCAGAACCATGTTCCATCGATTCCGAACCACGAAAAAGTCCGCTCGCCCTGGGGCGAACGCTCCGACGGCGCGCCAGAAAGCGAGCCGCCAAAAGCCCAGGCGCGGGTGACGCCGGGAGGAACCTGGTTCTGGAACATCAGGTTTTCGACCGTCTCGGTTTTCAGGATACGCTTTCCGTCCAGCTCGCCCTTGTTGAGGATCATCTGGACGAAGCGCGCATAGTCGTGCGCCGTGGAGGTCAGGCCGCCCCCGCCCGACTCTTCGTGGTCCTTCTTGAAGAAGGAGCGGTTGTCCGCGTCCGGGTACACGTTCATCTTCCCGGTTGCGTTGTCACGCTGGTAGACGGTGGCGAAGCGCGGACGTTCCGCCTCGGTCAACCAGAAGCCTGTGTCATTCATGCCGAGCGGCTGGAAGATGTTTTTCTCGAGATACTCGCCGAACGGCATGCCCGACAGCTTCTCGACGATCGCACCCTGCACGTCGATGGCGATGGAATAGCTCCAGCGCGTACCCGGCTGCGCCAGCAGGGGGATTTCCGAGACGCGCTTCACCATCGAGGCCATGTCGGGCTTGCCCATCGGGTTGTCGGCGATGAACATCTTGTCGACCGGCGTCGTGTCGCTGAGGCCATAGCCCATGCCGGCTGTGTGCGTGAAAAGCTCGCGCATGGTCGGGACATGGTTCACCGGCTCGAGCGTGCCGTCAGCCTTCATGACTTTCAGATTGGCGAACTCTGGATAGAATTTCGAGATCGGGTCTTCAGGCTTCCAAAGCCCCTTTTCCCAAAGCTGCAGCATGGCGACGCCGGTGACCGGCTTCGTCATGGAGCGAATGCGAAAGATGGTGCTCTCGGTGATCGGCGGCCCGTCGAACGACTGCGCCCCATGCTGGTTGAAGGCGGCGACCTTGCCGTCCTTCAGCAGGATGTACTGCACGCCGGACACTTGGCCTTTGTCGACCGCCTCTTTCATCTTTGCGTCGAGGGTCGCGAGCCCGTCCGCCGAGAAGGCGCTTGCGGTTATATCCGCCCTGGTGGGCCATTTCGTGCTGGCGCCCAAGCCGGGCATGCTGATGCCGGCGCAGGCCGCCAGCGCCGTGGCGAGGCAGGCGACGAGCCAGACCTTCGCATTCCTGATTCCAAGCCGTTGCGACATCCCCGGTTCGCTCCCTTCGAATATCTTTGCCCTTGGCCCTGATGGAGACGGCGCCCGGTCAACCGGACGCCGCTCCAAACTTCGATCGTTTCACGCGCCAGACGCGGTTTCCCGTCTAGTGCTCGCCTGAACCTGCCGGAGCAGCAGCCGGAGCGCCGGCCGCAGGCGCGAGCGCCTGGTAGACCAGCTTGGCCGATTCCTCGCGGTAGTTCATCGCATCTGGACGCGCCCCGCCCATCGACTGGATCATGCCGACGAAGAACACGTCGTTGGTTGGGTCGATCCAGAACCACGTGCCGGCGGCGCCGCCCCAATAGTAAGTGTCCTTGCCATACGGGTTGTTGCCTGCGGCCGGATCGACGTAGATCGCGAAGTCGAGGCCGAACTTCTGGCCCGGACGTCCCGGATTCGCCGTCGTGCCGTCCGAATAGATGCCGAGTTCGCCGATGGCGTTCTGGTGCATCAGCGCCACTGTCTCCGGCTTCAGTACGCGGTTGCCTGCAAGTTCGCCCTTGTTGAGCATCATCTGCGCAAAGCGTGCATAGTCGTGCGTGGACGACACCAGACCGCCGCCGCCGGATTCCATCCGGTTGGGATCGGTGAAGCCCGGCCGGTCGGGCCGGTCCTCGTTCTTGACGAGGGCGGCCTTGTCTTTGTCCCAGTGATAGACGTCGGTGAAGCGCGGCTTGTTGGCCTCGCTGACGAAGAAGGCCGTGTCGTTCATGCCCAGCGGCGTGAACACATTGGTCTTGAGATAGTCGCCGAATTTCTGGCCCGACAGTTTCTGGACGATGTAGCCTTGGATATCGACCGCGACCGAATAGCTCCAGCGCGTGCCAGGATCATAGAGCAAGGGAATGCCCTTGATCTTGAGGATCATCTCGTCGAGATCCTTTGAGCCCAGCACGCCCTCGTTCACGAAAGCCTCGTCGGCAGGGTTGTAGTTAGGCGCCTTCGGCGAGGTGCAGCAAAGGCCATAGCCGAAGCCTGCCGAGTGGCTCATCAGCTCCCGCATGGTCGGCGCGCGGGATGGGTCCGCAAGCACCGGCTTGCCGCCCTTCATGACCGGCTTGCCGTCTTTCCAGGTCAGCACTTTCATCTTCTCGAATTCGGGCACGTACTTCGTGATCGGATCGTCGAGTTGCCACAGCCCTTTCTCGTAGAGCTGCATCATCGCGACGCCGGTAATCGGTTTCGACATCGAGTAGATGCGGAACAGCGAATCCTGGGTCATCGGCGCGCCGGCGCCGGGATCGCCCGACTGCACGCCGTAGGCTTTGAACTGCGCGATGTCGCCCTTGTGGCCGAGGATGGTCACCATGCCCGCAACGTCATGGTCCGCAACGGACTTGGCCATGCGCGCGTCAAGCGCCGCCAGCCCCTCAGCCGTGAAGCCAAGCGATGCCGGATCGGCAACCGCGGTCGCTGGCCAGGCCGGCGCGTCGGACGGCTTGGCGGCAACCGCAGCGCTCGCTGCCGGGGCCGCCGGCTTTTCGCCGCCACAGGCAGCAAGAACCGCCAGAGATGCCGCGGCCAATAGTGCGCGCGCATTCCGCTTCCACATGGTGTTGGACATTCGCTCCCCTTGATGTTCCGGCCGGCTGTTGATCCGACTCTGGCCGCAGCGGAGGGGACAATAGGCTTGTTTCATCGGGGCCAACAAGCGCATGGGAGGGGGTTCCCGAAAGCGTGAATGCCGGTTTTGCTGGCCATTGTGACCGCCGCCCGTCCATTCATGAGAACGAATTGCAAGGCGCCAGCAGGGGTGGATATCCTCGTCTGACATCGCCCGAGAAGTCTATCGATGACCGATCCGCCGCAGAAACCCAACCGGCTGATGCGTCCGCTCTATTTCGCGGCGGGCGTCATTCTCGTCTGCGTCGGCATTGCTGGGTATTTCCTGCCCGTCCTTCCAGGAACGATCTGGCTCATCCTGGCGGCGGCGTGCTTTGCGCGCTCTTCGCCGAGGCTCGAAACCTGGCTGCTCAACCACCCGAAATTTGGTCCCAGCGTCGCAGCCTGGCGCCAGACCGGAGCTATCCCTCGCAAGGCCAAATTTCTGGCGATCGGAATGATGGTTGTTTCGTTCGTGATCCTCGCCGCGGCACATACGCCCACGCTCTGGCTCTCGATCACCGGCGCCGTGCTGATGGCCTGTGCGCTGTTTGTGGCGTCGCGCCCCATCGGGCCCAAGGCGACCGGCTAAACGCTAGTAGGCGTTCTTCCACACTTGGCTCAGCACCGCATCGCGACCGCAGCCCCGGCGGTAGGCGTTGTAGTCCCCGGCGTTTTTCTTAGCGTAATCGCGATGGTATTCCTCTGCCGGATAGAAATCGCCTAGAGCGAGGATCGGCACGATGACCTTTCCGTTCACCCGCTTCGACGCCACGACCTTGGCCTTGGAAGCTTCGGCGGCCGCCTTTTGCGCCGCAGTCACGAAGATCGCCGGGCGATAGCTCGGCCCACGGTCGCAGAACTGGCCCTCGTCGTCGGTTGGGTCCACCAGCGGCCAGAAGCGCGAGAGGAGCTGCTCGTAGGTGATCTTGTCCGTGTCGAAAGTGACGCGAACCGACTCATAGTGGCCGGTGTTCTCCTTGATTACGTCCGTGTATTTCGGGTTCTTCAGCCAGCCGCCCGTATAGCCGGACTCCACCTTCAACACGCCGGGGATGGCCTGCATGTCGTGCTCCATGCACCAGAAGCACCCGCCGGCGAACACCGCCTGCTGCTTCTCGGCGAATGCCGCAGGCGAAAAAATGATGGCGGCGAGAAGGATGAGATAGCGCATGGACATCAGTATGCCTTCCGCTCGTGTGGTAGCCAATACGCCTGCATCCTTAAGCGGTTACAGCGCTTCCGTAGAGCGTTGGGCCACGACAAGTTGCCATTTGCAGCGCTGATCTTGCGAAATGTTGACTGGCATCCAGCGATCTGTCGCTGTAGTTCGCTAGATATAGCGCGCAAATCCATGCACAAACCCTCGCGCTTGCGTGATGGGTTGCCTCTGTCCCCGGCGTGATTTCCAGCTACTTACACGGACATAATGAGGAGTCTTGGCTTGATGAAAATCCATAATGTGCTGGGCCTTAGCGCCGCTGTGTCCGCTCTCGTGCTCGCCGCCTGCAGCAGCACGGGAACAGAGGTTACAGAGTTGACGTATCGCCGTCGATCGCCCCCACCGCAGCGGCATCCGGCCCGCCCGCCGAACCACGCCCCACCAACCTCCTCAACTACAAACCCGCGTTCGAAGGCCAGACCCGCGCGCCGAACATGCAGGCCAACGCGCCCGTCGAAGTGAAGGAATACGCCAAGGGCCTGACCCAGCCCTTCGGCATGGCCCGCCTGCCCAACGGCAAGATCCTCGTCACCGAGCGACCCGGCAACCTCCGCGTCATCAGCACCGACGGCGCACTGTCGGAGCCGCTGCAGGGCGGGGTCCCGAAGGTCGCCTTCAACAACCAGGGCGGCCTGCTCGACGTGGCTCTGGATCCGAAGTTCGAGTCTAACGGCCTGATCTACGCCTCATATTCTGAGCCGCAGTCCGACAACACCAACAACACTGCCGTCTTCAGGGCGAGATTCATCGACGGCCCAGCGCCGCGCCTCGAGAACGTGACGGTGATCTACCATCAGCAACCGTCGTTGCAGTCGCCGCTGCACTTCGGTTCGCGCCTCGTCTTCGCCAGGGACGGCACGCTGTTCGTAACGCAAGGCGAGCGCTCCATCCTCCCGGGACGCGTACAGGCCCAAGACCTGAAGAGCGGCCTCGGCAAGATCGTCCGCATCAACACCGATGGCACAATCCCGAAGGACAATCCCTTCATCGGCAAGACCGACGCCCGCCCCGAAATCTGGTCTTATGGCCACCGCAACGTGCAGGGCGCTTTCCTGCATCCGGCCACCGGCGAGCTGTGGTCGATGGAGCACGGGCCGCAGGGCGGGGACGAAATCAACATCGCGAGGAAGGGCGTCGACTATGGCTGGCCCTCGATCACCTACGGCGCCGAGTATGGCCCCGCCAACACCCGGATCGGCGAAGGCCCGCAGAAGGCTGGACTGCAGCAGCCGGTCTACTACTGGGATCCCGTCATCGCACCAGGCGCCATGATGTACTATTCCGGCAGCGCCATTCCGAAGTGGAAGAACTCCATCTTCGTTACAGGACTGAACTCCAACTATGTCGCCCGCCTCACCCTCAATGCCGCTGGCGACAAGGTGATCGGCGAGGAACGCCTCACCTTCGCCGACAAGCGCGAACGCTATCGCGACATCGAACAAGCATCCGACGGCTCGATCTTCCTTCTCACCGACGGCCCCGCAGCCAACGCGCGCGTCCTTCGCATTGCCGCCAGCCCCTCGGGCTCGGCCATCGGCGCAAAAGCCTGGGAAGCTCCCCCGCCACCCGCGCCGCGCGCAGCCGCCGTCACGCCCGCTCCCGCCCCTCTCCCTGCGCCGCAAGCCGTCGGCGGTCCAGCCGCAGCCCCGCCTGCGGTCGAACCCGGCGCAAGCCTCCTAGCCCTGGTCACCCTGCCGGCGACGAACAACGCCAGACTCTCGGTGAGCACGGCGGGCTGGAAGAACATGGAAGACATCCCTTACGAGTTCACGCAGTACCGGACCAACACCTTCCCCGGTCTCGAATGGACCAAGGGGCCTGCGGCGACGAAATCCTACGCCGTCATCATGCAGGACACGGATCTGGTGATGCGCGGATCGCCCATACTGCACTGGTCGATGGTCAATGTGCCGCCGACGGTCACCAGGCTCGACAAGGGCATGGCGCCGGAAGGCAAGCCTGCATCTGCGATCTACGGTCCCAACTACCAGGGCGCCAACAAGCCCTATCTCGGGCCGCGTACGCCTCCCGGTCCGAAGCACCGCTACCACATCCAGGTGCTTGCGCTGGACACGATGCTCCCCGCCGACTTTGCGCCGAAGAACTATGACGAGCTGATCGCCCCGATGAAGGGCCACGTCGTGGCGTCCGGTGAAGTCGTCGGCCTCGGCCAGGCGGACCCCAGCGCGCCGCCCCCTCCGCCCCGTCCGGCGCCTGCAGCTCCCGCAACTCCGCCGGCCACGCCGAACTGATCTGAGCTGAATGCGGAAACGTGGACGCCGCGGCCCACCGGTCGCGGCGTTTTTCCTAGGTGATCTCGTTCAGCCAGTCGGGCAGGCGCCCCAGCGTCTCCATCTCGCGGTAGCGCGGATGGCCAACCGGCTTCTCCGCCCGCTCGTGCTCCCACACCAGCGGGTAGGGGATCAGCGCCGCATACCCTCCGGCCTTCAGCATCGGCAGGACGTCCGACTTCACCGAATTCCCCGCCATCATCGCGCGTCTCGGCTGGCGCACCATGCCGCGCGAACGCCCGCGCATAGATCTCTGGCGTCTTCTCCGACACGATCTCCACGCCCGAAAAGTGCGAGCCGAGCCCGGATGCCGCCAGCTTGCTCTCCTGGTGAAACAGATCGCCCTTGGTGATCAGCACGAGCTGCGCCCGTCCGGCCAGCACTTTCAGCGCCTCCTCGACGCCCGGCAGCGGCTCGATCGGATGCGTCATCATCTCCTTGCCCGCTTGCAGCAGTTCCCCGATCACTTTTGGAGAGACTGCTCCGTCGCTCACCTCGATCGCCGTCTGGATCATCGACAGGGTGAAGCCCTTCGCGCCGTAGCCGAACGCCTTCATGTTCTCGCGCTCGATGGCGGCGAGCTTCGCTTCAAGCTCGTCTTCGCCGGCAAATTCGCCCAGCAACTCGTTGAAACGCTTGTGAGTCAGCCGGAACACGGTCTCCGTGTGCCAGAGCGTATCGTCCGCATCTATGCCGATGATCCTTAGCGACATGGCCCGCGTCTTATCGCCGGATTCGAGTGGAGGCTAGCGCCTCACATCAAGCCCGCCGCCCGCCATCAGCGCCAGCACATCTGCTTCCGAGGCGTGGCTGGCGTCGCCCAGCTGGCCATGCTTGGCCGCCGCCGAGTAAAGCGCAAACGCCAGCACGTCGGGCTCCGGCATCCCGCGCATCAGCCCATGGAGGAACCCGCCCGCAAATGCGTCCCCGCCGCCAATGCGATCAACCACCCCTGGCAGTGCAATCGCTGGACACCGATGCTCGCCACTGCTTGGAATATAGCGACGCGCCCAGCGAATAGTCGTTGACCCCATGCGTCTCGCGCATCGTGGCGGCGATCATCTCCAGCTTTGGGAAGGCGGCGAACGCAGCCTTGGCCGCCGCTGCCCGATCGGTAACTGCGCCTCCGAGCACCAGCGCAACGTCCCGCTCGTCGATGAACGCCAGCGATGCATGCTCCAGCAGCTGTCTCAGGATCGCCTGTCCGGTTTCGCCGCGCGCCTCCCACAGCTTGGAGCGGTAGTTCCCGTCGAAGCTCACCTTCACTTTCGCCGCCGCCGCGGCCTTCACCGCCTTCAGCGCGGCCTCGCCCGCAGTCTTGCTGACCGCCGGCGTGATCCCGGAAACATGCAGCCACTCCGCATCCTCGAGCGCTTGTCCCCAGTCCATCGCATCGGCCGCGGCGACAGCAAACGCCGAACCTGCGCGGTCATATGTGATTACCGGAGGCCGCAGCACCGCGCCTGGCGTGAGGAAATAAAGCCCCATCCGCCCCGCGCCAAACTTCACGTTCGACACATCGACGCCATGCCGCCTCAGTTCGTCGCATGCGGCGCGCCCAAGCGGATTGTCCGGTAACACCGTCACCATCACGGAGTCCCCGCCCAACCGCGACACGCAGATCGCAACGTTGGCCTCAGCCCCGCCGACATGCGCCGAGAGCTGCGGCGTCTGCAGCAGCATTTCGCCCGCAGGCGCGGTCAGCCGCACCAGCATTTCTCCGAAACAGACGAGACGGCTCATTGTGCTCCATTCGAGCAGGCCGGAGAGCCCGCATGGAAGGATGCTTTCAGCGCGGAGGCATCCGCGTCAACCCGCCCCTTGAGCGGCGTATCCAGCTTCGCCAGCCGCGCCGCCACCAGTTGCGCCACGGCCCGCGCTCCCATTTCCGAGAAATGCGTATTGTCCGAAGCGCCATCCTTCCAATACTCGGAGTAGCCCTTGGGCAGGTGGAGATAGAGTTCTTTCGATTTCTCGTCGCCCATGCGGGCGACAAGCGCCTTGGAGTCCGCATCGAGGTCGATCAGCGGCGTGTTGGTCTGCGCCGCCACTTCGCGCACGACGTCATCATACTCGCCATGCATGTCGGTCACGCGGCCATTCTCGAAATAGCGCCGCGTCACTGGCGTGATCAGTACCGGTGTCGCGCCGCGCTCCCTGGCCGCCGCAACAAACAGCTCGAGGTTGTTCCTATAGCCTGGCCGCGCCTCGATATAACGCTCCGGCCGGTCGATGGCCGCATCATTGTGGCCGAACTGGATCAGCAGCACGTCGCCCGGCTTCAGCTTGTCGCGCGCCTTGTCCCACCAGCCTTCCACCTGAAAGCTCTTCGTCGACCGGCCGCCCTTCGCGTCGTCCACCACCACCGCATTCGCATCCAGCGCGCACGGCAGCACCTGCGCCCACCCCAGCTGCGGATAGCGCTCCGGACCATACGGCGCCGCCGTCGAATCCCCGACCACCACCACCTGCACCGGCGACTTCTCGACCGGCGCCGCAGCGCACGCCGAAGCGAGCAGGGCGAGCGTCCATGCGTGCTTCATCGCGCCAGCCATCCGCCATCCACCGGAATGATCGCCCCGTGCACATAGTCCGACGCAGAAGACGCCAGGAACACGGCTGCCCCGCCCAGGTCCGAAGGCTCGCCCCAGCGCGCCGCCGGAATGCGCGCCAGAATGTCCCGGCTCCGCGTTTCGTCCTTGCGCAGGGCTTCCGTGTTATTGGTCACGAAATAGCCCGGCGCGATGGCGTTCACATTGATGCCCTTCGCGGCCCATTCGTTGGCCATCAGCCTGGTCACGCCCGCCAGCCCGCTTTTCGCCGCCGTGTAGCTCGGCACGCGTATGCCGCCCTGGAAAGAGAGCAGGGAAGCGATCTGGATGATCTTGCCGTTCTGCTTCTGCGCCAGCACGTGCTTCGCGAATGCCTGGCTGAGGAAGAACACCGACTTGAGGTTCACGTCCATCACCGCGTCCCAGTCGGCCTCAGTGAAGTCGACCGCGTCCGCCCGCTTGATCGTTCCCGCATTGTTGACGAGGATATCCGCCCGTCCCAGAGCCCTGACCGCTTCTTGCACAATAGTCTTTGTCGGCGCGATGGTCGAAAGATCGGCGCTGATGTGCAGGAACCTTCGTCCTGCCGCCTTGACCCTGCTCTCGGTCTCCGCCGGCGCCGTGCGGCCGACGGCGGCGATGTCCGCGCCCGCCTCCGCCAGCGCAATCGCGATGCCCTGGCCGATGCCCGTATTGGCCCCGGTGACGATGGCGACCTTGGCGGCAAGGGAGAATGGGCTGGCCATCAAGTCACTCCCCAAGCTGCTGACTCAAGCCCGCTCATTGGCGCTCACTTGAGCTGGCAGATATCAAGCTGGTTCATGTCGGTATAGTCGAGGTTCTCCCCGCCCATGGCCCAGATGAAGGTGTAGGATGCCGTGCCCGCGCCCATATGGATCGACCAGGGCGGCGACATGACCGCCTCATCATTCGCCATCACGATCGAGCGCGAATTATCCGGCTCGCCCATGAAGTGGAAGACGCGGTCGTTGGGGCCCATGGCGAAGTAGAAATAGACCTCGGATCGCCGGTCATGCAGGTGCGGCGGCATGGTGTTCCACACCGAGCCCTTCTTCAGCATCGTCATCCCGAGGAGCAGCTGGCAAGATTTGACCGTTGCCGGCACCACCATCTGGTAGATCGTGCGCTCGTTGGATGTCTCAGGCGCACCGCGTTCCAGCGGCACAGCCTTCTCGATGGAGATCTTGGCGACCTCGTAGCGCGCATGGGCCGGCGTCGAGACAAGATAGAATTTCGCGGGCTTGGCCGGATCGCTCGATCTAAACTCCACATCCGCCGACCCCATCGGGATGTAAAGCCCGTCGCGCGGGTTCATCGCGTGCTTCGCGCCATCCACCACGATCTCGCCCGCGCCCTCGCCGACATTGATCGCGCCCAGCTCGCGCCGCTCCAGGAAGGGCTTCCCCTTGGCCGACGCCGGTTCAGTTTGCAGCGGCAGTTTCACACCGGATTTCACCGGCGCCGCGCCGCCCACCACCATTCGCTCATTGTGCGAGTAGTTGAGCGAGACGGCGTCCGGCTTGAACAAGCCCCCAATCAGATAACGCGCGCGCAGGTCGTCGTTGGAGACGTCCTCCATCATGTCGGGATGGGTGGCGTGGTAGGTTTTCTCGTACATAGGGCCTCCCGAGATGCGGTGTAGACACCGGTGTCAAAGACGATCTTTACGGGCTTCGGTCAATACCATACCACGAGCGGATGAGCCGAAGCGCGCCTGACAAGTTTGCTGATCATGACGCGTATATCGCCGAGGCTGCGGAAGAGCTTCGCCCTCTGCTGGTTCGATTGCGCGCCCAACTCACCCGCGCGCTGCCTGACGCCGAAGAAATCATCGCCTACAACATGCCCGGGTTCAGAATCGGAAAGTCGATCGTCGCGGGCTATGCAGCGTTCAGCAAGCAGTGCGGGCTCTACCTGTCTTCCGCCGCCATCAAGTCTCACGCTGGCGACATTGCGGCAGCCGGACTTAAGGCCACCAAGACGGGCGTCACCTTCTCTCCTGGCAAACCCATTCCTGACGCGCTGGTCAAAAAGCTGGCCCTGGCGTCCAAGCGGGACCAGGCGCGCTGAGCGGGCCTAGGTCCGCGCCGACGCCTTTACTCGCCCTCGCTCGCAATCGCCGTGTCCTTGCCCTGCGCGTCGGCGCGCAGGATGCCGGGCATGGCGTAGTTGCCTTCGTGGCAGGCGTACTCGAACACATGCTCCTTCGAGCGACGCAGGGGCATCTGCCCTGTCCATGTCTGCGTGTAGAAGACGGGGTCGTTGATCTCGAACCGGTAGTCGATCACGTCATCTGAAACACGCTTGAGTCGCTCGGTTACCGTGCCCTTGTCGGAGACCGGGAAGGCGGCCATGCGCTGGTGGCTCGCGCTGAAATTGCGGGTGACGACCACCAGCGTGTCGCCCTCCCAGTGGCCGATGGAGTCTCCGAACCATGCCTTGAGCGGCTCCGGCCGGATGCCGACGCCGGACTTGTCGGCCACGTTGATGATCCGCGCGTCGTGGTTCATCTCGATGTTGATCATCACCGAGCCGGGCGTCTGCACGATCTGAAGGTTATTGTTGTACATCGTGTTGTTGAGCGGTGGTCCGCCCTGGCTACCGAAGGAGATGAAACAGCGCTCGCCCAGCGGGCGGATTTCGGGGCCGGTGTTCCCGATCGATTTGACGTTCGCCATGCGCTCGCCGCGCTTGGCCATGCCTGCCGGCGAGAAGGGCGCCTGACCATTTGCCGGCGAGGTGATCCAGGACGAGCGCCACTCGTTGTTGACCTTGGCGTATTCCGAGCCCGGATCGATCCAGAAGGCGTTATAGCCGGCTTCGGCATTGCGGTCGGTGTATACGCCCGCATTTGGGTCTGTGCGTTTCTGGCTTACGTCCGCGGCCTTGGTGTAGGCGGCATTGTTCGTGAGCTCCGCGATTTTCTCTGGCGGGATGACGAGCGTGTCGCCGACCTTGTCGCCATTGCCGCCCCTCGTCATCGTCGTCAGGGAGGCCGAGGACCAGACGCCTTGCAGGTCCGGCTTGCCGTCAGGCGTGCGCGGCGGCTGGTAGTTCGGATCCCAGGGCTTCATGTCCTTGAAGTGAGGGACCGCGCTCACATAGGATTTCGTACCGGCGATCGCCTTGGGGCCCCCGACCTTCTCGGTGGGATCGGCAAAGCGGACGCCTGTCTTCTCCCCGGTCGCCAGCGCTTCATCGAGGTAGTTTCGCGGCGGAGGCGATGGAGTCTTGGACTTCGTCTGCGCCAGCGCGGGCGCGGCGGCCAGAACGGATGCCGCAAGAGCAGCAATGAGGGCGAGGCGTTGAAGGGTCATGGTGGCACCTGTCTCCCGAGACATCGTCGAGATATGCGCCAGCTTGGCTCCAATTCGCGGTCCAGCCAAGTCACTTTGGTGGCGGGGGTTTCAGGAGGCGATGGTCCAGCCAACATGGCCTCCGGGGCGCTAGTTCCGAGCGGCGCCCGTAGAGCCTCTGACCACCAGCTTCGGATGCACTTCTCCCAGTGTTTCCTCGGCCGGCGGCTCGTGGATCAGGCTGTCGCCGAGCAGGCGCGTGGACGCCATGCGCCCCATCAGGCGGATCGGCAGCACCACCGTCGTCAGCGCCGGCCAGAGACGGGAAGCCAGAGGACTGTCGTCGAACCCCACCACCGAGACATGCTTGCCGATTTCGCGACCGGCCTCGCGCACGGCCTGGCAGACGCCGGCCGCCATTTCGTCATTGCCGCAGAAGATCGCCGTCGGCGGCTCCTTCAGCTTCATCAGTTGCCGCCCGGCGTCCACGCCCGACTGGAAGGTGTAGCCGGCCTTGATGTCCAGGTCGCGCTCCAGTTTCAGCCTGTGAGTCTTGAGTCCCTTGACGAACCCGGCGCGCCGCTCATGCGCCGAGCGGAATGTGTCGGGACCCGAGACGTGCGCGATGCGCGTATGTCCCAACTCCGCAAGATGGTCGGCCGCCTCCTCCGCGCCTTCGGCATCGTGCGTCACGATGGAGTGTTCCGGTTCATCCAGCGGCACGGAAGCGATACGCACATAAGGACAATCGAATTCCTGCAGGATCTTCACCAGCGCGTCGTCCTCCGAAACGGAAGGCGGCAGCACCACGCCGGCAAGCTTCTGCCGCTCGACGAACGCGCGGACATTCTGCAGGAAGTCCGGCGCTTGCCTGCGGCATGGGTGAACCAGCAATTCGAAGCCGGACCCGCGGATCACGTCGAGAATGCCCTGCTGCATGTCGATGACATACTGCGGATTCGGCTGGTCGTAGATCAGCCCGACGAGGAACGAGCGCTTCGACGCCAGGCCCTGCGCCATCGGGTCCGGCCGGTAGCCAATCTCTTTGATCAACGCCTCGACGCGTGCGCGCGTGTCGCCCTTCACGAAGGGCGACTTGTTGATGATGCGCGAGACAGTCTTCTTCGAAACCCGCGCCAGTCTGGCCACATCGTTGATCGTCGGGCGCTTGCCGTTGAATTTCGGAATGTCTGCCTTGGCGCGTTTTGGCTTGCGGGTCATGTCTCCTGATGCGCGCGCGGGACATTGCGCGTCAAGACAGCGTCCGGGCGTGTTGTCTCGTTTTGTCCTCTTGCATCGCTAACGGGTCTGCCGCGTGCAAGAAATCCCGTTGACACCGGTGTCAATCGGCGCGAATTCTTCGCGCAGGCGTTGAAGAGGTAACTCGTGATGGAACTCACGCGGAGAAAAGCGCTCGCTGGCGTCTGCATTTCGCCGTTAATGCTCGCCGGCTGCGGGACAACCTCCCCGTTGGCAAGAACCGAAGGCGAGATCTCGCCCTCGGGCCTGGACTGGACCCATCTGAAATGGGTCCGCGGGCTCGAGAACCAGCGCCGCGCCGACCTCGGCAATGGCCGCTTCCTCAACCCGATCCTCGCCGGCGACCATCCCGACCCGACCATCATCCGCGATGGCGACATCTGGTACATGACCTTCTCGTCGTTCGAGAGCTATCCGGGCCTCGTCATCTGGAAGTCGCCCGACCTGGTGAACTGGACGCCGGTCACAGCCGCGCTGAAAACCAACATCGGTTCCGTCTGGGCGCCTGAACTCGTGAAGCATGGCGGCCGCTTCTATCTCTACATTCCTGCGCGTTTCCCTGACAAACGCTCGATCTATGTCATCCACGCCGACAGGGTTGAAGGCCCCTGGAGCGAGCCGATCGATCTCAACCTGCCGCGCCACATCGATCCCGGCCACGCCGTCGGCGAGGACGGCAAGCGCTATCTCTTCCTCTCTGGCGGCGACCGCGTGACGCTCTCCGATGACGGCCTCTCGACGGTCGGCGACGTCAGCCACGTCTACGACCCGTGGAAATATCCCGAGAGCTGGATCGTCGAAGGCTTCGCGCCTGAAGGCCCAAAGGTCATGCGCAGGGGCGACTGGTTCTACCTGATCACCGCCGTTGGCGGCACGGCGGGCCCGCCCACCGGCCACATGGTCATCGCCGCGCGTTCGAAGTCGGTCCACGGCCCGTGGGAGAACGCGCCCAACAACCCGATCGTCCGCACATGGTCCGCCCGCGAGAAATGGTGGTCGCGCGGACATGCCACGCTTGTTGAAGGTCCCGGCGGCAAATGGTGGATGGTCTATCACGGCTACGAAAACGGTTTCTGGACGCTCGGCCGCCAGACGCTGCTTGACCCTGTCGAATGGACGAAGGATGGCTGGTTCGATGCCAAAGGCGGCGATCTCTCGAAGCCGCTGGTCAAGCCCGCCAACATCCCCAACGCCCTACACGGCATGGCGCTGTCGGATGATTTCTCGACCGACCGCATCGGCCTCCAATGGGCCTTCCACGCGCCGGGGCCGAACGAGAATGTCCGCCGGATCTGGTCGCCCGGCCTGCTCCGGCTGAAGGCTTCCGGCTCGACGCCAACGGACAGCCGCCCGCTCACCTTCATCTGTGGCGACCAAGCCTACGACGTCACCGCCGACATCGAGATCGACGACAATGCAGAGGCAGGCCTGCTGCTGTGGTACTCGCCGAAGCTCTATGCGGGCCTGGGCTTCAACGCCAAGGGCCTGATCATGCACCGCGTCGCGACCCAGCGCGGCCCCGGGGCCATGCCTGATCTCGGCCGCCGCATGCAGCTCAAGGTCGTCAATGACCGCCACATCGTCACGATGTACTCTCGCACGCCGGGGAAGGATTGGGCCCAATACGGGGTCCGCATCGAGGTCTCAGGCTACAACCACAACACCGCCTGGGATTTCCTCAGCCTCCGCCCCGCCATCTATTGCGCCGGGCAGGGCGAAGCGCGCATCCGGGGCGTGACGTATCGGGCGTTGTAGCTACTTCTTCTCCTCATACGGATCCGGCCCGCCTTCCGCGATAAACCGGTCAATCCGCTTTTCCAGAACCGGCAGCGGCACGGAGCCGAGCTGCAGCACCGTATCGTGGAAATGCCGAAGGTCGAACTTCGCGCCCAGCGCCGCCTCCGCCTTCTTGCGTCCTTCGACGATAGTCATCTCGCCGAGATAATAGCTCAGCGCCTGTCCGGGCCAGGAGATGTAGCGGTCTACCTCCGTCGTGATCTCGTGGTCGGCCAGCGCCGTGTTGTCGTGCAGGAATTTCTGCGCCTGCTCGCGCGTCCAGCCCTTGGCGTGAACCCCGGTGTCGACCACCAGCCGCGCCGCGCGCCACATCTGGTAGCTCAGCATGCCGAATGTCTCGTAGGGCGTCTCGTACATTCCCATCTCTTCGCCCAGCAGCTCGCAGTAAAGCGCCCACCCTTCGCCGAACGCCGAGATGTAGTTCGAGCGCCGCCATTCCGGCACGTCCTCCTGCTCGTCCGCCAGCGGCATCTGGAAAGCGTGCCCCGGCGCGCTTTCGTGCAGCGTCAGCGCCGGCATCGCATAGAGCGCGCGCGAAGGCAGGTTGTAGGTGTTCACCAGATACGTCCCGGTCCCGCCCCGCGCCGCGGTGTAGAACGGAGCGATGTCGTCCGGCACGGGGACCACCGCAAAGCGCGAGCGCGGCAGCCGCCTGAAATACCGGCTCGCCTTGCCGTCGAACTTCTTCGCCAGCCACGACGCCCGCATCAGCAACTCGTCCGCACTCCTGGGATAGAATTGCGGATCACTGCGCAGGAAAGCGAGAAAGGCTGGAAAGTCGCCGGCAAACTTGGCTTCCTTCATCACATCATTCATTCGCGTCCGGATTTTCGCGACCTCCGCCAGGCCGATCGCGTGAATCTCCTCCGGCGACATGTCCCGCGTCGTGAACTCCCTGATCAGCGAGCGGTAATAGGCTTCCCCATCCGGCAGCTTCGTCGCCGCCAGCTCGTTGCGCGCGCGCGGAAAATACACGTCGCGGAAATAGACCAGCAGCTCGCGATAGGCCGGAAACACCTTGCCCTCGATCGCCGCCTTCGCGTCGGCCTGCAGCGCCTCGCGCCTGTCCGCAGGAATGCCGGCGGGCAGGTCGAGGAAAGGCTTGAAGAAGGACGAACTCTCCGCTGTCTTGCCCTCATAGACCGCCGAGATCGATGCATCGCGCCCCTGCAGCGTCACTTTGGGAGGCGTGAATCCGCGCGCGAGGCCGAGCTTCATGTTCGCCGTCTGGTCCCGGAAATAGCGCGGCACGTCATTCAGTCTCGAGATCCACGCCCGCGCCTGCGCCTCGGTGCGAAACGCTTTCGGCGCAGCGCTCGCCACTGTCGTCCAGAACGTCGTGTCAGCGTTGAGAGGCTTCTCGTATTCGCTGAACTTCAGCCGGTTGATCCGCACATTGATCTGGTCGCGATAGATGCCAAGATTGATCTGCTGGTCCGTCGACATGGCGGACGGGTTCAGCGCGTCGATCTGCCGGATCACATCGGTCATGTAGGCGAGCCGGTCCGCCTGCGTTTCCGGATCGACCTTCGGCCAGACCCTTGGCGCGTCGTCCTCGTCCGGATCTTCATCGTCTTCGGCTGGCCCGAGGCTGTTCCGCCACGCCCATTCCGTTTCGGTAATCACCCGGAACCGCATATCCATTGCCGTTTCGTGCAGCGCAACCGTCGCGCAGCCGCTCGAGCAATGCGCCTAACGAAAATCGCCGCCACACAGCCGCTTCATCGAAACCCCGACACACAGGACTCGGCCGAGCCTAGCGGAGATCACTGCGACTGTCGCGTCAAGCCATGCGAGGGTCAGCGAAAGGATGTTTTAGCTCAGGTCGATGACGCGGCCATCGATCATGATGCGCCGGGCATAGAGCCGGCTCGATGTATCGGCCGCAGAGTCGAACGTATCGACCGTCACGGCCTTGCCTGTGACCAGCGAGGCCAGAGGCAGCCCGCGTTTCATCATGCTGTTGGGATTGCCTAGCGACACCTGCACCGACTCGCCGTCTCGCGTGATCCAGATCGATCCGTCATAGGTCGCCGAATCGATTGGCGCGGTGATCCGGACCATCGGACCCGTGGGTGAATCAAAGCTCTGGTGGGCGAAAGCGCCGAGGGGAAGGCCTCCGGCGATGATGGCGAAAATGACAGCGCGCATGGAACTGATCCGTTCTGGCTGCACCTGTTACGCGGCGCTGGCCTCCCGGTTCCAGAAATGCGGCGCTCAGCCGGCAGAATAAAGTGCGGCGCCCGCCGCTTGCAGCGTTTCGGACGCCGACGTGATCCCGGCGACGCTTCCCGGCGCCCGCGACAGCGTGTCGTCCGCGAAGAAGCGGGCGAGGGCATAGGCGTGCGCCGCATCCGCCTGCCCGCGCGCCGCGAGCGCTGCGCGCACCAGATAGTGCCCGCCCACCGTATCGCCCGCCAGCCGCAGGTACGCGCTTGCACCCGACAGCGCCGTCTCGCGCGCCGTCTTCATCGCCGCCAGCATCCACAACGTCGCCTCGTCCAGCGCGCCCGCCGCCGCATCCAGCCGCTCCGCCACCGCCACAAACCCCACATCGTTCGTCGCACGCGCCTCACGCGCTGTATCGCGCACATCGCGCACCATGGCCGCCATCGCAGCGCCGTTGTTACCGCTCAGCTTCCGCCCCACCAGGTCGATCGCCTGGATGCCGTTGGTTCCCTCGTAGATCGGCGTGATCCGTGCATCGAGATAGAACTGCGCTGCCGCCGTTTCCCCCATGAACCCCATGCCGCCATGGATCTGCACCCCCGCATTGGTCACGTCGATCGCCCGGTCGGTCGACCACGCTTTGGCAAGCGGCGTCAACAGGTCCTCGCGCAGTCTTGCAGCCTCGCGCACTGCCCCGTCCTCGGCGTGTTCCGCCATGTCCGCCGCACTTCCGCACGCGTAACAGATCGCCCGCGCCGCCTGTACGGCCGCCGCCATGCCCGCCAGCATGCGCTGGATGTCCGGATGTCGGATGATCGGCGCATAGCCTTCTACGCCCGGCGCGGAGCCCTGCTTGCGGTCGTTTGCGTAGACGATCCCAGCCTGCAGCGCCGCTTCGCCGACCGCGACACCCTCCAGCCCCACATTCAGTCTAGCCGAGTTCATCATCGTGAACATGGCGGCGAGGCCCCTGTGCGGCTCGCCAACCAGCCAGCCGGTCGCGCCCGCATACTCCATCACGCAGGTCGGTGAGGCATGAATGCCCATCTTGTGCTCAAGGCCGATGCACCGGTACGCGTTGCGCTCGCCCAGCGAGCCGTCCGCATTCACCAGGAATTTCGGCGCCACGAACAGCGAGATTCCGCGTGATCCCGGCGGCGCATCCGGCAGCCGCGCAAGCACGAGCTGCACGACATTCTCCGTCATGTCGTGGTCGCCCCAGGTGATGAAGATCTTCTGCCCCGTGATGGCGAAGCTGCCGTCGCCGTTCGGCACGGCCTTGGTCTTCAGCGCTCCGACGTCGGAGCCGGCCTGCGGCTCGGTCAGGTTCATCGCCCCGGTCCATTCCCCGGAGATCAGCTTGGGCAGGTAGATCGCCTTGAGCTCGTCGCTGCCATGCGCCAGCAGCGCCTCGATCGCGCCGAACGTGAGAAGAGGGCAAAGCCCGAACGCCATGTTCGCGCCGTGGACCATCTCCATCACGGCCAGCGCCAGCACTTTCGGCAGGCCCTGGCCGCCAAACTCTTCTGGGAACGCCAATCCCATCCAGCCGCCGTCGCGGAACTGGGCGTAGGCCTCTGCAAACCCCGGCGCCGCGATGACGCCGGCCTCGGTCAGCTTCGCGCCATGCTTGTGGCCGACGGGATTGAGCGGAGCCAAGACGTCCCGCGCCAGCCTGTTCGCCTCGTCCAGGATCGGACCTACGAGATCGGCATCGAAATTCGGAAAGGCCCCCGTGGCGGCGAGGTCATCCAGGTGGGCAATGCGCTGGAGGGTTGCGGCGATCTGCGAGACGGGTGCGGTGTAGGACATTCACGGAAGCTAGCGACAGACGACCGCTCTGTCATGGGGCGCCGTGGAAGAACGCGCAGCGCGGAACGCCGGGCTCTTCGGGCGAATCCCGCGGCCCCGCCTCTCACCGTTCGCGCACGTCACCGCATCAGGTCGTACAGTTTACCGTCGACGGCGATCGACTGCGCTTTCCATTCTCCGCCGGCCGTCGTGCTGGGCTGGGCGTCCACCGTCACCGACTTACCGACCGCGAGCGCTTCCTTGTTGAGGCCGCGATCCACCATCCGCTGCAGCGGCGAGAGCCACACCTCCAGGCGCTTGCCGTCCTTGGTCACCCACAGGATGGCATGAGGTTGCTCCCATTTCAGCTCGGCGACAGTGCCCGTCACCTTCTGCTGCTTGGAAGCGTCGTAGCTCGCCCAGCCATGGTGGGCCCACGCTCCGCCCGAAAGTCCGGCCGCGACTAGCACCAGTGCAACGATACGCATCGTGCTTCCTCCTCAGACATCCTCGCCTAACATATCGCAAATCTCTGGTAGGCGCGCTCACAACTGGGAGATGGCCCGCTTAGGTGTAACGACCATTTCGGGAGGGTGGTAGTCACACGTAAAGCAGCAGCTTGTTCAGGGCGACGGCAATCCTATCCTCGGCGTCAGCCGCTGACGCCACCAAGGCGCCGAGGCCTGCCGCCGGCACGCCCGCCATCTGCTCAAGCCGGAGCGCCATCTCTTCGCCGCGAACTTCGACAATCGGATTGATGAGCTCGTAGGGCTTCAAGTCCTTTACCGCCACGACCGGCGCCACGAGGATGGTCGGAATGTCGCGCATGTAGTCCGACTGAATTTCGACAACGAGACCGGCGCGATTTCTTGTCTTCAGCCGCCGGATGTCGAATCGGGCCATCAGATCAGGCCGAGTTGTTCGGCGAGCGTGCCGTGCTTCGCGATCCAGCGATTGCTGGCTTCGATGGCTTCGCGGTTGGCCTCCGCCCAGGCGCGAGCCTCCGTCTCCTTGAGGGCCTTCTCGGCGCCGGCGCGGGCCACGGCCTCCACGTCGGCGCCTGCTCTTCGGAGGACGCCCGCCTGATCGGCGGAGACAGTCAGCGAGATTGTAAGCTGTTCGCCAGCGGCAAACGATGCTGCTTCCTCGCGAACACTGCGCTTGCGCCTGCGAGGTTCGGACAGGCCGAGCAGGGAGGCGGCGGAGACTTGGCCACCAGTTACGGATTCGATGCGCTGTGCCACATCCGGACGTGGCCGACGAGTACCGTTTTCATAACTCACCAGCGTCGATGCCGCGCAGCCGACGCGCGAACCCAGCTCATCGGCGGACAAACCCTTTATTTTCCGCCACGTGCGCAGATTCATACAAAATGCATAATACAATCCGTAGCGAGCGGCAAGCTTTTACTTCGGCCCGATCATCTTCTCTGGCCGCACCAGCTTGGTGAACTCGGCATCGGTGAGATACCCGCCGCCGACGGCTTCTTCGCGCAGCGTGGTGCCGTTCTTGTGCGCCGTCTTCGCGATCTTTGCGCAGGCGTCGTAGCCGAGACGTTCGTTCAGAGCCGTCACCAGCATCAGCGAGCGCTCCACGCCCTGTCTGATGTTGTCGAGGCGCGGTTCGATGCCGACGACGCAGTTGTCGGTGAACGAGATCGCGGCATCGCTCAGCAGCCGCACCGACTGCAGGAAGTTGTAGGCCATCATCGGGTTGAACACGTTCAGTTCGAAATGCCCCTGGCTTCCAGCGAATGCGATCGCCGCGTTGTTGCCCATGATGTGGGCGCAGACCTGCGTCATCGCCTCGCACTGGGTCGGGTTCACCTTGCCCGGCATGATCGACGAGCCCGGCTCGTTCTCCGGCAGCGCCAGCTCGCCCAGCCCCGCGCGCGGTCCCGACCCCAGGAAGCGGATATCGTTGGCGATCTTGAAACAGCTCGCCGCCACCGTCGTGATCGCGCCATGGCTCATCACCATCGCATCATGCGCCGCCAGCGCCTCGAACTTGTTCGGCGCCGTCCTGAAGCCCAGCCCCGTGATCTCCGCGATCTTCGCAGCCACCAGCTTGTCAAAGCCCTTGGGTGCGTTCAGCCCCGTCCCCACCGCAGTGCCGCCCTGCGCCAGCTCCATCAGCGACGGAAGGGTCGACTTGATGCGGGCGATGCCGTTCTCGATCTGCCTGGCGTAGCCGCCGAACTCCTGGCCGAGCGTCAGCGGCGTTGCATCCTGGGTATGTGTGCGGCCGATCTTGATGATCTTCTTCCAGTCGGCGGATTTCTGCTTCAGCGCCGCATGCAGGTGTTCAAGGGCAGGGAGAAGGTCCGTCGAGATCTGTTCGGCGCAGGCAATGTGCATGGCCGTCGGGAAGGTGTCGTTCGACGACTGGCTCATGTTGACATGGTCATTCGGATGGACGGGCTTTTTCGAGCCCATCACGCCGCCTAGCATCTCGATGGCGCGGTTCGAAATCACTTCGTTGGCGTTCATGTTCGACTGCGTGCCCGAGCCGGTCTGCCACACAACCAGCGGGAAATGGTCGTTCAGCTTCCCGTCAATCACTTCCTGCGCCGCCGCGATGATCGTCTTCGCCAGCTTCGGTTCGAGCTTCCCAAGTTCCTGGTTCGCTTCCGCCGCCGCGCGCTTGACGATGCCCAGCGCCCGCACGATCGGGGCAGGCTGTTTCTCCCAGCCGATCTTGAAATTGCCGAGCGACCTCTGCGCCTGCGCCCCCCAATACCGGTCGGCCGCGACCTCGATGCCGCCAAACGTGTCAGTTTCGGTGCGCGTCTTGGCCATGAAAACTCCCCGGGAAGGCGTGGAAATGTGCGGCAGCAACTAGACCCATCCGACCCGCCTTTCAATCCGATGCCTGATGCGCCGCCCCGCGTCTTCCGGTAGCATCCGGCCCGGAGTCGAGCGACGGGACAGACGTTCATGCTCAGAATCATCCTCATCAGCCTTGCTGTTCTGGTCGTGCTGGCGCTGATCCCCCTGCTGGGCGGGTCGATGCTCTGGTGGGCCGTTGGGGCGGGCGACGATCTTTCCATCGACGGCAAGGCGGTCGCCATGGCGCCTGCCGACCCCAACGCCAGCACAGGTTGGCCGGCCTATGGCGGCGACGCCGGCGGCTCTCGCTATTCGGCGGCGGCCGAGATCACCCGCGAGAACGTCAAGGGCCTGCAGGTCGCCTGGCAGTACCGCACCAAGGCGTTCGAGGACCCTAAGCGTGACATCGAGGACACCGCCTTCGAGAATACGCCCATCTTGGTCGGCGACAAGCTGATCGTCTGCTCGCCCTACAACGATGTGATGGCCGTCGATCCCGGCACGGGTGAGGAGAAATGGCGCTTCAACGCCAGCGTCGCGCCCGACCGCAATCCCGGCAACCAGAACATCTGCCGCGGCGTCTCGCAGTGGACAGATGCACAGGCGACGGAAGGCGCGCCCTGCCGCACCAGCTTGTTCTTCGGCACCGTCGACTCCCGCGTCATCGCGCTCGACGCCGCCACCGGACAGAAATGCGCCGGCTTCGGGCAGGGCGGCGAGGTGGGTCTCTCTCCAGCCATGAAGCTTCTCTGGCCCGGTGAATTCCAGATCACGTCCGCTCCGGCGATCGTGGGAGACAATGTCGTCATTGGCTCGGCTATCTCCGACAACAATCGCGTCGAAGCCCCGCACGGCGCCGTAACTGCCCTCAACGCCCGCACCGGCGCCATCGTGTGGACCTTCGACCCCGTGCCGCGCGATCCCGCCGATCCCGCCCGCGCGAGCTGGAAGAACGGCGCCGACATCGCCGGCCATGCCAATGTCTGGTCCACCATCTCGGTCGACCCGAAGCGCGGCTGGGTGTTCTTGCCGACGTCCAGCCCCAGCCCGGATTTCTTCGGCGGCCTGCGCCCGGGAGACAACCGCCACGCCAACTCCGTCGTCGCGCTCGACGGCGCCACGGGCAAGCTTATCTGGGCCTACCAGACCGTGCACCACGATGTCTGGGACTATGATCTGCCCGCCCAGCCCGGCCTCTACACGATCACCGTCGATGGCCAGCCCAAGGATGTCGTCGTCCAGCTCACTAAGCAGGGCCTCGTCTTTGTGCTCGACCGCGACACGGGCCAGCCCGTGATCCCGGTGGAGGAACGTCCTGTTCCGCAGGGCGGCGCCGATGGCGAGGTCCTCTCGCTGACGCAACCTTTCCCGGTCCGTCCCGCCATGCTGGCGCCCGACCGCGTGAAACCCGGCAACGCGTTCGGCGTGACCTGGTTCGACAAGTCCGAATGCCAGGGCAAGCTCGACAAGCTGCGTGCCGACGGTCTCTACACTCCGCCCACCCTGCAGGGCACGCTCTTCCTCCCGTTCACCGGCGGCGGCGCCAACTGGGGTAGCGCGGCATTCGACGCCTCGCGCAACCTCGTCGTGGTCAACGTCAACAACCTGCCGCACGAAATCCGCCTCGTCCCCGCCGTCGATGTCGAAGCTGTCGAGAAGGCCGAGGAAGACAGCGAAGTCGCCCCGATGCGCGGAGCGCCCTATGGCATGGTACGCAAAATCATCACGTCCTCCCTGGGGCTGCCTTGCACCCCGCCGCCGTGGGGCATGCTGGCTGCAGTCGATGCGGCGAAGGGCGAGATCGTGTGGAGGAAGGTGCTGGGAGATACGCGCGACCTTGCGCCGATGGGCATCACGGTGAAGACGGGCGCTCCCAATCTCGGCGGCCCCATCGTCACCGCCGGCGGCTTGATCTTCATTGCCGCATCGTTCGACAGCCAGCTCCGCGCCTTCGACATCGACACAGGGAACATCCTCTGGTCCGAAACCCTGCCTGCAAGCGGCCAGGCCACGCCGATGACCTACGTCTGGAAGGGCAGGCAGTACGTCGTCATCGCTTCAGGCGGCTATGGCAATCTCGACAGCCGCATGGGCGACTACGTCACAGCTTTCGCCCTGCCTGTTGCGCAGTGACGGTGGACGCCGGCCCTGCCTGGACCCGCCACGGCAAGGTCCGCGCCCGAATCGATGGCGAAGGCGCGCTCGAAGTGCAGGTCGACGGCCTCACGACGCAGGCGAAGTACTACAAGCCCCTGCTCAAGGAATTCTTCCGGCTGTACTTCCCCGCGGCTCGTCCACGCTGGGGCGATTTCTCGGCAGAGATCGCGATGGAATACACCGGCGATCCCCCGCACATGGACCTCGACAACCTCGCCAAGGCAATGCTGGACAGCGCCGTGGGCGCGGCCTTCCACGACGACGCGCAAGTCGCGCGGCTCTATGTCGAGCGGCGCGCGGCGGAGCGGGAAGGGGTGTGGATGCGTCTGCGGCCGCTCGGCTCGCAGGTGCGTTAAGGCCGCTGCGCCGCAGCCCCGCCGAAGTGGATTTTCCCTTGCGTTGCATGACGAACGCCAAAAGCCGGGGCCGACTTATCGCCGGCTGCTCGCTCTTTCGACCCAAAAGCGAGGTTATGCGCCGGGAAATCACCGGGATTTGCTCGGGATTCCGGTCTTGCCTGAATCGACATCCGGCCTGTGCCCGACCTAACCTCCGCGGCGTAAGTCGAAGACCGGGCGAGCCGACGCAGTACGGCCGCCTGATGCAATCCGGAGGGAGCGAGACCATGACGAAATTCACCACCCGCGCGTCGATTGCGGCGCTGGGACTGGCCCTGGCGGTCGCCATGCCCGCCACCGCGCAGCGGATCGGCCCGAATTCGGGCGTCAAATTCGCCGACGAAAAAGCCGGGCCGGTTGAAGGCCCCAAAACCATCGCCGGCAAGACGTCTTTCGAAAGCCCGATCCCCTTCTTCAAGGATCTCAAGCCGTGGGATCCAAACTACAAGCCCCCGCGCACCAAGGACGGCAAGCCGGATCTCGGCGGCGTCTGGTCCACCGCTTCGCTGACCAGCCTGACACGCGGAGGCGGTCGCGGGGGCGCCAACATCGACACGCTGGTGATCCCGCCCGAGAAGCTCAACCAGCTGCTGGATGGCGCCTCCTACACGCAGAGCGCGCGCGACAGCCAGAAGCGCACCGACCCCAACTCCGGCATCTTCACCGACAAGCAGCCGGATGCCGGCTACAACGCCTTCTGGATCGATCCGGGTTCGGAATACGCCAAGGTCAACGGCGAGTGGCGCTCGTCCTGGATCACCGATCCGCCGAACGGGCAGGTTCCCCTCAATCGCGCCGGCAATGCCGCCGCGGGCTCTCGCATGAACAATGCCACGCGGATCAACAACACTGGCCCGGAAATCCGCACGCTGGGCGACCGCTGCCTCGTTTCGTTCGCCAACCAGGGCGGCCCGCCGCTCACCAACGCGATGTACAACAACAACATCCAGATCGTCGTGACGCCTGACCACGTCATGCTCGACATCGAGATGAACCACGATGCGCGCATCATCCGCCTGCAGAAGCCAGGCGAGGTCGAGAAGCGCCTGCCGGACAACATCCAGCAATGGTTTGGCGATTCGATCGGATGGTGGGAAGGCGACACGCTGGTGGTCGAGACCCGCAACACCCACCCGCTGCAGGCCCGCGGGCGCATTCCCCTTTCCAAGCAAGGCAAGGTCGTCGAGCGCTTCCGCCGCGTCTCGGATGTCGAGATCGACTACACCTATGAGGTGATCGATCCCATAAGCTACACCCAGACCTGGAAAGGCCAGATGCCGCTCCGCAAGTCGAAGGAAAAGGTGTTCGAGTATGCCTGCCACGAGGGCAATTACGCCCTGCCGGGCATCCTCATCGGCATGGCCCAGGGCAGGGACACCGCCCTTGCGGCGGACGGCGAGTAAGTCTTTCGAACTCGAAATCGAAAGGCCCGGCGGACAACCGCCGGGCCTTTTGCGTTATCCGCGCAGCACCGCGCCCGTCGCCTTGGCCACGGATTTCACGATCACCTGCGCCACCGCCTCGATCTGCTCGTCGGTCATCGCCTGGCCGCGCGGCTGGAGCGTGACTTCGATCGCCACCGATTTTTTGCCTTCGCCGATGCTCGCTCCCCGGAACACATCGAACACCCGCGCCGCCGTCACCAGCTTCGGATCGGCCTTCAGCGCCATGCGCACGATGTCGCCCGCTGGAACCTTCTCCTCGACGACGAACGCGAAGTCGCGCTTCACCGGCGTCTGGTCAGCCTTCTCGAACGCGGCCTTCGTCTTGCCGGATTTTGCCTTCGGAGAGGGAAGCGCGTCGAGCGCAATTTCGAACGCCACCATCGGCCCTTCGGCGCGCAGCGCTTTCAGGAACGCCGGATGCAGCTCGCCGAACGACGCAACCACCTGCTTCGGTCCCAACCTCAGCGTGCCGGCGCGTCCCGGATGCCAAATGGAATCAGAATTGGGAGGCCCCTCCGGCGCGCCGACCTGGAATCTGTCCGGCCCCTGGTCGAGCGCCGCCAGCACCGCGAACAGGTCGGCCTTCGCCGCGAACGCATCGTAGGCCGCAACAGGGCCCTGCCACGTCCGGCCCTTCGCCGCTTTCACCACGGCGGCCACCATCATGCGCTGGTCGCCTGGCTTGTCGCCCGGATAGACCGGCCCCGCTTCGAACAGGCGCACATCGTCGGCGCCATGGTCCGCATTACCCTGCGCCGCCTCGGCGAGGTTCGCCAGCATGGATGGCCGCATATAGTCGAGGTCCGACGCGATCGGATTATCGATCGTGAGCGAAGACTGGAGGTTGTTGGCCCCGCCCAGGATCAGCGCCGCCTTCTCGTGGAACATGAAGCTCCACGTCACCGTCTCGAGGAAGCCGCGCCCCGCCAGCACGCGCCTTGCAACGCGCACTCGGTTCTGCAGCGGCGTCACCACGACGCGCACCTGTTCTTCTGGCGCCGGCAGCGGATCGTCCGGCAGCTTGTCATACCCCTCGATGCGGATCAGCTCCTCGACGATGTCCGCCGAGCCCTCCACATCCGGCCGCCACGAAGGAACCCTCCAGGGCCACACATCGCCTCCGCCCTTGGCCGCTGTCTCGAAGCCGAGCGCATTCAGAATCTCCGCCATGCGCGCCGGCTTCATGTCGACGCCGGTCAGCCGCTTCATGTCGCCGAGCTTGAAGTCGACCGGCTTTGGCCCGTCCGGAACCTTGCCCGAGACGATCACCTCGGACGCTTCACCGCCGCAGGCCTCGAGGATCAACTTCGTCGCCAGTTCAACGCCTTCCACGCAGGAAAGCGGATCGACGCCGCGTTCGAACCGGAACCGCGCATCGGACAGGATGCCCGTTGCCCGTCCCGTCTTCGCCGTACGCTGCGGATCAAACCACGCGCTCTCGATGAATACGTCTGTCGTCTCGATCGAGCATCCGGTCGATGCCCCGCCCATCACGCCGCCCAGGCCGATGGCGCCTGAGTCATCCGCGATCACGCACATTTCGGCGAGGTTCGAATACGTCTTGCCGTCCAGCGCCTCGAACGAGTCGGACGCCGATCCCATCCGCACCTGGATGCCGCCCTTCAGCTTCTTCGCATCGTAGACATGCAACGGCCGTGCGCGATCGAACGAGATGTAGTTGGTCACATCCACCAGCATCGACTTCGGATTGATGCCGATGGCCTTCAGCCGCTTCTGCAGCCAGTCGGGTGATTGGCCGTTCTTCACGCCCCGGATCAGCCGTCCCGCGAACACCGGGCACGCCTCCGGCGCATCGATGCGCACGGTCACCGGGCATTTGAACTTTCCCGCCACCGGCTTCACTTCGGCCAGCTTGAATTTGCCCACGCCCTTTGCGCCGAGGTCGCGCGCAATGCCGACCACGCCCAGCCAGTCCGGCCGGTTCGGCGTCACCTCGAAATCCACTACCGTATCGAGCGCCAGCGCATCCGCCACCGGTGCGCCGACCTTGAGGTTGTCCGGCAGTTCGATGATCCCGCCATCCTCGATCGCCTGGTCGTCCGAAAGTCCCAGCGCCTGCGCCCGCGGCTGCCAGTCCTCGAACCGCGCGATGCGCAGGCGGAACGGGTCCTCGTCGGTCTGCATCTCGCTGCCCGAGCACAGCATGCCGTTCGAGACGACGCCGCGCACAGGCTTGGGAACCAGTGTGATCCCCGATCCCGGAATGTACGCCCCGATCGGCGCATAGGCCGTCACAAGCCCAGGCCGCGCATTCAGCCCGCCGCACACGATCTCCTTCATCCCGTCGACAGTATCGACCTGGCAGACCTGCAGCTTGTCGGCGTTGGGATGCTGCTTCGCCGAGACGATCCGCGCCACGGTGAATTGTTTCAGCTCGTCCCTTGGATCATGCGCCTCCTCGACCTCCAGCCCGGCCATGGTCATGGCCTCGAGGATCGCAGGCAGGTCCGCGCTCGTGTCGAGATAGTCCTTCAGCCAGGGCAGGGTGAATTTCATCGCTCAGAACAGCCCTTCCTTGGGCGCGGCGCATTTGTCGAGCTTCTTGGGGAGCTCGCGCGAGGAGGATTTGCTTTCCCAGCAGCGGCCGAGCGTCGAGCAGTAGCAGATCCTCAGCACCAGCTTGTCGGTCTTCACGTAGATGTCGCTTCGCTGCATCGTCGGGTCCTGGCTCCAGCGCATCTGCATCGCATTGCGTTCGACGCCCGGCGCGATCACGCGCCCTGTCAGCGGCTCGGCCTCCAGCCGCATCCCGTCGGGGACGATGCCGGCCAGGCGCTCATAGCCCGAGATCACCTCGTCGCCATTGCTCAGCGTCGCATTCATCAGGAAGGCGGGCCCCACGCCCGCATTCGTCACCTTGAAGCCGACGCGCACGGATGCGCCCTCGTCCTCTTCATAGCGGTCGATCTGGATCGCGGGTCGCACCACCTCGTGTTGCTCCGCGCGCATGATCTGCGCCTGGTCCCACGCGATGAACACGGCGGCGGACGAGGTCACCAGCGCCCCCACGGCGATGACGCCTTCGAGGAAGGAGAAGGATTGCTTGCTCATGACATTGCCTCTTTAAGACAGGCCCCCGGTGACGGTAGGCAGCAGCCACGGCTTGAAGCCGTAATGGCGGATCCAGTCGACGTCAGCCTCGAAGTACGGCCGCAGGTCGTTCATGCCGTATTTCAGCATGGCGAGCCTGTCGACACCCAGCCCGAAGGCGAAGCCCTGGTATTCGTCCGGATCGATACCGCACGAGCGCAGCACGTTGGGATGCACCATCCCGCAGCCGAGAATCTCCAGCCAGTCCTTGCCTTCGCCGACCTTGATCTCTCCTCCCGAGCGGTCGCAGCGCATGTCCATCTCGGCGCTCGGCTCGGTGAAGGGGAAGAAGTGTGGGCGGAAGCGCGTCTGCGCCGTCGCCACCTCGAAGAAGCGCGAGAACGCCTCCGTCAGGCACGACTTCAGGTGGCCCATATGCACCGCCTTGTCGACGACCAGTCCCTCGACCTGGTGGAACATCGGCGTGTGCGTCGCATCCCAGTCCTTCCGGAACACACGGCCCGGCGCAATCACGCGGATCGGCGGCTTCGAGTTCACCATCGTGCGGATCTGCACCGGCGAGGTGTGCGTGCGCAGCACCTTCCTCGCTCCCTGGGCATCGGCCCTCAGGAAGAACGTATCGTGGGTCTCCCGCGCCGGGTGGCCGGGCGGGAAATTGAGCGCGGTGAAATTGTGGAAGTCGTCCTCGATGTCCGGGCCTTCGGCGACTGCAAAGCCCATGTCCGCGAAGATCGCCGCCAGCTCCTCGAACACCTGCATCACTGGATGAAGAGCGCCCACCGGCTCCGGCCGCGGCGGCAGAGTCAGGTCCTCGCGCTCGGTCTCCAGCTTCCTGTTCAGCGCCACGAGCTCCAGTTCGCCCTTCCGGCCGTTGATCGCCGATGTCAGCCTGTCCTTGAGCCCGTTCAGGGCAGGGCCCGCGCTTTGCCGCTGCTCCGGCGTCATCCCTCCGAGTTCTCTCATCAGAAGGGAAAGGCGCCCCTTCTTGCCGAGCTCCGCCACGCGGATGGCTTCGAGCGCCGCTTCCTCGGACGCGGCAGCGATAGCGGAGGACGCCTCCGCCTCGATCGTCTTGACCTGATCCTCGATTGCCATAGCGGACTCGCGCAGGTGTCGCGCACGGGCCCAAGTCCGCCCCGCGCAAGCGGTCGGAACTGATGGAGACAGGCTTCGGTGTGGAAGGCTAGTCGTTGCCGACTAGGCCAGCGCCGCCCGGGCCTTCTCCACCAGGGCGCTAAACGCTGCCGGCTCGTGCATGGCGATGTCGGCCATCACCTTGCGGTCGACGGTGATCCCGGCTTTCGCCAGGCCGTCGATGAAACGCGAATAGGTGAAGCCTTCGTCGATCGAGCGGCAGGCGGCGTTGATGCGCTGGATCCAGAGCGAGCGGAAATTCCGCTTCTTCTGCTTCCGGCCCTTGTAGGCGTTGACGCCTGCCTTGACGACCGCCGCCTGGGCGGTGCGAAAGGTGTTCTTGCGGCGGCCATAGAAGCCTTTGGCCGCCTTGATGACTTTGCGGTGCCGGGCGTGGGCCGGAACTCTACCGCGTGCGCGTGGCATGGAATGTCTCCGAGATTCTGATCAGGTGGGGCCGCTAGGGGCGACTACTTCACGCCGTAGGGCAGGAATTTCTTCTTCACGCGAGGCGTATCCACCTCCGCGACCACAACGGTGCCGCGGTTGGTGCGGATGTACTTCGCATTGTGGCTGATCAGTCGGTGACGCTTGCCGGCGACGCCACGCTTGAGCTTGCCGGACGCAGTCATGGTGAACCGCTTTGCAGCGGCCTTCTTGGTCTTCATCTTCGGCATTTCGGTCTCCTGTTGGCGACAGTCCGACCCGAAAAACCCTCACGGATTCAACGGCGCGACGCCTGAAATAAAGCCGGAGAGGCATGCCATTGGCCCCGTCCGGCTACGGTTGGAAGCGGGCGTTATACGGAAGAAGGCCGGGAAAGCAAGGGATAGGCGGCGGCGCCGTCTTGCCCGCCCGTCTCCCGGACGGGTACGCGCCCCGCAAGCCCAAAAAGCAAATGGCCCCGCCGGTGAGGGCGGGGCCGCTGTCCAATGGAGAGGGTGAACCGATCAGCCGCAGCGCAGCTTGACGACGTTGCCCATCGCGTCGAGGTCGACGTTGAGGCGGGCCGGGACAAAATCCATCGTTACCTGGTCGCCTGGCTTTGTGATTCGAACGTTGGCGCTTGCCGGCGGCATGCCTGGATCGGTTCCGGGCTTGCCCACCAGCGCGGCGTACTGCGCCATGTTGCAGGTGTCGGCGGCCGGGTCGGTCGGCATCGCGGCGGGCGGCGGTGCGGGCTCTGCCGGCGCAGAAGCGGGCGCCGCAGGCATTTCGGTTGCAGCGGTCGTCGTGGGTTCGGAGGGAGAGCACGCCATCAGCGCGATCCCCGCAAGCAGCATCAGGGGTGTGTGTTTCATGGAACCGAGAGTAGGGTTTGCGCGGCGCCCGGCAAGGCCCGGAGGCAGCCAGGCGGATTACGGAGACTTCATGCGCACGGGTGATTTCGCGAGAGGCAAGCTGCATCGCCTCGAACTCGACAGCGCCGTCCTCAAGGGCAACCTGCTCAACGATCCGACGACGCGCGAGATTGTCGCCTACACACCCGCCGGCCATGACGGGCGCGGGCTCCCCCTGCTGGTCGATCTCGTGGGCTTCACCGCGGGCGGGCCCTCGCACGCCAACTGGAAGAATTTCGGCGAGAACCTTCCGGAACGCCTCGACCGCCTGATCGGCTCGGGCGCCATGCCGCCCTGCGTCGTCGCGCTGCCGGATTGCTTCACGAAGCTCGGCGGCAACCAGTACATCAACTCGGCCGGCGTCGGCCGCTGGGATGATTTCCTGCTGCAGGAAGCCGTGCCCTTCATCGAAACGACGTTCGACTGCGGCGGCAAGGGCAGGCGCGGCTGTTTCGGCAAGAGTTCCGGAGGCTATGGCGCGATGGTGCAGGCGCTGCTGCATCCTGATTTCTGGAGCGCCGCCGCCGTCCACTCTGGCGACGGCTATTTCGAGATCTCGCTGAAGCCCGACTTTCCGCATCTCCTGCGTGCGCTTGCAAAGACGAACGGCTCGATCAAGGACTGGATCGACGCCTTCTGGGCCAACCCCAAGCCCAAGGGCCGGGACGTCCACGACCTGATGACGCTCGCCATGTGCGCGTTCTATGACCCCGATCCATCGCAGCCCTATGGCGTGCGCCTGCCGGTCACCATGGACACCTGCGAGTTCATCCCCGAGCGCTGGGCCAACATCATCGCATGGGATCCGCTGACGCTGGTCGAGAAGCACGGTCCCGGCCTCAAACAGCTTAAGGCGCTCTACATCGATTGCGGCGATGTCGACGAGTACAACCTCGTCTATGCCGCCCGCCGCATGCACAGGCGCCTCGAAGAGCTGGGTGTTTCCCACACCTATGAGGAATTCGCGGACGACCACGCCAGTGTCGACTACCGCATGGACGTGAGCCTGCCGCTCATCGCCAAGGCGCTTGGCGAATAGGATCTATTTCGGGCAGTCTTCGAGCACTTCATTGGCGAAGAAAACCGCCATCGGGGCCATATCGAGCTTCGTCAGCTTTGGCGGGCTGGTTTCTTCGAAATAGACCTGGACGACCGGGCTGACCTTTTCCGCGCAGTATTTCTGCCGGCCGATGTCATCGAGCGTGGTGTTGAGCTCGGTCTCCATCATCAGCTCGCCATCGCCACGGCCGAACTTGGCGATCAGGTCGTCGATCATGCTGTTCACCTCGGTCATGGTCGAGGCCCACGCGCCGCTGTCCTTGAGCCGCACGGCTTCCGAGTTGGACGGGAATTCCGCATAGGTCCCCGGCGCGACGATCTCGGGCGTCAGCAGGATCTTGGTCTCGAACTTGACCTCGCCCTTGTGCTTCACCGTCACATTCATCGTCCACGGCGCCTCGCCATGCACGCCGACCGGCAGCACCCAGATGAAACGATTCTTCGCCGGATCGAACTTGCCGACCGCCTCGCCGAACGATTCGCCGCTCGCCGCCGGGTCCGCCGGCGTGACGGCTGGCGCAGCGGGCGTCTCCGCCACGGGAGCGGCCGGCGCCGCCGTCTCAGGCGCCTTCCCACAAGCCGACGCTAGCAAGGCCAGAGCGCCGATGATCGCAATCCTGCTCATGACGCGGGCCTTCCTGATCGTTGACTACAAAGCCATCGCCGCAATCACTTGGGCGACAGCACCATCACCATCTGGCGGCCTTCGAGCCGCGGCTCGGATTCGACCTTGGCGACGTCGGAGAATTCGTCCCGCACCTTGTTGAGCAGTTCCATGCCCAGATGCTGGTGCGCCATTTCGCGGCCGCGGAAGCGCATGGTGATCTTCACCTTGTCGCCCTCCTCGAAGAAGCGGCGGATCGAGCGGCCCTTCACTTCATAGTCGTGCTTGTCGATGTTCGGGCGAAGCTTGATCTCTTTGAGATCTGCCGACTTCTGCTTCTTGCGCGCTTCGGCTTTTTTCTTCTGCTCGGCGAAGCGCTGCTTGCCGTAGTCGGAAATCTTCACGACCGGCGGGTCGTTGTCCGGCGCGACCATCACGAGATCGAGCCCGGCTTCCTTCGCTGCATCGAGCGCGGCGCCGATGGGCATCTCGCCCTGTTTCTCGCCCTTCTCGTCGATGAGAAGGACGCGCGGCGCGCGGATGTCCTCGTTGACCTGCGGGCCTTCTTTCTTCGGCGATTGTGCCGCTTGCGGACGCTGAGCGATTTTCGGTCTCCCTGGTGGCTGCCCTCATGACGCCGATTGGGCGAGGGCGGAATGAACGCGGATATATGCCCGCAGATGCGTAAATGTTCAAGAATCGGAGCCTTGGGCCAGCTCCGTCCCCGGCGGGACGGATTCCAGCGGCGTGACCGGGGCCCTGGCGGCCTGCTGGCCGAGGTCCGGTCCGCCCTCCTGTCCCGCGTCGGCGGCCGGTTCCGGGGCCGGTTCCACGCCGCCTTCGGGCTGGAGCGGGGGTTTGGGCTTCGCAATGCCCGCCGGCAGCACGCCCAGGTTGAGCGCGGCCCGCTTCACGTCATCGGCGCTGATCTGGTCCAGCGTGGATGCATGCAGCACGACCATCGGCCCGCCCCGGGGGGCTGCGCGGCCCAGCCGGGTCTGCGGGTTCCAGACGGTCTGCAGCTCCCTCGCCATCTCAGGCGTCCATTCCTGCGCGAACAGGCAGACGCCCGGCGAACGCGCCGCCGCCGCCAGGTGCATCGGGCCGGTGTCGCCGCCGATCGCGATCTTCGCCCGCTCGGCCAGCGTGGCGAGCTGGAACAGGTCCGTCCGTCCGACAATGCTCTTGGCGCGCGGCGCCAGCTTCACGATCTGCGTGCCGATATCGCCCTCGGCCTTGGCGCCGACCACGACCGGCGTGATCCCGACATCCGCTACCCAGTTCGCGATGTCTGCAAAGCGGTCGAGCGGCCAGCGCTTCTCAGGGTGGTCCGCCGACGAACCCGGGATCAGCAGCATGTAGGGGCCGTAGAGGTTGAAGAACTCCGGCTGGAAACGAGGCGGATCGCGGAAGGCCGGACGGATCCACTCAAGGCTCGGCGTCAGGTCCTGGCCAACATGCCAGCCGGTCGAATCCGGCGCCGGCTTGGGACCAAGTCCGGCATGGACCAATTGCTCGGCCAGCCGGTCGAAATTGTGCATCTCGGCGCGGTTGGGGTTCCTGTGCTGGTGCGAGGCGCCATTGGCTGCGCCTGACCACAGCGGCTTCTTGCCGGTCAGCGACGCGAAGTATCCGGCCGTGCGGTCATTGTTCTGGAAATCGTAGACCATGTCGTAGCCGGCCGAGCGCAGGTTGCGGATCAGGTCGGCCCGGCCCTTGAGGTCGCGTGGCCGGCCATTGGCCTCGACGATGTCGAAGTAGGGGCAGGCCTTGGCAAACGCCTCGAACGGCTCGGTCGTGAGCAGCGTGATCCGCGCCGACGGGTGCGTCGCCCGCACCACGCGCATCGCCCCAAGCGCCTGCATGAAATCGCCCAGCGCGCCGAGCTTTATCACGAGCACACGCTTGAGCGTGTCGCCGGGGTTGTGAGGCGGGGTGTAGTTCAGCGGATCACTCATGCAGGCCGACCGATCAGCCTGTCATAAACGTCCAGAGTCGCCTTCTGAAGGGCCGAAGTGGTGAATCTTTCCCGGATGCGCGCCTGCGCCGCTTCACCCATGGCTGTCCGCCCATCCGCGCCGCGGCGCAAAAGGTCGGCCATGGCCGCGGCAAGGGCTTGCGGGTTCGCTGCCGGAACGATGAAGCCTGTCCGGCCGGTCTCCACGATCTCGCCCTGCGCCCCGATATCCGATCCGATCACCGGCACGCCCAGTGCGCCGGCCTCCGCCGCAACCCGGCCGAACGCCTCCGGCTCGTTGGAGGGCGCAATGACGATGTCAGCCAGGGCGAATGCAGCGGGCATGTCGTCACAATGCCCTACCATCGCGATCCGGTCGTCAAGGCTGTGCAGCGAGATCAGCTTCCTCAATTCCTCCATGTAATTGCTGCGTCCCTGGGGGTCCCCAGCGAAAATCATGCGCCATTTTGGGGTTTCCTGACGGGACAGGATGGCCGCCGCCTCGATGGCCTCGCGGTGGCCTTTCCATCCTGTCATGCGGGCAGGCAGGAGAATCACTGCCGGCCGGTCATCTTCCGAAACCCGCCAGGCCTTGGCCAGCGCCGCCTTGCGCCCTGACGCGATCCGGTCCGGATCGAACTTTGCGACATCGACCCCGCGCGCAATGGTGACAATCCTGTCCGCCGCGGACGGATGCTGCTGGCGCACATGGTTCGCCGTGAACCCCGAATTGGCGATCACCACGTCGCCACGCGCCATGATGGAATTGTACCAGCGCTTGAACCCCGACTTCGCGTTGTAGACGCCGTGATAGGTCGTCACGAACGGAACCTTCATCCGCTGCGCCGCCCACATCGCGCTCCACGCCGGCGCCCGCGAGCGCGCATGCACCAGACTGACGTTTCGCGTCCGGATGATTTTCGCGATCACCCCGGCATTGAGATACATCAGCAGCGGATTCTTGGTCGCCGCGTTGTCGAACTTGATCAGCTCGCCCCCGGCGCGCGACAGCTCGCCCTCCAGCCGCCCGCCCGCGCTCACCACCAGCGCCGTCGCGCCGGCCGCCTTCAGCGCCTCCGCGATCTCGATGGTCGTACGCTCCGCCCCGCCTGCGGACAGGTGAGGAATGACCTGCAGGATGGTCGCTCCCGTCAAAGGCAAGGTCTGGAGATCTCCCCGGGCTGTTCGGCCAGACCGATAGTCGCTTTTCAGCCCGGCGCAAACCGGTCAATGGTTATCGCCATGCCGATCGATCTTACCGAATATCTGGAGCACGATGGCGCCCGGCTCGCCTACCGCCATACACCAGGCCGCAAGGACATCTCCGGCCTGGTGTGGCTGGGCGGCTTCCATTCCGACATGCAGGGCGAGAAGGCCTCTTCGCTCCACTTTTACGCCCAGCGGGTCGGGCGCAGCTTCGTGCGCTTCGACTATCTCGGTCACGGCGAAAGCTCGGGCAAGTTCGAAGACGGGACGATCGGCCGCTGGCGCTCCGATGTGCTCGCCGTCCTCGACCGGCTCGCCACCGGCCCTCAGATTCTCGTCGGTTCCTCCATGGGCGCATGGATGGCGCTCCACTGCGCCCTCGCACGCCCTGAGCGCGTTAGGGCGCTCGTCCTGCTGGCGCCTGCGCCTGACTTCACCGACAAGCTGCTCTGGCCGCGCCTCACCTCGGAGCAGCAACGCCAGCTCTTGGACGAGGGGCGCTGGATCCGCCCCTCCGCCTACGATCCCGCCGGCTATCCGATCACCCGCGAGCTGATCGAGGAAGGCCGCGCCTGGAACATCATGGACAGCGAGATCGCCGTCGACGTCCCCGTCCGCATCCTCCATGGCGCCTGCGACGAGGACGTGCCCTGGTCGCATTCGCTGAAGCTTGTCGATCTCCTCCGCTCGAAGGATGTCCTCTGGACCCTGATCAAGGACGGCGACCACCGCCTCTCCCGCCCCCACGACATCGAGCGAATGGTCGATGTCGTGCTCTCGACAGCGGATCAGGCGGATCAGGCTTGACCCGTCACAGGCACGCCTCCAGCCCCTCGCGATAGCTCGGATATTTCGGGCGCCACCCAAGCTCCGCCTTTGCCCGCGCATTCGATACGCGCTTGCACTCGGCATAGAAGCGTTGCGCCGCCGGAGACAGCCCGGCCTCTTCGAACGCCACGGCCGGGGGCGGATCGATCCCGAGCAGCCGGGCCGCATGGACCAGCACCTCGTCCGCCGGCGCCGGCGCGTCATCGCAGATGTTGTAGATCGCGCCGGGCCTTGGTTGCGCTATCGAAGCCTCCAGCGCCGCCGCGATGTCGTCGCGATGTACGCGCGAGAACACCTGTCCCGCCTTGACGATCCGCCGCGCACCCGGATCGCGAACGCGCTCGAGCTGCGAGCGTCCCGGGCCATAGATGCCGGGGAGGCGGAACACATGTGCTCCCGCCGAGAACCACTCATCCTCCGCCCGGGCGCGATTGACGGCCTCGCGGCTCTGTGGATTGCGCGGCGTCTCCTCGAACGCCCATCCGCCGTGCAGGTCGCCATAGACCCCCGTGGTCGACAGGTAGCCGATCCACGAGGCGCGTCCGGCCTGCGCGCCGACGGTGTGGAACACGGGACAACCCGCATCGCCGGGCGGAACCGATACCAGCCAGGCGGCGCCGTCCGGCGGATCGAGATCGCTCCCCGGCCACTGAATTGCCGTGATCCCTTGGCTAGCAAGCTTGGCTGCAGTCTCCGGGCTGCGCGTCGTCCCCAGCGTGGCGATCCCGCGCGAGCCAAGGCGTTTGGCCAGTGCGGTCGCGACATAGCCGCACCCGAAGGCGAGGAGCTGCATTGATGTCATGGCGCCCAAAAGCGGATGGTGTAGGCGTTATGCACGATACCCGCCCCAATGCCAGATTGTCTGAAGCCAACTTGATCGGCGCCAGATTGACCAGGACCAGCCCCATGCGGCTCCTTCCCGTTCTCCTCCTTGCCTTCGTCGCCGCGCCCGCGCTCGCGCAGCAGGGCGAGCAGGCGCGGCTGCAGGCCTGCATCGAACAGATCGATAGGGACGCGAAGGTCGCCTACGAGGACGGCCTCGCCTGGATGTCCTCCAGCGGCGACCGTCCCGCCGCGCGCCATTGCACCGCGCTAGCACTCGTCGCGATGGGGCAGGAGGCCGAGGGCGCCTTCCGCCTTGAACAGCTCGCCAACGCGACCGACGCCGGCGGCATCGACATCCGCTCCGTCTATCTCGCGCAGTCCGGCAACGCCTGGCTGCTGGCGAAGATGCCGGACAAGGCCGTGGTGACGTTCACCAACGCGATGAAGCTGAAGCCCAGGGATGTGGAGCTGCGCAAGGACCGCGCCCGCGCCTATCTCATGCAGAAGAAATGGGCTGACGCCGGTGAGGACCTCAACTCCGCCGTCGAGGCCTCTCCCGGCGATCCCGAAGCCTTGCGCATGCGCGCCATGGCGCTGAAGGAGATGAACCGCCTCGACGAAGCGTGGGGCGATGTCTCCGCCGCCCTCAAGCTCGACGCCAAGGACGTGACCACGGTTGTCCTCCGCGGCGACATCCGCGAGGCAATGCGCAAAGCAGGCATGCCTGACCCGATCGAGACAGCGCAGGCGGCGGCGCCAGCCACGGTGCGTCCGGTGATCGTGGGGAACTAGGCGGTCAGGGCTGCCCGGTCAGCACGCCCAGGATCTTGCCTGCAAATCCGCCCCCGATGAGGCCGCCGACCAGGTTCAGATCCCACATCGTCGCGTAGAGCACAACCAGCACCAGATAGCCGTGGCCCTGTCGCGCCATCCCGGCGATCGGTCCAGGTGTCGTCCGCGCGGGCGCCGCCCATCCTTCCGTCTGGCCGCGCACCAGCAGCGCCAGCAGGATCAATCCGAGCGACACCGCGTGGATGTGCACCCAACGTCCCCAGTCGTGCGCCAGAACGAACAGCGGCAGGCTCATCGTGATCGCCGCGACAGCGCAGGCGGCCAGTATCTTGAACTGGCGCGCCTGGTGGTCCCGCATCTGCCTGACGAAGCCGGCCAGCGGAAGGAAGGCCGCCAGCGTCAGCAGGAGAACCGGCGTCGCCGTAAGCTGCGTTTGCGCCGCATAGGTTTCCCGGAAATGCCGCATGGCGTAGTCGGTGCTCTGGCCAAGCGATGTGATCGCTCCGCCGCCCACGCACGCCTGGTTGAAGCCATCGATTCGGTCCGCGGCGCCAGCGCATCGCAGATGCTCATCACGACGTCCGCCGATCCGTGGTTCAGCACGGCCGCGCCGAACGCGGCTGCCGAAATCATCCAGAGGCCGAACAGTCGGACATGGCGGGTTGTCTTACACGGCTGCAGCAGGCCGAACACCAGTACGTAAGGCGAGAACAGGAAGAACGCCTCATGCGTCAGCACCATGAACGGCAGCGCCGCCAGCGTGATCTCCGGCGCGAGGCTGGTCGCCGACGATTTCCGCCGCGCATGCAGGAAGGCGAGAGCGGCGAGCACGGCGATGAACAGGATTTCCTTTCTGCCGACCCCGGACGGCGTCAGAACCTCGAACCCCAGCATGAACGGCGCAAATAGCAGCAGCAGGGCAGGCGTGGCGTCCGGCAGTTTTGCGATCAGTCCCAGCATGAGCACGCCCAGCGCCGCATAGAGCAGCACCAGGATGCCGAACACGAACTCCTGCGGCGCGATGCCTGTGATCTCGCTCAGGCGGCTGATGATCTCGCCCGAAAGCCCGCGGCGGACAAATCCTCCGTCATAGGTGGTGAGCCAGTCGAACACCGCCCATCGCCCGGTGATGGCCGCATCGGGCAGGAGGTCGGCATGCGTGATGCGCCACGACGTCCATGCCGCGATCAGGAAACCGGCGAGCGCATAGCCCGTAACCAGTAGATGGAATGTCGAAAGGCGCCCGGCGACCGCACTCATCCGGCCAAGGATGCCCGGCGATCCGTCGCGATCGACGCAAGCACCCCCCGTGGCGCCTCCAGCCGTCGCAGGCAGCGGATCGGCGGGCCGCGCATGTCGCAGTTGATCGCTGTGGTCCGGCGGCGTCATTCCGAAGGCTTACGCAACGAATATTGCCAGACCCTGAAATTCCAGGAGGGCGTGGGCCGGCCCGGCCTGACGCACCAGCATTTTATGCCAGATAAACAAAGGCCAGGCGGCGGCCCTTCACGCCGCAGGGGATTTCCCCGCAGCGTTCAGATCAGTGCGACCGCGCCTACTTCCCGACGACGCAGTCATCCAGCCCGTCGCGCCGCACCACGCCCATCAGCGACTGGATCTGCGCGCCGCGCCGTCCCGAGGCATAGCTCCCCGTCACTTTCCACTTGTTGGGATTGGGCAGCACCGCCGCCAGCGCCGCCGCCTGGCGCGGGGTCAGGTTCTTCGCCGAGACCTTGTAGCGTTCCTGCGCCGCCTGCTCGATGCCGTAGATGCCATCACCCCACTCGGCGATGTTGAGATAGACCTCCATGATCCGCGGCTTGGACCACATCTTCTCTTCCATGAAGGTGAAGTAGACCTCGAAGCCTTTCCTTACCCAGCCCCCGCCGTTGTAGAGGAACACGTTCTTGGCCGTCTGCTGCGAGATGGTGGATGCGCCGCGCTGCCTGCGTCCGCGCTCGGCGTCTTCCAGCGCCTTCTTGATCTGCTTCACGTCGAACCCGTCATGCGCGCAGAACTGCTGGTCCTCCGCCGCGATGACCGCGCGCACGATGTGAGGCGAAACGTCCTTCAGCGCTACCCACTGCCTGCGCACTTCCACGCCCTGCATTGCGGTGCCGGCCATGTTGAAGGTTGGCGGCGGCCCGGTCCATCCGATCACGAACACCGCAGCCGCCGTCAGCGGCACGAAGGCCACGCCGATGATGGCGCCCCATTTGAGGATGAACACCAGGATGCGCCGCCAGATCGGCTTGGGCCGCGGCCCTTCCGGCCCGGCCGTCATGCCGGCGCGAAACCGCCCGAGCATGCCGCCGCCGCTGCCGTCCGCCCGCTCCTCGTTGCCGAACAGCAAGTCTTCTGCGGAGCCATTGTCCGCCTGTGCGTTATCAGGATTGTCCGGCTGGTCCAGCATCCCACTCCTCACAAACGCCGGGATCGGATTCGAACTGTCGTCGACCGAGGCGTTCAGCCTCGAAGGCAGGTGGAGAGAGCGACCCCAGAGCCCAGACGGATGCGCCCCGCACAAGCGGCGAAGCATCGTCCAGCAGATGGATACACAAGTCCGCGAGTCGCGTCTCTCCTGAATTTGCGACTGCAACCATCACATTGCGGACAAACCGGTCCCGGCCGATCCGCTTGATCGGCGAGCCGGCGAAAACCTCGCGGAAACCGGCCTCGTCCAGTCGCCCCAGGTCAGCCAGAAGGGGCGACTTCAGCTCCGCCCTGGGATGGAATGCCGCATCCCTCGATGCCTGGGCGAACTTGTTCCACGGGCACACGGCCAGGCAGTCGTCGCAGCCATAGATGCGATTGCCCATCGGCCGCCGAAACTCGCGCGGGATCGGTCCCCTGTGCTCGATCGTCAGGTAGGAAATGCACCGCCGCGCGTCGATCTGGTAGGGCGCGGGAAAAGCCCGGGTCGGGCAGATATCGAGACAGGCCCGGCAACTCCCGCAGGAATCCTCTGACGGTGAGTCGGGCTCAAGCTCTGCGTCTGTCAGCATGACGCCTAGGAACAGCCATGATCCGAACTCGCGGCTAACCAGGTTGGTGTGTTTGCCCTGCCAGCCCAGTCCCGAAAGTTGCGCCAGCGGCTTCTCCATCAGCGGCGCCGTATCGACGAACACTTTCACATCCGCCCCAGACGCCTTGGCGAACTCGGACGCAAGCTGCTTCAGCCGCCGCTTCATCGTGTCGTGATAGTCGGCGTTCTGGGCGTAGACCGAGATCGTTGCGGCGTCGGTCCGTTCGAGCGCCTTCAGAGGATCGTTCTTCGGCCCATAGTTGAGCCCGACGACCACCGCGGATTTTGCTCTCGGCCACATCGCCGTCGGATGCGCGCGCCGCTTCTCCGTCTTCGCCATCCAGACCATGTCGCCATGACGACCCTCGGCGACGAACTCGTGCAACCGCTCTCCCGCCGCCCAGGGCCCGTCCGCCCGGGCGATCCGCACGGCGTCGAAGCCGAGCTTCCGGGCGCTCTCTTTCAGGGTCGATTCCAGCGTGGGCACAGGTCTCTCTATAGCTTTGGCCAAATAAGTTGCACCTTGCGGGTCTTCCCCTTTGGCTGCCCAATGTTTAGGCAGTGTCTCAGGCGGCCAGAAGCGGTCAGGCGAGGGCGCTTCACAGGGCCAGCCCAAGGGCTACGACTGGGGCTGCATGTTCAACGAAATGTACGCTGACCCGGGGCAGGTCCGGGGTCCCTACGAAAAAGTCGCCGAGTGGATCGGTGGCTCGGGCGTAGACCTTCTGAAGCTCCGCCAGAACGAGGCCGAGGCGATCTTTCGCAAGATCGGCATCACCTTCGCTGTCTATGGCGAGGGCGGCGATCCCGAACGCCTGATCCCGTTCGATCTCATCCCTCGCGTGTTCGGCGCATCCGAATGGCGACGCCTCTCGCGGGGCATCAAGCAGCGCAGCCGCGCCCTCAACGCCTTCCTCTATGACGTCTACCATCGCGGCGAGATCCTGCGCGCGGGCGTCATCCCGGAAGAACTCGTCTACCAGAACGAGGCCTTCCTCCCCGACATGATCGGCTTCGATCCGCCGGGCCGCGTCTACTCCCACATAGTCGGCGTCGACATCGTCCGCACCGACGGAGATTCTTTCCAGGTCCTCGAAGACAATTGCCGAACGCCCTCCGGCGTCTCCTACATGCTGGAGAACCGCGAGATCATGATGCGCATGTTCCCGCAACTCTTCCAGGCCGGCATCGTCGAGGCGGTCGACTCCTATCCCGTCCAGCTCAAGAAGACGCTGGAGGAATGCGCGCCCATCAAGTGCGACGATGATCCCACCATCGTCCTCCTCACGCCCGGCTCGCTCAACTCGGCCTACTACGAACACTCCTTCCTCGCCGACCTCATGGGCATCGAGCTGGTCGAGCCGCAGGATCTCTTCGTCGAGAATGGCCTGTGCTGGATGCGCACCACGCGCGGCCCCCAGCGCGTCGACGTCATCTACCGCCGCATCGACGACACCTATATCGACCCGCTCGCCTTCAAGCCGGATTCGCTTCTCGGCGTTCCCGGCCTCTTCAACGTCTACCGCTCCGGCGGCGTCACACTGTGCTCGGCGCCGGGGGCAGGGGTTGCCGACGACAAGGCGATCTACGTCTTCGTGCCGGAGATGATCAAATTCTACCTCGGCGAAAAGCCGCTGCTGGACAACGTCCAGACCTGGCGCTGCGCCACGCCCGACGGCCTCTCCTACGTCACCTCGAACCTCAAGGATCTGGTGGTAAAGCGCGTCCACGGTTCGGGCGGCTACGGCATGCTCATCGGCCCGCACGCGACCAAGAAGGAGATCGACGCCTTCCGCGCCAAGATCAAGGCGAACCCCGGCGAGTTCATCGCCCAGCCCACGCTCGAACTCTCCACCGCCCCCATCCTCGGCCCCGAAGGCATCGAACACCGTCACGTGGATTTCCGCCCCTACTGCCTCGTCGGCAAGGAGATCCGCCTTACCCCCGGCGGCCTCACCCGCGTCGCGCTCAAGAAGGGATCGCTGGTCGTGAACTCGTCGCAAGGCGGCGGCGTCAAGGACACCTGGATCCTGGCGGAATGACATGCTGAGCCGCACCGCCGAGAACCTCTTCTGGATGGGCCGCTACATGGAGCGCGCGGATGCGACTGCCCGCTTGATCGAGATGGGCTACCGCATGGCGATGCTGCCTGGCTCCAACGAGATGGACGAGTGGCGCTCTGTCGCCGCCGCCTCCGGCTCCGCCCCCGACATCGCCGAGAGTCCGGCGCTGAAAGCCGGCGAAGTCGTCGGCCGCCTGCTGCTCGATCCCGACAACCAGTCGTCGATCCGCTCGTGCCTCACCTCAGCCCGCGCCAACGGCCGCGCCATCCGCACCGCGCTGACGCAGGACATGTGGGAAGCCCTCAACGATGGCTGGCGCCAGCTCGGACAGATGGATTCCGAGACGGCCCTCAAGAACCTCCCAGCTCTCCTCGAATGGACCAAGAACCGCACTGCCGCCTTCCGCGGCGCCTCTGAAATCTCGCTCCTGCGCAATGACGGTTACTATTTCCTCCGCATGGGCGGCATGCTCGAGCGCGCCGACATGACGCTGCGGCTCCTTGACGTGAAGTACTATGTCCTGCTGCCCGAGACCGACGTCGTCGGCGGCGGCCGCGACTACCACCAGTGGACCAGCGTGCTGCGCGCCACGAGCGCCCTGCGCGCCTACCACCACGTCTACAAGGGCGACTACTCCCCGTGGGGCATCGCCGACTTCCTCATTCTCAACGCGATCTTCCCTCGCTCGCTGCACTTCTGCTACCGCTCGATCGCGCAGTATCTCGACCAGCTCGCAGATCTCTATGGCGAGAGCCACCCCTGTCAGGATACGGCCAAGGAAATGGTCGCCCGCCTCCGGGCGTTGGGCATCGAAGAGTTGTTCCAGTCCGGCCTCCACGAATTCGTCTCCGAAACCATCGACACCACTCGCCGTCTCTCCAGCGAAATCGGCCGCGCCTATCACTTCTAGAGTTCCTGATGCGTCTCACCGTCCGCCACGCCACCACCTACAGCTACGACGCGCCGCCGGACCGCTGTGCGCTGCGCCTGCGCCTCTATCCGGCGAGCTTTGATGCGCAGAAGGTCGGCGCGTGGGCGGTCAGCGTGAACGGCCAGGCCGTCGCCCCGCTTCTCACCGCCGCCAATGGCGACAGGGAATCCATCTGGACCTGCACGGGCATCGGCAACACGGTCGAGATCGTCGCCGAAGGCGTGGTTGACACCACCGACACCGCCGGCATCGTCAAGGGCCTCAAGGACACCGTCCGCCCCAGCGTCTATCTCCGCCAGACGCCGCTCACCGAGCCATCGAAACCGATCGAGGACATGACCGCCGCCATCTCCGGCAAGACCGCGCTCGACCGCTGCCACGCCCTCATGGAAGCCGTGCGTGACGCCGTCGACTACACGCCCGCCTCCACCTCCACCGCCACGACCGCCGCCCAGGCGATGAAGCTCGGGCACGGCGTCTGCCAGGATCACGCCCACATCTTCCTCTCCGCCGCCCGCGTCATGCGCGTTCCGGCCCGGTATGTCGTCGGCTACCTGCTCGCCCAGGACACGAAACTCACCGAGACCCACGCCTGGGCCGAGGCGCATGTGCCCGAAATCGGTTGGGTCGGCTTCGATCCCGCCAATCGCCTGTGCCCGACGGATCGCTATGTCCGGCTGGGTTGCGGGGTCGATTCGGCCGACGCCGCCCCGATCCGGGGCAACGTGTCTGGCTCGCAGCAGGAGCGGCTAACCGCCTCGGTCGACATAAGCCAGACGCAGGGCCAGAATCAGGGTCAACAAAGCCAGGGCCAGACCCAGCAGTAAGTGCGGCAAGAGTCTGGCAAGAAGGCCTGCGGGCCACCAGGGACGGAACACGGCGGACTTCGGGGAATTGGGACGGACATGACGTACTGCGTTGGCCTCAAGCTCAAGGCTGGCCTCGTGCTGCTCTCGGACACCCGCACCAATGCGGGCGTCGACAACATCGCGCGCTTCCGCAAGATGTTCATGTTCGAGGAGCCAGGCGAGCGCGTCATTGCTCTCATGACGGCTGGGAATCTCGGCATCACCCAGGGCGTGATCACTGCCCTCACCGCAGCCGTAAAGCGCTCGAAGGCGGATCCCGAAACCGAAAGCATCATGACCTGTGAGACGGTCTACCGCGCGGCCCAACTCGTCGGCGAGACGATGCGAGAAGTGCAGAAGCGCGACCGCGCCGAGATCGAGGCCCAGGGCGCCGCCGCCGACGCCACCATCATCATGGCCGGCCAGCGCAAGGGCGGGGAACTGCGTCTCTTCCTCATCTACACCGCCGGCAATTTCATCGAGGCAGGCGACGACACGCCCTACCTCCAGATCGGCGAGCACAAATACGGCAAGCCCATCCTCGACCGGGTGATCAAGCCGGACACCACGCTCGACGAAGCCATCAAGGCGGCCCTGGTCTCGATGGACTCGACGCTCCGCTCCAACCTGTCCGTTGGAATGCCGCTCGACCTCGCCGTGATCCCCGCCAATGAGTACAAGGCGAAAGTCCAGCGCATCGAAAGCGACCACAAGGAATTCCGCCAGATCAGCGACAGCTGGGCCAACTCCCTCCGCACCGCCTTCCACGCCCTGCCAACAATCAAGATCTGATCCCCGACCGCCGGCGCCCACCGAGTGATCTGGCGCGAACCTGTTGGGGATCCGCCGGACTTGTCCAACAGTTTGGCGAATCTGCGTTTCCAGCTTCCGCCAATGAATCCAGCCGCTTGCAGGAAATCCTGGCCGGTTCGGCCACTACTTTCCTGTAGGGTCAAAAACCTGCCGTATAATCCGCCCATCGCCACCGCAGGAGGGCAGCCGTGCACGCTGTTCAACGGCGCGGCGGCGATGGGATCGAGCGTGAAGAGCCCTCGGGAAGCCGGGCCTCTTGCAGGTAAGCGAGGGAGTGCTCCAGGGACCGGGACTGAACACCCTGGCCTGCACGCCGCCGGGACACTGGTCAGGAGAGTGAAAGACCTCTCGGTTCCAGCCCGGCGATCAACGCTCCCCGGGGACGCGGGATCCGCGCTTCTCTTCGACCTGCCGGCAGCCGTCGCGAGACGGACGCCAACACTCACGCGGGGCATCCCGCGTCCCCACGCCCTCCATCGTTCCGGAGGCGCAGGCATACCAGGCGGTCACACCGGCCTGAAGGAGAGGGTGTGTGCCGAAGCTACGTCCCCCGGATCGTCCCCGCCTTCAGCTCCGCCCGCCAGTGCTCGGCGCGTTCGGGCAGCAGGCGCTGGATCGCGTGCGGGTCGCTTTCCTCGATGTGCTCCAGGATCTCGTAGCTGAACGCCGCTTCCCCATGCTTCTTCCACGACGCCAGCACGTCGGCATTGGGCGAGTTGCCGTACTTCAGTCGCACCCACAGGCCGTTATGCTGCACGTCGAGATTGCGGCTGTGTCCCACCCACACCTCGCCGCTAGCAGAGTTGCGCACGGCGAACACGCCGGTCGGCTGCTTGCGCCCGGAATACTGCTGCAGCAGCTCCTCGCGGCGCTTCTTGTCGACCATCGTGTTCTCCCGTTGCGGCTACTGTTCAGCCACCCAGACAAACTTGTCGCCCTGCTTCTCGAACTTGCCGAGCCCGGGGAAGGGGAAGTGAACCGCGAAGATCCGCTGCCCGCTCGCCGCCGCGTTCTCGATCACCGCCTTGCGGCTCGCCTGCGCGGTCGGCGCATCCCCGTCAAAGGCGATGGTCCAGTCCGGCTGCTGCACAGAAACCACGAAATGGTGCATCGTGTCGCCGATATAGAGCAGCGACTGGTCGCCCGACGTGATCAGGTAGCCCGAATGCCCTGGCGTGTGGCCCTTGATGTCCACGGCCTTGACGCCCGGAACGACATCGGCCCCCGGCTGGAACTCCACGACCTTCGGCGTGATGAGCGCTACCAGCGCCGCCATCGGGGCCTGCCCCTTCAGCGAGGCCCACTCGTTCGCCGACATGTGAACCGAGGCGTTCGGGAAGGCGAGCGCGCCGCCCGGCGCCAGCCCGCCGACATGGTCGCCATGTCCGTGGGTGATGAAGATGTCGGTGACGCTGGCTGGGTCTACGCCCGCGCTTGCGAGTGTCGCCGGCAGCTTGCCCAGCGTCGGCCCGAACAGCGCCGCTGCGCCGGTGTCGAACAGCAGCACCTTGTCCGTGGTCTTCACCAGCAGCGGCTGCACCGAAAGATCGATCGTATCTGGCGACAGCCCGTTTGCCGTCAGCAGGTCCGCGACATCCTTCTTGGTCTTGTTGATCGCGAGCGTCTTGTTGTCGTTCGGCGTCGAAAGCCCGCCATCGCGCAACGCCGCCGCCTGGAACTCGCCGATGGTGAAGGGCTTCACGTCCGCGTTCGCCGTGAGGGGAGCGATCACTGCTGCGGCAGGGGCCGACGGCCCGGCGGGCGCGGCAGGCGCTGCGGGGGTAGGCGAGCAGGCTACGATGGCGAGAGCAGCGGCAGAGGCAAGGCACGCAAAACGGATCGGCATGACGTTCTCCTGATCAGGCGCAGGAGAGGTAGGGCGCGCGACCAGAGAGGGCAAGCTACATCGGGTTCATGGATTTCGCCCGCGCAAGAAGTGCTTGCCGGCTGACGTTTGAGGGCTTGCGACTATGGTTTGTGGAAGCCTAGCTTGTCGTCCGGCTTCATCGCGGTCGGGGCGCTTCTGTGAGCAGGTTCTTCATTTGCTATCGTCGCGATGACTCGCAGTACTTTGCGAGGTTGTTGTCGGAACGCATTGCCGGCGTGTTTGGACAGGGAAGCGTTTTCTTGGACATCGACAATATCCCGGTTGGCGTCGATTTTCGCAATGCGATCGAATATGCCGTGTCGAACTGCGACGCCATGCTCGTGGTGATCGGCAATGAATGGGCAACGGCAAGGGGCATAAGCGGATTGCCGCGAATACAAGACCCAAACGACTTCGTAAGACTGGAGGTCGAATACGCGCTGCGGGTTGGGCTGCCTGTAATTCCGGTGCTCGTCGACGGCGCTGCGATGCCGCACGCAGACCAACTGCCCGAGGCGCTGCGGCAGCTGGCCTACCGCAATGCAATCGTGATCTCCCAGACCACGCGATCCTTCGAAAACCTCTTGCGAGTTCTGGCGACCGTCGATCCGCCGGCCCGGGCCTCAAAACCTGATCTCGCGCCTGGGAGGAGCAAGTTTGACGGCTCAGGCTGGCGCCATGCTCTTGCGCGAGGCGTGGCAAAGGTCCTCGGTGTGGATAGGCCTTCACTCGCGGCTACCTCCCCGGCGCCTCTGCAGGCACATCCGAAGCTGATCACCAGGAACGACGACCTGTTCATCAGTTACGCACATGACGACGCCGAACTGATGAGGCGCGTGAAAGCTTACATGGAGAGGAAGAGCTTTTCTGTTTGGACTGACGAGAAACTCGAACCTGGCACACCGTCATGGAAACGAGCGGTTCAAGCCGCTATTGAGAATACAGATTGCTTCGTGGTGGTCCTGACGCCCAGCGCAAAAAAGTCGGAGGTCGTCGAAATGGAAATGGGCTACGCACGAGCCCAGGAACGAAGGGTGTTTCCCATCCTTGCCAAAGGTGATCAGCGTAACGCTGTTCCAATGGATCTAATTCACACACAGTGGACAGATGTTCGGCACGAATTCGAGTCCGGGATGAGCAGGCTCGTGGATGCCATCAGCCTGCTTCGGGCTGGCCCCGTCACCATGGATCGCGTGCTGGCTAACAGCTATCGCTAGCAGTCAGAAGGCCGCGGCCCCGGCCATACATCACGCGCGTGGGGATCTACGACCGGCATCCCCGCGCCCATCGCCGCGCGCACGGGCGCCGACCTCCAGTCGAAATCGTCCAGCGCCCTCAGATTGACGCCATAGTGGTCCGGCATCGAGCGCTTCCTGTGGAACGGATAGATGCCGCATTGGGTGCAGAAGTAATGCTTCGCGATCCGAGCATTCCATTGATAGAGGCCGAGCCGATCCTCACCTTGGCTGATGACCAGGCGGCTCTCGTGCACATTCGCCATCAGAGCGTTCTTCTTCGAACACAGCGAGCAGTCGCAGGTATAGGCCTCCTCGATCGGCCCCTCGACCGTGAACCTGACCGCGCCGCAATGGCAGGAGCCGTGATAGGTCATGCGATTTCCCTCCGGCCGCAGGTTGGACTAGTCTCTTTTATCGGTGCTGCGGCGCCTTCGAAAGCCGCGAAAACAAGGGAGACGGAGATGGGCGAGGGATTTGATCTGGCGGCGGTTGCGGGCATGGCCGGCCTCGGCGGCAGCGCGGTTGCAGGCATCGGCTCGCTGATCTTCTTCAAGGGCTTCCTGATGCGCATCATTAGCCAGGTCGTGGTGACGGCGGCGCTCACCTTCGTCGGCTTCATCGCGCTTCTGAATTTCCTTGGCTTCCAGATCGTGCCGAAAGACCAGCCGACAGCCTCGATAAGCGTCCCCGGCTCCAACTTCTCGCCGCAATCTGCAGACGCCACCGTCAATGCGACCGACACCGAAAAGAAGACCTACGCCGTCAAGTCGCCGTGGAGCAAATCGTGAGGCGTCATCCTCTGCTTTGAGCCGGGAATCCTGGCAGCGATCAGGATGGTTGGGTCAAGCCCGATCATCACGGCTTCACTCCGCCGCCTTCAGCTCCAGCGGCGCGGCCAGAAGCTTCACCGACTCCTTCGGCACGACGTGCACGAAGTTGCGCAGCTCCAGCGCCCAATTGTCGAGGATCGTGCACGCGTGGAGCGAACCGGTCTTCGCCACGTGCTCCTCGACCAGCGCCTTGAGCACGCCGGCCCAGTGCTCCGTCACCACGGGTTTCCAGATCACGGATTCCGGATTGACCAGGATGTCGAAGCGCTTGTCCGGGTCGTGGAGGAAAGCCATTCCGCCCGTCATGCCCGCACCGAAATTGTGGCCCACGGCGCCCAGGATCACCGCTACCCCGCCCGTCATGTATTCGCAGCCATTGGAGCCGCAGCCCTCGACCACCACTGTCGCGCCGGAATTGCGCACCGCGAACCGCTCGCCCGCCTGGCCTGCCGCGAACAACTTGCCTGAGGTCGCTCCGTAGAGAACCGTGTTGCCGATGATGGTGTTGTCCTTGGCGCGATACTTCGCCGTCGATGGCTGCTTCAGGATGATGGTCGCCCCCGACAGGCCCTTGCCGACATAGTCGTTGGCGTCGCCGATTACCTCGATGGTTAGACCCTTCACGCCGAAGGCGCCCAGCGACTGGCCGCAGGATCCGTCCAGCGAAACCCAGAGCCGTCCCTCTGGCAGTCCATCCATCCCGTACTTACGTACGATGTGGGACGACGCCCGCGTGCCGATGGCGCGGTGGACGTTGCGCACGTGGTAGTCGAGCTGCATCTTCTCCCCGCGCTCGAAGAACGCCGCGCCATCGCGCAGGATCTGTTCGTCCAGCGCCTCTGGCACGGGGTTCCTGTGCGTCGGCTTGTACATCACCCGCGCCTCGGGATCGGCGCGCACCAGCAGCGGCGACAGGTCGAGATCGTCCAGCATCGCCGAGCCGCGCGAAATCTGCGCCAGCAGGTCGGTCCGTCCGATCACGTCGTCCAGCCGCGTGAAGCCCAGCTCCGCCAGGATCTCGCGCACCTCCTCGGCGATGAACGTCATCAGGTTCACGACCTTGTCCGCCGTACCGGTGAACTTGGCGCGCAGCCGCTCGTCCTGCGTGCACACGCCGACAGGGCAGGTGTTGGAATGGCACTGCCGCACCATGATGCAGCCCATCGCCAAAAGGCTCGCCGTGCCAATGCCATATTCCTCCGCCCCCAGCATCGCCGCGATGACGACGTCGCGCCCGGTGCGCAGCCCGCCATCGGTCCGCAGCGTGATCTGGTCGCGCAGGTTGTTCAGGGTCAGCACATGGTGCGCTTCGGCGAGGCCGATCTCCCATGGCAGTCCCGCGAACTTGATCGACGACTGAGGCGAGGCCCCCGTGCCGCCGACATGCCCCGAGATCAGGATCACGTCCGCCTTCGCCTTGGCGACTCCAGCCGCGATCGTGCCGACGCCCGAGCGTGAGACCAGCTTCACGCACACCCGGCAATCCGGATTGATCTGCTTGAGGTCGTAGATCAACTGCGCCAGGTCCTCGATCGAATAGATGTCGTGGTGCGGCGGAGGCGAGATCAGCATCACGCCCGGCGTCGCATACCGGTTGCGTGCGATGAACTCCGTCACCTTGAAGCCGGGCAGCTGCCCGCCTTCGCCGGGCTTTGCGCCCTGCGCGACCTTGATCTCGAGCTCGCGGCAGTTGTTGAGGTACTCCGCCGTCACGCCAAAGCGCCCCGACGCCACTTGCTTGATTGCCGAATTCGCGTTGTCGCCATTGGGCAGGGGCTTGTAGCGCTCGCGCACTTCCCCACCTTCACCGGAGACGGATTTGGCGCCGATGCGGTTCATGGCGATGTTCAGCGTACCGTGCGCTTCTGGCCCGAGCGCGCCCAGCGACATCCCTGGCGTCACGAACCGCTTGCGGATCTCGTTTACCGACTGCACGTCATCGAGCGAGGCATGGTTCGCCTGCGGCCGGAAATCGAGCAGGTCGCGCAATTGCACGTTTTTCTTTCGTGCATTCGCCAGCCTGGAATAGGTCCGGAACGCCGCATACGAACTCGTGTCGCACGCGTGCTGCAGCAGATGGATCAGCTCGCCGGAGAGGGCATGGGCGTCGCCTTGCGCGCGCACGCGATAGAACCCGCCGACCGGCAGTACGGCGACCGCCATGTTCCACGCCTTGGCGTGCAGCTCCATCGTCTTGCGCTCGAGCCCCGCAAGACCAATCCCGGAAATGCGGGACGTCATGCCGGGGAAGTAGTCGGCCACCAGCGCGCGCGACAAACCAAGCGCCTCGAAATTGTAGCCGCCCCTGTAGGAAGAGATCACCGAGATCCCCATCTTGGAGAGGATTTTCAGGAGACCTGCCTCGATGGCTTTCTTGTAGTTGAGAACGATCTTGCCCAGCGGCGTCTCGCCGAACAGACCCTTCGCGTGCCGGTCCGCCAGCGTCTCCTGCGCCATGTACGCATTCACGCACGTCGCGCCCACGCCCACCAGTACGGCGAAATAATGCGTGTCCGCACATTCAGCCGACCGTACCGTGATCGAGCAGAACGTTCGCAGCCCATGGCTCACCAGCCACGAATGCACCGCGCCCGCCGCGAGGATCATCGGAATGCCGATGCGGTCCGCGCCCTGGCTCTCGTCGGTGAGCACGATGTGGCTTTGGCCCGAGGAGACGGCGACGCGCGCCTCCTCGCGGATGCGGTCGATCGCCAGCTTGAGTGACAGGCCCGGCGCGCGTTTTTCCGACACGGTGAAGGTGCAGTCGATCACCGCCACTTCGCCGCCGATGGTCTCCAGCATGCGCGAATACATGCCGTTGGTCAGCACCGGGCTTTCGAGCACGAACACATTGCTCTGCCTCGAATCCTCCGCGAGGATGTTCCCGAGATTCTTGAATCGCGTGCGCAGGCTCATGACCCGCTCTTCCCGCAGCGGGTCGATCGGTGGGTTGGTCACCTGCGCGAAATTCTGCCGGAAGAAGTGCGACAGCGGTCGGTAGTGGTCCGACAGGACGGCGAGGGGACTGTCATCCCCCATCGATCCCACGGCTTCCTTGCCGTCCTCCGCCATCGGCGACAGGATCAGCTCGACGTCTTCCAGCGTCATCCCGGCGGCATGCTGCCGGCGCAGGAATTCCTGCCGGTCATTGTAGAGCCTGGGCTCCGGCCCCGGGCCGATGCGCTGTTCCAGCTCGACGACATTGCCGAGCCACTCCTCGTACGGGTGGGTGGCTGCAAGCTGTTCGATGATGTCCTTGTGGTCGTAGAACTTGCCCGCCTTGATATCGACGGCGATCATCCCGCCCGGCGGCACGCGCCCCTTGCGGATGATGCTCTCCGGATTGATCGGGCACATGCCCGTCTCCGATCCCACCGCCAGCACGCCGTCCTCGGTCAGCGCATAGCGCATCGGGCGCAGGCCGTTGCGGTCCATGCCTGCAATCGCCCAGCGGCCGTCGAACATGGCCAGCGCCGCCGGCCCATCCCACGGCTCCATCACCGAGTTGGCGTAGGCATAAAGCGCCAGATGATTTCGCGGCGTGATCTTAGGATCGCGCGACACCGGCTCCGGCACGAGCAATATCTTCGCCATCGGCCCGCTGCGGCCCGCGCGCACCAGCAGTTCGAACACATTGTCCAGCGCCGCGCTATCCGATCCTCCCGGCTGCACCACCGGCTTTACGTCGTCGCCATGCTCGCCGAAATTGTTCGAGACCATCTTGATCTCGTGGCTGCGCATCCAGTTGATGTTGCCGGAGATCGTGTTGATCTCGCCATTGTGCGCCAGCATGCGGAAAGGCTGCGCGAGCCGCCACTGCGGGAAGGTGTTGGTCGAATAGCGCTGGTGATAGATCGCCACCGCCGAGACGAAGCGCTTGTCCGTCAGGTCGAGATAGAATCTGTCGATGTCCTCGGCGAGGAACATGCCCTTGTAGATCAGCGCCCGGCTCGAGAACGAGCAGAGATAGAGATCGAGGTTAGACTCGCGCGCCCGCCGCTCGATGCGGCGGCGGCAGATGTAAAGTTGCCGCTCCAGCTCCGCCTCGTCGCGCCCGAGGCGGTCAGTGAACAGGAGCTGCTCGATCTCCGGCCGTGTCGCGTTGGCCTTCATGCCGATGACGGAAGTGTCGATCGGCGGCTGGCGCCAGCCATAGATGTAGAAGCCGAAGCGCACGACCTCCGTCTCGATGATCGAGCGCGCGCGCTCCTGCGCGGCCAGGTCGGTGCGCGGCAGGAAGATCTGCCCGACGCACACCTGCACTTCATTGGCGATGGTATGGCCCATGCCGCGCACGGCGTCGCGGAAGAAATCCTGCGGCACGTCGATGCGGATGCCTGCACCGTCGCCGGTCTTGCCGTCTGCGTCCACGGCGCCGCGGTGCCAGACATTCTTCAGCGCCTTGATCGCCATTTCGACGATCTCGCGCTTCGGCGTCCCGTCGATCTGCACGACAAGGCCGACGCCGCACGAATCCTTTTCGTCGGCGGGATTGTAGGCGTGTGCCGCGATCAGCCGGTCGCGATGCGTGGTGTACTCGCGAAGCCATGCCTGTCCTTCGACTTCATCGGTCATGGCTCACCCCGCCTGGAAACGCGCGAAGACTTCGGCGCTGGTCACACGCGGCGCTTCGCCGGCGAAGTCGTAGTAGTCCGGCTTCTCGTCGATGAAGATGTGTTCGCCGATGCCGACGCCCGGATCGGGGGCGTCCAGCGATCCGGCAGATACGATCACCTGCGAGGGGTCCTGCCGGAAGCGGTAGAACATCGCCCCGCCGCAAGCCTTGCACGAACCGCGCTCGGCCCATTCGGAACTGGCGTACCAGTTCACAGCGTCGGGGTCGGCAATCTCGATGCCGCCATCGAAGCGTACGCCGATATACGGCCCGCCCGACCAGCGCGTGCAGGTCGTGCAGTGGCACACATGCATGTGCGGTTGGCCGCTTGCGCTGTAGACGACAGCGCCGCAGAGACAATGTCCCATCTTGCTGCCCATCAGAACCTCTCCGCGCCATGCTGGCGATGCGCATCCGGGAAATCACGCCACAGCCCGGCCTGGAAATTCACGACCAGTGAGTTGACTCCATGATGCGCGCCTTCGACAGGTTCTGCCCGTTGCGACACTGACGCGAACGCCTGGTCGAGCTGTGCGAGGTCGTGCGTCTCGATCAGCACCTGGAACTCGCCGAGTGACGCCGGCCCGAGGCCGAGCTTGCGGCGCAACAGGCGCCAGGACTCGATTCTTCCGTCCGACTTCAGCGCGCCGAGATACCGGTCCATCGCCTCGACGAACTGGTGATCGCGCACGCCCGGCTTCAGGTCGACCCAGATCTGATAGACATCCATCGCCGCTACTCCGCTGCGACGCGCGCGGAATCGGCGCGCGCCTTGAGATAGAGTTCGATCGAGGCCGCCGCGTCGCGGCCCTCCTTGATCGCCCACACCACGAGCGATGCGCCGCGCACGATGTCTCCCGCCGCGAAGACGCCATCCATGGTCGTCATCATGGTGCGGTAGTCGATCTTGACCCCGCCCCAGCGGTTCACGGTGAGCTTTGGCTCGGCAAAATGCTGCGGCAGGTCCTCGGGGTCGAACCCCAGCGCCTTGATCACCATGTCGGCCTTGACCTCGTAGTCCGACGCCGCGATCTCCTCCGGCGCCTGGCGGCCCGAAGCATCCGCAAGGCCCAGCTTCATCCGGTAGGCCTTCACGCCCTTGACGCCGCCGCTTTTCTTCTCGGCCACGCTGCGCGGCGCGGCGAGCCAGTCGAACTTCACGCCTTCCTCTTCCGCGTTCGCCACCTCGCGCTGCGAGCCCGGCATGTTCGCCCGGTCGCGCCGGTAGAGGCAGGTCACAGACTTGGCGCCCTGGCGGATCGCCGTGCGCACGCAGTCCATTGCCGTGTCGCCGCCGCCGATCACGACCACGCTTTTGCCCTCGGCATTCAGCACGCCGCTGTCGAATTCGGGAACCTTTGCGCCCAGCCCCACGCGGTTTGCCGCAATCAGATAGTCGAGCGCTTTATGCACGCCCTTGGCGTCGCCGCCCGGCGTCCCCAACTCCTTCGATTTGTAGACGCCGGTCGCGACCAGGATCGCATCATGCTTCTGGCGAAGCTGCGCCAGGGTAATGTCCCTGCCGACATCGACGCCTAGCCTGAAGACCACGCCGCCATCTGCAAGACGCCTGGTCCGCCGCTCGACGATCTCTTTGTCGAGCTTGAAGTTCGGGATGCCGTAGATCAGCAATCCCCCTGCGCGGTCATGCCGGTCATAGACGGTCACCTTGTATCCGGCCGAACGAAGCTGGTCGGCTGCCGAAAGCCCTGCCGGCCCCGCTCCGATAATGCCGACGCTCTGCCCATACTCGCGTACCGGCTTGATCGGCGGAACCCAGCCGCGCTCCCAGGCGGTGTCGGTGATGTAGCGCTCGACCGCGCCGATGGTCACTGTGCCGTGGCCGGACTGCTCGATCACGCAGCCGCCTTCGCACAACCTGTCCTGCGGACAGATGCGGCCGCAGACCTCTGGCATGTTGGAAGTCGCCGCGGAGATCTCGTAAGCCTCCTGCAGCCGGCCATTGGCGGTCAGCATCAGCCAGTCCGGGATATTGTTCCCGAGCGGGCAGTGGGATTGGCAGAACGGCACGCCGCACTGCGAGCAACGGGACGACTGCTCCCTGGCCTTCGCCTCGATGTAGTCGGCGTAGATTTCGTGGAAGTCGCCGCGCCGCTGATCCGCTTCGCGCTTCTCAGGCGTCTCCTGCTCCACCGACACAAAACTGAGCATGCGTGTCTGCGCCATCCCGACCACCCGACTTGCGTAGGACGGTTTCTCTAGAGGCGGTGCGAGCGCCGAACAACAAGAATCCACGAATTAAAACCCATTTGGCATCTACCAAGCATCAGCATGACCACTCTTCAACCGTCGCGGACGATTGTGCGGCAGATATGTGTACCAAATAGTTCCTGTATGGGGATGTCGCGCCGGTAACCGGTCCTCCACCATAAAGGAGCGAGACCTAGGCCGTTCAGCTCGGAGCCTTCATGGACGGCCAGACAATCCTGCAGGCAATCCTCCTCGGCCTGGTCGAAGGGCTCACCGAGTTCATCCCCGTCTCGTCCACCGGCCACTTACTGCTCGCCGAACTCGCCATGGGCATCGCAGACGATCCGTTCTGGAAGACGTTTACCGTGGTCATCCAGCTCGGCGCGATCCTCGCCGTCGTGGTCCTTTATTTCAGCAGGCTGTGGAACGTGCTGGTCACCCTGCCGACCAGGGCAGAGTCGCGCCGGTTCGCGCTGTCCGTGATCATTGCCTGCATCCCGGCGTTTGCGGCGGGCTTCCTGCTCAAGGACTTCATCACCGGCTTCCTGTTCGAAAGCCCCGAGATCATCTGCTGGTCGCTGGTCATCGGCGGCGTGGTCCTGCTGGTGATCGATCGCATGGCGCCCAAGCCGGAATCCATGAACGCCATGGAGCTGCCGCTGTGGAAGTCGGTCGTCGTCGGCCTCTTCCAGGTGCTCTCGATCATCCCCGGCGTCTCGCGCTCGGGTTCCACCATCGTCGGCTCCATGCTGATCAAGATCGACAAGCGCGCCGCGGCCGAGTTTTCCTTCTTTCTCGCTATCCCCATCATGGTCGGCGCTTTTGTTCTCGACATCTTCGATGCGAAGGACTCGCTGTCTGCGGAGAATTTCGGGATTATCGCGATCGGCTTCGTGGCGAGCTTCGTGTTCGGCTTCATCGTGATCAAGGTGATGCTGGATTTCGTCCAGAAGCGCGGATTTGCACTGTTCGGCCTCTGGCGCATCCTCGTCGGCGGCGCTGGACTCCTAGCGATCCACTTCGCCGGGTTTGGGGCTTAGAACTCAGCCCTTGCCGGTGAACGGCCGCAGGATGGCGCGGAGGATGATTGCGCCGGCCAGGGCGGAAATTCCGATATCGAGCCAGACAGCGAAGCCCGCGGCGCTCGGCGGCAGCACGCCGGTCAGCCAGTTCGTGAGGCTGAACCTGAAGGCTTTAATCAGCGTGCCGACCAGAAAGCATCCGACCAGCCCGAGGGCGGCGTCGCCCCAGAGGCCCAGGAATTTCTTGCCGGAGACGATAACGCGGCCGGTGAAGCCGGCGGCGGTTGCGATCAGAAGCCAGGCGGCGATTTCGGCGGCGTTCATGCCGTTGTATTCGATCAGCATCGTCCGCTCCCCTGATTTCGCGCCGGACTGAGGCTAGTCCGGCAGGGGGAGGATGCAAGTGACGGGCGGGTCAGGCGTCGGCGCGCGAGATCTCGTCGATGTGCGGCGGCTGGAACTGGCCGTGGGGACGGTGGCGCCAGAGATAGGTCGGGACGATCGACTCCACGGTTTCCGGATCGGCGACGCCAAGGTCGGCGAGCGTCCTGGCGCCCGGGCGGACGACGTTGTCGCTCTGCAGCAGCTGCACCTGGTCGCCGGTGATTGGCGGGCCGAAGAACGGGTTCAGCTTGGACAGCGCGCCGACCGTGTATCCCAACGGCGCCGCGAACAGCAGCGGGATCGGGAGCAGGGCGCGCGGCCGGTCGATCTCGCGTGTGATGTACTGCAGCAGCTCCTTCATCGTGTAGGTGCGCGGTCCGCCCAGTTCGTAGACCTGGCCCTGGGCTGCGGGCTTCGCGAGCGCGTTGGCGATCGCGGCGGCGACGTCGCCGACATAGACTGGTTGGAATTTCGACGATCCGCCGATCAGCGGCAGCACCGGGGTGAGGCGGGCCATGCGGGCGAAGCGGGTGAAGAAACCGTCCTCGGGACCGAACATGATGGAGGGGCGGATGATCGTCGCCGTCGGGACGGCCTCCAGGGTCGCATTCTCAGCCTCGGCCTTGGTCCGGGCATAGATCGCGTGGGATTCGAGGTCGGCGCCGATGGCGGAGACATAGACGAACTTTGATATCCCCGCTTCGGCGGAAAGCTGGGCGATGTTGGACGCGCCCAGCGCCTGGGTTCCCGAAAAGGTCTGCGCCCCGCGCTCGTACAGGATGGAGACGAGGTTCACCACCGCTTCCGCATTCTCCACCGCCCGCCTGATCGATGCGCGGTTGCGGACATTGGCCTGGACGAGCTGGACCTGGCCGACGTCGCCGGCGAGCTTCACATCCCCGCCAAGATGCGGCCGGCGCATTGCCACGCGGACACGCCAGCCCTGATTGCAGAGGGCGCGGACGAGATGGCGGCCGAGAAAGCCTGCGCCGCCGAAAACGGTTACGATCTTCGAGGACATGGGAGGCTCCGTTCGTTGGGGCGATAGAGCAAATATGGGTGGGGAAGTCCATGCGGCGCGGGTTTAGGGCATGGCGAGGCAGTCTCGCAGGTGAAGCCTGCGGGTCGGAAGGGTGTTGTGGTGGCAGGGACTTGAGCTACGGAGGAGCGCGCAGCCTCACACACCAGAACATGATGATCGGGGCCTCGTCGTGACGCGGTAAAGTCGCTGAAGCGGCCAGGACTTTGCGGGGAGCGGGGCCGTCTGCGCGCCGGGACGGCCCGACACCCGCGCGATACGGGCTGCGTGCTGCGGATGTAGCGTTCCGGATCGGCGTGGAACCTTGCGAGTGCGATGAAGCGCAAATTCATCGCGATGGCCGAGCGGGGCGGGGCCCAGGGCTGGCCGGGACCAGGCGGGTCGATGGTGAGGCAGGCCAGGTCGAGGGGCTGACCCGAGAGAATCTGCCGGGCGCCGGAGGCTTTCAGGGCGCGGACGTCCCATTCTGCGTGCTCCCGGTCGGGAAATGGTCCCACCAGCGCTCCGGCGGGCGTCTCGTGCGCTGCAAGTGCTTCAGATTGACGGCGCGTGGGCTGCGAAGATCGAGCAGATCATCCGGAAGAGAATGAGCGGGAGCGTCCAGCGCTGGGTCCAGTCTGGGCGCGCGTCCGTCGCTTCGATCTGGTTCGCCTTGTTCATCCGCCCAGTATCGCCCCGTTGCAGAGGGTGGCGACCAAAATAGAAGTTCCCCGACAGCGCCGAGATGAACCCTGTTCGGCAAAAGCTGGGGTTTCGCGATTCAATATGGGCCGGGTTCGGCGAGTTTTCCCGCGGGATTGGGCGCGAGTCCGGCTGGGTGAGCGGCTGTTATAGACAGGGCCAGCGACCAGGGCCTCGTGGTTCGGCGGCCCCGGGAGCAATACTCACCGTTTGCCCATGAAATCCGGCCTTTGCGGCGGTCTCCGCGCTTCCCGTGCGGTCTTGCGCATACCCCCCAACGAGTTCGCGCCCACCCGGAGGACCGGATGGGCGCGAGGAATGCACTCTAGTTCGAGTCTCTTTGGAAATTCGGCGTCCGGTGCGCGGGCGACTTGCGCCGCCCTGTCCGTCACCCGGCTCTTACCAAGAACTGGTTGCCGAATGCGAAGAGAGCTCCGCTACTACTTCTTCTTCGCGGGCTTCTTTTTCGCAACTTTCTTCGCAGCGGCTTTCGCCGGCTTCTTCGCTTTTTTGGCCATGGCCATGTGTAGTCTCCTTGATGATCATTGGGCGTGCTCGCGAATGAGCAGGGCACCCACCTGAGTCGAATCGCATCTCTCTCGAAATCGATTCGACGAATCTACATACACCAACTTGTCACGCGTGTGCACCCGCTCTCTCGAGGCGATCGTTCATCGCCTCGCCGAGTCCGTGACTCGGAATCGGCGCCACGGCGATCGCGGCATGACTCTCATCGAGCGTGCGCAGCATCGCGAAGAGATTCGAAGCGGCCTCTTCGAGGTCGCCGCGAATCGATAGGTTGAGAGAAGGTGAAACACCCCTCGGCGGCGCCCCGAAGGCGAGGAAGGCCTCCCCCGGAGTCACATCGGTGGCGTTGAGGCGGAGCCGGGCGCGGGGGGCGTAGTGGCGCCTCATCATGCCTGGCGCGAGGACGCCTGCGGACGCCTCAGGAGACCTCAACGGGCCTGTGAGTGACTCGATTTTCGACCGCTCCAGGGCTCCCGGACGGAGCAGCACGGCCCCTGTCTCGCCCGGCGCGATAATGGTGCTCTCGAGGCCCGCCTCGCATGCGCCGCCATCGAGGATCAGGTCGATCTTCGACGCCAGATTATGGGCAACGTGCTCGGCGTGCGTGGGCGAGAGAGCCTCCGACGGGTTCGCGGAAGGCGCGGCGAGCGGGCGGCCGACACGCGCGATAAGTCCCAGCGCCGCAACATGTTTTGGCGATCGCAGCGCGATTGTCTGCAGACCCGCGGTCGCAAGTTCAGCGACAGGGCATGTGCTCGAGCGCGGGAGCACCAGAGTCAGCGGGCCGGGCCAGAAGCGCGCGGCCAGTGCGCGCGCGAGCGGCGAAAAATCGGCGAGCGACTCCGCCATGGCGAGGCCGTCGACATGGCAGATGAGCGGGTTGAAGGAGGGTCGGTCCTTGGCTGTGTAGATCTTCGCGACCGCGACCCCGTTCGTGGCGTCCGCGGCGAGGCCATAGACGGTCTCGGTGGGCATCGCGACGAGCCCTCCGGAGAGGATGAGGGCCGCCGCACGGTCGAGGTCGGCGTGTGAGACGCCGACGACCAGTGCGGGCGCCCTAAGCGGCGATTGTGAATCGGAGTTCATCGAATTCCGAGTCCACTGAAGCGCCGATTGCGGCGCCCGCGAAGGTCCTCGAGACGACTCGCAATCCAGTCGATGAGCGCTTCGACGTGCGAGTCGCAGACCCGCATTTCGTCTTCACGCTGTGACCTCAGGGTCACACTTTTTTGCCGATGAGAGGTCGCGTCGAGAGTCAGTTTTGACTCCGCAGAGGGCATCGAGACCGTGAATCGAGTCGCGTTGCGGCGTCTCACGCCGGTCTCCAAGGCGGGCCTGAGACGCGCCTCACTGCTTCGAGGCGATGACATCGACCGTGACCGCGACATCGTCAGCGACCCACTCTTCGTCACCCTTGGCGGCGGCCAGCGTGTCCTTGCCGAGGCCGAGGGCGAGGCGCTGCAGCGTGGTCGTGCCATGCATTTTCGCGGTGGCCCCGTTGATTTCGAGCGTGAACTTGAGCCGCACGGGGTTTGCGACACCCTTCACGGTGAGGATGCCCGTCGCTTCGTAGGCGGTTTCGCTGTCCTTGAAGACGCCCTGGTTCACTTCGAACACAGCGTCGGGGTGCTTGGCGACGTCGAACCAGTCGCCCTGCGTGACGTTCTCGTTGAAATACGGGTCGCCCGCTTCGATGTTCGAGGCCCTCGTCGCTGGATCGGCGAGGTGAATCACTACGCGGATGCGGGCGTCTTCGGGCTTTGCAGGGTCGAACTGGATCGCGGCGTCCCATTTCCTGAACGAGCCTTCGAAGGGACGGCCCATATAGGCCCCCTTGAACCTGATGGAGCTCTGCGCGGTATCGACCGTCCATGCGGGGGCCGGGGAATTCGAGACAAAGCGGCCAGGCTCGTTGCCCACTGTCGCAACGCCGGTATCCGCTGGGACTGGGGGGGATTGCGGGGCCGATATCATCGAGGCGCCCGCAACGGCAGCGAAGACGAGCGCTGCGGCGCCAAACGCCCAGATCGCGCCATGGCCATTGTCCGGCGGACCGGCCGTGCGGCCGAACAGGCCCGGCGCGATGCGCGCAAGAAGGCCGTCGCGGTCGACGAACTGGTGCTTGAGCGCGCCTGCGACGTGGAGAGAGAGAAAGCCTATCATGAACCAAGCCAGATTGCCGTGGACCTTGTGGAATGCCTCGTCGATGCCCTTCCGCTCCTCGGCGGACATGCCGCTGAACCCGGGAAGCGAGACTTCGAGCGTACCGAAGAACCGGGTCTCATGGGCGGTCGAGGCCGACGCCATGATCCAGCCGGTCAGCGGCATCGCGATTATGAGCACGTAGAGGAAGATATGCACAACCACGGCGAGCAGCTTCTGCCATTGCGGCATCGGAGGCTCGGGCGGCGGCGGGTTCATGAGGCGCCAGATGATGCGGGCGAGCGAGAGCAGCAGGATGGTGATGCCGGTCGATTTGTGGATCTGGACCAGCGCGGTCTTCGGGCTGCCTGGGCCATACTCCATGCCGTCGAGGATGAAGCCGAAGGCGATCATCCCGAGGATCAACAGGGCGATGGCCCAGTGGAGCGCGATGGCGACCGCTGTATAGCGCTGCTGCAGGGGCTGCGCGCCCGCGGATTGGACGGTGGTGTCAGTCATGCGGGGTCCTTCCTCGGCGGAGACCATAACCGGGCCCGCCGGCGGAAGGTAGGGCGCTAGCTTCGGCGGGTGAATTCCACCTCCAGCACCACCTCGACCTCGGGCGCCACGATCGCGCCGTAGCGGGTCAGGCCGTAGTCGGTGCGGTCGAACGTGCCCCGGGCGGAAAATCCGACGGCATCCCGGCCCTGGTAGAGCGCTGCGGCCGGGGCGGCGCCGTTATAGGTGACATCGAGGGTCATCGGCGCGGTCTCGCCCATCAGGGTGAGGTTGCCGATGACCTTGCCGGTGAATTCCCCGGTGGTCTCGATCTTCATCGACTCGAAGACGATCTGAGGGAAGTCCGTCCCTTCGAGCAGCCCCTCGCCGATGCGTTTGTCCCACGCTTCCTTGTCCACCGGATGCTCGGCGCGGACCGACAGCGGATTGACGATGGCCTTCACATGGCTGGCGGTCGGGGTCTTCGGGTCGAAATCGAGCGTGGCGTCGAAATCGGTGAAGCGCAGCGTGTAGTAGGACAGGCCCATGTGCTTGACCCGCACCAGCAGCGATCCGTGCGCCTGCTCCAGCCTGTAGCTGGCCGCGGGCAGGCTCTGCAGCGTCTGCATCGACTGCGTGCCCGTGATCGAGCAGGCGGTGAGGGCAAGGAGGGCTGCAAGGGCGTACAGGCGCATGGGGAGGCTCCGGGGACGACTGGACATTCAGCCATCGGCGCAGGCGGGGCAACGGGAGAAAGGCTCGCGGCCGCGGCGAAGAAATCGCGAACCGTCCACCGAACACCCGCAGGACGCCGTAAACGAAAAATCCCGGACGCCTGCGCGCCCGGGATTTCCTGATGCTGCGAAAGCCGCCGCCTATTTCTGCGAGAACTCGGCGTTGATCTCCACCTTGATCTCGTCGGCCACCGAGCCGGGGCCGGTCATGCCGAACTCGCCGCGCTTGATCGAGCCGGTGGCGGTGAAGCCGACCTTGAACTTCTGGGTGCGCGCATCCGCCCGCCCGCCATTCATCACCACATCGAACGTCACCGGCTTGGTGACGCCAAGGAAGGTGACGTCGCCCGTCATCTTGCCCGTGGTCTCGCCGGTCTTCTCGATCTTGGTCGAGGCGAACTTGATCTCGGGGAACTTCGCCGCCTGGAATATCTTGTCGCCGACTTCGGCGTCGAAGCCCGACTGGCCGCTGGCGCGCTTCTGCGCATCGTCGGTAAGGACAGTCTTGGGATTGATCGTGGCGGTGATTTTCGACTTCGAGACATCGTCCTGGTTGAAGTCGAGCGTGATGTCATAGCCGGTGAAGCGCGCGGTGTACCAGCTCATGCCCTGGTGCAGGCCTTTCCAGATGATGCTGGAGTGCGGCTTGTCGAGGACATAGGCGCCGGCCGGCGCCTTGGCGGGTGCTGAGCCCTGCTGTGCGAGGGCGGGGCCGGCAAGAAGAGCGCCGAGAACGGCGGCGACCAGAAGTTTGCGCATCGAATGTCTCCCATTGGCCCCGGGTCCGGGCGGTTCGGGCCAAGTTGCAGATGCAACTGGCGTCGTCCAGAGGGGTGAGGCATGCGTGACTGCGTAAGCCACGCGGCTGCACGCGAAATTGATCGTACATACGGCCCGTTCACGCGGCGGCAAACGGAGCAGGCATATGAGGCTAAACACACTTGCCGCCGTTGTGCTTGCTTCTGGCATGGCGCCGGCGGCGTCCGCCCAGCTTGCCCAGGGCGCGGGTCCACCCCAGGCGCAGAAACCGGCCAGCGAACTCTATTGCGTCTACGACACCCTCTCGCGCGACAAGGCTGACAGGTTCTACGACGTGGTGATCGCCTATCTCGGCGGCGGCGGCGAAGCCGACCTCAAGGCGGCCGAGAACCTCGTGAACGAAGTCGCGTCAGCCTGTGCTGAGGCGCATGCCTGGGACGCGCCGCGCAAGCAGATCGCCTCCGCCGTCGCCGTGCAGACCGGCGTGGTCGATGTCGTCAGCGGAGACCTGAGGCAGGCTGGCCTCAAGCTCGACGTCCTCGACAAGGTCAATGAAGAGATCGACCGGATGCCGCCTGCCGATGTGAAGACGTTCTTCAGCGGCGCGTGGATGAAGGACCGGGCGTTCCAGGCGCGCATCAAGGGCCGGCTCAAGACGCTCGGTGTGCCGGACGACGCGACCCTTCTCGACGGAGTGATGCAGGTGATCGAGTCCTCGATCATCGCGGGCTCGGCTGAAGCGGACTGGGCGCGGCTGCCGAAGAAGGCGTCCTGACCGACGCTGATGCTCAGCGCTGTGCGCAGGTTCGCGTCTCCGGCGTGTAATGGACAAGCAGCCAGCCGCCGAGGTCCTGCGTCTTGCCGATGTCGTCGTAATAGGTCTTTGGCCAGAGCGAGGCGCGATAGAGCGCCCAGACTGGCCAGTTGCTGGCGACCGGGCAGGGAGAGGTCTTCGCCGTCTCGCCAGACATGATGCCCCAGCAGGCGGCGCCGAACACGACGACCGCTATCGAAATGTAGAGACCGACCAGAAGACCGATCAGCTCGCGCACGTAGCCCTCTTGCACCATCCCAAAGGCATAGCCGCCGTTGCGGCGCCCGTCGATGGCGGCCCCGTTTGCCGCAGCGCCGCAGGCAGGCTTAGAGTGGGCGGCGCAGGAAAAGGGCAGGACCAGCCTATGGACGGCTTTGAAGGCAAGACCGAGCGGGCGAAATACGATTATCCCTTCGCCGAGCCTCCCGAGCCGGGAACGAGCCTGGAAGTGGCGCCGGGCGTGCGCTGGGTCCGCATGCCGCTGCCCTTCTCGCTCAAGTGGATCAATCTCTGGCTGCTGGAGGACGGCGACGGCTGGACGCTGGTCGACACCGGCATCCAGACGTCGGAGACGAAATCGCACTGGCGCACGATCTTCGGCGCGGAGGCGGCTGCCGGCGGCCTGGGCGGCAAGCCGGTCAGGCGCGTGATCGTCACGCACATGCACCCCGATCATGTCGGGCTTGCAGGATGGATCACGCGGAAATTCCAGTGCGATCTGTGGATGACGAAGCTGGAGTACCTCACCTGCCGCGTTCTGGTGGCCGACACGGGGCGCGAGGCGCCAGATGCTGGCGTCACCTTCTATCGCGCCGCCGGATGGGCGCAGGAAGACCTCGACAGGTATGTCGATCGCTTCGGCGGGTTCGGGAAGGCCGTCTCGCAATTGCCGGACGCCTTCCACCGGCTGGACGACAACCAGGAGATTTCGATTGGTAGGCGGACGTGGCGGATTGTCACGGGATGCGGCCACTCGCCAGACCATGCATGCCTGTGGTGCCCCGAATTGAACCTGCTCATTTCGGGCGACCAGATCCTGCCGCGCATATCCTCCAACGTGTCTGTGTTCCCAACGGAACCGGAAGCCGACCCGCTCGCCGACTGGCTGCGAAGCTGCAGGAAGCTCAAGGACACTGTCCCGGCGGATGTCCTGACGCTGCCGGCGCACAACGAGCCGTTCCGCGGCGCACACAAGCGTCTGGACGCCCTGATCGACGGGCACGAAGTCGGCATGAAACGGCTGCTGTCGCGGCTCGACGAACCCAAGAGGGCGGTGGACCTGTTCACGGCCCTGTTTGCCCGGGCAATCGAGAAGGACAGTCTGGGCATGGCGACGGGCGAAACCGTGGCGCACCTCAATTGCCTGCGTGGCCGCGGGCTGGTCACGTCCTCACATGACGGTGGGACAACCCTGTACAGGCGGGCGTCTTGACGGCGGCGGGAGACGCATAACGTATAGCCGCAACGCCTCCAGGCATGGGTCCAGGGGGCCGGGAAGCATTCCCTCCCTGATCTTGGCGGGGCGGGCGCCAAGGGCCGGTTCATGAGTGATACGACCACCGAGCAGCCGGTGAGCGACCAGCCGGCAGCCGACGCCGCTGCGCCGCCACGCAGCCTCTCGCAACGCGTCTGGCACGAGGTGAAGGAGACGGCGGCGACGATCGCCGTGTTCGTTCCGTTCTGGCTGCTGTTCTCGACCTTCGTCTACGAGCTCCGCTCGATCCCGTCCGAAAGCATGGTTCCGGCGCTGCAGGTTGGCGACCGGGTAGCGGTGGCGAAGTTCGCCTACGGGTACAATGTGAACTCGGTGCCGTTCTCGATCGGCACGATGATCTTCGGCAACGACCCCAAGAAGCCGGATGAAGGAGTCTGGGTTCGAACGCCGCATCGCGGCGACGTGGTGGTGTTCCAGCATCCGCACAATCCGCGCGTGATGATCAAGCGTGTGGTCGGCATTCCCGGCGACCGGATCCAGATGAAGGGCGGCCACCTGTTCCTCAATGGCGAGGAAGTGGTGCGCACCATGGTGCGCACGACGACCTATGTGCCCGACGGCAATGGCTCGATCCAGTCGGCAACGGAATATCGCGAGCAACTGCCCGGCGAGACGAAGTTCCACCTGATCCACGAGTTCGGCGACAGCGAAGCGCTGGACGCGACGCCGATCTTCACCGTGCCCGCAGGCCACGTCTTCATGATGGGCGACAACCGCGACAATTCCGAAGACAGCCGGGCGCCGACGGGCCACCGCTCCATGGCGGCGCAGTTTCCCGATGCCTGGCCCTATCGGGGCGTGAACCTCGGCGGCGATCCCAAGGACGACGCCATAGGCTTCGTGCCGCTGGACCACCTGATCGGCAAGGCCGACACGGTGCTGTTCACCCTGCACGGCTGCCGCAAGGCGCCAGGCACGGAATGCCCAGCCGGACGGCTCTGGAAGGGACTTTAACTCAATCCTGCTCATCCCGACGCAAGTCGGGACCGAGGGTGGACTTCAAGGCTTGTTCCGGCCTGCGGCTGCAGCCCGATCCAGGTGCAAGGTTCTCCGGCAATCCTGGTTCCCGACTTTCGTCACGAGAAGCGGTCAGGTCGGCGCGTCGTACAGGGTTTGCCGAGTTGTTAACGAGCCCATGCCAGCTTCAACCCTCGCGGTTGGCCGGCGGGGTTTGATGGACGTCTCCCTTTCGCATCCGAGCGAGCTTTGTGGCGCAACGCTGGCGGCGTGGCGGCGCATGCGGGCGGCCGATCTCCGGTTTGCCAGTCCTTTCCTCTCTCCCGAGTTCGCCCAGGCGTGCGGTGTCGCGCGTGATGATGCGCGTGTCGTCGTGGTGCGCGGAGTGGATGGCGTAGTGGATATGGTGCTGCCGGTGCAGGTGGCGGGGGCGGGGTTGGCGCGGCCGCTGGGCGCGCCGATGTGCGATGTGAGCGGTCCGGTGGTGTCGATGCGCGGGTGCGAGATGGCGCTGGGGGATGTGCTGGAGGCGGCGGGGGTTGCGGCGTACGTGTTCAGCGGTTGGCACGGTGCAGTGTGTGATGGTGTGAAGCTGCGTGGGCGTGCGGGGTGCGCGGTGGCGGACCTGTCGCGCGGGGTGGGTGCGTATATGGGCGCGCAGCGCGAGGCGCATGCGAAGCACTTCAAGAAGATGCGGCGGTTGGCGCGGCAGGGGGTGCGCGCGTTCGGTGCGATGCAGGTGACGATGGGGCCTGCGTCGGCGGAGGAGATGGCGGCGCTGGTGCAGTGGAAGCGCGAGCAGTTCGTGCGGACGAGGCGGCACGACGTGCTGCGCGCCGAGTGGACGCGTGTGGTGCTGGAGGAGTGCGCGAAGTCGCATACGCCCGCGTTCGCGGGGGTGATGGCGACGCTGAGGTTCGACGGGAGGCTGGCTGCGGCGGAGTTCGGGTTGCGGAGCGGGTCGGTGCTGCATGGGTGGATTGCGGGGTATGATCCCGCGTTCGCTGCGGTGTCGCCAGGGTTGTTGCTGCAGGAGAGGTTGCTGGAGGCGGCGGCGGAGATGGGCATCGCGCAGGCGGTGCTGGGCGTGGGCGAGGCGCACTACAAGAAGCACTACACGTCGCATCACGTGGCGGCGGACGAGGGGATGGTGAGCGCGGCGGGTCTGGCGGGGGGCGCGCGTGCGATGGCGACGGGCGTGCTGAACGCGGTCGAGCAGGGCGGGTTGGGTCCCGCGTCGAGGTTGGCGGTGCGGACGAGGCGGCGGCTGGATGTGATTCTCGCGGTGGAGACGCGGATGACCGAGCAGATGCGCGGCCTGCTGCGCGCCGTGGGCGAGGAGCCGGTGGTGGCGCATACGGGAGTTGCGATCCGCGCCGGCGCCCGCGCGTCGGGGTTCTGATTCACCCCGGAATCCAGCGTGTTGCCCTTGTGTGACAAAAGCGGTTTTGGATTTGGCCTTTGATGATCTAAGGAGCGGCGGGGACGCCTTCTCAGGGAGGCTCGAAGGGCTGTTGGCCGCAGAGGACTATGGACGCCGCTGTGAAGCAAGCTGAGCGGACGATACGGGCGGCCCGGCCGGGCCGCATCATCGTCGTGCGCCATGGCCGGCCGACGCTGAACCGGAACGAGGGGCCGCGCCTCGACTGGCAGGCCTATCGCGACTGGTGGTCCCGCTATGAGCAGAGTCCCCTGGCAGATGGGCAGACGTGTTCCGACCAGTTGATCCGGGAAATTCCCGACAACGCGGTGATGTTCTCGTCGATGCGGCCGCGGGCGATGCAGACGGCGGATCACATCGCCAGAGGCAAGTCCGTTACCCGCAACGAGGTTTTCAACGAGGCGCCGCTGCCGCCGCCGCGCTGGAAGGCGCGCTATCTTCCCAAGACCTGGAACAAGATCGCCCGCGCCGTCTGGCTGATGGGGCACCATGACGGCGACGAACATGTGAAGGCAGCAAAGGCCCGCGCCTCCAAGGCGGCGGACCTGCTTGTCGAAGCCGCTGCCGGAGGGCAGGACGTGGTGCTGGCCGCCCATGGCTGGTTCAACCGCATGCTGCGTCCCCAGCTCAGGAAGCGCGGCTGGGCGTGCGTGCACGATGGCGGCGACAAGTACTGGTCGTACCGGATTTATCTGAAAGTGTGACGTGTGAGTCCGAACGGCGCTAAGGTCTCTCGCTGAGCCCTCGGCAGACCATTGCTCCCCCGACTCTGCCTCCCTATGGTGGCGCACTTTTCGGAGACTGGAATGGCAGAGAGCAAGGCCCCGGATATTGCGTCGATGAGCTTCGAGGATGCGCTCGCGCAGCTCGAGCAGATCGTGCACAAGCTGGAGCAGGGCGACGTGCCGCTGGAAGACTCCATCCGCATCTACGAACGCGGCGCAGCCCTGAAGGCGCATTGCGAAAAGAAGCTGAAGGAAGCCGAGCTGAAGGTCGAGAAGATCGTGCTCGGACCCGATGGGCCCAAGGGCCTCGAGAGAGCAGATGAGCTTTAGCCGCCCGCTGGATCCCCAGTTCGAGCAGCGCCTCAACGAGGTTGCCGACCGGATCACTGTCGCACTCGACCAGTTGATACCTGCCGCCTCCGGCCCCGAGGCGAAGCTCATGCGCGCGATGCGCCACGGCGCTCTCTCCAAGGGCAAGCGACTGCGCCCGTTCATCACGATCGAAGTTGGCCGCATGTTCGGGGCGCAGGAGAAGGCGCTGCTGCGCGCGGCGGCGGCCGTCGAGTGCATGCACGCCTATTCGCTGATCCATGACGACCTGCCGTGCATGGACGACGATGATTATCGCCGTGGCCAGCTGACAGTGCACAAGCAGTTCGACGAGGCGACGGCGGTCCTGGCGGGCGACGCGCTGCAGGCGCTGGCGTTCGAGATCATGGCAAACCCCGAGACGCACCGCGACGCGCTGATGCGCTGCAAGCTGGTGGAGCGGCTGGCGGTCGCATCCGGTGCGCGCGGCATGGTCGGCGGGCAGATGATCGACATGGCCCCGGTCACCGACAATGAGGAGCCGCTGCAGATCCTGACCCGCATGCAGCGCCTCAAGACGGGCGCGCTGATCACGCTGGCGGGCGAGGTGGGGGCCCTGCTGGGCGGGGCGCTGGAGAACGAGCGCCAGGCCATCGCCGGATACACCAACGACCTCGGCCTCGCCTTCCAGATCGTGGATGACCTGCTTGACGTAGAAGGGGACCCGGCCATCCTCGGCAAAGCCACTTCCAAGGACGGGGCGGCGGGCAAGATGAACTTCGTGTCTTTGCTGGGGGTCGAGGGCGCCCAGGACCGGGTGCGCTATCTCGCCGCACAGGCGAAACAGCATCTGGCGTCCTTCGGCAGCCGCGCCGCATCTCTTCTCCATACCGTCGACTTTGTGCTCAATCGCCGCCACTAATTCACCTGCATGCAGTAGCCTGGTAGCGCCATGACCGCCCCGACGCCGCTTCTGGACCAGATCAACTCGCCCGCGGACCTCAAAGGTCTGAACCGGGACGAATTGCGCCAGGTCGCGGATGAGCTTCGGCGAGAGACGATTGCGGCTGTTTCGGTGACCGGCGGCCACCTTGGCGCAGGCCTTGGCGTGGTCGAGCTGACCGTCGCCATCCATGCCGTATTCAACACCCCGGATGACAAGCTGGTCTGGGACGTCGGCCACCAGGCCTATCCGCACAAGATCCTCACCGGGCGGCGCAGCCGCATCCGCACCCTGCGCCAGGGCGGCGGGCTTTCCGGGTTCACCAAGCGCGACGAGAGCGAATACGACCCGTTCGGCGCGGCCCATGCGGGCACGTCGGTTTCGGCCGCGGCCGGCTTCGCCATGTCGCGCGACCTGCAGAAGCACAACAACCGCGTGATCGCCGTGGTCGGAGACGGCGCGATGTCGGCCGGCATGATCTACGAGGCGATGAACAACATCGGCGGCACGCATTCGCGCATGGTCGTCATCCTCAACGACAACGACATGTCGATCGCGCCGCCCGTTGGCGCCATGAGCCACTATCTCTCGCGCACGGTGTCCTCGAGGGGCTATCGCAAGCTGCGTAACCTATCCAAGCGCGTCGTGCGCAAGATCGGCCTTGAGACGTGGACCAAGAAGGCCGAGCACTCGGTGCGCAATTTCACCATGGGCGGCGACCTGTTCGATGCGCTGGGCTTCTACTATGTCGGCCCGATCGACGGGCATGATCTGAACGTGCTGATCCCCGTGCTCGAAAACGTGCGCGACATGGAGAACGGTCCGGTTCTGATCCATTGCGTCACGCAGAAGGGCAAGGGCTACGAGCCTGCCGAAAGCGCCGACGACAAGTATCACGGCGTCTCCAAGTTCAATGTGATCACCGGCGAGCAGGCCAAGGCCAAGGCCGGACCGCCGTCCTACACGAAAGTCTTCGCGCAGGAGCTGGTCCGCGCCGCCGAGAAGGACCCGAAAGTCGTGGCGATCACGGCGGCGATGCCGTCCGGCACGGGCCTTGATCTCTTCGGTACAAAGTTCCCCGACCGCTGCTTCGATGTCGGCATCGCCGAACAGCACGCCGTGACGTTCGCAGCTGGGATGGCGGCGGACGGCATGAAGCCGTTCGCGGCGATCTATTCGACCTTCCTGCAGCGCGGATACGACAGCGTCGTCCACGACGTGGCGATCCAGAAGCTGCCCGTGCGTTTTGCGCTCGACCGGGCCGGCCTCGTCGGCGCGGACGGGCCAACGCATGCGGGCTCGTTTGACGTAGGCTATCTCGGCCAGCTCCCTGGCTTCGTGCTCATGGCGGCGGCGGACGAAACCGAGCTGCAGCGCATGGTCGCGACGGCGCTTGTCATCGACGACCGACCCTCCGCCTTCCGCTATCCGCGCGGCGAGGGCGTGGGCCTGCCGCTGCTGAGCGATCCGCAACCCCTGGAGGTCGGCAAGGGCCGGATCATCCAGCAGGGGTCGGCGGTGGCGATCCTGTCCTACGGCACGCGGCTGCAGGAATGCACAAGGGCCGCCGCGATGCTGGCGGCGCAGGGGCTGACGGCGACCGTGGCGGATGCTCGCTTCGCCAAGCCTCTGGACGAAGCACTCCTTGCCCAGTTGGCCAGACACCACGAGGTGCTGATCACCATCGAGGAGGGCGCCCGCGGCGGCTTCGGGGCGTTCGTGCTGCACTCTCTGGCCGAGCACGGCCTGCTTGATCGCGGCCTCAAGATCCGCACGCTGACCCTGCCGGATTCGTTTCAGGACCAGGACAGTCCGGAGAAGATGTACGAGGCGGCTGGCCTCGACGCGCGTTCCATCGCGGCAACCGCCATCAAGGCGCTGGGCCGGGGCGACGAACGGGCGCTGAAACTGATCGCCGGTTAAACCTTCTTTCACGCCGTCATCCCGAAATCGCGTTAGGCTCTGACCCATCACTGAGTTGGGGGCGCGGGCCTGTGACGGAGCGGACCCATGAAACGCGTCGCGGCTGTGCTTCTTTGCGCGCTGAGCGCCTGTGGCGGCGGAGGGGGTATCGCGAGCGGTGGAGGGGGTGTGATCGTCGTCTCGCCGCCACCGCCGCCTGTTTCCCCGCCGCCATCACCGCCGCCGTCCGGCGCAGGGCTCTTCAGCAAGGCGCATGGATGGAACAGGGATGTCTCGGCGTTGGCGAAGTCCTCGCGCAGTGATGCGATCATCGCGCAGCTTGTGGCATCTGGCGGATGGGGCGGGGGCAACCGGCTGCGGACGGATTTCACGATCGCCCTGCTCAACGCAGATGCATCGACGCCACGGCGCACGGTGACGGCGCCTGCAGGCGGCTATTGCTATGGCGGTCCCGATTGCGACGCAGTTCCGATGCAGGTTCCGCTGCCGGCGGCGGGCAACACCGAAGGCAGCAGCAACTATGTCTGCGACACCGCCAGCAATGACTGCCACGTGCTGGTCTACGAGCGCGACCAGCGCAGGCTCTATGAACTCTACCAGGCAACGCAGACCGCGGCGGGCTTCACATCCTACGCGGCGTTCGTGTGGGATCTCGACAAGCAGTATGGCGACGTGCTGCGAGGAGACCAGTGCACTTCGGCGGATGCCGCCGGCCTGCCGATCGCAGCGCTGTTGCCCACGTCGGACGAGGTGGCGGCCGGCGTCGTGCCTCACGCGCTCCGCTTCATCCTGCCGAACGCGCGCATGAAGCGGCAGGTCTATGTCCGGCCGGCGACGCATGCGGGCGGGCCTTCGAGCACCAACGCCGACGCGCCGCCCTACGGCGTGCGGTTCCGGCTGAAGGCGAGCTTTGACGAAACCCCCTACAACGCAAACGCGCGCGTGGTCATCCGGGCGATGAAGACCTATGGCATGATCCTGTCGGACGGCGGCAATATCGCACTCACCTTCGCGGACGACCGGCTGTCGTCGGCGAAATGGGCGAGCCTCGGCATCACTGCTTCGACGTTCGATCCGATCCAGGTCGGCGATTTCGAAGTGGTCGACCTGGGCGCCGAAATCCCGCTGACCTTCAATTGCGTGCGGGCGCCCTAAAGCTTCTTCACCATGAAGACCAGGTCGAGGCTCTTGCCGAACTTTTGGCCGACGCCCTTGAGATGGCCCTGGACCTCGAAGCCGGCCTGCTCGTGCAGGGCGATCGAGGCGGCGTTGGCGCTGTCGATGCCGCCGACCATGGCGGAGAGACCCATGCCTTGCGCGCGCTGGACAAGAGCCGCCAGGATCGCCTTGCCGACGCCGCGGCGTTGGGCAGCGGGCGCCACATAGACGGAGTGCTCGACGGTCTTCGCGTAACCCGGGAAGTCGCGGAAGACGCCGAAACTGCCATAGCCAAGCACGTCGTCAGGGTGGGTCGGGTCGATCGCCACGATCACCGGGAAGCCGGCGGCGCGCCGGGCGGTGAGCCAGGCCCGCCGCTGCTCCAGCGTGGTTTCTGTCTCCGACCAGATCGAGAAGGTCTCGCGCACTGCGTGGTTGAAGATCGCCTGGATGCCAGGCAGATGCGCCTCGGCCGCGTCAACGACTTCGAAGGTCATCTCGCCTCTCCTGCATGCCGCGCTGCAGCAGGTAACTTTTGTCGCAAGCAGGGCGCGCCCGCCAGCGGTTTCCGGCGCGGATTTGGCTCTGGCGGCGGACCAGTCCATATGCGATTTCAGGATGCAGAAGGCCGGAACGGCCTCGCAAAGGGAGCAGGCGCGATGGCTGACTCAGCCGCATTTCCGGTGCGAACGGTGGCGGAGTGCAACGCCCTGCTGACCGGGCCCGGCGCCAGGTTCGAGATGGAGGAGAAATCCATCGGCGGCGTGACGCTGCGGGTCTACAGGAACGCGCCGCTGACCTTGCGTGAATGCGTGCTGAATTCGAAGGCCTGGGGCGACCGGGAATTCCTGGTCTACCAGGACGAGCGCGTCACGTTTCGCGCGCACTACAAGGCGGTGGCTCATCTCGCCACAAGGTTGCGCAACGACTTTGGCGTCAAGAAGGGCGACCGCATCGCCGTGATCATGCGCAACTATCCGCAATGGTCGGTCGGATTCTGGGCGGCGCTGGCGATCGGCGCCATCGCGACGCCGATGAATTCCTGGTGGACGGGCGAGGAGCTGGAATACGGGCTGTCGGACTCGGGCGCCAGGATCGCCATCTGCGACCCGGAGAAGCTGGAGCGCATCCGCGAACACCTGCCGAAGCTGACTGCGTTGCAACATGTCATCGTGGCGCGGCGCTCCGATGACGAGGCTGATCCGCGCATTGTCTCGCTCAGCAAGCTGATCGGCGACGCCAACTCGTGGGCGAGCCTGCCCGACATTGCGATGCCCGACGCCGATGTTGGTGCGGACGATGACGCTACGATCATGTATACTTCGGGCACGACCGGGAAGCCGAAGGGCGCACTGGCGACGCATCGCGGCATCGTCTCGAACGTGTTCAACGGCATGGCGTGCCAGGCGCGCCACTTCCTGCGGCAGGGCCTGCCCGTGCCGGTGCGCGACCCGCTGAAGGATCCGCCGCGCATTCCGTTGCTGGCGATCCCGTTCTTCCATGCGACCGGCGCGTTCTCGAATCTCGTGCCGGCGATCATGAATGCCGACAAGATCGTGACGATGTACAAGTGGGATCCAGGCGAAGCGCTGGGCCTCATCGAGCGGGAGAGGATCACCACGATCGGCGGCGTCCCGGCGATCGCGTGGCAGGTGCTCGAGCATCCGGACCGCGACAAGTACGATCTCTCGTCCATCCTGTTCGTGGCCTATGGCGGCGCGCCATCGGCCCCGGAACTGGTGGCGACCATCAAGCGGAAATTCCCCAGCGCGCTCGCCTCCAATGGCTGGGGCATGACGGAGACTTGCGCCGCGTCATGCGTGAACTTCGGCAAGGACTATGAGGTCCGTCCCGAAAGCTGCGGCGCCCCGGGGCCGGCAATGGATTTCAAGATGGTGGGTTCGAAGGGCGAGACGCTGGGCGTCAACGAGGTCGGCGAACTCTGGGTCAAGGGACCCAACAACTGCAAGGCCTACTGGAACAAGCCCGAGGCGACCGCCAAGACCTATATTGATGGCTGGGTCGTCACCGGCGACATCGGGCGCATCGACGAGGAAGGCTTCGTCTTTCTGCTGGACCGCGCCAAGGACATGCTGATCCGCGGCGGCGAGAACATCTACTGCATCGAAGTGGAAAGCGCCCTTTATGACCATCCGGCAATCATGGATGCGGCTGTGGTGGGCATTCCGCATAAGGTGCTGGGGGAGGAGGTGGGGGCGGTGGTGCAGGTGAAGCCGGAGATGGAGGTGGCGCAGGACGAGCTGCGGAGGTTCGTGTCGCAGAAGCTGGCGGCGTTCAAGGTGCCGGTGGAGATCCAGGTGCAGCGCGAGCCGCTGCCGCGGAACGCCAATGGCAAGATCATGAAGAGCGACCTGCGCGCGAGGTTTGCGGCAAGGACCAGGTGACCTGTCTATCGTAGGCGATCACCGCAGGGGCCTGCTTTGGGCCACGATGGAACCCGCTTTGGTGACCGGCGTTTCCCCTCATAGCTGAACGAGGGACAACGTCATGAGCAGATCACTGATTTGGTCGACAGCGGTGTTTATCGTGTTCGCGTTTGCGACACTGATGGTATTCTTCTGGATCCGAGACGGGTCGCTGCGCGAAGCAGGCGCGTCGATGGATCAGCTGCTGAGCAGGACAAGTTCGGAAGTCGCCGAAGGTGCTGGCAATGTCGCCGACGCCACAGGCACGGCAATAGACAAAGCCACCGACGGCGACGACAGGACCTGAGGATCACACAATGCGCTTTATCGGAGCAATCATCATCGTCATCGGTGTGCTGTTTCTCGGCGCGCTTGGCTTCTACTGGCTGCGCGATGGATCGCTGCAGAGCGCCGGCAAGGAGATGGACGAGAACCTCGCCGGCATCGACCGAACGACGGAGCCGCTGCAGGATTCGATCGGCAAGGTTGGCGATGGCGTCAAGGAAACCGTTGGCCGCGCCACCGACGGTGACGATCGCACCTGACGCTGCGAAACAGATCTAGCCGTTCGCAGGCTCTTCCAAAGCAAGAAAGGCCGAGACACGCATCCGGATGGATGTAGTCTCTGCCCAACTCTTGTGGGGGAGTAAGATCATGGCGATATCCTCATCCGGCGTTGATGCATCTTCTGAAACCGTCGATGTCGTCATCGTGGGCGCCGGCTTTGCCGGGCTCTACATGTTGCACAAGCTGCGGAGCCTGGGCGTGACTGCCCGAGTGTTTGAGGCGGGCGGCGGTGTCGGCGGCACTTGGTACTGGAACAGGTATCCTGGCGCGCGTGTCGATATCGAAAGCCAGGAATATTCCTACTCCTTCTCGCCCGAGCTTGAACAGGAATGGGAATGGACCGAGCGGTATGCGCCGCAGGAAGAGCTTCTGAAATATCTCAACCACGTCGCCGACCGATTCGACCTCCGCCGTGACATCCAGTTCGATACGCGCGTGACGGAGGCCGTGTTCGACGAGGCGTCGAGGCGCTGGCAGATCTCCACCGACAAGGACGACCGAGCCTCGGCCCGGTTCTGCGTAATGGCGACAGGCACGCTGTCGGTGGCGAAGGAGCCGGATATTCCGGGCGCCGGCGAGTTCCGGGGCGCGACCTATTCGACATCGCGCTGGCCTCACGAAGGCGTGGATTTCACAGGCCAGCGGGTTGGGATCATTGGAACCGGGTCGTCGGCCATCCAGTCGATCCCGATCATCGCGGAGCAGGCGACGCATCTGTACGTCTTCCAGCGAACGCCGAATTTCAGCGTGCCCGCCCACAACGCGCCGCCGGATCCGGCGATCGTCAAAGACTGGAAGGCCAATCGCGAGCAGTATCGGCAGGCGCAGCGGGAATCCGGCTACGGGTTTGTCGGCGCTGCGCCGCCTGACAAGTCTGCGCTCGAGGTCTCCGCGGAAGAGCGCCAGCGCGCCTATGACGAACGCTGGGCGCGAGGCGGATTGGGCCTTGGCGGCACGTTCATTGACATCATCGTGAACCGCGAAGCCAATGACACCGCCGTCGAGTTCGTGGCCGGGAAGATCCGCAGCATCGTGAAGGATCCGGACATCGCGGAAAGACTGGTCCCGCGCACCTATCCGCTCGCGACGAAGCGGCTATGCGTCGACACCAACTACTACGCGACCTTCAATCGCGAAAACGTCACCCTGGTTGACCTGTCCTCCAATCCGATTAGAGCGATCACGCCGACCGGCCTGCAAATGGCCCAACAGTCGATCGAGCTGGACAGCATCATCTATGCGCTGGGGTTCGACGCAATGACCGGAGCGCTGAACAGGATCGACATTCGCGGGCGAGGCGGCGCCGCGCTCAAGGACAAATGGTCGGATGGGCCGAAAACCTATCTCGGCCTTATGGTATCGGGCTTCCCCAACATGTTCCTGGTTACGGGGCCGGGCAGCCCGTCCGTGCTCTCCAACATGGTCGTGTCGATTGAACAGCACGTCGACTGGATTGCCGACTGCATCGTTCATCTCGGCCAGCGCCAGGCTGACGCCATCGAGGCGACGCCGGATGCGGAGGCGGCCTGGGTCGCGCACGTAAACGAGGTTGCGCACATGACGCTCTTTCCGCAGGCCAATTCCTGGTACATGGGCGCGAACGTGCCGGGCAAGCCGCGTGTGTTCCTGCCCTATATCGGCGGCGTCGGCGCCTATCGCCAGAAGTGCAACGAGGTGGCGGCGGCGGGGTATGAAGGCTTTACGCTTTCCTCGCCGACACGCGCGAGTTCAACGGTCAGATCCAGCGCCGCCATTTGAGGAAGGCGACAATCCCGGCTCCGAACACCACCGTCGCGATTGTCACGACGCCGAAGGACAAGGGCTGGTCGTGATAGGGAATGCCCGACAGGTTCATCCCCAGCAGGCCAGTCACATACGACAGCGGCAGAAAGACCGCCGAGATGATCGACAGCGCCAGGAGGCGTTGGTTCAGTTGTTCTTGCCTTTGGCCTGCAATCTGGTCCTGGAGCACGGTCGCGCGATCGCGGATAGAATCAAGTTCCTCGGCAATGCGGGTGATGCGATCTGCCGTTTCGCGCAGATGGACAGCGTGGTCCTCGTCAAACAGGGAGCGACCCTCCTTCTGGAGCTGCCCCATAGCTTCGCGCTGGGGCAGGATGTAGCGGCGCAGGATCAGGATGGTGCGGCGAAATTCTGCGAGTGAAGTTGCCGGCAGGCGCTCCTTGCCTGACAACAACATTTCCTCAAACTCGTCCGCTTCCTCCTTTAGCTGTTCGACCACCGGTTCAATGTTGTCGACCAGCCGTTCAGCGATCTGGACGATGAGCCCGCCAGGCGTCGCGGGTCCATCGCCTCTTGCGGTTTCCTCGCGGACCTCGTGAATTGCTTTCACCGGATAGGACCGCATCGAGATGACAATATTGCTCGCCGCCCATATACGGACGGAGATCATGTCCTCCGGCTCGGCGCCCGGATTGTGGTTGATGCCGCGGAGGTTGAGCAGCAGGCCATCCTCGTAGGCGGCGCAGCGCGGCCGGGTTTCCGATTGCAGCAGGGCTGAGATGACCGTCTCGTCGAGTCCGGAAGAATTCTCGACCCAGTCGCGTGTCTCCTGGGCCAGGCGGTTGAAATGCAGCCAGCGCCAGCCTGAACTCGGGCAGGCTGCTGTAGGCTTCATTTTCTGCCAGTCGGTCCTTGACAGGCCGCCGCCGGGCGCGAAGTCGAAGCCGAAGATGAAGGCTTCGGCGTTCGGTTCGGAATGATCGTTGCGTTCGACGGGCGCGACAGGCATGGCGGCCTTGCAGGCAGGTGATTTGCCCGCCTTCTACGCCAGTTCTCTCGACTGCGCCTAGCCTTGTTGTGGCAGGCGGCTGGCTGGTTAGAGTGTTCCATGCGTTCAGATTGGGTCGAGATCAGCCCTGTTCGGATATTGGCCGATGTCGAGGCCTCGATCGTGCTTTATTTCACCACGCTGGCGGCGGGCGCGGTTTTCCAGGCGCGGCGACTCGAAATGCTATCGAGTGAGGCATGAGCGAAAGTGATTCCGTGCCGCGACGTCTTGACGTCGAACTTGTCCGCCGCGGGCTCATCGTGTCGCGGGCGCAGGCGCGTGCTGCGATCGAGGCAGGCAAGGTAAGCGTCGATGGAGTGGTCACGCGGAAGCCGAGCAGCGTAGTTGCGCCGGCATCGGTCATCGAGGCGGAGCCTGCGCACCCGTTCGTCTCGCGCGCTGCGCTCAAACTTGCGCATGCACTGGACACTTTCGGTGTCTCGCCGGCGAACCACGCATGCCTCGACATCGGCGCATCGACGGGCGGTTTCACCGAAGTGCTCTTGCAGCGTGGGGCGAGAAAGGTCGTGGCCGTGGATGTCGGGCGCGACCAGCTCCACCCGAAGCTGAAATCCGATTCGAGATGTATCAGCCTGGAGGCGACCGATGCGCGCCACCTCACGGCGGAAATGCTGGGTGAGGCGCCTACATTCATCGTGTGCGATGCGAGCTTCATCGGGCTGGCGAAATTGCTCGCACCCCCGCTGTCGCTCGCGGCGCGGCGATGCATTCTCATTGGACTGTTCAAGCCTCAGTTCGAGGTCGGGCCTGCCCATGTTGGAAAGGGCGGGATCGTGACGGACGACGCGGCAAGCGACAGGGCCGCGGCGTCGTTCGAGGCGTGGCTGACATCAAGGGGCTGGACAGTGGAGGGCTGGACCCCAAGCCTCATTCGAGGTGGTGACGGCAACCTTGAACGCCTGTTTTGCTCCAGGAATTTCTGAGGCCTGGCTGCGGCCAGCACCGTCTCGAGTCTGAAGCAGGATTCTGCCGACGCAAGCGACTGGCGCCGCGCATTGCGGTCACGGGCGAGGTCATGAGGCCCCAACCACTCGGGCGAGCATTGTTGCTTGCGCTTCAATGCTCGCCCTCGTCAGGCCCTGGGTTGGGGGGACGGGCCTGCTCTGTGAAGACAGCCCGCTGGCCATCCACATGTGGCCGCAGGCTGCCTAGTCGTTGACGTGCCAGTCACCGTAGTAAGTATCACGGCAAGCACGAACCGGGCGGCGGATCTCTGTGCCGTCCGGGAGGCGGGTGATTTGAACGGCTTTGTCGCAGTCCCGCCCCGCGTAATCGTCGCTACGCTTATATGACCTCTTGCCGTTCCGGTAAAGGTCGTCCTGGTCCCTATTGTAGTTCCGGTCGTACTCTCCGATCCCCGTATCCGTCATCCGGGTAGGAGCGATATTCACCATAATCTGCTGGCGGCGGCGGATATGCAGCCGAGCCGCCGTAAGACGGGGGATAGGGGCTGTACGGTGCGGAGGGATAGGATGAGGGCGGATACGGTGTCGCAGGGTAGGAATTAGAGGGATAATCCGAGCGACCCGAGGGGCCATAGACAGTCGTGTCGCAGCGGGTGCCGCCGCGGCCGACTTCGGAACCTACAATTCCGCCCAGCACAGCCCCAACCGCCGTGCCGTCGTGACGGTGACCGCTGGCAGCCACATTCGACCCCAGCACACCACCCAAAATGCCGCCCAGGATGGCGCCGCCAACCTGGTTCTGCGCGCGCGATTGGCGGCAGTTTTCGCTGTAGGATTGCGCCGTGGCCGGCAGGGCCGTCGCGCCGAGGGCAGTGACGAGAAGAAGTGCGCTGAGACGCATGATTGGGTCCTCCGACCAGCTTGAACCCTGATCCTCGGCTTTCCAACCTGAACGGGGCCTGAAGGCCTTCCGAGCTGCAGGTTAAGCGGGACGGAACCCCCGACGGTTTCAGCGGCCCATTTGCCCGCGATGCCGCAGCATGTGGTCTGCAAGCACGGCAGCAACCATCGCCTCAGCCACCGGCGCCCCCCGGATGCCGACGCAAGGGTCGTGGCGGCCCTTGGTGCGGATGTCGGTATCCTCGCCTTGTTTGGTCACCGTCTTGCGCGGGGTGAGAATGGACGAGGTCGGCTTCACCGCCATGCGTGCGACAATCGCCTGACCGGTCGAGATGCCGCCGAGCACGCCGCCATTGTTGTTCGACAGGAACTCCACGCCATTGCCCGAGCGCCGCATCTCGTCGGCATTGTCCTCTCCCGACAGCGCGGCCGCAGCGAAGCCGGCGCCGATCTCCACGCCTTTCACGGCGTTGATGCTCATGAGGGCGGCGGCGATGTCCGCATCGAGCTTGCCATAGACCGGCGCGCCCCAGCCGGCGGGAACACCTTCGGCGACGACTTCGACGATGGCGCCGCAGGACGATCCGGCCTTGCGCGTCTCGTCGAGAAAGACTTCCCACTTCGCGGCGGCTTCGGCATCGGGACACCAGAAAGGGTTCTGCTCGCAGCTCTCCCACTTCCAGTTGTCGCGGTTGATGGCGTGCGGGCCAACCTGCACCACCGCGGCGCGCACAGCTATGGCGGGCCCCAGCACCAGCCGCGCCACCGCACCCGCAGCGACACGCGACGCCGTCTCGCGCGCGGACGATCGCCCGCCGCCGCGATAGTCGCGCACGCCGTATTTCTGGTCGTAGACATAATCCGCGTGACCCGGCCGATAGCTGTCGCGGATTTCGGCGTAGTCCTTTGAACGCTGGTCGGTGTTCTCGATCACCAGCGAGATCGGCGTGCCAGTCGTGACCGGCCCTCCCGTGCGGTCGTCCTCGAAGACGCCGGAGAGGATCTTCACCCTATCCTCTTCCTGGCGCTGGGTGACGAAGCGCGACGTGCCGGGCCGGCGCCGGTCCAGCCATTTCTGGATGTCGGCCTCGGTGATCCTGATGCCGGGCGGGCACCCATCGACCACACACCCGATCGCCGGCCCATGGCTCTCGCCCCAGGTCGTCACGCGGAACAGATGGCCGTAGGTATTGTGCGACATGATTGCACGCTAAAGCGCAATTCCCGTGCCTTGAACAGCCCCGATGCTAGGCTGGCGGTTTCGGCTGGGCGATGGCGGCGATCCCCGCAACGATCTCCTCGACCCGCAAGTCGGGAATGTCGTGGGCCATGTCTGCAATCAGCGAAAATTTCGCGTCGGGAATCAGGCGGGCGACTTCGCGGGCGAGGATCGTCGGGATGATCGGGTCCTGCTCGCCCTGAATCACCAGGGTCGGCGCCGTGATCAGCCTGAGGCGCTGGCGCAGGTCAGGGATGGCCAGGGCGGCGGCAGAATGACGGGCGAGGGCGTCGGGATCGTAGTTGCGGTCGGCGCTGCGTCCTGCAGCTTCAAGCATCGCTTCGTCGGTGCGGTGGAAGGTCGGGCTCTCCAGCGCCCGCGCCAGCGCGGTCTTGTAGGCGATAACCGACTCGCGTGGCGCGTCGGCCTTTGGCGCATCCGGCAGGCCGGCGAGGCGGACGGGGTCGGCTGGCGTCGGAATGTTGGGATTGCCGGAACTCGCCATCATCAGCGTCAGCGACATAGGGCGCTGCGGCTGTTCCGCCGCGATCATCTCCGCGATGACGGCGCCCTCCGCCACGCCGATCAAGTGCGCGCCAGAAAGCTTCAGCGCGTCCATCAGGCCGATCGTGTCGTGCGCCATCGTCTCCAGCGTGTAGGGCACGGGCGGCGCCCGGCGCGCAGTGAGCGCCGCATTGATCGCCACGAAATTCGGCCGGCCCGCCGTGTCCATCCGGGTCGTGCAGCCCATGTCACGGCTGTCGAACACCGTGATGCGATACCCCTTCGCGATCAGCGCATCGAGAAATGCCTGCGGCCAGTCGGTGAGCTGCTGGCCGGCGCCTGTGATCAGCAGCATGGGCGCCCCTCGGGCCGGACCAAACTGACGATAGGTCATGCTGATGTCGCCGACGGTGGCGGTGCGGTCGCCATTCCTGCCGCAAGGGCCGGTCGGCTGGGCTTCTGCAGGCGCCGGCGCCGCAGGCACGGGCGCGGGTGCAGGAGCAGGCTTTGCAAAAAGACTGCAGCCGGCGAGGGCGAGCGCAGCCGCAACCGAAGCAGCAAGACGCAGTCTCACGACGCCTCCCGCTCCGCACGCAGAGCATCATAGTTGGCGTAGGAATTCTTGAACGAGCCCTGGTTGAGCAACATCTCCGCCACCTGCTTCTTTCCTGTCCTGTCGAACAGGCGCGTGCGCACCCAGCAGTTCTCCACACGCTTGCTTTCGGAAAGGGCGACGATCTCGCGGCTGACGAGATAGTCCTCGCCGACGAAGAGCGGACCGTCGATCAGCCTGATCTCCTGGTCGACGAAGAGGCCGAGGGCGGGGCCGCGCGTCGGGAAGGCCGACTCCCGGCCGGATGCGCGGCTGGAATACTGGGCCAGCACGGAGATCATTTCGAGCGGAATGATTGCCCGGCCCCAATGCGAGGATTTGGCGTCCGAATACCAGGGCGAGTTCTCGGTGATCTTCGCGAGCTTCTCGTTCAGGCTGAAAGGATAGAGCGAGCCCATGTTCTGGTCTGGATCCATCCGGACAGGCCGGTCGTCCTCGATCTTCATGCCGACCTTCAGATCCTGCATGATGATGAGCTTGCCCGGCGGGCGCAGTTCCTTGAGGCGCATGCCCAGCAGTGTCTCACCCGGCCCGATGCTGGCGGAGGCCTCGTGCACAGGCGAGCCGTCGCCCTTCACCACCCATGCTTTGGTTGTCGTGGCGCCCGCCTCTGGCCATTCGACGAAAGCCTGCGTCTCCTCGCCCTCGATCACCATGTTCTGGTAGTGCGCCGAGATGCAGCCGCTCTCAAACCAGGCTTTCCCCCAGATCTTCTCCATCAGCGGCGGGTAGAGGCTGAAATGTGTCGGCCCTTCGATGGGCGCGCCGCGCAGGCCGAGCTTCTCCGCCGTGGCGTCATCATGGACGGAGGCGTGGCCACCATACTCCTGCGCCTGCAGCATCTGTGCAGGCTTGCGAAGCGGACCGCGGAGGGTGAGGGGTGTGGAAAAGGTCATGGGAGGAAGCTAGCGCGCGCCGCGGGCGATGGATAGGTTGCGCGCGACAGTGGAGCCGCCCATGACATATGACTTTCGCAACAAGACCGCCGTCGTGACCGGCGCCAGCCGGGGTATCGGCGAGGCCATCGCGCGCACGCTGGCGGCGGATGGCGCAAAGGTGGCCCTGGTGGCGCGCTCGGCCGACAAGCTCAGGGTGCTGGCCGCCAGCCTGCCCAACGGCGCCGTCGCGATCGAAGCGGACATGGCCTCCGCGACGGGTTGGAAGAGCGGCGGCGGAGGGCGCACTCAAGGCGCTGGGCGAGATCGACATCCTGGTCAACAATGCCGGTGTCAGCGCGGCGCAGCCTTTCGGCAAGGTGACGGCGGAGGGGCTGGACGAAACGCTGAACGTAAACGTTCGTAACCTGATCCTTCTGACCGATGCGCTTTCGGCATCGCTGATCAAGCGGAAAGGCGCGGTGGTGAACATTTCGTCCGTGTCGGCGTTCTCCGGCGCGCTAGGGCAGATCGCGTATTCGACATCCAAAGGCGCGGTGAATTCGTTCACGCGAAACGCCTCGATCGACCTTGGCCGCGCTGGCGTCCGGGTCAACGCGGTGGCGCCCGGCGTGATCGACGACGGCATGTGGTCGACGGCGTTCGCGAAGGGCCTCGACCGCGAGAAGACGCTTGAGCGCATGGGGCGCCTCGTTCCCCTGGAGAAGAGATGGGGCACGGCGCAGGAAATCGCGGATGCGGTGGCGTTCCTCGCCTCCGACAAGGCGGCTTATGTCACCGGCCAGGTCCTTCGCGTCGATGGCGGGATGATCGTCTGATGGCCGACAAGGTCATTCCCGCAAGCCCCAGCGCCGAGGACTATGCGAAGGCCGCAGCGGGTTCGCCCGACGACGGCGCGTGGTTCGCTCGCCAGGATCCGTATGCGCTGTTCGCAGAGTGGCTGGAGGAGGCGAAGAAGAAAGAACCCAACGACGCCAACGCCATGGCGCTCGCCACGGCGGATGAACTCGGTGCTCCGGATGTGCGGATGGTGTTGTTGAAAGACGTCTCGGCCGATGGCTTCGTATTCTACTCCAACATGGAGAGCCGGAAGGGGACGCAGCTCACCGAGAATCCGATTGCCGCGCTGTGCTTTCACTGGAAGAGCCTGCGGCGGCAGGTGCGTGTCTCGGGTGCGGTGCAGGCCGTTGCGCCGGAAGAGGCCGACGCCTATTTCGCCACGCGGGCGAAGGACAGCCAGATCGGCGCGTGGGCCAGCGAACAGTCGCGGCCAATGGAGGGCCGGTTCGAGCTGGAAACCCGCATCGCGAAGTTTGCCGCCAAGTATGCTCTCGGAAAGACCCCGCGTCCGCCGCACTGGATCGGCTGGCGCGTGACGCCCACCCGCATCGAATTCTGGCGCGACAGGCCGTTCCGGCTGCACGACCGGCTGGAGTTCACGCGGGCCGCTCCCGGCCAGGCATGGATCACACGCCGTCTTTATCCCTGATCCTGCCCTGCGGCCGTTGTCGCTTGCGTAACCCTTGTGGCAGAATCTCCCAGCAACGAGTCCCGGCCAGGCGCGGCGACAAGAGGGACCGGAGGGAGACGTTCATGGTCCTGCTGAAGCGCCTGATGCTGGCCGCCGCAATGTCGTTCCTGTCGGAAGGCGCCATCGCGCAGCAGACGCCGCCAGCGCCCGCAACGCCCGGCGGCGAGCCTTGGTGGAATTCGAAGTATGGCGAGGCCGATACGCTGGGGGCGCTCAACAATCTTACCTCCAAGGGCGTCAGGGACGCGGTGAAGCTGGTGAAGACCGGCAAGGTCTATGCGCTCGGCGTGCCGACGGGGCCCGACACGCCCGCCTACGGCAATCGCACCATCACGGTGGAGCGCACGCCAGGCCCCGGCTCGGACTTCACGCCCAATGGCACGCAGCGCGTCACGTCGTTCGATGAGCGGGTGGTGACTTCCATGGGCATCGGCACGCAGATCGATGGGCTGGCCCACCTCGGAGTTGACCACCACTATTACAACGGCATCGAGGGCAAGGACGTCGCCGGGTCGAAAATCCTCGACATCGCGAGCCTGCCGCCGATCGTCACGCGCGGCGTGCTGATCGACATGACCAAGCACTACCGGAAGCCGATGCTGGAAGTCGGCGACAACTACGGCAAGGCCGAGATCGAGGCGGCGGCGAAGGCGCAGGGCGTCAAGGTCCGCAAGGGCGACGTGGTGCTGTTCCACACCAACTGGATCAGCATGATCGAGACGGATCGCAATGCGTACCGCACGCGCGAACCGGGCCTGACCGAGGATGGCGCGCGACACCTGGCCGATCTCGGCGTGGTCGCCGTCGGTTCCGACACCATCGCGCTGGAGGCCCTGCCGTCGCCGCCGGGCAAGACGTTCATCGTCCACCAGACCCTGCTCGCGAAGAACGGCGTACATATTCTGGAGAGCCTCAACACGGTGGAGCTGGCGAGGGACGGGCTGAAGGAGTTCCTCCTGGTCATCGGCGCGCCGCGCATCCAGGGCACGGTGCAGATGGTGATCAACCCAGTGGCGATCGGGTAGGGCCGTCCTATCTTCGATCCATGTCCCTGACCGTTCGTGAGTACAACGCCTTCTGCGGTTCGCTTCCGGCGAGCGCGCATGTCGTGCAGTGGGGCGGGGCGCATGTGTGGAAGGTGGGCGGGCCAGCCGGAAAAGTATTCGCCGTCGCCTGGTTCGAACGTGGCCGCCAGCCGGCAATCACATTCAAGGTCTCGGACATAGGCTGGGAAATCCTGCGCGACGCGCCTGGCTGCATTCCCGCGCCCTATTTCGCCTCGCGCGGCATGAAGTGGATCCAGAGCAACGGCCAGCCGGGGCTGAGCAAGAGGGAGCTCAAGGACTACCTGCGCGCCTCGCACGCGCTGGCGGCGGAGGGGCTGTCCAATAGGATGCGGAAGGCGTTCGGACTGTAGGGAGCAAACAAACAGGCCCGGCTCTTGGCCGGGCCTGCCGCAAATCCGTTTTGCTCCTGAGTCTAGCCCAGGCGCTTCACCAGCGCCTTCTGCTGGTCCCAGAGCGCCTTGGGCAGGCGGTCGCCGAACTTGTCGAAGAAGGCGGGGATGAGCGCGGCTTCCTCGCGCCAGACTTCGTGGTCGACGCCGAGCAGCGTATCGAGCTGCGCGTCAGAGAGGCCGAGGCCGGTTACGTCGAGAGAGGATTTCGCCGGCACGCGGCCGATGGCGGTGTCGACAGCTTGCGCCTTGCCGGTGAGACGGTCGACGATCCATTTGAGCACGCGGGTATTCTCGCCGAAGCCCGGCCAGATGAACTTGCCGGCCTTGTCCTTCCGGAACCAGTTGACGAAGTAAATCTTCGGCAGCCTGGCGCCCGAGCGCTGGCCGATCTTCAGCCAGTGAGCGAAGTAGTCCGCCATGTTGTAGCCGGCGAAGGGCAGCATCGCGAACGGGTCACGGCGAAGCTCGCCGACCTTGTTCTCGGCGGCGGCGGTGCCTTCGGAAGCAACCGTCGAACCCATGAACACGCCATGTTCCCAGTCGAACGCTTCGGTGACCAGCGGAACCGCCGACGCGCGGCGACCACCGAACAGGATGGCGGAGATCGGAACGCCCGCGGGGTTCTCCCACTCGGGCGCGATCACCGGGCACTGGCCGGCGGGGCAGGCAAAGCGGGCGTTGGGGTGAGCGGCCGGCTCGCCCATAGCGGGCGACCAGGCGCGGCCGCGCCAGTCAGTGAGGCCTTCGGGCGGGTCCTTCGAGAGGCCTTCCCACCAGACGTCTCCGTCTGAGGTGAGGGCGACGTTGGTGAAGACCGTGTTCTTGTCGCACGAGTGCAGCGCGTTCTTGTTTGTCGCGGCGGACGTGCCAGGAGCGACGCCGAAGAAGCCGGCTTCCGGGTTGATGGCGTAGAGTTGGCCATCATCGCCGAAACGCATCCACGCGATGTCGTCGCCGATTGTCTCAGCTTTCCAGCCGGCGAGCGTGGGCTCAAGCATGGCGAGGTTGGTCTTGCCGCAGGCCGAGGGGAATGCCGCGGCGATGTACTTTACTGCGCCTTCCGGGCTCGTCAGCTTGAGGATGAGCATATGCTCGGCCAGCCAGCCTTCATCGCGGGCCATGACCGAGGCGATGCGCAGCGCATAGCATTTTTTGCCAAGGAGCGCGTTGCCGCCATAGCCCGAACCATACGACCAGATTTCCCGCGTCTCGGGGAAGTGGACGATGTACTTGTCGTCGTTGCAAGGCCAGGCGACGTCCTTCTGGCCTTGGGCAAGCGGCGCTCCAAGCGTGTGCACTGCGGGAACGAAGAATCCGTCATCGCCCATCTGCTCAAGCGCCGCGCGGCCCATGCGGGTCATCACGCGCATCGAGATGGCGACATAGGCCGAGTCCGTGATCTCGACGCCGAGAGCGGAAATCTTCGAGCCGAGCGGTCCCATGCAGAACGGCACGACATACATCGTGCGGCCCTTCATGGCGCCGTCGAACAGGCCGTTGAGCTTCACGCGCATTTCGTCCGGGTTCGACCAGTTGTTTGTCGGGCCGGCGTCGACTTGTTTTTCGGAGCAGATGAAGGTGCGGGATTCAACACGGGCCACGTCCCGCGGATCGCTCGCAGCATAGAATGAGTTCGGACGCTTGGCCGGATTGAGGCGCTTGAGCGTGCCGAGGGCGATGAGCTCCTTGGTGAGTTGCTCGAACTCCGCGTCCGAACCATCGCACCAGTGAACGCGGTCAGGCTTGGTCAGTGCGGCGATGTCGCGAACCCACTCGACCAGTTTGCGGTGCTTCGTCGGGGCCGGCTCCAGGCCGGGCGCCGGAGCAACCTCCCTGGATGCGATCTTGGATGCTACGAGAGCCTGGCCCGACGTTTTCATTTCGAGAAATCCCACTAACTACCCATCGAAACCGGGACAGCGGAGTGCGGGACTGTCTCCCCCCATCTCTCCGGAATCCCATTGGCCGGAGAGCGCCTGCGCCCCGTCCCCTTAAAACTTAGTCACATCAGCAAAGGAGGCGCCACTACCGCAAACAAACGATGTCTGGACCATGATTCGTCTTACAGGCGAAAACAGGACATCGGACGCGATCTTCAGTGAGGCGGGCGATCGTCTTTGGGCTGATGCGTCTACTCCTTGCCGAACCCTTCGACCCCCTGCGCGGTCGATACTTTCGGGGGGTCCAATATCGGCGCAGGCCACGGATAGTCGAGTGAAATTTTGACGCGGACACAGTGCAGCGCCAGTCCAGAAAGGCAGGATTTGGTTTGATTTTGCTGCGTGGCGCGATGAAAGTTTCCGGAATTCCCGGTGGACGAAACGGTATCCGGGAATCCCGCCGCACCGCGGCATCAGAATTGGTGCTGCGCACAAGGTTTAGGCAGCAATTTGTGATCGCCGCCGGGGCCTCCGGCGTCAAATCGCGTCTAGAGACCGCAACCCCTGGCCTTCGTCAGGTCCGCCGAAAGCTGGCGCGAGACCTTGTCGGTCATGTCGGTCACCAGAATGGGAAGGCCAGACGCGACCAGGCCGTTGAACTCGCTGCCGTCGCCATCTTCGAAATACCTGTCGTCCAGCGAGGACGAGCGCGGGCCGAGCGTGCCAAACGCCGACTCGATGTCCCTCGCTGCGAGCGCCTTCCACAGGTCTGCGTCCGGCTTGTCAGTGCCGGTCCATGCGACGAGGCGGTCGGCCTTCACGCCCCTGGCCAACAGGCCTTCGAGGCGCGCCGGGCTGTCGACGGTTGCCGTCACCACCAGGTCGGGCGCCAGCTTGTGCACCTCGGCGGCCTGGTCGTCCGTGTAGGTGATCAGAAAGACGCTGTTCTCTGCCCTGGCGGCGCGCACCTGCTCGATGATCGGGGCCCAGGGGGCGGACTTCTTCTTGTCCAGCTCCAGTATTGCGCGGTTCCTGACAGCCCAGACCAGTACGTCTTCCAGTCTGGGAGGATGAAAGGCCGTGGTCTTGCTGTAGGTTTCGAGCTGGAGCTTTGAAATCTCGTCCCAGGTGTGATCCGAAACCAGGCCGTCGCCGGTCGATGTGCGCGCCAGATCGTCGTCGTGCATCAGGATCAGGACGCCGTCCTTGGTCTGCGCAATATCGATTTCCATGGCGTGCGTGCCGGCCTTGTAGGTGCGTTCCAGCGTTTCGAGGGCGTTTTCCGGATAGTCGCGCGTCGGCCCGCCGCGGTGGCCGATCAGCAGGACGCCGCCACTGCCGCGCAGGCAGTCGAGCCGGCCGGCGAGGTCTGCCGGAGGGCCGTCGGGCAGGGCGGGTGTCGCAGCTGTCGCAGATGCGGGCGACGGTTCGCGAGTGGGATCTATAGGCCCCGTCGAGGCCGTGGCTGTGGGATCGTTGGGCTGGCCGCACGCTGCCGCCAGAAAAACCATGGCCAGTGCCGGTGTTTTCAGCGCCTTGAGCATGCTTCTCGTCCCCGAAAGAATTGCCGCGCCATGTGACGCCGTCTAGGATTGGCCAAGATAGCGCAAGCCATGCGCACACGGGAGGCGGTTGATGGTCTTTGGATTCGGAAAGAAAACGGAAAAACCGGCGGCTGGCGCCGGGAGCGCGGCCAAGCCCATGTTCCCGGCTGAGCCGGACATCGTGACCGCCATGCCCCCGGCCTTCCCGCCAGCAGGCGCCAGCAGGCCGGCATCGACCATCCAGCGTGGCCCCATGGTGGGCCTGATGCAGGACTGGAAACTCACTGTCGACAAGGTGCTGACCCACGCCCACCTCAACCACGGCCAGCGCGAGATCGTCGCACGCACGGTCGAAGGCCCGATCGCCCGCACGACCTACAGCGACCTCTACTGGCGCTCGCGGCAGTGCTCGAATGCGCTCCTTGCCGATGGGGTCCAAAAAGGCGACCGCATCGCCACGCTCGCCTGGAACTCAACGCGGCACATGGAGTGCTGGTATGCCACCATGGGCATCGGCGCAGTGCTACACACGCTGAACCCGCGCCTGTTCCCCGAACAGATCGCCTGGATCATCAACCACGCCGAAGACACCCACGTCTTCTACGACATCAGCTTCCACGCCGGCATCATCGAGAAGATCAAGGACCTCTGCCCCACCGTTCGGCGCTGGGTCGTGCTGACCGACAAGGACCACATGCCGAAGGAGAACGGCGTCAGGGACCTGCGTGACTATGAAAGCTATATCGGCGGCCAGCCCAGGGATGTCGTCTGGGGCGACTTCGACGAGCAGGCGGCGTGCGGCCTCTGCTACACATCCGGCACCACAGGTGATCCCAAGGGCGTTCTGTACTCGCACCGTTCGAACGTGATCCACACCTTGATCACGATGCAGGTGGATGCGCTTGGCACCTCTGCGCGCGACAGCATCCTTCCGGTCGTGCCGATGTTCCACGCCAATGCCTGGGGCATCGCATTCTCGGCGCCGGCGGTCGGCGGCAAGCTCGTGCTTCCCGGCGCCAAGATGGATGGCGAGTCGATCTATCAATTGCTCACCGACGAGCAGGTCACGTTCACGGCCGCCGTGCCGACCGTCTGGCTCATGCTGCTCGACCACCTCGAGAAGAACGGCCTGAAACTTCCGCACCTCAAGCGGGTGGTGATCGGCGGATCGGCCGTGCCGGAACGCATCCTTCGAGCCTTCGAGGACGTCTACGATGTCGAAGTCATCCATGCCTGGGGCATGACCGAGATGAGCCCCCTGGGTTCGCTCGGCTCCATGACTTCCAATGTGCTTTCAAAGGACCGCGACACGGTCGTGAAGTACAAGCTAAAGCAGGGCCGTTCGCCCTTTGGCGTCGAGATGAAGGTCACGGACGACGACGGCAAGGATCTGCCGCGCGACGGCAAGACTGCCGGTCATCTCCTGGTACGCGGGCCTGGCGTGGCGAAAGGCTATTTCAAGGGCGCGGGGGGCAATATCCTCGACGCCAATGGCTTCTTTGATACGGGCGACGTCGCGAACCTCGACGACCTCGGCTACATGCAGATCACCGATCGGGCCAAGGACGTCATCAAGTCGGGCGGGGAGTGGATCTCCTCGATCGACATCGAGAACATCGCCGTCGGCCATCCCAGCGTCGCATGCGCCGCCGCCATTGGCCTGCCGCATCCGAAATGGGACGAGCGTCCGCTGCTGATCATCGAACTGAAGCCCGGCGCCACGGCCACGAGGGAGGAACTGCTCGGCTTCCTGAACGGCAAGATCGCCAAGTGGTGGATGCCGGACGACGTTCAGTTCGTGGAGAAGATTCCACTCGGCGCGACCGGCAAGATCAACAAGCTGTCGCTGCGTGACACGTTCAAGGGGCACAAGCTTCCCACGATCCAGGCGGCTGAATGAGCGAGGCGGCGGCTTCGCCGAAGCCGGGCGTGCTGGGACTGCTGCGTGGGGGGAGCCTTGCGGGCAGCCTTGTGCTGGGCGTCGCGGGCATCGCAACTCTTGCGGCCGGGCCGCTGCTCTACCGCGCAGGAGTTCTCGACCTGGCGGCATCGACCGGCGGTATCGAGCGCTGGGCAATGCTGGAGTTCGGCGCCGCTGCAGCATTCGCGCTCATTGGACTCGTGGCTTCGCTTCTCACGAAGCGGCAGCGTGGCGCGATCGTCGGGATTCTGGCGGTCGTCGCCACGAGCGTCGGCTTCGGCACGCTGTTCAGCCAGGGTGAACTGCGCCAGCACCTGCCGCCGATCCACGATGTGCAGACGGATTGGCGCCAGCCCGTCGCATTTTCCGAAAGCACACTCAGTGCGAGGGAGGCGGCAGGCGCAGTGCGCGTGCGTGACGACGCCATGGTTCCTGCCGACGCAGGCGAATGGTCGGGCATGTCCTTTGCGGACGCCCAGAAGGACTATGAACTGGAGCCGCTGCTCGTGAAGGTCCCGCCCGCAGAGGCGACAGTCGCCGCCGCAGACGCGGCAAGGCGCCTGGGTTGGGACGTCATGCTGAGCGATCCGCCCGAGGGCGCGATGGAGGCGGTTCACCACTCCTTCTGGTACGGCCTCGCCAGTGACATCGCCGTGCGCGTGGTTGCCGAAGGAGCGGGTTCCCGCATTGACGTCCGCTCCACCAGCCGGAATTCGGGCGGTGACATGGGCGCCAATGCCGGGCAGGTCAAGGCGCTACTGGACGAGATCGCGTTCGCGCTCAGGTCAGAGTGATCCTGCCGGACGAACGGGATCGATGCAGGACGATTGCTAGCGGGCTGCGGATCAGTGCCTGAGTTACCCTGCCTTTTTCCGGCACATGAAGCGTGTGCGGTGGATGTCTTCGGGATTGTCTTCGTAGCCGCTGATCGTGGGCGAGACGATGTCCTGGGTCACGCGGGTGAGCAGCGGCAGCACGCCGGTCTCGCTCAGCATCAATTCTTCGGCCTGGCGGAGGATTGCGGCGCGCTTTGCGGGATCGAGTTCTACGTTCGACTGGTCGATCAGCGCGTCATACTGCTTGTTGGTGTAGCCGCCATAGTTCATCGGTCCGGTACGGGAATCCAGAAGATAGAGGAAGTTGTAGGCGTCATTGAAGTCGGCGACCCAGCCCGCATCCGACAGGATGAAGTCCTTGCTCTGCATCTGCTTGTAGAGATCCTTCGTTTCCACCTGGCGGATCTGCGCGTCCACCCACGGTGCTATCTCCTTCCAGTTGTCCTGCAGCACCGGCGCTATGCGCGGATTGTTGCCTGAGGCCCGGAAGAGATACTCAAACGACAGCGGCTTGCCGGGTCCATAGCCCGCCTGCTGCAGCAGCGCCGCCGCTTCCTTCAATCGGTCGGCGCGCGGCATCGACTTCCACGCGAACGAGGCCGTCTGCGGATAACCGTTGAGACCTTCCGGCACGAAGCCATAGGCCGGGATTTCGCCGCCCTTCAGAATTTCCTGCGTGATGTATTCGCGGTCCATGGCGAGCGCGAGCGCCTTGCGGACGCGGGCATCGTTGAATGGCGCCTTCGTCGTGTTCGCAGCGATGTAGGTCGTCGCCATCATCGGCGACACGCGCGGCCAACCGGGCAATTTCTTGTTTGTCTCCTCAAGCTGGCCGGTCGGGAAAGAGTTGTTCATGTCGATGTCGCCCGCCTGCGCGCGGCGGACCATCGCGTCATGGTCGGACTGGGTGTAGATCACGACTTCCTTGAAGCAGACGTTCGCGGCGTCGTCGAACGCGTCGTTCTTGGTGAGGCGGATGAAGTCGCCCGAGCGCCATTCAGCGAGTTTGTACGGCCCGTTGACGACCATGTTCTCCGGCCGCGTCCACTGGTCGCCAACCTTGTCGATCACGTGCTTCGGAACGGGAAATGCGGTGTAGTGCTTCAGCAAGCCGGGCAGGTAGGGCGCCGGATGCTCAAGCTTCACCTCAAGCGTGTAGTCGTCGAGCGCCTTCACGCCGAGCTTGTCTGGCGTCATCTTCCCGCCATTCACCGCCTCGGCGTTCTTCAGCGGATACTGGATCGACGCGTAGACCGCGCCCAGCGTCTTGGGGTTGAGCAGGCGCTGCAGTGAGTATTCGAAATCCTTCGCCGTCAGAGGCACTCCGTCCGACCAGTTCGTTTGGCGCAGCTTGAACGTCCAGGTGAGCTGGTCGTCGGAAACCACCCAGCTCTCGGCAATGCCTGGGATGGGCTTCGACTTGGCGTCTTCGGTGAACAGCCCGATGAACATGTCGCCGATGACGTCATTTTCCCAAGTGCCCTGAGCCTTGTGCGGGTCTACAGAATCGGGGTTCGACCCCACGCCACGCCGCATCGTTGTCTCGGATGCTGACGAGGATGAGGCTGACTGGCTGTTCGGCCCGCCGCATGCGCCCAGCACCAGCGCTGCCGAGGCGATTCCCATGAAGACGCTGGACCCAAGACGCATAAAGGCTCTCCTCGACACTGGAACGCCCGCCTTATCGCAGGGGGCGGCTTTTCTGGCGGCGAAACTAGCGTCAGAGTGTCTGGAATTGAAAGGGCTTTGCTCTGTGCGGCCCCGTCACAATGAGTTTGACCAATGCGTATGCTGTGTGCGGTTCCGTTCATCCTCGTCTCAGGCGCGGCCTTTGCGCAGGAAGCGCCTTTGGCGAGAGTCTATGCCTGCGCGGACATTGGCGAGGCGAGCGCGCGCCTTGCCTGTTTCGACACCACCGTCGCCACCCTCAAGCAGGCGCAGACCGGGGGCGACGTCGCCATCGTCAGCCGCGCCCAGATCGCCGCCGCGGAGAAGGAGGCGTTCGGACTCGCCACGCCCTCGCTCTCCGCACTCGCACAGAGCGCAGCCGTGAGCGCGACCACCACCACCACCACCACCACCAACACCACCAACGCCAACACCAACACACACCAACACCAACACCACCAGCACCGGCGCGCCGCGCGTGGCGGTTGCGTCGCCCAGACCGCTCGACAGCGTCAGCCTGGCGCTCGCCAGGATCGAGACGGGGGGCGACGGCAAACTCCGCTTCATCACGGAGACTGGACAGATATGGAGGCAGACGGACGGAATCAAGCTCGCCAATCTGGGCAAGGGACCGTGGACCGCCGAGATCAAGAAGACGGCGTTGGGGGGCTTCATGCTCAAGATCGGCGAAAAGACGCCGGTGCGCGTGAAGCGGGTGGAGTAGGTCGGACGCATGCGGCGCTGGGAGCTGATCCGCACCGTGCTGGTCTACGGCCTCGCGCTCGCCGCGGGCATTGGCGTGCTGCAGTGGATGGAATTCCAGTTCATCGCCCGCACGCACCCGGTCGAGATCTATGTGGTGCTGCTTGCCATCGGGTTTCTCGCTTTAGGCGTCTGGGTTGGCGCGCGCCTGTTCCGCCGGGCGCCTGCCCCGGCCGCCTTCGAGCCGAACACAAGGGCGCAGGAAACGCTGGGCATCAGCGAGCGCGAGCTGGAAGTGCTGGAGCTTCTGGCCTCCGGCAGGTCCAACAAGGAAATTTCGGCCAAGCTCAACGTCTCGCCCAACACGGTGAAGACGCACGTGGCGAAGCTCTATGGCAAGCTCGAAGCCGGGCGGCGTACCGAGGCCATCGTGAAGGCCCGCGAGTTGGGGATAATCCGCTAGTAACATCGCGTGTAACATGCGGAATCCGGGCGATCTCGCGAAAATCACCCTTTCAGGCGATTGAGCCTGGCGGCGGGCGCCCCAAGGAATGATGCTCGTATCAAGGACAGGGGAAGAGCATGATAGCCAGGATTGTCACCTACGGCGTCATCGGCGCGCTGATTGTCGGCGCATTCATGGTTGGCGGAATGCTGACCTGGGAAGACGGCGAGCCGCACGCCAACGAATCCGGCGTGGTCGTTGGCTACCTCACCCAGTTCGTCGCCCTCATCGTTGTCTTCCTTGGCGTCAAGGCCCACCGCGACATTGCTCTCGGCGGCGTCATCAAGTTCTGGCCTGCGCTAGGCGTGGGGATGGCCATCAGCGGCATCGCATGCCTCGGCTGGATCGTCTCGTGGGAAATCGTCCTGGCCGTCACCAAGCTCGACTATGGCGCCATGCTGAGAGGCATGATGCTGGCGCAGGCAGGCAACGCTTCGCCAGAGGAGATCGCGAAGATCACGGCCGACGCCGACAACCTCGCCAGAATGTACAACATTCCCCCGATCCGCTGGGCGCTCACCGTCGTTGAGATGCTTGTCCCTCTGGGAATTCTTGTGCCCATTGCGTCTGCCGGCCTGCTTTGCAACAGGCGTTTCCTGCCGTTGCGGCCGGTCGCCGCCTAGCCGCTCTAGAGACAGGCACTCAAATGATCCGATTTCGCGTCGTCGTGAGCTTCGTTATCCTGGCAATCGCCGGCGCAGCCCACGCCCAACAGACACAAGGAGCACCGATGCCCGCCGCCCCCATTGTCTTCTTCGACATCGCCGGTCCTGCCGACGCGAAGCTCGCCAGTTTCTACAAGGAGTGTTTTGGCTGGGAGGCCGGCGCCATGGGCAGCCTCTCTGTTCCCGTCAACGGTCCGCCGCTCTCGGGCACGCTGCGCCAGGATCCGGCCGAGAAGGTCATCTATATCGGCGTGCCGGACGTGACCGCGAGCCTCGCCAAGGTCGTCGCCAATGGCGGCAAGGTCGATGCTCCGCGCTTCGAGGTGAAGGGCGTCGTCGTCCTCGGACTGTTCCTTGATCCCGCCGGCAACCGCATGGGCCTGGTCGAAATGGGCGCCGACGGCAAGGCGAAGATTCCCTAGGCCCTGCCTGAAGTCGTGGACGCTGCGAGGGCGCGGGAGTAGCCTCCATCGCATGCGTCTCCTGCCCATTCTTGCCTTCCTTGCGCTCACGGCGCCTGCCTATGCGCAAGGCATGGTGTGTGAGGCCAGTGACGACGGTGCTGCTGGAGAAGTCACCGCCTCGCTTGAACTCAATCGCGCGACCGGCGACCTACAGCGGCTCACCGTCAACTGGACGCCCCGGCGCTTCGAAAACGTGGGCTTCGAGTCAGAGTTCTTCGCACGGCCCGCGCTCGGTCTCGACTATCGCGTCAACGCCGAGGGCGGCCTTGTCGGCCCGACCAATGCCTATGTGATGATCACTCGCGTATCCGCGCCAGGCGGACGAGGCGTTCCTTCCATGGCCGACATGAAGATTCGCGCGACGGCGCCGGACCTGCCGCCACTGACCTGGTCGGCGGTCGCCCCCGCAAAGGGCGAGGCGGAATTCGCGCAACTTATCCGGGACAAGGCCCCTGCGAAAGTGACGACCGATCTGCTCGACAAGGGCGGCAAGATCCTCGCCAGCGCCGATTTCGATTTCTCTAAACCTGACGCTCTGGGAAGATCCGTCGCGCTCGCGAAAGCGGCGGCGGAGAAGCGCGCCGAGGCGTACAGGAAGCTTGCTGGCGAGGGCGCGCCTCCGGCGCGGTGCCCGCGTTAGGCCAACTCCACAAACCTCGCGCCCGCGTTCAGTTCGCGTTCAATCCGCGGCCATTCCATTTCCATCCGCGCGAGAAGGACGCGGTTGACCGTGTTGCCGATACGGACCCACAGCATGCTCGCGTTTGGCGCCAGCCGGTCCAGCAAGTCGTGGAAGTCGGAATCTTTCGAGACGATCACGATCCCAGCTCTTGTCGCCAGCTCCACGATTCAGCGATCACTCGTCCGATCCGAAACAAGTTCAGTGATGTGATCGGCTTCCTGGCCTTTGGACCGCAGCCACTCGGCCAGGCGTGGCGGCAGCTGCGCATCCACCAGAAACCGCATTACTCTGCCGCAAATGCAATCTTGTTGTCGGATGCCCGCGCCGCGTAGCCGAGCGCCGCCGTGAGGTCTTCGTCCTCAAGGTAAGGGTAGTCTGCAAGAATTTCAGGACGCGTCGCGCCGCCAGCAAACATGTCGAGGATATCGCTGACGCGAATGCGCATGCCCCGAATGCAGGGTTTGCCGAAGCAGATTTCGGGATCGACCGTAATGCGAGGAAAAATCTCGTGGGCCATGTCGCGACTATACACGTTTCCATGCGCGGGGCGAAGGGGCTACCCCTTCTTCTCGTGCCGCCATTCCGGATGCGTCTTGTGCCAGCGCGCCACCGAGATGTTCTCCCATACCCCGGTGAGGAACATGACCAGCGCCGCGAGCCCTGCGAGCACGATCGTCGTCAGCCAGGGCATGGCCAGCGCCAGAAGCGCCAGCATTGCGAGCCCTGCGACATGCGACTTCGGTATGTCCGCGAACACGGTCCGCTTGAACAGCAGGTTGCCGAGCAGGAACAGGGCGGGCCCGCCGAGGATCGCCACCGCCTGGAATGGCTCGACATGGTGGTCGGGATGGCCGAGCACGAATTCGTCCGACACTGCAGAGAGAATGATCCCGGCCACCAGCGGCACATGAAAGTAGGTATAGGCAGACCGCGCCAGCCTGCCGGTGTCGTCCGACCGGCCGAACTCCTCGCTCGCATCTTCCGCGGCGACGCTGAAATAGACCCACCACATCGACAGCGTGCCGGCGAGGCAGACGGCGAAGGAGGCAATCGCTATCGGCGTCCATTCGAGTTCGGCAAAGGTCGCGCCCGTGACCAGCAGTGATTCTCCCAGCGCGATGATCACGAACAGGCCGCAGCGTTCCGCGAAATGATCCGCCGAGACGTCCCAGTCCGTTGTCTGCGACCGCCCCATGCCGGGCGCCCAAAAGGCAAGGGCCGGTGAGACGACCTCCATCAGCAGGGCCACGCCCCAGAGGATCCAGCGCGTCTCGTGATCGGCAAGGCCGCCCCAGATCCAGAAGACGGCGGAACTGCCCAGCCAGATCATGATGCGCTGGAAGTTCCGGTAGTTCGCAGGGCTCTGGCCGCGCATGGCGAACAGGACGAAGCCCGTTCGCACGATCTGCATGAAGGCATAGGCGCCGGCGAAGGCGAGGCCCTTTTCCCCGAATGCGTCGGGGATCGAGGATGACATCACCAGCCCCGCCGCCATCAGCGCGAAGAGGAGAATGCGAACGGGCGTCGCCTGCGGGTCCAGCCAGTTGGTGGCCCAGGACGTGTAAATCCACACCCACCAGACGGCGAGCGTCAGGAAAGCGGTTTCGGCCAGGCCCTCAAGCGTGAAATGATGCAGCAGCGAATGCGAGAGCTGCGTCACCGCGAACACGAACACCAGGTCGAAGAAGAGCTCCACGAAGGTGACGCGGGTATGGCCGTGGCCCCGAGGACGGAGGAGGGCGGCCATCAACGGTCCTTCGGATCCAGCGCGTCTCTCAGGCCATCGCCGATGAAGTTGAGCGAGAACAGCGTCACCACCATGGTGATGGCGGGGGCGAAGAGCAGCCAGGGCTTGCCGAGTTCGCGCTGGCCTTCGGAGATCAGGCGGCCGAGCGAGGTCAGCGGTTCGTTGACGCCAAGGCCGATGAAGGAGAGGAAGCTTTCCTGCAGGATCACCACCGGCATGGTGAGCGTCACGTAGACGGCCACGGGGCCGAGCAGGTTGGGCAGGATGTGGCGCACCACCAGCCGGATCGGCTTGACGCCCGAGGCGCGCGCGGCCTCCACGAATTCCTTCTGCTTCAGCATCAGGGTCTGGCCGCGCACGATGCGCGCCATGGTCATCCACTCGACGGCGCCGATGGCGAGGAAGATCAGGAATATGTGCCGGCCGAACACCACTGTCACCAGGATGACGAAGAAGATGAAAGGCATGGCGTACATCACGTCGACGAACCGCATCATCAGCTGGTCGATGCGCCCGCCGGCGAAACCGGCGATGGCGCCCCAGGTGATGCCGATGATCAGGCTCACGAATGTCGCGATCGCGCCCACGGCGAGGGACACGCCCAGCCCGCCGATGATGCGGGCCACCATGTCGCGGCCATAGATGTCCATGCCGAAGATGTGGCCGCCTTCCAGCGTCGGCGCCATGTCGCGCAGCTCGCGGTATTGCGTGTCGAACTTGTAGGGCCACACGAACGGCCCGATCAGGGCGATGATGACCAGCAGCCCCAGTACGATGAATCCCGCCATCGCCGCCTTGTTGGACAGCAGCCGGCGGCGGGAGTCGTCCCACAGCGAGCGGCCCTTCACGGCCGCCTTGTTCAGCATCGCTGCACTTTCGGAAGGCGCGGTGGCGATCATTGCGGCGATTCCGGCAAGTCGTGGCTCGGCAGGACGGGTTGATCCGACTTCGTCCAGAACACGCCGTCATTGCCGTTGTTCTTCTGGACCACCCGGACCTTTGCCGGATCGAGGCCATGCATCAGCCGTGCATTGACGCCGATCCTTTCTGCATCGTCATCGCCGATGACCGTCATGTGGGTCAGGCAAAGGCAGGTCCGGCAGTGGTGGGACACCAGGGCTCGATCGCCCCAGATATAAGTCAACGTATCGGGCTGGCTCGCGAACTTCACATCACGCTGCGGGTAGTAGGCCCACAGCCCGCCGCGCCGACGGCAAATCGAGCAGTTGCAGTCGAGCACCCATTCGGGCGCCTTTTCGACCTGATAGCGCACTGCGCCGCAATGGCAGGATCCTTCGGTCATTCGTAGCGCACCTTGGGATCCAGAACGGCGTAGAGGATGTCGGCGATCAAATTGAAGAGGATGATCAGACCGCCATAGAGGATCACCGTGCCCATCACGCGCGTGTAGTCGCGTGTCATGGCGCCGTCGATGAAGCTCTGGCCGACGCCCGGCAGGCCGAACACGCGCTCGACGACGACCGAGCCGGTGATCACGCCGACGATCGCGGGGCCGAGATAGCTCACCACCGGCAGCAGCGCCGAGGGCAGGGCGTGGCGCAGCATGATGCGGGCCTCGCTGAGGCCTTTGGCCCGTGCGGTGCGGATATGGTTCGAGCGCAGCGTCTCGATCATGCTGGCGCGCATCAGCCGGGAGATGATCGCGATCTGCGGCAAGGCAAGCGTGATGACGGGCAGGGTGAGGTTGTAAGGATTCATCCGGCCCAGATCGAGGCCCGCCACCGCGAACATCTGTAGCCACAGTCCGAAAACCAGCGAAAGCAGCGGACCTGTCACGAAGGTTGGGATCGAAATGCCCACCATGGCGACGCCCATCGCGCCATAGTCCGCGGCCGAATTCTGCCGCATCGCCGCGATGATGCCGAGCCCGACGCCGAGGACCAGCGCAATCGAGATCGCCAGCGCGCCGATGGTCGCCGACACGGGCAGGCCCTCGCCGATCAGCTCGGCGACGCTCTTGTCCTTGTTCTTCAGCGAAGGGCCAAGGTCGCCTGTAACCACCCCGCCGACATAGGCGAAGTACTGTTCATGCAGCGGCTTGTCCAAACCCATGCTCGCCTTCAGGTTGGCCTCCACTTCGGGCGGCAGCTTCCTGTCCACGGACCAGGGATTGCCCGGCGCAGCCCGGACCATGAAAAACGCGATCGTTATGATCGCCAGCATGGTGGGAATTGCCGCGAGAACGCGCCGCGCTGCGTAGGCCCACGGGATGCGCGAGGCCAAGCGCCCGAATGCGGAAGACTGCGGGGACGAACGGTCCTGATCCGGCACTTAAGTTTACGTCCTCCGCTAGGTCGCGGTTATATGAGGACCAACCTTTATCTTCGCGCAAGCGGGCGATATTGCCGCGCGAGTGGATTCAGGCTGCAGGGAGCTCCTCATGGCCGACGTCAGGCGCGTTACCGATACTTTTGCAGTGGCGCCGCAACTCACCGTGGACGACATAGCGGATCTCAAGGCGCAGGGCTTCCGCCACATCATCTCCAATCGGCCGGACGACGAGGCCCCTCAAGGCCAGACGTCAGCAGACATCCAGGCCGCCGCCGAGTCGGCTGGCTTGACCTATGTTCACGTCCCGTTCGTCGGTCAACCGCCGCCGGAAGCTGTCGAAGCCGCAGAAAAAGCAGTTGGTCCGACCATCGCGTACTGCCGGTCGGGAACCCGCTCGATCACCGCCTGGGCCCTGTCGCAAGCGAAAAACGGGGTGATGTCCGCCGAACAGATCGTCTCGGCCGCCGCCGGGGCGGGGTATAACCTGGGTGCTTTGAAAGATGTTTTGCACCGCATGGGCGCCCGATAGTAGGTTCCGCTCGCCAAGGCGAACCGGCCATGCCGGCGCCGAAGCGGGACGGACTTCGGACGTATCGGGCTTCTCTCCGGCCCACCGCCTGCGGGAACAACAGCGGCGGGACTTCTCAACCGGGGCATGGAACGGCACACGGGCGTCAGGCCGGGCCGTCATCATCGCATCCCAGCCGGGAAAGGCGTGTAGTACCGTGGCGAACTGGCTTTGGACCTCCGACTTCGTCGTCGAGGACAATATCGTCCTGGTGAAGAAAACCGGGCACCGCTTCACCCTCGACCTGAAGCTCTGGCACGACATCTTCACCTGGTTCTGCTTCTTCAGCGCCGCCAACATGTGGCGAATTTCGCGACGGCTCTCTGGCCATCCCCGCCCCACCATCGCCTTCCTGCCGGACCGCCCGCGGCCCTGGTACCTGATCTGGCCGGTGATGCAGTGCGCCGGCGCCCGGCAGATCGAGAACGCCGCCGAAGCCGACATCGTCATGCAGTTCGACGATTCCACCACGTGCTCGCCGCAGGTTCCCGATTTCTCGAAGCGGCTGAAGAAGGTGCGATCGGTCAACTTCAACTGCCGCGACATTTCCAAGTCGACGATCTCGGCGGCGTTCGGGCGTGTCTCCGGCTATTCCCTTGCAGTTGACCCGGAAACCCATGGCGGTCCGATCGTCGACAAGTCTGAAGTCAATGCCGCCCATGACGGCCGGATCATCCACGGACCGGTCGAGCGCGTATCAGGACGCAGCTACCAGAAACTGATCGATAACGAGATCGACGGAGGGCTGGTCGAAGACTTGAGGACGTGCACAGTCGATGGCGAAGCGATCATCGTGTTCCGCAAACGCCGGCCGCTGTCGCGACGCTTCGCGAACGAGAATGTCAGCGTCGACTGGGTCAAGCCGGAAGATGTCTTCAGTCCTGCCGAGATCGATCTCGTCCGCCGCTTCTGCTCCGAGATCAAACTTGACTGGGGCGGAGTCGACGTGCTCCGGAACAGGCAGGACGGACGGATCTACATCGTCGATGCAAACAAGACGGATATGGGTCCGCCCGTGGCTCTGCCTCTCGGACAGAAGCTGCGCGCAACACGCCTGCTTGCTCGCGCCTTCGGTACGGCATTCGCGCCATAACAACGGTTACGTGATCGAGGGTTAGAAATGAGCGGTATTCCGTTCGTGCGAGACCTTGAATTCAAGTATGGCGACGTTGCGCGCGTAAGCCCGCTCGTGCGCCGCGTGGTCGCCAACAACCCGGGCCCGTTCACCTATCTCGGCACCGGCGTCTACATCATCGGCAATGGCGATGTCGCCGTCATCGACCCGGGCCCGATGGTCGAGGAGCATTTCGCAGCGCTGAAGGCCGCCCTGAAGGGCGAGCGCGTCACCCACGTCCTCGTCACGCACTCGCACATGGACCACTCGCCGCTCGCGCATCCTCTGGCCAGGTGGGCAGGGTGCAAGGTCTACGCCGCCGGGTCCGCCACGCCCTCCGAATCCGAAGTGCGGATGGAGGCAGGCGACGATCTTCGCTTCAAGCCCGACATGATCGTTGGCGATGGCGAAGTCTTCAGGGGATCGAACTGGACGGTCGAGGCGATCACCACGCCTGGACACACGTCCAACCATGTCTGCTTTGCGCTGAAGGAGGAGAATGCGCTTTTCTCCGGCGATCACATCATGGGCTGGTCAACTACCGTGATCTCGCCGCCCGACGGCCACATGGGCGATTACTTCGCCAGCCTAGAGAAAATCCGCGCACGCGGGTTCTCGACGATCTGGCCGACCCACGGCCCTCCGATCACCAGCGTCGCGCCTTTCCTCAGCGCCTACATCGACCACCGCAAGGCGCGCGAGCGGATGATTGTCGATCGCCTGAAAGCCGGCGACACGCTGATCCCGGAGATGGTCAAGATCATCTACAAGGACATCGACCATCGCCTGCATCCGGCCGCCTGCCACTCTGTCCTGGCCCACGTCATCCACCTTGTGGAAACAGGCAGGGTTGCTGCAGGCGGTCCGTTCAGTCTGCAGACCGAATACCGGCTGCGGCCTGAAGTGTAGGCCTCGCCTGATCCTGGACTGCCAATCGCACGGCTGACGCCTGCGAGCCCCGCTACCGCTCGATCACCGGCGGGCTCCATACCCGCGCTCCGGCGCCGTCGCCGAGCTGGCGCACCTGGTCGATCACTGTCCTGGCGCGCCTGTCGCCCAGCACGGTCTGCAGCATGGCCATTGCGCGCCGTTCACCTGGCGACATCTGCGCGGTGGCCCCGCCCGACATCAGCGCGCCCGCCAACAGGTCGAGCGGCCTTGCCTCCTGCAGCTTCAACCGGATCGACACGCGGTCCTCCGGCTTGAATCCCGCGAGCTGCTTGGCCTTGTCGATTGAGGCGATCAGGCCGCCCGTCTCGTCCACCAGCCCCAGCCTCTTCGCGTCCTCGCCCGACCACACCCGGCCCTTGGCGATTTCCTGCACTTTCTCGATCGGCAGCTTGCGCCCCTCGGCCACCAGCCCGGTGAACCGCTTGTAGATTGCGTCGAGCCCCTCGTGCAGCCGGGCTTTTTGCGAGTTGGTCATGCGTTCGGTGGAGTATGCGGAGGCAAACTCCCCGCCAACGCCGACGGTGTCCGGGCTGATGCCGAATTCGCGCAAGCCGTCTGCAATCGCAAACTTGCCGCCGAACACGCCGATCGATCCGGTGATGGTCGATCGGTTGGCCACGATCGCATCTGCGCCTGCCGCAACATAATATCCGCCTGAAGCCGCGACCGACCCCATGGACACGACAACCTTCTTGCCTTTTTCCTGCAGCCGCTCCACCGCTCGCCAGATCTGGTCTGACGCCACCGCCGACCCGCCGCCGGAGTTGATGCGGAACACGACCGCATCTACGGCCTTGTCGTCGGCCAGCTTGAGCAGTTCGCCAGCGACACGGTCAGAGGCGAAGACCGCTGATCCAAAGCTCAGCGGATTGCCAGAGCTTCCGCCGCCTCCGGTCACAATGTCGCCTTCACCGCCGACCACCGCGATCACGCCCTTGCCGCCGCTGCGGCCTGGCGAGGCGTAGTCGGCGATGTCGATCACCTCGCCGTTGGTTGCGCGCTTTTCGGCTGCCTCCTTGGCCTCTTCTGGCCAGCCCAGCTTGTCCGCGAGTTTCAGCTCGACAGCCCGCTCGGCCTGGTAGGGGCTGGCTTCCAGAAGCGTGCGCATCGCAGCCGGATCAGCCTTCCGGTCCGCCGCGATGTCCGCGATCGATTGCGACCACACGCTCTCTGCAAGCTCGGTCATGGCTTCGGCGTGGGGAGCGGAATAGTCCTTGCGCTTATAGACATCGACGGCGTTCTTGTACTCGTAGAACTGGTCCATATCCGGCGTGACGTGCAGCTTTTCCAGCGCGCCGGCGAGGAACAGCGTCTCGAACGTGATGCCAGGCGTCTCGAACGACGTGCCGGGTTGCAGCCAGATTTCGTCGGCCGCGGAGATCGCGCGATAGGCAGCCGGCCCGGACGCCAGGAAGCCCTGGCTGTGCGCGATGATGAACTTGTCCTTCGCCTTGAGACGCAGGAACGCCGCGCGCAGCTCTTCGGCGCGGCTCGACCCCATGTCGAACTCGGCGGCGCGCACGAACACGCCCTTGACGTTCGGATCGTCCACCGCCGCATTGAGCCGCAGCAGGACCTGGACGAAGGAGAGTTGCGAGAAGAGGGCGCTCACCCCATCACTCGCCGGCTGGTCCGGCCAGCCGGAGCGCAGGTCAAGTTCAAGCACCGCGTTCTTCTGCGCCGGCGGCTCGCCCGACGGGATGAACGACAGGATCAGCACCAGCGGTATCAGGACGAAGAACACGACCAGCGCGGCGAGGCCGCCGAGGAAGGTCAGGAGGAAGGTCTTCATGTCGTGATCTCCGGCTGCCTTGCTTGAGGCAGGGCATCACTAGCGGCAATCGCCCGGATACGGAACCGGGGCAGGCCGAAGGATGATTTCGGGATGTCGGGTGAGACTGGTCGGAGTAGCTGGATTCGAACCAACGACCTCTTGCTCCCGAAGCAAGCGCTCTACCAGGCTGAGCTATACTCCGACGGAGCGGGGCCTATACCGGCTTTCAAGTTGTGGCGCAACGCCGGAAAGGCGCGCCACAATGGCGTCGCGCCGGGGCCAAAAACGGGCCGGAATCCGCTGCAAAACAGGGCGCGCCGGGCCAGTTGCGTTAACAACGCGAATTGCGTAATTGTCCGCTCCCTCTGCTGGGGCGTCGCCAAGTGGTAAGGCAGCGGTTTTTGGTACCGCCATCCCTAGGTTCGAATCCTAGCGCCCCAGCCAGGGATCTTTAGTCTCCGGCCCTCCGGCCGTTGAGACTCTGAATTGAGCCCAACTGTCCGGGACTTAGCGACAGAGATTCCTCCCAGAGACTCGGTTGCCGTTCGCATGCGCCGCGACTTCGGCCCGTTTGCGTGGGCGAGTCTCTGAGGCCTCGCAAAAAGTGGAAAGTAGCGGTCAGCGCTGAAATAGCAGAGACCGGGTTCGCATGGCGGTCGCTGGTGACGTGACGCGCGACGGATGCGGCCGTGGCTCTCGAACGCGCCGCGGATCTTGCTTGTCGGAAACAACATCGGTCTCCGTGCACGAGCAGGTAGTCGGACCTTTGACGAAGCTGCCTCTGTTGCATAGCAACACGTAGTGCGTCTCAATGAGATTTAGAGCCGCCGCCGACCCTGTCTCCTTTTGGAGACACGTCGTTGGTTGGTCTGCCTGTTGCAATTGCCGGCCAATAGCCCAGGACCGTCAACTGCCCTGATGTCTTTAGGCGCATGCGCGTGCTAATGGCCGCCGCATGTTTGTCTCTATCGCCACGACCCACCGACCCGCCACTGATCTGGGCTTCCTTTTGATGAAGCACCCGGATCGCGTGCATGACGTCGAGGTCAATTTCGGCAAGGGACTTATCTTCTATCCCGAGGCGAATGACGATCGCTGCGAGGCGGTGCTTATTATTGACGTCGATCCCGTTGGTCTGGTCCGGGGACGCGGCATGTCGGATGGATTGCTCGATCAGTATGTGAACGATCGTCCTTACGCAGCGACCTCATTTCTATCGGTTGCTCTCAATCGCGCTTTCCGAACTGCGATGACTGGCGTATCGCGGGAACGACCCGATTTGGCCTCTTCACCTATGCCGTTGGAGCTGCGCGTAACCCCGCTACCAGCGCGCGGGGGCGAAGCTTTGGTACGCTCGCTGTTTGAGCCGTTGGGTTGGAAAGTCGACATTGAACGTGTGGAGGGCCCGGGCGGCGCTTCGCGCTATGTCGACCTGAAACTCAGTGGCGAGATGCGCGTCGCTGAGGCCCTGGCGCATCTTTATGTGCTGATCCCGGTGCTTGACGACACCAAGCACTACTGGGTCGGCGATGACGAAGTCGAGAAACTGCTCGCGCGGGGCGGGGCGTGGCTCGCGGGCCATCCTCAAAAGGAGTTGATTGCCAAGCGCTATCTAAAGAACCGCGGCGCGCTTACCCGCGCGGCATTGGCGCGCCTGGCGCCCGAAGAGATAGAGGATGAAGGCAGTGAGGCCGAACCGCGGCTGACGCCAGAGGAAGCAATCGAGCGGCCAATCCGGCTGAACGACCTGCGCATTGACGCGGTCATGGCGGCGCTGCGGGAAGCGGGCGCCGCGTCGGTTGTCGATCTTGGCTGTGGCGAGGGCAAGCTGTTGGCCACGCTGCGCCGTGAGCGCAAGTTCACCCGGATCGTCGGTCTTGATGCATCAATGATGGCGCTGCGCCGGGCGGAGCAGCGCCTCGGGCTGGACAAGGTGACCGGAGAAGCGGTGGAGCGGGTGAAGCTGTTGCATGGCGCGCTCACCTATCGTGATGACAGGCTCAAGGAATTCGATGTCGCTACCTTGATTGAGGTGATCGAGCATCTCGACCTCGATCGGCTGCCGGCGCTGGCTGAGGCCGTCTTCGGGCATGCACGCCCGCATGCCGTCATCGTGACGACGCCGAATGTCGAGCACAACGCGCTGTTCGAAGGCATGACCCCGGGGGCCATGCGTCACGCCGATCACCGCTTTGAATGGACCCGCGCCCAGTTCGGCGAGTGGATTGCAAGTATTGAGGCGATGTATGGCTACTCGGCTGTTCGCTCCGAGATAGGTCAGGAGAACGCTGAGTTGGGCGCCCCGACGCAGATGGCTGTCTTCACGCGGAGGGCGGGATGATCCACGCCATTCCGGATTTCTCGCTGGTCGTGCTGATCGGCGCGACGGGCTCGGGGAAGAGCACGTTCGCGGCAAGGCACTTCGCGCCGACGGAGATTGCGTCCTCGGATGCAGCCCGCGGTGTGGTGTCAGACGACCCCAACAGTCAGGCTGCCAGCGGTGACGCCTTCGACTTGGTGCGTTTCATCGCCGAGAAGCGGCTCAAGAACCGCCGCCTCACGGTGATCGATGCCACCAACGTTCGCAGCGCGGACCGACGCAGCTGGATCGAGGTTGCGCGACGTTGGCATGCACTGCCGGTAGCGATCGTGCTTGATCCCGGCCTGGACGTCTGCATCGAGCGAAACAGGCATCGGCCAGACAGGCAGTTCGGCCCCCAGATTCCTCAACGCATGATTGCGGAGATCCGCAAGGGATTGCGTGGGTTGGAGAAGGAGGGGTTCCGGCGTGTTCTCGTGCTCCGCAGCGCAGAGGAGATTGAAGCCGCTGTTATCAATCGCGAGCCGTTGTGGACTGACCGTCGGAAGACGACGGGGCCATTCGACATCATCGGCGACGTGCACGGCTGCTGTGACGAGCTGGAAATCCTGATGGCCCGGCTTGGCTATCAGGTCGTGTGGACCGAACGCGATGGCGAGCGGATCGCGAATGTCTCTTCGCCGCCCGGTCGCACGCTGGTGTTTGTCGGCGATCTGGTCGATCGCGGGCCGCGGTCGCCTGATGTACTGCGCATCGCCATGGCGATGGTCGAGGCTGGAACTGGCATGGTGGTCGAAGGCAACCATGAGAACAAGCTCAGCCGGTGGATGACCGGCCGGAACGTCAAGATCGGCCATGGACTGCAGGAAACGATTGACCAGCTGGCGGCACAAAGCGACGCGTTCAGGGGGAAGGCCGGCCGGTTTCTCAGCGATCTGCGCAGCCACTACTGGCTGGACGGTGGCCGGCTTTGCGTTGCGCATGCAGGTCTCAAGGAAGAGCTGATAGGGCGCGGCTCAGGCGCAGTCCGCGCATTCGCTCTATATGGCGAGACGACCGGCGAGACCGATGAGTTCGGCCTTCCGGTTCGTGCTGACTGGGCCGCCGGATATCGCGGCGAAGCGACCGTGGTTTATGGCCACGTCGCCCAGCCTGAGGCGGAGTGGGTCAACAACACAATCTGCCTGGACACAGGCTGTTGTTTCGGGGGCAAGCTCACTGCGCTGCGCTGGCCGGAGAAGGAGCTGGTCAGCGTGCCTGCTGCCCGGACTTACTTCGAACCCGTGAAGCCCCTGGCGCCTGCCAAGCCGCCCGAGCCGGAAGATCCTTCGCGTCAGCTGATCGACTATGCCGATGTTTCGGGCCGACGCTGGATCGATACGGGTCTGATGAAGCGCATCGTGATCGCCGAGGAGAACGCCGCGGCGGCGCTGGAAGCGATGAGCCGTTTCGCAATAGCCCCGCAGTGGTTGATCTATCTTCCGCCGACCATGAGTCCGGTCGAGACCAGTCAGAAGGAGGGGTGGCTGGAGAGGCCGGAAGAGGCTTTCGAGCATTATCGAGGGAAGGGCATCTCGGAGGTCGTGTGCGAGGAGAAGCACATGGGCTCACGTGCGCTGGTCGTTGTTTGCCGAGATAGCGAGACGGCAGTCCGGCGCTTCGGCGCAGCGCAGGGCGAAGGTGGTGCAATCTGGACACGCACAGGCCGAGCCTTCTTCAGCGACCCTGCGACCGCCATTGCCGTGCTGGATCGCGTGCGCGCCGCCGCGGGCGCTGCTGGCGTGTGGGACGAACTCGGGACCGATTGGCTCCTGCTGGACGTCGAGATCATGCCATGGTCGGCAAAGGCGTCCGGCCTCATCGAGGGACAGTATGGTCCGGTCGCGGCTTCAGCGGTGGCGGGTCTCTCTGCCGCTCTTGGGGCGGCGCGCAGAGCTGGCGCGCGCGGGATTGATGCTGCGGGCATAGCCGACAGACTGGAAGACCGGCTCGACAGGGCGCGAAAATACTCCTCTGCTTGGTCGCCCTATGTCTGGCCCGTGAACGGTGTCGATGACCTGCGGATCGCACCCTTCCATATACTGGCGAGCGAAGGGACGGTTCACTCGGACAAGCCGCACGCCTGGCATATGGCGCTGGCACATCGTCTGGCCGCGAGCGGCGCTCCGATGATGCATGCGACGGCCTGGCGTTCGGTTCGGCTCGACGATGAGGCGGCCTGCGCCGCCGCCATCGTCTGGTGGGAAGAGCTCGTTTCACGGGGCGGGGAGGGCATGGTGGTGAAGCCGTCGGACTTCATTGTTCGTGGACCGAAGGGGCTGATCCAGCCTGCGTTGAAGGTGCGGGGCCCGGAGTATCTACGTATTATCTATGGCCCGGAATACGACGCGCCGGAAAACCTGTTGCGGCTGCGGTCACGCGGTCTGGGAGGAAAGCGCTCGTTGGCGATGCGCGAGTTCTCCTTGGGGCTGGAGGCGCTGGAACGCTTCACCGCGCGCGAACCGCTACGCCGCGTGCACGAATGCGTATTTGGCGTGCTGGCACTGGAAAGCGAGCCGGTGGATCCAAGGCTTTAGGGGACTTACAGTCCAACGTGAGCTAACTATCTGATGCGAAGCAAGAAATTGTCACCGCAACAAGATCATCCGATGGTTCGAATCTCTCTCTGCCAGCCAGGGTCTTCCGGTTTCCGAGCCGGTCATCCTGAAGCCTCTGAATAGAGGACTACTCTCCGGGACATAGCTCTCAAGAATCTCCATAGAGACTTGAACTGAGTTCGCGAAGTGCGGGCAATGAGGCCGTTTCCGCGAGCGAGTCTCTGGCATCGTGTCGAAAGCCGAGTTTTTCCAGTTCGGTAGAAATGCGAGAGACTGGTTTCGCATAATGGTCGCTGATGAGTTGCCGGATGACGCATGCGTTTGCGTCTCCCGTTAGCGCGGTATGGTGTGCCCTGCCGAAATAATATCTGGGTCCGTGGACGAGCAGCCAGCCGACCGCGTTGCAACACCGCGCTCGTTGCGGAGCAATATGAGACACACCGCCTTGGACAAATTCAGGCACGCGGCAGCTGCCTCCTCTTAAAGACAATGCCGTCATTCGGTCGGGCCTCGTCCGGGGCCCGATTTTGGCCCTAAGGGGATCTAGCTGCGCAAGCTTAGCGCATCTCCCATAACATCACGACAGGTGGGTTTGGGTACTTAATCTGAAGAGCTGTTGCGCCGACAATTCCTGCGATACGGGTGCGTCACGCCGACGGCAGCAATGCGCGAAAGGTATTTGCGTTGTCCGCCTGGCGCATCTGCGTGCGGCGTCTTCGGCGGACGCTAAGGCGTTCGGACATCCGTCATGGGTCATCGCCAACAGAAGGGGCGCTGTGCATGACACCGCCTCCGATGAATATCTTGGTTGAGCCCTTATAAAAGAAGAGCGCCCGATGTGGAGCGCCCTTCCCATGCAGACCCTGGGTTGGGGGGACGGGCCTGCACAGCGACGGTACTCAGTTGCGCCCCCGTAGTCTACCGGGTCGGCGGTTCGACGGTTGGCGACATCTTGCGGCGGGCCGGCGCTCCGACCGGAGGCAGATAAAGACCTGCGCGCCCGTCTACCGAAACTGTCGAGCGAGTTCGGGTATCCCGTCCAAGATCATCTCGATTGCGCGGAGCCCGCCGCCTAGAAGATTTTCGTCGCGTTCGGTCCCATCGAACTCTTTGTCGCCGTGAAACAGGTTGTTCCGAATGCGGTTTAGCGCCCAAACGAGAGCGTTGGCTGGATCGCGCGGTCCAGCATAGCGATCCCATTCCATTACCGCGCGCCGTTCATCGTAACGTAGCCAGTTGGGTGGGTGATTGATGAGGTACTGGACGGATTCGTCGGCGACCACGTCGTCTATGATTGCACCGAACTCCGCGCTCTCCCGGAGTTTCCGCCAGGTCGATAGCTGGCGGGCGGACAACACCCTGAACCATTTCCTGTCGATGTTCGAAGAAGAACTGATCGTGCGGACTTTGGGCCGCGCAGTAGGTCAGCACCAACGCGGCCGATCCGCCGCGGCCGGCGCGCCCGCTACGCTGCGCATAGTTGGCCGGACTGGGTGGAACGTTGCGGAGGAAGACCGCGTCCAGCTCCGATATGTCGACGCCAAGCTCCATCGTTGGCGAACAGAATAGCACGGGTAGGAAGCGGCCCGGCTCGCGCAGGTCCGCAAGCTCCGCCTGCGCTTTGGAGAGAATGGACTTCTCTTTCTCTCCATAGCGGAACCGGTGCTCCCGGAGCTCGCGGCGCCGAGCATCCACCTGCGCAGTGTGCTCACGCGCCTCGTTTCCGAAAAGGAGATCTCCGCCCTGCAGAAGGGCGTCGGCAATCGTTGTGTAAAGTGACACGAAATAGCGGTTCGAACCGTCCTTCGGTGCGCGCTCGTGAAAGCTAACTCGCTCGCTTGCGACCCGATACCCTCGCGATGCTCCGCCAAGTTGGGTCGGCGCTAGCAATCCTGCTGACGCGAGTCGATCCGTCATCGCCGTCAGAAGGCGATCGTACGCCTCCCGCTTCATGGATGCATCGACCAGCTTCTTGATCTTGCGGCCGAGCAGGCTTTGCTGGCCGGTGCGAATGAGCGTGTCCGCTTCACGTTGCGTGCGCATCGCTGGCGCCGCACCAACGACGAGTGCTCCTGCATGCCGGGGTAGTTCGGTGTCGGAGAAGCCCCAGGGCGGGCGAATCTGTTGCCGGCGGCGGCCAAGCTCCTCTAGGCGGTTGAGGTCCAGGGCGTCGGTACGTACGGCGAGGCCCGTCCGGGAAGCGTCAAGTATGGCTTCGAACGCCTCGCGCCGCCTCTCCAAGCTCATGCCCGCTAGTGCGGCGAGGTCGCCGGTGAACCGGCTGGCATCCGCGCAAACGTCTTCGAGGCCCTGGTCCCGGTCGTCACAACAAAAGACTGGTTTCGGATTGCGAGATCGACCGCCTGTCCCTGGTGGGCATGCAGGCGGGGGACGTCACGAAATAGCTTGAGGGCGCCGGGCTGCAGCGTAGCGGACTCTACAAGTTCTCGGATCGAAGGGCCTGGTTTGAACCTTGGGTTCAACTGAATAAGAGGGTCAGGCCAAAACTGCCCATTTTCGTACGCCGCGTTTAGCTGCGCTGAAATGTCTGTACCGCGAATCTTCGTGAACGAGCGAGCGAAGCGGGAGTATTGATCGACTACATGCCGATCGAGGTCGAAAACGTTCACAACATCCCCCAAGAGATCATCGTTAGCTTACACATACTGAAGCGCTGTTCATCGGCAACCGCAAACCACGAAGCCCTAATTGCGGTCGTCTATTTGTTTTGTTCCGCCTCGATAGCCCCGCCCATCCGACGCCGAGTTTGGACGTCATTGAGCTTCCTGCCGGCGAAGCAATGACGAAGGTACTACTCCTGGAGCGCGAGCTGGGCTAGCGCCGGATGTAGCGACACCAACTGCCTGATAAGCGCTGCGACGCACAAGCGTGCGCTCGAAAGACTCGCTACCGAAATGCTCGATGAGGCTGCGGATGACCTTTTGATCGCCCTCCAATGCTCGCGCCCGAATACGGAGCAGCATGACGTCCAGCGCGGGCACCATCTCGGTTCGTGCGCCGATTTTCACCGGAAAGGGTGAAAGCAGGACTTCCTGCAAGATGTCGCGCGGGCGGCCACCGCGCGGGTTGCCGGATTGGCCTGGCTTCCAACGCGAATGGCGGGGAGGTTGGCCATAACCGACTTTGCTCTCAGCTGGTGGGTCTGAGGTCGGCTGGTCGGAAGCGACCGCCGGATGCTTCGGACGCCGACCTCGCGGATTGCCTGATTGGGTCTTCCAACGCGAGTGAACCGGCGGACGGGAGTGGCCGGTGTCCGGGGTTGTCTCCATCGCGCCAGAGCTTGGTCCGGTTCGGTCTTTCATGTCGGGAGGCTTCGCTCGACTGCCGCCCGCTGCGCCAGCCAAATCGGAAAAATTCCCTGCTAGGCGTTCCAGAATTCCCTGCACCCCGCTTGAAAATTCCCTGCTCTTTTCACGCGGAGACGCGGCCGAGAATGGAAAAACTTGGCTAGTTGCCGGTCCTTGCGCGCGGTCTGCCCCTCGAGAGCGGTCGCAAAATCGGGGAAAATTCCCTGCAAGCAGGGAATTCGGAGAGCGTCGACCCCATTTCGGTCGCCACACAGCCAGAGGTTTTCCATCTTCGGGCCAGGGACGTTGAAGCGTTGATCGCTTCCGCGCTGACATGGATCCAAGCTCAATCGCGTTTGGCAGGCGTTTGTGGGAAAACACCGCTCAGCTTGTCTGGCCGGTTGGGAGGCTTGAGCCATTTTGACGGAAAGTCGGCGGCGCGGGCGCCGCTTTCATTTCGCCAGACAATGCCTTCGGCATTGCGCTTGCTGTAGGGCACGACGTGTTCGCCGCGCTCGTTGGCGAGGCCCGCGAAGAGGCGATCGCGAAGATCAATCTTGGTTTCAAGCCATGCAGGATCGTCGATGAGATTGTCGAGTTCATCCGGATCCTTTGACAGGTCATAGAGTTCCTCTACGTCCCAGACGCCATGGTACTGGATGTATTTCGTCGTTCCGCTCTCGATCGCAAAGGTCGTGGGCGTGTGCGGAAAGGTCCACTCCCAGTAATAGGAGTAGATGAAGTCCGGCGCCTTCCAGACGTCGGGCGTCACCGCGCCCGTCGCAACAGGAAGGAAGCTGCGGCCTTCGAATTGTCCGGGCGGCGGCATGCGGGCCACGTCGAGAAATGTCGGCGCCATATCCAGATTTCTCACGCGCGTTGGATTGACGACGCCCTCGGGCAGAAGTCCTGGCGCATACATCACAAGCGGCACACGCACCGATGGCTGGTAAGCGTTGCGCTTGTCGATGAGGCCGTGGTCGCCGAACAGGAAGCCATTGTCGCTGTAGAAGACGACCAAGGTGTTTTTCTCGAGTCCCGCGTCGCGCAGATAAGCGAGAAGACGCCCGACGCTGTCGTCCACCGGGCTCAGGGTCCTGTAGTACTGCCGGACATAATCCCGGAGGTCCTGGTCGGAATGATAGGGGAAGTCCACCCCGTGCCACGAGTTGCGCTGGTTGCGCACCCACATCGGCTTGCCGCGATTGTTCGATTCCGTGTTGGCCATGCTGGCCGGCAGCTTGATGTCGAGCTGCCTGTACTGGTCCGTGTATTTCTCCGTGGTCAGTGGATCGCTGTGAACAGCCTTGTGCGAGAGGTAGAGGAAGAAGGGTTTCGACTGATCGCGCCCATGCTGAAGCCAGTCGAGCGCGTAGCTGGTCAGCTCATCCGTGATATAGCCGGCGCGCTTCGTCTCCTTGCCGTCGACATTGAGCATCTGCACCTGGCCGTTGGCGACCTGCTCGCGCGTCAGCGCGTCCGTCGGGAAATACGTCCCCTGGCCCCTGAAGCTGACCCATTTGTCGAAGCCCGGGCGCGGCGCGTCGGTCGCATTGCCCATATGCCACTTGCCGAAGAAACCTGTCTGATAGCCTGCCTGCTGCAGATACTTCGGAAAGAAGACGAGGCCGTCCTCGGAAGAGTTGTTGTTGTCCACCACGCGGTGATTGGCCGTGGTTTGGCCTGTCAGGATCGTTGCGCGGCTCGGCGAGCAAAGCGACGTGGTCACCACTGCGTTCGGAAAGTAGACGCCGTGCGCCGCCAGGAAATCGATGTTGGGCGTTTCAAGGCCGGGAGTCAGGAAGCCCATGGCGTCGAAGCGCAGGTCGTCCAGCAGGATGAAGACGATGTTTCTTGGAGGTGCGGCTTGATCCGCGCTGGGGGCCAGCGCCTTTTGTGGCGAACACGCCTGCAGGGCGCACAAGGCAGCCGCCATCGCCATGCGCGCAACGAGTTTTGCGAACTGATCCGCCATTCCCCGGAACTCCCGAACTAGGGCCGCAGGCAATCACGTCCTCCGGCCGGCCGCTACTGCGCCCCGACGGTGACGTCGCGCAACACAGTGCGGAAACCAATATGACTGGAGCCTGTGTCGGTAGGCCCTGCCTGCCGGGCCGACGGGCGATAGCGGAGACAGTAGTTGTCCGCACAAAGAAATGAGCCGCCCTTGATGACATGCTTGGCGACGCCGGGTTCGCCGGGATCAAGGGATTGCGATTCCGCAGGACCGCGCGCCGTCGCGTCGTCTGCATCCAGCCCCGGCGCGTACCAGTCGCGCGTCCATTCCCAGACGTTTCCCGACATGTCGTGGAGTCCAAAGCCGTTCGGCGGGAAGCAACCGACCGGCGCCGTCTCGGCCTTGTAGCCGTCTTCACCTGAATCGTTCACGGGGAAGATCCCTTGCCAGGTATTGGCGCGTGGCGTCTCGCCCACAGCAGCGTCACCCCAGCCATAGGTTGCGCCGTCAAGTCCGCCGCGAGCCGCATATTCCCACTCCGCTTCGGTCGGAAGGTCGCGGCCGAGCCAGGCGGCATAGGCCATCGCGTCGGCCCAGGCGATGTGCACAACCGGCCACAGGTCGCGCCCTTCAATCGAGCTTCCTGGTCCCAGCGGACGCTTCCAGTGAGCGCCCGGAACCACGGCCCACCAGTCGCCGGGCCCGGCGCGAGGACGGTCGGCGCCCACGAATACGAGACTCGACGGCTGCAGCAGGTCCGCCGAAAGGCCTGGATAGGATTTTGGATCAAGCGGTTGCTCTGCCAGGGTGACGTAACCGGTCGCGGCGACAAACTGCGCGAAGTCGCGATTGGTCACCTCGGTCGTGTCGATCGAGAACGATTCGACGTGGGTCGGGCGCGGCGGCCCCTCTTCGCTGTGCATCGGCCTGGCGCCCATGACGAAATCGCCACCCTCCACGTGCGTCATCCCAGCAGTCGATGGCGCAGGATTTGCGGCCGCCGTTTTCAGACAGGACGAGGGGGCCGGACCTGCGTCCGGTGAGCCCGGGCTGCAGGACGCAAGGACGGCGAGGCCGACAATCGCGCAACGGAACAGGCGCATCCGTCCACGATGCCCGGCGGCGAAGGGTGAGGCAACGGGGCTCTGCGTGACGGGACAGAAGCTGCTCAAAGTCGATCTTCGACGTCTAGGCCAACGTTTCTCCTCCCCCGGACCGGACCGTCCAGCGATGCCTGGGCAGGGATCGATCCTGCCGACCTGGCGCTGCTTCGCCTGCTGCGTGTCCCAGGGGACGCTTGGGCGCTTGGGCGCTGGGGCAACGAGATCCGCTGAATGTCCCGCGCCCGAGCACAGGGTTGCAGGACGCCGAAGTTTGTTATTGGCCGTTGCGCCCGGATTGGTGTCTATTCAGGCCGGTTCGGGGCGCAAGATCCCGGCGGAGCGGGAGGCGAGAATGCAAGCAAGGACGGCCATCCTGGCCGCGGCGGCGGCCTCGCTCGGCGCCATGGTCGCCTGCTCGACGACTGTTGGAAGCAATTCCCCTGTCCACCACGTTGAAGCGGCGCCGACGGACAGCGCCGAAGCTCCCTTCGTTGATACGTCAAGTTTCAAGGTCGCGTACCGGCGGCTGACGGAAAGTCAGTACCGGCGCATCATTGCGGACGCCTTCGGGCCAGACATATCGATCAACGCGAGGTTCGAACCGGAGCAGCGCCAGGACGGGCTTCAGGCGATCGGCAACGCGCAGCTTTCGATTTCAACGACGGGCCTTGAGCAATACTTCACGGTGGCCCGCTCAATCTCCGATCAGGTCATCGACGGAAAAAATCGTGATGCGCTGGTTGGATGCAGGCCCGCACCCGCCGGCGCGGTGGATGCCGCCTGCGCCGAGCAGTTCATCAAGACGCGCGGCCAGCAGCTTTTCCGGCGGCCGCTGAGCGGCGCAGAAACCGCCAGCCGCCTGGCTACCTGGCGCGAGGCTGCAGGCGTTTCAGGCGATTTCTACAAGGGACTGAAATTCTCGCTGATCAGCCTGCTGGTCTCGCCGGAGTTCCTGTTCAGGGTGGAGCGGGCGGAGGCCGATCCAGCGCGTCCCGGGGAATTCCGTCTCGACGGCTACACGAAAGCCGAGCGGCTGGCGTATCTCCTGTGGGACAGCGCGCCCGATGCGGACCTGCTGCAGGCGGCGCGCACCGGAGCGATCCATGCGCCCGACGTCCTGGGCAGGCAGGTCGAACGGATGATTGCATCACCGCGGTTGGCTGAGGGCGTGCGCGCCTTTTTCACCGACATGCTGCGCTTCGATGGCTTCGACAATCTGACGAAGGATCCGGCGACCTATCCCATGTTCTCGCAGGCGGTGGCCGATGGCGCGCGCGAGGAGACGCTGAAGATCGCTTGTCGACCTGCTGGTTGTCCGCGGAGGCGACTATCGCGATATCTTCACGACGCGCGACACCTATGTGAACCGCTCGCTGGCGGCGGTCTACAACGTGCCCTACCCATCGGCGGAGACGTGGGCGCGCATCAGCTTTCCGGAAGACTCCGAACGATCGGGAGTTCTAACGCAGGCGACATTCCTCTCCCTGTTTGCGCACCCCGGCAGTTCGTCGCCGACGCTCAGAGGCGTCAATCTCAACGACATCTTCCTATGCGTGCCGACGCCGCCTCCGCCGCCCAATGTGGACTTCTCCAAGGTTCAGGCGACAGCCAACGGGACTGTGCGCTCGCGGCTGATCGACCACATGACCAATCCGGGCTGTTCGACCTGTCACCGCATGAGCGATCCGGTCGGCCTGACGCTGGAGCATTTTGACGGGATGGGGCAGCGCCGGACGCTCGAGAACGGGCAGCCCATCGATGTGAGCGCGGAGATCGGCGCCACGACGTTTTCAGGCGCGCAGGGGCTGGGACGATATCTTCACGACAGCCCCCTCGTGCCGGCATGCCTGGTTCGCAACGTCTATTATTACGGGCAGGGCAGGCCGGTCGACTACAAGGAGAGCGACTATCTCACCGGACAGACCGCGGCTTTCGCCAAGGCTGGATATCGCATGGCGGACCTGTACAGAAGCATGATTGCGAGCCCCGAATTCTTCAAGGTCGTCAAGCCCGCAAACCTCGAACCCAAATCCGCGCCGCCCGCATCCGGCAGCGCGGCCAAAACCTCTCCTGGAGAAGGAAGATGACGAACCGCTTCAATCGCCGATCCGTCATGCGCGGACTGCTCGGCGGGGCTGCCGTCTGCATCGGCATACCGACCCTCGACACATTCCTTGATGGCAACGGGGCGGCCTGGGCGGATGGCGCCAAGCTTCCGGTTCGCTTCGGCACGTATTTCTGGGGGCTGGGGCTGACAGACACGCCCAGTGGCGGAACGCGCTGGGTTCCGAAGAAGACAGGCCGCGGCTATGAGGTGACGCCGGAACTGAAATCATTCGCCCATCTGCGCGACAAGGTGTCGGTCTTCTCGGGCTTCCGCGTCATCGGCGACGGCAAGCCGAACATCGTTCACTGGAGCGGCCACGCTTCCATCCTTTCCGGCATTGCCCCTTCCCTGACAAACCAGATGGAGGCGCCGTCCTTCGACACCAAGATCGCGGATGCGCTGGGCGCCTCCAGCCGCTTCAAGCAGATCGACCTGTCGGCAACCGGGATTGCCTCGGCGAATTATTCCACACGCACGGGCAAGACATTCGCGACCCCCGAAACGACGCCGATCTCGCTCTACACGCGCCTGTTCGGCAACGGCTTCCAGGATCCCAACAATCCGGACTGGAAGCCCGATCCCGACACGATGCTGCGCAAGAGCGTGCTGTCGGCCGTGGGCGACGAGCGGCGCGCGTTGATGGCCGACGTGGGACGCACCGACCAGGTCAAGCTGGATCAGTATTTCACATCCTTGCGCGAGGTTGAAAACCAGCTCGCGCTGCAACTGCAGCGGCCGGAAAAATGCGAAGCCTGCGTCATTCCGGGGTCGCCCGAGGAAACGCCGAAATCCGTGACGCTCGACGTCGTCAACGACCATGTGAAGACGATGGCCAAGCTGCTGGCCATGGGCCTCGCGTGCAACCAGACGCGGGTCTTCAACATGGTTCACTCGCCCGGCTCCTCGATCACCTATGTGGCCGGCGACACCAAGACCTATCACCAGATCACGCATGATGAGCCCACCGACGCCAGGATCGGCTACCAGCCGAAGTCGAGCGAACTCGCGGGGCTGACCATGCGGGCCTTCGGCGACTTCCTGAACGAGATGGAGGCGATCAAGGAAGGCGACGGCACGCTGCTCGACCACAGCCTCATCATGGCGTTCAGCGACACGGGCTATGCGAAAATCCACTCGCTGGAGAACATCCCGATCCTGTTCGCCGGCGGAGCTGGCGGGAGGCACAAGGCGGGCCAGCATATCGCGATGAAGGGCGAGTCGGTGACGCGCGTGTCGCTCACGGCGCAGCAGCTTGCGGGTCTGGCCGTTGGAGAGTTCGGCGCGGGCGCGATGAAGACCTCGCGTCCGATCAGCGAAGTCATGGCTTAGGGGGACAGGACATGAAAACCGGACTCCTTCAACTTCTGGGAATTGCAGCTGTTGCGCTCGGCGCGACAGGAACCGCCGCCGCGGAATGGACGAAGACCTACGTCGTCGAATGGTACGAGCCGGCGATGTACTATGGCGCCAAGGCCGGCCTGGCCGATCCCGGCACGGACTGCCCGAAGGGCACCAATGGCGAGCCGGACTGGGTCAAGGTCCTGATGAAGGTCGGCTACACCGAGCAGGAGGCTCGCTGGCTGCGCGATCCGTCCCATCCCTTCCGCATTCCGAACCATGGCCAGAACCAGATGGCTTTCCGCGGCAATGATCGCGAGAACATCTACGTCAATCCAGAAGCCGGAGCGGATCCGGGCCTTGTTGGCGTCACGGGCAAGATCGGCGAGGGACTGGACCTCGACGGCGATACGAATACCGGTTTCGTGAGCCCCAGGGGCGAACGGGGCATCGACAACCAGTTCTACAAGTCGCTCGGCTGCTGGAAGAATTATCGCGGGCCGCCGCGCATGTCGTACGGCGCGCAAAGCCGCAATGACGAGATGCGCGAAGGCAAGTGGACCGTCGCCATCGTTGTTCGCGGCGAGGGCAACGACCCGATGAATGACGACAAGGTCAAGATCGGTTTCTATGACAGCAGCGACGCGCTGGTGAAGGATGGTCTCGGCGAGATCGCCAGGAACTACACCTTCCGCATCCAGCCGCACGCGCGCTTTGAAGGCCTGATGGACGTCAGGACCGTGAACGGCCACATCGTGTCCGACCAGGCGACCGACGAGATCTGGCTGCGCGATCCGAGCTATACGCGCTACCTCCAGCTCCTGAAGGCGAGGGTCGATCTGGAGATGAAGCCTGACGGGACGCTGTCCGGCATGCTGGGCGGCTATCGTCCGTGGAAGGACATCTACAATGGCTGGGTCGAGGCGCGCGGTTCGGTGATCGAGCAGCTGACCTGGGTCGAGCTTCCGGGCGTCTGGTATTCGCTCAAGCGCAATGCCGACTACAGTCCGACAGGGCCGGGAGGTGAGAAGACGCATATCTCCACGGCGATGCGCATCAACGCGATCCCGGCCTATGTGATGACGCCGGACGCAAGACAGCAGGCGACGCAGGTAGCGTCCTACAAATCCGTCGCGCCGCCTGAGGGGCCGCGGCTGATGGCTTTCTTCACCAACAAGTACCGCGTCAAGGACGGCATCGTGCCTGACTCGCGGCGGGGTCATCCTTGCCGGGCCGCATGTGCCGATCCCGCCGCCGGCGACGCTGTCGGCGTCGAAGGCAGCGCCAGGCGAAGGCAAGTAAGGGGGCCACATGATGAGGATTCTTGCGAGCATCGCCCTTGCTGCTCTGGTCGCTGCCGGGCCGGCTGGAGCACAGGAGTCGCGCCTGCGCAGCGCCCGCGTCTCGGCGCCTGATGTTGCGAAGACGGCGACATTCTACCAGTCGGTGTTCGGCCTCAAGGAAATCCGGCGCATCGACCGTGACGGCGCCCTGTTCGAGATCATTCTCAACTATGGCGAAACGGTTGAGGCGGCGTCCGCCAGCAAGCTTCCGAAGGTCGTGATCATCCTGCGGGCGCCAGCAGCTCCCGCGCCGTCGGTGTCGAATCTCATATTTGGTGTTTCGGACCTCGACGCCGTCATGGCGAAATCGGTCAAGGCAGGCGGAGTGGTATCGCGTCCAGCGACAAAGTCGGCGGCGTCGGGCTCGAAAATCGGGTTTGTCAAAGATCCGGCAGGCAACGAGATCGAACTGATCGAGGAACGCTGAATTCAGCGGGCGGCGCATAGCCCGATTCAAGGGCGGACTCTCAGACCTTCGCCATCCAGTCCCGCGCGGCGTCGAGCAGGCCGGCCATCACGTCGGCGTCCTTGCGTCCGGTCTTTGCTGGCACATGGAAGGAATGGTCGGCGTCATCGGCCAGCACCAGCTTCGCGCGGGCGCCCAGCTTCCTGATCGTCGGCTTCAGAAGGTCGAGTTCCGCCAGCGGGTCCTTGTCGCCCGAGAGGAACAGCATGGGCAGCTTTATCTTCGACAGGTGATCCGCCCGCTCGACGCCCGGCTTGCCGGCAGGGTGCAGGGGCCAGGCGAAGAAGACGAGGCCCTTGATGTTCGTCAGGGCTTCCGCGGCTTGCGCCTGCGACGTCATCCGCCCGCCAAACGACCGGCCGCCCGCGAACAGCGGCAGGCCCGCCGCCAGCTTGCCCGCCTTGGCAACTGCCGCCCGCACGGCCGCTTGAGCGATCGCAGGAGAGTCCGGACGCTTCGATCCCTTCTCCATGTAGGGAAAATTGTAGCGCAGCACCGCGATCTTCCGCTCGGCGAGGCCTTCGGCAGTCGCCGCCATGTGCCTGTGAGTCATCCCGGCGCCGGCGCCATGGGCGAGCACCAGCGCAGCTGTCGCGCCAGAAGGCTTGTCCCACAGTCCAGAAACCTGGCCCTCGTCGAGTTCGATGCTAACAGGCTTTGCGGCCATGGCTGCGAACCTAGCGAGACTTCGGCGCGGGGCCGAGCGGCCTGGCCTTGCCATCGCCCGAATAGACCCGCCATGGAATCGTCCTGCCGAAATCGACCACAGGTCTGGAGTGATCGCAAACGCCGGCTGGGAATGTCTTCTGCAGGCTCGACCACTGCGCTTCAGTGAAACTTACCGAGCCATAGTCGGTTCGCTTCAACGGCTTGAGCTGGCATTTGCCGGTGTCGTTGGTGTCGGCGGCGCCGGCAAGCACGCGGGTCAGTTCGAGCGGCCTGGCGCATGCAGACAATGATTGGTCCGCGCCTTCCACGATGCAGCGATCCTTCGCCAGCGCCGGCCTGTTGTCCCTGACCTTCTGAGCCGTCGGCATATCGCGCGTGTCCGCCTTGATCGCCTTGATCCACGAGACCATCACGTCGAACGCGCCATCCATCGCGGCCTCGCGTGCGCCGGGTGTGCGCCAGAGGGCGTAGTTGTCGTGATGCCCCTGCGCTCGCTCCAGCCGCGCGCGCACCATCACGGCGTGGAACGGCTGGTGGAAATCGGTAACCGACAGCCGCGTCTCAATGATCGGCGTTTCGGCGAGGTTGGTCTGCGTGTTGGCGATGCCGGCCTGGTAGAGCCGCGCAAGGCCGGCCCGATCCGCCTCGGTGCGAGACGGCGTCGGTTTGAAGTTGATGTCGTGGCCGCCGATGCCGGCATTCAGCTCGACGAATTGCGCCGGCGTGATCGCGCCGGCCATCAGCGCTTTCAGCCCGTACTGAAGTCCGACATTGTCCAGCCGTGAGTTCGCGTAGCCGTCGTCGCGCCGGCCGACCTGGTTCACTTCGTAGTCCTGCAGGGTGCAACGAACGCCCTTCGGATTGTTCACGGCGTCGAACTTCCTGTCGTCCGCCACGTCGCATCCGGTGCCGACGGAGGGATTGTAGATTTCGAACCGGGTCGGGCTGGCGTTGCAGCCGCTGATCATCCCGACCACAGCCACCTTCTGCGCCTCGGTCCACGGCTCGCGCGCCCTGGTCCACGCATCGTAGACGACGCGGCAATCATAGGCGGCCACGCGCGAGGCGTCGGAGTCCGCGAACAGGTGGTTGAGGATCAGTCCGTCATAAAGCCCCGGATAGGCGTTCTGGTCCATGATCTGCGAGATCGCGCCGCCCGACGAGCCCATGCCGAAGATGAGATCGAACGGGCCATAGGTTTCGACGATGTGTTCCTTTGCCATCATGGCCGCCTCGGCCTGGACGACGGGGTTGCAGTTGATCGTGTTGTGGAGCAGGGCGACGGTGACGACGGCGAAGCCCTGACTGAGCGCCCGCTCGTTCAGCGGCGATCCAGCGGGCTGCTCGCCATAGCCCGTGCCGCAGCCGGCGCCCTGCAGCACCAGCACGCCCTTGTTCCACTGCGTCTGCGGCGCGAAGGCGTCCCAGGGCTTCGCCGGATCGAACAACACCGCGACCGATACGCCCGAGCGGTTCTGGCTAAAGGATTCCGTGCGCACGATGTAGGGCATGCTCACGCCGTTCGATGTCACCCGCGCCACATCGGTGGGCGGCGAGGCAGGATTGTAGGGCTTGAAGGGAGAGGCTGGAGCGCCGCGCCCTTCGGCTGGCGCCGCTGGAACGCTGGTGGGCATGTAGGAGTAGCTGTAGGTCGTCGCGCGATTGCACTGCGCGTCGCGTGCGCCTTCGCGGCAGGTCCAGGGCTGGATCTGCGGACCGGAGAAGACCGGTCCGCCATTGGCGTGGTTGGTCACGTCCAGCCTTGCCGTCTTGCCGCCTGACGCCAGGCCCAGCGTGTTCCTGCCCGAGGCAAGCCCGCTCACCAGCGCGAGATATCCTTTGCCATCCGCCGCCGGCCTGAGCGCAGCCGGTACGGAAGCGCCGTTCAGCATGAGCCTCGCCTGCGCGGCATCGGCGCCCGCAGGCAGGATCACGCGCACAAGCACGTCGCCGCCCGAGACGAGATCCGCCCGGTTCGACACGGTCTCGACGGATATGCCGCTCTGCACACTTGGCAGGCTGGAACAGGCGGCTGCGAGCACGAGGGCCATGAAGGCAGGGACGACCAGCGGAGTTGCGGCCCTGAGCATCTGTCTCTCCCCGGATTCTGGCGGCGTGGTCTCTGAACTCTGTCGAGAGACGATAGGCTTGAAGGACGCGCGAAGAAAGTCCCGGTCGTGCTGCGCTACCTGCGCGCGCAGGAGTGAGGGAGACGCATGCGGGTGCGGCCTCGGAAGCGGGGCTTCCGGGGCGGAGGACGGTTGAGTTTCGGAAAGTTGGGTGCAGCGGCGGGCCGCGGGCGGAGGCGAGAGTCCGTGGCGACCATGGCCGATCTGCTAGCTGAGAGTGGCCAGCAGGCTGGCGATCTTCAGCGATACGAAGCGCACGCTGGAGTCGGCGACGCCGTAGGGGAGGAGCAGCGTCTCGCCGACTTTCAGGCCGCCGCAGGTGTAGACCACGTTGGGAACATAGCCCTCGCGCGTCTCGTCGATCGGCGTGAGGAAGGGCTCGACAGAGCGTCCAAGGACTTTCGACGGATCGTTCTTGTCGAGCAGGGCTGCGCCCATCGAATACTGCCGCATGGCGCCGACGCCGTGGGTGAGCAGGAGCCAGCCCTCGTCAAGCTCGATGGGAGAGCCGCAATTTCCCATCTGCACCAGCTCCCACAGGTATTTCGGCGTCATGATGCGGCGACCGTAATTCCAGATGAAACGATCGTCGCTCTGCAGGAAATAAAGGCTTTCGGAATCGAGCCGGCCGATTGCGGAATAGCGTCCGTCGATGCGGCGCGGGAAGATGGCGAGGCCCTTGTGCTGGGCGGCGGCGCCGCGCAGGGGCGTGAGGTTGAATTCCGAGAAGCGGTCGGTGGTGAGCATCTCGCAGCCGACATCGCGGCCATTGTAGGCGGTATAGGTGCCGACATAGATGTGGCTGCCGTCTTCCTCGCTGAAGCGGACGAGGCGCAGATCCTCAAGGCCGTTCTTCTGCGCGCGCGTGATCGGGAAGATGACATTGCCGGAGAGCGCAGAGGACTCGTGGCGGCGGACCGTGACCGGTCCATTTTCGCCGTCATGGCCATCGGCGGACGCGGCAATGGCGAAGGGCGCTTCGGGCCAGAGGCTGAAATTGCCGTCGGAGGTGGCGACGCCTTCGCGGAACGAGATGGAGGAGATGTGGCCCTCGCCAACCGTGCGCAGCGACAGCACGAAGCGGACGGAGCCGTTGTGCATGCCGGTCTGGTCCGGGTGGGGCACGATGGAGGGGTTCATCACTGCGGCGGCGGCGTAGGAGTATTCGTGGCTGAAATAGGCGCCGATCAGCTTGGCGTGCGCCTCGTTGACGTCTTCGAGTCCCATGAGCTGGGCGACTTCCCTGAAGCGGTCGAGGAAGATGGCGTGGGTCTGCCAGTGGCGGCCGAAGAAGTCGTGGTCGACGGCGGCGAGGTAGGTCTGGCATTCCTCGTCCGACAGGCGCAGCACGGCCTTGGCGATGCGCTCGGCCCGCGTCATCACGCCATGCGCGGTGGAGCGGGGCTCGGACAGGATGGTGAACGGCCGGAGCACAACGCGCGAGGGATCGGCGCCGAGTTCGGTGTCGAAATGCTTCAGCTCAATCATGGGTCCGCCGTGCAGGAGCGGGAGTTGATCTAGATCAGTTGAGCCTTCTGGCGAAGGTGATCGCGCATGGCGGCGGCGGCGAGCTGGTAGGACAGGATTGATTCGGCGCCCTGATTCTGGTTGCAGCCGTCAGCCGTGAGGCCGTCGAAGCAGCCGCCATCATCAGGGTTGGCGAGGCTGAGTCCATGGTCGTTGTGCCCGTCGAACCACTGGAAAGCGTCGCGGGCGATGCTGGCGCGGCGCGGATCGTTGGTGGCGCGGTAGGCGGCGAGAGATGCATCGACCGTGGCCAGGGCTTCGATCGGCTGCTGGTCGAAGGCAGGATGGCAGGCGCTGGTGGCGTCGAAGCTGGATGTTGCGACAGGCGTGAACCAGCCATGCGCCGAGGTCTGCTTGCGCATCAGGAAGTCGAGGGAGTCGAGGCCGGCGTTGAGAATGACCTTGTCGTGGAGGTGCTGGCCCGCAAGGATCATCGCCTCGGGCAGGCGGGCATTGTCATAGGAGAGGCACGGCTCGAACCAGTTGTGGCCATTGGCGCGGCCCTCGACGAGTGCGTCGTGCAGCTTCAGGGCGTTGACCCGGATCGCGGCTGTGGCGACGTCGGACGGGATGGAGGCGCCGGCGTCAGCGGTGAGCGCCTTGATGAGGAGCGCGAGCGAGCGGAGCGAGCGCCATTCGGCGGCGTGCACGAAAGCGTCGCGGGCGAGGTGGGAGGCCCAGGCGCGCAGGTCGGCTCGGTCCGAGTGGCGGGCTGTGAGGCAGAGGGACTCGAAGGCGCGGGCGCAGCAATCGTCCGAGCCGCCTTCATCGAGCCAGTTGCGGTTGAAGCCCATGAAGTTGCGGAAGCGGCCGGTGTCAGGGTTCCACGCGTGGGTGACGAAGGCGGCGGCGGAGTAGGCGATGCGGCTGGCGGAAGCGCCGCCCGAGATACGCGCCATCAGCGACAGGGCGCGGGCGTTGTCGTCGGTGCAGTAGCCGTGACGGCGGTCGGGGACGGTGAATTTCGAATGCTGGACGACGCCGCAGTCGTCGGTGATGCGTTCCAGGGCGACGAGGCTGGGACGGGCGAGCGCACGGAGAGATTTTTCCTCGTTGCTGCGGTAGGTGGCGCGGGCGGACTGGGCGAGGTCGATTGCGGCGGCAGCGACCTTTCTCCAACGGGAAGGCTCGCCGGCCTTGTAGGCGCGGCGGGCCATCTGGTCGCGCCGGGCGTTGTCGGAAAGAAGCCCGGTGATTTCGCGGGCGAAGGCGTGGCTGTCTCCGAACGCGACCAGGACGCCGACGCCGTCTGCGAGGGCTTCCTTCGCATGCCAGTAGGGCGTCGAGATCACGGGCTTGCCCAGCGCGATGGCGTAGCTGAGCGTGCCGGAGGTGATCTGAGCTTCGGTGAGGTAGGGCGTGACGTAGAGATCGGCGGCCTGAAGCAGGTCGACCAGTTCATTGTCGCCGACGAAGCGGTTGACGAAGCGCAGATTGCCCGCGACGCCGAGCGAGGTCGCGAGCGTCACGAGGCTATCGCGATACTTCTCGCCTTCGTTGGCGATCAAGTGCGGGTGGGTGGCGCCAACGATGACGTAGAGCGCATCGGGATGCTCGGCGAGGACTTCCGGCATGGCGCGGATGACGGTTTCCAGTCCCTTGTTGGGGGAGAGGAGGCCGAAGGTCATGAACACCCTGTGGCCGGCGAGGTCGAGGGCGGGCTTGAACTGCTCGGGCGAGGCGTAAGGGCGCTCTGGGGCGCCGTGCGGGATGACATAGACTTTTGCGGGGCCGGCGGTGTGGACGCGGGCAAGGATGTCCGCGCCCATCTCCGACATGACGATGACGGCTGACGCGAGCGACAGGATCTCGTCCATGACGCGCTTCTGGGCCGGGGTCGGCTTCTCGAGGACGGTGTGCAGGGTGACGATCACCGGCATCTGCAACCGGCGCAGCAGCAGCAGAAGGTGCGAGCCTGCCTCGCCGCCATAGATGCCGAACTCGTGCTGGACGAAGACCACTTCCGCGCCGGTGCGGTTGAGTTCGCCGGCGATCTGGATGTAGGCGTCGGTATCGTCCTGCGGGATGGTGTGGGTGACTTCGGCGGGGAAATCGTAGTCGGCCTTGAGGTCGTCCATGGCGACCAGGCTCCAGTGCGCCAATGGAAGCTGGGCGCGGAGGGCAGTGAAGGTGTCGCGGGTGAAGGTTGCGATGCCGCATTTGCGAGGAGGGAAATTGCCGATCATCACGGCGTTGCGGATCGGCGCCGCGCCCTTGGCGGCATCCAGAAAGCGCGGGCCGGAGCGAGGCTCTGGACGCGAGTCAACGCGAAGTCCTGCGATCAATGCATCGAAGCCCATGCGGACCCATCTGTGGTGAGGTGAGTGACGTATCCGGAACCGAACGCCTTCCAGGCGAGTTGGTTCCGCGGCGTGAGCGCAGGTGCACAAAGCCCTTGTGCGGATGCACAATCGCCCGTTTCGGGAGCCGGCGAGGGAAGGACTGTGATCGGGCGGGTGGGTCGAGCGCTACGCGGTTGGGGTCGCGGGCCGGCCCCAAATGGGACAAGCGTCTGCCGTCGGGACTCGACGCAAGCGACACGTTCGCATGCCGGTCTTTACGGACCGCGCGGTCGTGGCGGTTGGATCGCGGCTAGAATTTGTAGGCGAGGCCTGTGCTCAGCACGACTGGGTCCATCGTGATCTTGGATTCGACGGGAATGCCGCCGAGCGTACCCGTTGCCGTGGTCTCGAGCATCGCCCTCTTGATGTCGATGAAGGCGCCCCATGTCTCGGTGATCGAGAAGGTAGCGCCAGCCTGCAGCACGGCGCCAAAATCATCCTCGGCCTCGACATTGGCAAGGACGCCGTCCTTGGTGTCCATGATCATCATGTAGCTTGCGCCGATCCCGACATAGGGGTCGAACCACTGGGTGCGGAACGGGTGATACTGCGCCGTCAGCGCCATCGGACCGTAGGTGACTTCGGCGAGGCGGCCGAGGCCGGCGATCGCACCGCGGCCGTCGGCCTTGGCCGTAGGCGGCAGACCGATCGTCAGGGCGAGGGCGATCTCGTCGGTGAAGTAGCGGCCAATCTCCGCGAGAATGGTATACTGGGGATCGGTCTGAAGCCCGGCGCCCGGCAGCGGGCCGCCGCCGACGGTGAACTCGGCATTGTCCTCAAGCGTCAGCTGGCCGACGCCGGCGTGGACAAACCAGTCTGGCTCTTTTTCCTGCGCCGAGGCGCCGCACACTGCTCCGAGGGCCGCGGTAGAGACCAAGGCTAAGCGAACACAACGAGCGGGCATGGACTCTCTCCAGCGAACCAATGCCTGCATCATTGATGGGTTTGGTTAAAAAACCGCTCATGGGCTTACGCCCTACGCGGATGGCCGAGCCAGCCGAAGGAGCCGGTGGGCGCAGCGCTGGTTGACACTAGCTCCGCGGGTCGGCGGAGGAGAGGATCAGAACTTGAAGCCGAAACCTGCGCTGATAATGAGCGGATCAAGCACCGCAGTCGAATCGGTCGGCGCGCCGCCAAGCACGCCGGTCGCCTCGGTTTCGATGTACATCTTCTTGAGGTCGAGGTTCAGGCTCCATTTCGGAGTCAGCGCGAAGTCCACGCCGAGCTGGACGACGCTGCCAAAGGCGTTTTCGATCGACAGGTTCTGCACCGTGCCGTCATCAATGCCGAGCACGTGGTAGTAGGACAAACCGGCCCCGACATAGGGCGAGATCACGCCTGTGCGGTTGAAGTGGTACTGCGCACCAAGCGACGCCAGGGCGAACCGGTCGGTGCCCAGATTTCCAAGGCCCGCGAGCGAGCCGACTGGGTTGTTGTCGGTCTCGAATGGCGCCTGGACCGAAAAGGCGAGGGCGATGTTGTCGGAGATGAACCAGCCAGCTTCGACGCGGGCGGCGTAGCCCTCGGTCGTCGAGATTCCAGCGCCGGGAACGGCGACGCCGCCCGAACGGATCTCGCCTTCGTCGGCGAGCGTGACGCGCGAGAGGCCGAAATGGACAAACCCAGAATCCAGGCCGTTGCCGCCTTGGGATTCCTGAGCCAGACCGGCTGGTGCGATGAGGCATGCCGTGGCAGCGACGGCGCCGAGGGCAACGCGGTTCATGGTTATACTCCGATCCCGCCCGTGGCGTTACAGGTTCGAGAATCGGGCGTCTTGGCTAACAGGGCATTAACGGCTTAGACAGCCGATCGAGGCGTACGCGCGGAACGCTTTGCACGGCCCACGGCGCGAAATCCATGCCAGAAATCAAGAGTGTAGTTCAGGCGACCTTCGTGGCGGCTTTGCGCGGCAGGAACGGCCGCGGCCGGCGCCGCCTGGGACGTCTCACGCAAGTCGACCACAGGCGCCGCTACGGAAGGCGTCGATTCGCCGAGTTGCGGCTCGACCTTGACGACCGGCCTGGCTCCAGTGGTGACGCCCTCGTATTCGCTCAGCGCGTGGTGGTGGGCGTCGCCAAGACGGTGCACGGCGTCAATGACGTCGCGGGGCGTGTGGTTGGCCATCACCTGCATGCGGAACCGGGCCTGGCCCTTGGGCACGGCCGGGAACTCGACGAGGTTCGCGACGAGACCGTTGGCGTGGATGCCGCGGCTGACGAGGCGGGCCAAGCCTTCTGTTCCCATCTTCACGCAGACGATGGGAGAGGGCTCGCCATAGGTCGAGAAGCCGCTCTGGTTCAGCAGTTCGCGCAAGAGCCGGATGTTGGTCATCAGGCGATTGCGCAGTTCGTCGCCTTCCGCCGAGTCGACGATCTCGAACGCGCGCAGCACAACCGCGGCCGAAACCGGCGACATGGCGTTGGAGAAGGTGTTCGGCGAGCTGTAGTAGCGCAGGTATTCCTTCACGTGCGGGTGGCTGGTGGCGACGAAGCCGCCGTTCGAGGCGAACGTCTTCGAGAAGCTGCCCATGACGATATCGACCTTGCCCAGCATGTCCTGGGCGCCGATGAAGCCGCGGCCGCCGGGCCCCAGCGAGCCGAGGTCATGGGCGACGTCGACGAGCAGGATGGCGTTGTACTCGTGCGCCAGGTCCTGCAGCGCCTTGATGTTCGGGACATCCGAGTCCATCGAGAACAGGCCTTCGGTCACGACGAGGATGCCATTCGCGGTATCCTTCGCGCGGATCTTCGCCAGCTTGGCGCGGGCCTCGTCCACATTGTTGTGGCGGAAGAGGTGGATGTTGCCGGTCGCCGCCTGGGCGCCTTCCTGGAGGCAGGCGTGAGCGAGCGAGTCCATCACGATATGGTCGTTCGAGCGAATGAGACCCTTGATGACGCCGAAGCCTGCGGCCCAGCCAGTGGGGAATACGATCGCATGATCGACATTGAGGAACTGGGCGATCTTGTTCTCGAGCGCGATCGAGACGGTGGTGTTGCCGACGAGGGCGGGGGAGCCGGCGCTGTGCACGCCGTACTCGTCAATGGCGGTGTGCGCGGCCTGCTTGATGTCGTCGTGGCCCGACAGGGAGAGATAGTCCTGCGACGCGAAGTTGACCCCTTCCATGCGCTCGCCGCGATCGGTGTAGGCGGCGACATGGCGGCGGGGACCGGCCTGGGTCGAGCGTCCAAGCGGCCACAGCCCGCTATCGCGACGCGCCGTCTGCCAGCTGGTGAACTGCTGCGTGCGATCGAGAATGTTGGCGCCCTTGGGAACGCGAAAATCGCGCATGCTTCCGGTAAGCGCTTCGATTGGCGGAAGACCCTTGTAGACCGACATAACCTCTCCGTAGACCGTCCAGTGCTTGAGAGGTTGTCATAGCAAACTGCAATTAAGCCTGACCTAAAAGGGCTATGTGAATTGCAGCGTTGCATCGACACGGCGTCGGTGCGTGACGTGTGTTGGCGCTAGCGCGATGCGTCTCGCGCGCGGTCACGGACTTCAACTGCAGACGCCGAAGTCAGAAAAGCCCGCCGTGAGGGGCGGGCTTCTCCAGGCTGGAAAAATTGAGCGCCGGAAAACTGGATCGAGCGCAAGCCGCAAGACGCGGTCAGGCGGCGACCCTGTTCGGCAGGCAGCTCTCGATCTTGGAGAGCAGGCGCGGCAGGTCTACGGGTTTGGTGTCGAACTCGGCGCAACCGACTTCGATGCTCTTGCGGCGATCGGACTCGAGAGCGTGCGCGGTGAGGGCGATGATCGGGATGCTGGCGGTGCTGGCGCGACCCTTGATCAGCTGTGTCGCCTCCCACCCATCCATGTCGCCAAGGGCGACATCCATCAGGATGAGGTCGGGCTTCTCGCTTTCCGCCATGGCGACGCCTTGCGGGCCGTCGATCGCGGAGCAGACGTCAAATCCCTTGCGGACGAGCCGGCGGGTCAACATGTCCCGGTTCATCTCGTTGTCCTCGACGAGGAGTATCTTGGTCACGTCCAGCCCTCCGTTTACTGTGGCTGCGCCTGCATCCTGATCAGGCGGCTTTCGTCATTTCCATTGAACCCAGCGGCAGGCGGAGGGTGAAGGTGCTGCCCTGACCTTCCTTGCTCACCGCGCTGATATCGCCGCCGAGCAGCTTGCAGACCCGGGCGCTGAGCGCGAGGCCGATGCCGGCGCCGCCATACTTGGTGTCGCTCTGGTCGCCCCGTGCGTTGAAGGCGTCGAACAGCGTCCGCTGCACGGCCGGCGACATGCCTGGTCCCGTGTCCTTGATCACAATGAAGAGCTGGTCGCCCCTGCACCAGACGCGAATTTCGACCGAGCCCCTGTTCGTGAACTTGATGGCGTTTTCCAGCACATGGGACACCGCCTTCCGGGCCAGAGACCAGTCAAGCCGGGCGAATTCGACGTTGGGCTCGAAGAGCAGGCTTAGGGCAAGGCCCTTCTTGGCGGCCGCAAGCCGACGCGAGTCCACCAGCTCTGAAAGATTGCCGCGGATGGAGATCAGCTCGTTTACTTTCTCCATCTTGCCGGCTTCGATCTTCGAGAAGTCCAGCACGTCGTTGACCAGCCGGAGCAGCAGCTGTCCGGAGCCGTGAATCTTGCGAAGGTCAGCCGCCAGCTCGCGATCGTCGCGATCCTCTGCATCGTCGAGCAACATCTGGCTGTAACCGATGACCGCGTTGAGGGGAGTGCGCAGTTCGTGGCTCATGTTGGCGACGAACTCTGATTTCGCAGCGCCGGCGCGGCGCGCAGTCTCAGTCGCGAGGCGCAGCTCGCGCGCCTTCGCCCTGTGGCGGTGAACAACCTGCTCAAGGTCGACCTGGGACGCGAAGATGCTGGCGTAGTAGAGCGCCATCATCGCCACGTAGGCCAGCGCGCTGACCAGCGAAAGCAGGCCTGGAAGCTGGAGTGCATCGAGATCAGCTTCAGGATAGCTCATGCCGAAAATCACCGGCAGGGCGAAAGCCGCGATATTGGCGAGGAACATCGCCAGGATCCCGTATTTCAGATTGCCGGAAGGCGAGAGGTAGAAGAAGGCGAGCAACGGAATGTTAACCAGCCAAAGCAGGAAGGGCGAGTTGACGCCGCCATAGCTGAAGCAGGCCCAAAGGACGGTGAAGATCAAAATCTGCAGGGAAAGAACCGCAAGGCCGGTGTACCAGCCTGTCCATTTCAAGGCGAACGGGAAAAGCCAGAACGCGGTGATCGATCCGATGAAGATGAAGAGATGATAGTCCAGCTTGAAGCCGAGGAAGATCATGCAAAGGGGCAAGGCGTTGCCGAGGAACGGTCCGAAGATGTGCGACAGCAGGAACATCCGCGCGCGCTGCTTGGGCTCGCCCTCGGCGATCGAGGCGGGAATGAACCAGTCGAGCAGTTGATCGAGGCGCGCCAGCGCCGAGTTTGCCCTTGTGGTCATTGCGATCCCCATGGTCCATCGCTCGGGTGCGCAGCCGACGGCTCACCTGAGACTTTCACGGCGTAACTCTAACCTATCATCTGCTAATGACGGGTTAGTCAGCGCCCCGCGCGCAATGATTCATCATGAACCACGCAAAGGGCGCCATTTTTTAAGAGAAATCAGGCTTTCTGTGTGGGAGTCGAAACCAGAGGGCGGCGATGATCGAATACTTCAACAGGCTCATCGACAGCTTCATTCCAGGCGCAGCCGAGCGCGAAAAGTCCGACCTCACCCTGTGCCGCAACTTCGTGTTTACGCACCTTTGCGGACCCCTGCTGGGCCAGGCGGTCGTCCTGTTCCTGTTCTTCGCCGATGAGCGCCGGGACTATGCGTTCTGGGCGATCGAATGCTGCATCTCGTCCTTCTGGCTGCTGCCGTTCTGGCTGAAGATGCTCGGCGACCTGCGGACGCCGGCGTTTGTGTCCTGCCAGTTGCTGATCTTCGTCTCGCTGTTTGGATCGTTCTTCTACGGCGGCGTGAGTTCGCCGTTCCTGCCCTGGCTGCTCGTCGCGCTGCTGCTCGGATTCTTCTACCTGTCCGAACGGCCCCTGCTGGTGATCGGCGGGTTGCTGGTGCAGTTTGCAGGCTTCCTGATGACCTACTTCCTGGTCGGCGGCTTCCCCGAGCGCATGCCCGTGGAGCAGCTTGGAAACGTCAGCCTGATCTCGGTCCTCGGCGCCTTCGTCTACATGTCGTGGATGTCGGTCTACTACGCTGCGGTCATCCTGCAGAAGTCAGCCCTCGAGCGCGAGGCGGAGCGCGAGCGCGCGACGTCGGCGCGACTGCACGCCGCCATGGAAGAGGCCGAGCGGGCCAACCGCACCAAGTCAATCTTCCTCGCCAAGATGAGCCACGAACTGCGCACCCCGCTCAACGCCGTGATCGGCTACAGCGAGATGCTGCTGGACGAGTTGGCTGAAAAGGAAACCAACGAGGAAGCGCTTAACGATCTCCAGCGGATCAACGTGGCAGGGCGCCATCTCCTGTCGCTTGTGACCGACGTGCTCGACGTTTCGCGCATCGAATCGGAGACGGTCGAAGTGAATTCGGCCGCCTTCTGCGTCAATGACATGCTGAGAGATGTGGTCGGAACCGCAGAACAGCTGATGAAGGCGCACCACAACACGCTTGTGGTTGACCTGGCCGGCGAGCTGGGGTCGGCGACCACCGACCACAGGAAACTGCGCCAGTGCCTGCTTAACCTCATCAGCAACGCAGCCAAGTTCACAGAGAAGGGCCGCGTCACGCTGCGCGCCGCGCGGCGTGAGGAGGGCGGGCAGGACATGCTGGTGTTCGAGGTCGAGGACACCGGCATCGGCATCTCGGATGAGAATCTCGGCAAGCTTTTCCACGCTTTTGCGCAGGCGGACTCGTCGATATCACGAAATTTCGGCGGCACAGGCCTTGGGCTGACGCTGACCAAGCAGTTCTGTGTGGCGCTTGGCGGCGACGTGGCCATTCGGAGCGTGGAAGGCAAAGGCTCGTCCTTTACCATTCATGTACCGGCCATCTTCACGCCGAGGGCTGCTCCTGACCAGGCCGAGCCGCTGCACCAGGCTGCCTAGGATCTACCGGCCAAGAGACCTACCGGCATTCAGCGGATCGTCTCGTTCGTATCGCACACGCGAGGCGAGGGCGAAGAAGCGCATGGCCCTGCAGCTGGGCGCCTGTTCGCGTCCTCACGTCATTCTGGCCACCGCGTGCTCGGAAAGGCGTCGTCGCCAGGATGATCTGCGGTTCAAGATGCCCAACGTTGCGCGGCATGACGGCGCCATCTGCGATTCAACTGACCTTAGCATTTCGCAACTATAACGGGCAGTTGGATACAAGCGTGTCGGAGATGGGGTCACGGGCTCCGATGCTGCTGAGGGATGACAGAATGCCGATCGACCGTCCTGAAGTGCTGCACCTACGACCGCGCCTAACGCGTGCCGAGCTGCGCGTGGCGCTCATCGCCACTGCTGCCGGCGCCGCCGTCGTGTTCGCTGCGCTGTGGGTCGCTGGCTGGATCGAGCAAGATCAACCGGAACCGATGGCGAGCATTGCAAGCGGCAGCCAGCTCGACGGCACGCTGCCGGCGCTGGCGCTCGTGACGGCTGCCTTGCTGACTGCAGCGATCCTCGCACGGCGGCTGCTCGGTCGCGCTGTGGGACCGATCCACGAGATCAACCAGGTGCTGGAGCGCATCGTCGCTGACGGCGATGCGCCCGCCCGCATTCCCGAATCGGTGATCCGCCGGGTTGGCGCGGTTGGCGCCAACCTCAATGCGGTGCTCGAAGTCATACACGCCCGCGAGCAATCGCGCCGCGCGGCTTTCGAGGAGATCAGCCGGCTCCACGACCAGGCCGAGGCCGCAAGCAAGGCCAAGTCGACCTTCTGCGCCAACATGAGTCATGAACTCCGGACGCCGCTCAATGCGATCATGGGCTATGCGGCGATGCTCAAGGAAGACGCTGACGCCGGCGTTGTGACTGACGCATCGAAGGACCTGGAGCGCATCCTGCGTGCGGCGCAGCACCTGATGAGCCTGATCAATGACATCCTCGACCTGTCCAAGATCGAAGCCGGGAAGGTGAACCTCGACTACGCCCCGCTCAATGTCCGCAACCTGCTGGACGACACGCTGGCGATGCTTGGATCCGCCCCCAAGGCGAAGAACAACAGCTTTGATGTCAGCATCGCAAGCGGCGTCGATTCCATGACGAGCGACAGCACTCGCCTGCAGCAGTGCCTGCTCAACCTCCTCGGAAACGCTTTCAAGTTCACCGAAAACGGCGCGGTCACGCTTGCCGTCGAGCTTCGGCAGGGCAATCGCGAGCAGGAAGTCGCCTTCATCGTCTCCGACACCGGCATCGGCATGAAGCCGGAGCAGCTGGACAGGATTTTCGATTCCTTCGAGCAGGCTGATGTTTCCACCACGCGCCGATTCGGCGGCACGGGCCTTGGCCTTGCCATCACTCGCCACATCGCCCGGCTGATGGGCGGGGATCTTGTCGTCAAGAGCAAGGAAGGCGAGGGCTCAGTCTTCACGCTCACGATCCCCCGCAATCCCCCGAACTCTGCGGCGCACCGGGATGCATTGGTCGAGGGTTCGGTCAACGCGGGGATCGTGGAACCCGCCGAGGCCGGTCAGGTCGCACTGGTGATAGATGATGATGCGGCATCGGTTGACCTGCTGGGTCGCTGGCTGACACGCATGGGCTATGCCGTGCTGTCGGCCCCCGACGGCGAGACTGGCCTGGAAATGGCGCGGGCCCATGCACCCAGCATCATCGTTCTCGACATCCACATGCCGCGCCGGAGCGGTTGGGACGTCCTCGACAGCCTGAAGCGCGAGCCGGTGCTTCGCGACATTCCGGTGATCGTCGTCAGCGTGGACGATAATCGTCGGCGCGGCATCGACGCCGGCGCCAGCGAGTTCCTGACCAAGCCGACGACCCAGGAGGACCTCACTGGCGCGGTCAAGGTCTATCGGACACAGGTTGAAGGGCAGATCCTCATCATCGACGACGATGTCGACTCCGGAAATATCGTAGAGCGGTCGGCGAAGCGCGCAGGGATCAAGGCCTTCCGAGCCTATACAGGACTGGAAGGACTCGCGCTCGCGCGTCAGCACCGTCCCGGGGCGATCATCGTCGACCTCACCATGCCGGGTCTCGACGGCTTCGGCGTCCTGCGCGAACTTCGCGCAGACAGTGAGCTTCGTGATATTCCCGTGATTGTCGTCTCGGCGAAATCGCTGAACGGCCAGGAATTCGACTTCCTGTCGCGCGCCAGCTGGGCCGTGCATACCAAGGGCGTGTCCAGCCCGGTCGAGATAACCGCTGACATCGTCGCGGCCGTGAACGGGTAGAGCAAGGCCATGACTCCTTCCATCACCCAGCGCCGCCGGATCATGGTCGTCGACGATATCGAGGACAACTACGTCCTGTTGTGCCGCGCCCTGACGCGCGCCGGGTTCGACACGATCTCCCACGACAACGGCGTGGATGCGATAGCGACGATCTCGGTTGATCCGCCAGACCTGCTGATGCTGGACTGGATGATGCCGAACCTGTCCGGCCTTGATGTCGTGCACGCGGTGAGGGAGCGGTTTTCCGCCAACGAGCTGCCGATCATCATGTGCACGGCGCGTGATGAATCGATTTCGATCAACCAGGCGATCGAAGCCGGCGCCAATGACTATGTGCAGAAGCCCATCGACATGGCGATCGCCATTGCGCGCATCAACGCCCAGCTCGAGCGCCGCGCGACGCAGCAGGCGCTGTCCGAGATGAATCGCGACCTGGAGGCCACCCTCGCGCAGCGCACCCGGGCGTTGATGGAGCGCCGGCGTGGTCCGGCGACGCCACCGACGAGCGACGCCGCGCGGGAGGCCGAGGAAATCCTGCGCCTGGCCGCCTGGCTGCGTACGCCAGAGGCATCGTCCGATCCAGTTCTGCTCAACGCCTGCGCCGACTCGCTTGTGTCGGTCGCGTGCCGTCTTTCTGTGGTCTAGACGTCATGGACACTTCGAAAGAGAGCCAGTCGGCCAAAAGCAGCAACGACCCGGCCCCGACGGCCCGTCAGCCGTGGTGGCGCAAGATCGATATGCCGAAGCCGGTTGCGGTCGACATGATCGCATTGCTCAGCACGGTTGGCCTCGCGCAGTGCGCCTTGGCGATCATTGCGATGGGTTCGGGTGCACAACAGGCAACCGCGCTGACGGGGCTGCTGCTGTCGGGCGTCGCAGGATGGGTCCTGTTGCGCAAGGCGTCGATGGCGATGGCGGCCAGCAAGCAGCTGCACGCCAAGCAAGACGATACCTACCGGGCGGCGCGCATCGACTCGCTGACCGGACTGCCCAATCGCCTGACCTTGCGCCAGCACCTTGAGGCTGCGCTGGCGCGCGATCCGCACGAGCCAACCGTGGTGATGTTTGCCGACCTTGACCGCTTCAAGGAGGTCAATGACGGCCTCGGGCACGACGCTGGCGATGCACTGTTGATCGAAGTCGCCAGACGTTTCGGAGCGGCCATCGGTCCGGGTGACATCCTGGCCCGCCTGGGCGGCGACGAGTTCGCGGCGGTGCTGACAGGTTCGGACGCTGTTGAACGCTCAGAAGCGATCGCGGCCCGGTTTGTCGGCAGCATCGAAGACACGCTGGTCGTCCGTGGCGATACGGTTTCCGTCGGCGTCAGCATCGGCATCAGCAGCGACGTGAGTGAGCGACTTTCCTCGGAAGAACTCCTGCGCCGAGCGGACATCGCGATGTATCGCGCCAAGGCAGAGCAGGGCTGCTCGTTCCGGACCTTTACGGCTGAAATGGACCAGGGGCTGATTCTCAAGCGCACCCTGCGCTCCGAGCTGGAAACTGCGCGACGCGACGATCAACTTCGCCTCGATCTGCAGCCAATATTCTGCGCACGCACGGGCAACGTCGTCAGCGCCGAAGCGCTGATGCGCTGGCGCCATCCTGAACGCGGCGAGATCCCTCCGACCAAGTTCATCCCGATGGCGGAAGAGGGCGGGCAAATCATCGAACTCGGCGAATGGGCCGTGGATCGCGTCATCGAATGCGTGAAACAGCTTGGCGACATCCCGATCGCAGTCAACGTTTCGCCCGCCCAGTTCCGCCGGCAAGCCTTCGCCAAGATGGTCGCCGACAAGCTCCTGCAAGCCGACGTGCAGCCGGCTCTCCTCAAGATCGAGATTACCGAAGGCGTCCTGATCACGCACAGGGATGCAGCCATGCGCACCATCCGCCAGCTGCGCGATATCGGGGTGAAGGTTGTGCTCGACGATTTTGGCACCGGGTTCTCGAGCCTGTCCTACCTGCAAAGCTTCGACTTCGACGCGGTCAAGATCGATCGCTCGTTCGTTCGCGACCTGGGCGGCAAGCAGCAGTCGACCCAGCTTACCCGGGCGATCATCGACATGGGCCATGGGCTCGGCATGGAAGTCGTCGCCGAAGGCATCGAGAACTCGCGGCAGGCCAGCCTGCTGCAACTGCTCGGCTGCGACCATCTGCAAGGCTTCTATCTGGGCGTGCCGGCCGACCTTGCAACGCTGCGTCGCCGCGCGAAGCAGGGGCCGCCCTCGAAGGTGATCGTCGAGAGCAAGGCTGACCGCAAGGCGCGGCCTGCCTAAGCGAGCGACCGGGGCGCCCTGATGGCGCCCGGTGCCGTGCGTACGGGGCAAGGCAGCTGATCTGCGCCGGCACTCGAACGGGCAGTCGATATGTCGCGCCGGCCTCAGCGCATGTGGCGGCCTCGCAGTCGTGTGAGGGCGGCCGGCGACGAAGGTGAATCCGTGCACGAAAGTTTTGCGTCCACGCCAGCCGGAAATTTCACCCTAACACTGTAGACCTGACGTGCGATCCGTCGGGTTTTTTCAATGGAGCGGTCAATGTCGCACGCAATCGCAAGCTGGCGTACCGACGAGGAACTGGGCCAGACCGAAACGGCGGCATGCCTCGACCTGTTTGTGTCGTTGACGGAGCGGCCGGGTGCTGACTGCGCCCAGCTTGATCTCGTCTGGAGCGCCTTGACTGCGCTGGTCGCGAGGCATGATGGCCGGCTCTTTCCAGGCGGGGGGCGTTATGGCGTTGTGCGGTTCCGGGCGTCACTGGCGCGCGCAGCGTTCCTGGCTGATCCAGCCTGGCAGGCCCTCTCGCTTGCCGGTGTTGTCGATCATGAAGACTGGCGCTGGCAGGACGCCGCCTGAGCGCGCGGAGTTGGATTCCGCCCACTAGGACAGGGTGAGCGCCTCTGCCGGAGCGACCTGGTTGCGGCCGTTGCGCTTGGCATCGTAAAGGCAGGCGTCAGCGCGCGCCAGAAACGATCCGGCGCCCTCGCCAGGCTGCCTCAAGGCCACGCCAAGCGATACCGTCACGCCGCCAATGCTGGCCTTTGTCGATCGCTTTACAAGGCGCTTGGCGGCTATCGCGTGGCGCATCTCTTCGGCGGCGCGCCAGGCCTGGTTGAGCGTCGTGCACGGCATGATCACGGCGAACTCCTCACCGCCATATCGCGCCACCAGATGATCCGGCAGCACAGAGCGGCTGAGGGTCGAGGCAACGAAACGGATCACCTGGTCGCCGACCTGGTGGCCCCAATCGTCGTTGAACTTCTTGAAGTGGTCGATGTCAGCCATGATCAGCGCAAGGCCTGTAGAGTGGGTGTCGGCATCCTCCATCCGCAGACGCAGCGTCTCGTCGAACAGCTTGCGGTTGGCGACGCCGGTCAGCGAGTCCGTCAACGCTTCGCTGCGGGCCTGTCTGAGGGATTTGCGAAGTGTGTCCAGCTCGTCGGCGGTTCGGGACAATTTTGCCGACAGGGCGGCGTTCTGTTTCGCCATGTCTCCTGTCGCGACCGACAGCGCATTGACCAGACCGCTCGTGGCCTCGCGCGCAACCGGAGCGCCGTCGAGCAAGCGCGCAGAGGCATGGAGCACGGCGCCATACTCGTCAGCCGTGGCGCCCGTCGCCTTCAGGGCCAGGAGGGCGTCGGCAAGTTGATGGGTGAGGCGGGATCCTGTCTGCAGCGTCTGCGCGGATAGCCGCGTCGTCGTGAAGAAGCGCTCGTAGATCTCCTCCATCTCTCCGCTAGAGATTGGAGTCGCATTCTCCAGCAAGGTGTTGATCGCAAACCTGAGATCGGGCCAGGGCCGGGCTGCGTAGTTGAGCCAGATCTCATAGTTCTGGGGCGTCACCGGCAGCTCATGGCGACCGAGCGCGGCCACGGTCTCATGCCCCAGCTCGGCACCCTCAGGTCCGCATAGTATCTCGGTTAGCATTGCTGCCCTACTTTCAAGAGAACGCCTCCTGATGTGCGGCGAACGTGACTAACAAATGTTACCCGAGCGCTAAGGAGGGGTATTGCGTGCCCAAAGAACGGGCAGGGCTCGGGAGCAGGCGGTTTGTGGCAAGTGAACTCGGCGGCCGCGCCGGGCGCATGGGTGCGAGCATCGGCCAAGAGCCTGAAGCTCTTGAGTTCAAGGCGTTTTTCGATTCGAGAATCTTGGGCTGGACCCGATGTCGGGCGATCTGCGTCGCGATCGGCCGTGCAAAGCAGGACCGGAAGGCATGCGGTCCCGTCCGGCCTTCACATATTACTTGCCCGGCTCGCCGGCCCTGGATCCTGGCGACTCGACCAAAACGCGGATTCGGGCCGCTCTACCAGAACGCCATGCGCAGGGTGATCGAACCATAGTGGTTCGTTTGCGTGTCGGAGATTTCGGTGTCGTAGCCGAGCTTGATGTTGAGGAACTGGGTGTCGATGTTGAGACCGAGGCCCGCGACTACCGCATCCTCTGGTTCCGAGCCCGGGTTGATGTTGAAGGTCGTGCCGGTCGACCCGCCGGCGAAGCGCAGCGCCGCGGGGGTCGAATCCCAGGTCAGCACGTTGCGATAGCCGACCGAAAGTTCGGGACGGAACTGGAAGGCGTCGTCGGAGCCAAAGTTTCCGGCCAGCGAGATGCCGTAGGCGCCGGTCGCGAGTGTTGCGTCCGCGTCGCTCGCGATGATCTCCAGATCTGCCAGCGTTGCCGCGTTTTCCTGGTAGCTATCTTGTTTGAAGCCCATGTAGTCGGCGGAAATGTAGGGCTTGAGTTCGAATGGACCGATCGGCTGGGTGTATGAGGCGCGCGCGCCGACATTGTAGGTCTGGCCCTTCCAGTCGCCCTTCAGCCGGTCGATGACCGTGCCGACGGTGACGGTGCGGTCCGAGGCAAAGGTGGCGAAGCCGACACCGGCCGCGCCGTTGAGCGCCAATCCGCCCGCGCGCCACCCGCCATAGAGCCCAACCGTCGTCTGCGAAACCTTGAGTGGCGCCTTGGCGCGGCCCTTCTCTTCGAGTTCGAGCGATTCCAGGGAGGCAAAGGCGCCAACCAGCGCCGATCCGGTGGAGAGCAGGTCAATGCCGGTGGCGACGCCGAAGCCGCCGCCGGAGACGCCCAGCGCATCCGCCGTCGTGTCGCTGTCGTGGTAGACGCCGAACTCCTCGGCCCATGCGCCGCCGGGGGCGTCGGGCTTGTCCGAGATCAGGTCGAGCCGGTGGGCGGTGGCGCCGAAGGCTGCGGTGGCGTTGGATGCAAGCGTCTGCATGATCGGCGCATCGGGGGCCGGCAGCAGGTCCGACCAGCTCCGCAGGAATTCGTCTGCGCCGGGGATCGAGGTGACGGCGGCGCCGATGGTTGAGTCTTCCTCCATCAGGTCGAGCACGGCGGCATAGGCGCCGGCCTGGCGCGTGTTGAGGCCAAGCTCGGTCGCAGTCTTGACCCGGAATGACAGGTCGAGCGCGTTGGCGTTCGGCTGCAGCAGCTTCACGTCGAACATGTAGGGGGACTGCGCGTTCAGCATTGGGGCCACGGGGCCGCCAAGGTTGAGCGTTGCGGCATTGAGCACGCGCAGCGTAAAGGTCTGGTTGGTGAATTCCTCGAAGATCGGCGTGAACACGGTGTTGGCGGCGATGTTGGCCGTGCCGATATTGTAGATCGGCGTGTTGGCGGCGACGCGTGCGTTGTCGATCACGAAGCCGATCTTGGCGCCGTTCTGAAGGTTCATCGTCGAAACGTTGAGTGTGCCGTCGGCGCGGTTGTTCAGCGTGGAATTGTTTACCAGCATGCTGACCGTGCCTGTGCCGGTGATGCCGCCATCGAAAGTTGATCCGCCGGTGACGCTGAGGGTTGATGCGGCAGAGCCCAGGGCCACCCCGCCGAACAGGTTAGCGCTCGCGAGCGAGACGACGGCCGAAGCGCCGTGGAAGGCGGTATTGCCGAGCACGTTGGCGCTGGAGATGTTCAAGACATCCGCGCCGGCCGAGCCGAAATCGATGTCGCCGCGCACTTCGCCAGAGAGAATGTCAAACCGGTCGCTGCTTGCGCCCGTCAGCACGTTGCCGAAGATGCGGGCATTGTCGGCCGCGTCGCTCTGCGTGATCGTGACGGCGCCGCCGGCGCTGGTGAGGTCGAGCGCGATCGCCTTGCCCAGCCCCGATGTGATCGTGTCAGTCGTGTCGTCGTCGGAATAGCCAGCGCCGATGCGCGAAGAGTTGGTCACTGTCCGCAGCGTGCCGGAAAGGTCGCGGACCGCAACGGCGTCACCATCATATCCGCGCGCGGTAGCGACGATGAGGCCGCTGTTCGTCAGGCTCGGAAGGTTGGCGCCGGCGTCGATGCGCAAGCCGTAGGCATCGTGCGTCGTCTCCGTGGCGACCGAGGACGAGATCGTGCCGGTGTTGACCAGCTGCGGCGTCGTTGCGCCCGAACCAATGCTGAGCGCGATCGCGTCGTTCTCGAAGGCCGTGCTGGAGATGCCGCCATTGTTGAGGATGCCGCCATCAACTACCGTCTGGTGCAAGCCGTCGGCCGAGCCTGCGATGCGCAAGCCGGTTCCGGTGACGCCGCTGTTGAAACCGTTGCCGGTGATGGTCCCGCGATTGATCAGGCCAAAGTTGTAGTTGAATGTCGCGATTGCCTCGTCGAATATCGTGTCCTTGTCGTCGTCCAGTGTGTCGCGGACGGTCTCGCGCACCAGGCCAAGACGCAGCGTGTCGCCGGCTGCGCCATCGAGCGACTGGATGAGGACGGCGGGGGCGGAACCCAACGAGGTGATCGAGCCCGTCGTGCGGTTTTCATTGAAGTTCTGGATAACGTCCTTCACGTCCGTTGTCGGGTCGGTGACGCCGGGCGCCTGGCCGTTGACCAGCATGCCGCGAGTCAGGTCGCCGCGGATCTCCAGCGCCGAACCGCCCACAAGCAGGTCGTCCGCATCGAGGATCTGGGCCGTGGTCTTGTCGCCGGGCTGGAGCAGGTCGGGATCGCGATAGTTGGAGACAGATGTCGAGGTGAAGCCGGTCGCGGTGATGCTGCCATCGACCAGGAATTCTCCAGCGACATCGCCCAGGATGCGTGCGCCGCGTGAGCCTTCGCCCTGCACCGTCGTGCTGCCGCCGATCAGGACGTCCCCGGTGACATCCTCGCGCAAGTCCAGACCGAAGCCGTTCGATCCCGTGACCAGCAGAGAGCCTTTCTGGCGGTATGTTCCGTTGAGGATGGACTGCACCGAGACGGCGGACGAATTGTTGCCTTCGATCGTCGCGCCGCCGCTGCCGATATTGATCGAACCGTTCAGCGTGCCGCCCGGTTCGACCAGGATGCCGAAGCGGTTGGTGCCGCTGGCGAAGGCGCCGTCGAGGTCGCCGTCATTGTCGGCGTCGGAGCGCGTGTAGTCCTCAAGCAGGGTGATGGTGCCCGTGCCGACATAGCCGGTGGTGAGGTTGGGCAGGATGCGGACGCCAACGCTGGTGTCGGAATTGTTGATGGCGATGGCGCCGTTCTGGGTCAGCGTGTTGTTGCTGTTGATCGTGAAGGCCGTGGAGCCCGCAGCGGTAGGAAGCGTGATCGAGCCGGCGGCCGTTATCTCGACGTTGGCGGGTGCGCCGCTGGAGGCCGTCCCTGTTGCGACGGGCGCGGTGGTGGCTGTGGAAATCTGCACCTGCGCCGTTGCGGGAAGCACGAGCACAAGCGGAGCGGCAGCTCCGAGCAGCAGGCGGACTTTGAAAGACATGCGAGCCGTCTACTCCCAAACGTCACACTACTAACAGCCGGCCTCCCGGAGGGCGCGCGGACGGCCAGGCGCCCCGGCCCGGTCATCGCCTGCCTAGCCTGCCGCAGCGCCGGAAGCTACCCCGGACATGCGGTTGGAATCTCCGTGAAACCTCCCTTTTACCCCAAGGCATTGCCGGTCTTGGCCGGCTCATCCCGGAGCATTCCCACTTCAGGCTTGTGGCGGAAGTGCGTCAGAGCAGATGAACACGCTCCAATGACAGCTGACGCCGGCGGATTACGGCCAGAAAAGCGAGTCCGCTGCTATTTCTTCGGGTGAGCGTTGAAGAAGCGCCACAGTGTCTCGCTGGCGTTGAATGCCTGCGTGGGCTGGTCGGCCTCGGCGCGGCCTGGCCTTCCGCCCGGCCAGGCGTGGCCGTTTTCCGGAACCCTGTAGAAGTGAACCGGCGCGTTGCTGGTGCAGCGATTCCACTGGATCGAGATGGTCTTCCCGGCCGTGTCGAAAGCTTCGACCGGCGAGTTGCAGCCATTGGCCTTTACCCAGTAGTCGGCGGCGGCGACATCGGGGGAAACGTCACGGTCGGCTGGTGGACGGGCCAGCTGGGCGATAACGCCGTCGCGGCGGTTGCCGCCTACCGGGCCGCCCGCGCCCGGAACGGTTCGGTCGAGCTGTCCGACCAGGATGATGGCCGCGACCGGCCCCTTTGCCGGAGCTTCGTCGCCGAACACAGCGCCGACCACGGGGCCGATGGCGGCGATCCGGTCCGGCAGATGGCGGGCGAGCACGTGCGACATCATCGCGCCATTCGACATGCCGGTGACATAGATGCGCTTTGGGTCGGCGCGGCCGGAGGCGACAAGCTTGTCGATCACGTTCCGGATGAAGCCGACATCGTCGACCTTGTTTTCGCGTGCATAGGCGCAGCAATGCTCGGCGTTCCATGTCAGCAGCCGTCCGCCGGCAGTACCGCCGGTTCCGTCCGGATAGACCACGATGAAATGCTCACGCGCGGCGATGACATCGAATTGCGTCATGTCGACTGCGTTCTCGGCGTGTCCGCCGCCGCCGTGCAGGACGATCACAACCGGAGCTTTCTTCCCCCCAGAGAAATCATGGACGAGAAAGCGGCGCGAGCGGCCTTCATGGTCGAGACGCTCTTCCGTGAGAGTTGGACTCGCAGGACTTTTCACCACCGTGGCCGCGGGACCTGCACAGGCGGCGATCGCAAGCAGAGCGGACAGCGCCAGCGCACGGTTCATGAACCTCTCCACTCCCGCTTGACCAATACAGCAATGGCGAATGATGCTACCGCGAGGTATCACAAGCGCCGCACAGGGCAAGCGGGGATTCACCGGAGTACGCCACCATGCCGAGCATCCGATCCTGCCTCCTGGCGTTGCTTGCCGCGGGATGCGCCGGGACCTCGTCGGACGACCAGCAGGCAGTCTCCGGAGCAGGCGCCAGGAAACCCAACATCGTGGTGATCCTGGCCGACGACCTCGGCTATGCCGACATCTCGGCCTATGGCGGCAAGCGGATCGCGACCCCGAACATCGACCGCATCGCGAAACAGGGCGTCGCCTTCACCGATGGGTATTCGGCGGCGCCGGTGTGCTCGCCTTCGCGCGCAGGGCTGCAGACGGGACGGCATCCGGACCGGTTCGGTTTCGAGTTCAACAACGGTCCGGCCCAGCGCGACCTCGACATGCATCTGGGGCTCGACACCAACGAGCTGACCCTGGCCAAGGCGCTGAAGGGGCAGGGCTATCACACCGGCGTGGTCGGCAAATGGCACCTTGGCGCCAACGACGAGTTCTATCCCACCAATCGCGGCTATGACGAGTTCGTCGGCTTCTTGCCGGGAGAGACCAACTATATCGATCCCAAGAGGCCGGAAGTTCGCATCGCCAAGCCGCAGGGAACGGATTCCGATCCGGAGATTCCGCGCCGGCCGCTCGCCGCCATTGTCGAAGGTGCAGAGCGCAGGCCTGTCAACAACACAGACCGCTACCTGACCGAGTATCTGGGCGAGCGCGCCGTCGAATATGTAAGGCGCAACGCTCCAGGCGGCGATCCCTACTTCCTCTATCTCGCCTTCAACGCGCCTCACACGCCGCTGATCGTGACGCAGAAATATTATGACCGGTTCCCGCAGATCAGGGACGAAGGCATGCGCGTCTACGCAGCCATGATCTCGGCTCTGGACGATCAGGTTGGCGCGGTGCTGGACGCGATCGAGGCGTCAGGCGAAAACAGCGACACGATTGTCTACTTCATGTCCGACAATGGTTGCGCGGCCTACATACAGGGCATCTGTTCGTGCGAGCCTGTGCGCGGAGGAAAGCTTTCCCACTACGAAGGCGGCACGCGCGTTCCATTCCTGATGCGCTGGCCGAATGCGGTGAAGGGCGGGCAGGTCTATCGAAACGTCGTCTCGACCATGGATGTGTTCACGACATCGCTGATCGCCGCGGGCGGCAGTCTGCCGAAGGACAGGATCTATGATGGCGTTGACCTGAAGCCGTTCCTCACAGGCGCGGCGAAGGGCATTCCGCATGACGCCCTGATGTGGCGGCGCACGCCGCATGCCTCGATCCGCAAGGGCGACTGGAAACTGTGGAAGAGCCTCGATGGCAAGTTCGCCCTGCTGTTCAACCTCAAGACCGATCCCAATGAGGCGACCAACCTGGCAGACAAGGAACCAGCCAGGCTGAAGGAGCTAAGCGACGCCTTCGATCAGTGGGCGAAGGACCTCAAGGATCCTTCCTGGCCGTCGCGTCCCTTCATCACCTACAGTGTCTGCGGTACACCGTTCGAGCTGCCCATATGAGGGCCGTACTCGCTGGCGTCTGCCTGGCGCTCGCCCTGCCTGCATCGTGCAGTCAACAGCCGCGGGTGAAGTCGCAGCGCGATGCGGCGACGGTCATGATCCCCGCCGCAGACACGCAGATCGGAGATGATCGCGCACCTTCCAGCGAACGGCCGCAGTTCAGTCTGCATGTCGATGCGTTCCGCATGGACCGCACGCCGGTGACGGTCGCGCAGTTCCGTCGCTTCGTGGAGGAGACGGGCTACGCGACCGATGCAGAAGGCGCCGGATCGTCCGGCGTGCTCAGCAAGGGCGAGGGCGGCTGGGTCGATGTCGGAGGGGCCAACTGGCGCTTTCCGCGCGGACCCCAGAAGGAGGCGGCGGCCGATGACCACCCGGTCACGCAGGTTTCCTGGAACGACGCGAAGGCGTTCTGTTCAGCCTACGGCCTGCGTCTGCCGACGGAGTTCGAGTGGGAGCGGGCGGCGCGCATGGGGCAGACGCCGGACGGTACGGTGTTCGAGGCAGGCACGCGCATCTCAGTCGATGCCAAGTTCCGTGTGAATGTGTGGCAAGGCATCTTTCCGGTGCTGGACACGGGTGAGGATGGCTATCTCGGCACGTCGCCGGTCGGCGCCTTTGGCGAGGCGCCCTCGGGACTGACGGACATGGCGGGCAATGTGTGGGAGTGGACGGCGTCTTCCTATTTGCCTTATCCAGCTCCGGTGAAAGAAAACCGCTCCGGTCCTGAGCGCGTGCAGCGTGGCGGGTCTTTCCTTTGCAGCCCGGATCTCTGCGACGGCTTCCGCGCAACGGCGCGCAGCCATTCCACGCCCGAGACGGCGCTGATGCATGTCGGCTTCCGCTGCGCCGGGAGCTAATCCTCGAACACCCAACGCAACACAGAATGACAAGTGAGCCTAGTTCGGTCGCGCCGCCGCTTCCTGCGCGGCTTTCTCGTCATTGGCGCGCTTGATGACGTAGGCGAGGATCGCGTCGGTGGTTTCCACGCTCAGCGAGGCGCCAAATCCTGGCATGCCGCGCGTCGCCCGGTCGCCGTCGCGGACGGTTGGATTCCAGCCATTGCGGATCGGCAGGAGGCCAGAATAGCGCAGGTCCGGCGCGATCGATCCGGCGCCGGGCACGGCGGCGGCGCCGTGGCAGACGGCGCAGTTGGCGGCATAGGCCTGCTCGCCGGCGAATACCGTCTCGTTGCTGGCGGTGAGCAGGGGCGGGTCGATCTTCACCTTCGCAGGACCCGCCGGCGCCGGCATCACGTCCGGCAGCTTTGCCGCGCCGCCTGCCTTGAAGACAAGGATACGAGAGTTGTTGGCGCTGACGCTAACCGTTCTTTTCGCATCGTTTGGAAGGCCTCGCGCGCCGACAAGGATCGCCACTTGCTGCTGACCATCGACGAGATAGGTCGAGGCCGCCGCGACGACGCGCGCCTGCGTCGGGGCGGACCAGAGTTTCTCTCCGGTCGTCGCGTTGTAGGCATTGAACTCGCCCTTGTGGTTGCCCGAGAAGATCAGGTTGCCCGACGTGGCGAGGATGCCGGAGGAGCCATAGATCTCGTTCTTGATGCGCCAGACTTCCTTCGCCTTCACCGGGTCCCAGGCAAGGATGTAGGTCTCCAGGTTGCCGCACCTCGCGCCCGGCGCCCGGCAGAGCTCCTGCCCGCCAGAGAAGTCGGTGCCGGTGTTGGTGCCCTGCAGGTTGAGCTTGAATTCCTTCGGGCCCGCATAGGATGCCGCCGAGACCTGCACAGGAATATAGACGAGGCCGGTCTCCGGGCTGAAGGCCATCGGATGCCAGTTGTGCATGCCGAGCGCGCCAGGCGAGACGATGACGGGCTTGCCGGTGACTTCATAGCGCGCCGCTGGGATCTCGACCGGACGGCCCGTCTTCATGTCGACATGGCTCGCCCAGGTGAGCGGCGCGAATTTCTCCGCCGAGAGCAGTTTCCCGGTCCTGGCGTCCAGCACGTAGAAGAAGCCGTTCTTCGGCGCCTGCATCACGACCTTGCGCTTGCCTTCCGGAAAGTTGAGGTCGGCGATGATGATCGGCTGGACGGCCGTGTAGTCCCAAGTCTCCCCGGGTGTCGTTTGATAATGCCACTTGTACTTGCCCGTGTTGGGGTCGAGCGCGACGATCGAGGAGAGATAGAGATTGTCGCCGCCGCCGGGGGAGCGGATCGCCTGGTTCCACGGATTGCCGTTGCCGGTGCCGACATAGATGGTGTCGAGGTCGGGGTCATAGGCCATGCCGTCCCACGCCGTGCCGCCACCGCCGATCTTCCAGTAGTTGTCGCCCTTCCAGCCCTTGGCGGCTTCGGCAAGTTCCGGTTGCTCGTACGGCTTCGAGGGATCGCCCGGCACCGTCCACCAGCGCCATACCTGCTTGCCGCTTTCGGAGTCGTAGGCGGTGACGTACCCGCGCACGCGGTATTCGGCGCCGCCATTGCCGATGATGACCTTGCCCTTCACGATGCGCGGCACGCCGGTGATGGTGTAGGGCAGGCTGGTGTCGGTGGTCTGCACCGACCAGACTTCCTTGCCGGTCTTGCCGTCGAGCGCGATCAGGCGGCCGTCGAGCGCGCCGAGATAGATCTTGCCGTTCCACGCTGCGACGCCGCGATTCACCACATCGCAGCACGCGTCGGCCGCCTTGGACTTCGCGACTTTCGGATCATACTCCCACACCTTGGCGCCCGACTTGATGTCGTAGGCCTTCACCATGCTCCACGAGGTGGTGAGGTACATGATCCCGTCGACGACGATCGGCGTGGATTCCTGTCCGCGCTCTGTGTCGATGTCGGCGTACCACGCCAGGCCAAGAGTCTTGACGTTTGTGTCATTGATCTGGTCGAGCTGGCTGAAGCGCTGTTCGTGATAGTTGCGGCCGGTGGCGAGCCACGATCCGGGCTCCTTGTCTGCTGCGATCAGGCGCGCACCGTTCACCGCCGCCGATCCGGCCGGAAAATCTGGCGATATTGCTTCCTGCGCGGGAGCGGCGGGGCCGTTGTTGGTGCATCCTGCAGCCACGGCCGCCATGGCGATCGACAGCATCAAGGTGCGCATCGGAAATCCTCCCTCGCCGCCAGGTCTGTCCAGGGTCGACGCCCAGCGCCTGTGATCCGCACGCAAGCTATGAGCCTTGCGGCCAACGGGCAATGCCAGTTCAAAAACCTTGGAAGATCAGGCGCCGGTCGTTTTCGGGCCGTCCGGATGGGGCGCTGATGGCGGGTCGAGGCCGTAGGCTTCGCGGGTCGCATGGCGCCATTCCCGGATGATGCGGCCATACCATCGGAAACGTTGCTCGTCGGTGAGGCCGTCATTGCCTTCCAGCCAGGCAACCAGCACGTCGAAGGCCATGGAGTTCATCGACTTGGCGGCGAGCTCGATCCGGTTCGCGGCGCCGGGCGGAGCGCCTTCGGCAGGCAGGAAGAACGACTTGGCCTGCGTGTGCACCAGCGCCAGGAGCTTCTCTCGCCAGGGCTGAAGCGTGGGATCGCTCCGGAACGTTTTCAGGGCGGCGAGGAAAATCTCCGGCTCCTTCATGGCCTCCTGATAGAGCACGCGCATCGCCCAGCCATAGCCGTCCCACTGGCCCTGCTGGGTCTTCACGATCACATCGTGCACATGCTGATAGAAGGACTCGATCAGGTCGGCGCGCGAGGGGAAGATCCGGTAGAACACCGGCTTGGGCGCGCCCGCCGCATCGGCCACGTCCTGCATCGAGGCGGACGCGCCCTTGGCGAGGAAGGCCTTGGCGGCGGCCCGCATGATAGTCGGCCTTGCGCGCTTCCCGGTCGACGCGCGGTTTCGCACGCGAGATTTCGCACAGTCATCAAGCGGTTTCCCCCGGGTGTCCCGGCTATGACATTTGCGGCAGGTTAGTCGGGCAGTTCCAACTGCACCACAAGAAAGGCGGAATGGGGGGTATCACCTCACAAGGGTGGCGCCGTCATCCCCAAAGCCGACAGTCGAGAGCGCGAATGCGAACTCAAGCGCAGTCTCGCGCAGGCTGGCGAAACGTCCGGAGACCCCGGAGTGGCCGGCGTCCATGTTTATCCTGAGAAAATAGGGGCCGGCGTCAGGCGCTTCGTGACGCAGGCGAGCGGCCCATTTCGTTGGCTCCCAGTAGGTGACGCGCGGATCCGTGAGGCCTCCAGTGATCAGCATGGGCGGATAGGGGCGGTTGGCGACCTGGTCATATGGCGAATACCCCGCGATGCGATCGTAGGCGGCGGCGTCGAGCAGGGGATTGCCCCACTCTGGCCATTCCGGCGGCGTAAGCGGAAGCGTCTCGTCCGACATGGTGTTGAGCACATCGACGAAGGGCGCAGCGGCGATGATGCCGCCAAACAGAGTCGGGTCGAGATTGGCGGCGACGCCCATCAGCATGCCGCCTGCCGATCCGCCCATCCCCACGATCCTGCCGCGCCGGGTGTAGCCGAGGGCGACCAGATGCCGGCCTGCCGCGACATAGTCGGCGAAGGTGTTGGCCTTCTTCTCCAGCTTGCCGTCGAGATACCACTGATAGCCCTTGGCCATCGATCCGCGCACGTCGGCGACCGCGTAGATGAAGCCGCGATCGACCAGGCTCAGCCGCGCTGTGCGGAAGTCTGCCGGAATGGTGATGCCGTAGGAGCCGTATCCATAGAGCAGCACCGGCGCCGTGCCGTCGATCGGCGTCTCGCGCCGCCGCAGCAGCGTCACGGGGATCAGCGCGCCGTCATCGCCCGGCGCATCAATGCGCTGCACGACATAGTTAGCTGGATCATGTCCAGACGGCACGACCTGCGTCTTGCGCAGGATGCGCGTGCGCGAGCGCATGTCGTAGTCAAAGGTCTGCGTCGGCGTGGAAGGAGAGGAATATTCGAACCTCAGCCAGCGCGTGTCCCACTCGAAACTGTTGGAAAGCGCCAGCGAATAGGCCGCTTCATCGAAGTCGATGGCGTGTTCGGCGCCGCCCTTGCGTTCGCGCACGACGATGCGCGGCAGGCCGTTCTCGCGCTCCATGCGCACGAGGAAATCCGCGAAAGGCTCGACGAAGAGGATCAGCACGCCGGGCCGGTGCGGGATCTCGACCGTCCAGTGCGAGGTGTCCGGCGCATCATAGGGCGCGGTCCACAATCCGAAGTCGACGGCGCCGTCGCGGTTGGCGCGGATGATGAAGCGTCCGTCGAAGTCGACGACTGCATAGTCGACGCCGCGTTCCCGCGCTGCGATCAGGTTCAGGTCGGGGCTAGCAGCGTCGGTGCGAAGATAGCGCCACTCGGTTGTCGTGTGGTCGTTGGCCGTGACGAAGATGAAACGCCTGGACTCGCTCTTCTGCACGCCGACGAAAAAGCCGGGATCGGCTTCGCGATAGACCAGCGGATCCGCACCTGTACCGAGCACGCGGCGATGCACCGCCACTGGCCGCGCATTCTCGTCGCGCGCGACCCAGTAGATCGAGGCGCTGTCCTCCGCCCAGACGAAGTCGCCATACGTGCTGTCGATCGTCTCGCCGAGGTCGCGCCCTGTCGCCGTGTCGCGAATTCGGATGGTGTAGAATTCCGATCCCTTGTCGTCGACCGCGTAGGCGATCAGGCGATGGTCCGGCGAATGCGCCACCTTGCGGATGTCGAAGAAGGCAAGCCCCTTCGACATCTCGTCGCCGTCGAGCAGGAGCTGTTCGTGCGGCGCGTCGCTGTCGAAAGCGCGGGACGCCGGCCGGCGCGCGTAGAGCGGATATTCTCCGCCTTCGCGGTAGCGGCGGTAATACGCCCACTCGCCGTCGATCGCGGGAACGGATGAGTCATCCTCCTTGATCCGGCCTTTCATCTCCTCGAACAGCCTGTCCTGCAGTGTGGCGGTCACGGCCTCAAGCTTGCCTTGCGTGTAGGCGTTTTCTGCTTCCAGGTGCGCGCGGATGTCGGCGCGCACGCGCGTGGGATCGCGCATCACCTCGCGCCAGTTGTCGTCTTTCAGCCAAGCGTACGGATCGATGCGGGCGCGGCCAAGCTGTTCGATCGCCTGTTCGTCGCGTCGCGCGACTGGCGGCGTCATTGAGCCGGGTCCGGGAGGGATCGCCTGGGGCAACGCGGCATCCTTGCCTGCTGTCTTGCGCGTCCGACCCATGGAAACTCTGGACTTACGCGTCATCGACCAGTCTTGCCCGCTGAATTAGCAGGCGTTGTCATTGGACTCGTGATTCGACCCAATGCCTAGCGCCTATAGATCGTGTGTGCGGCCGGGATCGCAACCGCTTGATGCACAGGATTTACTCGGCTGGCACGGCATACGTGGCCCGGCCGAGCGAGGGCTGCGCCTGTGGCTGGACCATTGCTCGACGCTTGCCGAAGGGGCGAGGCGCGAATTCTGGAAGCTCCGCCATCAACACGCGTTCTCGCCACATCGACACCGCCGTCAGTGATCCCGCGGCGAGCAGGAGGAAAGCGCAGCGTCCAGAGAGCAGCAGTTCCCAGCCTTCGAGCCCGCTCCATGCTGTGTGGTCGCCAAGCGTGAACCACAGCGATTTCGGGAAGACAACGAAGAAGCATGGCAGAGCCCACGCGATGATGGTCGCAAGCCAAAGCCCTGAATTGCGCGAGCCGCCTGCGATACGCTCGTACCCCACGATTGCAGCGCCGAAGAGTCCGGCGAGGCAGAGGATCAGGTGGTTGCCCTCCGTCAGCGGTCCGCAGAACATCACCAGCGACAGCACAAACGCGCATTCGAGCAGGAGCACCGCCGCCGGAGGGCCGATGCGGTGTGGCTCGGCCCCACGTCCGACATGCAGACCAAGGATGGCCAGCACGCCGGCCAGCGTCACCGCAATCGTCATGAAGGCGGGAACGAGCAACGGCGCATTGATCCACGGATGGGTATAGCGGGTCTCGGTGAAGAGCCGCAGCAGCAGGCCGTACATGGACTGGTTGTCGGGCTTGGTGACGAAGGGCGGCGAGGTGAAGTGCTGGGTTGCGTCGCGCCAGCCATTTGCGGCGTCCAGAATGTTCGGCCAGGTCGGAATGAACGAAGCGAAGAACACCGCCGCGCCCATCAGCAGCGACCATCTCGCCATGCGCCAGTCGCCACGCAACAGGAAGTAGATCACGACAGCGCCCAGGATCGGCTTCAGCGACATCATCACGGCAAAGGCGACGCTCGCTGCAACAATGCGCCCTTGTGAGCGCAGAAGAAGGCCGCCAACAAGAAGGGCGAGAATGATGACGTTGACCTGGCCGTGGTAGATGTCCACGCGCACGATGCGGCCGAGCACGATCACGCCGACGATCAGAACCACCCAGTGGCGCGCCAGCTTGACGCCGAACTGGCGCGACAGCATCGCCACCGCGCCGATCAGGCAGAGTGTGCACAGCACCGGCCAGAGAATGCCGATGAGCTGCGGTCCCAGCACCGCCTTCAGCCCGGCCAGCGCGTCGGCCAGCAGCGGCGGGTAACCATAACGGTCGAGCCAGGTGCCGATGTCTTCGCGATAGGGGTTATTGGAAAGGTTGTCGGCCGCGCGGATGTAGAGATCGAAGTCGGTGTTGTTGAGGAGGTCGACTGTGCCGGCGTCCGGATATGCCGGATGGGCGAGCCACATCTGAACGACGCCGCCCAAGCCCAGCACGCACAGCAGAAGTCCCAAAATTGTAACGGCAATTCGCCAGCGCGGCGAGTCAGCGCTGTCGATCAGCGCAAGTCGCGCGAAGATATCGCGGATGGCCTGCATAGGATTCGCTTTCCTCGCGCGGCGGGAGAGGCAGCCACGGCTTCAAGCAGGAGGAGAGCAAGAGGCGAGCCGAAGAGGCGCCGCCGCCGCAAGGAGTTAACATGCGACAGCTTCGCAGGTCCTCGCTTCAGGCGCCGTATATAATCCCAATCGATTCAGCCACGCAGGCGGGCCGGTCCTTGCCGTCGATTTCGATGGTGGATTCCATCGTCACCTGCTTGCCGCCGGCGCGTTCTTCCACCTTGATACACTTCTGCCTGAGGCGGACCCGCGAGCCGACCGGCACCATGTTGGTGAAACGCACCTTGTTGCAGCCGAAATTGATGCCCCGCTGCACTCCGTCGACCCGCATGATCTGAGCCGCCAGCATCGGCAGCAGGGACAGGGTCAGGTAGCCGTGGGCGATCGGCCCGCCGAGTTCCTTGGTCGCCCGCTCGACATCGACATGAATCCACTGGTGGTCGCCTGTCGCCTCGGCGAACTTGTTGACCTGGGTCTGGGTGATCTGGTGCCAGGGCGAAACGCCGACTTCCGTACCGACAAGCGATTCGAGTTCGCCGAAGTTCACGTTCCGCATGGAGTGTCCTGTCCCTGAATGTCCCTTTGGGTTGACCATAGGCTTCGAAAACGGCCATGCAAGCCGTGTCCGGACACGGTTTTTCTTGCGTCCGGACAGATATTGATGGGCGGTCCTGGATGCGGCGCCACGATCCCGCCACGACCGGGCGCGAGTTGTGGACCGTCCCGGCGGGTCTGCGCTGGGAGGGAATGCCCGGGGCCTCCAGAGTTGCACGAGGCCGCCGCGCCGGAAGGATGAGCGCCAATGAGCAACGACAAGTCCCGAAAACCTGAGCCGCAGAAGCTCAAGAAATCCGAAACTCTGGAAGTGCGCATCCCTTACGAGACCAAGCAGGCATTCCTGAACGCCTGCCGGGAGGATGGAACGACTGCGAGCGAAGTGGTTCGCGGTTCGGTCCAAGCTTATCTCGACGATCGCGAGCAGCCGCAACCTCAGCCTGAAGGAGCGACCATCTTGAAATTCACTGCAAAACTCTCGCCCACCGTCCGCCGCTATGGCCCCCGCGTCGCCGCTTCGGCTGTCGCTGCAATCGGCCTTGCGACCTTCGCCGTCCTGCCCAGCGTCGCCGCGCCGGACTTCCAGGCCCAGTTCAAGAAATTTGACGTCAACGGCGATGGCGTGATCACCGCAGAAGAGTTCGCCGGGAAGGGCGCCGGCGCCGACGGCAAGGCAGTCGTCATTGAAACGCGCCATGCCACACACGCGGACGCCGTGCCGCCGGCCGGCGTGAAGCCCGGCGACACCAAGACCGAAGCCTTCTCGTTCTGGCTGCCCGAAGAACTTGCCAGCGGCCAGCAAGACAACCAGGAGATGAGGATCATCACCCGCCGCGAAGTCGGGGCGCCGAACAAGGGCGGCGCGGGCGCCTTGCCGGACCCGATTGTCGTGTCGGTCGGCGACATCCGGAAAAAGGAATTCGAGAGCTACGACACGGACAAGGACGGCAAGGTCAGCTTCACGGAATTCCAGGCCCGCCAGAAAGCCATGCTCACCCGCGGCTTTGAAATGCTCGACTCCGACGGCGACAAATTCCTGTCGTCCGACGAATATGCAAAGATCGTTGCGCCTCCAATGCCGAAGATCGACGGTCTCGATGATGGCGACGGCCCGCAGATCCAGATCGTCCGTGGCCGCACGGTTTCGCCCGACGCCATCAAGGCAAGCTTCGAGAAGCTGGACGCCAACAAGGACAACAAGCTGTCCCTGCAGGAATACCTTCCGCCGGCGTGACCGGGGTTCCGGGCGCTGATCGCGGTCAGATGCCCGAACCACCCTCATTCCGGTCGCCCGGCGATACAGCGCGCATGCCCCAGATCGGCGTGAAGAACGCCATCCAGGCGATCAGCGACAACATGCCGATCGATGGAACGAGGATTACCAGGCGCGGGCCGGCCTGATCGGCGACAACGCCCATCAGCGCCGCGCCCAGCGGCGCCCCGCCCATGAAGCCGAGCTGGTAGATGGACAGCACGCGCGCCAGAAGGTGAGGCGGCGCCGCCTCCTGCACGATCGAGCGGCTCATCATGATCGATACGCCCGCCGCAAGGCCCCACACGAACACCAGCCCGATGAAGGCCGGGTAGGGCGTGCGCGAGGTCAGCAGCAATATTCCCGCCGACCCGATGAACTGTGCGATCAGCAGGATCCGTCCCGGCCGCCGCAGGTTCTTGAACCGCGAGATCGCGATGGACGAGCAGAATGCCCCCGCCCAGAAGGTCACGAAGATGTTGCGCAACCCGCCGGATTCCTGGGCGTAGACGTCGGCGTTGATGATCGGGAGGATCACCAGGAAAGCGCCGATCACGAACACGCCGACTCCGAACATCGACAGAACCATCGACAGCAGCACCGGGTCGCGCCGCACGCACTTCATCCCGTCGAGGATGTCGCCGAACACTGCGCCGGCGCCGGTCCGCCCCGTGGTAACCATCTGTCCCCTGTCGAGAAAGATCGCCGCGATCGCCCCGGCCGCCACGATTCCCGCCTGCACCAGCAGCAGGGGCCACACGCCATAGGTCGTGGCCACTCCGCCAATCGACAGGCCGAGAATCTGCGCCGCAAACTGCGCCAGCGTCGCGAACGCCACGCCCTGCTGAATCGTGATCGTCGAGCCCACCATGCGCCGCCGCGCCACAACCTCGTTGAGGATCGCATCCCGCGCCGGCATCATGAACGCGCCGATCGTGCCCATCGCCAGCGCGTAGGCGAGCAGCATCCAGTATTCGAGGCCTTCCGTCCGCATCGCGAAGCCCAGCGCCACCGCCGGTATCGCCGCCAGCAGGTGGAACGCCACCAGCAGCGTGCGACCATCCGCTCGCTCCGCCACCACGCCGCCCAGCAGGATGAACACCACCGACGGCGCCGCCAGCGCCATCTGCGCCACGCCCAGCAGCGTCCCCGACACGCCCAGCACGTTCTTCAACAGGTAAGGGAAAAGGACTGTCTGCAGGCCAAAGGCCGTGAACCAGGCGATCTGCACAAACAGATAGGCAGGTAGTTCCAGCAGCGCCCGCGTCCGCCCGGCCGCTGGGTGGCTCAGGACTTCGCCTGCCGCGAGAGACGTTACAACGCCGGTCACCGGCGAGGCCACGCCCTCGACGATCTCCTCATCGAGCTTGTCGAGCGGATTATTCAATCCTGACCCTCCGGGCGCGCACCATAACGGGATCAGGGTGTTAGGAAAGCGTTTGCGATACCGGCCCGCCCTCCATTGAAGTGTGGTCGACAGGCGCCGACGCCATCTGGCGCGCCCACGCCCGTGGGCCTAATGTGAGGCAAGATTGTGCGGAGGGTGTTCAATGCGCGACGCCAGGATGATGGGGAGCTGGGTGCTGGCCCTGTTCCTCGCCGTGATGTTCCTCTGGATCGCCGACCTGAGCCTGTTTCCGCCGACCGACGCCAGGAACGTCGTGTTCCCGCGCCTGCGCGAGGCTTCCGGCATCTATCTGTGGGAGCCGACCGGCCGGTATGTCGTGGGTCTGGCCCATGTTCTCGCCGCCCTGCTGCTGATCATTCCGTGGACGAGACGCATTGGCGCCATACTCGGCTTCCTGATAGCGGCAGGCGCAGTAGCGATGCACCTTCTCTGGCTTGGCATTGCGATCCCGATCGAAACCGGCTCGGCGACGACCGATGGCGGCCAGCTCTTCTATCTGGCGTTGGCTCTCGCGGTCGCCTCGCTCATCCTCGCGGTTATCCATCCCGGCAAGGGCGCAAGCGGCCCGCAGAGCTATTACGGCAGGTGAAATATACGAGGCATCGCGTAAACTGATGCGAGAACGGTTCGCAGGTTGATGATCTCTTAACCGCGCCGACCCCATGCTGCCCCTGACGGCCGCGAGAGGGGTTGCGCATGTCAGACATCTTGCCCCCCTCGGGGGAGCCTCCGGACGCCGCCGGGGCTGAAGTCGTGAAGGCGGCGTCCGATGGTTTTGCGCGCCGCTCGCTGCTGCGTCGCCTGATGGACGTGGTTGCGCTGCCGTCCTCGCGTGGCAACGCACAGGACCGCGCAATTGCCGGCGACCTGCTTCTGGAAATTCTGATCGAGTCAGATGTCGTCGCCCGCGAACTCTGCGCGCGGCGCCTGCAGGAGATGTCGCAGGCGCCCAAGCGCCTGCTGCGCTTTCTCGCGCTCGACGCGCCGCACGTCGCCAAGATCATCCTTACCGACAACAAGGCGTTCGACGACGCCGACCTCGCTTACATCGTCGCTCATGGCGGCACGCCTCATCGCGTCGCCGTCGCCCATCGCCGCGAGATTGGACCGTCTGTGGCATCCGCAATCGCGGAGTCAGGCGATGCGATTGCGATGAAGGCGTTGCTCGACAACAGCCAGTCAAGACTTTCCGAGCGCTCAGTCGAGCTGATGATCTCGGCCTCGCGGAAGTCGCGCGAGCTGTGCCCGCTGCTGATCACCCGCGAAGAGCTACGGCCCGCGCACGCGCTCGCCATGTTCTGGTGGTCCGAGCCGCCCGAGCGCAGGCAGATCCTGCTGCGCTTTTCCGCCGAGCGCATGCTGCTAATCGACATGTGCGCCGATATCTTCCGCTATGCCGCCATCGACTCCGATCCCGTCGTGCGCAAGGCGCTGCAGGTGATCGAGCGCCGCCAGCGCAACCGCGTCGCCATCGAGAAGTCCGGCTTCGAAAGCCTCGAGGCGGCGATCCAGTTCGCCGCGCAGAAGGGCATGGACGCATCGCTCAGCGTCGAGATCTCCAACCTCTCCGGTGTCAAGGCGACGACAGGCGAGCGCATCTTCCAGGATCCGGGCGGCGAAGGCATTGCCGTGCTCTGCAAGGCGACCGGCCTCAAGCGCCAGTTCCTTCGCCAGCTGTGGACCGCCCTTGGCCGCGACGGCACGGAACGCACAGCCCAGTTCGACCGCGTCTCCGAAATCTACGAGTCGATCGCGGTCGCCAAGGCGCAGACCGTGCTGCGCTACTGGAACTGGTCGCTGTCATCCGCCTTCTCGCCCGACGAGGTTGAGGACGGCGAGGATGACCTGGCTGAGCGCACGCTTAGCATCATTGATGAAGCCAGGCGCCCCAAAACGATCGGTTACGGCCGCTAGGGCAGGCTTGTTGCTGCTGTGGGCCTGAATCCACACGCGCCGGATTTCCCCCTGTCCGGTTTTGCTGGCAATCCACGAGAGACTAGTTCAAGCCATCTACCGTATCTGGGGCCCCATCTGGCGACCCCAGGGGAGAAGAGGAGGCTGGATCATGAGTTACCTGCCTGGCCTCATCGTGGCCCTTGGCCTTCTGTGGCTGGCCTTGTCGGGCGAGACGGCGTCGATGTTCATCGGCCTCGGCATCCTGTCTGTGCTGCTCGTGTTGTGGATCGCGGCCCGGCTCAAGATCATCGGGCGCGACGCGTCGCCCTACCATCGCGCAACCCAGTTGTTCGCCTATTTTGGCTGGCTCGCGGTCGAAATCGCCAAGTCCAACGTCGCAGTGATTGCTCGGGTGCTGGGTCCAAAGCATGCCATCAGTCCCGACATCGTGCGCGTGCGCTCGGATGCGACCAGCGATCTTGGCCGGGCCCTCTTTGCGAACTCGATCACCCTTACGCCGGGCACGGTGACCGTCGACATCGAGGGGTCCTCGCTGATCGTCCACACGCTCGTGGGCGAGCACTCGCGCGCTGGCGCGTTCGAGCCGATGGATCGGCGCGCCGCCAGGGCCGCTGATCCGCCCGCTGCAGCGCAAGCTGTCGCGAAGGCGGGGAAGGCGTAAGGCCGATGTTGCTGATCGCGGCCGCCGCCGGATTGCTGATCGCAATGGCGATGATGATCATTCGCGCGATCATAGGTCCCTCCCACTATGACCGTATCCTCGCGGCCAATTCGTTCGGCACGAAGACGGTGCTGTTCATCGCGTTGATTGGCTTCGTCTTCGGACGACCCGCCTTCCTCGACATCGCCATCGCCTACGCGCTGATCAACTTCGTCACGACGATCGCGCTGATGAAGTTCTTCCGCTACCGCTCCCTGCAGGCCCCGCTCACGGACGCCGGCCAGAGTGCCGGCCATGGTGCGAGCCATGGGGCGGGGAAGGGCGGCGGTCATGCTTGATCCCGCTCAGGTCACTGGCGGCTCGCTCGCCACCCTCGGCGCCCTCCTCGCCATTCTGGGCGGGGTCGGGGTGCTGCGCTTTCCCGACGTCTACACCCGCATCCATGCCGCCAGCATCACCGACACCGCCGGCGCAAGCCTGATGATCCTCGGCCTCGCCATCATCGGCGGGTTTACCATGGTGACGCTGAAGCTCGCGATTGTCTGGGCGTGCCTGATGGCCACCAGCCCCGTCGCCGCACATGCGCTCGCCAACGCCGCGTTCAGTTCGGGACATTCACCGTGGATCGGTTCGTTCCGAATCATGAAGGACGGCGAAGGCAAGTCCAAACCCAGGCCGCCGGCGCGATGACAGGCTCGCTCGCCTTCGACGCCAACTTCGCGGCCAACGCGGTGCTGCTCGCCATGCTGCTGGTGATCGCGGGCGCCATCATCCGCACGCGCAAGCTGCTGGCCGCCATTCTCTTGATGGGCGTCTACTCGCTCGTCTCCGCCATCTGGCTGGTGGTGATGGACGCTGCAGACGTTGCCTTCACCGAGGCCGTCGTCGGCGCAGGCGTCTCTACCATCGTGCTGCTCGGCGCCATCCTGCTGGCGCGCGGCGAGGCGGAGAAGCCCGACTGGCGCCGACTCGTCGCGCCCGCCCTAGTCGTCGTGGCTGTTGGCGGACTTCTGATCTACGCCGCCAGCGGCCTGCCGGACTTCGGCAGCCCATCCTCCCCCGCCAACGCCTATGTCGGCCACATCTATCTGACCGCCGCAGGCGAGAAGACCGGCGCGCCCAACGTCGTCACCGCCGTGCTTGCCAGCTATCGTGGCTTTGACACGCTGGGCGAGACCGCCGTTATCTTCGCCGCAGGCATCGGCGTGGCCCTGATGCTCGGCTTCGGCGAGCGCGCCGCCACGGCAGCGCCTGAGCCTCTCGATACCACGGGCGACCACAACATTGTGCTGCGTGTCGCTGCCAAGCTGCTGATCCCGATCATCGCGCTCTTTGCATTCTACGTGCAGTTCCACGGCGACCTCGGCCCCGGCGGCGGCTTCCAGGCAGGCGTCATCCTCGCCGTCGCCGTGATCCTGCACGCCCTCGTCTTTGGCCTGCGCGAGACCATGCGCGCCATCAGCCCCGGCTTCGCTAGAGGCGTCGCGGCGCTCGGCGTGCTACTCTATGCGGGTCTTGGCGTTCTCTGCATCATCAATGGCGGCGCCTTCCTCGACTACGACCACCTGTTCACGCCCGAGCAGGAAGCGCAGATCCCGGCCTGGCTGCTGGGCCCCGGGCCGCACCATTGGGGCCAGCATTTCGGCATCTTCTTCATCGAGCTTGGCGTCCTCTTCACCGTCGCCGCCACGATGATCACGATCTTCTACGGCTTCGCGGGCCGCGCCGCGGACGCGCCGAGATCGGGAGGTGAGATCGATGAGCTTCCTCCTCTCCCACCTCAACTATGTCGCCGTGGTCGTGCTGATGATGGCCGGGCTCTTCGTCGTCTTCTCCAGCGGCAACCTGATCAAGCGGATGGTCGGCCTCGCCCTGTTCCAGACGTCCACAGGCCTGTTCTACATCTCCCTCGCCAAGGTGAGGGGAGGGACTGCCGCTATCACCCTCGATCCCGCCGCGAAGGACGCGAAGGCGCTCGCCGCCCAGCTCGACCCCACCTACATCACGCAGTACGGCGTCAATGGCGTGGTCTATTCGAACCCCTTGCCGCACGTCCTCATCCTCACTGCAATCGTCGTTGGCGTCGCCACGCTCGCGGTTGGACTCGCCATCGCGGTGCGCGTGCGCGAAGCCTACGGTACAGTCGAGGCCGACGAGATCGCCCGGCGCGACCGTGATGCCTCCGCAGGGGGTCCTGCCGCGTGAACGGTTTCGAGAGCCTCTACGCCGCGCCCCCTGCGCTGATGGCGCATGCGCCTGTCCTGCTGGTCGCCGGGCCGCTGATCGGCGCCTGCGCTGCGGCCCTTGCGCCGAATTCGCGCTGGGCGTGGATGATCTCCGTCGGCGCTGCGATCTTCGCGGTGTGGATGTCGCTCTGCGTCGCCGGCGAAGTCGCCCGCCGCGGCGCCGTCGACTACGCCGTGGGCGGCTTCCTGCCGCCGCTCGGCATCGCCTTCCGCATCGACGCGCTGGGCTCGCTCATGGGTCTCGTGATCAGCGGCATCGGCGCCCTTGCCGCGCTCGTCTCCGGCCACCTTCTCAATTCGGAAGTTGCGACCGAGAAACATTCCCTGTTCCAGGCGGGGTTCCTGCTCTGCCTCGCCGGCTTGCTCGGCCTTGTCTCCACCGGCGACGCCTTCAACGCATTCGTCTTCCTCGAAGTCTCCTCGATAGGGACCTACGCCCTCGTGGCGCTGGGCGCGGGGCGAGACCGCCGCGCGCTGCCCGCCGCCTTCAACTACCTCATCATGGGCACCATCGGAGCGACTTTTTTCGTCATCGGCATCGGCTTCCTCTACGCCGCCACCGGCACGCTCAACATGGCCGACATCGCCGCGCGTCTTTCGACACTGTCCGACAACCGCGTCGTGCAGGCCGGCTTCGCCTTCATCGTCGTTGGCCTCGCCATCAAGGCGGCGATGTTCCCGCTCCACGGCTGGCTGCCTGCCGCCTACGCACACGCGCCATCGCTGATCGCGATCTTCCTCTCCGCCACCGCCACCAAGGCCGCGATCTATCTGCTGGCGCGCTTCGTCTTCACCGTCTTCGATCCGGCCGAAGTCTTCGCCGGACACTTCCTCACCTGGGTGCTCATGCCGCTCGGCGCCACAGCCGCGATCGTCTGCTCGATCCAGGCGGCGTTCGAGACCGAACTGCGCCGGATGCTCGCCTTCTCCTCGGTCGCCCAGGTTGGTTACATCCTGATCGGCCTCAGCATGGGCACGGCGGCGGGAATGTCCGCGGGTCTTCTCCACCTCATCGCGCATTCCCTCATGAAGGCCGCCCTCTTCATGGCGCTCGGCGGGGTCGCCATGTCGCTGCGCGCCCGCACGTTCACCGAATTTGCGGGAGCCGGGCGAGACGCGCCGTGGACCACCGCCGCGCTCGCCGTCTCCGGCGCCAGCCTGATGGGCCTGCCGCTCACCGTCGGCTTCCTCTCCAAGTGGAGACTGCTGGAAGCCGCCATCGCCGCCGGGCAGTTCTGGGTGGTCGGCGTCCTCGCGATCTCTTCGCTGCTCGCTCTGGTCTATGTCGGGCGCATGCTTGAGGCGGTCTACTTCCGCAATCCCGTCCCCGGCGCTGAGCGTGCGGCCGAAGCGCCCTTTGGCGTCATCCTGCCGCTCTGGTTCATCGCCGGACTCAGCGTCTGGTTCGGCCTCGACGCCTCGGTGCCGGAGAACCTTGCCAGTGCCGCAGCCCTCGCCCTCTTCGGAGCCGCGCGATGATCCCGTCCGTGCAGTCTGGCGAGATCCTGATCTTCCTGGCGCTGGCGATCCCGCTCTTTGCAGCGGTCGCGACCTACGCTGTTGGCCGCATGCCTGATGTGCGCGAGACGCTGACGCTGGTCGCTTCGATCGCCCTCGTCATCATCGCCATCTCGATCTTCATGCGCGTGGGTTCGGGTGAGGCGCCGGTGTGGGTCGCCGCACGCCCCCTTACGGGCCTCGAACTGTCCTTCCGTCTCGAACCTCTGGGCGCGCTGTTCGCCCTGATGGCCAGCGTGCTGTGGAGCGTCAATTCGCTCTATTCCATAGGCTATCTGCGGGGCGCTCGCGAGGTGAACCAGACGCGCTTCTTCGCCTGCTTCGCCGTCGCGATGTTCGCGGTGATGGGCATCGCCATGGCGGGCAACCTGTTCACGCTCTTCGTCTTCTACGAAGTGCTCACCTTCGCCACCTACCCGCTGGTCGCGCACAGGGGCGACGGGCCGTCGCGAAGGGCAGGGCGGCTCTATCTTTCCATTCTCGTCGGCGCCTCGCTGACGCTGTTTCTCCCCGCCATCATCGCCGTGCAGGCGCTCGCGGGGTCGACCGATTTTATCCCCGGCGGACAGCTTGCCGGAAATGTTGGCGTCGGCCTTGCGGGTGTGTTGCTCGCCATGCTGGTGTTCGGCGCGGCCAAGGCGGCGCTGATCCCGGTCCACAACTGGCTGCCCGCCGCGATGGTCGCGCCGGCGCCTGTCTCCGCGCTGCTCCATGCCGTCGCCGTCGTGAAGGCGGGCGTCTTCACCCTGCTCAAGATCTCCGCCTACACGTTCGGGCCCGTGCTCATGTCGGAGATGAAGGTCGCGCAATACCTGATGTGGCTCGCTGCTGCGACCATCGTGATCGCCGCCGTCATGGCGATGCGGAAGGATGATCTCAAGGCGCGCCTCGCCTGGTCGACCATCGGCCAGCTCGCCTGCATCACGTCCGCCGCGCTGCTGCCGCTTGGGGCGGGCCTCGTTGCTGGCGGACTGCACATGGTCACGCATGCCGTCGCCAAGATCACGCTCTTCATGTGTGCGGGCGCCATCTATGTTGCGACCGGCGCGACGCGCGTGTCCGAAATGCGTGGCCTTGGACGGCGCATGCCGATCGTGTTCTCGTGTTTCCTCGTTGGCGCACTGTCGGTGATTGGCCTGCCGCCCTTCGCCGGCTTCTGGTCGAAATTCCTGCTGATCACCACGGCCTTCGGATCGAGTGAGTGGGTTCTCGCCGCCGCGATCGTGTTCTCGTCCATTCTCGGCGTGTTCTACCTCCTGCCTGTCGCCATCCGCGGCCTGCTGCCGCCGGAAGAAGATGGGCCACCCGTCGGATTCCGCCGCCCCGGCGGCGCGCCCAGCCTCGCCGTTGTGCCCGTCGTCATCACGGCGTTTGCGTGCTTGGTCCTGTTCTTCTTCGCCGACTTCATCGCACGCTTCCTTGCGCCCGTTGCGGGAGGGTCATGACTATGAAGCAAAACCCCGCCTCCGCTCATCCCTACGAACGCCGGAACCCGGGGCTGACTTCAATTCCTGTCCAGGCTTCGGGCTTGTTGCTGAGCAGCCCTGCCCAAATTCCGCAACTGATGCGCTCCCAGTCCTGGGTCCCGACGTTCGCCTGGTGTCGAGGCGCCGCTTCGAAGCAGGGTAAGGTCCGCGGGTTGCTTCCAGCGCTCGTTCGCGATGCGGGAGGCAAGTGATGACCGAAGAAGCCGACAAACCCGGAGCACCCGACCCCAAGCCCATCCCGCCGCAACTCGGCGAGCCGGGCGAGCATCCGCTGTCGGTTCTGCTGTTCTCGTGGATGCGCTCGGGCTTCTTCTACCGGGGACTGATGGCCTTGCTTGCCGGCGCCGGAGCGCTGCTCATCGGGCTCGAAGTCGTCATGATCCGGCGCAGCTATCTCAGCCTCGAGAGCCTGCCCGGCTTCTTCGGCATTTTCGGTTTCATCGCTTTTGGCTTCGCCGTGCTCAGCGGCTGGCCGCTGGGCCGCGCCATGCGCCGCCCCGAGGACTACTACGACACATCAAGCGGGGAGGCTGGCGATGACCGTTGATCGCCTGCTCGTCCTTCTTGCGACCGTGAACCCGGGCTTCTTCATCATCGCCGCGGCGTTGCTGACAATGATCTCGAAGGACATCTTCCTGCGCACCGTCGCCCTCATCGGTGGCCCCGCGCTGGCCATGCTCGTCCTGCTCTATCCGCCGGTTGCGGGCGTGGAGGTGGCCAGGCAGCACGTGCTCGGCTTCGAACTCGCGCTCTATCGTCCCGACTCGCTCGCGCTGATCTTCGGTTTCGGCTTTGCACTCGCGGCGGGGTTGGGCGGGATCTACTCGCTTCACCGCCGCGACCAGATGCAGGACACGGCTGGCCTCGTCTATGCGGGATCGGCCCTCGCCGCCGTGTTCGCAGGCGACCTGATCAGCCTGGTGCTCTTTGCGGAACTCGCCACGCTGGCCTCGTCCGTGCTCATCTTCGCCCGCCGCACCGGACCGGCCTACAGGGCAGGGCTGCGTTATCTCGCCATCCAGGCCATTGCCGGGCTCCTGCTGCTGGTCGGCGCGATCCTCTATGGCCTCGACAAGGGCTCGTTCCTGCTTGCCGACCTGGGCGGCCTCTGGAACGGCGTGCTGGTCGGGATCATCGACCTCAATGCGCCAGGCGCGTGGCTTATCCTCATTGGCGCGGGCGTGAAGGCGGGCTTCCCGCTGGTGCACAACTGGCTCACCGACGCCTATCCCAACACCACCGAGACTGGCGGCGTGGTGATGTCGCCCTACACGGCAACTCTCGCCGTCTACATCCTTGCGCGGGGCTTTGCTGGACTCGACGGCTTGATCTGGGTCGGCGCCATCATGACTGTCTATCCGGTGTTCTTCGCGGTGATGGAGAACGACCTCAAGAAGGTGCTGGCCTATTCCTCGAACAACCAGGTCGGCTTCATGGTCTGCGCCGTCGGCATCGGCTCGACCCTCTCGCTGAACGGCGCAGCCGCGCTGGCGGTTGCGCACATCCTGTTCAAGGGCCTCCTGTTCATGTGCATGGGCGCGGTGCAGCTCCGCCTCGGCACGACCAAGGCCACGGAGCTCGGCGGCCTCCACCGCACCATGCCGTGGACGACGCTGGCCTGCCTGGTCGGGGCTGCGTCCATCTCGGCCATCCCGCTCTTCGCCGGCTACGCCGCCAAGTCGATGATCATGACCGAGGCCGAGGCGGGCCCCGGCCTCTACGCCATCTGGCTGATGCTGCTCTTCGCCAGCGCCGGCGTGCTTGAGCATTCCGGCATCAAGATCCCGTTCTTCGCCTTCTTCAGCCACGACAGCGGCAGGCGCCCGGCCGAGGCGCCTTTCAACATGATGCTGGCGATGGGGCTGTCCGCCGCGCTGTGCATGGCGATCGGCATCAGCCCGGCCTGGTTCTACGCCTTGTTGCCCTTCCGCGACGTGGCGCAGGACTATCTCGCCCACGACCTCTTCGCGCCCAGCCACGTCATCCAGCAACTCGAACTGATCGTCTTCGCGACGCTGGCCTTCATGCTGCTGCGCTGGCTTAAGCTCTACCCCCCCGAACGACCCGGCGTGATCCTCGACGTCGAATGGGCCTGGCGGAAGGGCTTCCCGAAACTGGGTTCGGCCCTGGCGGGACCTGCCGCTGCTCCGGGCAACGCCATCGGCGCCCTTGTCGCCTCAACTCTTGGCGGAGTTGTTGCCGGCGCCCGGCAGGTTTTCGCAAAGGACGGCATGGTGTCCGCCAAGCTTCCGCTCACAGCAACCGCAGTCTGGACGCTGGGAATACTAGGCGTTGTAATGCTGGTTTCGTTGTTCTCGTAAGGACTGTGAACAATTACTACACGTTAAAGCGAACAGCGCGGCCGCGGTATTTACATGCCGCGCTCGTTTACGGAATATCGATGCAGTATAGGAGTCGGCTGAACTCGATTCTTTCCGGTCTGGAAGAGACCTGCACATGGAACGCGAAGCGCGCGGCTCGTCTTATCTTATCGAAATGGTGTCAGACATCGTTTCGGCTTACGTTGCGCACAATCCAGTTCCCGTCGCCGACCTGCCGAAACTGATCGAGAAGGTCCACGCCACGCTCACCGAGATCGACGGCTCGGGCGTCAGCGAGGAAAAGCCCGAACTAAAGCCTGCCGTTCCGGTGCGCAAGTCGGTCACCGACGACCACATCGTCTGCCTGGAGGACGGCAAGAAGTTCAAGTCGCTCAAGCGCCACCTGCGCACGCGCTACGACATGTCGCCTGATGAATACCGGGAAAAATGGAGCCTGCCGGCCGAGTATCCGATGGTCGCTCCCAACTATGCGCGCCAGCGCTCCGACCTCGCGCGGAAGATGGGCCTCGGCCAGACGAAGAAGTGATCGCGCCCGGGGACGATGCCCTGGAAGCAACCTCAGATCACGCCGGTCCAACATCTGGCGTCTCGTGCAGTAGAGCCACAAGATGTGGCGCAATCCCCGCCAAATGAATCGCGCACGCAACGACAAGTCCTTGTGTTCTTGCCACGCAGGTAAAGAAAACCCTGCTTTCCGTCTTGCCAGACTCCGCAACTCGAATCACCCTAGGGCAATGGTGAGCGAATCACCTGCCGCCCAGCGTTGTGTTTGTGCCAGGGGAAGCGGCTTACGCGTCGCATAGGGCCTGCAGCGTCGACCGGTCGGGCTGGCTGGTTTGCAGGCCTCAGGATCAACAAGAAGTCACGTCGTCAGACGGGCCCTCAAGGCTCGAACGCGAATGGACTCCGAAGGGGCTTGAGAATGCATTTTGAAGATGTCGAGCCTGGGCTCAAGGCCCAGGAACTGGTCATGACTGCGTGGCGCCGCCGTCCCAACGGCCGCGATTTCGTGATCCCGCGCGAGGATTTCGACTATGGCATCATGGCCACGGAACTTGCGCACATGAGCATCCTCGCCAGCGATGGCGAGACCTTCCGCTTCCGCCTTGCTGGCACCGGCATCCACGCCGCGTTCGGCTGCGAGGCCCGGGGCAGGTCGCCCTCCGAGATCGAACTGTGCCGCGGATCCAACGTGTGGACCGAGCTGGCTGCACGGGCGCTTGCCCGCCTGCAGCCGGTGAAAGGCCGCACGAAGCTGGCCGACGGCGCCATTCACTACTGGCTGCGGCTGCCGATGTCCGCCGAGGGCGCCGAGGCCGACATGGTCCTCTGCCACGACCGCTACCTGCCGGCCGACCTGGCCGACGATCCGGAAATGGCCTGCAAGGAAGCCGACCGCCGCCTGCGCCTCGACACCCACGGCATGCTCGCCGCCGCCTGACCACGGCCGGCCGGGACGTTCTCCGACGCAGGGTTATCCACAACTCCCCGAAACGCACCGGAATCGGGCGAGGAACAGAGCTGAATCGGAAGGTGAACGGGCGCTTCGCGCCGGGAGTAGGCGATCGGCAGTATGCCGAGTGCCGTGCCATCAATGATGATGGTGATGATCCTCGGCCGGCACCTCGTTGTACTTGCCGCATTTCGGGCACTTCACGGCGTCGAACGGGTCACCGTGGAAAACGTCCATATGGCTGACATTCGACATCAGCCGCGTCTTGCAGCTCCCGCACCGGTAGGTCGTGTCGCCCTGGCCCTCCATGGCAAGCGTTCCCGGCTCGGGTTCGAGCACGACGGCGTCCGGCCCCGGCTTGGGCACGATGCGCATCTCTTTCTGGGGCATGGGTCAGGTCCTTCTGGGAGAGCTGGAAGTCGGCAATAGGCAATCGGCAGAAGCGAAACAAGACCCACCCGCCAGCCGAGTCCCGACCCGATTGCCCACTGCCGACTATCTCGCCCGCGCTCCAGGTAACCAACCCGGGCAAGGTCCTTGCACTTTCCCGATCAGTCCCGGGGCACGCGGGACAATATGGGAAGCGAGGCGAGCCCCACTCGCCTCCCGGGAGACGCACCTTGGACCAGCACGCCCTTGCCGGCCGCTTCTGCGGGCGCGAGCACATCCTGCCGCTGCGCATCTACTACGAGGACACCGACTTTTCCGGAGTGGTCTACCACGCCAACTATGTCCGCTATCTCGAGCGCGGCCGCTCCGAATTCATCCGCGCCATCGGCGCCAGCCACACCAGCCTGATGCAGGGCCCGCAGCCGGTCACCTTCGTCGTCTCCGGCCTCGACATGCGCTTCGTCCGCCCGGCGCGGATCGACGACCTCCTCGAAATCCGCACCCTGGTCGAAACCGTGAAAGGCGCCCGCATCCTCTGCCGCCAGGCTGTCACGCGCGGCGGCCAGCTCATCCTCGAAGCCTCCGTCGAAAACGTCTGCGTCACCCTCGAAGGCAAGCCCCGCCGCCTGCCTCCGCTCCTGATGGACCGCCTCCGCACCTACCTCCCCGCCGCCCCGCCAACCCCGGCCAACGACACTGCTCCCAGCTATGCCGCCGTGGCCGCCGAGTAGCGCCACCCTCCACGCCTTCCCATCGAACCTCACCCCGCTCATGCCGACGAATTGCCGATCCGGCCGTTCGTCGACCGTGAGGGGCGGAAATGAAAAGGCGCCCCGGAGGGCGCCTCTGGCCGTCGCAACCCGTGAACGTCCCCTAGTCGCAGCAGCAGCCGAGAATGTCTTTGCAGCACTCGCAGCAATTGGTGATGAGGTCGGGATCGACCGCCCAGGCCGCGCCGACCGCGGTCAAGGCAAAGGCAGCGACGATGGCGAGGCGCTTCATGAGGTGTCTCCAGATTGCGAAACCAAAGTACCCGAAATGCCGGCTACGCGCAAATCGCAGGGCGTTTACGGTCAGGCCTTGAATGCATCAGCCTGACCCACCGCCGTCGCCATCGATCCAGTCTTGGTAGAGGCCGATCTTCCCAGCGAAAGCCGGGACCCAGGGCCCACTCACCCCTTCTCCCGCCTCCAAAGCTTCAGGTTTCGGGCAACGAGCGCCGAACTCCCCCCTTCGACTCCAATCCAACCCAACGTCGAAGCACCGCTTCGACGCGGCCATAGGCAGGGACGATGATTCTCCGGATTCGAGACTAGTCAGGCCGAAACACCAATATGGCGGCCGCCTTTCCGCCTGCGGCGCGGGCCGCGACGTAGAAACGGTCAAGCTCCGGGACGAACAGCGACGTCCGTGCGCCCGGCCGTGTCTTGATCCGGGCCACGCGGCGGTAGCCATCCGGCGAGGCCTCCAGCACATCGATGTCGCCGCTGCCGCAGCTCACATAGATGCGCTGACGTTTGGGGTCGAGAAACAGATCGTCGCTGTCGTCGCACACCCCGATGTCCTGCCGCACCTTTCCGTCGTCAGCATCGCTGATGACGAGGCGCGCGGGCAGTCGGTAGACAACGGCCACGCTGTTCGATGCTGGATCATAGAGTAATGGATAGTTTGCGGCGTAAGCGGCGCCGCGACTGGCGTCCGCCTTCATAGTCCGCAAGTCCGCCACCGCGATCTTCCCTGCGCCAGGCAGGTTCACGAACGCCCTGCGATGGGCATCGTCGATCCGGAAACTTTCGGGGTGGGCGGACAGTGCAATCGTGTTCGTGACGTTCCGGCTTGCCGGATCGATGATGGCAAGTGCGCCGCCGCCATATCCAACAACAACCGATCCCTTCGACGGATCAATCCGGACATTGTCGGCATCATCCCCAAGCTTGATTTCGCCGGCTGGAGCCAGGCTGTCCGCGCGATAGAACCGGACCGTCCCATCGCCGCTGGCTACCACCAGCTCGTCGCGGTCGGGCAGGTAGCCCAGTCCTTGCGGCTCTTTGAGGCCATCAATGCGGCCCGCCACCAGGCCCTGGACGATGTCGATGGCTTCGACTGTGCCGTTTTCCAGCTCCGCGACAAAGAGCTTCTGATTCTTGAGGTCGATGGCGAGGTGGTCGATCCGGCCCCTGACGTCCGGGAGGGTGATTGTCTGCTCCAGCACCAAAGGCGGTGGAATACCGTGAGACTGAACGACCGGCGCGCAGGCCGTGAGCCCTGCTGCGGCCAGAAGACAACTAGCGACCATCATGCGGTGCGAAGGCATCGTCGGGACTCCAAGCCCCATACGCCGCCACGAACCGCGAAAGTCAAAGTATCGAGCAAACGACAGGGATGCCCCGCACGCCTTTTTCGACCCTACTCCAGCCCCGCTCATACCGACGAACGTCGGTACCCAGGGCTGCCCGATCGGCAGTCGCGGAATTCGTGCTCCTTGCCCGACTCCACAAGCCCAAAGGCAGGACAAGGTTTGAGGCCAGCCCTGGATACCGACGTTCGTCGGTATGAGCGGCGATGTGGCGCCGGCGCGCGTCCCCAACCCAACCTCCCCAACAGCGCCAAGCCTTACCCCAAACCCCAACCCCCTGATTCCAAACGAACTCGAAATAGGACTTTCATCCGCATGTTCTACTTGGCATACCCAGCGGTGATTCATGCTAGGATCACCAGACTGGACGATTCGGAGGGCGCTTGAGGGCCACCGGCGCCCAACCGGGGATCCGCTGGTAATGGCAATGGCCTTCGCCGCTTACTTCGATGACAGCAACTCCCACGATGGCGCGGACTTCATCCTGTGGGCCGGCATGGCCGGGTATCAGAGCCAATGGGACCTGTTGGATGCCCGCTGGCGGGCGATCCTTGACGAGCAAACGCTCCCATATTTCAGCATGTCAGGTTCTCTCGCGGGGGAGCCGCCGTTCAACCGTCCCGAACACAACCGCGCGTGGCGCGATGGGATCATCTACATGCTTCGCAATACGATCTTCGCTGCAGATGTTTATCCAATCGCCACGGGTATTGCCAAACCGGACTACGCCGAACTCGTCACCGATGACATGGCGCAGTGGATTGGCGGGCCGGGAACCGTCTGCCTCATCCAGTGCATGGATGGCGCTCAGGAGCGCGCCAGGAAGCGCGGTTTCACCGGCGACGTCACCATGTTTTTCGACGGGGGCGTCAACGCTGAAGCGAGAGAGGCGGCGCTGTTCGCGGGCAGCGTCTCCAACCTCTACGAAACCCGCAATGACACCTTTGGCTTCCTGCCCGTGAAGAAGACGCCAGCGCTGCAGGCGGCAGACATGTTCGCGTGGGAGCTTCAGAACGACTTCAAGAACTACCGCCGTGACGGTTTGGGCCGGAAGCTGTCAGCCCACTACGAGCATTGGCGGCGTAAGGAGCAGGACGTTCTGTTTTTAGAGAGAGACCAGATCGCGTGGCGTCTTAAGCAGCCGGATTTCCAGAAGGTGCTTAACGACAAGCTCTGGAACAAGGACGGGACGCCGAAGGCCGGTCCTACTTCTTAGCCTTCGCCGGCGGCACGATCTTTCGCACCGCCCGCTCAAACCACTCACCGCTCGCATCGGCACCAGTTTCCTTTGCGGCCTCCATGAAGCGCTGCTTCTGGGGCTTCTCATTCTTAGGCGGGGGTTTCTTCGCTGGCATGGATTCAGGCTAGCATGATTTGGGCAGAACGCGATGGACGCCGAAGGTCTCGGTAGCGGGTCAGTTTGAACTTGCTCTCGGAAAAAAGGGTGAATTGGCGTGCGGACTCCGGTTCAGCGCTTTCGATCCTGCCACTTTTGATAAAGTTGGATGAGAGACGGGAGCGCCATAAAAACGAGCACGACAATTACCAGGATTCCGACTTTCACGTTGAGCGAGGTATCGACGAAAAAATAGACAAATAGTGAAAGCAAAATCAGTGAGATTATTCGGCTAGTCCAAGATCTCATTTTAGCGGGTCCAATATTCTCGGGTCTTGCGCTTGACGCGCTTCGGCTTAGGCCTGAGCGGCGGTCGAACGAGTTGTTTCATACGTCAGGCGCTTGCCGACGACACCACGCAGCAGTTGCTCGGTGCGCACATCATCGTTCACGCCCAACGCGACCCGATTGTTGAAGCGGAAATCGAACTCCGCCAAGTAGCGGTGCAGGTGTTTCTCGGCGCAATGCTGGTAGGTGCCGCGCATGCCGCGCTTGAAGACCGAGAAGAAGCCCTCCGCGTTGTTCGTGGTCACGTCGCCGCGCGCGTACTCGCCAGCGGTGTGCTTGACGGTCTCGTGCGACGCAAAGGCCGCTGAGGCGCCCGTGTAGAGGCGGCTTTCGTCCGTGTGCAGGCGGGACTCCTTCGCAACGTTCTCCATGACGATCTTGGAGACGGCGTCCTTGGTCGCGCTCGGAACGTGGAAGGAGCGAACCTGGCCGCCGCGCTCGACCAGCGAGACGATTGGGCGGCTGTTTTTGCGCGGACGCTTGTAGAGATCGCCGTGGGTGGTGCGGGTCCGCTTCTTCTCCAGCGGGCCGTAGTAGGTTTCGTCGGCCTCGACCACTTGGCCACCATCTCCATTGGGGCCGCCCATCAGCGCCCGTCGTGTCCGACCGCATCGCCTCGCGAATGCGGTGGCCCATGAACCACGCCGTTTTGAGGGTCACGCCAAGGGTGCGGTGAAGCTGGTTCGAGCTGATCCCCTTCTTGCTGGACGCGATCAGGAAGATCGCCTGCAGCCACAGGTGCAGCGCCACGTGCGAGCTTTCAAAGATGGTCCCCATCTTCACCGTGAAGGGCGAGCGGCAGGCGTAGCACTTGTAGAGGCCGATGCGCGTGGACTTGCCGCCCATCAGGCTCGACTGATCCACGACGCCGCATTTCGGGCAGACGCGACCGTTCGGCCAGACCCGCTTTTCCACAAAAGCGTAGGCCGCCCGTTCGTCGTGCAGGTGGGGGGCGTTGAGGTAGGACATGGGAAACTCCCTTACGTGTCAGGAAGGTAGGAATTTCCACGGGGTATGTCAAGTATAATATTAGGACTTTCATCCTAGAAATAGGAAAGTTATCCTAATCATATACTTGACAAAGCGGCCCCTGTTTTCTATCTAGAATCCAGGAGACGCCCGATGACCGAGAAATTCAGCCTCACGCATCCGATTTTCAACGACGCCGACAAGGCGCGCGAGCACCTTGAAGCGCAGCGCTGGCCGTCAGGTCCGGTGTGCGCCCACTGTGGCGCCACCAGCGAGCACGTGAAGGCCATCACTGGCGCCCGTGCGAACCCGTCTGCGAAGAACCCCGAGGGCGTCGAGCGCCGCGGTCTCTACCAGTGCAACGCCTGCCGTCAACAGTTCACCGCGACCGTCAAGACCATCTTCGAGCGCTCCAAAATCCCGCTCAACAAGTGGCTGCTCGCGACCTACCTCATGTCCACGTCCAAGAAAGGCGTTTCCGCTCACCAGATCCACCGCACGCTTGGCGTCACCTACAAGACCGCATGGTTCATGCTCCACCGCATCCGTGAGGCCATGGGCGAGGACAACTCCACGTCCGGCCCGCTGGGCGGGGAAGGCATGACCATCGAGGCCGACGAAACCTATATCGGCAAGCGTGACGTGCCTTACGTCTCGCCCCGCCGTAAGCGCGAAGGCCGCCCCGTCACCAAGTCGGGCAAGTCAGGCGGCGCCCAGAAGCGCACCGTGGTTGCCCTTGTCGAGCGTGGCGGGCGCGTCCGTTCCTTCCATGTTCGCATCGCCACCGTGAGCCAAGTCCGCGACATCCTCGTGCAGAATGCTTCACGCAAATCCAAGCTCTATACCGACGAGTCCCGCCTCTACACCGCCACGGGTCGCGAGTTTGCCGACCACGACACCGTGAACCACTCGTCCAAGGAATACGTGCGCGGCGAAGTCCACACCAACACCATCGAGAACACGTTCTCGGTCTTCAAGCGCGGCATGACGGGCATCTACCAGCATTGCGGCGAGGCCCATCTGTTCCGCTACCTCCGCGAGTTCGACTATCGCTTCAACCGCCGCACCGCGCTGGGCTGGAATGACCGCGACCGCCACAACGCTTTGCTCGCCAACGTCGGCGGCAAGCGCCTGACCTATCGGCGGATTGGTGAAGCCTCGCTCGCCTAAGCAATTGGCCCGCGCTTACCTGCGCTGGCGTGCTTTGCGAGGTATCGACTCTGAACCGGAACTCGTCGTGAACTCTCCCTACTTTGGGAGGGAACGACCTTGGCCAGTTCGGAAGACACTCATTCAGAAGTTCGTCGAACGTTGAAGGCTCTGGAATCGACGATTGCCCGGATCGAAGGCGAGCAATCAAACTATCGACTTCAGATCGAAGAGCTACAAGCTCAAGGCGCAGCGCTGACACTTGTTCTTGCGCACGCGATCGGCGCGGACGCGGTCGAGCGCGGCGATGGCTTTTCGCACCTGTCAAATCTGCTCTCCGGCGTGAAGTCGGACACGAAGCGCATGCGCTCGGCACGAGTGCAAGAGGTCGTGCGGCGGGCATACGTGATTTTGGATACGGCGAAGAAGAACTACGACACCCGTCGGCGGCAGCGGGCGCAAAACTAGCGTTTCGCCCACGGCCAAGGCTTCGGCGTTTTTACCCGCTTCGCCTTGGCCTTCGGCGCGGTCTTGAGGTCCGCGTTGGTCGTCAGCGGCGCCTTCAGCACCCTCTGAAGGGCCGCGTTGAATTTGGGGTCTTTAGAGGGGTTGGACATGAATACGCCTGTCAATTTCGATCCTAGAGCAGCGGCAGAGCTTCACCTGGCGCTTATGGCTGAAGTCTACATCAGAGCAGAACTTGTCAGTAAAACCATCACGGGCGGCCTCAGATTGGCATCCCCTATGAACACGAGTACTGTTACTTTCAGTACCGCAGAATTTGCGAACTGATCTCTTTGGGCTGCCTCGCGCTTCAAGGCGACCTCGACGCGGCCACCTCTAGTGACGCGAAGAAAGAGTGGCACGCCGAACGAATTATGAAGCTGCTTGATAACCTGAACCCCGATTTCTTTCCTATTGCTGTGGTTGTCGATCACTCGGTGGAACCGCAACCTTCAAGAAGGTCGAAAACCTTCCAGTCTTGACCCGCGAAGGGCTGACGGCTCTCTACAATAAGTGCGGCGTCATCCTGCACCGAGGCACCATCAAATCAATCACTTCCGGGCAGACGCTCAAGAAGTCAGACTTGCAGGAAGTAGTCGACTGGCACCACAAGGTTTGCAACTTAGTGAGCAACCACGTCGTTCGCGGCGCGAACCGCCGAACATGTACCATGTCTCAATCCGCACGCCGACAGGCGGGCCAGTCTGCAGCATCTTCACCGCAAACCCCGACGATCCGCGCGGCCTGAAGGTTCACACGATCACGGCTGACCTCTTTGACGAGCGCAATCTCCGACACTTCGAATATGTCCCTGAGGATTAGGAGGTCAGCCCGCTCAAGTCTGTGAGCGGGGCTTTCCGAAAAAGAGCCGGCCTGTCCTGATTTTCCTAGCTCGGGCATCGTACTTTGTCACGTTATAATTAGGAAAGTTATCCTACACCTCCCGAAACCGGGTTATGGTTGCGGCCTGGATCAGGAGGCTGGAATGAGATCACAGGACAAACAAAGAGAGGATCGCGCGCGGGCGAAGCTCGTGACGCAGCTGGTGGCCTGGGCGCTGGATATTCCCGCGGCGCGCATCACCGCCGACGCGCGCGGCGCCCGCGACGGGCTTGCGCGGCACATCGCCTATCACGTCACCCGCAACGCGTTCGGCATGAGCCTGTCGCAGGTGGCCGCCGCCTTCGGGCGCGACCGCTCCACCATCCAAACGGGCTGCACCCTCATCGAGAACCGGCGCGACGATATCCGCTTCGACCGCTGGATCGAAGCGCTCGAGCGAGCGGCGGCCTCGGCGCCTGCGCCTGTCCTGCCGGCGGAGGGCGAGGCATGAGCGAGGCGGTGCGCGAAGCGACGGATGCGGCGGGAGAGGCGGCGGCCGAAGTCCTGAGCGGGGCGAGGCTGCGGCGCGTGATGCGGGTGCTGCGGCGCTCGGGTCGGCGGCTGGTGCAGCGTGCATCGGGATGGGCGGTGATGGGGCCGGGCTCGTCCCATGTCGAGCTGGCGCTCACGGCGGCGGAGGCGGCATGGCTGGTCGAGGGCGAGCGCGTGGTTGCGGCCGCGGGCGGCGGCTACGTGCTGTGCGCGGCTGATGTGGTCGAGGCGACTGCGGCGCCCGATGCGCCTGCGGGCGGCGCGTGGGTGTTCGGCGCGGTGGGCGCAGCGCGTTCGCGGCCGGCGCCTGCGCGGGTGTTCGAGCGGATGGCGCGGCGGGCGCTGTCGGGCGATGGGCCGCTGAGCGTGCGGGGGGCGAAGGCGGGGGTGAGATTGGCGGCGGATGCGGAGCAGGCGGCGCGCGTGGCGGCGCTGACGATGGACTGGAGCGGGGTCGTGGCGGACCGCCGGGTGCGTGGCGGCGTGCGCGGCGGCATGATCGCTCCTGCGCGCGAGGCTGCGGTGCGCGTTGCGCGTGTGAGGCGTGCGGTGGGTGCGGGCGCGTTCGCGCTGGCGTGGGGGGCGTGCGTGGAGGGCGCGACGCTGGTGGGGCTGGCGCGTGCTGCGGGGATGGGCGTGAAGGCAGTGCAGCGCGCGCTGGCGCATGCGCTGGAGAAGGTGGCGGCGGCGTACGAGAGAGGCTAGGCGGCGAGCGCGGTGGCGCGGATGCGTGCGAGCATGGACCTGAGGCCGTTGGAGCGTTGCGGGGTGAGCGCGTCGGCGACGCCGATGTCGCTGAAGAATGCGTCGGCGTCGAAGGCGAGGATGTCGGCGGGCGTCTGGTCGGAGAAGAGCTGCACCAGCATGGCGACGAGGCCGGAGACGATCATGGCGTCGGAGGCGCCGCGGAAGCGCAGCGCGCCGGGTTTTTCCGCCGAGGGCTCCGAGACCAGCCACACCTGGCTGGAGCAGCCCCGCACCTTGTTGGCGTCGTCGTATTCGTGCGGCGCGAGTTCGGGCAGCGCCTTGCCGAGGTCGATCAGGTGCGTGAACCGCGCTTCCCAGTCGCCCAGGAAGGCAAAATCCTCGCGCAATTTCTCCGCTTCGTCGGCAACGCTCATGTGGGAGGACATGGCGCGGACACCGGCGGGACGCAAGCAGGCGCTCGGGACGTCAGGCCGGAAACTCCTCGCCGTCGGGCGATCGGCTTCCGGCCCGCCGGGATGATCAGGCCATCCCGGATTCCCGTGTGTGAGAGCCTAGCGCTGCGCCACGCTGACCGTTGGAGAGCGGCCAAAGTGCAGCCGGTAGAGGTCTTCCCGCCCGATCGCGATCACGCCCTTGTAGACGATTTCGCTCTTGCAGGCCCGCTGCGCATAGTGCGTGAGGATCGCGCTATGGCCGGAGGCGCGCATGCAGGCTTTCCTCGCCGTGGTCTTGAGGTCCGAATAGATCGTCTCGGCCGCCGCATCGGTCTTGAAGGCAAAGGTGACCTCAAAGGTCTGGCGCGGCGTGCCGGCGTGCGCCGCGGTTCCAGAGAACAGCGGCGCAGCCATCATGATCAGCGCAACGGGAATCCATTTCAGCGTCTTGGACAGTTTCATGGGGAGGTCTTTCGTTTCTGACTCAGTCCGTCTTGTGCGGACCGACCGGTATCTGGCCCAGACCGGCCCGTGATGGAATCGACAAGGGCTCGACGGGGGAGCGAGGAAAACTCATGGCGCCGGGTCTTTAAGCCGGGCGGCGCCACACCATTGGCGGCAGGCTCAGTTGAGGTGAGCGGTCGACTCGCGCAGCCAGGTGATGACATTCTGCACGAAGGGCCGGCGGGCCGAGGCCGCCGTGTGGGCGAGGTGGTAAGTATGCTCCACCGCCAGCGGCGTATCGCAGAATGTCGCCAGTTCGCCGCTGTCGACCTGGTCCTGCACGAGGATCCGCGGCAGCAGGGCAAGGCCCTGGCCGAGCAGGATGGCCTTGATGGCGACCAGGAAGTCCTCGATCACATAAGCTGGCGAAAGCTGGGTTCCGTCGACGCCGTGAGCTTCCAGGAAATCACGCCATTCATTGTAGCCCGCCGTCTGGATGCGGCGCGCGCCGGCGACGCGACCGGGCAGGTCAGGCCGCAGGGTTTGCAGCAGCGCCGGAGCACAGACTGCAGCGAGTTCGCCTTTGACCAGAGGCGCAGCGACAAGGCCCTTGTATTCGCCGAGGCCATAGCGAACCGCGATGTCCGCTTCCTCGCGTTCGAGATCGATCAGGCGGACCGAGGTGACGAACTCGATCTCGATGTCGGGATACCTGTCGCGGAATTCAGGCAGCCGCGGCACCAGGAACTGCGCGGCGAACGAGGCGATCGTCGCGATCCGGCAGGTGTTCGAGCGCGGCGAGCGGCGGTGATAGTGGGCAAAGGCATCCGACATCATCGCGAAGGCGGGACGAAGCGCCTCCATGAGGGTGTAGCCCTCCTGGGTCAGCGACAGTCCGGACGATGACCGGATGAAAACCTGCGCGCCCACGAAGTCCTCCAGCGCAATCACATGCTTGGAGACGGCGCCCTGTGTGACGCCCAGTTCTTCGGCGGCGCGCGAAAAGCTGAGATGGCGCGAGGCGGCCTCGAAGGCCCTGATCGAATTGAGTGGCGGGAGCGGTCTTGCCATGACCCGGCTTGCTACCACGAACGTCGCGCATGCCAAAAGCACCGGCGCAGGGGCCGGTTCGGGCCGGAAGCTGTCCAAAGGGGTTCGAACAGCTCCCGGCCCTGCCTCCTCGCAGCGGTGTCGTCTTCCGCTGAAAGGGATCTGGTTGGCCGTGTACCGGCGAAACCCTACCGGCTGGCCATCGTCGCCAGGCGCCCAGTGTGCAGCTGGGCGATGTCGGAACGGTTAAGCTTCGACACGCCGTCTTCCACGACCTCGGCGACGCAGGCTTTCTCGGCTTTTCTCACCGTAAGATCGCGAACGCCGGCGTGGAGGCAGGCGAAGCGCGCGGTCCGTTCGAGGTCGGCGTAGATTTTCTCAGCCGGTGCACGGTCGTGATACTGGAAGGCGATCTCGAACTTGGCCGTGTCGGCAAGCGCTCCGGCGGGCGCTCCGGCGAGCGCTGCGATCATCAGCAGGGCGGCGCCCAGCGCGTGTTTCGGCAGTCTGTTCGGCGTGATCATGGGGGAACCTTTATGTGAAGCACCCGTCTCGTCGCGGGATGCGATCTAGATGGGTCAGGTCCGCCTGGTTTGGAATCGAGAACCCCTCATGGGCGCCCATGAGGAAATGTCATGCTGACAAAATCGGCGTTGTCGTGATCGCCACCTTGAAGTGGCGGCGTCCTGATAGTGTCAGGTCGGACGAGGCCGGCGCAGTGCTGCCTACCGCGACTGTTCTGTGATGGCCGCAGCTTCCGCCTTCAGCCATTCCACAACCTCAGGCACGACAAGGCTGCGTTTGAAGTTGGGGGTGTGGACAAGATAGAAAGTGTATTCGGTCTTCACGCGGACATTCGAGAACACGACCAGTTCGCCCTGCCTGACGCGCTCGCGCACCAGGATCGGTGGCAGCAGGGCGACGCCTTGCCCGTGGCACGCGGCCGTCAGCGCCACCTGGAATTCCTCGATGACGATGGTCGAGAGGCTCCGGGAGAAGTCGACCTTCGCGAGATCGGCATAGTCGCGCCACTCATTGTAGGCCGAACTCTGGATGCGCCGCTCCTTCAGCACCACCTGCTGGCCATCGCGTCCGTTTCGCTCGTAAATTTCAGGCGTGCAGACCGGAATCAGCATGGGTTCGGACAGCGGAATCGACACGACGCCATCCCACTGGCCTCCGCCATAGCGCACCGCGATGTCGAACTCTTCCCTGGAGAGATCGACCAGCCGGATCGTCGTGAGGAATTCGAGCTCGATCTCCGGGAACCGGTCGCGGAACAGGCCCAGCCGCGGCACGAGGAATTGCGAGGCGAACGAGGCCGTGGTCGAGATCCGGCACACGTTGGAGCGCGGAGGCCGGCGCGAATAGCGGGAAAAGGCTTCGCACAGGGTCTCGAAGGCCGGCGTGATCGCCTCCTTCAGCGAACCGCCCTCATTGGTGAGGCGCAGGCCGCCGGGCTCGCGGTGGAACAGCTGCGCGCCGATGAAATCCTCCAGCGCGATCACCTGCTTGGAGATCGCCCCCTGCGTCACGCCCAGCTCCTCCGCCGCGCGCGACAGGTTGAGGTGGCGCGAGGCGGCCTCGAAGGCGCGGACGGCGTTGAGTGGCGGCAGGACTTTGACCATGGCGCATAGGTAGGGTCTTTCACCCCGCCGATAAATCGGGCCGAGCAGGAGATTTTTTCGAGGTTGGTTGAGAGGGATGACATGAATGGCGGCAGGCGCCAGTTCAGGTGTCAGCCCCACACTCCGCCAGCTTGCCCGGCGACGCACTGTGTTGCGGAGATGCCGGGTGTCATCACCTGCGCCGGGCAGCGGCGAGCAAAACGAAAACCGCCCCGGCTTGTGGCCGGGGCGGTTCCGAAATCAGCCGGGGCTGAAGGCCTACTTCGCGACGCCCTGGAAGCAGGCGCCGGCATCGCCGATCGCGTGTTCGGCGAGGCAGAAGGAGAGGTCGGCGCGCGTATAGGCGGCCGAGACGCAGGCCTGGAGCTGGAGCTGCGACCAGTCGATGCAATCGAAGGTCGGCTTGTCCTTCATCGCGGCCTTCACGTCATCCTTGTTCGACTTGTCGGCTTCCAGCACGTGGAAGGCGGCGAGCGTGACGATCCGGTTGGCGGTGCTTTCGCGCTTGGGATCGACTTTCATCGCCGAGGACTGGCCGATGCCCGGAGCGATCTGCGAGAGAGCCGCAGCCGGAGCCGAGGCGGTGAACACAGAAATCTTGTCCCACACCGATTGGCTGCCCGTGTTGTTCGCGCTGCTGGCCAGGACAACGCCGAGATCCGGTCCTGCGAACAGTTTCGCGGCGGCGTCCGTGATCGGGCGCACCGTCTTGGCGTTGAGCTTGAGCTGGTTGGCGGTGCCGCCGGCGTCCTTGAGGCGCGACTTGCCCCACGCAACGTCCTGCAGCTTGTAGGCCTGTTCCTTGACGAACGCCGCGGCGCTCGAGATGCGGCTGGCGTCGCGCGAGTTCGCCGAGAGGGCAACCTGCAGCGCCTTGTCGCCGCCCTTCAGCGTGCGGGCGTAGCCAACGTCGTTGCGCATGCCGGTCATGACGCGGTCGCGACCGTAGTAGGCGTCGATGTCCTTCACCGCGGCGGCGAAGTCCTTGTCCTGCGCGGCGATCATCGCCGAGTAGGCGACCCAGCCGGACGAAAGCTGGTCGGGGTTCTGCGCGCCGAACGTGTCGAGCGCCTTATCCAGCTCCGGCGCGCTCTGCAGCGGCTTGGACTGGATGCCCGACACTTCGCTCTGATATTCACCGTAGTGAGCGGCGGCGGAAGGAAGGATACGAGGCTGGTCGGCCGATTGGGCATAGGCCGGTACGGCAAGTGCAAGGGTGAGCGCAGCGGCGCACAGCCTGAATTCGGAACGCATGATGACCTCCGAGGTACGTTGCTGGTCGCTGCTTTGCGGCAGCGTATCAAACGCGGCCCGCAATGTGCTTCCAAAACTCAGGTTGCTGTTGGAACTATTTACGTGCGGTTAGGATGCTCGATGGAAGTCCGCGCATCAAGTGTCATACTGTCGCCCGGTAGGCGAAAATGACCCCTGTGCGGGCCATCTGGCTGGGGCTTGCAAGCGCCGCAGCGCTCCTTGGACTTATCCTGGGTGTGCCAATTGGGCTCAGCGTCCTGGGCTTCGCCTGCGCGGGCCTGCCCGCCCTTGTCGGCGCATTCCTTCGTGGATCAGCGTCGGCAGGGCAAACGGCGGAACTCGAAGCAACGCTCTGGATCGGCCTCGCAACGGTTGCCGCAGCGAGCACGGGCGGCGTCCATTCCCCGCTCATCATTATTTTTGCAGTTGCCGTCGCGTTTGCGTGGATGTCTGGCCAGGCGCGTCTCACGGCGGAGACGGCAGGCTTCTCTATCCTCGGGCTTGGCTTCGCGGCGGTGGCCGGTTCCGGCGGAAGCTGGATGGAAGTCCAGCACGCCGAGACGATGGCCATGGTCTATGGCGTTGCAGGGCTCGCCCTGCTGGGAGTTGTCGCAGCCATATCGGCTGCCAGGCGTCCTGCAGCCCAGTCTGCCCTGCCGGGCGGATCAGCGCTGAAGCCTGTTGCAGGCGTGAAGGCGGATCCGGAGACGGCGCTCAAGCTCAAGCAGTTCGAAGCGCGTGTCGCGCAGGCCGAGGCGGCCGTGCAGGCCGCTCGCACGGAAGCCGAATCAGCCAGCCGGCAGCTTGAAGCGCGCACCACCTTCTTCGCCCAGACCAGCCACGAGCTGCGCACGCCGCTCAACGCCATCATCGGCTTCGCGGAGATGATGCGGAACTCCGTATTCGGTCCGCTCCCGGATCGATACCAGGAGTATGCCGGGCTTATCCACGAAGGCGGCCGCAACCTCAGCCTGATCGTCGACGATGTGCTCGATCTCTCGCGGCTGGAAGCGGGTAAGTACGAGATCTACCGCGATATCGTCAGCCTGACCGATCTCGCCGCCGATTCTGTCCGCTTCATGCAGGACGAGGCGCAGCGCAAATCGATCGAGCTGGAGCTGGCCAACGGCTCGAATGACGTCGAGGCCTTTGCGGATTCCAAGGCCGTGCGGCAGATCGCGCTCAACCTGATCTCCAACGGCCTCAAATTCACGCCGTCAGGCGGACGGGTGACGGTCGCGGCGCTGGATGCGCCCGGCGGGGCGCTGCTGGCGGTGTCCGACACCGGCGCAGGCATCAGTCCGGAGGATCTCACTCGCCTGTCGCGTGCATTCGAACAGGGCGAAGCTGGCAAGCGCCAGAAGGGCACGGGCCTTGGCCTGTCGGTCGTCCGCGCGTTTGCGGAGCTGCATGGCGGCCGGCTGGACATCGAAAGCCGCGAAGGCGGTGGATCCACCATCGCGGTCTTCTTCCCCGGCGAAGAATCCGGGACATGAACGAGGCGGAGACGGGGATGAATGAACTTCTGGTCATCGCCGGCAGGGCGATCGAGTCAGGACCGGGCGATCGAGGTGCAAGAGAGTACAAGGATCGCGCTCGTTGCATCTCCACAACCCGTTCGAGGGCTGCTAGAAGGGGTCCCAGCTGGGGCGGCCCTGAGGGGCGGCCATGACGGATATCTACATCTCCTACGCACGCGAAGACCGCGAGCGGGTTCGGCCACTGGCGGAAAGCCTTCAGTTCGAAGGCTGGGACGTCTGGTGGGATCCAAGCGAACCCACGCTCACGGGCAGTGCGGCGATCGACCAGAAGCTCGACTCAGCCGGCGCGATTCTCGTCGTGTGGTCGGGCTATGCCCGCGGATCGGAGTATGTTCGTTCCGAAGCGGCAACGGGTCTCTACAAGAACAAGCTGATCCAGACGCGCGTCGACAACTCGATGCCGCCACGTCCGTTCGACCAGGTCGAGGTGGTCGATCTCTCGCACTGGAATGGAAGCCGCGACGATGCGAGCTGGCGCCAGTGCCTGGCCAACCTGCGCCTCTATGCCGGCGCGCCGCAGATGGCGGAATCGCCCCAGCCGTTCCCGACGCAGGCGCAGCGCAAGATCAGGCTGCCCAAGGCGCCGAAGGTCCAGGGCTCGAACTCCTACCTCGAACGCGAGCGCTCGATCGCGATCGGGCCTGTTGCCGTTGTGGCGCTGGCCATCGCAGCCGGCGCCAGTGTGTGGTTCCTCGACCCGTTCGGCATTCGCGGCGGCGCCAAGCCCGCGGCAGCCACCGAGGCCAAAATCGAAGTCGAGCCCGAGGTCAAGCTCGCTGCCGCTCCGGCGACATTCGAGGATTCACCTGAATCGGAAGCCGACTGGTCGAGCGTCGATCGCAGGGACGTCGCGGGCCTTCGCGACTATGTCGGCCAGTATCCCAGGACCAGCACCGCTGAAACCGCCCGATCGATGCTGCGCGTGATGGACGCACAGGCCTGGGTCGAAGCCGTCACCATCGACAACGAGAAAGCCTACACGACCTATCTCGCACGCTTCCCCGTCGACGGCGTGGCGCCGGGCGCCATGGCCGTATCCGCCCAGGACCGGCTCACCTCGCTCGGCGTCGAACGCAAGCAGGCGATCGAGGAAATCCAGCGTGGCCTCGCCGCGCTCGAGGTGTACAGCGGCCCGGTCGATGGCAAGGGCGGCACATCGACCACCAACGCCGTGAAACGCTTCGCCGCAGGCCGCAAGGGCAAGGTCCCGTCGCTCACCACATCCGCGCCGCGCGACCTCCGCACCTATGCGGACCTGATCCAGAGGGCCGTCGATGATGCGGGCGGCACGACCGCGATCGCCGTGTCCGAGCCGATCATAGCGACCGCTCGGGTGCCCACCGCACCGACAGTCGCACCGACGCCCAAGGCGTCCGCGCCAACACCTGCGCCTTCGACCGCAGCCACCACCCCCGCTACCACACCCACCACCACAACCGCCGCCACGAACGCCAAGCGGGCGGCGGAAGCGGCCGACCTTCAGCGTCGGGCCGAGGCCGAGGCGCTTGTCGCCAAGGCCCAGGACAGCGCAGAGGGCCTCGCCGCCGGCGAACTCAAGCGCGCCTCCGACATCAACGCCTGGATCGCCGCCGACAAGGCCGGCACGATTGCCGCCTACCAGGCCTACCTCGCCAGCCATCCCGCAGGCTTCCGCGTCTCGGAAGCCCGCGCCGAGCTGGCCAAGCTCAACCGCCCCGCGGCGTTCAGTCTCGACACCCTGTCCGGTGACGTTCGCGCCGCCGCTGAAGCCGGGCGCAAGGCGCAGACCACCGCGACAGCGCGCGCAGCCGCCGCACGCGCCACCGCCGAGGCCGCCCAGAGCGCGTCCGGCCTCCGCACCATCGCGAGCGCCGGCGGCGACCGTTTCGAAACGCAGATCGCCAACGGAGCGCCCAACGGTCTGGGCATCCGCGTTGCCGGCGACGGCAAGTCGAGCGGCAACCGGTATCGCGGCGAAATCCGCAACGGCGTCTCCTCCGGACTTGGCGTCCAGGAGTTTGGCGAGAATTCCGGCAATGCGCAGGCGCTCGCGCGCTATGAGGGCGAGCATGGCGGCGACGACGCCGTCGGCTATGGCGTCACCTACTGGAAGAACGGCAACAGCTTCGCCGGCATCCAGGGCGGCGGCGGCGTGGCGCGGGGGGTGCTCACGCTTGGCAACGGCCAGCGCTATGAAGGCGAAGTGCGCAACGGCATCCGCGAAGGCTATGGCGTCGTCTGGTCCAACGACGGCCAGGTCGTGATGGGCGGACGCTGGCAGGGCGGACAACTTGTCTCGCCGATGGCGACGCAGATTCCGGCGCTGGCCCCGGCATCGACACCGGCGCCGACGGCCGCTGTAGGCCCGGCGCAGGCGCCTGCTCCAGGGACTACGGCGCCGATCTCGCTGGTGCCAAAGGGCTGATCGAAATCAGAATCAGGACCTGCAGGCGCGCCCGGCCCCGTCCTTGCTGGCGGTCCCCGCCTTCGTGGTGACGCCCGATGGACGCGAGCAGGTGAAAGCGGCGCGGCTGTTCCGGCCCGAACAGGTGGCGGCGGAAGCGGCATCCGGATCGGCGGGCAGGTCGCGGTAGCGCAGGGCCCCTGCCGTCCTCGCATTCCGCTGGCGTCCCAGCGCGATGGGCCGGCGGCGCCGGTGCCTAGCGGTTCCGCCGGAACCACCAGATCGTCGCCACAATGGCCAGGACGACGAAGACAACGATCCTGACCATGCCGCACACTCAATGGGTTTGCGAAATCGCGCGGCGGATGGCGCGGGTCTAAGGGTTGATCGTGACGGTGGCTTCGCCGAACGCTGGCGTCGTGACCTTGAACACGTCACCGGGTTTCTTTCCGGGTGGAATGTCAAAGCAGCTCTCGGTCGGATTCATCGCATTGACCGTGCAGAATTTCTCACCTTCCACGCGCCATTTGCCGTCCAGCTGCTGCCCCATCACGGTCATGGTGGACGTGCCATCGTCCTTGTAGGTCACCTGCATGTCGAGCGGTTGCCCCTGGCGGGATGATGCATGAATGACGACCCCCTTTGCCAGCATGTACTGGAGCGTCGTCATGCCCTGCGCGAAGGACGGCGCGGCGAACAGGGACAATAGACCGGCGGTGATCAGCGGGCGGTTCATGGGACGTCTCCATGCCTCGGGGCGAGCGCAAAGGCTTTAGGCCTGAAATCCAGATAGGCCTAGCAGGCAGATACAGACCAAAACGCCACCTACATTCCGGGGAGGTTGTCGAGCACGCGCCTGTCGGCGCCCATCCGCAGGATATCCCATACCTGACCCTCGAGCGCGCGCGCCCACGGCGCCGAAATCTCCTCGACCTCCACATGGAGCTCGATCAGCGCAGGCGTCAGAGCATTGCGCAGGCCGGTGAGGGCGCTGATCGAATAGCTGGCAGGTTGCGCCTTATCCGCCGCCTCGCGCAACCGGTCGCAAAGGTCCCCGGGCAATAGAGTGTCGGCCGCCGCTTCGAACAGGCGGCGCATTGCTGCAATCTCGGAGACCAGCGTGTCCGGCTCGCAGTCTGTCGCCTGAGCCGCCGCCACCATCAGCTGGCGGATCATCGAGGCATGGCTGACCGCCGCCGCGTTGGTCTGGAAGAACGGCAGCAGCTCGTCATGGATTGCGTCGGCCGCACGGGAGAGGATGCGCTCGAAGCCCGGCGTCATTGCAGGGCTCCCGCGCGTGCGCCGGCCAGCCGGTCGGCGATGATCTTGTTGTGGCGGGCAAGAAAGCGCCAGCCGGTGAAGCCCCAGAGCGGCTCGGGATGCTTCGCTTCCTCGAACCGGCGCGCGCAAGACAGCGACACGGCGAGGCCCTTCACGCCAGTAAACAGCGACCACCAGCGGAAGGCGGCAGGATCGAATTCGTGGCCCGACGCCTCGCTCCAGATGCGGATCGCCTCGTCGAACTCCAGCATGCCTGCGGCAAGCGCGCTCTTGCCCGCCCACATGGGATCGAGCGCCCAGGCGAGGTCCTCGTGCGGGTCGCCGATGTGCGCCAGCTCCCAGTCGAGGATGGCGACGATGCCGCCCTTGCCGTCGGTCAGGAAATTGCCGTTGCGATAGTCGCCATGCACCACCGCAAGCTCGCTGGGCGGCGGGGGCGGATTGCGGCGCAGGCGGCGGATGGCGGCGAGGGCGATCGGCTGCGGCTCCAGCGCGTTGGCCTCGATCACCGCTTCCCAGCGGTCGAGTTCGGTACGCCAGCACGCCCGTGCACTCGGCGCCTTCGCCACCTGTGCAAGATCGCTGGTGAGGGGGTCGGTCGCGTGGATGTGGCCGAGGATCCGGAAGAATGATCGCCCGATGCTTTCGCGATGTGCGCCGAACGGGTCGAGCTGGAAGGGTGACACGGGCGCGGCATTGTCGATGCGCTGCACCACCATGAACGGCTTGCCGAGCACGCTGCCGTCCTCGACCAGCGCAAACGGCCGCGGCACGGGCACGCAACTGTCGTGGAACGAGCGCAAGGCAGCGAACTCCACGCGCCGTTCCGCGTCGATGGCCTGGCCCGGCGGGTCGCGGCGCAGGATGAAGCCGCGGGTGCGCTCTGGCGTTATCGCGTCAAAGCGCAGCGTTTCGCAGCTGACCCCGCCCGGGATCGCGGCGAGGTTCGCGATCCGGCAATCGCCGGCCTTCAGCGCGCCGGTCATGAAGGCGGCAAGCCGCGAGATTTCGTCTGGTGCCAGCATCGCGTTCGCCCGCCCTCCGGCCAAAACTGGCCGAGAGTTGCGGGCGACGCAATGGTCAGCCGATCAAAGTCCGAACTTCGCGAAATCCTGCGGCCTGCCCTGGCTCAGCCAGGTGTTGGGCGGCCCGCGCCGGAGCAGCTGGCCCGCCTCGTAGGCGCCTGTCGCCCACAGCCGCGACTTGGTGTCCGAAGGCAGGCTCTTCATCGCCTGGATGACGTTGCGCCCGATCTTGCAGATGTCGAGCTTGGCCATCATTTGCTGCTGCGAGGATTCGCCTGCCATCGACATCTGCATCATGCGGACGAATTGCGGGTCGCTCATGATCGATAGCACAACGGCCTGCACCGCCTGTTCGTCTTCCGGCTTCAGCTTGCGGTCGAGTTCGGGGAGGTCGCGGCCGGCTGCGGCGAGCTCCACAAGCTGGCGCGATGCCTTCATGTTGAACTGGTAGCCGCGGCTGCCATAGGCGGTCGATTCGATGAGCTTGTTCGGGTTCGAGACCAGCGTCTGCAGCGCGTTCATGTCGCATCCGCCCGCCGCGTTCTCGACATAGACGAGCCCCTCGTGGACGATGTCGAGCGTCGCATCGAAGCCCTGCGCGCCGGTGCGGCCGAGCGCGGGAAGCGCCTGCGGCACGAAATCGGCGAGCCAGAGATTGGTCACCAGGGCGAGCTGGTCGCGGCCGCTGCCCTTGCTGGTCATGTCAGCCATGCGGCCCAGCAGGCGGTCATGTTCGTCGGGATAGTGCTTGTGCAGGCTGGCCATGAACGCCTGGCCCTGCCGGTCCGGGAAGGCGTCCGTCGCCAGCGCGGCCTTGATCTGCTCGCGGTCGCCCAGCGCCGCGATCTGCTCGATCGAGCGCGCATGATGCGGCGACAGCATCGACAACAGGGACGGCGCCGCCATCGCGCCGCCGGCGGAGAGGATCACCACTCCGACAGCCAGCATGACGAATTTCAGGTCGAGCCCGCCGGAGCTGGCGACGGTCAGCTTCGGGCCGACCGACACGGGCTCGCGATAGTCGGACGATCCCTCGTCCGAACCGCCATTGCCTGCGCCGCGCTTGCCGAAGCTCATGCGTCGATCCCCTGCCTGGCCCATACCCGCCAGCGCCCATCATGCAGCAACGTGATTGCCGCATGGTTAGCCCGACGGGGAGCAAGTTGATCTTTCGCGTTAAGACGCGCGGCGATTCTAGTAACAAGTCTTCAGCGCCGTGGCGTCATAGTCGCGGGTTTCATCGAACCGGCCGGCCTTGACCTTCACAGCCCATTCCGGGTCCTGCAGCAGCGCGCGGCCCACGGCGACCATTCACATGTCGGCTGGCGGCGCCGTACCCGTCAATGCAGACATCCCGAGGTCAGGCTTGCGGCAGGCCGGCGCGCTTGCCGTCGAGCGGCAGCGCCAGCGCGTGACCAGCAGATAGGCCGCGAGCACCGTAAGCCCCGACTGCACGCCCAGCGGTCCTGCGGGCATAGGCACGAACATCGCCACGATCTGCAGGACGACCAGGAACGCAATGAACGCCGCCGCCGGCCAGGCCGACTGGCCATTGCGCACGCGCGCCGCCGCCCAGGCGATACCTGCGACAGCCAGCAATCCCATCTCCACCGCCTGCTCGATCACTTCGCGGTCCCACAGCGCAAAGCCGAGTTTGGGCCCGCCGGGAAACACTTCCAGATCGGGCCGGTGAACGAGCAGGTCGAGCAGCCAGTGTGAGAACACCACGGCCCCGATCACCAGCGCCGCGCGCGTCGACAGTCGCAGCAGAGACTTGCCCGCCAGCCCTGCCGCCAGCGCCCAAACGATCACCGCTGGCAGGGAATGCGTCCATGGCATGTCGTGAAGCACCAGGGCGCTTCCCGGCAGCGAGGGATTCGCATCTGCATGTTCAATCCCCGTCGCGATGAATATCGCCCACCCGATGTCGATCAGCTGGCACCCTGCGACCAGCGTCCACAACGGCGCCTTCGGCTCCACAGCCTTTCCGGCGAGCGCGGCAGCATAGTGCCCAACGAACATGTTGATCCCCTGTTTGGGGAGAGGCTAGGCCGGAATTGTTGGAGCGCCAATCTATCCGCCGCGTCCCCGGCTTTCGCCGGGACGCGGAGCCACTAGACCTGCGGCGCCTCAGCTTTTGGCTGAACCTGCTCATGCTTCGGGGCTGCCTGCGCGTGGGCCAGCACGATGTTGGCCACCAGCGGCGCGGCAAGCACGATCGCCATCATCGCGAGCGTGATGCTTGTAGAGATCGGGCGAATGCGCATCATGGCGTCTTCTCCGGGGATAGATCAGTCCAGAGGTGAGGATGCTGAGGGCTTTCGACAAGATCGAGGCGATGGCGGGGAAGGTTCATGGCGGGCCCAAAGGCATCACAAAACGGCTGGCGGAGTGGCGGATCGACACCCACCTTACGCGCAAGAAGGATGCCCGGTTCCTTGCTGGCATGGCCAAGGCGGTGTTTTCATCCGGCTTTTCGTGGCAGGTGATTGAAAAGAAGTGGCCCGGCTTCGAGGAAGCCTTCGACAGGTTCGATCCGGCGCGCGTCGCCAATTATGGCGACGAAAAGGTCGATTCCCTGCTCAAGGACACGCGGATCGTCCGCAACGGCGCGAAGATCATGTCCACCATCGAGAACGCGCGCTTTGTCGTCGCGACGGCAAAAGAGCACGGCTCGTTCGGAAAGTTTCTGGCCCAATGGCCCGAGACCGACCAGGTCGGCCTGATGGACCACCTCAAGAAGAACGCTTCTCGACTGGGCGGCGCCACGGTGCAGTATTTCCTGCGCTTCGAGGGCTGGGACGCTTTCATCCTGAGCCCGGATGTCGTTAAGGCGCTCATCCGCGAAGGCGTGGTGACCAAGGCGCCGACCTCGAAAAAGGACCTCGCGGCAGCGCAGGCCGCGTTCAATACCTGGCGCGAGCAAAGCGGCCGGCCCGTCCGCGAGATCAGCCGGATCCTCGCGCTCAGCGTCGGATAGCTGCCAGCTTCTTGTCAGCATGCCGCGCCGGTGTGGCTGCGAAGGATGTGGATGCTGCTATGCTGGCGTCATCTCATGGAGATCGCACAATGGTGAACCTGCCGCTCGAAGGCGGATGCTCTTGCGGCGCCTTGCGCTATCAGGTCAGCGCGCCGCCGGTGATGATCTACAACTGTCATTGTTCGAACTGCCAGAAGATCGGCGGCGGCCCGTTCACCACCAGCGTCACGATCGTCGAGAAAGCACTGTCCTTCACCACGGGAGCGCCGGCGACGATTGAGTGGACGTCGGACGCTGGAAACAGGCGCTGGGGTTGGTTCTGCGGCGCATGCGGCAGCCGGATCTGCAACGGGCAGGCGGTCTCGAATGGCGCTCTGAGCCTCCGGGCCGGAACGCTGGACGATCGAAGCTGGATCGAGCCGGTGGGCGATACCTGGACGACCAGCGCCCAGCCATGGGTGACGTTTGTCGACGGCGGCCTGCGTACCGGCCGGCAGCCCGCTGACTACGCGCCCTTCGTCGCGAAATTCCGAGCGCAGGGCCATTTCCCGGCCTAGGCGAGGCGGCTTCTCCGAAAGGTCGTGGCGCCATCGAAGGAAATTCGTGTCGCTTCGCCGTCGCAGGCAGCAGCCTCCTCCTCCTATATGCTGGCGAGAGTCGCGAGGAGTTCATTCCGTTGTCCGAGAACGCGCCCACTGAAGACCGCGCCGCACTGGAGCGGGCGTTTGCCCATGCCAACGCCTATCTCGAAGGGCTCGATGCCATGTCTGCGGCGACGACCGTGCCGACGGATGGCCTGCGTCGGGCGCTGGGACGCGCGCTCCCTGAAACAGGCATGCCCGCCGCGCAGGTGATCGACGAACTGGCGCGCGACACCAAGGGCGGGCTGCTCGGATCGCAGAGCGGTCGGTTCTTCGGCTGGGTGATCGGCGGCGGACTGCCTGCCGCGATCGGCGCCGACTGGCTGGCGTCCGTTTGGGACCAGAATGCCGGCATCCATGCCTGCAGCCCGGCAGGCTCGGTGATCGAGGAGATCGCAGGCGAGTGGTTGAAGGAGCTGTTCGAGCTTCCCAAAGAGTCGAGCTTCGCCTTTGTCACCGGCACGCAGATGGCGCACGTCACCTGTCTGGCCGCCGCGCGGCAATCGATACTGGCGAGGCGCGGCTGGGATATTGGTCGCCAGGGCTATTTCGGCGCGCCGCGTATCCGCATCCTCGCAAGCGCCGACCGCCATGGCTCGCTCGACCGCGCCGTGCGGTTGCTGGGTTTCGGGTCCGACAGCATCGAGCCGATGGAAGTCGATGCCTCTGGCCGCGTGGCGCCGGCAACGCTCGAACAGGCGCTTGGGCGCAGCAAGGATGCGGCCATCGTGGCGCTGCAGGCGGGCGAACTCAACGCCGCCGTGTTCGACAGGTTTGCCGAACTGGCGCCGATCGCTCGCGCTGCTGGCGCCTGGACGCATGTCGATGGCGCCTTCGGCCTGTGGGCCAAGGTCAGCCCCCGGCGGCGCCATCTCGCCGCAGGCCTGGAACTCTGTGACTCGTGGACGACCGATGGGCACAAATATCTCAACGTTCCCTATGACAGTGGTTTTGCTTTCGTGCGTGACGCAGCCGCACATCGCGCGGCGATGACGCTTTCGACCAGCTACCTTCCCGCCGGCGGATCTGCGCGCGACCAGCTTGACTGGAACCCCGAATTCTCGCGCCGGGCGCGTGGCTTTGCCGTCTATGCCGCGATCCGCCAGTTGGGGCGCGCAGGCCTTGCCGGCCTGGTCGAGCGCACCTGCCGCCACGCCCTCGCCCTGGCAGACGGAATCAGTGCGCTGCCGGGTGCGGAACTGGTGGCTGCGCCGGTGCTTAACCAGGCGCTGGTGCGGTTTGTCTCGACAAAGCCAGGCGCTGTCGACGCCGATCATGACAGGCGGACAGACGAGGTCATCGCCGCGATCAACCGGTCGGGTGAGGCATTCTTCGGCGGCGTCACCTGGCGCGGACAGCGTGCGATGCGCATCAGCGTGATCAACTGGCGCACGTCGGATGCAGATGTGGCGCGCGCCATCGCCGCAGTGAGGGCGGCGCTGGCCGGTTAGCGTTGCAGAGGCGGGAGGTTCTCGACCAATGTTGCGCTTACCTTCGCTGGCGTAGCCTCGAAGCGCACAAAGACTCTGTCTGTGTAAGACGCGCCAACGCCATTGTTCTTCCAGTAAGAAATCTCGCCAAAGAAGATAGGCGATCCCCGGTCCGGGCAGTCTCCGATGGAGATGTAAGACCCCCAAGCGCTGAGGTCTCGCATGTATGGGTCGATGGAAGAAGCATCGATGCTGCGGCCGTCGATCCTGATCTTCACTCCATAACCTTCGACGCCCGGTTTATCCGGCAATTCCGCCAGTGTGACGTCGATCGTGCGATTGCCGCGACAGACAAAAGTGTCCGTGCGCGACTTGCTTGAGGGGCGCAGAGGCTCCTGCATTACCAACACCTCCGCTGCGCCCGGTCTTGCGTTGCTGGGGTCGCTTGCGCAGCCCTGCGTCACGGCCGCGCCAACCCAAACCAGCACTGCAATTGTGTGACGCAAGCGCACGGCCGTCCCTCTCGCTGTTAGATCTAGGTTGGGTCTCACGCACGGAAAAGCAGGTGATGTGTGACCATGCATCCGGCTGCCTGGGCCTAGTCCCGGTCCTGCGACTTGTCCTTGTCGCGCGATATCCGCTCCCTCTCGGCCCCGTCGAGTTTGCGCACGTCTGCCGAACGTTCCTTGTCCTGCCTGGCCTTGTCGCCCTTGGTGCGGCCGAACAGCATGCGCTTGGCGTCGGCCTCGGTCTTGCGCTGTTCGCGGTCCCGCCGCTTCCGACGCTCGGTCAGGTTGACGATGTCGGCCATGAGGGGCGCCTCTGGTTGCGAGTTGCCCGAAGCATCACGGAACGCGCTGCGGCGTCAACACCCGGGCGCGGTCGCCGCCAGGGGGCCGCACGCCGGCCCGTTCAACGAGCAAACGCACCAGCCTGGCCGTCGGCTTCTCAAGCACTTTCAGGGACGCCATCGAAACGACTGCGGTTGTGATCGGAACCAGAAGCAGGATGAGGATTTCGGCCGCGAGGCTCTGGCCAAGGAAGTGCCCCACCACAACCGCGTACCCCACGATCACGATCGGGTGCAGCAGGTAGGCGGAATAGCTCGCGTCGCCCAGGCGGGTCACCAGCGATTCGGCGGCGGGCTTGCGATAGAGGTCCTGAGCGGCCGCAGCAAACACCAGCGCAATTGCGGGAAGGCCATAGCGAACGATGGATGGAACGCCCAGTGGAATGACCGCTGTAAACACGACCAGAACCACGACTGCAACAACTGCAACCGGCCAAACCGGCGCTGCTCTCACCACCGCAGCCACCGCAGGACTACGAAGAACATAAGCAACCACACATCCCGCTGCGAATTCAAATACGATCGGACTACGGTAAAAGTCCGTGACAACACTACCCCCTGCAACCGTGGCGATCGTCCAGACCAGCGTGATCAGGGCAATGACGCCCGTCAGTCGCATTTGCTTGGGCAGGAAGAGCGAGACCGCGAATAGGGCGTAGAACATCATTTCGTAGTTGAGGGTCCAGCCAACGCCGAGCACGGGATAGAGATTGCCCGCCGCGTCCGCGTGCGGAACGAACAGCAGGCTCGCCGCGATTGCATCTGGAGTGAGAACGGCGGTGGGGAAGGTCCATGAGCGGAAGCTGGCGATGGCGATCACCAGCACCGTCGCCGACCAGTAAAGCGGAACGATGCGCGCGATGCGCTTGGTGATGAACCAGGCCGGACTCTCATCGTCCTTCGTGGTGTGGACCATCACGAAGCCCGAGATCACGAAGAACAGGTCGACCCCGCCGCTTGGCAGGTCGAGGAAGGAGGCGCCGACGCCGGTCGGGTGCAGGAAGCGCACAAGGCAATGATAGACAACCACCGAATAGGCGGCGATGGCGCGCAGGGTCTGGATGTTATTGAGCAACGGCGCGGCCTTCCGGAATCTGGTGGGGATGCCGACAGCCGACAGGCGAGCACGGACAGTTAATACCGGGCTGGACCTACACCCTGCGCACCCCCGCGCGCTCAGGTGCAGGAATGAGGCCAAGCAGCAGGCCAGGGATGGTTAGCGCGGCGAGTCCTTCGCGAAGCTCGCCTTCAGCGCCGGCCGGGAATTGCACCGCGCCAGATAGTCGTCCACCAGCTTGCCCGTCGGCAGCATCTGGCGCGCCCATGCACCCATGCTGGCGATCAGGATGTCGGCGCCAGTGAACTGATCGCCAAGCAGGTAGGGCCCATGCTTGAGCGCCTCCATGATCCTGCGATCCGTCTCCGCGCGGCCGCGAAAGGTGCGCATCAGCGCCGGGTGCTCGCCAAGACCCGCCGTCTCGAATGTGACGACCGGTTCGATCACGCCGGAATAGTAGAATAGCCAGGTGAGATATTCCCCGCGCCTGGGATCGCTCGGCTTGGGCCCGATTCCGGCATCGGAATACAGATCCGTCAGATAGAGGACGATGGCCGAGGACTCTGTGATCAGAGTTCCGTTGTGCACGAGGGCAGGCACCTTTTTGTCCGGATGCGGATTGGCCTCGTCCTCATCGCCCGATCCGTCCTGCCGCGTGATGTTGGTGTAGACGATCTGGCAGTCGGCCTTGAGCTCCTCCAGCAGCCACAGGATGCGGGACGAACGCGAACGCGGTGCGTGGTGAAGACGAAGCATGGATGGCCTCCCGGGAAGTAGGTCAGCCTAGGACAGGGTTAACCACACGGTCTAGTGGTCTCCGGCGGCCTTGGGCGGGGACGCGGCGGAGGCAAGCGCTGACGGTGCCGGGGCCGGGATCATCGCAAAGGCGCGCGCGGCGCGGAAATCGCCGACCTCGAACACGATTTTCGCCAAGGCCCGCTCCTTGGTCTTGGCGTCGGCCTTCGGGTTGGCGGTCTGTTCGAACTGCACGGCCTCGCGCGGGTCCAGCATCTCCAGCCGCTCAATGGCGCTGGGCGAGAAATAGTAGACGTTGAACCAGTCGCCGACATTGTCCTCCCACTCTTCCATCTTCCCGGCCCATTCGGGCCTCGAGATGGAGCGGGGCGAGGGCGCGAGCTGGAGATCTCCGCCGAACAGCGGCCCCAGCCACGGATCGCGCATCTTGTTCGCATCGCGCAGGTTGAGCTGTACAGCGGACGCCGGCTTGTCATCGTAAGGAATGGCGATGGCAAGGGCGAGCTTGAACGGTTTCTCGCCGGTTTCAGGATTGGTCTTGGCCTTTTCGTCGGTCACGCGCCGCAGGCCGAAGATGAAGCCGGACTTCTTGTCGACCTGCATGACCGCCCACGCATCGTGCTCCGATCGCGAAGCAGCCCAGGTGGAGCGCGCTGCCGGATAATCCATCGCCGTGGTCTTGGCGAACTGGCGATAGCTGGAGCGGATCGTTCCGGCGACTTCGAGAACGGAGGGATGATCGCAACCCAGCGCCTTGGCGTGCATGCGCACCTGACCCGCCAGCTTGGCGATCTCCGCAGGATCATAGTTGTGGCGCAGCAGTTCGCCTTCGGACTGGTAGAGCCCGGACCGGAGCGCCAGGCGCTCGCCGTCGGTGAACAGGTTGCATGACTTGTCGGCCGCCGAGATCGCGGCGCGCTCAAGGAACATGCGCTCGACCGCCTTCACCGCGTTGTCTGCGAACGCAGGCGCGACGGCGAGCACGGCGAAACTGCAAAGGGTTAACGTGCGGACCGTCATGACCCGCGCAGATTAGGAAAGCTGCATTGAAGATGGGTTTACGGCGGCTGCTTACTGGGCCTGGCGGCGTTCGGCGGCTTCGCTGCGCATTTCCTTGATGCAGGAGATGACGCCCGAGACCAGAAGCCCGCAAATCCCCGCCATCACATAGACGCCCGTGCGATGATCTTCCGCCGAGGGAGTGGCTGCGACAGCGTCGAAGATGGATTGGACGGTCAGAGCCAGCATCGAGTTCGCCCAAATGGTTTACGGCAGTTCTCCTGATACGGGTGCAATCCGGGCGCCACTCGGCAAAATCATGGTAAAGAACCTGCGATGCCGAGAGAGATTCCGTCCCACCTGTGGGTTTCCGCCCTGCTGCGCCGCGCTGGCACAGCCGGCGCTTTCGCGACGATCGTGCACCGGGGAGACGAGGATCGAGGCGACGTTCTGGTGAAGGTAGCCAGCTTCCGGGGCCAGGCCCGGCTCTACGCCCCGGCCTTCAATCCGGAAGGTCCTTCCGAGTTCGAGCGGCTGGCGCCTGAGGATGAGGCCGGGGTCGACGCCCTTATCGTCAAGCGGCTGAAAGCCGATCGCGACCTCTGGGTCATCGAGATCGAGGACCGCGAGGGACGGCACTTTCTGACCGAGAAAGTGCGCCTTTAGCACCGCCGCCCAACAGCCGACTGCGCTTGTAAGCCAGATTCCACGGCGTTAAGACATTTGTGGCGTGCCGGGGGCTCCCATGGTCGAACCCGTAACAGGGCTGGTGATCTTCGCAGGGTCGTGGCTGGCCAAGAAGCTGGCCAAGGACTGGGCGAACGAGAAGAAGAACGAACAGCTCGACGGCCTGAAGGTCGCTTCTTTCGAGCGCGACGAGGCTTTGCAGGGTTGCACTGCCGTGCAGGAAAAGGCCCGCGCAAGCATGGGCCGTATCGGCATTCAGAGAATCGAATCCATGCGCCGCGTCCTGCCACACGCGGCGGGGGCCGCCCGATTGTGCGAGGACAAGGGCTATATCCGATCAGCGTTCGCTGCAGACGGGTGGTTCGGAGGCAAGTCGCACAAGTCGCTGCTGGGACTGAGCGCCAGCCTGATCGCGGTTGATCTCGCGCTTCCCGAAGATGCCCCCGTCACGGCGGCGGAAACGATCCTGAGCACGCTGGCGGCGCAGGGCGCATACAAGGCGTTCGAGACCCTGCCTCACCACGAAGGCGTCGATACCGCATCGATGATGGCGTCGCCGGATGACCTCAACGATTCTGTCCTTGCGAGTGTTGAGGCCGCGGAGACGCATGTCGGGCGGGTCGACGACTTCTTCGGCAGCCAGGACGTGGCGAAGGATGCGGCCGCAGTCGCAAACTCTCTCGATGTGGATGCGATCAACCAGATCTACGACGGGGCAGGCAATCTCGTGACCAACGCCGCTGGCGCGGTGGGCGATGGGGTCACCGGCGCAATGGCCGAGGTCGGCGGCGCCATGGACATGCTGGGCGACTTCGTAGGTGACTTCGTCGGCCCTGCCGGCTGGGCGCTTGCCGGATGGACGCTCGGCGGCACGCTGAACGCGAGCAAGAAGATCAAGGTCAAGCGCGAAGAGGCGCGCGTGCATATCGGCCAGCTGCGCGATCGCACTGAGAAGGCCAAGCGCATCATGGCCCGGGGCGAGCAACTGGAAGGCCTGAATGCAGAAGCCAGCTACAAGGCGTTCAAGCATGCCTGGGTGATGAAGCAAGTGGGAAAGCGCCGGTTCCGGGGCAAGGCTGGGCGCGAGCGCGACGCCAGGCGCGCCGCCATGCTGGAGAAGTCCACGCGCACCTACTGGGAGATCATGCACGCGCCGCTGCTGGCGAAGGGTGGGGACGCGGCGTCGACGCCGCTGCCCGCGCCCTAGATGCCGCAAGAGCTTCCTCCCTACATGCTCTACTGGCCGGCCGGCGCGATGGCGGCGGCCTTGATCGCCGTGGTGTTTTCCGCAGGCTGGTTCAGCCGGTCGCTGAAGCAGTTGAAGGCCGTGCTCGCGAGGGTCGGCGAGAACCGCAAGGCGCTCGACGAGGCGCGCGCGGGCGCCAAGGACCTGATGGCCAAGGCCAAGGCGCGCCGCGTCGAAATGCAGAGCCTGCATGAGGCCGCGACCAAGCTGTTCTGGAAGAACGAAAAGACGTGGCTCGGTTGACATGGAATGGCTGGAACCCGCCCTTCGGAATGAGAGTTACGGACTGATCGCCCTTGGGGTCGGGGGCGCGGCGCTGCTGCCGGCCGTCGTGACCACGCTGCTGACCCTGTGGTTCGCTTGGCGGTCCTCGCGCCTGGCCCGCATCGCCAAACGCCACCGCGGACGCCGGCAGTTTGCCGAGGAGCAGCTGTCCAGCATGGCGGCGGAAGAAAAGGACGTCCGCCGCATCATGAGAGAGATGCAATCCGCGCCGGCAGGCCGCTGACGCCGGCTTGCTGGACGCGGGCCCCAAGCGCCTGTATGCCCCGCGCCCATGAGCCTCACCCCTGAAGCAGAAGCGGCGCGTCGGCGCACCTTCGCGATTATCGCGCACCCGGACGCCGGCAAGACCACGCTGACCGAGAACCTGCTGCTGGCGGGCGGCGCCATCCGCATGGCCGGCGCGGTGAAGGCGCGCGGCGAGCGGCGGCGCACGATGTCGGACTGGATGAAGATCGAGCGCGACCGGGGCATCTCGGTCTCGGCCTCGGTGATGACGTTCGAGTACGAGAACTGCGTGTTCAACCTGCTGGACACGCCAGGACACGAGGACTTTTCGGAAGACACTTATCGCACGCTGACGGCGGCGGACTCCGCCATCATGGTGCTCGACGCCGCCAAAGGCATCGAGCCTCAGACCCTGAAGCTGTTCGAGGTCTGCCGCCTGCGCGACATTCCGATCATCACGTACATAAACAAAATGGACCGCGAGGCGCAGGACCCGTTCCAGCTTCTCGACGAGATCGAGCAGAAGCTGGCGATGACGGCGTCTCCGCTCTACTGGCCGCAAGGGTCGGGCGAGCGGCTGCGAGGCATGAAGGATTTGCGCACGGGCGAGTTCGTGACCTATCGCCGAACTGTTGCCGCCGACGGCAGCGTTACCTTCTCGACCGAGAGGATCGGCCCCGACCAGTTCGACGAGCTGATGGACGCGGACGAACAGGCCGAACTTGCCGAGCAGGCGGAGATGGCTGCGGGCGTCTGCAAGCCGTATGATCACCAGTCCTATCGCGAAGGACACATGACGCCTGTCGTGTTCGGATCGGCCCTGCGCCATTTCGGGGTGAAGGAGCTGCTCGACACTATCCTCAAGGAAGCGCCGGCGCCGCGCGTGCAGAAGGCCACGCTGAAGGGCGAGCCAGCCAAGGTCGGGCCGGAGAACAAGGAAGTCACGGGCTTCGTGTTCAAGATCCAGGCGAACATGGACCCCAACCACCGCGACCGGATCGCGTTCTTCCGCATGGTCTCGGGGCGATTCCAGCGCGGCATGCGGCTGAGGACCGTGGCGGGCAAGCAGATCGGGATCACATCTCCCGTCATGTTCATGGCGCAGGATCGCGAGATTGCGGACGAGGCGTTCGGCGGTGATGTGATCGGCATTCCCAACCATGGCGCGCTGCGCGTGGGCGATGCCTTGTCCGAGAGCGGCAACATCCAGTTCCAGGGCATCCCGAACTTTGCACCCGAGATCTTGCGCCGTGTGCGGACGAAGGATCCGATGAAGGCCAAGCACTTGCGCAAGGCTCTGGAAGGCCTGGCGGAGGAGGGCGTTACGCAGTTGTTCACGCCGGAGATCGGGTCGGACATGGTGGTCGGCGCGGTGGGGCAGCTGCAGATCGAGGTCATGGCGGAGCGGATCGCGACGGAGAACAATCTCGAAGTCCTGTTCGAGGCCTCTCCCTGGTCCGCCGCGCGCTGGCTGGCCAGCGAGGACAAGGCGAAGCTGGACGCCTTCCTCGAAACCAACCGCAACGCCGTCGCCAAGGACCTCGACGGCGCCCCCGTCTATCTAGCGAAGAATACGTGGGACGTAGGCTACGTTTCCGAGAAGAACCCCGCGATCCGGTTCACGAAGACAAAAGAGCGCGCGTAATCGGGGCCTCTTAGCGCCTGGCGTACGTCCTGGTCGGGGCACGCATGCGTGGCCTCGTCCGAATGACGGCTCGCGGCGACGCGGGCGCGGGTCGCCTCACGCGCCATAGTTCAGCAGGTGTTGGGCAAGAGTGGCTGCAGATTTTTTCAGATGCTTGAAAGCGCCGAGGTTTTGGCGCGCCAGCTGTTGGGTAGATTGTGGTCCATGCGGCATGGCGCCGGGCCAGGCGGCGCTCAATCCGTCGGCGGGTCGAGCGCCAGGAATTTCAGCGTCGATTCCGCCAGCCGCCCGGTCCGGGCCCGCACCATGTCCGCAGTCCAGGTCCGCGCCGTGGCGATCTCGTTGGCGAAGCGGCAGCCGCGCAGGCGCTGATAGGCGCGGCGCTTCTCGTCCCACGGCGCATTGCCCAGCTCGTCCGCAGGCAGGATGCAGAGGTTGCCGGTAAGCTCGCGCACCGTGGCCGCGTGCTCAATATCGAGATCCTTCTCGAACGCCGTCCAGTTGTCTTCCGGGTTCTTCGGATAGACGTGTTCCACCGAGGCCGTCGGGTCGGCGACATAGCGCGGCACGCGGTCGCCATGCGCCGCCGCCTCGACCCAGCGCATAATCGTGCCGCGCCGGCCCGAATCCGGCATCGGACTCTCCAGCGCCTTGCGCATGCGCGCCTGCTGTGCACGGGAGAACGAAAAGCCGCCCTGCCGGCCAAACGACCCCTTGGCAAAGCGCTCAAGCCTCTGTCCCAGCATCAGAGCGCAGCGGCGCGGATCGGGTGTCGCGAGCGTCAGTGCGAAGCAGACGCGGTCAAGGATGTCGATTCGCTTGGCCAGGTCCTGCGGCCGTGACTTGATCGCGATCAGCATGGCGTAGGCGCGCCACTGGTCCCATTTCAACAGTTGCAGGCGGCGCAGGCTGGCGTGCACGCCCGTCGCCACCTCCATCGTGTCGCCCTCGTAGATCCACTTGAACGCCGCCCGGTACTGGATCAGCCGGTCGCTGGCCCACTGCACGCCGGCCTCTCCGGTGTAGCTGCGGCGGATGTGCTCCATGAGCTGGATGGCGTAGTCAGCCGATTGCGCCGCGCGGCGTTCGATGAAGTCGACGGAGCGCAGGAAGTCGTCGAACCCGGCCTTGCCGAACTCGTCCTGCAGCAGGTTCCACACGAATTCGATGCGCTCCGCCGCCGCTTCGGTGTCGCGCACCGAGGAGGAGAGGTCGATCAACTGGCCCTTGAGGATTTCCTCCGGCATCAGCGGCATGCCGCCGGAATTGATGCTGACGAACGCCTTGCCGGCGATCCGGCGGTCGCGGATGTAGATCACCGACACCAACGTGTTGTCGCGCACGAAATTGGCGAAGGCGCGCAGCCGCGGCTGCGTCCACCCGGCCAGCCGCCCGCGCATCACGCTCACGCACTCGCGCACGCGCTCCGCAGCATCCGTGATGCCGGGGCCGGCGCGATATCGCTTGGCCGTGCGTCCAGGCGTCAGCGCGTCCAGGGCGAGGATGTCGTTGGTCGCCTGCAAGGCGATGCGGAACCCGCCTGCCTCGTTTTCGAGCATGGCGTTGATTTCGTCGTCCCGTCGCGCCGCCAGCAGGTCGCGCAGCACAGCGAACAGGATGGTCAGCGTGGTGATCCGCTGCAGGCCGTCGTAGATCTGGAACGTCTCCTGCGTCGGCATCAGCACCAGCGTGCCGAGGAAGCTGAAGGGCGTGCTGAATTCCAGTTCGATCGATCGCTCGGCCAGCGGCAGCGGCGTCTCGCCGGGAGAATCGCCTTCGCCATTGACCGGCTCCGAGTCGGTTTCCGGTTCGGGATCGAAACCAAAGTCGGAGAAGGCAGCCAGCAGGTCTTCCAGCAACGCGCGCTGCTGGTCTTCAACCCAGCAATAGACGCGCTGCACGCGCGCCGGCGCGAATGTGCCCGAGCGCAACAGCTCACCGATGCTCACGACCTGTGAACGGACGACCGAATTTGTCATGGAACCCACGGCTAACCGATGGAAGCTAGGGCAGCCGAAGAATACCGGTCAATTCCATCACTGCTAAAGTCCGCCCGCGGAGGGATTCGGGGCCGTTCGCTGGTCGCATCCAGGCAAGCGGGCTTTGCGTTCGCGGCAGGGCAACCCACAAAAGGGCGACCCAGGGAAAGCTAAGCCGCTTTCGCGCCGCCGGGCGAGCTTGCGCGCACCTTCCAGAAGCGCAGGGCGCGCTGGGCCGCGGCGACGGGTACCTGTTCGTAGAGCTGGCCGAACTGTTCGGCCTTGCCGATGCCCTGGCCGTCGCCGGCCACCAGCAGGCAGATAGTCACGAACAGGCCGCGGTCGAACCCGGCGCCCCGGCACAGCATCGCCAGCGCATCGAGGTCCTTGCCGTCGATCAGCCGCCGGCAGAGGTCGAATTCCACGTCCACCAGTTTCGCGAAGGCGACAAGGAAGGCGGACTTCCGGTTCTCGCGCAGGAGCTGCACCAGAACCGGCGGCTTAAGTGCGCCCTTCTTGTCAAGCGCGGCGACATGGTCAGTCGCGACCTGGTAGTCCTCCGGAAGCGCGCCGTAGGCGGCCGAGAGGTGGTTGCGGCTGGCTTCGAGTGCTGCTTCCAGTTCGGCGGGGGAGACGCCGTGGAATTTCCGCATGATCTCGCGGCGCAGGTGGTTCTCGACTTTCAGGTAGACATTGTTCAGCAGGTCCAGCGGCACGTGATGGTTCTTCACGAACGGCGCGTGCAGGACGGGGCTGAGCTGTGCGCGCTCCGCCACGCGTTCATAGGTCGGGCGGCTCAGGCGGGCAGTGCGGTTCTCGAGCAGCGAGACGACAACGCGGTCCTCGCCCTTGTGGACCAGCGCGCTTGAGACGCTCTCGCCAATGTCCGGACGCTTGGTCACGGCCATCATGTGGTCCTGCGATTTCTGCTGGATGACGTCGAGCAGATCCGACTCGGTCAGCGCCCTGGATTTCTCGATAACGGGGCGGGCGACCTGGATCTCGTCGAGGGCGAGGCGGCGGGCGGTGCGCTGCAGCGGCGCATTGCTGGCGGCGACCTTCTTGGCGAGCTCAATCCGGACCTGGGTTTCGAGGTCGGACGCCACCGCGCCGATGATCTCGTCGAACAGGGCGGATTCGCGCTCTGACCGGTCGGAGGGCTCGACCAGGAACACGTCCGTGATCTGGCGCAGGAGTTCGCGGCGCTTCTCGCTGGAGGATTCCTTCGCGAGATCCAGTAGAAGCGCGAAATTGGACGGCCCCGACGACATGCCGGCATCTCCCTTCAGCCAGTCCGGGAGCGTATGCGCGGGCGGTTAACGAAACGCTTGTTTGGAATGAGGAAATTGCCCGCCCGTGAAGGCGCGGCGCCGCAAGATTAAGCGGCCTACGGATCAGGCCGTGCGTTCAAGCGGCCGAATTCTGGCCTTGATCTCCTTGCCCGCAGCATCCTGGGCGCATTCCAGTTCATAGTGCGACTGGAGATTCATCCAGAAGTCCGCGGTCATGTTGAAATAGCGGGCCAGGCGCAGAGCCGTATCTCCGGTGATGCCGCGTCGCGAATTTACGATGTCGCCAATCCGCCCGGGAGGCACGCCCAGCGCCCGCGCCAGAGCGTTCTGGCTGATGCCCAGTGGCTTCATGAACTCTTCCAGCAAAACCTCCCCGGGATGCGTAGGAGGATAGGCTCTTCCAGTCTTGTTCTTCATGTCCGATTCCTAGTGGTAGTCCACAATCTCTACGTCCTGCGGCGCGCCATCCTTCCAGGCGAACACGATGCGCCACTGGCTGTTGATCCTGATCGAGTGCTGTCCTCGCCGGTCGCCTCTGAGGGCTTCAAGACGATTGCCGGGCGGAACCAGAAGATCATCCAGGGCGCCCGCGGCGTTCAGCATTTCCAGCTTGCGCAGCGCAACCCTGGCGATGGCGTCGAACCTTCGGCTCCGCTGCCCTCGGAAGACAAGCTCGGTTTCCCGGTCGGCAAACGATCGGATCATACCTATTCCGTATACCGGTATGCAGTATAAGCGAGCAAGGCCCGGGTTTCAACCCTTGCCAAGTGCGTCGCGTCTTTCCTCGAGCCCAAGCCATTCGGCCTCATAGCCCTCCAGCTCGAGGCGGGCGGCGCTGAGGCGCTTGGCGCGGGCCTCGAACCCCTTCGGGTCCTTGGCGAAGAGGGCGGAGTCGGCCATCTCGTCCTCGATGCGGGTGATCTCCGCCTGGCGCTCGGGCATCAGGCGGTTGAGCTCCTCGAGGCGGCGCGCATCCTTGTAGGTGAGCCTCGCAGCCGGTCCGGGCGCCTTGATGTCGGCCGCCTTCGGCCCGCCCCTGCCGGCGCCGGCTGGCGTGGAGGACCGGAACGCGGTCGCCGACCCGGATTTCTTCTGCGCGACATAGTCGGAATAGCCGCCCGGCGTCTCCATCCAGGCGCCGGCGCCCTCGGGCGTCAGGATCGACGTCACCACATTGTCGACGAACGCCCGGTCGTGGCTCACCAGGAGCAGTGTGCCTTCGTACTCCGCCAGCATGTCTTCGAGGAGATCGAGCGTCTCGATGTCGAGATCGTTGGTCGGTTCGTCCAGCACCAGCAGGTTGGATGGCTTGGCAAGGGCGATGGCCAGCGTCAGCCGGTTGCGCTCTCCGCCCGACAGCGCGCTCACCGGCTGGTGCAGCTGTGTCCCATCGAACATGAAGTCCTTGGCGTAGGCCGCCACGTGCTTGGGATAGCCGCGCACCATCACCTGGTCGCCGCCCAGCGGCGTCAGCGTGTCCCACAGCGTCTCGTTCGGCTTGAGGCTCGCCCGCGACTGGTCGAGATAGGTGATCTCCAGGTTCTTGGCGAGGCGCAGCGACCCGGCGTCCGGCTGGATCTGCCCGAGGATCAGCTTCAGCAACGTCGTCTTGCCCGCGCCATTGGGCCCGATCAGGCCGAGCCGGTCGCCGCGCATCACGCGCAGGTTGAGCCCGCGCACGATCGGCAGTTCGCCCTCCGGCGTGTGGAACGACTTGGTCAGGCCCTTCGCCTCGATCACCAGCCGGCTCGACTGCGCGCCGGCGTCGACGCCGAGGCTCGCCGTGCTCGCCGCCTCGCTGAGCGCCTGTTTCTTCTCTCTCTTCTCCTCGCGCATCGCGAACAGAGTGCGCACGCGGCCCATGTTGCGCCGCCGCCGCGCCGTGACGCCGCGCGCCATCCAGCGCTCGGCCGCCTTCAACTGCACGTTGAGCTTGTCGTAGTTCTTGGCTTCCTCGGCCTCCACCTGCTCGACCCATTCCTCGAAATGCGCATAGCCCTTGTCGAACGTCCGCACCGTCCCCTGGCGCAGCCACGCCACCGATGTCGAGACGGTCTCGAGGAACCGGCGGTCGTGGCTCACCACCAGGACCGCCCCGCGGAAGACCAGCAGCTCCTGCTCCAGCAGTTCGATCGCCGGCACGTCGAGGTGGTTGGTCGGCTCGTCGAACAGGAGGATGTCCGGGTCGTGCGCAAAGGCATGGGCGAGGGCGATCCGCCGCGACTGGCCGCCGGATGCCTTGGTCAGGTCGAGCCCTTGCGGCACGCCCCAGGCGTCGAGTTCGGACTCGGCGCGGTAGAGCATGTCCTCGGCCAGTCCTTCCGACACGTAGTCCATCGCCGTGGCGAAGCCCGAAAAATCCGGCTCCTGCATCAGGTGGCGCGCGACCACGCCCGGCTGCATGAAGATCTCGCCGCCGTCCGGCTCGATTGCGCCGGCGAGGATGCGCATCAGCGTCGACTTGCCCGCGCCGTTCCGCCCGACCAGCGCCATGCGGTCGCCCCTGGCCAGCGACAGGTCGACCCCCGCGAACAGGGGCGCTCCGGCGAGCTGCAACTGGACGCCGCGAAGAACTGCAATCGGAGGAGGGGCCGCCATGGCGCGCATGGACAGGAAGCTGCGCTCAAGGTCAAGCGCCGAAGCGTCTCATCTCTCCGAGGCTTTCCTCATCAGGTCGAGAATGCCCGGCCAACCGCTGTCGACGTCGTCGCATGTGCCTTTGGCAGTCAAACATCCGAAAGCGAAAAAGGCCCGGAGTCGTCTCCGGGCCTTTCCAGACAAGCCGTCTGCGCGCCCGCCCACGCGGTGCGCGCAAGGCGCTACCGGCGGTCGTCCGCCGGCGGCGGTGGCGGGGGAGGCGGCGGGGAGGCCGTGGGCGTGCCTGAGACTACGGGCGTGCCTGAGACCACGGGCGTGCCAGACACTACGGGCGTGCCGGAGACTATCGCGTGCCGGAGACCACGGGCGTGCCCGATGTCGACTGCTGCGGCCCCTGGGCCGCCGCCGCCGGAATAGCCGTCAACGCCGCCAGAGCAGCGATCGACATGATCTTCATGGAGTGTCCCCAAGCATTGCCCGGTTTCCGATGGTCGGTGTCCGAGCGGGTTCAGTGACGCCAGAAAAAGCACCCATGTCAATCATCGCAGGTCGTTGACTGGGCGAGCCGGGTGGGGAGGCCTTCAGGGCCTGCGCCATTCGCCAGCCTGACGATGGAGGCGTTGTTACATCCCGCCCTGCCGCTGCTCCACTCCGGCGAAGGCGCCGGCGAGCTGGCGGTAGAAATTGAGGCGGTCGTAGTCGTCGTCCGAGAGGAATTCCTCGAACTGCTTGGCGCCGGCCAGCGGCTCGGGCGTCTCGCCCTGCAGCGCGGCGGTCATCATCGCCGACCACATGCGCGCGGGCATGTCGCCGCCGGTCACCTTCACCATCGGCTTGTCGTCGTCATTGCCGACCCACACGCCGCCGACATACTTGGTCGTGTAGCCGATGAACCAGGCGTCGCGCCAATCCTGCGAGGTGCCGGTCTTGCCCGCCACGTCCCAGCCGCTGACGCGCGCCGCCCGCCCCGTGCCCTGCAGCACCACGCGGCTCAGCATTCCGGTCATGTCCTCGGCGAGCTTGCGCGGATAGATCTGCTGGCTCTCCACGGCCGGATTGGAATAGAGCAGGTCGCCCCTGGAGTTGCGGATCTCCTCGATGATGTAGGGCGACATCTGCTTGCCGTTCTTGGCCAGCACGCCATAGCCGGTCGTCATGTCGAGCAGCGTCACCTCGTCCGAGCCGAGCGTGATCGAGGGATAGTTGTGGAGCGTTGAGGTCACGCCGAACTCGCGCGCCAGCGACGTCACCTTCTCAAGGCCGATCTCATAACCGATCTGGGCCGCCACTGTGTTCAGGGATTCAGACAGCGCCTCCGAGAGCGTCACCGGGCCGCGATAGTCTCCGCCGTAATTGCGCGGCCGCCACGTGCCGATCTGGATCGGCATGTCGTAGCGCACGGTCTGCGGCGTCATGCCGTTTTCCAGAGCCGCCGCGAACACGAACATCTTGAACGACGAGCCGGGCTGCCGGCGCGCCTGCACCGCCCGGTTGAACTTCGACTTGGCGTAGTCGCGCCCGCCGACCATGGCCCGGATCGCCCCGGTCTCGGTGTCGACGATGATGGCCGCGCCTTCGGACGCCTTCTTTTCCTTGCCCATGGTGGCGATGCCGGTCTCCACCGCCTTCTGGGCCTTGGCCTGGAGGTCAAGGTCGAGCGACAACTTGATGATCATGTCGGGCGGCGGATTGGGCAGGAGTTCGTGCACACGCTCATACGCGTAGTCGAGCGCATGGCCGGAGAAGTGCTCGGTCTCGTCGGTCTTGAACTCGAGATCCTGGCGCTTGGCCGCATCCGCCTGCTCGGTGGTGATGTAGCCCGCCTCCAGCATCTGATCGAGCACATAGTGCTGGCGGTCCCTCGCCCTGGCGAACATGTCCTGGCTGGCGTAGCGCGATGGCGCTTTCGGAAACGCCGCCAGCATCGCCGACTCGCCGATGGTCAGGTCCTGGGGCGTCTTGGCGAAGAAGGTATGCGCCGCGGCATCCAGCCCGTAGGCGCCCGCGCCGAGATAGATCCGGTTCAGATAGAGCTCAAGGACCTCTTCCTTCGACAGCATCAGCTCCAGGTCGCCGGCGAGCTTCGCCTCCTGCGCTTTGCGCTTGATGGTCTGGTCCGGCGTCAGGAACAGGTTCTTGACGAGCTGCTGCGTGATCGTGGATGCGCCCGACACCGTCCGCCCGGCGCGCACGTTCGACATCGTCGCGCGGAAGATCGCGCCATAGTCCACGCCCTGGTGAGCCAGGAAGTTCTTGTCCTCCGCGGCGATGAAGGCGTTCACCACGTGCGGCGGCAATCCGGCCAGCGTTACCGCCCGGCCATAGCGCGGCCCACGGATCGCAATCGTCGCGCCCTTGGCGTCGATGAACTCCACCGCCGGTTCGCGGTTCAATGTCCACAGCGCCTCGCGCGAAGGCAGGCGCGGTATCTGTGCAAAGAGTGTGTTCCACAGCAGGCCGAACGTGACGACGCCGATTGCAGCCAGGGTGCCGAAGATCTTCAGCGCCGGCGGCCCGTATTTTTTCATCAGCGATTGGTGGCCGCCGAGGCCGAGGGGAAGGTTCATGGCCATTGCTGCTGAGTCACCTGTTGCGGCGCCGCTTATATCTGAGCGCGCGGCGGCGCCAACACCAATGAATTAGCTGCAATTGCTGCAACGGCGAGGGGTGTCGTGGCCGCCACGCACGCGAGGGTTCACCGGCGCAGGTCTGCAAGGCTTTTCGCCGAAATATCAGGGATGCGCGTCACGCCTGTCTGACGCATGGCCGAGACCAGTTCCTCGTCGATCAGCCGCAGCGCCGCCGCCACGCCTGACTCGCCGAATGCGCCGAGCCCCCACACATATGGCCGGCCGATACACACTGCATTCGCCCCCAGCGCCAGGGCCTTGAAGACATCGGTACCGCGACGGAAGCCGCCGTCGATCAGCACCGGAATGCGTTTCTTCACCGCCGCGACGATCTCGGGGAGAACGTCGAGGGTGCCGATCAGGCTCTCCTCCGCCCGCCCGCCATGGTTGGAGACGATGATGCCATCAACTCCACGCCTGATCGCGATCTCCGCATCCTCGGCCGTCATCACGCCCTTGATCAGCACCCGTGTCTTCGCCGCGTCACGCAGGCGCGAGATGAAATCCCAGGTCATCGCGGAGTTCTGGGGCGAAAGAACGCCGGTTACGTCGATCCCGTCGAACATTTTCTTGCGCGAGAAGTCATAGCCACCAGTCTGCCGGTGGCAGGACGAGCAGTCGCGCGTGTCGATGCGCGCGCCTAGCGCCTGCGTCTCCCGGCGCATGCCGCCTGGCAGGTCCACCGTCAGAACGACAGCCTTTGCCCCAGCCGCCCCGGCCCGCGTGGCGATCTTCTCTGCGACGTCCAGCCGGTTGGTCGGATAGATCTGCTGCCACACCATGCCGCCGCCGCCCGCCCGCGCATGCTCGGCCATCACGTCCTCGAGCGACACCGTGGTCAGCGCCGACAGCATCTGCAGCGCCTTGCGGCTTCCCGCCGCGCGCCCCACGGCTGCCTCTCCGTCTGCATGGAACGCGCGCTGGCTCGACACCGGCGCCAGCACCACAGGCGAGGCCAGCGTCTCCCCGAACAGTTTCACGGACAGGTCCACGCCCGACACGTCGATCAGCCGCCGCGCGCGCATGCCCCAGCGGTCGAACGCCGCGCGGTTGGCCTGCACGGTGCGGTCGTCCAGCACGCCGCCGGAGAGATAGCCGAAATGCGCTGCCGGAATGTTGCGCCTGGCGATGGCTTCCAGCTCGAACACGTTGAGCGCGTCGGCCGCCTCCATCACCTCGGCGTTGATGCGGCGCTGTGCGAATGCCGGCGCAAGGCCTGCTGCAAACTGTGCGACAGCCAGGGGAGACGCCGCCAGGTAGCGCAGGAAGCGCCGGCGCGATGCGGCCTCAATGTCCACGAACCCTCCCCGGGCAGACGCCTGCCGCCGGAGAAGCCTACGGCCAATCGCGCCTCGCGCAAGTGCGGGTCTGGGGCGCCGCTACTGCGTCGGGTCCTCGCCCGCCTGGTCGCGGAAGGCCCCGCTGTCCCGCGAAGCGCCACGGGACTCTGGAATGGACTCCGAACGCGGTACAGGCGGCGGTGGTGGAGGTGGGGGTGGTGGTGGAGACGGTGGTGGAGCTGCAGCTGGCGCCGATCGAACCTGTGCCGGCGCCGGCGCAGGCGGCGGTGGAGACGGCGGCGGCGATCCGCCCCGATTGCCAAGATTGCCGTCGCCCCTGAACCCGCCGCCCCAGCTTCCATCCCGCGGAGGCGTGGGTGGTGATTGTGGAGGAGGCGTGGGCGCGGATTGGGGGGGTTGGGGGGGGTTGCGGCGCTGCCGCCGCCGCCGTTGTTGCCGCCGCGGTTGTTGTTGTTGTTGGTGTTGTCGGGGGCGCCGCCCCATTGGGGGCCCCAGCTGCCGTCGCCGTCGCGGCGAGGGGGGCGGCGGCCGCGGTCGCGGTCCCAGTCGTCGCGGTCGTAGTCCCAGTCGCGGTTCCAGTTGCGGTCGTAGCGCCCGGTGTTGATCCAGCCGATGCGATAGAACGCCGTGTCGTACCAGTATCCCCACGGATACATCGACCGGTAATTCTCGTAGGCCCAGATCTCGTCGACCCGCCGCGCATAGAGCCACGCGTCGTAGTCCTTGTCGCGCAGCGCCTGGATCGCCCGCGTCGCATCGTTGCGGTACGAGCCCCAGGGCTGGTTCGCCAGGTAGAAATCGTAGGCCCCGACATTGTTCTCGCGCAGCGCCACACGCCACGCCTCGCCGTCGCGCACGCGCATCGCATCCAGCTCGCGCCGCGCGTCCGCCACATAGACCGAGCGCGGATAGGCCCGCACGAAATCCTCGAGCTGGTCGGGCGAGCCCGAACGCTTCGCCCGCACGAACGCGCCCTGGTCGGTGCGCCACAGCGCATCCAGCCGCGAGCGCGCCTCGCCGGCATGCGAGGACGCCGGCCAGCGCGTGAGGAAGGTCTCGTAGGCGTCGATGATGTCGCGGCGCTTCACGTCGTCCCATTCGGCGCGCTCTTCGGCGGCCAGGCGCGGGGCAGCAGCCTTGGTGCGCGCGAGGTCTGCTTCGGCCGCATGCCGGCCCCACGGATAGCGGCCGAGGAAGTCGGCGAAGGCTTTCTCCGAACCATCGCGCCGCGCCACGGCGAAGGCGTCCGCCTCGACCTGGACCAGCTCATCCATGCGCGTGCGGGCGACGCTGACGAACGGGCCGTCGGGATACATCCGCATGTAGTTGGCGTAGGCTGGCGGCGTGTCCATCCGCGAGGCCGCCTGCCAGTCCATCTGGTGGATTTCCTCGGGGCTCGGCCCGGTGACGCAGGCGGAAGCCAGCAGGGCCAGCGCCGAAGCCGCTCCCAGCGCCGCCATCCGCAATCCGCCCGGCCGCGTGTGTCTACCAAGGAAAGAAGAGCGTGCAGCGCCCATAGGAAGTCCTCCCGAGTCTCTCCTTCTTATAGCAGCGAAGATGAACGGGAGTGGAATACTGGGCGCAAAATGGCGGTAAACGGGCTGTGCACGCACCGCCCCCTCGCCGCTCATACCGACGAACGTCGGTATCCAGGGCGGGCTTTGAACCTTGTCCCGCCTTTAGGCTTGTGGCGTCGAGCAAGGAGCACGAATTCCGCGACTGCCGGGCTGGCAGCCCTGGGTACCGACGTTCGTCGGGATGAGCGGCGAGAGGGCTGAGTGCGGGATGGGCTTGATAAGCGGGGTGGGATTTGAAGTGGGCGGGGACAGACTGCCTCTCTGCAATGCGCTTCCCCATCACCGCTCGTTCCGACGAACGTCGGAATCCAGGGCAGGCTGTGAGCCTTGTCCTGCCTTTGGGCTTGTGGCTTTGGGCAAGGAGCACGAATTCCGCGACTGCCGGGCGGCCAGCCCTGGGTCCCGACTTTCGTCGGGATGAGCGGCGAGAGGGCTGGGAAAATGGACAGGTCGGGATGAGCGGGGTGAGAACGGACTGCCTCTCTGCAATGCGCTGCCCTATGACCGCTCGTTCCGACGAAAGTCGGAATCCAGGGCAGGCTGTGAGCCTTGTCCTGCCTTTGGGCTTGTGCCTTTGCGCTTGTGGCTTTGGGCAAGGAGCATTCCGCGACTGCCGATCGGGCAGCCCTGGGCGTCGTCGGGATGAGCGGCGAGAGGGTTGAGGAAAATGGACAGGTCGTGGGTTTGGATTTCACTCGCTGGCCTATTACCGCTCGTTCCGACGAAAGTCGGAATCCAGGGCAGGCTTGAGCCTTGTCCTGCCTTGGGCTTGTCGCCTCGGGCAAGGAGCAGAATTCCGCGACTGCCGCGCTGGCAGCCCTGGGTCCCGACTTTCGTCGGGATGAGCGGTGGTGGGGGTTGAGGAGCGGGTGAGTGCGGAAGAAAAGTGAGGTCTAGCGGCCCGTGAACTTCGGGGCGCGTTTCTCCACAAAGTGCGCGACGCCTTCCTTGAAGTCTTCGGATGCGAAGGAGGGCGGCATGTCGGCGTTGGCGCTGTCGATCGCCTCGCCCAGAGACTGGAACTGCGCCGCCCAGATCTCGCGCTTCATCTCGCGCAGGCTGCGGGGCGAGACCTCGCTGGCCAGCATCTTCGCATACGCCATCAGCTCGGCCTCGAACTGCGCCGCCGGGATCACGCGGCTGACCAGCCGCATCGCCAGCGCTTCCTGCGCCGTGATCACCCGCGAGGAATAAAGCAGGTCCGCCGCTCCGGCGAACCCGATCAGGCGCGGCAGCAGCCAGGATATTCCATGCTCCGCGACGAGGCCGCGCTTGGAGAAGGCGGTGGTGAACTTGGCCGCATCGCTGGCAATGCGGATATCGCAATAGAGCGAGAGGATGAGGCCCAGCCCGGCCGCCGCGCCGTTGACGCCGGCGATGATCGGCTTGGGCACGGAGGGGAACCACGAATACTGTTTCTGGAAATTGGGATTCGCCTTGGGATCCCACGGCGCCTGGACGGGCGCCGACCCGCGCGCCTGCCCCGTCTGGATCGCGTTCAGCAGCCCCATGTCGGCCCCGGCGCAGAAGCCCTTGCCGGCGCCGGTCAGCACGATCACCTTCACCTGCGGATCATCGCTCGCAACCCGCATTGCCGCCCGCACGTCGCGGTCCATCTCCCCCCGCCAGGCGTTGAGCTTGTCCGGCCGGTTCAGCGTGATGACGGCGACGCCCGCCTCGGTGCGATAGGCGACATCCTCGTAGGTCTGCGTGATCGTATCGGCCATGGCGTGCTCCCTTTGGCGCAAGACTAGCGGCTGTTGCCAGGCATGGGAAAGGGCCAAGTGGGGGGATCGTTTCCGGGTTTCGTTCCAGCCTCACCCCGCACGTTCCGACGAAAGTCGGAATCCAGGGCAGGTTGAGAACCTTGTCCCGCCTTTCAGCTTGTTGCCCTTGAGCAAGGAGCACGAATTCCGCGACTGCCGCGCTGGCAGCACTGGGTCCCGACTTTCGTCTGGGGTTGAAGCGCAGCTTCGACGCGGGGTGGCGGCTGGGGAAAATAGACAGGTCGTGGGTTTGGATTTCACTCACTGGCCTATCACCGCTCGTTCCGACGAACGTCGGAATCCAGGGCGGACTTTGAACCTTGTCCTGCCTTTGGGCTTGTGGCCCTCGCGCAAGGAGCACGAATTCCGCGACTGCCGGACTGTCAGCCCTGGGTCCCGACGTTCGTCGGGATGAGCGGGTGAGAGGGCTGAGATGCGGGATAGGTTTGAGGAGCGGAGTGAGGACTGGGGGCAATTGAAGGAGAGGCGTGCTCAGCCCCACATGTTGATATCGCGCGAAAGGTCGTTCCAGTCCGGGTTGGTCTTCTCGATCAGTTGCACTTTCCACGACCTGCGCCATTCCTTGAGGCGACGTTCCTGGGCGAACGCGGCCTCGCGGGTGTCGAAGGCTTCGCACCAGACAAGCAGGGAGCAATTGTATTTGGCGGTGAAGCCCTTGAACTGCTTGGTCTGGTGTTGCCAGACGCGGCCGATCAGATCGTCGGTGTGGCCGACATAGATCGTGCCGTTCTTTCCGCTGGCCATGATGTAGGTCCAGAACGGCTTGTACATCGGCATCGTGCTTGTCCCCGATGCGTCTGAATCTAGAGCACGGGCTGATGCGATAAAAGTGGATACAGAGGGCGGCTCTCGCGTTTTTCTGCAGCCATCACTCGCTCCTCAAACCCATCTCACACCCCCAACCCTCAACCCGCTCATACCGACGAACGTCGGTATCCAGGGCTGACGGCCCGGCAGTCGCGGGATTTGGGCTCCTTGCCCAAGGCCACAAGCCCAAAGGCAGGACAAGGTTCGAGGTCAGCCCTGGGTCCCGACGTTCGTCGGGATGAGCGGTGATGGGGAAGCGCATTGCAGTGAAAATCCATCCAACCCACCCGACCTGTCCATCTTCCCCCAACCCCACTCCGCTCATACCGACGAAAGTCGGTATCCAGGGCTGACGGCCCGGCAGTCGCGGGATTTGGGCTCCTTGCCCAAGGGCAACAAGCTGAAAGGCGGAACAAGGTTTGAGGTCAGCCCTGGGTCCCGACGTTCGTCGGGATGAGCGGGGTTGGGTTTGTGAGAACAGTGAGGGAGGTGGTGCTGTCAGGACAGGCCCCGCACCTGCCCGACAGCCTGCATCCCGAAATCGCGTCGTTTCCCAAGCAAACGCACGTGCACGGCCGGAACGCAGAAAAGTTTTCTGTAGGGGATGAATCCTGAGGCGAGCATCTGACCTCGCGGGCGGCATGTCGCCGCCTGCCATGGGAGATGACGATGAGCGGAGAGAGGATGCCGCCGGTGCTGCCGCCGGCCGATGGCAGGCCAGAGGGGCGGCGGGCAGACATGTTCGCGGAGGGCGATCCGCGGCGCGGGCCCTTCCTGCTGGCGGAGCGCGTGGAGGCGGCGGCGATGATGCTGCAGCCGGGCCGCTGGCACCTGCGCAACCGCGCGGACTGGATGGCGGTGCAGCTGCAGTGGGGGCGAGGCCTGTCGGTGGCGCAGGCGGCACGGATGTTCTGCATCGGCGAGTCCGGCATCTACAATCGTATCGAAGCCGAAGACTGGGTTTCGCCGATGTCGGAGAGAGACAGGCAGGCGCTGGCGCGCATCGTCTGGCTCGGCGGACTGATGCGCATTCCGATCGATGACGAGAACATTGCGTTGCTGCGGCGCGCCAGCGAGTGGCGCCTGGTCGAGGCCGCGCCGGTTGTGATGTGGCGCCGGAAAGACGCGGCGCCTGCCCCAACCCCCATGACACTTCAGAGGGAGATTCCCAACGATGCCTTCTACACCGAAGCCGACCCGCACCGCGACGTGCGCACAGCCGTCCGCAGCCGGCTCGACGAAATCCTCGAAGAATTCCGGCGCATGCCAGACGAAGCCGAAGAAGGTGTGGATGGCGGAGGTGCTGAAGCAGTGGCTGACGGGGCCGGAGGCCTGGAAGGAAGCGCCGAGGGCGATGCATGTGTGGGAGATCCTGGCGCGGGAGGGCCAGATTCCGCCTGACGGCGCGTGGCGGACCTGGTTGCTTATGGGCGGGCGGGGGGCGGGGAAGACGCGGGCGGGGGCGGAGTGGGTGCGGGCGCGGGTGCGGCAGGGGGCGCGGCGGATTGCGCTGGTGGGGCCGACGCTGCACGACGTGCGCGAAGTGATGATCGAGGGACCGTCGGGACTGAAGGCGGTGGCGGAGGAGCAGGAGCGGCCGACCTATTCGGTGGCGCGGCGGCGGGTGGAGTGGCCGGCCAACGCCGCCGGGCCGGGGGCGGTGGGCTATGTGTTCTCGGCGGAGGATCCGGACTCGCTGCGCGGGCCGCAGTTCGATGCGGCATGGTGCGACGAGATCGGGGCGTGGGCGCGCGATACGAAGACGTGGGACATGCTGATGTTCGCGCTGCGGCTCGGGCCGCGTCCGCAGGCGGCGGCGACGACGACGCCGCGCGCGCGGGCGCTGGTGCGGCGGCTGGCGGAGATGGCGGGCGAGGGCGGGTCCGGACGGGGCCGGCGTCGTGATCACGCGGGCGCGGACGCGGGAGAATGCGGCGAACCTCGCGCCGGGGTTCGTCGAGGAGATGGAGCGGTCATATGCGCTCGACGCCCACCTGCGCCGGCAGGAGCTGGAGGGCGAGCTGGTGGGCGATCCGCCGAACGCGCTGTGGACGCGGGAGGTCATCGAGGGCGGGCGGGTCGGTCGCGACGGCCTGCCGTTCGACCGGGTGGTGGTGGCGGTCGATCCGCCGGCGGGCGTGGGGGCGGATGCGTGCGGGATCGTGGCGGCGGGGCGGCGCGGGGGCGTGGTGTTCGTGCTGCGCGACGCCTCGGTGCGCGGGCTGCGTCCGGCGCAGTGGGCGGCGCAGGTGGTCGCGGCGGCGAGGGATGTGGGCGCAGGCCTGATCGTGGCGGAGGCCAACCAGGGCGGCGAGATGGTGCGCGAGATGCTGGTGGCGGCAGGCGCAGGCGATGTGGCGCGCGTGAAGCTGGTGCATGCGCGCGCCTCGAAGTTCGACCGCGCGCAGCCGGTGTCGCAGACGTATGCGATGGGGCGGGTGCGGCACATGGGGCTGTTCCGGGAGCTCGAAGACGAAATGTGCTGCTTCGGCGCGGATGCGGCGGGGCCGTCGCCGGACCGGGTGGACGCGCTGGTGTGGGCGGTGCGCGAGCTGGCGCAGCCGCGCGGGCGGCCTGGACTGGCGCAGCTCTGACGGCAACCCCACGGGCGTCCGCGCGTTAGAATTGCCGGTCTCGGGGCAGATGCCAGGAGCGCGCCATGAAGGGTCTCATTCTCTGGATGCTGGGTATTCCGCTGCCGCTGATCCTGCTCGGGTATTGCACGGGCGTCATCCGCTGATGCCGAGCAGAAGCGCGACGGCGTTCATCGCGTGGACCGCAGCACAAGGAAGGCCAGCGCGGCGATGGCGATGGCTTCGGCGATCATGACGCCGAGGGCGGCGGCGAGCGGGTAGGGCTGTATGCCAGCAGCGACAAGCAGCGGGCTGAAGGCGAAGGCGCCGACCAGCGGAGCGAGCACGACGACGCTGGCCAGCACGATGAGGATCGCGCTGCGCGTCAGGTTCTCGAAGGGGCCGGGCTCAGGCATGTCTAGAGCTTCACTCCCATTGAGCGCAGCAGCACGGTGAAGCCCCAGGTGCTGGCGAAGGTGAGGATCACGGCGAGGCTGAACGACCACCAGAACGGAAGCTTGAGGAGCTGCTGTCCGGCCGGCAGCATGACGAAGAAGACGAGGCCCGGCCAGAACAGGTAGAAGGTCGAGTTGGCGAACTGGTTCGCCTTGGCGATATCGCTGCTGGCGGTGAAGGCGACGGTGAGCATCGTGGCGAGGGGGAGGGCGACGAGCGCGGCGGCGAGCCAGGTGGAGCGCTTGGCGATCTCGGACAGGAGCGCGATGAACGCCGCCGTGCCGAGCGCCTTCAGCACCGTTCCCATTATACCTGACAGCATGCACGTCTCCCTCGGCAGTCGCGTTCCGGGCGACAGTGGCGGGGTTGGCTGGATGGAGCAAGGGCGCGATGGACGCGGGGCTGCCTCAGTGAGAAGCGCTGCCCTCACTGTTCTCACAAACCCAACCCCGCTCGTTCCGACGAAAGTCGGAATCCAGGCCAGGCTGTGAGCCTTGTCCTGGCATTTGGGCTTGTGGCTTTGGGCAAGGGGCTCAAATTCTGTGACTGCCGAGCTGGCAGCCCTGGGTCCCGACGTTCGTCGGGATGAGCGGGGTGAGGGCGGGGGAAAATGGACAGGTCGGGATGAGCGGGGTGGGTGGTATGAGATGGGTTTGAGGAGCGGGCTCGGCTGGGGGCACACAGCCTCTCTGCAATGCGCTGCTCTATCACCGCGTCGAAGCTGCGCTTCGACCCGCACGAAAGTCGGAATCCAGGGCAGGTTGTGCGCCTTGTCTTGCCATTGGGCTTGTGGCTTTGGGCAAGGAGCACGAATTCCGCGACTGCTGGGCCGTCAGCCCTGGGTACCGACTTTCGTCGGTATGAGCGGGGTGAGGGCGGGGGAAAAATGGACAGGTCGGGATGAGCGGGGTTGGGTCGGAGGTGGGCCGTGGCCAGGGACAGACTGCGTCACTGCAATGCGCGGCTCTATCACCGCTCGTTCCGACGAAAGTCGGAATCCAGGGCAGGTTGTGCGCCTTGTCTTGCCTTTGGGCTTGTGGCGTGGGGCAAGGAGCGCAAATTCTGCGACTGCTGGGCCGTCAGCCCTGGGTACCGACTTTCGTCGGTATGAGCGGGGTGAGGGTCGCGAAAAATGGACAGGTCGGGATGAGCGGGGTGGGCTGGGAGTGCGCTGCCTCACTGTAATGCGCGGCTCTATCACCGCTCGTTCCGACGAAAGTCGGAATCCAGGGCTGGCTTTGAGCCTTGTCCTGCCTTTGGGCTTGTGGCGTGGGGCAAGGGGCCCAAATTCCGCGACTGCCGGGCTGGCAGCCCTGGGTCCCGACGTTCGTCGGGATGAGCGGTGGTGGGAGTTTGGGTGCGGGATGGGTTTGATGAGCGGGGTTGGGTGGGGAGCATGCGGCCTGCAGCGCTTTCCCCTTGCTTCGCGCTGTGCCAGCTTGGGGTGGGGAAGATCGGGGACTGACGCGTGGATGATTCTGCGACCAGCGATGCGCCGAAGCTGCGCGTCTTTCTTTCCTATTCGCGCAAGGACCGCGAGTTCACCACCTGGCTGGCCGATGCGCTGATCGCGCGCGGCTATCTCGCGGACTACGACCAGTCGAGCCACGACAAGGCCAATGTCGAGACCGGCATTTCGGCCGAGGACGAGTGGTGGCAGCGCGTGCAGGAGATGGTGGCGGCCGCGGACGTGACAGTGTTCGTGGTCTCGCCGGATTCGGCTGCCTCGAAAGTGTGCGACGAGGAGATCGCCTACGCGCGGGGCCTCGGCAAGCGGGTGATCCCGGTCTTGCGCCGGATGATCGACTTCGCGGCGGCGCCGCCGCGGCTGTCGGCGCTCAACATGAAGATCAGTTTTGTCGACGATGCGCGGCGCGAGGCGGCGCTGGAGGAGCTGGCGGCGGCGCTGGACCGCGACGTCGCCTGGCTGCGCGAGCAGACGCGGCTGACGCTGGCGGCGGCGGACTGGGAGAAGTCAGAGCGGCGCGAGGACGAGCTGCTGCGCGGCGCCGAGATCAGCGAGGCCGAGGCATGGTCGGCGCGGCGGCCGGCGAGCGCGCCGGAAGTGTCCGAAACCGTGCTGGCCTTCCTGGCGGAGAGCCGCAAGGCGCAGGGCGAGCGAGAGGCGCGGGAGCGGGCGCAGCTTGCTCGGCAGCGGGGACTGCAGAGGTGGGTGGGCGGTCTGGTGGGGGTTGCGCTGGTGGTGACGCTGGCAGGCGCGTGGCTGGTGATGCAGGGGCAGAGGCAGTTGGCGCAGCGGACGTCGGCGGCGATCGCGCAGGAGGCAGGGCAGGCGTTCGAGCAGGGTCGGTATGACCGGGCGCTGCGGCTCGGCGTGCTGGCGGCGCGCGATACCTGGCTGTCTCCCTCGGTGCGCGAGGCGGGGTTCGAGATCGGGAAGGCGCTGGAGCAGAGCCAGGTGGAGGCGCGGTTCGCGGGGCTGAACGGCATCGACTGCATGGCGGTGAATGCAGACGGATCGCTGGCGGCGACGGTGACGAAGGATGTGCCGCACGTGCTGGCGCGCGCGGCGAGCGGCGAATGGGTGGAGGAGGCGCTGCCGGGGTATGAGGAGAATACGGGCTGCGTGGCGTTCGCGCCGGACGGGGCGAGCTTTGTGACGACGGGCGTGGGCGCGGCGATGGTGTGGACGCGTGACCGTGCGGCGTGGAAGCCGCAGCGGCTGGAAGCGAAGGAGGCGGAGACGGTCTATTCGCCCTACCTGCTGGCGAACGGGCGGGTTGTCGCGGCGATGGAGACCACGGTGGTGGTGTGGACGCCCGATGGCAAGGGCGGCTGGGCGCGCGCCATGCTGGAGGACGACGACACGGCGCAGGCGGATGGCGAGTCGCTGAACTATGTGCGCGCGTCGGCGGACGGGCGGCGCGTGCTCAGCGTATCGACGGCGGCGATGCAGCTATGGAGCGAGGCGGACGATGGGACATGGAGCGCGATGCTGGTGGGGCGGCCGAAGGCGGCGATCCCGTTCGCTGCGCTGAGCGAGGACGGCAAGCGGATCATCATCGATACGGGGCGCGCGGTGCGCGTGCTGATTGAGGACGCGCAGGGAAACTGGAACGCCGACGCGACCGCAGCGATCACGCCGGAGGAGGCGAACCGCTCGTTCGCCGAGATCGCGGCGTCTCCGAACGGGCGGATGGTGCTGACGGTCGAGTATGGCGGGGTGACCAAGCTGTGGACCGACACGGACGGCGCAGGCGTCTATGCCAAGGCGCCGGTGGGCGGGCTGGATGGCGTCAGTGGTTTCGAGTTCGGGCCCGCAGGGCGCGTGTTCTACGGCACGAACGCGGCGCGCGAGCTGAAGCTGTGGACCATCGACGACATGGACGAGGCAGGCCAGCCCATGATCGACGAGGCGGAGGATGTGCTGGGTCCCGCCACGATCGTGGGGGAAGAGCGCATCTCGGACCAGGCGGTTTCCGCCGATGGGCTGACGGTGGCGACGGCGGGCTATCCTGCGCCGCTGGAGATCTGGAAGCTGAAGCCGCAGGCGGCCGGCGCGGGCGTGCAGTTGACGTCGCCGGACGTGCTGCCGCTGGAAGCCTCAGCGGCGGGATGGTCGCCCTCGGGCGCGCATCTCGCGGTGGTCGACATCGCCGGTCAGTTCGTGGTGTGGGCGCGCGGCGCGGACGGCAAGTGGGCGCCGGAGACGGCGATGTCCGGGCTCGCGGCGCGCTATGCCGGCATGCCGGACGAGGACACGGTGATCACCGACGGCAGCGACGGGCTCAACGTGTTCACGCGCGCCAAGGGCGGCGCGTGGGGCGAGGGCCAGTGGACGCAGGCCAAGTTGCACGAGAACTCCGACGCCTCGGTCGGCTTCTCGCGCGGCGGCGCGTCGATCGTGGCGCAGTCCGACACGCTGGAAGCCACGGTGTGGACACGTGCAGGCGATGCGTGGACGTCCATGGCGCTGAATGACGGCGACGCCAGCCTGGTCGAGAAGACGACGATGTCGGCGGATGGGGCGGTGATCGTCTCGCTGAGCAACAACAACCTGATCGCCTGGCGGCGCGAGGGCGGCGCATGGACGCCGCGCGAGATCGAGAACGAGCCCTATTTCGGCATGGACAGCGCACACTTCGGGGCGGAGGACGCATTCGTCACGGCGGGCGACAATGGCGTGCTGGTGTGGACGCCGAAGGCGGACGGGACATGGGCGTTCGAGCGGGTGAGCGGGTCGGAATATCCGGCGATGGCGGCGTCCCTGGCGCCTGGAGGGCGATCGATCGTGAGCGTCACGGCCAACGGGCCGGCGCGCATCTGGTCGCGGCGCGAGGACGGGAAATGGGTCAGCGCCGTGCTGGCGGGCGGCGAGGCGGCTTCGAGCGGATCGTTCTCGCCGGACGGCAAGTCAGTCGTGCTGGCGATGAAGGATGGCGCGCGGGTGATCGACGTGGCGCGGCTGGCGCCGGGCGGCGACGAGGGGGCGGTAAGGCGCATGGGCGGCGAGCTGGCGAAGGAAGCCTGCGGCGCGCGGCTCGGCGGGGCGGGCGAGGGCGGCATGCGCAGGCTGTCGGCCAAGGATGTGGAGGCGTCGCCGATCGTCGGCGGGCGCGAGGGCGAGGATGTCTGCGCCTGGTCGCCGGCCTGGTATGACCGCGTGCTGGGCGCGGTTCTGGGGTGGATGGGCTGAACCATCCCGGTCGTGCAACCGATCCGCGGTTCGCGCGTTTGTGCTCTCGGACTGGTGCGGGCGTGTCTGCCCGGGATGACGAGGGATGATTGCCATGATGAAAGCTTTGCTGTGCGCCTGCGCGGTTGCGGGCGTTCTGGGACTGGCCGCGTGCGAGGACGGCTCGGCGGAGAAGGCCGGCGAGAGCGTGGATCGCGCCATCGACAAGGCGGTCGACGGCAAGGAGAACAAGGGCGACGGCGCCTTCGAGAAAGCCGGCGAGGCGATCGACAAGACCACCGGCGCCACCAACAGGGACGGCGCGGATGCGTTGAGCGATGCGGTGGACGGCGACAGGTCGACCAAGCCGAACTGAGACGCGAACAGGGAATAGCGAATAGCGAGGAGTTGGCCGCGTGCGTTGATGCACAGGCAAGCCACGCGCTGCTCGCTATTCTCGTTTCTAGTTCAGCGTGATGCTGCGGGCGAGCCAGCCGGCGGGGGTTCTGGACATCCACACCTTGGTTTCGACGCGCGCGCCGTTGGGGCGCTGGAAGGTGACGGCGCATTGCTGCTCGGCGCCGAGGGCGTGGCAGGCGCCGGTTGCGGCGACGGTTGCGCCGCGGAGGCTGGCAGGCAGGACCGGCGGAAGGTTCGGGTCCTGCTGTGCGGCGCGGGTGATGGCTTCGCGGACATTGTCGGCGGTCGCGGCGGGCGGGGCCATCTGCGTGCAGGATGCAAGGAGAAGAGCGGGAAGAAGGAAGCGCATGGCGGACAATACGACGCCAGGCGCGCCGCCGTCCATGGCGGGCTTCGGGCCCGGCCGGCCGGTCAGCGGATCAGGCGGACGGAGGACCTGGTCTTGTTGCCGACGCCTTCGGGGACCGGGATGGGGGTGGATTCATAGTCGGTGTTGAGCACCAGTTCCGGGCCGTCGCGCAGTTCGAACTCGCGGGCAATGATGATCGTGTACTCGGACTTGTCCGCCACCGGGTTATTGGCGTCGATCATGAGTTTCGACTTCGGCAGGTACATGGTGCCGACGAGGCGGCGCGCGTCGTTGCTGGTGATGCGGTGGTAGGTGCTGAACTTGGTGTCGCGGTCTTCGAAGAAGAGGAGACCGGCCATGTCGCCGGTCTTCGGAGCGGTGAGGGCGACATGGCTTTCACGCTGGAACAGGATGGTGGAGGCGGCGCCGGTGAAGAAGAAGCCGACATTCTCGCCTTCGAGGCTGCCGCCGCCGCCGACCGACAACTGGCCGCTTGCTCATCACGTAGATGCCGGGTTGCAGGGTCGCCTCGCCGCCGGTGATGGATATGCCGCCGCAATAGACGCCGGGCTTGAGGGTGACCTTGTCGGAGGCGGCGATGTGCACGTTCTTGTGGTCGCACTTGCTGGTATCGCCGACATCGGGCTTGGGGCGGTCGCGCAGCGGATCCTCGATCGGCGGGCAGTCTTCGGTGGGCTGGTTGAACGAGAAGGATTCAAGCGGGCCCTGGATGCCGCCGGCGACGCAGGTGAGGTCGGCGGCGATGCGCGCCGTGTCGTGCAGCCAGAGCGATTTGGGGCTGACCGAGTTCGAGTAGACCGCGCAGGTCGTGGCGCTGAGCCGCGCCTTGTTCATCATGTTGAGCGTGGCGACGGCGTCGGTGTCGAGCCCGATCAGGCACACGTAGCCGCCGCCGGAAACTTCGGCGGTGGAATGGGCGGAGATGTTCTTGATCGCGTCCGAGACGGGGCCGGGAAAGTAGGTGTTTGCCTTGGCCTCGACGCTGACTTCCACTGTACGGCCGCCGTCGGCGATGACGGCGCTGGTCATCTGCTCGCCGCGATAGTTGGCGCGGACAAAGCTCTGGGCGACGGAGCTGACGCGGCTCTCGGTTCCCTGGAAGACGATCAGTTCCTGCGCGGCGGCGATGGCGGCGCGGTCGGCGACGCCCTGCAGCGTCTGCTTCTGGCTGCTGACGGACATGTAGTCCATGACGCTGGCGGAGATGCCGACGGCCATCGCAATCATGCCACCCATCAGGATGGTCATGTTGCCGCTCTTGGTGGCCAGACGATGGCCGGACATTGTTCTCTTCCCCATGTGCGTCAGGCGCGGTCAGCGTCCCCGGCACGAGATCGAACGTTAGTCCAGGTTCACTACCTCGCGGACAACGAGACCGGACGAATTTCACAGAAGCTGGAGCGATGTGATGCGGCGCCTTGCGGCGCTCGCCTGGCCTAGGCGTGCACGTCGACGAGCTGGCCGGACGTGGGCGCGGGTTCTTTCGCTTCGGGCGCGGGCTTGTCGGCCGGAGCGGAGATGTCAGATTTCACGTCGACCTTCACCGGCTCTTCGGCGAAGACTTCGTTGCGGGCGCGGATGGCCTCGATGCGCTCGGCGCGGCCGGCCTCGGCGTCAACGCGCGCGGCTTCCTGCTCGGCGACCATGCGTTTGATGGCCTGCACGTTGAGAAGCTCTCTGATCTGCAGGGCGTAGCGGACCGAAACCGGTCCGATTCCGCCCAAGCCGGCGCTCATGACACTCTCCTTCACCTCGCATATTGCCTGAGGGCGGTGAATCCATTCTGAATCACGGGGAGTTTTTTGCCGGGTTCCGCAGCGATTTGCGTTAATTTGCGGGGTCCCGCGATTCACGTTTGCGATTTCGGCCCAGCGAACGCTGCGAAAAGCTTAACCCCGCGAGGGTCGAGGACATGTCTTTGGAGGCAGGCGACGAGCGCCTAGGCCAGGACATCCAGCAGCAGCGCCGCGGCGCCGGCGGTGGTGCGTTTCGGAAAGTGGCCCATCTCCAGGAGGTCGGCCGTATTGCTGGCGCCCTGGATGTCGTCGTCGGAGCGTTGGGCCATCACCTCCTGCAGGCGCTGGCGGACCATTTCGACATTGGCGGCGCGGATCTGGCGCTGGTGCGTGGCCCGGTAGGCTGCGGTTTCGACCGACATGCGAGTCCCCTGTCAGGCCGCCTTCACGGCGACCCAGACAGCATGACAGACACGCGTGAAAGGCGCGTGCGGACGAGGGCCGTGTTTGCGGGGCGATGGTTAGCCGGGGGGTAACCAAAAGGGGCGTGGGGAGTAGGGCGCGCAGCGCCTACGCGAGCACGTCCAGCAGCAGGCCGGCGCCGGGCGGGCGGGCGCGCGGCGCCGGCTCGGCGGCGGCGCGTTCGGCGACGGTGGGGCGAGCGGCGTCGCTGGCCTTGGCTTCCTCGATGCGCTGGTCGCGACGCAGCCAGGCGCGTTCGGTGGCGACCTGGTGCGCGGCGACGCGCGTGGCCTCGCGGTGGTCGGCGGCGGCGCGGATGGACGATGCAGCCTCGATCGGCATGGACGGACTCCCGGTGATCCAGGCAAGTGTGCGCGCCTCAGGTGAAAGCGCGGTTGGAAGCGCGCGCCGGATTTGCGTGGGATGGTTAGGACAGGGGAAAGCATGCGCGCGGGGCGTTTCTGTCGGAGAGCGGGCGGACTTGTCCTACAGTTTGAGGGGGCAGCCGAAAAAAACTTCAGGGGCGGGAAGGCTTGAGGCGCAGGCGGTTTCGAAGATTCCGGCGAAAATCGATGGCCGGTTTCGAGACGACTTTTCTGTAGGGGACAGAAACCGGGTTAGACTTCGTCAGGGTCGACAAGTGTGAGGCGCTGAGGCGCGGGTCCACGTCAGACACTTCTCAAAGCGAAAGAGCCCGAACGCCTGCGGCTTCCGCTTGTCGGCTCCCGAGGATTTTCCGGAGACAAGAAATGCGATGGTTCAGGAAGCGCGAGGCGAAGAGCGCCTTGCCGATGACGGCGATATCCGACCTGCGACTGGCGCAGTGGTCGGGCCTGGGGACGCTGGTCCGCGAAGGGTTCGAGCGCAATGCAGTCGTCTATCGCTGCGTGCGCATGGTGTCGGAGGCGGCGGGGAGCGTGCCGTTCCGCGCCGATGACGCTGAGGGAGCTCTGGCGCGGCTGGCCAAACGGCCGAACCGCGAGGAGGGCGCGCCGGACCTGATGGAGGCGTTCTACTCACACCTGTGCGTGTCAGGCGACGCCTTTCTCGAAGCGGTGTCGATCGAGGGCGAGGTTCGGGAACTGTTCGTGCTGAGGCCGGACAGGATGAGGATGCTGAAGGGAGCGCGCGGCTATCCGGCGGCGTGGGAGCATCGCGTCGGCGGCGACGTGAGGCGCATCGAGCGGGAGGCGGACGGCTTTCTTCCCGTGATGCACATGCGGCTGTTCCATCCGGCGAATGACTATGAAGGGCACTCGCCGCTGGAGGCGGCGGCGCGGGCGGTGGACATACACAATGCCGGCGGCGCGTGGACAAAGGCGCTGATCGACAATGCGGCGCGGCCGTCTGGCGCGCTGGTCTATACGGGCGGCGACGAGCTGAGCGAGGAACAGCGGCAGGACATCCGCGATGACATGGAGCGGACCTACCAGGGCGCAGGCAATGCCGGGCGGCCGATCCTGCTGCATGGCGGGCTCGACTGGAAGCCGATGAGCCTGTCGCCGTCGGACATGGATTTCGTGGAGCAGCGGCACGCAGCCGCGCGGGAGATCGCGCTGGCGTTCGGTGTTCCGCCGATGCTGCTCGGCATTCCGGGCGATGCGACCTATTCGAACTATCGCGAGGCCAATTCGGCGTTCTGGCGGCTGACGGTGCTGCCGCTGGTGAACCGTGCGGCGCGGGCGATTTCGGTGTGGCTGGAGGGACGGGCAGGCGGCGCACTGACGGCCGATCTCGAAAACGTGCCGGCGTTCCAGGAAGAGCGCGCGGCGCAGTGGGCGCGGATCGATGCGGCGAGCTTTCTCACGGTTGATGAGAAGCGGCGGATGGCGGGGCTCGAGTGATCAATCTGGCCGGCACGTGATATCGCCGTTGAGGTCGCGGCTGCAATAGTAGTCGCCCCTGGGCGTCCGCGCCGACCAGTTCATGTTCAGCAGCAAGCCGTGGGTATTGTAGATGCGGATGCCGTCTTCGGGGATGCCGATGGCGGTGGCCGTCAGCGCGCGGAATTCGGATTTCTCTTCGGGCGAGGCGTCGTAGAGGGCGCAGGCGGAAAGTGCGGCTGCGGCAAGCGTTGCCAGAAGGATGCGCATGGTGTCCCCGTGTCCCAGCAACCAGAACGCTAGCAGGGGCGGCCTTACGGACCAACGATGAAGGACAGTTACGGAAGGCGCGCGAGCGCTTGAGCAAGGGCGGCTTCGGTCGCCCTTTTTCTTTGGAGCAGAGAAGGAGACGGAAAGATGAATTCGGTTGTGAGTTACCTGGTCGAGCGGATGCGCGAGTTTTCGACGTGGCGCGGCATCGCTGCGCTGGCGGCGACAGCGGGCGTGCTGGTCGCGCCCGAGCAGCTCGATGCGCTCTACAAGGCGTTCATCGCGGCGCTTGGGCTGATGGCGGTGTTTGGCGGGAAGAGGGCGCGGGGATAGGGAATGGGGTGCAGGCGATAGGCAGTGGCGAACCGGGCGCAGCGGGACGGCGCAACGCCGCTGCCTATTCCCGATCTCCCTACTCCGCCGCGATGCCGTAGTGGGAGCCGGCGTGAACCGGTTCCGCGCGGGTGGAGATCGCGGGCGCGTGGGCGTGGCCGTCGACGAGGCTGCGGACGACGGCGGCGTGGAAGCTGGCGAAGCCGGCCATGCGCCAGAGGTCGTCCTGGCTGTAGTCGGCGAAGCACTGCTCCATGAAGCGCGCCGCCATCAGGAGTTCGCGCGGCGAGCCGAGCGGGGCCTGAGTCGGCAGGCGGCGCGTCGCGCCGGGCGGCAGGATGAAATGTGCGTACCAGGCGTGGTCTTCCGGCGTCAGGCGCAGGCGCGGCTCGGGTTTCTTCACCATGGAGCGGCGGACCAGCATGCGGTCGAGGCGCTGGCGTTCGCGCGGATCCTCGATCCGGTCGCGGGCGAAGGCGAGCAGGAAGGCGAGCGTCGTCAGGCGCTGGCAGCCGTCGAACACGGTGAACTGGTTGTTGGGACCTCTGCCGAGGGTGATGACGCCGAGATAGAAGCGTTCGTCGGGAGCGAATTCGTCGTCGTCGTCCTCGTCGCTCCGGGCGCCGACTTCGAGGTCGACGAGAAGCTGGGCGATTTCCGCCGGAGTCCACGTGTAGCCGCGATGGCCAGGGGCCGGACGGTACCGCGCGCCTCCGGAAAAGAGACCGCGCACGCTGACGACATCAGCTCGCTTCATGAGGGAAGCTCCCGAACACGTGCCGCCCAGCCCGGGAGAGATCTGAGTCCTAGCAGAGCGATGGCGCGGGCGCCACAGGGAACATGAAAAATGATCGAGAAAAAACTCACCTTCGCGGTGATCCTCGCCGTGACGATGGAGTCGGCGGGAGTCCTGATCTGGGCGGGCGCGGCATCCGAGCGGCTGAAGGAAGTCGAGCTGCGCGTGGCGGCGCAGGCGCACATGGCCGAGCGGCTGGCGCGCGTGGAAGTTCACCTGCAGCTCGCGGCGGCGCAGCTCGACCGGATCGAGCAGAAAGTCGAGCTGCGCTGAGGGCTATCGCGCGATTCCGACCGTCACAGTGCCGGCCAGACTGGAGCTGACGTCGCCGGTGAACAGAGGCTGCATCGCGGTGATCTGCTCGGACGTGTTGTTGCCGAAGACGTTGTCGCTGCCCAACGAAACGGCGGCGAAGTTCGATACGCTCGCGGAATAACCGGCGACGCCGTTGTAGACGGCGGAACAGGCTGCGGCGGAACCAGCCCGGTGGATGATTCTTAATACAGGGAGGAGAGCGATGCCGGTGATGGCGGCCGGGGCGCAGCGGAGCCTTGTGATCGAAGGCTATGCCTCGCTGTTCGGCGTGGAGGACCTGGCGGGAGATGTGGTGCGGGCTGGCGCGTTCGCGCGGTCGCTGGCGCGGGGTCAGACGGCCGGGATGCTGCTGCAGCATGCCGGCGGGCGGACGGCGGGGCGGTGGAGCGTGGTGCGTGAGGATGGGCGCGGCCTGTTCGTGCGCGGCCTGGTGAGCGATGAGACGGCGGCAGGCGCGGTGGCGCTGACGCTGATCGGCGAGGGCAGGCTGTCGGGGTTGTCGATCGGGTTCATCGCGCGTGACTGGTCGCCGCGCGTGGGGCGCGCAAGTGGAAGGATGGGGAGGGAGTTGCGCGAGATCGAGCTGCGGGAGATCTCGCTGGTGACATCGCCGATGCTTCCCGGTGCGAGGTTCGCGCCGGTTGGGGCGAGGCTCGTGGCGGCGGGCGCAGAGAGACGGGTAGCGTGAGCTACTCTGCCGCCTGCTGCAGCTTGGCGGCGGGGCGGTAGGTCGCGTGGTCGCTGGTGAATTCGGCGTGGCCGTAGGATTTGAGCATGCCGTCCAGCTTGCGCACCAGCATGCGGTCGGTGGCGCGGCGCAGGCCGGGCGTGCGGGCGGCGATGGCGTAGAAGCCTTTGCGGATGCCGATGAAGAGGCTGCAGGCGGCGAAGATAGCCCAGTCTCCGGCGCCGATCTTCACGCCCATGCCGGCGGCTTTCTTCTTGTCGCCGGCGAGGAAGCTGAGGAGGAAGAAGATCTTGGCGAAGCTGCGCTCGATACGGTCGAACAGCTTGCTGCCGGGCTTGTCGTCGGCGGGCAGATAGGCTGCGAGGGTGGCGCGCACGAGGTCGCCGCAGGTGGCGTCGTCGAAGCCTTTGCGGAGGGTTGCATCGTAGAGCAGCATCACGTCGACCATGTCCTTCGGCGTGTCCGGCAGGAGTTCTTCCGGCAGGCCGAGGAGGAAGCAGCGGTAGCGGGCGAGCTCGACGCGGGCGCGCTCGATCTCGGTGTAGTGGAAGCGGCCCTGGCCGGTGATCTTGAAGGCGAGAAGGAACGTGCCGATCAGGCCGGCGGGCATCTGGTCGACCTGGGGGATCGGGATGCCGAACGTCTTCACGTCCCACATGTTCGAGCGCCTGAGGGCGTTGAAACGCACCATCGAGTGCATGAGGCGGACCATGGCGGCCGACTTGAAGCCGGGACCGAAGCGTTCGAGGGCGCCCGGCAGGACGGATGTGATGAAGAAGCTGGCTGTGTCCTTGACGCGCCGAGCGGCCGTTTCGTGGGTGAGTGTGCCGGTGAGCGCCATGGGCAGGGCGGAGTACTTGTTCATGAAGGTGGCGATGAAGGCGCCGCGGATGACAAAGGGCGAATAGTTGGCGGCGTCTTCCCGGCTCTGGCGCGCGCCTTCTTCGACGAGCTTCATGTCGACCCAGGAGGGCGTGGCTTCCATGGCGCGGATGAAGGTGACGAGTTCAGGCGGGGCATCGGGGATGGTCTCGACGCCGCGGTCGCAGGCGTCGGTGAGCATGCCGACGATGTTGCGGAAGCCGTATTTCGGCATGAGGGCGGCATAGGCGTCAGCGACGCTGTCGCCGAGCATGGTGTAGGCGCGCATGCGCTCCACCTTCTCGGCGTTGGCCATGATCTGCGGGCGGAGGTGGTCGTTGCGGCTCTTCTCGCCGCTGAGGATGACAGGCTCGTCGGCGAAGCGCTCGGGCTTGATCGAGAAATCGACGTCGCCATAGAGCGCGGGGAGGTTCTCTCGCTGCGAGGCCACCTTGGCCCGCAGCTCTTCAATCGACAGCGTCATGCACCAACCCTCATGCCGCTCATGTAGCGGTCAGGGGCGGGGAAAGTGCAAGTGGGTCGTGGAGGGAGGATGGCGGCGAGGGGAGTATGGGACCGGGGGTTTCGCCTCACGCCAGGTCCAAGCTGCGAAGGCCAAGAGAGAAGGGGGAGGTTCATTGGGAATCCAGAAGGATTCCGCGTGGTTTGCACAGCCGGGGTCTGGCTCGACGGTTCGTGATGTCCATTACGCTGGGTTAGCCTTTCCGCTGGGGGAAAGCAGGCGTAAGATACTGGCCAAGAAATCACGCCTGTTCCTGATCGGGAATCAAGCTCGGCGCGGCAGGCGGCATGCGAGGAGGCTACGCCATGAAAATGAAACTGCTGGCGGCGACTGCGCTTGGATGCGCGGCGCTGCTTGGAATGAACGCCGCCGCCCAGACGCCGGCGCCGACCCCGCAGGTCGCGGCGACCCCTCTGGTGTCGAACGCCAATGACGGCCAGCGCCATGAGGCAGGCTACAAGGCGCCGATGACGAAGTGGGGCGCGCCTGACCTGCAGGGCTACTGGAACAACACCTCGCTGACGGGCCTTCAGCGCGGAGCGGACGCCAAGTCGCTGCGGATTTCCGAGCGCGAGGCCGACCGGCTGGTGAACCGCAATATCCTGGTGGTGCTGACCAAGGAAGACAATGCGCTGGCGGGCAAGGACCCCAACAACACCAAGATCCTCGACGACAAGAACAATGACCGCGGCTACAACTCGTTCTGGATCGATCCCGGCACGAAGATGGCGATGGTGAAGGGCGAGCTGCGCTCGTCCTGGATCACCGAGCCCGCGACCGGGCGCATCCCGTACAAGGCCGGCGCCGCGCGCGGCGGCGGTTTCGCGATCACCAATTTCGACGGACCGGAGACGCGCCCGCAGGCCGAGCGCTGCATCATCGGCTTCTCGGGCTCGTATGGCCCGATCATGAACAACGGCATGTACAACTCGACCATGCAGTTCGTGCAGACGCCGACGCACGTGATGATCCAGGTGGAGATGATCCACGACGTGAGGGTGATCCCGATTGTGGCGAGCGCCGCGGCGGCCAAGCACTCGCCGCTGCCGAAATGGGGCGGGGACTCGGTCGGCTGGTATGAGGGCGACACTCTGGTGGTGAAGACCTCCAATCCCCATCCGAGCCAGCGCGCCATGATCTCCAAGGACGGTACGCTGACCGAGCGCTTCTCGCGCTGGAACGACAAGCAGATCCTCTACTCGTTCGAGGTCGACGATCCTTCGCTCTACAGCCAGGTGTGGAAGGGCGAGATGGGGCTCAATGCGTCCCAGCCACTCTATGAATACGCCTGCCACGAGGGCAACTACGCCATGGCGGGCATCCTCGCCGGCGCGCGCGAACTCGAAAGCAAGGGCAAGGTGCCAGGCATGGGCCCCGGCATTGCGGCCGGCCTCGTCCTGCCGCGCGACGAGACGGGCGGAGAGGGCTTCAACTAGGCTCTTTCAGGTTTGAGTTTGCGAAGGGCGCGGCGAGAGCTGCGCCCTTCTGCTTTTGGGCTGGCGCGATTGCTTCGCGGCGCTGGCTTCTGACTGACGCGAAGCGCTGACAGGATCCAACATGACAATCGAAACCAAGATGAACCCGCCCTCGGGCGGGACTGCGGACGCGCGTGCGGTGGCGGCCGAGATGATGGCGGCGTTCGAGGCGCTGAAGGCCGCGAATGATGCGCGGATCGACGAGATCGAGAAGCGCGGCGCTGCCGATCCGCTAGTCGACGCCAAGCTGAAGAAGATCGAACAGTCGCTTGACCGGCAGCGCACGGCTCTGGAGCGGCTGGCGCTGGAGCAGGCAAGGCCGGCGATCGGCGAGGACCCTCGCAAGGGCGATCCCGAGCACAAGTCGGCCTGGGGCGCCTATCTGCGCAAGGGCGATGATAGCGGGCTCGCGCGCATCGACCTGAAGTCGGTGAATGTCGGCACGGAAGCGCAGGGCGGATATGTGGCGCCGCCGGAGCTGGACCGGCTGATCGAGCAGCGGCTCACGGCAAGTTCGCCGATGCGGCAGATTGCTTCCGTGCGGCAGACGTCGGCGACGGTGTTCAAGAAGCCGGTGAGCCTGGGCGCGCAATCGGCATGGGTCGACGAGAAGGACGATGCCCGGCCGGAGACGACCGCGCCGACGCTGGACCTGCTCGTCTTCCCGGCGGCGGAACTCTACGCGATGCCGGCGGCGACGCAGACGCTGCTGGACGACGCCTATGCCGATGTCGACGAATGGCTGGCGGATGAGTGCGAGGCGAGTTTCGCCGCGCAGGAATCGGCGGCGTTCGTGAGCGGCAACGGCACGGACAAGCCGAAGGGCTTCCTCGCCTACGACATGATCGCGGAGGGGAGCCATGCGTGGAACAAGATCGGGTTCATCCTGTCGGGCGGGACCGGCGCTTTCGCATCGAGCAATCCAGCGGACAGGCTGATCGACCTGGTCTATGCGCTGAAGAGCCAGTTCCGGGCCAATGCGCGGTTCGTGATGAACCGGCGCACGGTTTCGGCGGTACGCAAGCTGAAGGACGGCGACGACAACTATCTGTGGCGTCCCGGCATGGCGGGCGAGTCGGCGAGCCTGCTGGGGTATCCGGTGACCGAGATCGAGGACATGCCGGATATCGCGGCGAATGCCTTCTCGATCGCGTTCGGCGATTTCCGGCGCGGCTACCTGATCGTCGACCGCCAGGGCGCGCGCGTGCTGCGCGATCCCTATTCGGCCAAGCCCTATGTGCTGTTCTACACCACCAAGCGCGTGGGCGGCGGCGTGCAGAACTTCGACGCGATCAAGGTGATGAAGTTCGCGGCCTCCTGACGAAGGGCCCGGGCGGAATCCAACTCGACGGCTGCACCGGCGGCGATTGGCGTCGCCGGTGCAGAGCCGGGAGAGGGGGAATGGACGTCGCGTCTGCGCGAGGCGACGCCGCTGGGGGTGAGTTCGATCTTCATGGCGTGGCGCCTGCCAGGGTGGCCAGCTCGCGGCGCATGTTGGCGCGGGCCTGATCCATCTGGATCCTTATAGACTATCGCGGCTGCATGCGGATACCGCCGTCGAGGCGGACGCATTCGCCGTTGAAGTAGCCGTTCTCGATCATCAGCATCGCCAGCGCGGCGTATTCCGGCGGGTTGCCGAGGCGTTTGGGGTTGAGGACGGTGGCGGAGAGCGCGGCTTTCACGTTCTCGGGCGCGCCGGCGAGCAGCGGCGTGTTGAACAGGCCGGGCAGGATGGTGTTGACGCGGATCGCTTCCGTCGAGAGGTCGCGCGCGATGGGCAGGGTCATGCCGACGACGCCGCCCTTGGAGGCGGAATAGGCGGCCTGGCCGATCTGGCCGTCTTCGGCGGCGACGGAGGCCGTGTTGACGATAGCGCCGCGATCGCCGTCGGGCAGCACGGGAAGCGTCAGCATCCCGGCGGCGGACTTGGCGATGCAGCGAAACGTGCCGACGAGGTTGATCTGGATGATGCGGTCGAACTGGTCGAGCGGGAAGGACTTGATCTCGCCGGTCTCCTTGTTGCGGCCGGCGGTCTTGAAGGCGTTGCCGGTGCCGGCGCAGTTGACGAGGATGCGCTCCTGCCCGATGGCGGCGCGGGCCTGTGCGAAGCCGGCATCGACCGAGGCGTCGTTGGTGACGTTGACGTTGCAATAGACGGCGCCGGTTTCGGCGGCGAAGGCCGTGCCCGTCTTCTCGTTCATGTCGAAGATCGCGACCTTGACGCCCTGGGCGCGGAGGGCGCGGACGGTGGCGCCGCCGAGGCCGGAGGCGCCGCCGGTGACGATGGCGGAGATGGATGCATCGAGTTTCATAAGCGTTCCTCGCTTGGGTGACGTGCGCGGAATGTCCTCTAGAACGGCGCGCAGCCGGAGCCTAGCCGTGACGTTGGGTCAGGCCCGTTTGCGCAGGGCCGGCCCTGGTTCGGTAAGTTCGATGGTAACGCCGTTGGGGTCCTGCACGAAGGCCTGGCGGCCGAAGCCGTCAGGGATTTCGCTCCAGCGATAGGCAACGCCAAGCTCGTCGAGCCGGCGCAGGGCGCCGTCGAAATCACCGACGGTGAAGGAGACATGGTCGAGGGCGCCGTCCGGTGTGCGGGCGACCGCGCGCTCGACAAGGTGGATGACGGGCTGGTCGCCGGAATAGAGCCACGCGCCGGGGAAGCCGAAGCCCGGGCGCGGCCCGACGCGAAGGCCGAGCACGCCGACGAAGAAGTCGACCGTCTCCGTCAGCTTTGTCGTCGAGATGTTGGCGTGGTTGAGGCCGGCGAGCATGACCCGAGACTAGCGCGCTTTGGCAGGCAGGCGACAGCCGCCGAAACGATTTTTCTGCAAAGGGACTGACATGAATGTAACGACGCTGGTTGCGCCGGCGGCCGAGCCTTTGGGGCTGGCCGCGGCGAAGGACTATCTGCGCATCGCCTATGACGGCGAGGATGAGCTGGTGGGCGGACTGATCGCGGCGGCCCGCTCGCGCATCGAGGAAGCGGCGCGGGTGGCGATGGTGACGCGCACGCTGCGGGTGACGCTGGACCGGTGGCCGAAGGGCGCCATTGAGACGCGCGTGGTGCGGCTGCCGGTGCGGCCCGCAGGGGAGCTCGTGGCGGTGCGCGTGCGTGACGCGGAGGGGGTGGCCGAGACGGTGACCGGGAGGTTCAGCCTGTCGCCGGGGCGGTCGGCGAGGCTGGTGTGGACTTCGGGGGCGTTTCCGTGGCCGCGTGCGCGCGCGAACGGCATCGAGGTGGACTACACGGCGGGGTTCGGCGAGGGGCCGGAGGATGTGGCGGAAGGGCTGGCGCTGGCGGTGAAGCGGCTGGTGGCGCACGCCTATCATGCGCGCGATGCGGCGACGATTGCGGGCGCGTTGCCGGAGGACGTGGCGGGGCTGATCTCCCCGTGGCGCCGCGTGAACCTGTGAGCGGCGCAGAGGTGGCGCTGGAGAGCGCGATTGTGGCGGCGGTGGCGGCGGATGCGGGCGTGCGCGCGCTGCTGGGCGATCCGCTGAGGTTCGAGGAGATGGGAGCGCCGAGGCCGGCGTTTCCGTATCTCGAACTGGTGCGGCATGAGACGCGGCCTGCGGGGAGTGCGGGCGTCGAGGCGAGCGAGCATGTCGTCGACTTCGCCGTGGTCTCGCGCGACCTGGGCGGGCGGCAGGCGAAGGCCGCGATGGCGGCGATGCGCGCGGCGCTGGACGGAGCGGAGCTGGAGATGGAGGACTGGCGCTGCGTGCTGCTGGTCCCGACGTTCATGGATGCGGCGCGGACGCGGCCAGGCTTGTGGCGCGCGATCCTGCGGGTGCGGGCGGTGGTGGAGCCGTCCTAGACCCTGGCAGCCTTGCTCTTGGTCCAGGCGTAGAGGCCGTAGACGGCAGCGGCGAAGGCGATGACGCCCGCGATCATTGCGGGCCATGCGGAGCCGGCGGGGATGAGGCCGAAGGGTTCGGCGTTTTGGGTCGAGACGATGACCGCGGCCGTGAAGACGCCGAACAGGCTCTCACCGACGATGAGCCCGGAGGCGAGAAGGACGCCGAGGCGCTTTGCGGTTTGCGCGTAGGCGGTCTTCGACACCCACCGGTCGTAGAGCGTGCCGGCGACGGCGCCGATGACGACGGCCATGGTGGTCGCCATCGGGAGATAGATGCCCATCGCGACGGCGAGCGGCGGCGCCTTGCGCTTGCCGGCGGATGTGCGGGTCAGGATTTCGTCGACGATGATAAGCACGACGCCGAGGGCTGCGCCGATGCCGATCAGGTCCCAGCGCAGGTTGCCGTCGATCACGCCGCTGGCCAGAGACGAGATCAGGGTTGCCTGCGGGGCGGGGAGCGGCTGCGCGTCGGGCACGGTGGGCGGTGGGCCGCCGGTGAAGCCGTAGGCGGCGTTGAGCAGGTCGAGGATCGGCGGGATCACCAGCGAGCCGGCGACGACGCCGACGATCAGCGCGGTCTGCTGGCGCCAGGGCGTGGCGGCGACGAGCTGGCCGGTCTTCAGGTCCTGGAGGTTGTCGTTGGAGATCACGGAAATCGAGAAGACGATCGCAGTGATCAGCAAGGCGAAGGCGATGATGGAGGGGTCGGCGGGGATGCCGAACACCTGCATCGCGCCGAGCATCAGCAGCGAGGCGACGATGATGGCGAGGATGCCGACGCCGGAGACGGGGCTGTTGGACGAGCCGATGAGGCCGGCCATGTAGCCGCAGACGGCGGCGACAATGAAGCCGATGACCACGACGTAGATCAGGCCTCCGGCGATCAAGGCAGGCGCCTGGGCGGCGAGCGGCGAGCCTTGCGTGAAGCTCCAGAGCAGGACGGCGATGGCGGCGAGCACGACCAGCGAGACAATGCCGACGAGGTTGATCGGAATATCCTGCTCGGTGATGTCGAGGGCTTCGTGATCGGCGCGCTTGCGCTGGGCGGCGAGAGCGGATGTGACCCCGGCGACGAGCGGCCCAACAAGCTTCAGCAGGGTCCAGATGGCGGCGATGCCAATGGCGCCTGCTCCGATGAGGCGGACCTGGGTGCGCCACAGCGTGCCGGCGGCTTCCTCAGCCGGGCCTTCGATGCCCTGCAGGGAGGTCATCAGCGGAACGGCGATGCCCCAGGCGATGATGACGCCGGCAAGCATGGCGAGGCCGACGGCGAGGCCAACGAGGTGTCCCGCGCCCAGAAGGGCGAGGGACAGCCCGCCGCTGATGCCGGTGGCGCCGCCGCCCAGGGCTGTCGGCAGGCGGAAGAAGGTGGCGGCTTCGGCGACGAAGACGCGGGCGCTGGCGAGGAAGGCGAACAACGCGGAGGCGACCGAGCCGATGATGACGGTGAGGAGGCCGGCCTTGTTCTCGCGCACGGCGGATTCGGTCTGGTCGGCGCCGCGGGAGCCCACTTTCAGGACTTCGGCGGCGGCGACGCCTTCCGGATATGGCAGGTTGGCGTTGATCACGAGGGCGCGGCGCAGGGGGATCGAGAAGGTGACGCCCAGAATTCCGCCGAAGGTGCAGATCAGGAAGGACTGCCAGAACGGGAAGCCGGTCCACCAGCCGACCATGACCAGGGCGGGCAGCACGAAGATGATCGAGGACATCGCGCCGCCGACCGAGGCGACGGTCTGGACGGTCATGTTTTCCCAGATGGTCGAGCTGTTGAAGGCGCGCAGCAGGGCCATCGAGATGACGGCGGCAGGAATGGCCGAGGCGAAGGTGAGTCCGACGCGCAGGCCCAGATAGACGTTGGCCGCAGTGAAGACGAGGGTGAGCAGGCTGCCCAGGATAAGCGCACGGAGCGTCAGCTCGAGCCGTTTTGACGGTTTGGCGGAAAATTCGGTCATGAAGGCCCCTCTGCGTTGCGCAGAGGTAAGCCGAGAACTCCTGCCGGGGCAATCAAGAGTCGGCCGGCGCGCGTCGGGGGGGCGACGTCTACCGGCCGATCCGGCCGGCAGCGTAGAGCGCGCCGCCAATCAGCAGGCAGGGAATCGCGAACTCGAACGTGAAGAACGGGATCGGCAGTTCGTATTGGAGATCCGGGCGGGCAGCGATGAAGGTGGCGTAAAGGCCCGAGAGGCTGCCGACGATGAGGCCGACCGAGCCGGCGATGATGGCGAGCGTGCGCCCTGTTTCGACGAGGTTGCGGCGGTTGCGGGCGGTCTGCTGGAGCCAGCGGCGGTTCACATCGCGGCGCTGCCCGGCCATGAGCCAGACCGAGAAGAGCAGCGCCAGCGGCAGGGCGACGAGGCCGGCAAGGCCCAGAGAGCTGAAGCCAGACACGTAGACGCCAACAAGCTGCGGCAGTTCTGTAGCCGCGCCTGGCGAGGGTCGGGTGAAGCCAAGGAGGAGCGGCGCGCCTGCGAGCGCCAGGAACAGGCTGGCGCCCATGGCGATGCGGATGCGGTTCGTCCTGCGCGCGCGGAATTTCAACATGGGTCCACCACGGCTCACCGTGGCCCGATTCAGTTAAGGGCCGATTTCGGCGATGCAGATGATTTGCCGGATCGGGGCTGCGGCCGGTGCGAGGCGACGGTCGAAAACGGAGGCCACGACAAAGTGCGGTTGCGGCCCACGAATTTCTTGCAATTCGAATCGCCGATCTGCGAAGGTTGAGCCGCTGACTCGAACCGCGCACGGAAGGCGATCCCATTAGTGCCTCACACTGACGCTCCGCTGCTCACGCTCCTGACCGTAGGCCTTGGGCTTGCGTTCGTGTTCGGGGCTGTCGCGGTGCGCCTGAAGCTCTCGCCGCTGGTGGGATACCTGGTGGCGGGCGTGGTGGTGGGGCCGTTCACGCCGGGGTTCGTGGCCGATGCCGGCCTGGCGGGCGAGTTGGCCGAGGTCGGCGTGATCCTCCTGATGTTCGGGGTCGGGCTGCACTTTTCGCCCAAGGACCTGCTGTCCGTGCGCGCCGTGGCCGTGCCGGTGACGCTGCTGCAGATCGGGCTGACGGTGACGGCGAGCGTCGTGCTGGCGCTGCTGATCGGGTGGACAGTCGAGGCGGGTGTGGTGCTGGGCCTGTCGCTGGCTGTGGCGAGTACCGTGGTGGCGCTGCGGAGCCTGCAGGAGCGGCGGCTGGTGGCGACGGAGCGCGGCAAGCTGGCGGTGGGCTGGCTGGTGGTCGAAGACCTCGCAATGGTGCTGGCGCTGGTGCTGCTGCCGACATGGGCGCACATCCGGAGCGATGTGGTGAATGGCGAGGCGGTGACGGTGCTGCAGCTGCAGGACGCCGGGTGGGCGGTGTTGCTGACGCTGGCGAAGGTGGGGGCGTTCGCGCTGATCATGCTGCTGGCAGGCAAGCGGGTGGTGCCGTGGGTGCTGCATCGCGTGGTGCATATGGGTTCGCGCGAACTGTTCCGGCTGGCGGTGCTGGCGATTGCGCTGGGCGTGGCGTGGGCGGCGTCGGCCTTCTTCGACATCTCGTTTGCGCTGGGCGCGCTGTTCGCCGGGCTGATCATGGCGGAGAGCGAACTGTCGCAGCAGGCGGCGAACGAGACGCTGCCGCTGCGGGATGCGTTCGCGGTGCTGTTCTTTGTGTCGGTGGGCATGCTGTTCGACCCGATGATCCTGCTGCGCGATCCGCTACCGCTGCTGGGGGTGGTGGCGATCATCCTGGTGTTCCGCACGCTGGTGAGCGTGGCGCTGCTGCGCGCGTTCGGACAGTCGCAGGAGACGGCGTTCTCGGTGACGGCCAGCCGGGCGCAGATCGGGGAATTCTCGTTCATCCTGACGGGGCTCGGCGTGAGCCAGGGCCTGTTGCCTGAAGAGGGGCGCGACCTGGTGCTGGGCGGGTCGATCATCTCGATCATCCTCAACCCGGCGGTGTTTGCATTGACCGACAGGCTGGCGCGCAAGCCGGTGGCGACCGAGCCGGAAGCGGCGGGTGTGGTCGCGCCGCCTCCGATGCGGCGGCGCGCCGTGCTGGTGGGCTATGGCCGGGTGGGATCGCTGATCGGCAAGGCGCTGGACGGCGCAGGCGCGGAATATGTCGTGATCGAGGATCGGGGCGACCTGGTCGAGTCGCTGCTGGCCAAGGGGATCGTGGCCGTGGCCGGCAACGCAATCTCGCGGGACGTGATGGAGGCGGCGAATGTCGCCGAGGCCGACCTGATGTTCGTGACGGTGCCGGACGGATTCGAGGCGGGCGGCATCGTGGAGCTGGCGCGGGAGCTGAACCCCAGGCTCAAGGTCTATGCGCGGGCGCACAGCGACGCCGAGGTGGAGCACCTCAAGAATTTCGGCGCCGACCTTATCGTGTCGGGCGAGCAGGAGATCGCCGATGCGATGATCCAGGCGGCCTCGCACATCATTCCGCGGCGGACGGCCGCGAAGGCGTCGTAGTGCGATGACCGGGGCGGAGCGGGACAGGCTGGTCAAGGTAACTCTGGAGGAGATCGCCGCTCTGAAGGTGTGCAACACGCCGGCGCTGCGCGGCGTACGGCGGGGGTTGTCTGCGAAGTTGAAGAAGGCCGCGACGGAAGACGTGAAGGCCGTGGCGCTGCGTCTCATGAAGGCTGGCCGCAGGTGGATGGGATGCGAGATCATCAATCAGAACAAGGCGGCGCTGGAAAGCCTGACGATCGAGGAAGTCGAGCTGATGGGCCAGGGCATCGCTAGCTGGGAGGAGGTCGACAGTTTCGGCGTGCTGCTTTCGGGCGCGGCATGGCAGCGGGGACGGATTTCCGATGCGGACGTGAAGCGATGGGCCCAGTCGGGGGATCTGTGGTGGCGCCGCGCGGCACTGGTTTCGACCGTGCCGCTCAACATGAAATCGCGGGGCGGCAAGGGCGACCCGAAGCGGACGTTTGCCATCGCAGAGATTCTGGTTGCCGATCATGAAGACATGATCGTCAAGGCGATGAGCTGGGCGGTGCGCGAACTCGTGCCCTGGGATGCGAAGGCGGTACGCGGCTTCCTGGCTGAGCACGACGACATGCTGGCTTCCCGCGTGAAGCGTGAGGTGCGTAACAAACTGAAGACAGGGCTCAAGAATCCGCGGACGAAAATCGCGTAGAGATGTTCGAGTGCAACTTCCCGGATTTTGGGCAGTCGTGGAAAGCTGGTTGAGGCGCCCCGAGATTTCCGGTGGTGAGATCGATGTGGCGATGAGCGATGCACGATTGCTGCGCAAGGCGCTGATGGCCGCCGATCCGTTCCTGAGGGCGACGCTGGGGCGAACTAGGGTTCCGACGCAAGCAGCATGGCGAGGACGCCGAGCATCTTTTCCCATGCCGCGCGCGAGCGGTCGAGGAAGTCGGCCCATTCGGGCGCCATCTCGTGGGAGAGCGTGACCGTGCAACCTTGCGGCGTCGGCGCGATGTCGATCTTGACGGTGGAGCCGTCCCGGGCCGGGGCGATGGCCCAGGTGAAGGCAATCCGCGTGGGCGAGACCAGTTCGAGGAAGCGGCCGACATGGTCGATCTCGTCCGGGCCGCGGCGCACCTTGTAGGAGAATTCGCCGCCGACGCGCAGATCGTTGCGGATGTGGAGGATGACCTCCTCACGTAGCAGCGGGCCGAACATGAAGCGGCCGATCATCTCGGGCTGCAGGATGGCCTCGTAGACGCGCTGTGGCGGCGCAGCGATCTTCTGGACGGCGACGGCGGTGGGGAAGGTTGCCATGGTCAGTGTCCTTCCGGCCAGTCGCGGCTTTCAATGAGGGACTCTCCGGTTTCGAGAAGGCTTTTGAGACTGGCGAGGATGTGCGGCCAGCCCTCGGAGACGGCGCCGATGAGTTTCGAGTCCGGCGTGTCGATCTCGTGCGTCAGCGTCAGCTTCACGGCGCTGCCGGCCAGTTCAAGCTCGTAAGTGCATGTGGAATGGCCTTCGGCTTTCATTTCCGGAATGAACTCGTTGCGCCAGGTCATCTTCAACCGGCGCGGCGGATCGAATTCGAGGATCGTGCCGCTGTCGCCGACGCGGCCATCGGGGATCATGATCTTCCAGTCGGAACCGACCTTCCAGCCGGATTCCTGGTGCGTGCCGGCCCAGTACTGGCGGGTGAATTCCGGCTCGATCAACGCAGCCCAGAGCTTTTCGGGCGTGGTGCGGATGTAGGTTATGTAGAGGAATCGGGATGGGGCGGTCATGTCTCTGGTTCCGCGAGGGGTTGGTTCGGTTCGATCATCGACTCGATGCTCGCAAGCATCATTTGAGGCGCTCCTCCAACTGGGCGAGGACAAGCGGCCAGGCTTTTTCGTTTTCGGCCGCGGCCTGGGCATGCGGGAAGCCGCGGTGTGTGAGCTTGACGCGCGTGCCGGTATTTTCGGCGGCGAACTCGACGGTGAGCAGAGTTTCGGCGCCTTCCGTGCCGCCCTTGCCTGTGACCCAGGTCATCTCGACGAGGCGCGGCGGAAGGAGACGCAGAAAGCGGCCATAGTGCGGATGGCGCTGGCCATTGAATTCGGTGACGAAGAACCAGGGCTGGCCGGGCTGGGGGTCCATCACCACGCTGCCGGGTTCGGCGAACCAGAGATCGAATTCCTGGGTCCATGCCCGGTAGAGCCGGACCGGCGGATGCGGCATCCAGCGTTCGCCGTGCGAATTGTGCGGCCGGTCTGACAGGTCGGGTTGCGGAATGGCTTGGGTCATTCTGACTCCAGTCTTTTCTTCAGGTCGACCAGCGCATCGACCCTGCGCCGTTCGAACTTCCGTATCCAGCGGTTGGCGATCTCTGCGATCGGAACCGGGTTGAGGTAGTGAAGCTTCTCCCGGCCGCGCTTCACGGTGGCGACGAGGTTCGCTTCCTCCAGGATCGCCAGGTGTTTCGAGACGGCCTGACGCGTCATCGCCACGCCTTTCTTGGAAAGGCCCGAGCAGAGCTCGTTCAGCGTCTGCGCGCTTCTGGCGGCGAGACTGTCGAGCAGTGCGCGGCGGCTTTCGTCCGCGAGGGCCCGGAACACCAGATCCATGCACATTCATATGCAACCGAAAGGTTGCCTGTCAAGGGGCCGACAGGCCCAGGCTGAGGATTTTTGAAAAGGAGAGACCATGGCCGGACAGAGAGGCCGCGACGTGCTGATCAGGATCGGCGACGGTGGCGCGCCTGAGACGTTCGCGACGGTGGCGGGCATACGCGCGCGGACGATCACGCTGGGCGCCGGCCTGGTCGATGCGACGACGGCGCAGAGCCCGCAGGCGTGGCGCGAGCTGATCGCGGGCGCAGGCCCGAAGCGGATCGAGGTCGCAGGCTCGGGCGTGTTCAAGGATGCGGCGTCGGACGAAAAGCTGCGCGCTGCTTATTTCGGCGGCGTGGCGGCGGTGTTCCAGCTCGTCGTGCCGGATTTCGGCGTGATGCAGGGGCCGTTCGTTGTCGCCGAGCTGAGCTATGGCGGCGAACACGAGGGCGAAGCGGTGTTTGCCGTGCGGCTGGCTTCGGCCGGTGTCATTTCATTCTCATGAGGAGAGACAGAATGGACACCAGTACGGACGCGGCGGAAGCCGCAGGCGCGGCGCTGGAACAGGCGCTGCTGAAGGCGACGCGCGCCGTCGAAAGCGAGCTGGAGCGTATCGTGCGCAATGGCGAGGCGGACATCGAACGGCTGGCGCGCGCCATCGCGGAGACGCTGGCGAGGCTGGCGGTTGACAGCGCGCTGGGCCGACAGGCGCCCGCGCCGTTCCCATCCGGCGCAGACACCGGTGCGCCGGGCTCGCTCAACCAGATCGCCTCCGCCATCGCGAAGGCGGCCATGCGCGGGGCGAGGTTCACATGAGCTTTCACGAGGTGAGATTGCCGCTCGCCCTGGCCTTCGGCGCAACGGGCGGACCGGAGCGCGCGACCGATGTCGTGCGCCTGGCGTCGGGCGCCGAAAGCCGTAATGCGCGCTGGGCCGGATCGCGGCGGCGATGGGAGGTCGGCGGCGCAACGATCCGCGCGGACCATGCGTACGAGCTGGCAGCGTTCTTCGAGGCGCGGCGCGGGCGCATGCACGGCTTCCGCTTCTGCGATCCCGTCGACTGGAAAAGCTGTGCGCCATCGCAGGCAATCTCGGCGGCCGACCAGCCGCTGGGCGCAGGCGACGGCGCGGCCACACAGTTCCAGTTGGTGAAGCGCTACGCCCATGGCGGAGCAAGCTGGGACCGCGCCATCGCCAAGCCGGTCGAGGACACTGTGCTGGTCGCAATCGATGGCGAGTCGACACTGGCGTTCGAGGTGAACCTGGGCACGGGCGTGGTGACGTTCGACTCCCCGCCCGCCAGCGGCGCCATCCTCACGGCGGGCTTCGAGTTCGACGTGCCGGTGCGGTTCGACGCTGACCGGCTGGAGGTCGCCCTCATCGGACATGACGCGGTGCGCGTGGTGCGTGCGCCGCTGGTCGAGATCGCGGGATAATCCATGAGACAGATCAACGAGACGTTCGCGGCGAGACTCGCCGCGGATACTACGAGCCTGTGCGTCTGCTGGCGCTTCATGCGCGCCGACGGCGCGGTGTTCGGTGCAACGGATCACGATGCGCCTATCGTGCTGGGCGGCGTGACTTTCGAGCCCGTCAACGGACTGCGAGGCGCGACATTCGAGAGTTCATCCGGTCTCGCGCCCGGCCGCGCCGCGGCGGATGGGGCGATCTCCGCGGACTTCATAACCGACGCCGATCTCGAAGCGGGATTGTGGGATGCCGCGGCCGTCGATGTGTGGCGCGTCGACTGGGCGGCGCCAGAGCATCGCGTGCGCATCTGGTCGGGCCGGTTGTCGGAGGTGGCGCGGCGCGGCGCGACGTTCGCAGCGGAGCTGGTCAGCCTCAAGGCCGGGCTGGAGCGGCCGGTCGGCCGCGTCTATGCGCGCGCCTGCGACGCAGACGTGGGTGATGCGCGCTGTGGCGTCGATCTCGACGATCCGGCCTTCCGGGGCGAAGGCGCGGTGACTGCCCTCCTTGGTCCGAAGCGCTTCCAGCCGAGCGGGCTTGGCGCGTTCGAGGCGGGCTGGTTCGCCGGCGGCGTGCTGCACTGGACCGGCGGCGCCAATGCCGGCGTGACGGCGCGCGTCGTGCGCCATTTGAGTGATGAGCTGGAGCTGGCCGCGACGCCGCGCTTCGCCATCGCGCCCGGCGACGCATTCACGGTGACCGCAGGATGCGACAAGAGCTTCGCGACTTGCGGGGCCACGTTCGCCAATCACGACAATTTCCGCGGCTTCCCGCACCACCCGGGCGCAGATGCCGTGCTGGCGGGTCCGGCGTCCGATCGCGTCAATGATGGCGGGAGGCGCAGATGAGCGTGTCGCGCAAAGCCATTGTCGCGGAGGCGCGGCGCTGGATCGGCACGCCCTACCGGCATCAGGCGAGTGTTCTCGGCGCCGGCGCCGATTGCCTCGGGCTGGTGCGCGGTGTGTGGCGGGCGGTGATCGGGGCTGAGCCGGAGAAGACGCCAGCCTACCGGCCCGACTGGGCGGAGGCGCTGGGCAAGGAGACGCTGCTGGAAGCTGCGCGAAGGCATTGTCGCGAGATCGCAGCGGGTGCGGCGCGCGATGGAGACGTGCTGCTGTTCCGCATGGCGCTGGGATCGCCGGCCAAGCACGCGGCCATCGTCTCAGGCGAAGACAGGATCATCCACGCCTATTGGGGTCGCGCCGTGTGCGAGACGCGGCTCGTGCCGTGGTGGCGACGGCGTATTGCGGCGGCGTTTCAATTTCCGGGAGTTGAAGACTGATGGCTGATCTTGTTCTGGGCCAGGTCGGAGCGGCGGCCGGGTCGGCGCTTCTGCCGCAGGGGTTGTCGATTGCGGGCGCGCAGATATCCGGCGCGGCGATCGGCCAGGCGATCGGATCGCTGGCAGGGTCATACATCGACGCGCGGTTTCTCTCGCCGCCGATCGAAGGGCCGCGTGTGAAGGAATTCCACCTGACGCAGAGCCGCGAGGGCGCTGGCGTGCCGGTGGTCTATGGCCGCTGCCGCGTTGGCGGCCAGGTGATCTGGGCGGCGCAATTCCGCGAGCGGCGCGATGTCGAGGGCGGCAAGGGCGGGCCGCGCGTGGCGGACTATTCCTATACGCTCAGCTTTGCGGTGGCGCTGTGCGAGGGCGAGGTGGCGCGGGTCTCGAGGTGCTGGGCCAATGGCGAGCCGTTCGACCTGTCGAAAGTGACGTGGCGGCTCTATCGCGGCACAGAGGATCAGGCGCCTGATCCGCTGATCGAGGCGATCGAGGGAGAGGCGCCGGCCTATCGCGGCGTAGCCTATATCGTGTTCGAGGACCTGCCCGTCGACCGGTTCGGCGCCCGGATGCCGCAGCTCTCGTTCGAAGTGGTGCGGCCGGCCGGCGGCGCGGCGGACCGGCTGGAGGCGGCGGCGCGGGCGGTCAACATGATCCCGGGCTCGGGCGAGTTCGCGCTGGCGACCGACATCGTGCGGAGGCGCACGGGGCCAGGTCGCGAAACGCCGGAGAACCTGCACGGCGCCGAGGCGAAGAGTGATTTCGAAGCTTCGCTGGATCAGCTCGAAGCCGAGCTTCCCAATGTGGCGCGGGTGAACCTGGTGGTGGCGTGGTTCGGCAGCGACCTTCGGTGCGGCGAATGCCTGGTGCGTCCCGGCGTGGAGATTGCGGAAAAGACGAACGTCCCGCTGACATGGTCGGTGGCGGGTGTGGAACGGGCGGGCGCTTATGTGGTGTCGGCCAGTGGCGGGCGGCCCAATTATGGCGGCACGCCATCGGATGCGTCTGTGGTTCAGGCCATCACGGCGCTGAAGGCGCGGGGCTATCACGTCACGCTTTATCCTTTCCTGCTGATGGACATTCCCGCGGGCAACGGCCTGCCCGATCCTCATGGCGGCGCAGAACAGGCGGCGTTTCCGTGGCGCGGGCGGATCACGGCGGTTGGCGGCGATGTCGCAGACCAGGTCGAGGTGTTCTTCGACCAGTATCGGCCATTCGTGATGCATTGTGCCGGGCTCGCGGCCGAGGCGGGTGCGGATGGCCTCCTGATCGGCTCGGAACTGGTCGGGTTGACGCGCCTGCAGGACGGCGGCGGTTTTCCGGCCGTGGATGGGCTGTGTGCGCTGGCGGCGGATGTGCGGGACCTCGTCGAGGCCGAAGATTTCGAGATCAGCTATGCGGCGGACTGGACGGAGTATGGCGCAGTCGTGGAGGGCGATGATGTCGCGTTTCCGCTCGATACGCTGTGGGCCCACGAAGCGGTGAGCTATGTCGGGCTCGACTGGTATCCGCCAATGGCGGACTGGCGCGATGGCGAGGATCACGCCGATGCGGCGTTCGGCGACGGGCGGTCGCGCGCCTATCTCGCTGAGAATGTCGCGGGCGGCGAGGGGTTCGACTGGTATTACGCAGATGGCGCCGGCCGGCTGGCGCAGGAGAGGCTGGCGATCACCGACGGCGCCCATGGCGAGCCGTGGGTTTTCCGGCAGAAGGATGTCGCCGGTTGGTGGGGACATGCGCATCATCCGCGCGCCGGTGGCGTGAGATCGTCAGCGCCGACCGCGTGGGTTCCAGGCATGAAGCCGGTGCGGTTCGTCGAGATGGGCTGCCCGGCGGTCGACAAGGGCGCCAACCAGCCGAACGTGTTCTACGATCCCAAGAGTTCGGAAAGTGCGCTGCCGCACTTTTCGGACGGGTCGCGCGATGACCTGGTCCAGCGCGCGGCGATCGAGGCGTTTCATGCGCACTGGGTGCGACGAAGCCAACAATCCGGAGTCGGCGGAGTATTCCGGGCGCATGGTTCCGGAAGATGGCGTCGGCCTGTGGGCGTGGGACGCAAGGCCCTTCCCGGCCTTTCCGGCTCGCGGGGAAGTCTGGGGCGACACGGACAACTGGCGGCTGGGTCACTGGCTGAACGGCCGGGTTGGCCTCGCGTTGCTGGGTGATGTGGTGGGCGATGTGTGCGCGCGCGCCGGAGTGGAGGCCGATGTGAGCGGCCTGAGCGGCGTGGTCAGCGGCTACCGGTTCGATGGCCCGGTGCGCGCCCGTGCGGTGCTCGAACCGGTGGTTGCGGTGTACGGTGTGGACGCGACCGAGCGCGATGGCGCCGTTGTGTTCCGGATGCGCGGCGCGGACGTCGTTGAGGTGGATGCCGGGCGGCTGGTCGAGGAGGATGCCCCGGCGCTCGCCCTGGTGCGCACTGGCCTTGAGGGTCCAGCGCCGCGCGTGAGGCTGCGCTACGTAAACGCGGAGGTGGATCACGCGCCCGGCGTGGTGGTGTCCGTGGGCGATGGTGCGGGCGGTCTTGTAGAGGTCGAGGTGGCGCTCGCCTTAGATGGCGACCAGGCGCAGCGCGTGGCGGATGCATTGGCGCAGGGCCTGGTGGAGCAGCAGGAGCACGCGTCGTTCGCTCTGGCGGCGGCCGGTGTGGTGCTTGAAGCCGGCGATGTGGTGGAACTGGGTGGCGATACGTGGCGGGTAGTGAACGTGTCCGATGGCTCTGTCGTGCGCGCAGAGGCCGTGCGCGCCGGTATGAGTGCTAAACCGGTGCTCACGCAGCCTGTTCCGGTGGCGGGGGTGGTCGCTGCCGCGCATGCGATGCCCGATGTGGTGATCGTGGATGCGCCTCCGCTGCCCGGTGTGGAGGATGACCTGCGTCCGATCGTATTCGCCTACGCGGCGCCGTGGACGGGTGCGGTGGTAGTGTCGGCAGGCGTAGATGTAGGGGAGCAGACGGTGCGCGGCCGCGTGGTGCGCGTCTGCACGATGGGCGTTCTGGCGAGCGCCCTGCACGCGCACGTGTCGGGGCGCTGGCAGGAAGCGTCGGTGGTGGTGAGCGTGGCCGCGGCGGACCTGCAGTCGAGGAGCGAGGGCTCAGTGCTGAACGGCGCGAACGCCGCCCTGGTGCAGACGGCGCAGGGCTGGGAGCTGGTGCAGTTCGCGCAGGCGGAGCTGGTGGATGTGGAGACGTGGAAGCTGAGCGGGTTGCTGCGCGGCCAGCAGGGGTCGGAGCCTGCGATGGCTGCGGGCGCTGCGGTCGGCGCGCGGATCGTGTTTCTCACGGGTGCAGAGCAGCGCGTGGAGGTGTCGGAGGTGGAGCGGGGGCTGACGCTGGAGTGGCGTGCGTGGCGCGAGGCGCCTGACGAGGCGACGGCGTGGACCGGCGAGGCGACGCATATGGGGCTCGCCGCGCAGATGTGGTCGCCCGCGCACCTGCGGACGGAGTGGTCGAGCGGCGACATGGCTGTTGGGTGGGTGCGGAGGGCGCGCAAGGGAGGCGATCCGTGGGCGCCGGGCGAGCCGCCGCATGAGGTGGCCGAAGCCTACCGCGTAAGGGTGTCGGCAGGCGGAAGCGTGCTGCGGGGCTGGGATGTTGCCGAATCGTCATCTGTTTACGCGGCGGCCGAGCAGGCGATGGACTTTCCCTCTGGCGGGATGGCCCTGATCGAGGTTGCACAGCTCGGCGCAGACGGCGAGCCGGGCGCCTGGGCGGGGGTGATCGTGACGATTCCACCGCCCTGAGGGGCTTCATCCTGCCAAATTTGCAGAGGAAGGACCATGTTGCGGCTTGTCTTGCGGGGGGCGAAGGCCCCACGCTAAGCGCAACCATAGAGCAAACGGGACGGCGAATTTGAGCTGGGACCCTTATGCGGCTCTGGGCGTGCCTAAATCGTCCAGCGCCGATGAAGTCAGAAAGGCCTACCGAAAGCTCGCAAAGGAGCTGCACCCGGACGTGCGCCCGAATGACAAGGCGTCCGCGGAGCGCTTCAAGCGGGTGACGGCGGCGTTCAACCTGCTCACCGACGAGACCCTGCGCGGACGGTTCGACCGCGGCGAGATCGACGCCGAAGGAAACGAGCGGCCGCAATTCCAGCCGGGCGGCGGCTTTGGCGGGTTCGCCGGAGCAAGGACCGCACGGGGCCCCAATGGCGGCCCGCGCGGCGACGTGTTCGAGGACCTGTTCGACGGCCTGTTCAGCCGGGGCGGCAGCGGCGGACGCGGCTTCGGCATGCAGCGCGGCGAGGATGTACGCTACCGCATGGAGGTCGAATTTCTCGATGCTGTGAATGGCGGACGTCGGCGCGTGACCATGTCGGACGGACGCTCGCTCGATCTTGCGATTCCTGCCGGGCTCAATTCGGGGCAGACGCTGCGCCTCAAGGGCCAGGGCTTGCCGGGCGCGGGCAACGGCCCGGCCGGCGACGCGCTGGTCGAGATCACTGTCGGCCAGCATCCCGCGTTCAAGCGCGAGAACGATGACATCCGCATGGAGCTGCGCATCTCGCTCACCGAAGCCGTCGAAGGCGGCAAGGTTCCGGTCAACACGCCGCAGGGCGCGGTGTCGCTTTCCATTCCGCCGGGCTCGAACTCGGGCGACTTGCTGAAGCTTCGCGGCAAAGGCGTACAGACCCGCCCAAATCCCGGCGACCTGCTTGTGCGACTCATGATCGTCCTGCCGCGCAAGGAAGATCTGGAGCTGAAGGCGTTCGTCAGAACCTGGCCCGGACGGAAGTCCGATGTTCAGCGTTAACCGCAAAAAGCAGCTGGAAGTGTTGGATTTCCGGGGTATCTCCAGCCGTTCAGACGGGGTTCACGGTCGCGGCCGTAGATAGATTTCCATGATACGGCGCACTCTCCTTCCGGCCCTGGCCCTGATCGCCGCTGCGATAGCGGCGGTCGAGCCTGCGTCCGCACAGCGCGGCCAGCGTGGCGAAGGCGGTGACCGCGAACGCTCGCGCGACCGCATCTATGACGATGACCGCGGCCGTGACCGGATCTTCCAGTTCCAGGGCTCGCCCGGCAATCAATGGGCCCCGCCCGGTGAGCGGCAGGAACGGGAAGTTCCGCTCGGCTCGATCCTCCGTGACCTGCGCCAGCGCTATGGTGGCCAGCAGCTTGATACGTCGAAATCCGGCGATCGCTACATCATCCAGTGGCTCACCCAGGATGGGCGCAGGCTCACCATAGAGGTTGACGCCGCGACCGGCCGCGTCATCTCTACTCGCGGATAGGTGCACATGCGCGTTCTCGTCGTTGAAGATGATCCCGATCTCGGCCGCCAGCTCAGCGACGCGCTGACGCAGGCTGGCTATGCCGTGGACCTCGCTCCCGACGGCGAGGAAGGACACTTCCTCGGCGAGACCGAGCCCTATGACGCGGCGGTGCTGGACCTTGGCCTGCCGAAGATGGACGGCGTGCGCGTGCTTGAGAAATGGCGCGCCAGCGGCAAGGACATGCCGGTGCTGATCCTGACAGCGCGTGACCGCTGGAGCGAGAAAGTCGCCGGGTTCGACGCCGGCGCCGACGACTATCTCACCAAGCCGTTCTTCACCGAAGAATTGCTGGCGCGCCTGCGCGCGCTGATGCGCCGGGCGGCCGGACATGCGAGCGCCGCGCTTGAGTGCGGCGACCTGCGGGTCGATACACGGGCTGCGCGCGCCTCGGTCAATGGCGAGCCGATCAAGCTGACCGCCCACGAATACAGGGTCCTGAGCTACCTGATGCACCACCAGGGCCGTGTCGTTCCGCGGACGGAGCTGGTCGAGCACATCTATGACCAGGATTTCGACCGGGATTCGAACACCATCGAGGTGTTTGTCGGCCGCCTGCGCCGCAAGATCGGGTCCAACCGCATCCTGACGGAACGCGGACTCGGGTATAGGCTGATCGATCCGAAGGCCGAGAAGATCGTCGAATAGCATGACTGAAACGCCGGGGGCGGGCGACACCGAAGGGACGCGCACGCGCGGCTCGATCGCCCGGCGCATGCTTGTCGCTGCCGCAGTCTGGTCAGCCGCCGTCGTCGCCATTGCAGCCTGGTCGCTGCAGGCGGTCTACCGCAGCGAGACGGAGCAGCGGCTCGACGCGGAGCTCGATGCGACGATCATCACGCTGGCGACCGCAATCGACACCGAGTCAGGCGGCAATCTCAAATTCAACGACATCAAGCTTCCCAACGACCAGCGCTTCGCCCGCACCTATTCTGGCTGGTACTGGGCCTTCCTGACCCTGGATGCGAGCGAGCGCGTGGTCGATCCAGAACGCTATCGTTCCGCCAGCTTCTTCGATGCGCTTCCAACTCTCAGCGAGACCCTGATCAAGACGGCGGTTGCACGGCGGGCGGCGGCGACCCCGGTGGTGCATCGCGACGGCATGGGCCCGGACAATCAGCCGCTGCGGATCGGCCTGCGCGCCATCCAGTTGCCGGAGCGGCACGAACTCGTACTCATGTATGCGGCGATCGACCGGACCGCCGCCAATGACGCGGTGGGGCGCTTTACCCTTTCGCTCGGAATCGCCCTGGGCATCCTTGCCCTCGGCATCGTGGTCGGCATCCTTGTGCTGATCCGCTATGGCCTGCGTCCTCTCCACGAGATCGAGGACAAGCTGCACGATGTGCGCGGAGGCCGGCGCGACAAGCTGGACGGTGAATATCCCGCGGAGCTGTCGCCTCTCGTAAAGGAAATCAACACCCTCATCACCCACAACCGCAAGGTCGTCGACCGGGCGCGCACGCATGTCGGAAACCTGGCGCATGCGCTGAAGACGCCGCTGGCCGTGCTCATGAACGAGTCCCGCAGCGGGCAGGACAAGATGTCCCAGCTCGTGCGGCGCCAGGCCGAGGCGATGTCGAGCAATGTCACGCACTATCTCAAGCGCGCGCAGGCGGCGGCGCAGGCCGAGGTGCTGGGCGCGCGTACGGAGATCAAGGAGCCGATCGAGGGCATCGCCCGCATGCTGGAGCGCCTGCACCGCGACAAGAACATCTCGGTCGAGGTCGATGCCGACACGCGCGCGGTGTTCCGCGGCGAAAAGGGCGACTTTGATGAACTTGTCGGGAACCTGTTGGACAATGCCGCCAAATGGTGCAAGTCGCGGGTCGAAGTGAAGGTGACCAGGAGCGATGACGGGGTCGAGGTGATCGTCGACGACGACGGCCCAGGACTTCCCGCCAGGGATCGCGCCAAGGCGCTGGAGCGCGGCAAGCGGCTCGACGAGTCCGAGCCGGGAACAGGTCTGGGATTGTCGATCGTGACGGAACTCGCGGACATCTACGGCGGACGCCTGCATCTGGAGGACAGCCCTCTCGGCGGGCTGCGCGCGCGGCTTGAGCTTCCGGCGGCGCCGCTTTGATCTGGCTGGCGCTCGTGGCTCTGGTGTTCGTGGCGGGCGGCGCGTGGCTGATCTCGCGGTCTTGGCTGATGCGCGGCCTGGTGTTCTTCGCGGGACTGGCTGCGGCGGTGGTCTATGTCGCGGTCGGCCGGCCCAACATGGCGGACGAGCCGCTGGCCGGACGCCTCAACGACATCGAGGCGCAGGCCGCCAAGGATCCCCAGTCGATGACGGCGGCGCAGCTGATGGCGCTGGCCGAGAAGCGCGCCAAGGACGATCCCAAGAGTCCGATGCCGCACTGGATCATGGGCGAGATTCTGGAAGCCGCCGGCCAGCCCAACGAGGCGCTGATGGCGTTCGAGGCGGCGCTGCGCCGCGATCCCAACCACCTTCCCACCATCAAGGACCTTGCCGACCTGCGATTCAAGCTGGCCGGCGGCTTCGACGAGGCGACGACGGCGCTCTATCACGAGGTCTACAAGTCCGAGCCGGACAATCTGAGGGCCGGATACATGGCCGGCATCGGCGACTGGCAGGCGGGGCGCAAGGCCGAGGCTGAGGCGCTTTGGGCCGAGATCGAGGCCAAGGGCCCGGATGCGACGCAGAAGCAGATGTTTGCCGCTTTCCGGCAGATGTTCGTCGATCCGCCCAAGCCGGAGACCCAACAACCCCAGACGCCGCCGGGCTGATTTCCCCCGACTCCCCCTGAAACTTGATAGGCTGCTCGCGCCATTGTGTCGCTGGCGCCGCCGGATCGGCGTAAATATACTGTCCTGACAGACCTCGAAGGAGGCGAACCGAATGCGGAAACGCTCGCAGAGACTTTGGATGATTGGCGCAGCGGCCGTTCTGGTCGCGGGCGCAGTCGCACTTGCAGCCACAGCACTCAAGGACACAGTCGCATTCTTCTATTCACCCTCGGACCTGGTGGAGAAGAATGTCATTGCCGATGGCAGGAGCGCCCGGGTCGGCGGCCTGGTGGAAGTCGGCAGCGAGTCGCACGACGCTGACGGCATGCTGGTCTTCCGCATCACCGACACCAAGAACACAGTGCCCGTGATGTTCGACGGCATCCCGCCGGACCTGTTCCGGGAAGGCCAGGGCGTCATCGCCGAGGGCAAGTTCGATGGCGAGGGCCGCCTGGTCGCCAAGCGCGTGCTTGCCAAGCATGACGAGAACTACATGCCCAAGGAAGTCTACGACGCCCTCTGCAAGAAATCTCCCGAGAGCTGCGTGGGCGACAACATGCCGGGCGCGAAAGAGCCGGTCAGTTGATCGCCGAACTTGGTCACCTGCTCGCCTTCCTCGCGCTGGCGACGGCGGCGACCCAGAGCGTGTTCGGGCTGACGAGCGGCGGCGAGCCGGCGCGGCGTCTGGCGGTGGCGACCGGAATGTTCACGCTGCTGGCGATGCTGACTCTGGTGATCAGCTTCGTGCGGCTGGATTTCTCCGTCGCACTGGTCGCCAAGAATTCCCATTCGCTGAAGCCGATCATCTATCGCATCGCCGGAGCGTGGGGGAACCACGAAGGCTCGATGCTGCTCTGGTGCGTGATCATGTCCGGTTATGGCGCGGCGGCGGCGTTGCTGATGCGCAAGGGTGAACTTCGCGACCGGGCGCTGGGCGTACAGGGACTGCTGACGACGGCGTCGCTGGTCTATCTTCTGTTCGCGTCGAGCCCGTTCCTGCGACTGGACAATCCGCCGCTCGATGGCGGCGGCATGAACCCGCTGCTGCAGGACCCGGCGGTCGCGCTGCATCCGCCATTCCTCTATGTCGGCTATGTCGGCATGTCGTTCGTGTTCTCGCTGGCGGCGGGCGGGCTGATCATCGGCAAGATCGACCGCGAATGGGCCGCGCGCGTGCGCCCGTGGGCGCTGACGGCGTGGAGCGCGCTGACCATCGGCATCACGCTGGGCGCGATCTGGGCCTATTACGAACTCGGCTGGGGCGGATGGTGGTTCTGGGACCCGGTCGAGAACGCCTCCTTCATGCCGTGGCTGGTTGGCACGGCGCTGGTCCACTCCCTGATCATGACCGAAAAGCGCGGCAGCATGGCGGCGTGGACGGTGTTCCTGGCGGTCGTGGCGTTCTGCCTGGCGCTGCTCGGCACGTTCCTGGTGCGCTCGGGCGTGATGACGTCGGTGCATGCGTTCGCGACCGATCCGGCGCGCGGCATCGTGCTGCTGATCGGGCTGTCGCTGGCAGGCGGGGCGGGGCTGACGCTCTACGCCTGGCGCGCGCCAAAGCTGATGGCCGGGCCGGAATTCGACCCGGTGAGCCGCGAAGGCGCGCTGGTGCTCAACAACCTGTTCCTCGCGGTCGCCGCCGCGCTGGTGCTGGTCGGCACGGTGACGCCGATGTTCGCGCAGGCGCTCAACGTGTCGCTGTCGATCGGCGAGCCCTACTTCCAGCTCACCTTCGCGCCGATGATGGCGGTGCTCTTGCTGTTCATGCCGCTTGCCCCTGCCGCGCCGTGGCGCAAGGCGGAGCTGTCGCCCCTGCTGAAATGGCTGGCGCCGGCGGCCGTGGTCGCCGTCATCGCGGCTGCGACCGCCATGATGCTCAGCGGCGGGGTGAGGCTGTGGCTGGGCTTCGGCATCCTGGTCGGGGCGTGGGTCGTGGCCGGCGTCGGGCTCGACCTGATGCGGCGCGCGGGACCCGGCGGCTTCGGCCGTCTGTTCCGCCTGCCGCTCGGCGTGTGGGGCATGGCCATTGCGCATATCGGCATCGGGCTGTTCGTGATCGGGGCGACGGCCGAGACCGCCACGCGATCGGAGCGGACCTTCCCGCTCGCACAGGGTCAGGAAGCGAAATTCGAAGGCTGGACCTTCCGCTTCGACGGCATCGGCTCCGCCGAGGGCCCCAACTACCTCGCCACCCGCGCCGACATCACCGTGACCCACCAGGACGGAACGTCCGAAGTCATCCACCCGGAGAAACGCTTCTATCCCGTCGCCGGCTCCGGCACGACCGAAGTCGCCATCCGCAAGACCCTCTCGGCCGACGTCTATGTCGCGCTCGGCGATCCCATCCGCGAACAGCCTGGCGTGTGGCGCATCCGCATTGCGCGCCATCCCCTGATCGATTGGATATGGGGCGGGGCTGGCTTGATCGCCCTTGGCGGCTGTCTTGCCCTTGGCGCCCGCATGCGCCGCCGCGTGGCCGTGGCGGAGGCGCAAGCTCCCGCCGCAGAGCCGGCCGCACCGGACGCCACGCCGTCGGCGACGCCCGCATGAGCCTTGCGCACCTCATTCTCGCCCCGCTGCTGTTCGCCCAGCAGGTCGGCGCCGAGACGCCTCTGGACAGCCCGAGGCTGGAGGAACGCGCCCAGACGCTGATGCGCGAGATTCGCTGCGTCGTTTGCGAGAACGAGCCGGTCTCCCAATCCACCGCCGACATCGCCGTCGACATGCGGCGAACGATTCGGACCCAGATCAGCGAAGGCCAGAGCGACGACCAGGTCCGCCACTTCTTCGTCGAGCGGTACGGCCAGTATGTCTCGTTCCGGCCGCCGACCGACGGGCTGGGCCTGTTGCTGTGGGCCTTCCCGTTCGTCCTGCTGGCAGGGGTTGGCGCTTTCCTTGGTTTACGCGCCTTTCGCTCTCGCAAGCGTGACCTTGCGCCAGTGCCGGACGATGGCGGCGTCGATCCTGCCGCCGGCAACGGCGTTTAGGGTGGGAAAAGCCCAAGAATTCCTCCTGCGGGGCCTCTGGCGCCGCCGCATGATTGCCTTAAAGTAACGCGATATCAGCCTTCGAAGGCGACTGGCGCCGCGCCCATCGCCCACCGCAGGCCAATGGCATTCTGGACAGCCCTTTGCAGTTGCGGGGGCTCGTCCCGCGTCTAGGTTCGCTGTAGGTCGTTCGCGCGAGCGAATAGTTGAGAGAAACCGATATGATGAAAGTCAGAACTGTCCGCGCAGGCCGCATCGGCGCCGCGGCGGGTCTCATGCTGGCGGCCGCGATGGGCGCCGCACTCTCTGCGCCGGGCGCCATGGCGCAGAACGGCAAGGCGATCGCAGTTTCTCCTCCGGCCGGCGCGCCGATGAGCTTCGCGGACCTGATCGACCGCGTGAGCCCTGCAGTGGTCAGCGTGATCGTGACGACGGAAGTCAAGCGCGCCCAGCGCGAGCGGGTCACCAACCCGTTCCGCGGCCTGCCCGGGTTCGAGGAATACCAGGACCAGTTCGGCGAAGGCCAGGGCGATGAGGGCACGCCCGAGCAGGACGAGGAAGGTAATGCCCTCGGCTCCGGCTTCTTCATCACCAACAGCGGATACATCGTCACCAACAATCACGTCGTGGAGGATGCGCGCGAAGTCGTGGTGGCGCTCAAGAATGGCGACGAGCTGGAAGCCGAGATCGTCGGCACCGACCCGCAGACCGACCTCGCCGTGATCAAGGTCAAGAAGAGCGGTTCATATCCGTTCGTCGAGTTCGCCACCAAGGCGCGTCCGCGCGTCGGCGACTGGGTCGTCGCGGTCGGCAACCCGTTCGGCCTGGGCGGAACGGCGACGGCCGGGATCGTCTCGGCCGACGGCCGCAAGCTCAATGGCGGCAACTACAACGACTTCATCCAGGTGGACGCCCCGATCAACCGCGGCAACTCTGGCGGGCCGACGTTCAACCTCAACGGCGAAGTCATCGGCGTGAACACCGCCATCTTCTCCGACTCGGGCGGCGGCAGCGTCGGCATCGGCTTCGCGATCGAATCGAGCGCGGCCAAGAAGATCACCGACATCATCATCAAGGACGGCAAGGTCACTCGCGGCTGGCTCGGCGTCGAGATCCAGACGATGACGGACCGCTATGCGGCCGCGATGAACCTGAAGAACTCGAGAGGCGCGGTGGTGCGCACCGTGACCGAGGGCGGCCCTGCCGAAACCAGCGGCATCAGGCGCTCCGACATCATCATCGCCGTCAACGGCGAGGAAGTGAAGGACAGCCGCGACCTGACGCAACGGGTCGGCGGCCTGCTCGCAGGTTCGCGCAACAACTTCAAGGTCATCCGCGAAGGCAAGGAGCAGACGATCCTCGTGACCGTGCGCGAGCGCGACGAGAAGGCCCTGGCCTCGCAGGCGCTCGACACCACTCGCGCCAACATGCCGACGCCGAAGCCGGGTGCGGACGACGTCAAGGTGCAAGGCGGAACGCTGCGGCCACTGACGGCTGCCGAGGGGCCGAAATTCGACCTCGTTTCGCCGGGCACCGGCCTGATGATCATAACGGTCGAGCCCAAGGGCGTGTGGGCGAAGGAATTCGTTTCGCCCGGCGACGTCATCCTCGACGTTGGCAACAAGGCGGTGAAGACGGCCAAGGACTACACCGACGCCGTTGCGGCCGCCCGCTCCGCGGGCAAGAAGGACATTGTCGCACGCATCCAGTGCGGCAAGCAGGAAGTCTGCGGCGACGCCTCAGCCCTGAGGACGATCGAGATCAAGCCGGAATAATTCATGCGTGTCATAGTCATTGAAGACGATGCGGACGCGGCAGCGTTTGTGAAGCGCGTGCTCAGCGAGGCGGGCCATGCCGTCGACGTTTGCGGCGACGGCGAAACCGGGCTCAACCAGGCGCGAACGGGCGACTATGACGCCCTCGTGGTCGACCGCATGCTGCCAGGCATGGACGGCGTCAAACTCCTGAGGAGCTATCGCGATGCGGGCGGGCGGGCCCCGGCGCTGTTCCTCTCGGCGCTTGGCGAGGTGGATCATCGTGTCGAAGGCCTGCAGGCCGGCGGCGACGATTATCTCGTGAAGCCCTATGCGCCGCAGGAACTGGTGGCGCGCGTCGAAGCGCTGGGCCGCCGGGCGACCGGCGACATTCCGACCACGCGGTTGTCGGTCGGCGGGCTCGAGATGGACCTGCTGGCGCGCACGGTGATGCGCGACGGCCGCAAGATCGACCTCCAGCCGCGGGAATTCCGGCTGCTCGAATTCCTCATGCGGCATGCGGGGCAGGTGGTTACGCGCACCATGCTGCTGGAGAAGGTGTGGGACTATCACTTCGATCCCCAGACCAACGTGATCGACGTGCACGTCTCGCGCCTGCGCGGCAAGATCGACAAGGATTTCGAGCGGCCCCTGCTGCACACCGTGCGCGGCGCAGGGTACCGGCTTGAAGCATGAAGTCCTGATCCATGAAGATTGGCCGTCTGCCGGCGCTTGTTCGGACGACAACGTTCCGGCTGGCGCTGCTGCACGCCTCGATCTTCATCGTGTTCACTGCCTCGCTGCTCGCCTACCTCTACTACGAGACGGCAGGCCATCTCGGCCGGCAGGCTGATAGCGAACTCACCGCCGAATTCCGCGAGCTGTCGGAGGCGCACCGCCTCGGCGGCCTCGACCGTCTCACCCAGTCGGTGACCGAGCGCGCCGGCCGGGGAGGCAAGTTCTTCTACCTGCTCAACGATCCCGACGGGCACCGCATTTCCGGCGACTTCAACGTCATGCCGACGACCGCCCCGCCGCTGGGCCAGGTGGTCGATGTGTCGTTCGCCTATGACGCGCCGGACGTGATCAAGGGCGCGCCGGTGCGCCGGGCAGCGGAGGGGCGCATCTCGCACATGGCGGATGCGGTGCTGATGGTCGCCTACGATGTCGGCGTGCTGGGCGAGATGAACCAGCGGATCACCGACGTGGTGTGGCGCTCGGCGCTGGTGGGCTTCGTGCTGTCGCTGATCGGCGGCGTGGTGATCTCGCGTTCGGCGGCGCGGCGGGCGGAACAGTTGGCCAAGACCACGGAAGACGTGATGGGCGGCGACCTTTCAAGGCGCGCGCCGGTGTTCGGATCGGGCGATGAATTCGACCGGCTCTCGGAACAGCTCAACGCCATGCTGGCGAAGCTGGAGCGGCTGGTGATCTCGTCGCGTTCGGCGGGGGATTCGATCGCGCACGACCTGCGCTCGCCGCTGACGCGCCTGCGCAACCGACTGGAGGCGGGCGTGCTCGACACCAATTCGGACGGGCCGCGTATGGCGCTGGCGCGTTCGATCGACGATGTCGATGGCGTGCTCGACACGTTCAACGCCATCCTGCGGCTGTCGCGCGTGCAGGCCGGAGCATCAGGCTCGTTCCGGCGGACGGACGTGGCGGACATCACGGACGAGCTTGGCCGAACTCTACCAGCCGGTGTGCGAGGAAAAGCATCTGTCGTTCGAATATTCGCACGATGACGGCCTGTTCGTGCTCGCCGACAAGGACCTGGTCGCGCAGGCCATGGCGAACCTCGTCGATAATGCGGTGAAGTATACGCCGGAAGGCGGCGCGGTCCGGCTGGCCGCCAACCGCAACCGCGATGGCGACATCGACTTGTCGGTGACGGATTCCGGGCCGGGCATTCCCGTGCAGGATCGCGAGCGGGCGATCGAGCGCTTTGTGCGCCTGGAACAGTCGCGCAGCCAGCCGGGCAGCGGCCTGGGGCTCAGTCTCGCCGCCGCGGTGGCCGAAGCTCACGCCGGCAAGCTGGTGCTGAGGGATGGCGGCGGGCCGCCGGACCGCCCCGGCCTGACCGCGACGCTGGAACTTCCGGCCGACGGACGGCGCGCCCTGGTCCCCTTGCGGTCGCAGGGCTAGGCCCCGCGCATGACGGAAAGACTGGTCTCGCTCGCCCTCCAACCCATCGCCGGCGGCGAGCGCGATCCCGTCGCGGCGCTGACGCAGGCCGAGGCCTGTTCGCCCTACCTGGCGCGCCTGCTGCGCGTCCTTCCCGAGGCCGTCGATCGGCTGAAGGCGGAGGGGCCGCAGGCGGCCCTGCAGGCGTGTCTGGCGGCGGTTGCGCATGCGGGCGTGGTGAGCGGTCCGGTGGCGGATGCGATGCGTGCGATGCGGCGTGCGAAGGAGGCGGCGCATCTGGTGATTGCGGGTGCGGATCTGGCGGGGGTGTGGGCGCTGGATGAGGTGGTGGAGCGGCTGACGCAGCTGGCGGATGCGGCGGTGCAGGCGGCGCTGCGCGTGGCGGTCCGGCAGGCGTGGGCGAGCGGCGCGCTGGGCGAGCAGAAGGTGAGCGACGAGCTGCAGGGGTTGTTCGTGCTGGCGATGGGGAAGATGGGCGGGCGCGAGCTGAACTATTCGAGCGATATCGACCTGATCGTGCTGTTCGATCTGGAGGTGCTGCCGGTGGAGGGTGCGCGTGCGAAGGAGGCGATGGTGCGCCTGACGCGCGATGTGGTGCGCGTGCTGGAGGAGCGGACGGCGGACGGGTACGTGTTCAGGACGGATCTGCGGCTGCGGCCCGATCCGGCGTCGACGGCGCCGGCGGTGTCGACGCAGTATGCGGCGGGATACTATGAGAGTGTCGGTCAGAACTGGGAGCGCATGGCGCATGTGAAGGCGCGGGTGTGCGCGGGCGACGTGAGCGTGGGGCAGGCCTACCTGGCGGAGCTGCAGCCCTATGTGTGGCGGCGGCATCTCGACTACTGGGCGATCGCCGACATCCATTCGATCAAGCGGCAGATCCACTCGCATGAGGGGCATGCGGAGCTGGCGGATCTCGATTTCGACGTGAAGCTGGGGCGCGGAGGCATTCGCGAGATCGAGTTCTTCACCCAGGTGCAGCAGCTCATCCTCGGGGGACGATTTCCGCAGTTGCGTGCGGCGAAGACGAAGGACGCCCTCGCGGCGATGGCCGAGGCGCGGATCATCGCACCCGACGTGCGCGACGATCTGGCGGCGGCGTATGATTTCTTGCGCTCGCTGGAGCACCGCATCCAGATGGTGAATGACGAGCAGACTCACCACCTGCCCAACCGTCCGGAGAAGCGCGCGGAGATTGCGGTTCTGGCAGGGTATGGCGACGAGGCGCTGTTCGAGGCCGATATCGCGCGGGTTCGGGCGCGGGTGCATGGGATCTATTCCGATCTCTTCGCGGCCGAGGAGCGGCTTTCGGGCGAGGCGGGGAACCTGGTCTTCACTGGCGTGGACGACGATCCGGGGACCTTGGCGACGCTCAGGCGGATGGGGTTCAGCGATCCGGCGCGCATCATCCACGTATTCCAGCAGTGGCACCGGGGCGGCGTGCCGGCGACACGGTCGGCGCGGGGGCAGCAATTGCTGACGTCGCTGGGGCCGCGCCTGCTCAAGGCGATGTCGGAGGTCGGCGAACCGGATGCAGCCTTTGACCGGTTCAACGAGTTCTTCTCCTCGCTCGCTTCGGGCGTGCAGGTGATGTCGCTGATGCTGGCCGAGCCGGGGCTTACCCGCGACCTGATCGAGACCATGGCGTTCGCACCCAAGCTGGCGGCGGACCTCGCGCGGCGGCCGGCGCTGATGGATTCGATGCTGGAGCCGTCCTTCCGCGCGCCGGTGTCCAGCGATGCGCCGGGCGGGCGCGAGAAGAAGCTGAACGACCAGTTGCGCCGCGCGGCGGATTTCGAGGCCCAGCTCAACATCGCCCGGCGCTTCCATCGGGAGGAGGCGTTTCGCATCGGCTACCAGCTCCTGCGCGGTGCGATCGGGGCGACCGAGGCAGGAACGGCCTATGCGGACCTTGCCGACGCCTGTGTGATCGCGCTGGCTCAGGCGTGCGAGAAGGACGTGCTGGCCCGCTTCCCGGGCGCCATTGGCAAGTGGGCGGTGTGTGCGCTCGGCAAGTTCGGCGGGCGGGAACTCACTGCATCTTCCGATCTTGATCTCATGCTGGTCTACGAGCCGGAAAGCGAGAACGCAGCCTCGCTCGCGCCACGGTTCGTTCAGCGGCTGATCGCGGCGCTGTCGGCGCCGACGGAGGAAGGCGCGCTTTACGAGGTCGACATGCAGCTTCGACCTTCAGGAAGGGCGGGGCCGGTCGCCGTGAAATTCTCGTCATTCGACAACTACTATCGAGGTGAGGCGTGGACCTGGGAGTTCATGGCGCTGACACGCCTTCGCCCTGTGACCGGCGATCCAGGCCTGTGCGAGCGGATCACAGAGTCGGCGCGCGGGGCGCTCGCCCAGAAGAGCTCCGATACTCGAATCACCGGAGACGTCGCCGACATGCGGCGCCGGATGGCGCGCGAGCGGCCGGCAAAATCGGTCTGGGACGTAAAACTGGCGCCGGGCGGGCTGGTCGACATCGAATTCCTGATCCAGCACGCCATCCTGAAGGCGGCGGCCGATGCTCCCGGTGTGGTCCGGCCATCGTCAGCCGAGGCGCTGAAGGCGCTGGCGGCTGCAGAGAAGCTAAGCCCCGGCGAGGCGGCGGCCCTTGCCGAGGGGCTGACCTTCCAGCTCAACCTGCAGCAGGCCCTGCGCATCGCCGCGGGCGACGGGTTCGACCCGGCGCAGGCCTCCAGCGGACTGAAGGCTTTCCTGGCCAATCATCTGGGACTCAAGGATTTTTCGTCCCTGGAAGGCGCATTGGCCCGGATTCAGGGGCAGGTCGCGGCTGTCCGCACGCGGAAACTTGGGCCCCTGTCGACGGATGGGCCCCCTCCAGCCGTTTGATGTCCGAACACAGGAATCGCCACGGCAGCGTCGAGACCAGGCTCCGAAGAGAGCAAGTATCGCTCGGCAAACGCCGCGGCAGGATGCATAACGTGGAGAGCAGAACAGCTTTGATTTTCAGGCGATCAGGCAGGCCATCCGGCTATCCTGATGGTTTCTCGGAGTTGGCTTCCAGGCCATGCGGGATCCGGACGAGGAATTGGTGCGCCGCGTGGGCGCGGGCGACAAGCGCGCCGCGTCCGAACTTGTGCGCCGTCACCTCCCCAGAATGGTCGGACTCTCCAGGCGGATGCTGGGCGATCACGCCGAGGCCGAGGATGTCGCGCAGGAAGTGTTCCTCCGCGTCTGGAAGCACGCTGCGGCATGGAAGCCGGGGCAGGCCAAGTTCGAGACGTGGATGCACCGGGTCGCGATGAACCTCTGCCTCGACAGGCTGCGCCGGTCAGGGCGCCAGGGCGGGGAAGTCTCCCCCGAGACGCCAGATGGCCGCGCGTCGGCAACCCGCGCACTCGACGATCGCCAGCGGCGCGACCGGGTGCGGGACGCACTACAGCAGCTTCCGGAGCGACAGCGCGCCGCGCTGGTGCTCTGCTACTATCAGGACAGGACGAACATTGAAGCTGCGGACATACTGGGCGTCAGCGTCGACGCCCTCGAAAGCCTGCTCTCGCGGGCCCGCAGGACGCTCAAGTCGCAGCTCTCGGCGGAGAGAGCGGACCTGATGAGCGGCATCGAGACGAATTGACGGGGCGAGCCATGAACGAAGCACGTTTCATCGAATTACTTGCGGCGTACGGCGCGGAGCTGTCGCGCTGGCCGGACGAAGATCGCGGTGCGGCCGAGGTGTTCCTCGAAGTCGCCCCGCATCGCATCAAGGACATCTGGGAGAGTGAGCGCTCGTTCGATCACCTGCTCGCACTCGAGAAGGACGGCCCTGCCTCGATCGCGCTCGAGACGAAGGTGCTGGCGGCATCGCCGGGCCGCCGGCGCGTGGCCGGGGCCAATCCGCTGTTCGGCAGATGGTCGGCGCCACAATGGGCGACAGGCGGGGCGATCGCCGCATCGCTCGCGCTGGGATTCGCCGTTGGCTACGCGGCCGAGCCTTTGCCCTCGCCGGTTTCAGGCGATATCGACTACGCGAAGATGCTGACGATCACCGGCAGCTCGTCGGGCTCCGTCTTCCTCGCGGCGATCGACGATCCCGAGAGCTGAAGCGCAATGCCGTCGAAAACGTCCCTGTTTCTGATCGGGTCGCTGGCGATCAATGCCGCACTGCTGGGCATTGTCGGCGGCCGCTTTCTGAGCCCGGGCGGATCGGTGAAAGAGCCAACGGTCCAGATGCAGCTTGACCGCTATGGGCCGACCTCGGACGTGGTCGCCAATGCGTGGGCGCAATTGCCCGACGAAGACCGCAAGGTGCTGCGCCAGCAGCTCCGCGACCGCTGGGCGACGATCGAGGGGGATCGCAAGGCGCTCTCCGACGCCGGCAAGGCTGTCTTCAACGCGGCGTTGAACGAGCCGTTCGACGAGGGCAAGCTGCGTGACGCCGTGACGATCTTCCAGACACGCGAACGGCGCATGCAGGAAAGCGCTGAGGACATCCTCATCAGTCACCTCGGCAAGATGCCGCCTGAGGCGCGGGCGACGGCGGCCGTGGGACTGCTGACGCCGTTCAACGCCCGCATGCAACGCAGCGGCGGCCCACCCAAGGGCCTGCCGCACGAAGGCGGCATGGCGGGCGGAAAGCCGGGCGAGCCCGCGCCTCCGCGTCCGCCCGAGAAGGCGCCAGCGCCAAACTAGCCTCGGCACGAGCGCCAGTGGCGCCAAGGGGAGCGCCGTCCTCCGTTCCTTGCGCCCTACACTTTTTCGCGTGCTTGCGGCGCGTCGGCGACGGATTTGCCGCCGTCTTCCGGCGGGAGGGGCAGGTAGATCGTGACGGTGGTGCCGACGTTGACCGCACTTTCGATCGTCAGATAGCCGCCGTGCATTTCCGCGAAGGACTTGGTGAGGGCGAGGCCGAGGCCCGTGCCGTGGGTGTTGCGACCTTCCGGCGTCTTCGCCTGCTCGAAGGCTTGCCCGAGCCGGGGCAGGTCCTCGGGCGGAATGCCGATGCCGGTGTCCGTCACCCTGATGACCAGCCACGGCTTCTCGACAAGTACGGAGATCTTCACCTCGCCGCCTGGATCCGTGAATTTGATCGCGTTGGCCAGCAGGTTCAGCGACATCTGCTTGATCGCGCGATGATCGCCGTTGATTTCCGGCAGGTCGTCGTCCGGATCGAAGATCAGCGAAACCTGGCGGTCGGCGGCGCGGCGGCGGATCAGGCGCACGGCGGCATCGACTGCGTCCGAGGCGTCGATCATGCGCTGGGCGAGCTGCATCTTGCCGGCTTCGATCTTCGACATGTCGAGGATGTCGTTGATCATGTCGTGCAGGTGCTGGCCAGACTGGTGGATCGCGTCCGCGTATTCCTTGTAGCGATGGTCGCCCAGCGGTCCGTAGATCTCCCCCGCCATCATCTCCGAGAAGCCGTTGATGTGGTTGAGCGGCGTGCGCAACTCGTGACTCATGTTGGCGAGGAAGGCGCCCTTGGTCTGACTGGCGCGCTCGGCGCGGATCTTCGCCTCCTGGTATTTCTCGGCCAACTCGTCGGCCTGGCCCTTGGTGCGTTCGAGCTCCTGCACCATAGCGCGCAGACGGCGCTCGGAGCGCTGGAGCGAGGCTTCCTGGCGCTTGTCATTGGAGATGTCGAGGCCGACGGTGATGAGGCCGTCGCTGGCCGTGCGACGATCGACCAGGCGAATCCACATGTCTGAGAGCAGCAGCATTTCGCGTGCGTTGGCGTCGTCGCCCAAAGGCCGTTCGACGCGCACGAACTTGGACAGCTCGGCCATGACGAAGTCGTAGGATGCGCCCTGTTGCACGACATTCTTGTCGAGGTTGAAAGCGCGGGCGAAGGCCGCGTTCCAGTGCGTCAGGCGCTTGCGCTGGTCCCAAGCGGCGAAGGGGCCGGGGTGGGCGTCAAGGGCGGTGCGGGCGAGGGCTTCGGCGCGGCGGGAGCGATGTTGGGCCTGAATGCGGTCCGTGACATTGAGGATGGCGCCGGCGTACACGCCGTCGGTCACGCCGCCGATCATTTCGAAGAACTTGCCGGAGCAGCGGCCGGCGCCCTGAAAGGCGGCGTTGATCTGGCGCTGGGGCGTCGCGCCTTCGATCGCCTGCTGGACGCGGCGGCGGTCATCGTCGGCTATCATGGAGGTGAATTCGTCGAGCGTCATCTCGCCAGCGCGAACCGAACCGACGAGTTCGGCGGCCTGCGTGCCGATGGTAAGCAGTTGGGTTGCCGGATCCCAACGCCAGAGGCCGATGAGGCCGCTGACTTCAAACTGACGCCAGATCGGCGCTTCGACCGTCTCCAGGGTGTTGAAACCGCCGCGCGTGACTTCTGGCTTCTCGCGCTGGACGCGGCGGATCGTCTGTACGAGTCCGAAAACAGCGAGAAGCGGGGCCGCAAGCAGGAGGCCGTAGATCACGACGCGATTGAGGTCGCCGAAGGCGATCAGCGGCGTGTTGCGGAACACGCAGGCGGCGATGCCGGCGTTGCCGACAGGCGCGCAGGCGACGGCGTTGCGCTGAAAGCCGGCATGCTCGAAGCGCGCATTCATCTGCGTCGAGGCCTCGGCTGAAAGATAGAAACTGCGACCGTCAAGCGCCTCCGGCATCATGGCGGCGCTGGCGCGGGCGCCAGAAATCCATCGGCCGGAGCTTGTCTGGGCGAAGACACGCACGCCCTCCTTGTCGGCGAGTTGGGCCCAGACGCCTTGCGGCGGTTGGCGCTCGCTGACTGCATCGAACGGCACGCCCCGGCGGATGGCTTCGAGAGAGGCGCCCGTCAGCAGCAGGCCCTCCATACGAGCGCGCGAGGCGATCAGTTCGGCGCGGACATGGCCGGCAAGAGTTTCGGCTTCACGGGTCTGTTCCGACAGGATGGCGCTGTCGGCGAACTGGCGCTCTTCGACGGCCTTGAGCGCGAGGGCGCCTCCGAAGGCCAGCAGCAGAAGGGTGAGCATGCCGATGGGAACCGCGCCACGCGGCTTGGGCGCCTTCGGCGCCGTCACTCCCCTCGGCTTGTGCAGCCCCACGTCGAATCCTTCCGTAGACGAACGGACTCACCAGTCTTGAAGTCGAAACGCTGAAAAAGGGTTAACCCCAAATTAACCGCGATTAATTGTGCGCCATAATGCACAAATGGCGCATGGATCAACGCGGCGAATTATCTCCAGAGGCCTCAAGTGACCGAGTTTGCCGGCTTGTTGAGCATGGAACCACTCTTGGGTCCGAACATGTTCTCGCGGCGTTCCTTGCCCTTGAATGACTCGTCCTTACGGCGCCGGCGGTCCGGACCGAAGTAGACACTCGTCCGGATGAAGGAGCGGGGCGTGTTGATGACGGCGCACACCTTTCGGTAGAGCTCAGTGGCGGTGACGGGTTTGGCGCAGAACTCGGTGACGCCAGAATCGCGCGCGGCTTCGACCTTCGAGCGCTCGGCGTACGCCGTCAGCATGATGATCGGCACGAAGTGGTTGGGGCTGTCTTCAGCCGTGCGCAGCAGCTTCGTGAAGTCGCAGCCATTGACCGGGTCCATCGCGAAGTCGGTGATCACCAGGTCGACCTGGGTGTTGCGGATGATATGGAAGGCGTCGGCGGCGTTGCTGGCGTCGAAGAAGTCCTTCACGCCAAAGCCGCGGAGAATGGTCTTTATGATGTTGACCATGTGGTGGTTGTCGTCGACGACGACCACCTTCAGCCTTTCCATCATGCGATCCATGCGGGCTCCCGATCGCTATGCCGCGCGCTGCAGCGAACGCGCGCCGCGTGCGAAGAAGGTTTCGTCGATTATCGGCATGCCGAAGAAGTAGCCCTGTGCGTAGCGCACGCCTGACTCGATGAGGACGCGACGCTCGGCTTCGGTTTCGACCCGCTCGCCGACGGAGGCGATGCCGAGTTCGGCGCACATACGGGCGACATTCCGCATCAACGCGATTCCGCGCAGGTTGGTTTCGGGAGACGCCAGGAAGCTGCCGTCGAACTTGAGCCCATCGACATCGAGTGCGCGGAGGTAGCCGAAAGAGGCGGCGCCTGCGCCGAAATCGTCGAGCGACACTGAAATTCCGTTGGCGCGCAGCATCGAAACCGCCCGCGCCGCCATGTCGATATCGCTGATCTGCGCGGATTCCGTGACCTCGACGATCATGCGGCTGCGCTGGAACTTGTGGCCCGATATCACAGCGCAAAGCTCCCGGATCACTTCCAGGCGCTGGATCGACTCCCCAGAGATATTGACGGCGAGGCGGTAGGAGGGATCTGGGTTCCGCTCGAGCTGCGCAGCGGCTGCGCTTACCATGATGTAGTCGAGGTGGGCGATCTGCCCGGACTTCTCGGCGGCTGCGATGAGGCCCACGGGCGAGTCCTCGCCAGAGAAGCGCGCGAGGATTTCATAGTGACTGACGGCGCCCGAACGCGTCTCGACCACGGGCTGGCGCGCCGCCTTCAGCCGTCCGTTCATCACGGCGTCGCGGAAGCGTTCCGCCATCAGGTCTTCAGCCCGGTCGCCGCGGATGGAGCCGGAGGCCGGCATGCGAGAGACGACGAAGCTGAACGTATCTGGCGCGGCGACATTCCGCTGCACGACGATGCGCCGGCCGCCTTCGAAAGAGGCGGTATCTTCCCAGGCCAATCTCCGCCCTGGCCCAAGCGACCACAACTCTTCGCGCAGGCGCGTGGCTTCGGCTTCGCTGATCAGGTCGAGCGCGCTTTTGCCGATAAGGCGGTCGCTGGTCGGGTGATGAAAAAGAGTGGCGTCGCCTTCGGCCTCGACGATGCGGCCGCGCGCATCGGTCGAGACAAGCAGGTCTGCAGCCGCGAACGCAAAGTCGCGGAAGCGATCACCATGATGTTGCACAGGCGGCATCCCGGCCCCGTAGTCAGATCAAGCCACAGTGGACGCTAGGCGGGCATGATTAGTCCCCGGTTAACGATAACCGGCCGGTGGGTCGCAGGCCCCAGATCCCTGCAATCATGCAGGTGATTTCAGGCAGGATCCGCCTTGGCGCGGGCGACGATGTCCAGGGCGTTCTTGGAAAGGCCTGCCTCTGACAGCCTTTCCAGCTCCAGCCTGGCCTTCTCGCGCCGGGGCGCGTTGTAGGCCCGCCAGCTCTCGAACGCCGTGCACAGCCGGGCGGACAAGGCCGGGTTCAGCGGGTCTACGCGGAGGATCACATCGCCCAGGAACTGGTAGCCCCAGCCGTCCTCGGTATGGAAGGCGACAGGGTTGTTCATGGCGAACGATGCTGCGAGAGATCGCACCCGGTTCGGATTGCGCAGGTCATAGTCCTGACGCTCGATCAGACGTTGCAGGCGCTCGCGCAGGTCATCGCGCACGGACATCGCCTGCACGCCGAACCACTTGTCCATCACCAGAGGCGAGTTGGCCCAGCGGCTTTCGAAGTCCCGCAACGCGATGTCGAATGCACCGCTCTCGATATTTGACAGGGCGGTCAGCGCCGCCAGCGATTCCGTCATTGTCCCGGCAGAGCGATAGGCCTGGGCCACCAGCCCTTCGTGCCGGTCGCCCAATACGGAGAGCAGCGACAGTGCAGATGCACGTAGCGACCTGCGTCCCGCCGCCTCGGCGGAAGGGTCAAAGGTCGCCGGCTCCCGCTTTTCGACCACCTGGAGCAGGACGTCCTCCAGCTTGCGCGCGACTGCGCGGCGTACGTGCTGGCGCACCGTGTGGATCGCGGAGGGGTCGGCCTCGCGCACATCCATCACCAGTTCGCCGACCGTTGGCAGGTAGAGAAGGAGGGCTGCGTACGCCGCGTCGGCGTTGGTTGCGCGCGCCACGGAGTGGCGCAGGGACTGGACGAAGCCATTCAGGCGCGCCTGGTCCGGCTCGCGCGCAGCTCCGCGCACGGTATCGAGGACTAGCGCCCGCGCGATGGTTTGCAGCGCTTCCCACTGCGCGAACGGATCGTCGTCCACGCCGGCAAGCGAGGCGCGGTCGGGCTCCGAAAGATCATCAACCAGACGGATGGGCGCCGAGAATCCCCTGTTGAGCGAGGGCCGGGGCTGCGAGGTGACATCGCTAAAGACGAACTGATCGCTCGCCTTGTCGAGCAGCACGACGTGTTCGGCCGAAAAGATCGAGCCGAACCTGGCTTCCATCTTCACGCCATTTGGGTCGAACAGCGCAACCCGCACTGGAATTCGAAGCGGACTCTTGGCTTGCTGACCAGGCGTCGGCGGCGAGGTCTGGGCCAGCGTCAGCTTCCAGGTGCGCGCACCTGCGTCGTAGCTTCCTTTGGCCCGGACATGCGGCGTGCCGGCCTGCGCATACCATTTCGAGAACGCGCCGAGGTCCTGGTCAGTCGACGGCTGGAACGATCCGATGAAATCCTCAATCGTCGCGGCAGTCCCGTCGAACGTATCGAAGTAGCGGTTCATGCCGGCGAAGAACGCTTCCTCGCCTACCACCAGCCGCAACATGCGGATCAGTTCCGCGCCCTTCTCATAGACGGTTGCCGTGTAAAGGTTGTCGATGCGGGCATAGGAGTCTGGCCGCACGGGATGCGCGAGCGGTCCGGCGTCCTCCGGGAACTGCCGTGTGCGCAGGCGGATGACTTCCTTGATCCGCGCCACGGCGGGAGAGCGCATCGCCTTGGTGAATTCCTGGTCGCGATAGACCGTGAGGCCTTCCTTCAGGCAGAGCTGGAACCAGTCGCGGCAGGTGATCCGGTTGCCGGTCCAGTTGTGGAAGTACTCATGCGCGACGATGCTCTCGATCGCCTCGAAATCCACATCGGTCGCCGTCTTGCCGTCGGCCAGGACATAGGCCGAGTTGAAGATGTTGAGGCCCTTGTTTTCCATCGCGCCGAAGTTGAAGTCGCGCACGGCCACGATCTGGAACACGTCGAGATCGTATTCGCGGCCGAAGACGTCTTCGTCCCAGGCCATCGCGCGCTTGAGCGAGCGCATGGCGTATTCGGCGCGCGGTGCGTCGCCCTTCTCGACATAGATGGCGAGCTTAACGTTTCGGCCCGACTTCGTCATGAAGCCGTCTTCGAGGACGTCGAAATCGCCCCCGACGAGCGCGAAGAGATAGGAGGGCTTGGGATGCGGGTCCGACCATTCGGCATAGTGCCGGCCGCCGCCGAGGTCGCCGGAGGCAACGGGATCGCCGTTGGAGAGCAGGTATGGCGAACGGATCTTTTCCGCTTCGATGCGCACGAAGTATTTCGACAGCACGTCGGGCCGGTCCGGATAATAGGTGATGCGGCGGAAGCCTTCGGCCTCGCACTGGGTGCAGAATCGCCCACCTGAGATGTAGAGGCCCGACAGCTCTGTATTCGTCTCCGGCGAAATCTCGGTTTCAATCTCGAGCCTGAATGCGTCGCCAGGCTTGAAGATCACGAGGCCTTCGGCATCGACTGCAAAATCCTGGTCGGGAAGGGGCTGGCCGTCGATCTTGATGCTCTTGAGCAGCAGCTTCTCGCCGTCGAGACGAAGCGGTGCATCGGCGTCTCCGGTACGGCGAATGTTGAGTTCCGACAGGACATGCGTCGCCATCGGCTCCAGCCTGAAAAGCAGGCGCACGTCCTCGATACGAAAGGGAAAGGGCCTATAGTCAGCGAGCCTGACCGGCGGCGGCGTTTCGGTTCGCATGCAGGCAACGCTTCTCGATCGGCGCGCCGGCCGGTCGCGGCGCTTGACGCGCAATGCCTACAAGGTTTGGCGCCGAGATAAAGGCCGCCTGTGTCAATTCCTGAGAAAAACAGGAGCGTTCCGGCGGGGCCGGCCTATTCGGCCGCCTTGACATAGTTGCCGCCGCCCTCGCCCGGCGTGTCATAGATCTGACGCAGCAGGGCGGTCGACTTCTTGGACAGGTCGATCATTTCGTCCGGCAGGTCGTCGGCGTTGTTGACGCCGAACTGTGCCAGCGTCTTGGCGATACGCAGCAGGTGGGGCGCTGCCTCGATGATGCGGGCCTGGAACTCGATCTTCTGTGGGTCGCGGTCATACTCGGCGCTGGGAACGCGCCAGCCGCCCCAGTTCTTGTCGTCCGTCGTGACCACAGGATAGGTGCCGGGGTGGGGATGGTTGTCGGGAGCGTCGCCTGTCTCGTTCCAGCGGTTCTTGGCGCGGTTGACCCGCCAGTTGTCGAGGTCCGCCACGTCGTCCATCGGCCCATGGGCCTTGTCGGCGGTTAGCTCGCTTGCCGAGAATTCCCGGCCGAGGCCCACATCGTAGTGGACCTTCAGCGGCTCATCGAGGCCCTTGACCCATTGTGGCAGCACGCGCTCGACGAGCGCCCACGTGCCAACAGGCTTAACGAACACCTTCTGGTTCTTGTGAAATGAGGCCTTGGCCATGGGACAGAGTCCTCCCCGTGATCCGGGGAGGACTACATCACCGAGGTTAGTTTCCAGTGAATCAGCCGCATGAAACGGCCAGGCGCTTCAGCGACAGTCGAAGTCGCCGGGGAAGAACTGGCCTTCCGGAACTTTCCATTTCACTTCCTCCATGGCCCCGGTGCGCTGGCCTTTGGCGTCTTTGGCAAAGTACTGGTAGCGCATGGAGGCGTAGGCGATTTCCACGGTCTCACTCGGCAGGTTGCCGTTGGCGGCGTCGGGGAAAGCGTTGAAAGACCGGATTTCCGCGCCTTCGATGATCCACCTGGACTCGATGCTCTGGCCGGGACCGGCGGGGTTGGGGGAGGTGAAGGTGATTTCCACCGTACCCAGGGGAGCGCCTTCGACTGCCGACATCATGAGTTTGGGCGACGAGCGGTCGGCCGATTTGGTGAGATAGAGCGAGCCGACGCTGACGCTGCGGACGTTCTCGGCGATGCCTTCCGGGTCGGGCGTCACGAAGTTGGAGATGTTGAGGCTCGCGCCCGAGAGCTGGATCTGGCCTTCGAAGCCGCGTACGCGCGCGTCGCCGGAGGTTCCCTCCACCTTCATGAACACGTCGGCATGGGCGGCCCCGGCCATTGCGCCCGTGAGGGCGATGGCGGCGACGGCCGAACAGACAAGTTTGCGGGCGAACATTTCTTTGGTCCCTCCAGGCCGCACGCCATACCGGTGATCGGGTGGTGGAGGCGGCCGACTCGCGGGGTCGTGACCCCGGTTGAATGCATCTGTGACCCCCGGCAGCGGCTGGCATAGGGCGGAGCGTCCACCGGATTGTGGCGATGGTGGCGGGATGGCGGCGGAGGTTAATTGCGCGTAGGCCGTCGAGGCGCTTTGCGAATGGTTAAGCCGCAATTGCTAGGCATTTCGGAGTTCTAGCGATCGGCAGGCAGCGATGGGCCAGGCGGACACAGCCGCAAAGGGCGAGCGGATCATCTGGATCGCGGCCTGGGCGTTGGCGGCTGTCATCCTGATCATAGGCTCGGGCGCCGCCGCTCTCGGCCAGGATTTCGCCGAACCCGACAATGCCATGCGCCTCGTGCGCGTGCGCGATTTCCTCGGCGGGCAGGGCTGGTTCGATACGGTCGAGCACCGCCTAAATCCGCCCGACGGTACGCCGATGCACTGGGCGCGTTGGATCGACGTGGCGATCTCCGCGCCTATCGCGTTGCTGTCTCTCATAATCGGCCAGCCGAACGCCGAGATCGCTGTCGCCTTCCTGTGGCCGCTGGCGCTGCTCGCCGTCTTTATGATGCTTGTGGTCGAGATCGCTGGCGAGATTGGCTCGCGCGACAGTCTCCGGCGCGAGGCGCAGTGGATCGGTGCGATCATCGCAGCGCTGGCCTTCCCGGCGATCGACAAGTTTTCCCCTGGCTCGTTCGACCATCACAATGTGGAACTCATCCTCGGCTTCGCCGCCGTGCTCGGCCTGATGCGCGCCGAGCGTGCGCCGCGCCTTGCCGCCTTCTCCGGCGCCGCCTTGGGCGCGGCGATGGCAACGGCCGCCGAAGGCGTGCCGCTGGTGGCCGCCGGGCTTGTGGCGACAGGAACGCTTTGGCTGTTCATGCCTCAAGCCTTCTCGCGCGCCCTCGCCTGGCTTGGCGCTGGCCTTGGCGCATCCTCCCTGATCTTCTTCGTCACGATGGTTCCGCCCTCCGAGTGGGGCCGGCCCGTGTGCGATGCGATGTCCACGCCGTTCCTGGGACTCGGTTTCGCCGGAGGCGCCGTCGCCATCGCGCTGGGCTTCGCTCCTGCAAAGGTCACAGGAAGTCTTGTCCATCGTTCGGTGCTCGCGGCAGGGCTCGGCGTCCTTGCTATTGGCGTGCTGGGGTTTGCGTTCCCGGAGTGTGCGGGCGGCGGCTATTCGGCAGTGAGCGCCGACATGAAGACGCTGTGGATGAGCCAGATTTCGGAAACACGTTCCTTGCTGGATCTCGCAGGAGATGACCCGGCCATGATCCTCAGCACCGCCGGCGCGGCCTTCGCAGGCCTGATCGCGGCCGGCTTCTACATGCGCGACCACTGGCGAGACGCCCGGGGCTGGGTCGCGCTGGCCTTCCTGCTTGCCGCATGGGCCGTGCTGGCCTGGCAAATCCGCGGCGCGACGTTTGCGACAGCATTCGCGATCCCGTTCGGCGCCTGGGCGGTGGCCAGGGCGCGCCGCGACTACCGCGCCAGGGCTTCGACCCTGCGCCTGCTGGCCTTCCTCGGCATCGGCGCCAGTTCCGCTGCCGCCGCATGGGCAAGCGCAGGCGAAGCGCTACAGGCGCGCCTGACGCCGCACACGGTCCTGGCCAGCTACGAGTCGCGCGTGTCGGACTCCAAGTCGTGCACGACGCCCGCTGCTTTCCGTGCGCTGAACGCTGTTCCGAAGGGCGTGATGCTCAACCAGTTCACCATCGGCGCAAGCGTGCTGGTGTGGACACAGCATTCCGTGCTCGCCGGCCCCTACCATCGCGACGTGACCGGCACGATGACCATGATCAACGCCTTGCGCTCGACGCCCAGCAAGGCGCGGGAGATCGTGACCGCGTCCGCCGCCGACTATATCCTGGTGTGCCCGGCTCTGCCCGAGACCGGTTTCTATGCGCGCCACCCCGCAGATCCGGCGACCTTGCCGGAAGGCACGCTGTCGGCGCAGCTCGGCAAGGGTGTCTATCCCGACTGGCTTGAGCCGGTCGGCCTAATAGGAACGCCGCTGCGGCTTTACCGCGTCCGCCGCTAGTCGGCAGCGGTTGCCGCCGCTGCAGGAGAATCGCGCGTCACCGGGCCTCCAGGAGCTGCGCCTTCCGTTGCCTTCTCCAGATCCTGGCCCGGACCGCGCCCGCGCAGCGTGATCTGCGGGATGAAGATGATCGCCACGATCGCGACCGCCAGGATGAACAGCGCGCCTATGAAGATGTAGCTCATCGCGTCCGAGATTGCGGTCGATACGGCTTTCTCCATCGCAGGAGGCAGCTTCGCACCGCCGCCCGTCGAAGTTGCCGCCATCTGCTGCATCTTGCCGAGGTCGATCTTGATGCCGGGGAACTGGTTGGCCAGCGACTCACCGAGTTTAGCCATCAGCATGGCGCCGAAGATGGACACGCCGATCATGCCGCCGCACTGGCGCAGGAACATGCCGGTCGAGGTGGCGACGCCGATCTGTCGCATCGGGGCGGCGCTCTGCGAGACCATGTTGAACAGGCTTTGCGATGGTCCCAGGCCGATCCCCACGATGAACAGACGCCATACCACGTCCATTTGCGATGCATCGCTGTGAAGCTGCGACATCAGGAAGATGCCAAGCATCTGCGTGCCCGCGCCGACGAACATCATGCCCTTGTACTTTCCCGTGCGCGTCACCAGGCGGCCAGACAAGGTCGCTGAGATGATCAGGCCGAGCATCAACGGCAGCAGCAGCATGCCGGAGTTGGTCGCCTGGATGCCCAGGCCAAGCTGCAGGAATAGCGGCAGATAGACGATCGTGCCCATGAACGCCATCGAGATGACGAACGAGGCGATTGTCGTCGTCGTGAAGGCCGGGATCTTGAACAGGTCCAGCGGCAGAATGGGCTCCTTGGCCGCGCGCTCGATCATGATGAAGGCAAGGCCCGTCACCAACGAGAACGCGAAGAGGCCCAGCACGTCTGGCGCCGTCCAGCCATGTTCGTTGCCCCAGGTGAGCGCAAGCATCAGCGCGCCAATGGAGAGCACGACGAATATGCCGCCAAGCCAGTCGATCTTGCCGCCGCCGGTGTGACCGAGGTTAGGCATCTTCAGGGTGATCATCGCCAGCGCCAGCACGGACGTTGGCAGGTTGATGTAGAAGCACCAGCGCCAGCCTGCGATATGCAAGCCGGCAATGTCCGTGCTGCCATGATCAGTGAAGTAGCCGCCAACGATTGGCCCGATCACGCTGGCCAGACCGAACACGGCGCCGAACAGGCCGGCGTATTTTCCGCGTTCGCGCGGCGGATAGAGATCGGCGATGGTGGCGAAAGCCGTCGTGAACAGCGCGCCGCCGCCGATGCCCTGGATCCCGCGGAAAATGATGAGTTGCATCATGCCGCCGCCGATGCCCGGAATGTCGCCGAACTCGCCGGAGATGCCGCACAGCCACGAGCCCGCGACAAAGATCACAATGCCGATGATCAGGATCAGCTTGCGGCCGTAGAGATCGCCCAGCTTGCCCCAGATTGGAACCATGACAGTCGACGTGAGCAGGTAGCTGGTCGTCACCCACGCATAAAGATTGAGGCCGTTCAGTTCGCGGATGATGGTCGGCATGGCAGTCGACACGATGGTCTGGTCGAGCGCGCTCAGCAGGAACACGATCATGAGAGCCCAGAAGGTCAGCCGCTTTTCCTGGGCGGTGGGTTCGGGGCGATGGGGGGCGTCATGCGCGTCCGGGGGCGCTACAGTGGCGTCCATGGGTGGCTCCCGCGAAGATTGGCGGCGTTCGGGGCGTCCCCCAGCGGACGGCCGAAACTTCCGAGTTTCCTCCTGATACACTGCGTCGGAGCGACTCGCCAGTGGGCTGTAATGTCGCTTACGATCAACGATCTGGGCGAAAACGGGGCTTTCAGCGGAGCGGCGGGCGCGACTAGTTTGCTCGCTGTTCGGGAGAAGCTGTGAATGAAAGCGCTGATCGCACGGGTGCAAAACCTGCTGCTTTCGCCCCGGACGGAATGGGACATCATCGACTTGGAAGCGGCGTCTCCCAGGAAGCTGGCGCTGGGATATGTGGCGCCCTTGGCCGCCATTCCGGCGTTCGCGATCATCATTAGCCTGTCGGTCCTGGGAGTGGAGGTCGGGGGGAGGCTTTATCGCGCGCCCATTTTGGGCGTGGCGCTGTCGGCGCTGCTGTTCTTCGTGCTGGCAATCGCGGGCGTCTACGTGTTTGCCGCGGTGATCGACTGGCTGGCGCAGCGCTTCGGAGCGCAGCGGAACTACACCCAGGCGTTCAAGGTCTCGGCCTATTCGATCACGGCGGCGATGGTTGCAGGTTTGCTGGCCGTGGCGCCGGCGCTAGGCGTGCTGGCGCTGTTGGGGGCGACATACAGTCTTTATCTCCTGTTCGTCGGCGCGCCGAAGGTCATGCATGTGGCCGACAGGTCGGCGGTGAATTTCTCGATCATCTCGACGTTTGCGGCGATCTTGCTCGCGCTGGGCGTGGGTCTGGCGACCATGGCGATGGCGTCGCCTGGAGGAAATCCGTTCCCGCAGCTTGTGGCGCTGGCGGACCTGGCGCCTGAGCCCAGCGGCAATCCGGCGCCGCCGGGAGCGGCGCTCGATGTGGGTCCGGCGCCGTTGCCTGCGACTGCGGGTGCGCTTGCGGACGGTGCGCCAGGTGCGGTGACGGGCGGCGATCTGCGCGGGACGGCGCCGATGCGGCTGGCCGGGCTCGACCGCGTGGCGGTCAGCGCCGAGCTGCAGGGCGTGAAGGGCGCGCGGACGATCGAGGTGGAGGCGGAATACCGCCGCGGCGACCGCTATGTCATCCTGCAGCTCGTGCTCTCGCCGACAATCGCGAAGACGATCGGTTTCGGCGGACCCGCGACACTGGAATACGACCGCGAGACTGCGGAAGGCTATTCGCGCCGCCGTCGCGTAGGCGAGGCAATTGTCGCCGAGGATTGGAACATCACCTCCCGCAGCGGGACCTATGGCCGGCTGGTGGAGGACCGGTTCTACGTGAAGGCGTCAGGCGGAGGGGGCGTCAATCCGCAGGAATTGCGGCAGGCGGTGGAATTGTTCGGGCGCGCAACGCTGGCGCAGCTGGAAGCGGAGAGCTAAGCGGTTCCCTATGCCGGTGAAATCGCCTTAGCTTGTGCCCATGACCGCAATCGTCCGCCCCGCGAACCGCTCCGATCTCGACAGGCTCGAGGCCATGATCGCGCATGTCGATGCCGGGATGCTGACCATGCCTCAGACGCGTGAGGCGATGGCCGAGCGGATCGAGAAGTCGCTGAGCGCGTTCGAGCGGCCTTCCTCGCCGCCCGAGAATGAAAGCTATTTCCTGGTGATGGAGGACGGCGCCGAGCTGCTGGGCACGGCGAGCCTGTTCACCAATCTAGGGTTCGAGCGGCCGTTCTATTCCTATCGCATCTCGCGCGACTCGAAAGTGTCGCCGGAGCTGAACGTGAAGGTCGAGCTCGACCTGCTGCACCTGGTCAACGATTATCACGGTGACACCGAACTCGGCACGCTGTTCATCGAACGCCACGCGAGAGGCGGCGGGCGAGGCAGGCTGCTGTCGTTCGCGCGCCTGCTGCTGATAGCCGCTGATCCTGTCCGCTTCGGCCCGCGCGCCATGGCGGAGATCCGGGGGTTCACGGACAGCACCGGCGCCTCGCCGTTCTGGGATGCGGTGGGAGCGAAGTTCTTCCGCATGGACTATCGCAAGGCTGACGCCCGCAGTGCGCGCGACCATCGCTTCATCGCCGACCTGATGCCGCGCTATCCGATCTATGCGGACCTGTTGCCTCAAGAAGCCCGTGACGTGATCGCACGGCCGCATCCTGACGCGGAGCCCGCGCTGGCCATGCTGAAGTCACAGGGCTTCCACTACAACAACGTCGTCGACATTTTCGATGCGGGGCCATCGGTGGAGGCGTTCACCGATCACATCGACATCGTGCGCAGCGCCCAGCGCATGTCGGCGGCGGAATTCGCCGGCGGCGATCCGGGTCCGCGCGGCCTGGTTTCCACCGCCAGCGTCGGCAAGTTCGCTGCGACCCAATTCGGCGGCGGCGAGACGCGCGCCGCATCCCTCGCCCGGATCAGCGCGAGCGGGGCGGAGCAGGTGCTGGTCTATCGCACGCGGGAGCGGCCCGGATGAGTTACACCGGTGAGTGCTTCATCGATGGCCGCTGGGTGCGAGGCTCTGGCCCGCAGTTCGCCTCAACCGCCCCGGCGGATGGGTCAGAGGTCTGGAGGGGAAACGAGGCGTCTGCCGCAGATGTTGACGCAGCTCTCTCTGCGGCCCGCGCAGCCTTCCCCGCCTGGCGCCGCGCGCCTCTCGACCGGCGCATCGCCCTCGTGCGCGCGTTCGCAAAACTGGTCGAGAGCCGCAAGGCCGACATGGCTGCGGTGATCTCGCGGGCGACCGGCAAACCGCTGTGGGACGCCGCCACTGAAGCCGCCGCGATGGTCGGCAAGGCGGAACTCTCCATCAAAGCCTACGCCGAGCGTACGCCGACGAAGGAAGTTGCCGCCGGCGCCTTCACTGCGCGCATCAGCCATCATCCGCACGGCGTGATGGCCGTGCTCGGCCCGTTCAACTTCCCTGGACACCTGCCCAACGGCCACATCATGCCGGCCCTGATCGCGGGCAACACGGTGATCTTCAAACCATCCGAACAGACACCCGAAGTCGCTGAATTCACGCTGCGCCTCTGGCAGGAAGCCGGTGCGCCACCTGGCGTCATCAACCTGCTTCAAGGTGGGCGCGGCCCAGCCGAGACCCTCGTCGCCCATGAGGGCGTCGATGGCGTGCTCTTCACCGGAGGCGTTCCTGCAGGCCGCGCGATCCACAAGGCGCTCGCCGGCCATCCCGAAAAGATCGTCGCCCTCGAACTCGGCGGCAACAACCCGCTCGTCGTGTGGGACGCCGCCGACCTCGATGCAGCGGCGCGCATCATCATCAAGTCCGCCTACATCACCTCTGGCCAGCGCTGCACCTGCGCGCGGCGATTGATCGTGAGGAGCGGCGCGGAAGGAGAGGCCGTGCTCGGCGCCCTCGGCCGCATGATCGGCAGGATCGTCGTCGGCAAGCCCGATGCCCATCCCCAGCCCTTCATCGGCCCCCTGATCTCGGCGCGGGCTGCAGACGCCGTGCTGGCTTCGCAGGCCGAATGGCTGCGCTCAGGCGGCGTCGCGCTGCGCGAGGCTAGAAAGCTCAATATCGGCCCAGCCTATGTCTCTCCTGGACTGATTGATGTCACCGCCGTCAATTCGCGGAAGGACGAGGAAGTTTTCGGCCCGCTGCTGCAGGTGATCCGCGTGCCCGATTTCGACGCCGCGATCGAAGAGGCGAACCACACCCGCTTCGGTCTCGCCGCCGGATTGATCTCCGACGACGCCAAATTGTTCGAGCGCTTCGAGTCCGAAGTCCGCGCCGGCGTCCTCAACTGGAACCGCCAGACCACAGGTGCATCCGGCGCTGCGCCATTCGGCGGCGTGGGCCAGAGCGGCAATCACCGGCCTGCGGGCTACTACGCCGCCGACTATTCCGCCTGGCCGATGGCGAGCCTGATTGCAGCCGGCCCGGCGAAGGACGATGAAGCGATCACGGGCCTGCAGCCATGAGCGCAGTCGAAGTCAATTTCGACGGCCTCGTCGGGCCCACGCACAACTACGGCGGTCTCGCCCAGGGCAATCTCGCCAGCGCCGCCAATGAAGGCCAGGTGTCGAACCCTCGCGAAGCCGCGCTGCAGGGCCTCGCCAAGATGCGTTTCGCCCTGTCGCTTGGCCTCGTGCAGGGCGTGCTGCCGCCGCACGAACGCCCCCATGTTCCGACGCTGCGCAGGATGGGCTTTGCCGGCAGTGATGCCGACGTGGTCGCGACGGCAGCGCGCGCCTCGCCGATCCTTCTTGCCAACGCCGCCTCCGCCAGCGCGATGTGGACGGCCAACGCGGCAACCGTCTCGCCCAGCGCAGACACTGCGGATGGCCGCGTCCATCTCAGCCCCGCAAATCTCTCCTCCCATTTCCATCGCGCACTTGAGGCGCCCACGACCAAGCGCGTGCTCCGGGCGATCTTTGCCGATCCTTCGAAATTCGAGGTTCACGACGCCGTGCCATTCCCCACCTTTGGCGACGAAGGGGCCGCAAACCATTGCCGGCTGTCTGCCTCCCACGGCGAGCGAGGCGTCGAAATCTTCGTCTATGGCCGATCGGCCTTCGCCAAGGACGCCGGCACGTTCCGGGCGCGACAGGCGATGGAGGCCAGCCATATCGTCGCCACGCAGCATCAACTTTGGGGCGGAGGCGGTGCGCTTCTGATCCAGCAGTCGGCCAAGGCTATCGACGCGGGCGCTTTCCACAACGACGTTGTCGCGGTCTCCAACGGCAACGTGCTGATGTTCCACGGCGAGGCGTTCGAACAGAAAGGCGCTTTCCTCGAGGGCCTGAAGCGCGCCGGCGCCGCGCGAGGCTTCGAGCCGGCGCTGCTGGAAGCCTCGCCTGACGAGCTCACGCTGGAAGAGGCGGTCAGATCCTATCTCTTCAACTCCCAGATCGTATCGCTGCCGCAAGGCGGCATGGCGCTGATCCTGCCGCACGAGGCGGAAGAGACGCCGCGCGCCAGGGCGTTCATCGACCGCGTGCTCGGCACGAACGGCCCGATCCGCGAGGCGCATTATCTCGACCTGCGCCAGTCGATGCGCAATGGCGGCGGTCCGGCGTGCCTGCGCCTGCGCGTGGTGCTGACACCGCCCGAACTTGCTGCACTTGGCGCTGGCGTCATCCTCAATGAAGGGAAGATCGCCGCCCTCGAGGAGATCGTGCGCCGGCGCTATCGTGACCGGCTGGCCGTCGCCGATCTCGCGGACCCGAAGCTGCTTGACGAAAGCCGCGCAGCGCTGGACGAGATCGGGCAAGTGCTCCGAACTCGGATCCGTGCATGACTTCCAGCTTTAGCTGCGCTCCTGTCGTCGAAACGCCTCGCCTGCGGCTGCGGGCGCATGTGGCGGACGATCTTCCGTTCTGCGCTGCCATGTGGCGCGATCCGGATGTGGTGCGCTTCATCGGCGGTCGGGCGTTCACGCGCGAAGAGGTGTGGGCGCGCATCCTGCGCTATACCGGCATGTGGACGATGATCGGCCACGGCTTCTGGGCAATCGAGGAGAAGGCGAGCGGCAGGCTTATCGGCGAGGTTGGGGTGATGGAGGCGAGGCGCGACATCGAACCCAGTTTCGAGGGCGAACCCGAGATCGGCTGGGCGCTGGTTCCCTCGGCTCACGGCAAGGGGTATGCGTCGGAGGCCGTCGGGGCAGCGCTTGCCTGGGCCGACACATGTATCGATGCGCCCATGCATGTCTGCATCATCAGCCCCGAGAACAGCGCTTCGATCAAGCTGGCCGAGAGGTTCGGCTTTCGTGAACGTGCGCGCACCACCTATCATGGCAGCGACACCATCCAGTTCGAGAGGCTGAGGCAGAATGGCTGAGGGCGTGATCCTCGCGCTGGACCAGGGCACGACGTCGAGCCGCACCATGGCGATCGGCCTCGATGGACAGGTCATCGCCTCGGCGCAGGAGGCGTTCCCGCAGATCTTCCCGCAATCGGGCTGGGTGGAGCACGACCCCGAAGCCATCTGGCGAACACAGCGGCGAACCACGGAGCAGACGCTGGAGCGCCTGGGCTCGCGCAAGGTGGCTGCCATCGGCGTCACCAACCAGCGCGAGACGGTTGTCGTCTGGGATCGCAAGACGGGCGCGCCAATCCACAACGCCATCGTCTGGCAGGATCGCCGCACGGCGGACAACACGAAAGCGCTGGCCGATGCGGGCCATCAGGATCGCGTGACGGAGCGCACGGGTCTCGTGCTCGATCCTTATTTCTCGGCTTCCAAGATCGCCTTCATCCTCGACGCTGTGCCTGGCGCGCGAGATCGGGCGAAACGCGGCGAGCTGGCGGCTGGCACGATCGACTGCTTTCTTGTTTGGCGCCTGACCGGAGGTCGCGTGCACGCAACCGATGCGACCAACGCCTCGCGGACGTCGATGTTTGATATCGTGAGAGGCAAGTGGGATCAGGAGCTGTGCGATCTTTTCGGTGTGCCAATGGCGATGCTGCCGGAGGTCAAGGACTCGGCCGCCGACTTCGGAACGACCGACATCTTCGGTCTTACCCTGCCGATCCGCGGCGTGGCGGGCGACCAGCAGGCGGCGCTGGTGGGGCAGGCCTGCTATTCGGCGGGCGATGTGAAGTCCACCTATGGCACCGGCGGGTTTCTCGTGCTGAACACCGGCGCCGAACTCATGCGCTCGAAATCACGGCTGCTTGGCACAATCGCCTACCAGATCAACGGCAAGCGCACCTACGCCCTTGAAGGCTCCATCCTTTCCGCAGGCTCCACCATCCAGTGGCTGCGCGACGAGCTGAAGATCATTCGCGATGGCGCGCATGCCGGCGAGCTGGCGCAATCCGTGCCGGACACGGCGGGCGTCTATCTCGTGCCCGCTTTCGTCGGCCTCGGCGCGCCTTACTGGGATTCCGGCGCTCGCGGCGCGATCCTCGGCCTGCAGCGAGGCTCGACCATCGCGCACATCGCGCGCGCGGCGCTGGAAAGCGTGGCGTTCCAGACGGCGGAGCTGCTCGAGGCGATGGCCAAGGACGGCGTCGCGCCCCAGCGCCTGCGTGTCGATGGCGGCATGGCGCGCAATGACTGGTTCCTGCAATTCATGGCGGACATTCTGGGCGTCGAAGTCGTGCGGCCAAAGAACACGGAAACGACGGCGCTCGGCGCGGCGATCCTTGCGGCAGTCGGCGCCGGCGAGTTCGCCTCGCTGGAGGAAGCCGCCTCGATCTGGAAGCTCGACCGAAAGTTCGAGCCGGACACGACAAGCCAGGATCGCGCGCGACGTCATCTGGGTGGAAACAGGTTGTCGGCCGCGTGCTGACCAGATGAAGCACAAGCTTCTACGCCCGTTACGAAGCGTTCCGTGCGGATCGCGGGAGGCCCCTGTGACCGTCATCAGGTCATTATCACGCTTGGCGTGGCGCCTGTCGTCATGTCAGCTCTGGCGTTCGCGCTCGTGATCATCGCTGTGACGACGGGCTGGCAGACAAAACAGCCTGACGAAGGCATGGCAGCGCGCCTCTTTCAGCTTCTGATCTTCACCCAGCCGCTGGTCATCCTGGCCTTTCTTGCAACCGCCAACTGGAAGCGGCCGACCCGCGTCGCTGGCTGGGTGACGCCGCATGCCATCGCCGCGGCGCTGGCGCTCGGCACGCTGTTCCCTTTCGAGTCCAGGGGATTCTGGCGCCCGCGGCCAATCGCCGGGTCCGGTATCTACTCCTGCGTCACCGCCGCCTTGATCCTATCCAGCGGAAACATCGGACCCGGGTCGGTCTTGCGCGGGAAGTCTTCTGCCGACCGTCACCGGTATGGTGCAGCGTGTCGAGTTCACGCGTGCGTGCGGATGGCGCTGGGACCCGGCGGTAGCGGCCTGCAATGTCCTTCACCAGCGCAACGATCGCCGCCACCTGCGCGTCAGGGAAAGGATCGACGCCATTCGCCAGTGTCGGTCATCTCGATGCCGATCGAACGCCGGTTGATCACCGTATCGACCTCGCTGGAGACGTGCGCCTGCGGTGCTGGTTCTCCGGCCGCAGCCGCGCGATCTTCCCATCGCAGTCGATCGACATAGTGGATGCTTGCATCGGTCCGCCTGGAAAGTCGTTACGCCAGTAGACGGCCGATTGCGGTTCGATGGTGTAGACGATCCTGCGCGTTCTCGCGACATCGGCCCGCCGATGGTGTGGATCACGATCATGTCGATGGTTGCGGGATCGCGCACCTCGCCGCCATGGACATAGTCCGCTGGAAGCCGGTCGATCTCAAGGCTGCCGGGGCTTGGCGGCCGGGCTCACCGCGCAGGCGGTCGATGTGAGCAGCATAGCAGCACTGTATGCCAGACGCTTCATCCTGACGCCGCAGAGCCTTTCTTTGACCCACCCCGTGTTGACGCCGGCATGCCGCCGAGAGACACAGGCAGGAGACGCAGGAGCCTAGGGTGAGTCAAGCCATCGAAATGGTTGAGGTCGCGGCGCGGGATGGGTTGCAGAACGAGAAGGGAACTTCGCGACCGCCGACAAGCTGGAGCTGATCGCCCGGGCGATCGCGGCGGGGTCGAAGACGGATCGAGGTGGCGAGTTTCGTGCACCCGGGGCGAGTGCCGCAGATGGCGGACGCGGAAGCCGTGTGCGCGGGATTGCCGAAGCGTGATGCTGACGATGTGACCTATGTCGGGCTTGTGCTCAACAAGCGCGGCGCGCTGCGGGCGCTGGAGACGCAGGTGCACGAACTGGGCGCGGTGATCTCGGCCAGCGACGGGTTCGGCACGCGCAATCAGGGCCGCACGGCGGACGAGACGGTGGATGACGCCATCGAGATCATCCGGCTCGGAAAGGAACATGGGCGGACGGCGCAGGCGACGATCTCGGTTGCGTTTGGGTGTCCGTTCGATGGCGAGATCGCGCCGGAGCGCGTGGCGGAGCTGGTGCGGAGGGTTGCGGTGGCGGGGCCGCGTGAGATCGGGTTGGGCGATACGATCGGCGTGGCCGTGCCGTCGCAGGTGAAGGCGGTGATGGCGGCGGTGAAGGCGGCGGCGCCCGGCATCCCGATCCGTTTGCACTTCCACGACACGCGCAACACAGCGGTGGCGAATGCGTGGGCGGGACTGGAGGCGGGGGCGGCGACACTGGATGCGAGCATCGGCGGCATCGGCGGCTGCCCCTTCGCGCCCAACGCCACCGGCAATGTGGCGACCGAAGATGTCCAGTATATGCTGCAGCGCTCCGGCATAGAGACTGGCCTCAAGCTTGATGGCCTGATCGACACGGCAAAATGGCTGACGGGCAAGATGGGCCGCACGCTGCCGGGCCTGGTCAGCCGGGCGGGAGGGTTTCCGAAGTGAAGGCGTGGCTTGCGGTCATCACCCTCGCGATCAGCGCGACAGCCTGCACGACCAGCCCGGCGCCGGAACGGGCCGCATCTGCAGCGAACGCCGTCGAACGCATCGTCGGAACGTGGCGTCTTGCGTCCTACACCGATCAGGCGGCTGGCCGGCCTGTGGAACATCCCTTCGGCGAGCATCCCAAAGGCCTGCTGTTCTATGATGCTAGGGGAAACATGGCGATCCAGATCATGAAGACTCCGCACCCGCGCGTCGCGTCGGGCGACGAATACAACATGACGCCAGCGGAAAAGATCGCGCTGCTCGACGCTTATGTCGCCTATTTCGGAACCTACACGGTCGATGCGAAGCGCCAGGTGGTGATCCATCATGTCCAGGCCGACAGCCTTGACGTCTATATCGGGACGAATGAAGAGCGCCCGTATGAGCTAAGCGGCGACTGGCTGGTGCTGAAACCCGTGTGGGAGTCCGGCGGCGTACAATGGGAGGGCAGCCGCGTGTTCCAGCGGTTGCGCTGATCGGGATGGAAGCAACGGGGCCGCTGAAGGACCTCCGCGTCGTCGAGATGGGCTCGCTGATAGCGGGACCGTTCTGCGGCCAGCTCATGGGCGACATGGGCGCGGACGTCATCAAGATCGAAGCGCCGGGCGAGGGCGATCCCATGCGCAAATGGGGCCAGGGCGCCAAGCCCGCCTGGTGGCGGGTGATCGCGCGCAACAAGCGTTCGGTGGCGCTCGACCTGCGCCAGAAAGCCGGCCAGGACATCGCGCGCAGGCTGATCGCGAATGCCGACATCCTGATCGAGAATTTCCGCCCCGGCACGCTGGAGAAGTGGGGCCTGTCGCCCCAAGCGCTCCACGCAGAAAATCAACGGCTGATCATTGTGCGCGTGTCCGGCTACGGCCAGGACGGACCCTATGCCGATCGTGCCGGGTTCGGCCTCGTCGGCGAGGCGATGGGCGGGTGGCGCGCGATCGTTGGTGAGCCGGACCGGCCGCCAGCGCGCATGGGCGTCTCCATCGGCGACACCCTGGCCGCGACCTATGCCTGCCTCGGCGCCCTCGCCGCGCTGCATCACCGCGCGCAGACCGGCAAGGGCCAGGTGATCGACAGCGCGCTCTACGAGGCGGTGCTGCAGGTGCAGGAGTTGCTGCTGGCCGACTACGGCGCCAGCGGCCACATGCGCGAGCGCACCGGCTCCATCCTGCCGCGCATCGCGCCGTCCAACGCCTATCCGTGCAGGGACGGCGATATCGTCATCGGCGCCAACCAGGACAATCTCTTCCAGCGGTTCTGCGAGGCGATCGGCAAACCGGAGTGGGCGTCGGACGCGCGCTACAGGACCCACCTCGCCCGCGCCGATCGCCAGGCCGAACTCGACGCCATGATCTCGGAATGGACGAAGCGCCGCTCCGTCGCCGAGGTCGATGCCCTGATGGTCAAGGCCGGTGTGCCGGCCGGCCCAATCAACCGCCCGAACCAGATCCTTGCCGACCCGCATGTGCAGGCGCGCAACGCCATCCACTGGGAGGACCATCCCGAACTCGGCCGCATCCCGATGCAGAACGTCTTCCCGAAGCTGTCCGCTACGCCCGGCAAGGTACGCCTCCCCGCGCCCGACCGGGTGGGCCAGCACACTGGCGAGGTCCTGGCCGAGATGCTGGGAATGACGCCCGTCGAGCTGGCCGCCCTCAACAAGGCCGGTGTCATCCAGACATGATTTTGTCGTCGCAACAGCGCAAAGCCCTGTGAATTCACGGTGAATCAGGTGTTTTGTCCGGCCGCCCAGCCGGACTATCTTAGACTGATAGATTGCATCCATTTGGAGACGCCGACATGTGCGAGCACCACGAAGCCAACGACAAGCCCGTCATCGTTTCCCTGGACGGCATGCACCGCCGCGATGTGGTGCGGCGGTTGTGGGCGGGCACGATGCTGCTGGGAACGGCCGGTGTGAGCGGATGCGCTGGCGCGGCGGCGTTCTTCGCACCGTCGGACGCCGAGCTCGTGCCGATGGCGGCCCAAGCCTGGGAGCAGACCAAGAAGGAAACCCCGATCTCCAAGGACGCCGCCGCGAATGGGCGCCTCGTCCGCATCGGTCAGAAGATTTCGGCCGTCGCGCCGGTTCCGAACGCGCAGTGGGAATTCGTCGTGTTCGAAAGCAAGGAACTCAACGCCTTCGTACTGCCGGGCGGCAAGGTCGGCTTCTACAAGGGCCTGCTCGACTTCGTCGACAATGACGACCAGGCCGCCGCCGTGCTCGGCCACGAGGTCGGCCACGTAGTGGCGCGCCACGCCGCCCTCCGCGCCGGACAGGAATCGGCCACGCAGTTTGGCCTTGCCCTCGGCGGCGCCGCGATCGGCACGAAGATGAGCTCGGACCAGACCAATGCCGTGATGGCGATCGCCGGCGCCGGCGCCACGGTCGGCATCCTGCTGCCTTTCAGTCGCTCCAACGAACTCGAGGCGGACAAACTCGGCGTCGACTACATGCATGCCACGAAGTATGACGTGAAGCAGTCGATCCGGCTGTGGGAGAAGATGGGCGCGGCCTCGGCCGCCCGCCCGACGGAGTGGATGTCCACCCATCCGAATCCCGAAACGCGGATCAGCGAGCTGAAGAGCTACATCAACACCAAGGGCTATGCCGTCGTCTGAACCTAAAGGACTAGCACGATCTTCCCGAAGTGGCGGTTCTCCGCCATCACGGCGAGCGCCTGCCTGAGATCGGCAAACGGATAGCTGTGCGAGACGGGCAGGCGCAGCTTGCCCGCCGCAAGCGCGCCGTCGAGATCGGCCTGCATCTTCGCCACGATCTCGCGCACCTCTTCCTTCGTGCGCGTTCGGAACGTCACGCCGATCAGCGTGATCCGCCGCCGGGCGTGAATGTCGAAGTCGAACTCCGCCTGGTTGCCGCCCAGCCGGCCCGACATTGACGATGCGGCCCAGCATCTTGGTCGCATGCAGCGTCTGGCTGGCAAGGTTTCCCGTCACCTGGTCCACGACCGTGTCGGCGCCTTCGCCATTCGTCGCGTCGCGCACCTGGCTCACCCATTTCGGGTCGCTGGTGTCGACAGCGAGATGCGCGCCGAACTCGCCCAGCCGCGCGCGCCGCTCCGCGTTGGTCGAGGAGCCGATGACCAGCGCCGCACCTTTCAGCCGCGCGATCTGCAACCCCATCAGGCCGACGCCGGAACTGGCCCCGAGGATCAGAACGCTCTTGCCCGGTCCCGCCAGCCCGTGCGTCACCACCGCATCGTGCATGGTCTGCAGCGCGACAGGCAGGGTGGCCGCGTCCTCGAAGCGCATGCCATGGGGAATGAGCTGCACGCGCCCATGGTCGACGGACACGTACTCCGCGAAAGCAGCCGCGCCCGAGCCCATCACGCGGTCGCCGGCCTTCAGACCCGTCACCGCAGCGCCGGTTTCCGAAATCTCCCCCGCCCATTCCAGCCCAAGCACCGCGCCTGCGCCACCGGCGCCGCCATGGATGACGCCGCGCGCCATGGCGAGGTCTGCGCGGTTGAGCGCCGCGGCGCGCACGCGCACCAGCACGTCTTCCGGCCCCGGCTGCGGAACCGGAACGTCCGCCAGCTCCGGTCCCTCCGCGCCGAGAATGTGCGCCTTCATCGGGCTTCTCTCACCTGCCTCGGTTCATAGATCGCCCAGTGGCGGCAGCTTGCGATCCACCGTCTCCCCGCCAGCATCTGCACGTCGAGCACCACCATCAGATGCCCCTTGGTGTCGACATTGTCGGCGACGACCGCGCGCACTTCGAGCTGTTCGTCCTCGTACAGGAAGCCATGCAGGTTGATTGCGCTTTCGACATGGATCCACGGGCCCAGCTTCACATTGTCGGCGAGCACGTAGTTGGCGCGGCGCAGCAGCCAGGCGGCATTGGCGATGCGCCCGTCGTCATAGAGCGCCGGGTCATCGCGCACGGCGTCGATATGCCAGAGCCCGTCTTCGCGCGTGTAGGTCTCGCGCAGCGCGCCCAGCGTGGCGCCGGGCCTGAGGCTCTCCATGGACGCCTTTGGCCGCGTGTCGTGGTCGGGCATGGCGCCGGCGCCGAGAAGGGTTTGCGGTTCCGCGGCGCCCTTCGCCCGCGCCGATCCGGTCGCACACACATCGCCGCGCGCCGAGACGGCGAGCCTGATGCTGCCGTCCAGTTCGGGCGTCGAGGTGATCGTGGCGTCATCGCCGTCATAGACCGGCTTGATGAAGCGGGCCTGGCAGAAGCCGCCGCCGAGCCAGTCCTTGCCCCAGCGCGCCATCGGCATGTGGGCGAGATAGGCGAACACATCGACCCCCGGCACGAGGCCGCCGGTGAAGCCGAAACGGCTGGCCACCGCATCATCGTGAATCTTGTTCTCGCTGGCGGTGGCGGTGTTGAAGGCGGAGACGGTGCGTGTGGCAGGCATGTCCGAAAGCTAGAGGAGGCCTTACCCAAGGTCGAGGCAGCATGACGGGCCGGCGCTTTCGTCTCCAGGATGGCGATCCCTGTGCGTCTAGCAACGGCCAAGAAAAAATGGCGACCGCCGGCGCTCTCGCCATTTACGTCGCGTCTCCCTGCCTCGCCCGGCGCTCTGTGGTCTGTCGCTGGCTGATTGAGCGACCAGAAACTCGCCGGCGCCTGGAGGGCGGTCGTTGACGGCTCCCGGAAACACGAGTGTAGTTCACAGGCCGGTTACTCGGTTTGGCGCCGTTGACGTAAGATCGACGGCGCCAGGGGAAACGCATCGGGGAGGACGCGCCATGAAGCGCACAGGTCATCATTTTTTCGCAAGCATGCTGGCATTGGGCGCGGCGATGCCCGCCTTCGCCCAGGCGCCAGCCCAACCGGCGCCGCAGGCGGCTGACGAGGGCCGAAAAGAAGACGTTGTCGTCGTCACCGCCAACAAGCGGGAGGAAACAGTCCAGGACGTCGCCGTCGCGGTCACGGCCGTCACGTCGGAGACCAAGCAGGAGTTCGGCGTCATCTCGGTGACCGACCTCACCAACATCACGCCCGGCCTGTCCTACACGCCCGGCAACGAACGGGTCACGCTGCGCGGGATCGGCCGCCTGTCGAACAGCTTCGGCGCCGACCCCGGCGTCGCGAACTACAATGACGGCGTCTACACCGCCTTCGCCGTCTTCGCCGGCAAGGACCCGTTCCTGATCAACCGGGTCGAGGTCCTGCGTGGGCCGCAAGGGACACTGTACGGCCGCAACGCCATCGGCGGCGCAATCAACACGATTTCCAAACGCCCAACCGACAACTTCGAGGCTGACGTTGTCGTCGGCGTTGGCGACTATGAATCCCACAAGGTCGGCGGGTCGGTCTCTGGACCCATCACCGACTGGCTGCGCTACCGCGTGGTTGCCTTCAACGAGTTCCGGGACGGCATCGATCCGAACTACGGCGAAGGCGGAGAGATGGTCGGCTGGGAGATCAACGACGACTATCTCGAGGCCCAGCTGGAAGGCGACATCGGCGATCGCTTCACATGGTGGCTCAAGACCGCGAACCTCTTCTACGACAAGGCCGGTCCTCCCGGGGGCCGCACCGCGACCTTCTCGACCACGCCATACTTCATTTCAACAAATACGGCGCAGCAGTTTCTGGCTGGCACCGCCTACAACCCGGCCTTCCCCTACACGACCAACGCCTCGCTCATTTCGTCCACGCAGGGCGGCAGCCCGCCGGGATAACCCGTTCGCGACAAATCGCGAGCATGCCTACAACACCAACCTGCAGAACACCGCCCACCTGTCAGCCTACGATGAATTCATCGCCGAGGCGGTCTACAGCATGGATGCCTTCGACATCAAATACGTCGGGGGATACACATACTACGACTACTCACTGTTCAGCGATGCCGACGGCACGCCGATCAGGTCCGTGACGTACAATGCGAACCTGGCCAACTTCCGGCCAGCGGCGACCGGCGCTGCGGGATCGGGGGCGGTGACGATCCGGCCGAACGTCACCAACGTCTACAAGGAAAGCCGCTCGGCCTTCTCGAACGAGATCAACTTCATCTCGACCTGGGATTCGCCCCTGCAATGGATCGTCGGGCTCTACCAGTACCAGGACAATCAGAAGCAGCCGGGCCAGGCGCAGTATGTGTTCGACGAGCCCCTTGCGGACCGCTATCTCCGCGCCATTACGTCAGGCGGTGTGACGACTGTAACCACCCACGAACAACATCGGCCGGCGCACGCAGTACTTCAGCAACACCTCGATCCAGTATGCCTACGGCGTCTACGGCCAGATCGACTATTCGCTCAACGATCAGTTGAAATTCACTGCCGGCCTGCGCTGGTCGGACGACCTGAAGTCGTCCTACGAGGAGGCCTTCCTCCTGTCGCCTTACGCTAACGCTGCCTCCGGCTTTGCCTTCGTGGACTTGACGCCTGCCGTCTACTACCCAGTCGTCAACGCCCAGATCGCCGCGGGCGGCCTCCCCGCAGGCGTGGATGCAAACGGCACAGCCTGGCGCCGCCTGCGCGGCCACTGGTCTTCCTGGACCGGCGGCGCCGGCGTGGAATACTCGCCAACCACCGACACGCTCCTCTTTGGCAAGTACTCGCGCGGCTACAAGGCGGGCGGCTTCAACAACCTCGGCTTCGCCGCAAACCCCTACACCGACTCCGAGTTTGTGGACGCGTACGAGGCAGGCTGGAAGCAGGAGTGGAACGAGATCGGCCTCACCACGAACGCCGCCCTGTTCTACTACAACTATACGGACGCCCAGGCGCCGCTTTCGGTCGTGCGTGACTTCGGCCTTCCAACCCAGACGACATTCACGGCCTTCCTGAACGTGCCGAAGGTGGAGACAACGGGATTCGAACTTGAAACCACCTGGAATCCGATCGATCCGCTGCGCATCAACTTCACCTACGCCTACCTCAGCTCAGAGGTGAAGAGCAACAATGTCTACGCGGACTCCACGCGTGATTCGCGCTGCGTAAACCCGACCTCGGGGGGTGCGCCGATCACTTGCAACCCGCTTGTTCCGGCGACAACGTGCTTTTCGACCCGCTGCGCATACAGGTCGGTGCAGGGCAACCAGCTGGGGCAATCGCCTCAGAGCAAGGTCTCTGTGCTGGCGTCCTACGAGTTCGATTTCGAGGACGGCTCGCGCCTTCTGCCGACGATCAGTTATTCGTGGCGCGACAAGTTCTACGACAGCTTCTTCAACAACCCGTCGAAGAATCGCCTGCCTACACCAACGTCGATGCGCGCCTTAATTGGTATTCGGCGGATGAGATGTTTGCCGTCACCGCCTGGGTCCGCAACGCGTTCGACCAGGAACAGACGACCAGCATCACCGGCACCTTCCGCGCCGCTGACTTCACCCTCTATTCGAACCCGTCCTATGCCCCACCGCAGATGATCGGCATCGATTTCAGGATGAAGTTCAGATAGGCCCGCCGGCTTTCCTCTGCCGGATCCGGCCATGATCATTGCACCGGCCCTCCTTGAAGGAGGGCCGGTTTTTCTTGTCTGCAGAAGCGCCGGCCCCGCACGAATTGGCGGAAGCCGTAGGGCCTGAAGTGTCTACGATCGGCCGACCAGGCGCCGAAAGGCGACTACTTCTTCAGAACTGCCGGCCAGTTGGCGTTGCCCTTGGCGATGAAGCCGGGGATGTCGGCTTCCCAGCGCTTCTGGATATTGCCGTCATAGTTCAGGTAGAGCTTGCCATCGACGATCCTCCAGAACCTCGGATCGCCCTTTGCGGTATAGCCCTGCGCCGCGGCCCAGGCGCAATGGCCGCCGAACTGTGGAGCATACTTCGCCGGGTCGGCCTTGAACGCGGCGAGATTGTCGGCCGTCGCGAAGCGCCAGGTGGCGTTCATGTATTTGTGCTCGAACGTCTTCGCGCCCTGGACCGGCTTGCCGGACGTGAAGTACGCCACCGGATCGTAGCCGCCGACGGCGAGATCGTCGAACAGGCCATGATAGATCGCCGGCTTTTCCGCTGCGGCGGACGGCGCGGCGGACATGGCGGAGGCGGCGCAGGCGGCGGCGATGAACAGGGTGCGAAGCATGACTGCGTGTCCTTCTAAAGTGCGTCTTTGACGGAGCAGGATCAGGCGGGACGAGTCTGAAGCGCGCGGCCGATATCGGCAAGGAGTTTGAACGCCGTCTTGTGGCGGATGGCCAGCATCGCAACCATCGACGCCCACACGCCGCATGCCGCCACGAACAGGCCGCCGCCATCGCTGTTGGGGTCGGTGCCCAGTGGCGTGAACAGGTGGAACGAGATCGCGCCGGTCATGACAGCAAGGCCGACCGCGGCGCCAACGACCGAGAGCGGGCGGAAGCGCCGGGTGAGTCCAAGCAGGAGAAGCGTCGTGGCGGCCAGCTCTGCCGAGCCGATCACATACTGGCTGAACAGGCCGGTGTGGCCGAAGAGGCCCGGCGCGCCGAGGCTGCCGGCCCAGCGGTCGAGCCGGCCGAAGATTTCCTGGGTGTTGGGATGGTCGGTGAACTTGAAGCGCAGGCTGTCGAGGAAGACCAGCCCGGCAAACAGGGTGATGGCGACGGGCGCCCATCGGGCGGCCAGCGCCATGCCCTTGGAGGCGTTGGTGTTTGCAGCGGTTGGCAGCGCGGTATCCATGGCGTCCTCCAGGTCGGTTGCCGGGAAGTTCGGCGATGCCGACGCTCCGGTTACCGTTCCAGGCTCTATCGTTTTTCTGCATGGCGTGTAACCGCCCGGAGTATACAGGCGAACCCGCTTGAAAGCTCGCCAGCCATGAGAGACCGGCCATTACGCCCCATCTCGTCTTTTCAGCCTCGGACGCGGCCCGGGCGGGACGCTTGAGCATGGACGAAACGGCCCTGCGACTGCTGATGATTCGTGGCCTGGCCGGGGACGGGGCGGCGTATTCGGCGCTGCTGAAACACCTGGCCGAGCGGCTGCGCTCCTATTTTATCCGCCGGCTGTTCCAGCAGCCGCATGAGGCCGAGGATCTCACCCAGGACGTGCTGATCGCCATCCATGCCAAGCGCGCCACCTATGACGCCAGCCAGAAGCTGACCGCGTGGGTTTACGCCATCGCGCGCTACAAGCTGATCGACCACCTGCGCCGCTCGAAGCGCCGCGGCGTCAGCGTGCCGATCGAGGATGTCTCCGGCCTGTTCCAGGAACAGCACGAGGGCGGGGCGTCGGCGGATGTCGAGACGCTCCTTGCCGGCCTGCCGCAGAAACAGCGCGACGCCATCCGCATGGTGAAGCTGGAAGAGCTGTCGGTGCGCGAAGCTGCGGCCAGGGCGGGGATCAGCGAGTCCGACGTCAAGGTGTCGGTGCATCGCGGCCTCAAGAAACTGTCGAAGGCGATCAAGGAAGAAGGAGAAGGGAGCTGATGGATACCGATGCTCTCATTTCAACACTGGCGCGTGATCCGGAGGTGAAGGGCCGGCCGGCGTCGCTGGCGCTTGCCCTGTGCCTGGCCGGCATCCTGACTTATTCGGTCCTCGCCATCCTGCTGATTGCCGGGGCTCGCCCCGATTTCGCCGTCAGCGGCTCATGGGTCGCGGCCAAGGCAGGCCTCTCGCTGCTGTTCGCGCTCGCCGCCCTGCCGGTTCTGGTGCGCGTTGCGAAGCCGGGTGTGGGTGGTGGTGTGGGGGTGGTGGTGCTGGTGGTGCTGGGCGTGGCGAGCGCGGTGGTGTGCGCGGGCGCGCTGGCTGCGGCTGCGGACGGTGCGCAGATGGCAGCGCTGACAGGTGGAACCTTCCCCCTCTGCGCCGCAGTCATCCCAACACTTGCTGCACCAGCTGCGGGCGTACTCTTCGTTTGGCTTCGCCGCCAGGCTCCGACGCGCCCTGCACTGGCCGGCATGGCGGCAGGCGTTCTGGCTGGCGCGATCGCCGCAATCGCATATGCACTCAACTGTCCAGTGGATTCCCTTGCCTTCGTGACAGCATGGTATCCAGTCGCAATCGCGATCTGCGCAGCACTCGGCGCAGCGGCAGGCGCCGTTGCATTGCGGTGGTGAGTGGTACCGCCACCCCGGCTCGAACGGGGGACCTCTAGATCCACAATCTAGCGCTCTAACCAACTGAGCTATGGCGGCATCCGGCTCAGGCTCCCGGGAGAGCTGTGCGGGCGCTGGTCATACTGCGAAGGCCTGCGCCGGGCAAGACGGGCCGCCCAGCCAGAAAACCGTCGAAAGTCTGACCGCTATCAATCGTTGCCGAACAGCTTGCCCAGGGCCTTCTTGCCTTCGTCCTTGAGCTTGTCCTCGACGGTTTTGGGCGGCTCGGCCGGCGGAGTGGCTGGCGTCTGGGCCTGGGCGGCAGGCGTGGCAGGCTGGGCCGGATCGGCGGGCGGTGGAGCGGGCGCGGCGGGGGCCGGCTTCGTTCCGAGGAGGCCGCCCAGCTTTCCACCGAGCTGTTTCTGCAGCTCGTCCTGGATCTCGTCCGCGACCTTTGCTTTCACGTCCGAAGTCGCCTTCTTCGCCAGCCAGTCCCAGTCGAGTGCGAGGTTCACCCCGCTCCAGCCGCCAGCGAGCTTCACGGGCAGTCCATAACCGTTGAGGCCCTGCTTCTTGTCCTTGAATTCGGGGAAGAGGCTGAGGCTGAGCTTCTGCTTGCCGACGTCGAGCGAGCCGCCGCCGGCGACGGTGAACGAGCCCGCATCCATCTTGAGGTCGCCCATCGCGGCGACGCCGTCCTTCATCGCGAAGCTGGCGCCGAGGGCGTTGAACCTCGTCGACTGGCTGGCGCCGAACGCGCCGAGCGACACGCTCTTGGTCGTCAGCGCCGTCTTGGCGGCATTGCCGAGTTCGGTGAGGTTGACGCCCTTGATCAGGCCCTCGGCGAAATCGAACTTGCCGGCGCCCGCCAGCGAACTCATCAGGGCGGAGACGTTGGCGCCCGATCCCTTGAGGTCGACATTCACGTCGCCCTTGCCTTCAACCATGTCGAAGCCGGCGGCGGCCTGCATGAACGGCTTGAGCGACAGGCTGCTGATGTTGGCCTTGATGGCGATGGCCGGGACGGCGGCGCTGCCGTCAGCGGTGAAGCTCGCGCCGCCGGCGCCGCCGAAGAGCGAGGTCTGCTTGAGGTCAGCGATCAGCTTGCCGGAGTTCAGGGTCACTGCAATCGTCGACGGGCCGAAATCGAACTTGTCGTACTTTATGCCGCCTGTCTTGAGATTGAGGCTGGCGTCGGCCAGGCGCAGCGGCGTCAGGTCGACGGGCGCGGCGCCCCAGTCGCCATCTGGCTTTTTGTCTTCTGGCGCGCCAGAGGCGGCGGCGTAGGGTGTGATGTCGATGTCGCCGGTGGTGAGCGAGCCGGTAAGCCGGGGCCGGGGCGCAAAGGTCAGGGCGGCTTCTCCCGTGCCGCGCACCTTGTCGAACTCGACCACGGCGTTCTTCATGAGCACGTCATTGGCCCCGCCGGACGTGTCGCCTTGCAGCGAGAACGACTTGTAGACATCGCCCGGCGGCAGCGTGGCGCCGGCGGCGGAGGCGAGCTGGCGCAGGTCCGGCGCGTTGATCGACAGGCGGCCGTCAAACGTCAGTTCGTTGCGCAGGCGCGCGGCCCCGGTGAAGGCAAGCTTCAGCAGGCCGCTGTCGTGCCGGAAGTTGACGTCGCTGAAGGCAAGGTCGCCGAGCTTGCCTGTCACCTTGGTTGTCGCGGTGGCCTTGCCCAGCGCCGAGCCGGCAGGCGCCTGGAAGCCCATGGCGGTTGCGAGGTCCGCAAGCTTGGGCGCGTCGGCATTGGCCTCGAGTTGCACGGTAATGAAGTCGGCGAGGCGCGCTTCGCCTTTCAGGTCGGCGTTGAGCAGAGGGCTTTCATGGCGGGCGTCAGCGATCTTGAGTGTGATGTCGGTGGGGCTGCCGAAGGCCTGGCCCTTCGCCGACAGCTTGCCAAGGACGTTGCGGGCCGGGAGGTCCTTCACCTGGAAGGCGTCGGCCAGCTGCACTGCGGACGGGATTTCCCCGTCGAACGCGAAATCGAACTGCGGCTTGTCGCCAAGCGACAGTGTGCCATCGAGCTTGGTCTTGAGCAGAGCTGTGGTGAGATCGATCGCCACTTTCGAGGCGAGGCCGTCCATCATCGACTTCGGGTTCTCGATGCGGGAGGTCAGCTTGAAGGGAAGCTGGTTAGCAAGGCCCGAGGCGTTGATCGAGAACGGCCTGTCGATCGCCTGCATGTTGGCCTTGAGCTCGAGCTTGCTCAGCGTCTGCAGCATCTTGCCCTTGCGGTCGTCGAACGACACCTGGCCGTTGACGATGCGCACATCGCCCAGGGAAGCGCTGATCGCTTCGCCCGGCTTGGGCGGGGGCTCGCCGGGTTTCGCGCCGGGAATGTCGAACGTCCAGTTGTTGCGGCCGTCCTCGAGCTGGACGAGGCTGATGGTTGGATCGACCAGGACGAACTCGTCGATCTCGACTTTGCCGAAGATCAGCGGGATCAGCTTCACAGCTGCGCGGAGCTGCTTCATGGACGCGAAGGACGTGTCGCCGAAGCCGTCCGGGTTGGCGATCGTGCCGCCTTCGGCGCGCGCCTCGATCCGGGGGAAGACGCTGACGCCGATCTTGCCGGAGACCTTCACGGCCCTGCCGAGCGCCTCGCTGCCTGCCGACTCGATCCGGGAGCGATAGACGTCAGACGGGATGAGTTGCGGGATAATCATCACTGCCGCGACCAGCGCGACGACGATGACGCCGGCGATGATGAAGATCCGTTTCATCGATTCCTCTTTGCTTCCCTCGAATTAAACACGGGAAGGGAGTGTGGCGCCACCATGGCCCGGCCTGTTGTCGCAGCTGTTGACGCAGGAATTGGCTCAACTTAACAACAGCGTGACGGTTCCTCCCGGAAGGGAGGCGAAGAGGGAACCCGGTGCGGCGGTGCATATCCGCCAAGTCCGGGGCTGTACCCGCAACTGTAAGCGGCGAGCTTGAGGCCACATAGCCACTGGGTCCCATTCCTTCACGGGAGTGGCCCGGGAAGGCGGCTTGAAGCGACGACCCGCAAGTCAGGAGACCTGCCGTCGCCGTCGTTTTGTCCCGGCCGGGAAAAGCCGTGGCATGCGGGGGTGACCCTTCCGTTCACGCGACGATTTGGTGGCGCCGGTCCGTCCGGGCCGCGCCGTAACAAGTCACCGCGCGTGTCGCGGGAGGAGGACGCTTTGGGACTGAAGTCTATCGTCAGCGGGATTCTGTGCGCGAGCACGGCATTGTGTGGCGCAGCCGTCGCGCAGCAGTCAGACACGGTGGTGGTCGATGCCACGCGGCTTGGCCAGACGCAGGCCGAGGCAGGGACAGCGATCACGGTCATCTCCTCGGAGGACATTGAACGGCGGGGCCTGACGTTCGCGCAGGACGCCATCGCGTCGGCGCCGGGGGTGACCGTTACGCAGAGCGGGGCGTTCGGCGGCATCGCCTATGCGCGCATGCGCGGGGGCAATGGCGGGCAGACGCTGGTGCTGGTCGATGGCGTGCCGGTGAACGATGCGAGCGCTCCCGGCGGCGAGTTCGATTTCGGGACGTTCGACCTCGCCGATGTGGATCGCATCGAAGTGCTGCGCGGGCCGCAATCGACACTGTGGGGTTCGGACGCTATCGGCGGGGTGATCTCGATCCTGACACGCAGGCCAGCGCAGGGCCTGGGCTGGCGTGCAGAAGCGGACGCGGGATCGTTCGATACCTACCGCGCCGCGGCGTCGGTCTCCGGCGCGAACGATCAGGCGGATGGCATTCTCTCGGCATCGTGGCGCAGGTCCGAAGGCATTTCGAAGGCTGACGAGCGCGATGGAAACAGCGAAAAGGACGGGTTCGAGTCGTTCACGGTTTCAGGTCGCGGCGGCGTCAGGGTCTCGGACGCCATCCGCGCCGACTTCACCGCGCGCTGGACGGATGCGGAATACGATGCCGACGGCTTTCCGCCGCCTCTGTTTGCGCTGATGGATACGGCCGCGACGTCGAATGCGGAATCCCTCTCCGGCTCGGCAACCCTTTATGCCGACTCTTTCGCCGGCCGCCTTCAGAACGCGCTTCAGGTCACCTATTACGACATCGACCGGGAGGATGATGACGGGGCGGGGTTCGTGTCGCCCAACTCAGGCAACCGGCTCGCCTACCGCTACTCTGGCGCGTTCGACATGGCGTCCGGCCAACGCACGCTGTTCGGCATCGAGCATGAAGAGAGCGAAGCCGCCAGCCAGGACGCCGAGACCTCCAGCGTGTTTGCGCTCCACGAGTGGAAGCCCGTCCAGGCGCTGACGCTGACCGGCGGGCTGCGACACGACGATGACGACCGCTACGGATCGGAGACGACGGGCAAGGCGACGGCAAGCTGGCAGGTGAGCGATCCGGTCCGGCTTCGCGCGTCCTGGGGGCAGGGGTTCAAGGCGCCGACGATCTTCCAGTCGACCTATGTCTGCACGTTCTGCGGCCTCACCGCGCCCAACGCCAACCTTCGCGCCGAGACCAGCGAAAGCATCGAGGCGGGCGCGGATGTCGCGCTGGGCGAGGTTCGGCTTTCGCTGACTGCGTTCAACACGAAGACGACGGATATGATCGATTTCTCGTTTACCGCCGGCTACGACAATATCGCGCTGGCCAAGCAGAGGGGGATCGAGTTTGAGCTTTCGGCGCCTCTCACCGACTGGCTCGAGGCCAGGACGTCCTATGCCTATATCGACGCCGAGAATGCGACCGGCGGACCCCTGCCTCGTGTGCCCGAGCATTCGGGCACGGCCGAGCTGATCCTCCGGCCGGCGGGGCCGCTGGAGGCGTCGCTGTCGCTTCGCCACAATGGCGAGCAGTCCGATGGCTTCGGGCCGGATGTTCCAGCATGGACGCGGGTCGACCTTGCCGGAACCTGGGAACTTGGTCCCCGAGCGAAGCTCTACGCCCGGGTCGAGAACCTGTTCGACGAGGACTACCAGCAGGTCGGCGGCTACGGGACGCCGGGAATATCGGGCCAGGTGGGGGTCAGGCTGCGGCATTAGCGTCAAAGTCCACTGTTAAGCCCCTGTAGGACCTGAGTTGAGGCGGGCGCGCTTTACCGGCGCGCCTGCCGCCCCTAAGTCGGGCCCTCACACTGGCCGGTCGGCGGCCACGAGGACGGCCAAGACCTTGACCCTGGACGCTGAACTTTCGGCCTATGCGGCGCGTTTCAAGTCGCGGCCCGCGCGCAAGAAGCCCTTGCCGGCGCATCTGCAGCGGCTGGAAGCCGAAAGCATTTTCATCATGCGGGAAGTCGCCGCCGGGTTCGAGAACCCGGTGATGCTGTACTCGATCGGCAAGGACTCGTCGGTGATGCTGCACCTGGCGATGAAGGCCTTCTGGCCCTCGCGTCCGCCTTTCCCCTTCATGCATGTGGATACGACCTGGAAGTTTCGGGAGATGGTCGAGTTCCGCGATCTGATCACTCAGAAGCTCGGCCTCGACCTGATCGTCCACATCAACCAGGACGGGCTGAAGCGCGGCATCAATCCCTATGCGTCGGGCTCCAACCTCCACACCCAGGTCATGAAGACCGAGGGGCTGCGGCAGGCGATGGACAAGCACAAGTTCGACGCAGCCTTCGGCGGCGCGCGTCGCGACGAAGAGAAGTCCCGCGCCAAGGAGCGCATCTTCTCCTTCCGGAACGAAAACCATGGCTGGGATCCCAAGAGCCAGCGGCCGGAACTCTGGAGCCTCTACAACACCCGCAAGGCGCCCGGGGAATCCATCAGAGTCTTCCCGATCTCGAATTGGACCGAGCTCGATATCTGGGCCTACATCGCCGAAGAAGACATCCCGATCGTGCCGCTCTATTTCGGCAAGACGCGGCCCACCGTTGTGCGCGATGGCCAGATCTTCATGGTCGATGACGACCGCACGCCGATGCAGCCCGGCGAGACTCCCGTCGACCGGATGATCCGGTTCCGCACGCTCGGCTGCTATCCGCTGACTGCCGCCATCGAAAGCGACGCCGCGACGCTGGACGACATTGTCGGCGAAATGCTCACGGCGCGCACGTCGGAGCGTTCTGGCCGCCTGATCGACCATGACGAGAGCGGGTCGATGGAGAAGAAGAAGCGCGAGGGCTATTTCTGATGGCCACCAAGGTCACGCCCTTCCGCAATCCCGCCGAGACGAAGCGCCAGTCAGTTCGCGAACTCGCATCCGCGGAAAAGGGCGTTCTACGGTTCCTGACCTGCGGGTCGGTTGATGACGGCAAGTCAACGCTGATCGGGCGTCTGCTCTATGACACCAAGCTGATCTTCGAGGATCAGCTTGCCACCCTGAAGCGCGACAGCGTCAAGCACGGCACCCAGGGCGAGAACATCGATTTCGCGCTGCTGCTCGACGGCCTCGAGGCCGAGCGTGAGCAGGGCATCACCATCGATGTCGCCTATCGCTTCTTCTCGACGGACAAGCGCAAGTTCATCGTCGCCGACACGCCCGGCCACGAGCAGTACACCCGCAACATGGCGACCGGCGCCTCGACGGCCGATCTGGCCGTGATCCTGATCGATGCACGCAAGGGCGTGTTGCCGCAGAGCAAGCGCCACACCTACATCGCCAACATGCTGGGCGTCCGCCACGTCGTGCTTGCCGTCAACAAGATGGACCTGGTCGAATACAGCCGTGCGCGATTCCACGAGATCGTCGCGAGCTACCTCCAGATCGCCGAACACCTCGGCTTCGAGTCGATCACCCCGATCCCGATGTCGGCGCTCAAGGGCGAGAACGTCACGAAGAAGGCCGACACCATGGCCTGGCATGACGGCCCGACTCTGCTGGAACACCTCGAAGCGGTCGAGATCGCGGACGAGCGCGCCAACACGCCGTTCCGCCTGCCCATCCAGTGGGTGAACCGCCCGAACCTGGATTTCCGAGGCTTCTCTGGCACGATCACGTCAGGCTCCGTCAAGCCCGGCGACAGCGTGGTTGTGGCCAAGTCAGGCAAGGCCTCGCGCGTGAAGGCGATCGTGACTGCGGATGGCGATCTGCAGTCGGCGTCAGCCGGACAGGCCGTCACGCTGGTGATCGACGACGAGATCGACGCCTCGCGGGGTGATGTGTTCGCCTCCGCCAATGCGCGGCCGGAAGTCTCCAACCAGTTCACCGCCAACATCCTCTGGATGCATGAGGACGAGCTGACCACAGGCCATGCCTACCTGCTCAAGATCGGCGCGCAAACCGTGCAGGCGACGATCACCGGCATCCGGCACAAGATCGACATCAATACACTCGACAAGGCGCAGGGCCACGCGTTGGGACTCAACGAGATCGGGTTCTGCAACATCTCGACCAACCAGCCGATTGCTTTCGACCCCTATCGAAACATCCGAGAGTCCGGCGCTTTCATCCTGATCGACCGCTTCACCAACCTGACGGTCGGCGCTGGGATGATCGAGTTCTCACTGCTGCGCGCCACCAATGTCCACCGCCATGCGATGGATGTGACCAAGGCGACGCGCTCGCTGCTTAAAGGCCACAAGCCCGCCATCCTCTGGTTCACGGGGCTCTCTGGCGCGGGCAAGTCGACCATCGCCAACCTTGTCGAGCGCCGCCTCGCCGACATGGGCGCCCACACTTACTCCCTGGACGGCGACAACATCCGGCAGGGCCTCAACAAGGATCTCGGCTTTACGGATCAGGACCGCGTCGAGAACATCCGCCGCATCGGCGAAGTGTCGAAACTCTTTGTCGATAGCGGCCTCATCGTCACCGCCTCTTTCATCTCGCCCTTCCGCGCCGAGCGCGAGATGGTTCGCGGGCTGGTGGACAAGGGCGAGTTCGTCGAGATCTTCGTCGATGCTCCGCTGGATGTGGCTGAGCAGCGCGATCCCAAGGGCCTCTACAGGAAGGCGCGGTCCGGCCAGATCAAGAACTTTACCGGCATCGACAGCCCCTACGAGGCGCCGGTGAAGCCGGAGCTGAAGCTGGACACCGCGAACGCCACAGCCGAAGCGCTGGCCGACCAGGTGATCGAATACCTGCGCTCGACCGGCATCATCGCGTCAGGCGCAGACCAGTCGCTGGATTTCTCCATCTAACGCGCCGGGGTCAGTTCAGGGATCCAGAGGACCTGGACGCCGGTGCCGGAATGGCGGCGGCCCCAGCCGATGCCGGACGGGAGGCTACGGGCCGGCGGCCTTGCGCCAACTCGTCCCTCTCGAGCGCACCATTCTTGTTGGCGTCCATGCTGGCGAAGTTTGCTTTCAGCGACTCCGCCTGCCTGCCGCGAAGTTCGGCAGGCTGGAGCCTGTTGTCCATGTTGTCGTCCAGCACGCCGATCAGATGGCCCTGCTGGAGGAGTCGGTCGTACTCATCGAGCGGCGCATCGACCGTTTCTCCGATCCAGCGATAGTGGATGAAGAAGGTCAGCATCTCGTCCCAGGACTGTTCGCCGAACGGGACTTCCCGTTTCGGGTCAGGGTTGACGAAATTGCGAGCCGAATTGTCATAGGTCCAGCGGTTGATGATGCGCGAACCGGCGGGAACCAGGATGGGTTCCTTCAGATAATACTCGCACTGCCAGTCGAACCGGTAGTGTGGCACCGCCAGGATCACCTCTTCGCGGCCGTCCGGGAAGACGATCGAGACCTGGGTGGAGCCGCCGCGCACGTGTGCATGCGGGGTCAGGCCATAGAGCAGCATGTCCTTGGGAATGTCCTCATAGGCGATCTCGGGATGGAACTCGGCGCCTGGCGGGATGGTGATCCCGAAATCGTAGAGGCCATGGACGCGCATCGGGTATTTGGGCTCCTGTCCCTTGGGATAGAAGTAGAGCCCCATCTTGGTCTTCTCGGTCGTCGCCTTGCCATAAGGCGTGTAGTGGGTCTGGAACGCCACCGATGAACCTGCCGGTATCCAGATGCCCATGTCCGGAGGCGTCAGGTTGACCACACGGCCTGGCCCCTGGCCGCCAATGCCCGCCCTGGCTTCCGTCGGCTGCAAGAGTTCGCCGGTGTCGTCTGGAGTGCGCAGGCCCGTGGTGACGTGATGCAGAACCCGGCGGTCGGTGACAAGGAACGCGCTTGCCCTCATCCAGCGGCCTTCGGTCAATCCCGTTGCGAGGACCGGGTTCATGTAGTCGAGCACGCCGGAGGCAGGTACATCCACTTCAGGCAAGGTCAGGATCAGGTCGGGCTTCCCTTCGAGCGGCCACTCCGGCGCTTCGAACGTCACCCTGGCAAGCGGATCCTCGCCTGGCCCACGTGGCGCGCCGGCCTCGATCCAGTGGACGAGGGTGCGAAGCTGTTCGGAGGAGAGGCCTTCGTCCGGCGCCCAGTGGCCAACCGTCGGGTCTGGCTGGAAGGGGGGCATCTGCTTGGAGCGCAACGCCTGGCGGATCATGGGGGCGAACGCCTTGAGCTCCTCGTAGCGCGTCAGTTTCATCGGCCCCAGACCGCCCTGCTGGTGGCAGACGGCGCACTTCTCCTGGATGATCGGCGCGACATCCTCTGCGTAGGAAATCTTGGCCTTGTGTGCAGCGGAGGCGCGGGGGAAATCGACCGTGCGCCCTTTTGGCGTCTCGGCGCGCAGCGCAATCGACTGGCCTGCGACTAGCGCGTCGAGCGCCTTCCTGGTCGATGCCGAACGCACAGGCCCGCGATAAGCGACGGTCCAGGTCCTGGGATTGACCACCACCACCTCTGCGGCGCGGCGCAGGTTGAGGCCCTCGCCCACGAGTTGCTCGTAATCGAACAGGATCGGCATATCGATACCGGCAGCCCCGGCGGCGGCAACCACCTTGTCGCGCGTGTCGCCGAGCACCGAATCGATCATCAGGAATTCGACGCCCTTCGGCGCATAGCCGGACTTTAGCGCCATGTAGGTCGACGCATCGGCGCGCACCGTGTCATCGCCCGTCGCGTAGCTGATCAGCACGATCGCCTTGGCGTCCCTCATCTTGTAGAGGTGTCGGCCGACATAGTTCTGGTCGGCGAGTTGGAAGTCATCGACTCGTTCAACCGCGACACCTTGCGGCGCTGCAACGCCAGGACCCGCTGAACTGCCGATAACGAGCGCCGCGGCCACCACCACAAGCCGGGTCATCTTTGCGGATGCTGACACTGTCGTCCTCCTAGTTCCGTGTCTTCTTGCCCAGCATGGCCGCCTGTTCGCGCTCTTTCTTTCGTGCGCCAATCAGGATGCCGGGCATGGCGTAGTTCCCTTCGTGACACGCGTATTCATAGATGCGTGACTGTGGCCGGAAGCTGTTCTCCACCGTCCATGGCCGCGTGTAGTTGACCGCATCTTCCACCGTGAAGGAATAAAAGATCTCGTCATCGGCCCAGCGCTGGAAACGCTCGGTAATCCTGCCCTGAGGGGATAGCGGAATCTGGCCTTGCTCGGCCTGGATGGGATGCAGGTTGATGGATTCGGCAACCAGCGTATCGCCCTCCCACCAGGCGACGCTGTCGCCGAGCCATGGCTTGATCGCGTTCGGCCTGTGCGCGGCGCGCGCCTCGTCCGCACTTGCGTGAATCGGAATGATGCGGGCCTCGTGCACCATCTCGACATGGATCACCAGATAGCCGGGCGTCAGCACGAACTGATAGGTGTTGTTGTAGATCGGGGTGAACATTCCGGGCCCGGCGTTGCCGCTGAAGCCGATCAGGCAGCGCTCGGCTATGCCCAGATATTCCGGCCCGTCATACTGGCCCTCACCGGTGATGAAGTTTCCTCCAGGCGGTCGCGACGGGCGCGGTCGCGTCGGCGAGTAGGGAATCTGACCGTTGGGCGGATCGACGACGTTAGATGTTCGGTATGTGCCCTTTACCTGCGCCAGGCTGTCCCCGGTCGCCAGCCAGAATGAGTTGTATCCCTTCACGCCGAAGTCGGAAGAACCCTTGGGAGGCGCCGGAGCGTTGGGATCGATGCGGTCCGCGTAGTTCGACTCCTCGCGCGCAAAGCCGAGGACGCCGCTTGCGGTCGCGATCCTGCGCGCCTCTTCGGGCGACACCTCCAGCCGGGTCTCGCCGCGCGGCCGGTTGACTGGGGTCAGGTTGGCGTTGGTCCAGATGCCAGTGAAGTCCCGCGGGTGTGATGTGCGTGGCGCATCCTGCGCTAGCGCCGCGCCCGCCAACACTCCAGCTGCGAAAAGCAACACGCCCACCAGGCCGATGCCGCTGGTTCTTACAACATCGAAGGCAGATTTGCCTTTGACGTTCCTCATCCGCGCCTCGATGGGACTTTTCTGGACCCTGATGCCGTTGCAGCCGGAAAGCAAGGACAAGCTTGGACAAAGACCGGCGGACCGCCTCTTTCCGGAGGCTTGCCGAAGTGCATGTTATAAAGTAACGCTCCCTCATGTCCGGCGAGGAAGCAGCGATTGTTTTCGGCGCGGCCGCGCTTTCCATCGCGGGCGTAGCTTTCGCTTTGCTCGCGGCGTCGATGGCAAGGCGCGTGACGGACATCGTCGGAATGGCGGGCGGCGTTGTGGTGCTGCTCGTCGCCGTCTTCCACCTTGCGCCGGAAGCCTTTGCGGCGGGCGGGGTGGAGCGCATCTTCCTGTTCGCCGGCGCAGGGGCAGGCATTCTGCTCGAACTGGTTTTCCGCACGCGATCCGACCCGCCGCCAGCAACGATACGCGCGGGCGCATGGCTAGGCGTGCTGGTTCTCGCGATCCACTCGACGCTCGATGGCGCAGTCTACAATGCGGTGATCGCGCATGAGGAACATGGCTATGGCATGGTCGCCTCGCTCGGCCTCATCACGCACGAGGCGCCGGAGGGGATTGTCGCAATGATGCTTGCGCTGCAGGCGGGGCTGCGTCCGTGGCAGGCTGCCGGGCTGGCCATCGTGGCGTCTTCGCTGACGACGCCGCTGGGCTGGGCGCTTGGCCATGCGATCGGCGAATCGGCGCAGGGGGCGATGCAGGCCATGTTCGCGGCCTCGGCCGGGTTGCTGCTCTATGTCGGCTGGCACCTTATTGCCGGCGGTTGGCGCGCGCTGAGGGCCAAGCGAAGCGCATAGAAAGCAGCAAAAAACCGCCTGCCCACGCACAAGTGTTTCAAGGGTCGGCAAAGGCGGGCCGTAACTTGGCTTCGTCTGCCTCGGCCAAGGCGCTATATCTCTGCTCAAACGGAGGCCCCTGATGCCTGATCTGTACGACAATCCGCTCGGCACTGACGGGTTCGAGTTCGTCGAGTACACCTCGCCCGATCCCATGAAGCTCGGCGCCCTGTTCGAGAGTCTGGGGTTCACGGCGGTCTCCCGCCACCGCTCCAAGAATGTCATCCGCTTCAAGCAGGGCGACATCAACTTCATCCTCAACATGGAGCCTTCGGGGCAACCTGCGGCTTTCCGCGGCGTGCATGGCGCCGGCGCGAACGCGATGGCGTTCCGGGTGAAGGATGCGGCGAAGGCTTATGCCGAAGCGATCCGGCGCGGGGCGGAGCCGGCGTTCAGCCATGTCGGCCCGATGGAGCTCAACATCCCGGCGATCCAGGCCATTGGCGGGGCGTATATCTACCTGGTCGACCGCTATGGGGCGCATGGCATCTACGACATCGACTTCGTGCCGATCGAAGGTGCTGACGAAAAGAAGAACTCTGTCGGCCTCACCTATCTCGACCACCTCACGCACAACCTGCATCGCGGCAACATGGCGAAGTGGGCGGACTATTACGAGCGCATCTTCAACTTCCGCGAGATCCGCTACTTCGACATCGAGGGCAAGCAGACCGGCCTCGTCTCGAAGGCGATGACATCCCCATGCGGCAAGATCCGTATTCCTCTCAATGAATCTCGCGATGACAAGAGCCAGATCGAGGAATTCCTCAAGGACTATGGCGGCGAGGGTATCCAGCACATCGCGCTCGGCACCGACGACATCTACGCCAGCGTGGAGGCGCTGCGGAAGCGCGGCATTCCCTTTCAGTCGGCGCCCGATACCTATTTCGAAGGCATCGGCCAGCGGCTCGGCAACCATGGCGAGGATGTGGAGCGGCTGCACAGGAACCACATCCTGATCGACGGCGCGCCGACGAAAGGCCAGGGGCTCCTGCTGCAGATATTCACCGCCAACCAGATCGGCCCGATCTTCTTCGAGCTGATCCAGCGCAAGGGCAATGAAGGTTTTGGCGAGGGCAATTTCCGCGCGCTGTTCGAGAGCATCGAGGCGGATCAGATCAGGCGCGGCGTTCTGAAAGCGGAGGCGTGAGTATCAGCACGCGCCACGGCGCGGCGCAAAAGGAACTCGAATCTGCAAGTTGGGCCAACAGTAAGCCGGGGCTTCGGTACGACCAGAGGGAGGCATGATACAAGCATGTCTGGGCATTTGGCATTCGTCAGATTGGTGTTGCTGTGCGCGATCAGCATAGGTCCGATGGCTGAAGCAGTCGCGCAGGTCGATGCAGCTGCGTGCAGCGATACCTACAGGCACTTCGACCAGAGCGGCAATTTTCGACGTGCGGACCGCGCCAGTGATGCGGAGCTTATCGCTGCACTCAAAAACCAAGAACGCCAAATTCAGGCCTTGTGCGTGTTGCGAGACCGCGTGGTGGTGGAATCCTCCGATCCGACCGCCGTCAGAATGCGACTGACCCGCTCCACCGGTCGTGCGGTTGGCGTCGCTTTGGCCGAAAGCGGCGTCATTGACCAGCCCCGACAGGGATTTGCGCGCCGGCGCGCTCCGCGCCGCTGCGGCAATCCCGGAAGCTGCGGATGTCCTCACCCCATTGATCGTAGAGGCGCTTTTAGCGCCTGTGGGTGAGCGCCAGCTTTCCGACACCGAAAGGATATTGAAGGAGAAGCTGTCTCGTGCTCCCGATGGTGACGCGATCTTAGATGCTACTTTTGGATCGCCCGAAAAGCGACCGGGATGGGCGGTCGTTGAGATTCACGATTCGGCAGGCCTGGCTGCGGCCTCGTTTGGACGGGATGCAGCTGATGCATTCACCCCGGTACTTTTCGCCAATTGGGATGGTCCCCCATGGCAACTCTACTATCGCGGATGGGACAAGGGAGTGATTTTGGCTGTGGCCAAATCAAGTGAAGGCAACCGCCGCGCGCGAGAGTTGGCGTCCAGTGAAGGTCCGCCCGCACGTGATCAAAGCGTCGCTCGCCTGCTTCGTAGCTTACCCACCGTCGATCCAGAAACGATCGAAAGGATTTGCGAAAACTCTGACGGATGGCTCGGGCGCAATAGCGTGCCATGCACCAACGCGAGATGGCGCGCGGGTGATAAGTCAGCGCTGCAGACGGCAAGCGCGGGAGCCTTGAAATCAGGCTATCAAGCAACCGGCTGGGCTTTGTCACTTCTGAACGACTATGGCGCTGAGGGGATCGACGCGCTGCGTGAACTGGCGAACGAACCATATCCATATTCGCGCGAGGCAATTGCAACTCTTTGCAAACTGGGATCGCGTGACGCGGGACAGGACGTCGTGGCAAAGGCAAAGTCGTTCAACGCCTCGATAGCGACATACGATGGGCGGCTCAGCGCTTGCGAGACATCGGAACGGGCCGAAATAGCGCGTTTCGCGAATGGATTCATCACAGAGGAGCAAGCTGGCTTGTGGGCGCTACGTTGAACACTCAGACGGCCCGAGAATGGCCGTGATGCTCCCCATCGAAGGCGCCTGCATGTGTGGTGAGTGCCGTATGCGCATCAGCGTTCCGCCCATCATCACCATGGCCTGCCACTGCAGGGGCTGCCAGAAGCTGAGCGCGAGTGCGTTCTCGCTGACGGCGATGATTCCGAGCGAAGCGTTCGAAGTGATCAAGGGCGAGCCTGTGGTTGGCGCGCTACATGGCGCGTCGCAATACTTCTACTGCCCCCACTGCCTCAACTGGCTGTTCACGCGGCCGGCGGGGATGGACATGTTCGTCAACATCCGGCCGACCCTGTTCGATGCGGCTGCATGGTCCACGCCTTTCATCGAGACGTGCGTCAGCGAGAAGCTGCCATGGGCCAGGACATCCGCGAAACACAGCTTCGACCAGTATCCGCCTGCGGAGCGATATGGCGCGCTGATGGCGGAATACGCGGAGCAGGAAGGCCGCGGCTAGCATGGGCTTCAAGGTCCATCCGAGGCTCGAGATCGACATCGGCTGGCGCGATCTGTGGTTTGCGCTGACGGGCGCTGTTCCGGCGCCGGAGGCCAGCGAGAACGCGATCCACGACACCTTTCCGAACCGCCCCTGTATTGTGACGCTTTCGGTGCGCAGTGGCCTCCTGGCGCTGCTCCGGTCGCTGAAGCCGGCGGCTGGGTCGGACGTGCTGATGAGCGCGGTCAACATCGAGAACATGGCCGACATCGTGCGGGCCTGCGGGCTCGTTCCGGTTCCGGCGGACATTGATCTCGATGCGCTGGCGCCGGCGCCTGAAACCGTGCGCGGGCTGATCGGCGACAAGACGGTGCTGTATCTGCATGCGCATCTCTATGGGTCGCGCGGGCCGCTGGATGCGGTCTCGAAAATCTGCCGCGCGAGGAATGTGCTGCTCGTGGAGGACTGTGCGCAGGCCTATGACGGCGGGGCGTGGCATGGGTCGGCGGAGGCGGACGTCTCGCTGTTCAGCTTCGGCCCGATCAAGCCGGCGACGACGCTGGGCGGGGCGGTGATGCGCCTGCGGACGCCAGAGCTGCACGCAAAAGTCCGCGCGGAGTTGGATGCCTGGCCGGAGCAGGACGGCATGGCGATCTCCGAGCGGGCGCGCAAGATGGCGGTGCTGAAGGCGATGTCGCAGCCGCATCTCTATGCGCTGGTGCTGAAGGCGATGCAGGCGCATGGCGTGGATGCCGACACGGCGATCGGCGCGGCGGCGCGCGGGTTCAAGCCAGGCGACCTGATCGCACAGATCATGAAACGGCCATCGCCCCGGCTGCTCGGCCTGATGGCGCGGCGGCTCTCCAGCCCGCCGGACAATTCGTGGAGACGCAGCGCGGCGCATCGCCTGCGCGAGGCGTTGCGGGCGGACATCTTCACGCCGGGCCGCAAGGCCATAGCGCATGCATACTGGCTGTTTCCGATCCTCGTCGACAATCCGGAGGACGTGATCGGCGACCTCAGGCGCGCCGGATTCGATGCGACGCGAGGGGCGACGTCGATGCGCGTGATCGCGGGCGGGCCCGCGCCAAATGCCATGCGGCTGATCGAGGATGTGGTTTATCTGCCGCTCTCGCCACGGCTGTCGGCACGCGATATCGATCGCATGGCTGGTGTCGTGAACAGGACGGCCGGCGCGAAGACGGGCGGAGGCGGCTTGATGGCGGAGACGATCCTCTTTGGCTACTGGCGCTCTTCGGCGACATATCGGACGCGGATTGCGCTGAACCTGAAAGGCGTCAGCTACCGGACGGTGGGCGTGCACCTGCTGAAGGACGAGCACGTGCAGGCGGCGCATCTGGCGCGGCATCCGTCTGGGCGCGTGCCGATCCTCGAGATCGACGGGCATCGGATCGGACAGTCGATGGCGATGATCGAATATCTCGACGAGACGCGGCCCAATCCGCCCTTGCTGCCGCGCGACCCTGCGATGCGCGCGCGCGTGCGCGATCTCAAGGACCAGGTCGTCGCCGACATCCATCCCCTCAACAACACATCGACGCTGGCGCGGCTGCGTTCGCAGTTCGGCGCGGACGATGCGGCGATCGCGAGCTGGTACGAGCACTGGATCGTGCGCGGCTTCAATGTGCTGGAGCAGATGTTGCCATCGAGCGGGAATTTCTGCGTGGGCGATGTGGCGACGCTGGCCGACATCGTGCTGGTTCCGCAGGTGACCAACGCGCGGCGCTATCCGCAGATCGACCTCAGGCAGTTTCCCAATATCCTGCGCATCGATACGGCGTTGCGGGAGATCAAGGCGTTCCGCGATGCAGCGCCAGAGAACCAGCCGGAGGGGAAGCAGGCTTAGTGGCTGAACGAGAGACCCCCTCCGTCTCGGCGCGAAGACGCGCCGATCCACCTCCCCCAGTCGCGTGGCGACTGGTGGAGGCAAGGCGCCGGCGCTTGCCTCCCTCACTTGCAACGCAAGTGGGGGAGGTGGATGGCCGCGTCTTCGCGGCCAGACGGAGGGGGTCTATCGTTCAGTCACGTCTTCGGAGGCAGCGCTTCGCCAATCGCTCGCAACACTCCCTCCATATTTCGGCGGACTTCCAGGTTGGAAAATCTGAGGATCATCCAGCCTCGACTTGCAAGCGAAGCTCTTCGCCGCTCGTCATGCTGGCGTTCCTCAATCGAAGAATGCGTGGCGCCGTCTACCTCCACGGCAAGTTTCAGCCGAACAACCGCGAAATCCAAGATGTAGGGGCTGACGGGGTGCTGAGCGCGAAATTGCCAGCCACCGAGCTGCTTGCCTTTGAGGCGCGACCAGAGAATGCGTTCGGCTTCGGTGAGTTCACGGCGCAGGGATTGGGCACGGCTTCGCGTCTGCCAGTCCTGCTTCACGAGAGACCCCCTCTGTCTCGCGACGAAGAGGTCGCGATCCACGTCCCCCAGTCGCTTTGCGACAGGTGGAGGCAAGAACCTAAGAGGCGCACATGACCAAAGGCAAATGGATTCCCGTCAAGGGCGCGGAGGGCAGGCACTCGAAGCAGGCTCATGCCGACATGCCGGAGGGCACGTTCGAGCGAGAGATGTCGAAGGAGGGATTCTTCGGGCCGGCGGCATTCTTCCATCATCCGAAGCCGCCCACGGGGTGGAGCAAGTTCGAGGGGCCGCTGCGGCCGCGGGCGTTCGACTTGAACAAGGTCGATGACGCCGGGGGCTCGCCGTGGGATGCGCCCGTGATCCTGTCGAACAAGGCGACCGAGGTGCGGATGTGGCGCCTGTCGGCGCCGATGAACGGGCTGGCGCGCAATGCCGATGGCGACACGCTGCTGTTCATCCATGAAGGCAAGGGCGATCTGTTCACCGACTGGGGCCATCTCGCGGTGGGGCCGGGCGACTATGTCTACCTGCCGCGCGGGACGATGTTCACGCTTGACCAGGACAAGGATGCGGCGAGCTTCCGCATCCTGACGATCGAGGCGACGAACACGCATTTCACGCTGCCTGATCGCGGCCTGCTTGGCCCGCACGCTTTGTTCGATCCTGCGATGCTTGAGACCCCCCGCATCGATGACGCATTCACGGCGCGCCAGAAAAAAAGTGGGGAGTGGAAGGTCTGGGTCAAGAAGCGGGGCCAGGTTTCGACGGTTACATATCCGTATAATCCGCATGACGCCGTCGGCTGGCATGGCGATCTCGCGCCGGTGCGCATCAATGTGAAAGACCTGCGGCCAGTGGCGAGCCATCGCTATCACCTGCCGCCGAGTGTCCACACGACCTTCCTGTCGGATCGGTTTGTGGTGTGCACGTTCTGCCCGCGGCCGTTCGAGACGGACCCCGGCGCGCTGAAGGTGCCGTTCTTCCACAACAATGACGATTTCGACGAGGTGCTGTTCTACCACGCCGGAGACTTCTTCAGCCGCGACAACATCAAGGCCGGAATGATGACGTTCCATCCTTCGGGCTTCACGCACGGGCCACACCCGAAGGCGCTGAAGAAGATGCTGGTGCAGGACAAGCCGATGACGGACGAGTACGCCGTAATGATCGACACGCGCGATCCGCTCGATGTCGGCGATGCGGCGAGCAGCGTCGAAAACGCGGCCTATGTCGATAGCTGGAAGACGGGCGAGTGAGAGCCTAGCGCTTGGCGTTGGCGTAGTTGAGGCCGGCGACGAGGACGCTGACGGGCATCAGGTAGGCGCAGACGGCCGCATAGAAACAGGCGCGGGTGAAATACATGACACGGCTCTCGGGACTGGCTTCTGGCGCGGTGTGCGCTGGCAGGCACGTGAACTCTGTTACGCTCAGGACAGGATGCGCGCGAACGGTTAACGACGTATGATTGTCGCCGGGGCGAGGCGGTCTAGCTTGTGGTTCGATGCTTTCGGTCGATTTTTGCGGAGAGACGCGATGCTGCGCCTGGTTCTGATCGCCGCTGTCTCGAGCGTCCTGGCTGTGGCCTGCGCCCCGAAGGAAGAAGCGCCTCCGCCTGCCGCCGAAGTACCGGCGGGGTCGCAAGCGGCGCCGGTGTCGGATCCTGCCTCCGCGCCCACGCCGGCGGCGCCTGCCCCGGAGACGCGCATGGGGACAATGCAGGTATCGTGTGGCGGGGAGAGTTTCCGCGTGGCGTTCGAGGATACCCGCGCCGTCGTGGTCAATGCCGACGGATCCAACACAGAACTCACCAGGCTCGAGCCCCAGCCCGGCGCGCCGGCGGGCGTCGTCACCTACACCAACGGCATGATGACCTTCACCAAGGAAGGCGGGAAAGACACCGCGACAGTCGTGAAATACGCCAGGGGCCGCATGGCGTTCCAGGATTGCGCGATCGCGCAGAATTAGTTGGCCGCGAGGTTTGATCCGCCGCCGGTTGCGTCCTAGAAAGCGGAATGAAACTCGCCTCGCTGAAAGACGGACGGGATGGCCGGCTGGTCGTCGTCTCGCGTGACCTCACCAAATATGCCGATGCGTCGCACATAGCGCCGACGCTGCAGTCGGCGCTCGATGGCTGGAAGCGGGCGCAGCCGCGGCTGCTGTCGCTTGCCGAGGAGGTAGAGCTCGGCGCGGTGCCGACGTCGCGCTTTCACGAGAAGGAGTGCGCCTCGCCCCTGCCGCGCGCATATCAGTGGGCGGATGGCTCGGCCTACGTGAACCATGTGCAGCTTGTACGGAAAGCGCGTGGGGCGGAGATGCCGGAGACATTCTGGACGGACCCGCTGATGTACCAGGGCGGATCGGACAGTTTCCTTGGGCCGCGGGACGGCATTCCCCTTGGCGATCCGGAATGGGGGTGCGATCTCGAGGCCGAGGTAGCGGTGATCACGGGCGATGTGCGCGCGGGGGCCAGCCCATCGGATGCGCGGCGGGCCATTCGGCTGATCATGCTGGCCAACGATATCTCGCTTCGGAACCTGATTCCCCATGAGTTGGGGAAGGGATTCGGTTTCTTCCAGTCCAAGCCGTCGTCGAGTTTCTCGCCGGTGGCGGTGACGCCGGACGAGCTGGGCCCGATGTGGGATGGCGACCGGCTGCATGGCGTGATGTGCGTCAAGCTCAACGGCGAGGTGTTCGGCAAGGCGCACACGGCGGTCGACATGACGTTCGACTTCCCGACGCTGATCGCGCATGCCGCAAAGACGCGGCCCCTGTGTGCGGGATCGATTGTCGGGTCGGGCACGGTTTCCAACCGAGATGCGGATGGCGGGCCGGGCCGGCCGGTCAAGGATGGCGGTGTCGGATATTCGTGCATTGCCGAGCTGAGGATGGTCGAAACCATCGCCACCGGGGCGGCGAAGACAGGATTTCTCAAACGCGGCGACCGGGTCGAGATAGACATGTCCGACGATCGGGGCCATTCGATCTTCGGGCGAATCGACCAGACTGTCGAAGGCTAACCGGGACCGCACCCATGAGCGTCATCGAATGCGATGTGCCTGCCGCAAGCGCCCTTGCCGGCGAGGAGGCCGGCGTGGCGCTGGCGGGGCGTTTGGATTTTTCTGACGCCTACCGAGCGCCGCTGAGGCGGGATGATCTGACGATGACCGACATATATTTCGCCATTCTTGCAGGCGGGCCGGCCTGGATGCGCTGGCTGCTGGTCGCGCGGAACATCGTGGCGAAGCTGGCGGGGCTTGAGGCGCCGACCTTCCGGGAAATCATGCGTCCCGAACGCAAGGCGCGCTATGAGGTCGGCGAAAAAATCGGGCCTTGGCCGATCTTCCATCTCGGGCCGAACGAGCTCGTGGCCGGGCGCAACAACCGGCACATGGATTTCCGCATGTCTCTCCTGCGGCAGGGCGAAGAAACGGACCGCAGCGTGACCATGTCGACGGTGTGTCTGGTCCACAACGCGTTCGGCCGGTACTATTTGGCGGCGGTGATTCCGTTTCACAGGTTTGGTGTGCGCAAGCTGATGACCCGCGCAGTCGCTGCGAAGCGCATCTAGGCAGGAGTGCAATGCATGGCCAGCAAGGTTTATCCCAGCGCGCAGGCCGCCCTGGAGGGCCAGCTCTTCGACGGCATGATGATCATGGCGGGCGGGTTCGGGTTGTGCGGCATTCCGGAAAACCTGATCGCCGAGATCAAGCGCGCGGGCGTCAAGCAGCTCACGGTGGTGTCGAACAATGCCGGGGTCGATGGCTTCGGGCTCGGCGTGCTGCTCAACACCAAGCAGGTCAAGAAGATGATCGCGTCCTATGTCGGCGAGAACAAGGAATTCGAGCGGCAGTACCTGTCCGGCGAGCTGGAGCTGGAGTTCAATCCGCAGGGTACGCTGGCGGAGCGCTGCAGGGCGGGCGGCGCGGGGATTCCCGGGTTCTACACCAAGACCGGCGTCGGCACGATCGTGGCGGACGGCAAGGAGCATCGCGAATTCGACGGCGAGACCTACATCCTCGAAACCGCGCTGAGGTCGGACCTCTCCATCGTGAAGGCGTGGAAGGGGGATGCCCAGGGCAACCTGATGTTCCGCAAGACGGCGCGCAATTTCAATCCGGACATGGCGACGGCAGGCAAGTTCTGCGTGGCCGAGGTGGAAGAGATCGTGCCAGTGGGCTCGATCGACCCGGACACTATCCATCTCGCCGGCATTTTCGTGAATCGCATCATCCAGGGCAAATTCGAGAAGCGGATCGAGCAGCGGACGGTGCGCAAGAAGGTCAGTGCTTGAAGGAGAGAGGTTCGTGGAACAAGGCCTGACCGAACAGCAGAAGAAATGGTTCGCCAGCGTGCGCGAGGGGCTGCAGCGCGACACCGGCAAGACGCTGGAGCAGTGGGTCAAGATCGCGAAGAAATGCCCCGAGACGAAGCCCAAGGCCCGCGCCGACTGGCTGCGCGCCAATCACGGCCTGGGTGTCAACCGCGCCGCCATCGTGCTCGATGCGGCCTTCGCCGGTGAGAACATGGGATGGGATGATCCCGAGGCGCTTATCGCTGCGCTCTGGAAAAATCCTGACCATCTCAAGATCCACGACGCGCTTGTCGCGGCCGTCTCCAGACTTGACGGCGCCATCATCGGCGAGAAGAAATCCTTCACCGGCTTCTCGCGCAAATACCAGTTCGCCGCCGCCCGCCCGACCAAGGACAATGTCCGCCTCGGCCTCGCCGTGCCGTTGAAGGCCTCGAAGCGGCTGGAAGCGCCCAAGAAGAATGAAGGCTGGTCGGATCGCAACACGGCGGTCGCCGTGCTCACATCCGCCAAGGACGTAGATGCCGAACTGAAGAAGCTGCTCAAGACGGCCTGGGAGGCGCCTTGATGACGACTCCCATCGGCACATGGCCGGTCACTCGGCCCGAATACCCTGTGCCGTCCGCCGCAGTCTTGTGTGAAGCGGTCAACGACGTGCTCAGTTATCTGAATTGTGATGCCTTCGTGGAAGGTGGCAGAGCCTACCTGAAGCGCAGCGGTGACCGGCAGCTGACGAAAGATGCCGGTCAGTTCTGGACCAATGCGATCTACGCTTCGTCGCTGATCGCGGGCTCACCTGAAGAGGATTCAGAGCTTGCCGAAGAAAAGTTCTCTGAGATGTGTCGGCAAATCATGGCGGCGCTCGAGCAGAAGATGCTGTCGTTAGGCGTTAGCGAAACGCACAAGGCAATAAGAGTGGACGACCCCGAATATGGCGACACGATAATATCGTTCGTCCATAGGGATGATGCGCAAGGAGGCCTCGATGCCCTGGGATCGTGATCAGATGGCGGCGCGCGCCGCGAAGGAGCTGAAGGACGGGTTCTATGTGAACCTCGGCATCGGCATTCCAACGCTGGTGGCCAACCACATTCCTGAGGGCGTGGACGTCACGCTGCAGTCGGAGAACGGCATGCTCGGCATGGGGCCGTTCCCGTTCGAGGGCGAGGAAGATCCCGACCTGATCAACGCCGGCAAGCAGACGATCACCGAGCTGGACCGGACATCGTATTTCTCCTCATCCCAGTCGTTCGGGATGATCCGCGGCGGGCACATCGATCTCGCTATCCTTGGCGCCATGGAAGTCTCCGAAAAAGGCGACCTCGCCAACTGGATGATTCCGGGCAAGCTGGTGAAGGGCATGGGCGGGGCGATGGATCTTGTCGCGGGCGTCAAGCGCGTCGTCGTGATCATGGACCATGCCAGCAAGGCGGGAGAGACGAAGCTTCTGAAGGAATGCTCGCTGCCGCTGACCGGCAAGGCCGTGGTCGACCGCATCATCACCAATCTCGGAGTGTTCGACGTCGTGGACGGCGGCCTGAAAGTGGTGGAGATTGCTCCCGGCGTGACGCGCGACGAGATCGCGAAGCACACGCAGGCGAAACTGGTCGGGTGATCCAATGAACAGGCTCTTGGTCTGCACCGCATTGCTTGCTGCGGTTTCTGTCGGCGCATGCACGCCGGAATCTCCGGCGCCAGCTGCGCCCGCGAGCGAGGCGGCGGCCCCTGCGGCGGCAACGCCGGCGCCTGCTGCGGCTGGGATCTCTCTGGCGGGCAAGTGGGCGGGCACGATCACCTGCTACAGGATCGAGTCGCCGTTTCAGGTGACGATCGACGCCGCCAAGCCCGGCGAGGCCGTACTGTCTAAGGGCGACATCGGCGTGCTGAGCTGGCCTGCGACTGTCGCCGTCAACGAGGCGGCGCGCCTGGTGTCTCTGAAATCTGTAGGCCCGGCAGACGGCGCCGAGCTTGTCGAGGGCCTGCTGAGCGATGACGGCAAGCTGATCAGCGGCGCGATGGACAGGCAGCTCTGCACCGACTTCAGCCTCACGCGCCAGCCTTGAGGCAGACCCCGGCTGGTCAGGTCAGGCCGTAGCCTCTGACGATCAGTCCGCGCTGCCGACCATTCCGGCGGGGGCCCCATCCGTCTGCGGCGCAAGGGTCGTGGCCTGCGAAGCGGATGCGTCGAACGCCGCCATTTTCTTGTCCCAGCGCTTGCGGAACATCATGGCCGGCCCGCGGCCACCGAGATCGATGCGGCAGGTGCGCGAGAGAATGTCGAGAGAACGGGCGCACATATCGGGCGTGTATTCGATCCTGCGCTGCGCCCAGGCCCATGGGCTCATCTTCGGGTGGAAAGTGCGCTGGGACATGATCGGCTCCCAGTCCTTGTAGACGTGCTTGGAATTGTCCTGCAGGCGCTGGGCGCCGGTGGCCTCGGCAAAACGGACCGCGTCTTCGCTGCGGTCGAACAGCACGGTCAGGCCAACGGCGCTTTCGGGACTGTTGTGCGGCGACACGCGCACGCCGCGCCGGCCTTCGAACAGCGGCAGCACGGCCTTGCGGCGATCGTGCAGGCGGGTCAGCACGGGGCCGAGCTTCGAGAGCTGCACGCCGAGCATGGCGCCGGCGAGTTCGGTGACGCGCATGTTGGTGCCGATGAAGACGGGCTCGTTGTAGGTTTCCTTGTGCCCGCGCACGAAGGCTCCGAGGTCGTGATAGTTGCGTGCGCGCGCGAACAGGCGGTCGTCGGATGTGACGATCGCGCCGCCTTCGCCGATGTTGATGTTCTTGAAGTGGTTGAAGGACAAGGCGCCGATGTCGCCGATGGCGCCGGTGAAGCGGTCCTTGTACGGCACGCCGACGGACTGGCAGGCATCTTCGATCACGAGCAGGCGGTGCTTGCGGGCGATCGCCATGATCGCGTCCATGTCGGCGGGCGAGTTGCCCATGTGCACGGGCATGATGGCGCGGGTGAAAGGCGTGATGTTGCGCTCGACGCTGGCCGGGTCGAGCATCAGGGATTCGTCGATGTCGGCGATCACGGGAACCGCGCCGACCATCACGGCGGCGGCGGCCGTGGCCATCCAGGTGTAGGCGGGCACGATGACTTCATCGCCGGGTCCCACGCCTGCGGCGGCGAGGGAGGCTGTCAGGGCGCCAGTGCCGCCCTGGACGGCCAGCACGTGCCTGGCCTTGAGGTAGGCGGCGAAGCGCTTTTCGAACGTCTCGGTCAGGGTGCGGTTGCCGCCATAGCGCAGCAGGTTGCGGCGCGCGAGCGCTCGGCCCGCAGCCAACCATTCGCTGACGCCAAGACCGGCCATGGACCAGGAATCCCCCGAACTATGCCGCACTCGGAACATGCGGACCTGCGACAGACATTGCAGGTGTGGCTGACGGCGAACAAGAGCAAGCGGGTTCGCGTATTGCGTGTGGCCGACACACCGCCAACAAAATCCCGCCCGAATGGGAGGCGATGCCGGGAACAGGGATTCGTGAGGACAGACCTTGATCCGATTTGCCCTTGTGGGGTTTTCCGCCCTGGCCGCGTTTGCCGGGTTGATGTGGATCTCTTCGGCGCATGCCCAGCTTCTGCCCGGCCATGCCGCCGTGACCGGCGAATGGACGGGGCGCTATGTCTGCACCCAGGGCGTCACGGCGCTCGAGCTGGATATTGATCAAGGCGCGGGCAGGCAGATCGTCGCGACCTTCTCGTTCGGACCCCTGCCGGAAAACCCCGACATTCCCAAGGGCGCCTACCGGATGCAGGGCACCTATGATCCCGCTACGCGCCGCGTGAAGCTGCAGGGCTCGACATGGATCAACGCCCCGGCAGGTTATGTGATGGTGGGGCTAGATGGCCACATGGCGGCTTCCGGCGCCACCATCACGGGAGTTCGTGCCCGACCTGTTTGGCTGCACCGATTTCAAGGTCAGCCGGCCGGTCAAGCTGATCAGCTAGTCCGGCTTCAAGCGACAGGCGTGCGACGGATCAGCGAGGCGATCACCAGGACGATGACGGCGCCGATGGTGGCGTAGAGGATGCTCGTCACGATCGGACTGCCGGCCGAGAAGCCGACGCCGATGGCGGGGAGCAACCAGGCCGCGACGAATGCGCCGACGATGCCGATGATGATGTTGCCGACAAGTCCGAAGCCGGCGCCTTTGACGATGAGGCCGGCAAGCCAGCCTGCGACTGCGCCAATCACGAGCGCGATGAGAATGCCTTCGATGGTCATGGGGTGTGTCCTTGGCGGATTGCCCGCCAAAAGAAGCAACGCTTCGGGACCCCTTGAAGTTCCAAAGGCGAGCCGGTGGCCGCTGTGGGGGAACGGGGGTTTCCGCCGGAGCGTTGTCTCAGGCGGACCCTTGTTGTGGAGACTTTTCTGCGATGGTGCTGAGCACGACTTCCCTGCTTCTGCTGATCGTTCTTCTCGTGCTTGTTCTCGGCGCCGTGCCGAGCTGGCCGCATTCGAAGTCGTGGGGATACTGGCCGTCCGGCACGCTGGGGACGATCCTGGTGATCGTGCTGATCTTCGCGTTGCTGGGCCAGATCTAGACGCGCTTCAGCGCCGGTATTTTCCATTTTCGCTGGCGCAGTTCGGCGCGCGGGAGGTAGGCGCGCAACGCGAGTCGCAGCGGACCCCGGGGCGCCGGCAGCCAGTTCGCGGCAAGCGGGCCGGACGGCGGATCGTGCTGGATCAGGATGTCCATCGAACCATCGGGATTGGCGACGAGTCCCTTGGTGCGGTTGCCGACGGAGAAACGATTGATCGGGTTCTGGGTGAAGAAATAGCGGCCGTCATCCTCGGGTTGGTACATCGTCAGCGACCAGAAGGCGTCGGCCGGGACGCCGCCGGGTGGAACGCGCCAGACATACCTGCGTTCGCCGGCAAGCCGTTCGCCCGATGGTTCGAACAGGGCATGGAAGTACATCGCCTCGGCTTCGGGCAGGGCCGCCAGGCCGCCAAGGGCGATGGCTGCGCGGAGCTGGTCCGTGGCGGCGAATTCGCCGACGCCGGGCGGCTGGTAGCTCCAGCCATTGGAGACCAGTTCGCGGAACTGGAAGGTCTCGCGCAGGACGGCGAGGCCCTTGGGCAGGTAGTCGCGCCAGGCCGCGATGACTTCGGGCGAGGCGGCGGCGGCGCCGATGCCGACGCTCGCGAATCTGCTGCGCCGGCCGAGATGGCCGGCTGCGCCAGGGGATCGGGCAAGCATCTCGTTGACGACGGCGAGGAAGTTCTCGGGATCTTCCACGCTCGTGCATTTGACCGCGAAGGGCCGCGGCGCGTTGTTGGCGGTTGGCCGGAGAACGATCTGCGACTGCAGCGCTTTCGCTGCGGCCAAATCGTCGGCGCCATCGACCACGATGCGGCCAAGCATCCAGACGTCGTTGGTGCTGGAGCGCAGGACGGTGATGCCGGCAGGCGCCGCCCCGGTCCATTGCGGACCCGCGATCCAGTAGCGGCCGCCTGCTCCACCCGTAAGCCGCGTTCCGACGCCGGCGAAATTGTCGGTGAAGGCGTCCATGAAGGTGATGTTGAAGTAGCGTTGACTGTCGGTGGGCGCCGCGACTTCCATCGGCCCGCCAGAGAGTTCAAGCTGGGAGGAGGAATAGATGGTGTCGTTGTTCGGCGCGGTGATCGCCCGCATGGTGTGGTCGGCCAGTGTCGCGCGGTGGCCCATGCGGTTGAGGCCGGTCTGTGCGGCGCGGGTCTGCCCGGTGCGCGCGATTTCGTAGAGCGGGAAGGCGTAGAAGAATGCGGCCTGCAAGCGCGAGTCGCTTGCCTTGAGCGGCGCCGCGCCGGTCTGGCAGGCGGCTGTTCCGAGAAGAGCGCCCGCACCCAGCATCAGATCGCGCCGCCGCATGTTCGACTCCTGCTTCGCATTTCACAGCATCGATCACACATTGGGACGTGAGCGGCAAACAAAAAAGGTCCGTGAAACCATGTCCTGCGGACCAGCGCGCATGTGACCGCGACCTCGCCGATGGGTGCAAGGCAGGGCCGACGAAATCGTGCTTGCGTTGGCGCATTGCTATCCGGGCTCGATCGGTCGCGCGAGAACGGAGACGGCGCGCATCAGATGCAGGTTGGCGTGGAGGAGTTCGGCGCGGCCCTGATCCCAGGTGTGGGACGACGCGGCGCCTTCCAGCGTGGCGAGGACAGAGAGCGATACGCCTGCAAGAAAGCGTGCGGCGCGGCGGATCGCGGGCTCGGGATTTGCGATGACCCGCGCCAGCGCCTCGATGCGGCGCGCGAGGATGAGGCCCGACGAGTGTTTCTCGTGTTTCTGCTTCAGCGACAGCGCGCCGGCATGTTCGACGTCGCCGGCGATGATGAGGTGATCCGCGGTCATGCGCCTGCGCTCGGGCGGCGCGTCGGGATCGCGAGTGGAGCGGTTCCAGCCCACGACAGGAAAGCCGCAGCGCCAGTTCGCCGGGTCGCTCTTGTCCTTCGGTTCAGGCTTTGGCGGAGGCGGCGTCTCGGGGCGCCACATCTGGGCGATGGTGTTCCAGCCCGGATGCGGGATGGTGATGCGATGCGGCTGGACCTTCTGGAACGGCTTGCGAGGTTCGGGCGGTTGCTGCTTCGGGACTTCCCGCACCATGCGGCGGCCTTCAGGCGTCATCAGCAGCCAGGTTGCGGCCTGGATGATGAGGCAGCATCGGACCAGCTTCTCGACGGGCGAGAGGAGCTTCATCACCTCGCGCCTGTCGCGGCGGCGGATATGCCAGCGGCGCGCAACGTCTCGCGTGGCGCCGACATGGCGCATCAGCTGGGCCATGAATTCGCAGGCGCGATCCCACAGAGCGGGGACAGGCGCGAGGCGGCCATTCTCCGCCGGCGGCAGCGGCGCGTAATAGGGCCGGCCCAGCATGCGTTCGTGTTCTTCGTTCTGTGTCAGGCGTCTCATGCCTGCAAATATGAGGGCGCCGCGAAGGGGGTTGGGGAAAATAAAAACTCCCCAACAGCGCCAACATGAAGGTTGTGCTTGTGGCGCAGCGCTTTTGCTTCTCAGGGAGGGCCGGAATCGGGGGACAATCCCGCGGGATTAGGCGGGAAACGGGCGGGGTCTGTGTCCGATGGTCCTGCGCCAGGATGTGGGAGGACGTTCTGCCTGCATCATCACACGCGCCTTGCGGCTGGGTGCGGGGCGCTGGATGATCCGCAAGACACAAGCGTGGGGAGACGTCGCGATGCGGTGGTGGCTTGGGCTGGCGGCGTTGGCGGCGGTGGGATGCATCACGGCGCCGGGAAAGGACTTGCTGGCTCGCGGGCTTGGCGGGTTCGATCGCACAGGGGATGCGAACTGGAATTTTTCACGCGGCGTGATCGCGGCCTCGGCCGGATCGGGTCCAAGCTATTTGGTCTCGAAGGAGGAGTTCTCGGACTTCGAGCTGACGGTGGAGGTGTTTGTCGGCGACCCGCACAACAGCGGCATCTTCTTCCGATGCTCCGACCGCGGGAAGATTGATGCGACGACCTGCTATGAGGCCAACATCTTCGACAAGCGGCCAGACCAGAGCGGACGTACGGGCGCCGTGCCGGGATACTTCACACCGCCGCTGGCGCAGGTGAACGCCGCGGGAAAATGGAGCGAGGTGACAATCCACGCCATGGGCAGGCATGTGCTCATCATGTTCGACGGCACAAGGACGGTGGACGCCGACGGGCCGCTGACGGCGCCGGGGCCGATTGCACTGCAGTGGGGCGCAGGAGAGGTGAAATTCCGGAACCTCCGCGTGGTGGGGTTACAGCGCGACTGCGGCGGGAGGGAATCGAAGAAGGGTGAGTTCCACTTCGCGGCGTGTACGCCGCGGTAGGCGGTTCCAAGCTTTGTCCTCCACCACTTCCTGACACTGCGGGGCCTTCATCATGTGGTCGGGCCATGGAAGAGACCCTGGCCCACGTCGTCACGGTTGTGACGCAGGCGCCCGGGGCCCCTGGACCCCCGCGTGCGCGGGGGACGCGGACTTCGTCCGCTTCCAGAACCGACCCGTATGAAGTGGTTTGATCAGACCGGCTTCGTCTTTTGCCACGTCTGCAGGTGTTCGCGGGCGTTGTTCTTCTTCGGGTCCATCATGGCGTCGTGGCCGGGGCGTTTGGCGGTGAGTTCGATGACGTAGCCGTTGGGGTCGCGGAAGTAGATCGAGTCGATCATCTGGTGGTCGGCGATGCCGCGCACGTGGCGGCCGGCGGCCTCGCCCTTCCGCTTCCAGGTTTCGAGATCGCCGTGCGGGATTTCCAGGGCGATGTGCAGGTCGAAATCGTGCTGTTCCTTGAACACGAAATCCTTGCCGTCCTCGCCGGGGACTTCGAAGAAGGCGAGGCTGGAGCCGTCGGCCATCCGGTAGAAGGAATGCAGCACGCGGGTTTCGCGGCCGGTCTTGGTGGCCCGGATCTCGAACGCGTTGACCAGGGGGAGGCCGAGGAAGTCCTCGTAGAATTTCCTCGTCTCTTCCGAGTCCCGGCAGCGATAGGCGTTGTGGTGCAGGCCCTTGATGATCATCAGCCCGGCGCTCCTCAGACTGTCTCGAACTGCTGGCCCTTGAGCGAGCCGGCGAAGCCGTACATCACTTCGTTGACGGGCCCCCACGATTTCAGCTTCTTCATGTTGCCGAGCCAGCGCTTGATGTTCGGATAGTCGTTGAACTCGCAGCCGATGATCTCGCCGGCGGTGACGATGCAGGCCGCGAAATAATCCGCGATCGAGATCTGGTTGTTGCAGAGATAGTCGTTCCTGCCGAGCATCTGCTGGTCGAGGATGGCGAGGGCGGCCTGGCACTTCTCCTTGCCCCAGGCGACCGTGCCCTTCTGCTGCTCGTCGGTTGGCCGCTTGTGGTGCGGGAAGATCTGCGGATAGAGCAGGCCATAGCCGAAATCGCGGTAGAGCAGGGTGTTGGTCCAGTCCATCGCCGCGTCGACCTTGGCGCGCTGCTTCAGGTCCTTCGGATATTCCGGGCAGTCGAAGCGCGCGGCGAGGTATTTGAGGATGGCGGAGCTTTCGGGCAGGCGGAAATCGCCGTCTTCGAGCACGGGCACCTGCCTGCTCGGGTTGATGGCGCTGTAGTCGGGCTTCATGTGCTCGCCTGTCATCAGGTCGACGACCTGTTCGGCGACGGGGAGGTTCTTCTCCTGGATGAACAGGCGCACCGGGCGGCTGACGGTGGAGACAGGATGCATGTAGAGTTTCAGAGACATCGGGCGTCCTCCCAGAAATTGCCGGCATTCTTGCAATCGCAACAAACCACGGCCGGGCGCCCTCGATCAAGTTACCGTGGCGCGGCGTTTGAATTCGGGCTTGTCCCAGGCGGCGCGAGCGAGGATGTCGGCGAGGGCGTCCATGGCGTCCCAGACGTCGGCGTAGCGGACAAAGAGCGGAGAGACGCCGAAGCGCATCGCGTCCGGGGCGCGGAAGTCGGCGATGACGTTGCGGGCGATCAGGGCCTGGACGACGGCGTAGCCTTCCGGATGGCGGACGCTGACATGGCCGCCGCGCTGCGTGGCGTCGAACGGGGAGATGATGTCGAGGCCGAGCGCCATGCAGCGGGCGATGACGAGGGCGCCGAGGCGTTGCGCTTTCAGCGTGGCCATGCGCGGGTCGATGCCGTTGAAGGCGGCGAGGGCGCCGTCGAGAGCCGCGAGCGAGAGGATGCCTGGCGTGCCGGAGGCGAAGCGCGCGACGCCGAGACGCGGCCTGTAGTGCGCATCGAACGCGAAGGGCTGGGCGTGGCCCATCCAGCCGGGGATGGGCGTTGCGAGCTTCACGGCGAGGTCGCCGCGGATGTAGATGTAGGCGGGTGCGCCGGGGCCGCCATTGAGGAATTTGTAGGTGCAGCCGGCGGCAAGCCACGCTCCTTGCCCGGCGAGGTCGAGGTCGATGACGCCGGCCGCATGGGAGAGGTCCCAGACGATGACGCTGCCATGCTGTTTCGCGGCTTGCTCATGCGCGGGGATGTCGGCGATGAGGGCGGTGCGGTAGTTGACCGCGCTCTTGACGAGCACGCAGGGGTCGCGGCCGAGGGCGGCGATGCCTTCATTGGCGGAGACGCGCCTGAGGGTTGCGCCAGCGAGATCGGCGAGGCCTTCCAGCACATACTGGTCGGTCGGGAATTCGCTGTCCTCGACGATGAGGGTCTTCGTGCCTGCAAGCTTCATTGCGGCGGCGGCGAGCTTGAAGAGATTCACCGAGACGCTGTCGCAGATGATCACTTCGTCGGGGGCCGCGCCGATCAGGCCGGCGATGCGGGCGCCGACGGCAGAGGGGAGGTCGATCCAGCCGCCATCCGCGTTGGCGGTGTTCCACGAGCGGATCAGTCCGTCCTTCCATTCAAGGGCCGCGGCTTGCTGCACCCGCTTGAGCGCTTCATGCGTGGCGGGGCCGAGCGAGTGGCCGTCGAGATAGATCACGCCTTCAGGCAGCGCGAAGGCAGTGCGGGCGTGCTGCACGGGATCGTCGATGTCCAGCGCTTCGGCTTCCCGGCGCGAGGTGGGGACTTTGGGCGTCTGCATGGCGCTATCTCGCGCGGGCGTGCAGCACTTGCAATGCCTGGCCGGGCTTGCCACTCAAGGCGCATGCGCATCGTGATGTCATCCCTGTTGCTTGGACTCGCCGCCTGTTCCGGCCAGCAGCCCGCGACACAAGCCGCGCAGGAGGCGCCCCGACAAGTGAACCGGCTGCTGACCTGGGACGACCTGCTCGCGCGGCCGAGCCCGGCGCCGACGCACGAGATTCGCTGGGGGCAAGGCGCGACGGATGTCGCCGACCTGTGGCTGCCCGATGGGGCGGGGCCGCATCCGGTGGTGCTGATGGTGCATGGCGGGTGCTGGCAGAAGGCGATCGCGGACCGCACCCTGATGAACTATGCGGCGGAGGACCTGCGCAAGCAGGGGCTCGCGGTCTGGAATATCGAGTATCGCGGCGTGGACGAGGCGGGGGGCGGCTATCCGGGCACGTTCCTCGATGTGGCGCACGGCGCGGACGCGCTGCGTGACCACGCGGCGGCGTACAATCTCAGGATCGACAAGGTGGCGGCGTTTGGGCACTCGGCCGGCGGCCACCTCGCGATGTGGCTGGCGGCGCGGCCGAAACTGCCGGTGTCTTCGCCGTTGAGGATAGAGAACCCGCTGCCGATTTCGGGCGTGGTGAATTCAGGCGGGCTGGCGGACCTGCAGCGCTCGGCGCCGGTGACGCAGCCGGAGTGCCTTGCCTCCATCATGGAGCAGCTTGTGGGCAGGATCAGCTCCAGCCGGTCGAACGTGTTCTCGGATACCTCGCCCGCGACGATGCTGCCGCTGAAGGTGCGGCAGGTGAGCGTCAACGGCGACAAGGACGGGATCGCGCCGGCGCTGCTGGGCGAGGACTGGACGCGGCGCGCCAAGGCCGCGGGCGATCCGGCCGAGGTGATTGTCGTGCCGCGCACCGGGCATGTCGAGCTGGTGTCGCCGGGCACGGACGCCTTCGCGCGCGAGGTCGAGGTATTGAAGGAGATGGTGCGCTAACCGGTCGTCCTTGCCCGGCGTTTCGGGAATAGCGGGGTGGCGCCGGAGTCGCGCTCCTCATGGAGGTCCTCGAAGCTGCGGACGTCGAAACGGTTGGGAGCGAACGCGGCGAACCAGGCGAGGAAGCGCCATGCCGCCTCGTCGTGCACGAGATGGTGGGTGAGCAGGCCGATCGGTTCGGCGAAGGTTTCGGATTTGCGGCGGTCTTCGAGCTGCTTGCGCAAGGCGTCGAAGATGCGGCGGCGGCCGCGGAATCTCGGCGCGCCTTTCCAGCGCAGGATATCGACCTGGGCGCCGATGTGCTCGAGGCTATCGCGCGGCTTGCCATGGATGCCGATGGAATAAGTGTCGTAGCCCGAAGCCTTGATGGCGGCCACCAGCTTGTCGCTGGGCTCGTTCCAGGGCGGCACGAAGACCTGCGGGGTGAGGCCGGCGGCGGCGAGGCGTGCGTGACCGGCGGTGACCGAAGCGTTGATCTGGTCCTGGCCCATGTCTGCCGCGAATTCGCTGCGGGGCCCGCCATCGGGCAGCTTGTTCTCGTGGTCGATGCCGTGCTGGGCGATGCTGACACCCTCGACGGCAGCGAGGCGTCTGGCCAGCGCGGCAAGATCGCCATCGGGGATAACGGCCAGCGTCAGCGGCAGGCCGCCGCGGACATCGAGCAGGCGGTCGAGGCGCCAGGTGGGTTCGCGGCAATCATCGTCGCGCCACCACAGAATCGGGGCTTTCCAAGCCCTGCGCCAGATGGCGAGCTCGTGGTTGAGCCGGATGAGAGCGAGGGTGTCCATCTACTCTACGCGGGCCTGCCTACGCTTCCTGGATGACCTGTGCGCCCCACAGCGCATGCAACGCCTTGCGAGCACTGCCGACGCCCAGCTTCGAGAGAGCGCCGCCGACGCTGGGCACGCGGAACGAGACCCAGAAGATGCGCTTGTTGAGGCTATCGACGAGGCGCTGCTGGCGCCGGCGCACAAGTACGCCCATCGATGGCTTGATCTCGGCTGCGCGGCCGCGGACGCCGATCTCGGATTCGAACAGGTCCTCGTGCCACACCGGCATGGGACGCAGCACGTAAGGGATGATGCCGTTTTCCCAGTAGCGGTCGAGCGTCTGGTCGATCGGCATGTCGATATGCTCGGAGCGCGCGAGCATGGCGGCCGCGGCGCCGAGGCGGATCAGATAGGCGCAGCCGCCGAGCACGCTGGTCTTGAGGCGGAAAATCTCGCGGTCGCCGACTTTTGCGACGGCCTCGCCCGCGGTGCGCGTCGAGTCGCCCGCGGCGACGGATTTCTTGGTCGTCTGCAGGCGGACGACTTGCCACGAGCCTTGCGGCAGATTCAGCACCTGCTCGACGATCGGCTTTAGGTCGCCGACGCAGGAGATGTCGTCCTCGAGGATCAGCGCCTCGGGGATGCGCTGTTCGAGCATGCGCGAATAGATCGAGAGGTGGCTGAGATAGCAGGCGATCTCGCTGTCGGTCATTTCGCAGCCATAGACGCGCTTGGCGCGGTCGCTGTTGTAGCGGGCGCGCTGGCCGGCGGTGAGGCGTCTGCCATCGACAGCGGCAATGATGTTCGCAGTCAATCCAAGTTGTGAGACAAGGCTGCGCATGTATTCGCGGCGCTCTACAGCGCGCTCAAGCGAAATAACGAAAACCTGCAGCCCCGATATACTGCCCAAACCCTTCCCTCCGACCCGGTGAGGAAGGCCCTAGTCCCCGAGAGAGCCCCTAGTCACGCCCATGTTACCCTAAGGTCTGACCGGTAACATGCGCGTTATGGGCCAACAAGCACGTTGATACATTTTGCGACAAGTCTGATTGCGATCAGGGTTTCGCTTTACCCAGCGACGCCAACGTAAACTTTCCAGTTCCGGAACGAGCGCCGTCGAAGCCGGGCTGGCGTGGCGGAAATGTCCCGACTGGAATCGATGGCGGGAGCGGTCGCCGGCTCAGCGGCGCGAGTACGCGACGACCTCGTATGGCCGCGCCGGATCCTCGAAGCGTTCGCGATGCCTGATCTGGAAATGCTGGCCCAATACCTTGTCCCAGCCGTGAAAGAATTTGGGGCGGCCGGCTTCGCGATCCTGCTGGGTAACCTCGACGATGAGGCCTCCGGGCGCCAGATGCCGGTCGAGCACGGCGCAGGCGGCGGGTGCGTCGGCCTCGCGCACATACATCAGCACCTCGGCGCAGAAGATGACGTCGAAGGTCCGCTTCAGGTCGAGCGAAAGCAGGTCGCCCTGCACATAGCTGACATCGCCCGCGGCGCCGACCTGGGTCCTGGCGATGGAGAGGGCTTCGTTGGCGATGTCGACGGCGGTGACGGTCCTGAACTCGGGCGCGATCATCGCGGTGAAAACGCCGACGCTGCAGCCGATCTCCAGCGCCGAGTCGCTGGCGGGGCGCCACTGCTTCATCAGCTCGAAGGTGCGCCGGTACTTGTCGAGTTCGTACGGGTTGTCGCGATAGCCGAAATAGTCGCCGTGCTTGCGGTATTTGTGCTCGAACTCATGGCGGCGCTCGCCGGTCTTGAAGGCCCGGTCGATGCTGTAGCGCGCCTGATGCCAAAGGGCGGCGAGGGGGTTCTTCATCGGTGGGGTTGTACGGGCGCTCCACACGCGGCGCTAGCCCGGGCATGGTCCGGCGTCGTCGTGGAGGCTGGCGGACTTGCGGCCGGACCCTGTCAGCAGGATCCGGCCGCGATTGCACATAGCGTCGTTGCACGCCCTGCGAAGGTCAGGCGAGGTCGAAACGGTCCAGGTTCATCACCTTGGTCCATGCGGCCACGAAGTCCTTGACGAACTTCTGCTTCGCATCGTTGGCGCCGTAGACTTCCGCGAGAGCGCGGAGCTGCGAGTGCGATCCGAAGACGAGGTCGGCGCGCGTGCCGGTCCACTTCACCTGGCCCGACTTGCGGTCGCGGCCTTCGAAGAGGTTGTCCTGGCCGTCGACGGCCTTCCACTTCACGCCCATGTCGAGCAGGTTGACGAAGAAGTCGTTCGACAGCACGCCCGGCCGCGCCGTGAGGACGCCGAGCTTGTCGTCGCCGACCTGCAGCACGCGTAGGCCGCCGACCAGCGCCGTCATTTCCGGCGCCGACAGGTTGAGGAGCTGCGCGCGGTCGACGAGGTGATCCTCGACCGGCATGATCGGCTTGCGCACATAGTTTCGGAAACCGTCGGCCTTCGGCTCAAGCCAGGCAAACGACTCGATCTCGGTCTCTTCCTGCGTTGCGTCGCCACGGCCCGGAGTGAAGGCAACCTTCACGTCATGGCCGCCGGCCTTCGCGGCTTTCTCGACGGCGGCGTTGCCGGCAAGAACGATCAGGTCGGCGAGCGAGACTTTCTTTGCGCCTGCATTGAACTCCTTCCGGATGCCCTCAAGCGCAGAGATCACCTTGGCAAGGTCGGCGGGCTTGTTGACCGCCCAGTCCTTCTGCGGCGCGAGGCGCACGCGCGCGCCATTGGCGCCGCCGCGCTTGTCGGAACCGCGGAAGGTCGAAGCCGAGGCCCACGCCGCCGAAGCCAGTTGCGACACCGAAAGTCCGGTGGCGAGGATTTTCGCCTTCAGCGCTTCGGCGTCTGCGTTGTCGATAGTGCTGGGGGCGCCCGAGATCGGGTCCTGCCAGATCAGCGTCTCTTTCGGAACCAGCTTGCCGCGATAGAGCTGCTTGGGACCCATGTCGCGGTGCGTGAGCTTGAACCAGGCGCGGGCGAACGCGTCGGCGAATTCTTTCGGGTTCTGATGGAAGCGGCGCGAGATCTTTTCGTATTTCGGATCCATGCGCAGGGCGAGGTCGGCCGTGGTCATCATCGGCGCATGCTTTTTTGTCTTGTCGTACGCATCCTCGACCAGGCCGTCGCCCGTATTGCCTTTCGGCTTCCACTGGTGTGCGCCGGCGGGAGACTTGGTCAACTCCCATTCAAAGCCGAACAGCGTGTCGAGATAGCCATTGTCCCACGTGGTGGGTTTCGGCTTCCACGCGCCTTCGATGCCTGAAGTGATGGTGTGGCCGGCCATGCCGCTTTCGAAGCTCGATGTCCAGCCCAGGCCCTGTTCGCAGATGTCGGCGCCTTCCGGCTCCTTGCCGACATGGCTGTCCGGACCCGCGCCGTGGGCCTTGCCGAAGGTGTGGCCGCCGGCGACCAGCGCTACGGTCTCTTCGTCGTTCATCGCCATGCGGCCGAAGGTTTCGCGGATGTCGCGCGCCGAGGCCAGCGGATCGGGATTGGCGTCCGGGCCCTGCGGGTTGACGTAGATGAGACCCATCTGCACGGCGCCGAGATTGCCGTGGAGTTCTCGGTCGCCGGAATAGCGGCTGGCGGCATGTTTCGAGTCAGCCAGCCAGGCGTCTTCGGCGCCCCAGTTCACATGGTTCTCTGGTTCCCACACATCAGCGCGGCCGCCGCCGAAGCCGAAGGTCGGACCGCCCATCGACTCGATCGCGACGTTGCCGGTCAGGATCATGAGATCGGCCCACGAAAGCTTGGCGCCGTATTTCTGCTTGATCGGCCAGAGCAGGCGGCGCGCCTTGTCGAGGTTGCCGTTGTCAGGCCAGGAATTGAGCGGGGCGAAGCGCTGCTGGCCGCGTCCGCCGCCGCCGCGTCCATCGCCGGTGCGATAGGTGCCGGCAGCGTGCCAGGCCATGCGGATGAAGAAGGGCCCGTAATGGCCATAGTCGGCCGGCCACCAGCTCTGCGAGTCCGTCATCAGGGCGCGGAGATCCCTGACCACGGCGTCGAGGTCGAGCGAGTCGAATTCCCTGGCGTAGTTGAAGCCCTTGCCCATCGGATCGCTGTCGGGCGTGTTCTGGTGCAGGACGCCAACGTTCAGCTGGTTCGGCCACCAGTCGTTGTTCATCCTGCCGCGCGAGTGCGGGACAGGGCATTTGCTGTCGTCAGCCATGTTTTTCTCCGATCCAAAAAGCCGATGTGTCCGAGGTGTTTCGTGCGATTGCCAGTTAGAATCCTGTTGCCTTCCTCGTGTCGAACATGACGGCGAAACCGTGCGCGCCGCGTGTGCGCCGGCGTCAGCCGGGAAGCGCCGCTTGCCGAAGTCTGCAGCCAACCTAGCGAGTGGAACACGCGATTCAAGAACTATTTTAGAATGATTCTATAATTGTGATGCAGCCGGCGGAAATGGGTCTGGTACTCCTGCATCGAGAGGCTCATGAGTTTTCCTCGATGGGCGACATCCAGCGCTGTGTCCGCCGGCACGTTGTCCGCCGGCACTGGGCGATGGGAGGGGTGGTGACAGAGGCGTTTCGTGTCCACGAATGGCGCTCGGCCGATGGCCTGAAGCTCCATGCCCGCGACTATGGCCGGAGCAGCGGCAAGCTGCCGGTTGTCTGCATCCCGGGTCTGACGCGCAACTCACGCGATTTCGAGGATGTGGCGCCGGCGATCGCGGCTCTCGGCCGGCGCGTGCTGGCGGTCGACCTTCGCGGCCGGGGCCGGTCAGACCGCAGCACTGACCCGCGGCAATACAGCCCGCGGACCTATGCCGACGACATTGCAGCCTTGCTGGCTTCGATCGGCGCGCCCCGGGCGGTCTTCGTGGGTACCTCTCTTGGCGGCCTCGTCATCATGACGCTGGCGGTCCGGAATCCGGCCGTCATTGGAGGAGCCGTGCTCAACGATGTTGGGCCTGAAGTGGGCAAGGCCGGGCTCGCGCGCATCCGGGCCTATGCCGGCAAGAGCGCACCGGTGGAAACATGGGCCGACGCAGTTGCCTACGTGAAACGCACCAATGGCGCCGCCTTCCCCACTCTTCGCGAAGAGGCCTGGCTTCCATTCGCCCACCGCCTCTTCCGCGAGGTGAATGGCAAGCCCGCGATCGACTACGATCCAAATGTCGTCCGCACCGCGGGCCCGGTTGTCAGCTGGATCGCGGCGCGCATGCTGTGGCCGGCCTTTCGCCGCCTGGCGAAGACTGGCCCGCTGCTGCTGGTGCACGGCGAGCAGAGCGACATCATCGAAGCTGGCACGATCGCCCGCATGAAGCGCGTGGCGCCACGCCTGCGTGTAGCGCCCGTCCCGCAAGTCGGTCACGCCCCGATGCTGACCGAGCCGGCGGCCCGCGAAGCCATCGCTTCCTTTCTGCAAGACGCGCCATAGTGTAGGGCTTGGGACAAAGCGGAGGGCGCCATGCGCAAGTTCATCGGGTTCGCGGCGGCGGTCATGCTGGCCGGATGCGCGGGCGCGGTGACCGATGCGCCAAGAACCATGCAGGTTGAGGCCCCGTCGCAGCAACTGATCCGGTTCTACCAGTCGCCGTGCTATTTCCGATGCGCCACCTACACGATCGAACTGCGTCCGGATGGCTCATACATCCTCACCTGGCCGCAGCCGGAGCCGGCGACAGGTCCGGTGACGGGCAAGCTTGGGCCGGATGCCTGGCCGAAGGCCGTGGCGGCATTCGACGCGGCGGGGTTCTACGCGATGCCGGAAAGCCTGTCGGCCTCGACGCTCAACCGTCCTGGCAGCGTGCCCTGCATCAACGACCTGCCGGCGGTGGAGTTCACACGGCGCGGCGCGGACGGCGTGCAGAAGACGGTTCACTATGACACGGGGTGCCCGGCGCCTGCCGCGGGCAAGCTGGCGTCGGAGCTGCGCGAAATCTTCAAGGATGTGCCCACGCCGAAGGGCGGCTAGCGTTTCGCCTTCTGGCCCGACATGCGGACGATGACTTCGACCGCACGGACCTTCGAGCCCGCGGGGATGGCGGGCAGGCCCTCGACGCGGATGCTGTCGCCGGGAATGTCCTGGAGTTCGCCATCCTGTTCGAAGAACAGGTGATGGTGGTCGGAGACGTTGGTGTCGAAATAGGTGCGGTCGGTGTCGAGCGTGATGCGCTTCATCAGGCCGGCGGCGACGAACTGGTTGAGCGTGTTGTAGACGGTGGCCAGCGAGACGCGCACGCCGGCCTTGCGGGCGATGCCAGCCACATCATCGGCGGTGACATGGCGATCGACCCCGTCGAACAATAGGCCGCCAATCGCGATCCGCTTGGGAGTCGCGCGCAGGCCGGCTGACTGGAGGCGAGTCAGGATCGTCATTGGTCCTAGAATGGTTCTAGTTTGCCGGAAATGCAAGGAGTAGCCTCCTTGCGCTGCAAAACGGGCAGAAATCATCGGCTGGATGGTCCCGCCGAACGGAACCCCGACCGGCTACCGCCCGCGCGGCGAGGAGAGCTGGGTGCGGATCAGCCAGATGATCAGGACGATCAGGCCGATGCCGGCGGCGACGCGCACCAGGACGACGGCGAGACTGAAGACGGACCCCAGGAGGCCGAGACTAATCCAGGCCAGGGCGATGATCGCCAGAACCAGAAGAATGGATTTCAGCATCCCGACTCTCCCGCCAATCGGATCATAGATACCGCAAAAGTGCGAGCGGCGCGACCTTCGGCGCTTGCCTGCAGGAGCCTGAGGCCTTGCACAGGTCCGTCCGCCGCGGATAGGCAGGTTCAGGGCTGCCTGTGCATGCGGCCGACCAGATGCGTTCGGGGAGGCCTGCGTTGACTTCCACTTCCACCGGCCCGCTGTCGGGCGTGACTATTCTCGATCTTTCGACCGTGGTGCTGGGGCCGTATGCGACCCAGCTTCTCGGCGACATGGGCGCGGACGTCATCAAGGTGGAGAATGGCGCGGGCGACATCATGCGCCATGCGGGGCCGTCTCCGGCGCCGGGCATGGGCGCGATCTATGTGGGCCTCAACCGAAACAAGCGGGCGATCCTGCTCGACCTCAAGACCAAGGACGGGATGGAGGCGATCCGGCGCCTCGTGAAGAAGTCGGACGTGTTCTTCACCAATGTGCGCATGGACGGGCTGATGCGGCTGGGCCTTGGATACGAGGACGCCAGGAAGCTGCGCGAGGACATCGTCTACGTGCACTGCGCGGGCTATGGCGCGGACGGGCCGTATGCGGGCAAGCCCGCTTATGACGACCTGATCCAGGCGGGGTCGGGCGTGGCGGAGCTTTTGGCGATCCGCGAGGGCGGGCCGCCGCGCTACATGCCGGCGCTGATGGCCGATAAAGTGAGCGGGCTGCACGCGGCCTATGCCACGCTGGCCGGACTGTTCGCGCGCTCGAACAGCGGCAAGGGCCAGTTCATCGAGGCGCCGATGTTCGAGAGCTTCACGGCGTTCAACATGGTGGAGAACCTCTTCGGCCACACCTTCATCCCGCCGCTGGCGCAGGTGGCGTACACGCGCTCGTCCTCGCCGAACCGCAAGCCCTACCAGACCCAGGATGGCTATATCGGCATCCTGCCCTACTCGGATGCGCAGTGGGCGCTGTTCTTCGAACTCGGCGGGCGGCCGGAGATCATGAAGAGCGACGAGCGCTTCATAACCTACAAGGCGCGCACGGCGAACATCAACGCGCTGTACGAGCTTGTGGCGGAGGTGGCGCTGACCAAGACGACGGATGAATGGCTGGACCTGCTGAAGAAGGCCGACATTCCCTCGATGAAGTGCAACGGCATTCTCGACGCCATCAACGACCCGCACCTGCGCGAAACGGGGTTCGTGCACGAGCGCGACCATCCGGCGATCGGGAAATATGTGGCGATGGAGCATCCGGTGAAGTTCGCCGGCACGCCCGCCGACATCCGCATCGAACCGCCGTTGCTGGGGCAGCATACGGTGGAGGTGCTGCTGGAGCTGGGCTTCAGCCAGGACGAGGCCGAGCGCATGGCGCGCGAGGCCGGCGAGAAGAATCCCAACACGAGCGGCGGGCGCAAGATCGGGTAGGGCGCGGGGCGCGGGAAGCACGCCGACGTTGGCGCTAGGCCCGCTTCCACTCCATGATCCAGTTCTCGTCCCAGGTCTTGCCGCCGTCGCGCGAGACGGCCTGGCGCCAGCGGCAGGATTTTGGCGTGACCTTGTCCCAGACGCTTGCGACCTTGATGGGTTTATCGCCATCGACGTCGTCCGCCATGAAGGTGGCGGCGCCGTTCTCGAAACTCCCGGGCATGCCAGGGCCCGCCATGGAGCCGCCCTTGGCGTTGGCCCAGAATTCCTCCCAGCCATTCTTGCCGGCGTCGAGCAGGCGGATGCCCATGCCGGAAAAATCGCGCGCGGGGATACGCAGCTCCTCGATCGACACGACGCCCTTGAGGATGGACCAGCACGTGGCCTCGCCCTCGAACGTGTCCCAGCTCTTGTCGGCAAGCAGGCGGCGGTGGCTGATCGTCCATTCCCCGGTGAGGAAGTCGAAGTCGCCGGCTCTCCCCGGGGCAGGAGTCTTGGAAGGCAGGGCGATCTGTGCTTCGGCCGCCCCGCCGAGCAGGACAGCGGCGCCGATGGCCGCGCCCACGCCGAGAATTTCGCGTCTGTCGTTCATGTCCGTCTCCCGTGACTCACGAAGGGGCTCACGCAGAGAACGCTAACCGGCTAAACCTGACACCGCGTGTCAGCTTTTCGTGTTAGGCGGAGAAATGCGGGCGAGCCGGCTGCTTTCGATCCTCATGCTGCTGCAGATGCGCGGGCGGCTCAGCGCGGACGTGCTTGCGGAGGAGTTCGAGGTTTCCGTCCGCACCATCTATCGCGACATCGACCATCTCAGCGCCGCGGGCGTGCCGGTCTATGCCGAGCGCGGGCGGACGGGCGGGTTCGCGCTGCTCGACGGATACCGCACGCGGCTGACCGGGTTCAGTTCGGGCGAGGCGGATGCGCTGCTGCTGGCGGGCGTGGGGCCGGCGGCGTCGGACCTGGGACTGGGGCCGGACCTCGCGGCGGCGCAACTGAAACTGCTGGCCAGCCTGCCGCCGGATTCGGCGGCGAGCGCGCAGAAGGTGGCGACCCGGTTCCACCTCGATCCGGTCAACTGGTACGATCGCGCCGACACCGTAGATTTCCTGCCGGAAATCGCCTCCGCCGTCTGGCGCGAGAAGCGTGTGCAGATCCGCTATGACAGCTGGAAGGCGCTGGTGGATCGCACGCTGGATCCGCTCGGCCTCGTTCTGAAGGGCGGCAACTGGTATCTCGTCGCCAAGGCCGTGCAGCGGAAGGCATCAGAACCGCGCACCTATCGCATCACCAGCATCCGCAAGCTCGACGTGCTGGATGCCGATGCGGTCCGGCCGGCGAAGTTCGATCTGGCGCGGTACTGGCGCACCTGGACGAAGGAGTTCGAGGCGCGGCTGATGAGCGAGCGGGCGGTGGTGCGGATATCGCCGGCCGGCCTGCGGCTGATGCGGGACGTGAACCCAGGCGCAGCCCACGCCATCGACACCGTGCAGGCGAAGGCGAAGCCGGGCGGATGGGTCGAGGCGGAGATTCCGGTCGAGGGGCTGGACTACTCGGCGCGGCAGTTGCTGCGTCTCGGCGCGGAGATCGAGGTGGTGTCGCCGCCGGCGCTGCGCGCGGCCGTGGCGGAGGAGGCGCAGCGTGTGGCGCAGATGTATGCGGGAAAGAAGCGCGTGAGGCGCTAGTCGATCTTGTCGGTCAGCGAGTCGATCAGGGCGCCGACCATCGCGTCCTTGCGGCGCTCGACTTCGGGCAGGTCGGCGTAGGGGACCATCATCGGATGAGTCTTCTTCGAGCCGCTCTTGCGCTTGCCGAATTTCCAGCCGCCTGCCTTCTTCTGTTCCATCCACTGGTCGTGCTGGGCGGAGTTCGGGGCGTTGGGGTTGTTGAGGCGCCAGACCACGGCGTCGTGGGAGGAATCCTTCATCCACTTCGGAGCGCGATTCCAGGCCGGAGAAGCAGGCTGGTCGTTCGCCTTCTGCCAGGCGCGCACGGCCTCGTGCATCACGCGGGCGATTTTCCAGAGGGCGGCGTCATCCAGTGCAGGCATGCAGAATCGTTAGCATGCGGCCGGGAAAAAGCAGAGAGGCGCAGATCAGGCGACGCGGCGGAGGAGGCGGGCGAGGACGGGGCGAGGCGGCTGGTTGGCTTCGGCGATTTCGTGGAAGGCGGTTCGGACATCGAGGCCGAACGTGTCGAGGGCGTTCATTGCGGCTTCGAGATCGGCCATGGCGACTCGCCACACCGGCACGCCGTCGATCCGGTCATCGGCGTCTTCGCCGAGAAGGGCGCAATAGCGGCGCGCGAGCTGTTCGTAGGTCGTCATGGGTCCATCCCCGGTGGTTTCTCGAACCACGGGAGCAAACCTCAAGCCAACACCCTGACTTTTTCGTTAATCGCGAACGCTGGCCCTGCCCGAAAGGCGCAAGAGCCTGCGCAGATTGGCCCTTGAACGGTTACCGCCAGGCCGCGCCCGAGGGGGGCTGAGGAGCCGAGTCAGGCGGACCTGCTCACGCGAATGGGGAATTTCGGGACAGACACTGCCCCGGAACGGGAGGCCAAAGGCCTGCTGGGCAGCCTCTGGCAGGCTCGCGTCCGGCTGTCTCCAGACAGAAGAAGGGCGCCGGTTCGCACCGGCGCCCTCCAGTCCTGAGCAGATGTCTCTAGAGATGGCTCTAGAAGTGGAACTGCAGCTCCACGCCCCAGGTGCGGGGCAGGGTTTGCGTGAAGTTCTGGAAGTAGATGCCCGGCAGGTTGGTTCCTGAAACCGGAAGTGTCGGGTTGTAGCAGGCCGCCGACGCTGCGGCGCACGGCACGGCTGGTGCGACTGCGTTGGTCACCGGGTTGGCCCGGAACGTGGTCGTCACCGAGTCGTAGCCCTTCTGGTCGAACGCATTCCGCACGAAGCCGATGATCGTGAAGTAGCCGTCCGCGTCGTTCCAGATCAGGCGGGCGTCGGTCTGGTCGAAGGCCGGCGTCAGCTCGGTCGCGTTGTTGAACACGTCGGTCGCGAAGGAGTCACGCCAGTAGTAGCTGATCGACGGAAGCAGGGTCGTGCCATCTTCGAAGTTGAAGAGGTAGGTCGCGTTGACCGCGATCTTGTTTTCCGGCGATTGCGGCAGGACGTTGCCTTCCACCGACTGGCGGAAGTTGACATAGGTCGGGTCCGTCGTCGGCACGTTCCGCGGAACGAGGTTGTTGACGTAGATCCCGCTCTCTTTCACTTCCGGCTTCAGGTAGGCGTAGGTGAAGCGCAGCGTCAGGTCGTCGAGCGGACGCCACACCGATTCCAGTTCGAAGCCCGTCGTCTGCACCTTGGGGATGTTGCGCAGGGCGGTGATCGTCGTCTCGCCCGCCAGGCCCAGGTTCAGCACTTCGGTCAGCGGCGTCTGGATGTCGGTATAGTCATAGAGGAAGGCTGACATGTTGGCGGTCAGGTTCCAGTCCTTGACCTCCTGCTTCCAGCCCAGCTCGTAGCTGTCGACTCTCTCCGGGTTCGTCTTCGGCAGCGGCGACAGGTTGGTCGCGTTGTAGGCGCCCGTCTTGTAGCCGCGGCTGTACTTGGCGAAGATCAGGGTGTCGGTGTCCGGCGACCATTCGATGCCGGCCGTGCCCGTGATGGCGCTCCATTCGTCTTTCAGGATACGGCTGGAGATGCCCGTAAGCGGGTTGAACGTGACGCCGCTGTAGTTGGTTGGCGTCGACGTCGCCACACCGTTCTGGATGGACGGTTCTTCGTACGTATCTGTCGGGTTCGGCGTGTTCAGGTTCGGGACGATACGCTTTCCGTTCCAGGTATTCTGCGTGATGTTCGCGAAAGGCACGCCGCAGACAATGAAGCAGTTCAGTTCCGCTTCCTCGTAGATGTTCTTGTTGTCCAGCGAGTAACGGACGCCGAGCGTCGCCTTGAGTTGATCGTTCACCGCGTAGTCGCTCTGAACGAACACGCCGTACGCGTTGTTGAGGCCCTTGTTGTTGGTGTAGGTCAGCAAACGATCCGGGTTGGCGATGTTCGCGCCTGTCACGGTGAACGGAGCGAACGACGACACCGGGATTGCGCTGCCTGCACGGACTTCGTCACGCAGGTAGGTCGAGACCGGCTGGGCGAAGTTTTCCTGGTAGAGGTAGAGGCCCGCAATCCACTGCAGCGGGCTGTCCCAGGTCGAGATGAAGTTGATCTCGTTGGAGAAGAACGCGCGGTTCTCGTGGTAGTCCAGCGTGTTGCCCGGGTTGATCGTCTGGATGAACGTGCCCGCAGCGTTGGGCGTGAGGCTGGCCGCCGAAGTCGTGCGGTAGCTGATCGACGTGACCGGATTGTTGTCCTGGTCGTCGTACAGGTTGTAGTCGTAATAGATGTAGCCGCCGACATACTTGATGTCGAACGGACCCGCCTCGTAGACCATCTCCAGAGCGAAATCGTCATACTGGTCGAGGTCGGCAATGCGCGCCGCGCAGCTGTTGAGATCGGTGCTGCCTGGAGTTGTGAAGCGCGGGTTCTCGGTGAGCGAGCCGCATTGCGTGTAGCCCGTGATCGCGGCGTTGCCCGAGAAGGCGAAGCCGGCCTGGACGTTGACGCCGCCGGAATTCAGCACGCGGTTGAACGGCCCAGACGAGGCGCCGCCGGTGCGGCCGCCGGGAGGGCCGGCCTGCGTGTAGCGACCCGTCGTGTACTTGGTCCACCAATGAAACCGGTCGCCGACATCACCCTCGAACTGGACCTCGGCGTTCCAGTTGTTGATGTTGTAGCCTTCGGTGTCGTTGGTGCCCCAGTTGTAGTAGACGCCCTCGTCGCGGACTTCCTTGAACAGCACAGCGCGGCCGCGCAGCCAGTCGCCGAGCAGCGGGCCTGAGACCGACAGGCCGATCTTGCTCTGGTCGTAGGAGCCGAAGCCGGCGCGGAATTCGCCCTCGAAATCGTCGGTCGGACGCTTCGAGATGATGTTCAGCGCGCCACCGACCGAGTTGCGGCCGTAAAGCGTGCCCTGCGGGCCGCGAAGCACCTCGATCCGGTCGGTGAAGATGTTGTCGCGGCCGGCGATGGTGGCGAACGACTGGTAGACGCCGTCCGTGTAGTTCGCGACGCCCGGTTCGGCGCCGAAATTGTTGGTGTTCCGGCCGATGCCGCGAAGCGTCACGCGCTCGTTGGCGGCTGTGTAGGACAGGCCGGGCGTGAGGTTGGTGAGGTCGGTCACCGTAGCGATGCCGAGTTCGTCGCGCATTTCGCTGGTGACGGCCGTGACGGCCACCGCGACGTCCTGGACCGTCTCTTCGCGCTTGTTGGCCGTGACGACGACGACGTCGGTGTCTTCTTCTCTCTCGGCAGGCGGCTGCGCCTGGGGCGCAGGCGCTGGAGTTACCTGCGCAAAGGCCGGCATCGCCAGCCCCAGAGCCAACAGACTGACAAACGGAAATTTATTGACGTGCGCCATGCGAGGCGACCTCCCTTTGGACATGTGCTCCCTCAGCGCCTGTTATATTTTATCGACGCTGGCGCCTCCGGGCCTGAACCTGGCTCGCGCGCGCCGTAGTTGCTGTTTGGGGTACGCTACGTCAACAGCGATATGATGATCCCCTGAACATTTCTCCGAGATCGACCTTAAAGCCACGCTGATTGCCGCACGCGCGCAATGTCCCGCAACCCGGCGGCCAATGGGCAGGAAATGACGAGTCGAATCAGCGACGTGGAAACTTGATGCTCGTACGAGCGCGCAGCCGGCATTCCACGCCCCATGCGATGGCGTCAGTGTGAACGCGGGCGGGCGCGGCTGGTGGGAGTTGCGGACGCGGGATCGTCGGGCCAGTCGTGCTTGGGATAGCGACCCCGCATATCTTTACGCATGTCGAGATATCCGCCGCGCCAGAACGCCGGCAGGTCGCGAGTCAGCGCGACTGGACGCTGGGCCGGGGAGAGCAGCGCCAGCGTCAGCGCGATTCGCCCATCGGCGACGGCAGGATGCGTGGTCAGTCCGTATGCCTCCTGCACCTTGCACTCGGCGCGCGGACCGCCTTCGGCCGTGTAGTCGATTTCGGCGCGGCGGCCGGCGGGAGTCATCCAGTTGACCGGGGCAAGGCGGACGAGCTCGCGCGTCAGCGGCCAGCCCAGCACCTCCGCGGCGGCCTGCCTGAGCAGGACAGGGTCGAGCGCGTCGAGCGAGGTCGCCGATTCCAGCAGCGGCCCGAGCCAGTCGTCGAGGCGGTCCTTGAGGACGTCGCCGAAACCGGCAGGCCAGGGCGCTCCGAACGCGGCGTGCAGCAGGTCCACGCGAGCGATGAGCTGGCCGATCTCGACCGAGGCAGGGAGAATGCCGAAGCCTTCCTCGCGCACGGCCTCGAGCAGGCCCTGGCGCACCAGGCCGGGCGAGGGCGAGGGCAGCGGGGTTTCCTCGAGGATGATCGCCCCGATCCGCCGGGTGCGCCGGGCGCGGATGCGGCGGGTGGCGGGGTCGTAACGGGCTTCCTCGGTGGTTTCGACGCCGCCGGAGGCGAGGGCGTCCTCCTCCGTCAGCCGGGCGGCCAGCGTGATGCGCAGGTCCGGGCCTGCACCGGTCATGTCGGCGACGCTGAGCCAGGGTTCGCGCGCAAGCGGATCCGTTTCGTCCAGCATGGCGCCGCGTCCGCCGGAAAGGACGAAGCGGCCCGGCGCCCCGCCGCGAGCACGGGCAATGCGTTCGGGATAGCCAAGCGCGAGGATGGCGCCGGAGGATGCGCCGCTGGGACTGTCGCCGCCCGCTGATTTCGCCCAGCGCCTAGCGAGGTCGCGCATGGCCCGGGCGCGCTGGCCGTTTTCGGTGCGGAAGCGGACGAGGCGTTCGTCGATGTCGGCAGACCGGCCGCCAAGTTCACGTTCGCTCATCAACGCCGCGATCTCCGCCGCAAGCATCGCCTCGCCAATGCCGGCGGCGCGCAGGACCATCAGCGCGAGGCGCGGCGGCAGGGCAAGATCACCCATGTGTTTGCCCAGCGCGGTGAGTTCGCCTGCCTCCGTCATCGCGCCCCCCTTGATCAGGACAGTGCGCGCGTGACGCCAGGCGGCATCCCGCGGCGGATTGAGCCAGCGCAGGCCGGCGGGAGACTTCGCGCCCCAGCGGGCAAGGTCGAGCGCGAGGCCGGTCAAGTCGGCGTTGTCGATCTCGGGCGAGGGAGCGGCCGCGAAGCCGCGCATCTCGGCCTCGCGCCAGAGACGGTAGCAGACGCCGGGCCCCGTGCGGCCGGCGCGGCCGCGGCGCTGGTCGGCGTTGGCGACGGCGAGGCGCACGGTTTCGAGGCGGGAAGCGCCGAGCTGGAGATCGAAGCGCGGTACGCGGGCGAAGCCGGAATCCACTACTACGCGGACGCCTTCGATGGTCAGCGCGCTTTCGGCTATGTCCGTGGCGAGGACGATCTTGCGGATGCCTTTCGCAGGCGGCGCAATGGCTTCGTTCTGCTCCTGAGGCGACAAGGCGCCATAGAGCGGCGTGATGTGGACGTTCTCGGCGACAGGGCCGATGCGGTCGGCTGTGCGCTGGATCTCGGCGATGCCGGGGAGGAAGGCGAGGATGGACCCGGTCTCTTCCCGCAAGGCCTGGCGGATGGCGGCGGCGACCTGGTCTTCAAGGCGCTGGCGCGGTTCGTAGCCGAGATAGCGCGTCTCCACGGCGTGCGCGCGGCCGAGGCTTTCGACGACCGGGGCGTCGAAAAAGGCCTGTGTGAGATTGCCGGGCAGGGTCGCTGACATCAGCACGATGCGCAGATCCTCGCGCAGAGTGACTGCGCATCGAGCGCGAAGGCGAGGCCTTCGTCGGCGTCGAGCGAACGCTCGTGGAACTCGTCGAAGATGACGGCGGCGACGCCTTCGAGCGACGGGTCCGACAGGATCATCCGGCTGAAGACGCCTTCGGTGACGACTTCGATGCGGCTGTCCTTCGAGGTGCGCACGTCGAGGCGCGAGCGCAGGCCGATGACCTCGCCGACCTTGCCGCCAAGGGTGGAGGCCATGCGTTCGGCGGCGGCGCGGGCGGCGATGCGGCGCGGCTCGACGAGGATGATCCTGCCCTCGCCCAGCCATGCCTCGTCGAGCAGGGCGAGCGGCACTCGCGTGGTCTTCCCCGCGCCCGGCGGGGCGGAGATCACGAGACGCGTGCGGGCGCGCAGCTCCGCGAGGATCTGCGGGATCACGTCCTCGATGGGGAGGTCGGATTTGGCGAGCATCGCGCGGGAAGTATCAGCCAAACGCCTTATGGTCGAACAGCACTTTTGCGCCGATCACGATGAGGATGATGCCGCCCAGGATCTCCGCGTTGGGGCCGATGACCTTCGATCCGGTACGGCCGATCCACACGCCCGCAAAGGAAAGCGCGAAGGTGACCAGGCCGATGACGGCGATGCTCATGACGATCGGTGCGCCAAGGGTAGGCAGCGTGATGCCCGCCGCTGCGGCGTCAATGCTGGTGGCGACAGCGAGGGAGAGCAGCGTCCAGCCGCCTGCGAGCGTTTCCTTGCCCGGGTCGCTTGCCTCGCCGGGCGGGTCGGCGGTGTTGCCTTCCCAGATCATCTTGGCGCCGAGCAGGGCGAGGAGGACGAAGGCGATCCAGTGGTCCCACGCCTCGATGGCGCCCGCGAAGGCGAAGCCAAGCGACCAGCCGATCAGCGGCGCAATCGCCTGCGCCGCGCCGAAGACCAGGCCGACCGTCAGGGCCGTGCGCCAGGCCCGCGTACGAACGGCGGCGCCCTGTCCGATGGCGACAGCGAAGGCGTCGGCGGCCAGGCCGAAGGCAAGGAGGATGAGGGATATGGGCATCGTGCGGGGGCGGTAGCGCGTGAGCCATTACGGCGCAATGGGGAGCGCAGGCGACCTACCTCTCCAGCGCCGCGACGATCTCGATATGGGGCGACCAGAGGAATTGGTCGATCGGGGTGATGCGCTTCACCCTGTATCCGCCATCGAGCAGGAGGCGAAGATCGCGGGCGAAGGTCGTGGCGTTGCAGGAGACCATGGCGATTCGCTTGACGCTTGATTGGGCGAGCTGACGGGATTGATCTTCGGCGCCGGCGCGCGGCGGGTCGATCACGACGGCGTCGAAGCGCTTGAGATCGTCTTTCGTCAGTGGGCGGCGGAACAGGTCGCGCTTTTCCACGGTGACGGGCTTCAGGCCCTGCGCCTTGCGTGCGGCGTGGCTGAGCGCGGCCAGGGCGGCCTCGTCGCTTTCCACGGCGTGGACCGTGGCGGTCGATGCGAGGGGCAGGGAGAATGTGCCCGAGCCGGAAAAAAGATCGACGACACGCCGCGCATCGCCAACAGCGTCTTTCACAAGAGCAACCATCGCGGCTTCGGAAGGTTCGCAGGCCTGCAGGAAGCCTCCGGGGGGAGGCGTGAGCAGGGCGGCCCCGGCGCGGAGCGTAGGAGCGGCGCGTTCCATCGTGACCTCGCCATTGATGGAGAGACGCGCAAGGCCAAGTTCGCCGGCAAGCTGCACGAGCTTCACGCGGCTATCGGCGGGGAAAGCCTTGGGGAGGCCGGTGAGGGCGATGTCGAAGCCGGTGGTGGTCTCGGTGGCGGTGATCGTGAGCGCATCCTTCGGCGGCGCGGCGATGGCGGCGAGGCGTTCCAGCTTCGGCAGCAGCGCCTGCAGGCCCGGCGTGATGACGGCGCAGTCGCGGATCGGGACGATGGCGTGGCTGCGCCGGCCGTGGAAGCCGACAACGATCGCCTTGCCACTGCCGCCTTTGGGCCGGTGCGCGGCGAAGACGGCGCGGCGGCGAGTACGCGGCGGCACGGCGATGACGGGATCGACCGGCGCCTCGATCTGCTGGAACGACAGCGCGGCGATGACCTGCGCGTGTTTGAAATCCAGGTAGGTCGCATCGGACATGTGCTGCAGCGAGCAGCCGCCGCATTCGCCATAGTGCGGGCAGCGCGCGCCAACGCGGTCGGGCGAGGGCAGGGTGATCTGGATCAGTTTCGCGCGGTCGCCGTCGAGATCTGCCGTCACGGTTTCGCCGGGCAGGGTCAGCGGCACGAACACCTTGCGGCCCTCGTGCTCGGCAACGCCATCGCCCTGCGCGCCGAGAGAGGAAATGTGAAGCGTCGTCGCCATCGGGCTGGATCAAGCAGGTTCCAACTCCGCTGTCATCCCGGGCGAAGCCACGCGGAGGAGCGGGACACGTATTTCGGACCGTTATCCTCTGGGGAAGCGAACGCTCTTGAGGCCCGGGCGCGCACGGGATAAGCGCGAACCATGCTGAGCGCCGAGGAATGGCGGATCCTGGGGACGAGCCTGGGGGTGGCGGGACGGGCGGTGATCTTCTCGCTGCCGGTCGCCATCGCATTCGCGTACGCGCTGTCGCGCCCGAAATTTCCCGGCAAGGCGGTGGTGGACGCGGTGGCGCACTTGCCGCTGGTGCTGCCGCCGGTGCTGGTGGGCTTCCTGCTGCTGCTGGCGTTCGGTCGGCGCGGGGTGATCGGAAGCTGGCTCGAGAACACGTTCGGCATCCAGCTCGCCTTCACGGCGGAAGGCGCGGCGCTGGCGACGGCGGTGATGGCGTTTCCGCTGATGGTGCGCGCGATAAGGCTGTCGTTCGAGGCGGCGGACAGCGGATTGTTCGAGGCGGCGGCCGTGCTGCGGGCGGGGCCATGGGACAGGTTCATGTCGCTGGCTCTGCCGCTGGCGTGGCCGGGCGTGCTGGCTGGAGCGGTGACGGCGTTCGCGGCGGGGCTTGGCGAGTTCGGCGCGGTGATCACGTTTGCGGGCAATGTGCAGGGACAGACGCAGACCTTGCCGCTCGCGATCTATTCGGCGCTGCAGACGCCCAATGGCGAGGCGCTGGCGCTGCGGCTGGCGGCGATCTCGATGCTGGCGGCGGTTGCGGGGCTGGTCGTGGCCGAGCTGATCCAGCGCTGGGCGCGGCGGAGGCTCGAAACGTGAGCCTGGATGTGCGCCAGCTTGTGGTGAAGCGCGGCGCCTTTGCGCTGGGCGCGCAGTTCGAGGCGCCTTCGGAAGGCATCACGGTGGTGTTCGGACCATCCGGCGCAGGCAAGTCGATGCTGCTGTCGACGATTGCGGGGCTGCACAGGCTGGAGGCCGGGCGCATCAGCCTCAACGGGCGTGTGCTGGAGGATGCAGAGAAGAAAGAGCGCGTGCCGCCGCATCAGCGGGGCGTCGGGATGGTGTTCCAGGACGGACGGCTGTTCCCGCACCTGAGCGTGCGCGGCAACCTCGTCTATGCCGAGCGGCGGCGGCCGGCCGCCCGCAACGCGCCGGTGGTCAACGAGATCGCGGAGCAACTCGACATATCGGGGCTGCTCGACCGGCCGGTGCGGAACCTGTCGGGCGGGGAGAGAAGCCGCGTGGCGCTGGCGCGGGCGATGCTGTCGGCGCCAGAGCTATTGCTCCTGGACGAGCCGTTCGCCGCGCTCGACGGGCGGCGGCGGCGGGCTTTCCTGGTGATGCTGCGCGAGCTGTCGGCAAAGGCGAAGCTGCCGATGATGGTGGTGACGCACCAAATCGAAGATGCGGTGGAGCTGGCGGATCATGTGGTGGCGCTGAAGGAGGGTGCGGTCGTGGTGCACGGTCCGGTGAGCGGTGTGATGCGCGCGCAGGAGTTCGTGGCGCTGCTCGACAGGCGCGACCTGGGTGCGAGGGTGGCGGCGGGCGCGGTGGCGGGCGAGCAGACGCACGGCGGCGTGTGGGTGCGCGCCGACAACGTCATCCTCGCGACCGAGGCGCCGCGCGGGCTGTCGGCGCGGAATGTGTGGGAGGGCCATATCGCCAGCATTGTGCGCGAGGAGGACGGGTCGGCGCTGGTTTCGCTTGCCAGCAAGGTGGGTTATATTTCATCACGTATAACGCCCGAGGCGCTGGCCGATCTTCATCTCGAAGAGGGCGGCAAGGCCTGGGCGGTGGTGAAGACACACTCGCTCTAGGGACATCATATCATGAAGCGGCGCATTGTTCTCGCGGCCATCACGGCCGCCATGCTCGCGGCGTGCGGGGGTTCGAAGGAAGGAGTTGATGCGCCAGAGGCTGCGGTGCGCGTGTTCGCGGCGTCCAGCCTCACCGACGTGCTGAAGACAGTGGGCGATGCCTTTGCGGCCGAGGGCCATCCGGCGCCGGTCTTCAACTTCGCGGCGTCTTCCGAACTGGCGCGACAGATCGAACAGGGCGCGGAGGCGGATGTCTTTATCTCTGCGGACGAAGCGTGGATGAACGCGTTGGCCGAAAAGGGCCTCGTCGATGCCGCGACGCGGGTGGCCCTGCTGACCAACAGGCTGGTGCTGATCGCTCCGACGGACCGGCCGCTGACCCTGGAGCTAAAGCAGGGGATAAATTTCCCTGCGGCGCTCAAGGGCGGCAAGCTTGCGATCGGCAACCCGGACAGCGTGCCGGCCGGCAGGTACGCCCGCGAGGCGCTGGAGCATTTCGGCGCCTGGGCGGGCATCGAGAAGGAGGCGGTGCGGGCGGAGAATGTCAGGGCTGCGCTGCGCTTTGTGGAGACGGGCGAGGCGGCGGCGGGCATCGTCTACGCAACCGATGCAAAAGCCTCTGGAGACAAGGTCGTGGTTGTCGCCGAGTTTCCCGCGGACAGCCACACGCCGATCACCTATCCAGCGGCTGCGGTGGTGGGCGGCGCCGATGGGCCGGCCAAGAGTTTCCTTGAGTTCCTGAAAGGCCCCGAGGCCAGGTCGGCATTCGAATCTGCCGGGTTCGGCCTGCAGTGACCTTAACGGAAACGGGCGGGTACCTCCCGCAAGGGTGATGAGTTTTCTGCATTTGGACGCGTGGGTGACCTTACGGCGCCGGATTGCCGTAAACGGCAACTGCGGTCATTGTCCGCGCAACCTGCGAACTGGGAGGAAACCATGATGCGGTCTCACAAAATCGGATTGTTTGCGCTCGGCCTGACGGCGGCTGTCTCCGCCATTGCGCTGGCAGCGGTGGCCGCACCCACGGGCCAGAAGCTGGCCGGGGCCAAGGTCGGGAACTTCATGCTCGCTGACCAGACGGGCATGGGCTACGAGCTCTTCTACTTCAAGGACACGGCGGCCGTCGTGATCGTCAGTTCGATGCAGGGCGATCCCACCTCCGCCAAGGCCAAGGCTGCCCTCGCCAAGGTTCGCGACCAGTTCAAGGACAAGAACGTCGAGTTCGTCATGCTCGACTCCGGCGCCAAGTCGAAGTTCGGCAAGTTCGAGGGCGTGCCTGGCTCGGCCGACCTGCCGGTCCTTTCCGATGAACTGCAGATCGTCGGCCGCAAGCTCGGCGTCGAACAGACGGGCGAGGCCTACATCATCAACCCGAAGACCTGGACGATCGCCTATCACGGCCCGATCGACGACTCGTTCGCGGCCAAGAAGTCGGCGGACGCCAACCTGACGACCGCGCTCAACGCCGTGCTAGCCGGCCAGGCCCCGCCGGTCGCCGAAGCTGCGGTGAAGGGTGCGAAGATAGACATCGTCGCCCGCAAGCAGGCGGGGGAGTTCAAGAAGATCTCTTACTCGAAGGACGTGGCCCCGATCCTCGCAGCGAAATGCGTGGTCTGCCACACGCAAGGCGGCATGGGTCCATTCGCGATGAACTCGTATGAAGTCGTGAAAGGCTTCTCGCCGATGATCAGCGAAGCGCTGGTCTCCAAGCGGATGCCTCCCTACCACTCGGACAGCCACGGCTCCAACTGGGTCGACGACATGCGTCTCAGCGACAAGCAGTTGATGACGGTGGTCAACTGGATCGAGGCCGGTAGCCCGCGCGGCGATGGCGTCGACCCGCTTCCCGAAGCGGCCAAGCCCGCGCCAAAATGGCCGATGGGCGAGCCAGACATGATCATGCAGGTCCCGGAATTCGATGTTCCGGCCTCGGGTATCGTGGACTACCAGGATCGCTCGAAGGCGACCGGCCTCACCGAAGGCAAGTGGCTGAAGGCGGTGGCCTGGGCAAACGCCACGCCGACCGTGCACCATGCCCTCGCCGGCTGGATCCCGAAGGTCGATCCGAACGGCCGCGGCTTCTCGTGGAACGTGGCGCTTGGCGGCTATGGTCCCGGCGGCGCGCCGAACCTGACGCCGGCCGAGACCGGCATCTTCCTGCCGCCCGGCGGCTCGTTCGCCTGGCAGATGCACTACACGCCGGTGGGCAAGCCGACGACCGACAAGACGGAAGTCGGCTACTACTTCTACAAGGAAGAGCCGAAATACATCCTGCGCCAGGCCTCGATCACTGACTTCTCGCTCGAGATTCCGGCCGGCGAGTCTCGCCACCACGAAACGGCCTACCTGAAGTTCCCGCATGATGCGGAAATCTTCGGCGTGCAGCCGCACTGCCATTCGCGATGCTATTCCACCAAGCTGCGCATCCGCTATCCGGACGGCAAGGAAGTGATGCTGCTGAACCAGCCGCGTTACGACTTCTCGTGGCAGCGTGAATATCACTTCGACAAGCTGCTGGAAGTTCCGGCCGGCTCGCTGCTGATCGCCGACTACATCTACGACAACTCGACGGCCAACAAGTCGAACCCCGATCCGAAGAAGCACGTGACCTTCGGCGAGCAGACCTCGGAAGAGATGCTGTTCACCTTCGCGCGCTTCCGCTTCAAGGGCGAGACGACCAAGGATCGCCACGACGAGTGGTTCCGCGCGCTGCAGAGCAACATCACGTTCGGCGCGCTGGACGACAATATCGACGGCAAGCTTGCGGCGGCCGAGTTCCGCAACGATCCGCGCTTCAAGCCGGTCGTGCAGTACCTGCCGATGGTCGACGCCGACAAGGACGGCGCGCTCAGCGAGGCCGAGATGGGCAAGGCAATGCAGATGATGCAGTCCATGCGCGCCAGCGGCGCGGCGCCTGCCGCTCCCAAGGAAGATGCCGGGACGGCAGCGATGAAGCAGGGCGCCGGCGCCAGCAACTGATTCTGACGCAATCGCCGAAACACAAGAACCCCGCCGGGTCGCTCCGGCGGGGTTTTCGTTTGCGCACAAGGATTTGCCGGATCAGATTTGGCGGATCGCCGGATAACCCTATGTCACGCAAGGGGGGCAGACGGGCCGGGCAGGCGATCGGCGGCATTGCGAGGTTTGCGCCAGTTGGAAAACGTAACGGCGCCCGACAACACTTCCGATTCGCCCGCAATCCGTGCCGGCGAGGACGAGCGATTCCGCCTGCTGGTCGAAGCCGTCACCGACTACGCCATCTTCATGCTCGATCCGTCCGGCGTGATCGCGAGCTGGAACCCCGGGGCCCAGCGCTCCAAGGGCTATGAGCGATCGGAGATCATTGGGCGCAACTTCTCGACCTTCTACACGGAAGAAGATCGCCTTGCAGGGCTGCCCCAGCGCGCACTCGCCACCGCCGCCAGCGAGGGCCGCTTCGAGAACGAAGGCTGGCGCGTGAGGAAGGATGGCACGCGCTTCTGGGCGAATGTCGTGATCGACCCGATCCGCGCCGCAAACGGCGGGCTGATCGGCTTCGCCAAGATCACGCGCGATCTCACCGAACAGAAGAAGTCGCGCGACGCGCTACGCGAGAGCGAAGAGCGGTTCCGCATCCTGGTACAGGGCGTGGCCGACTACGCGATCTACATGCTCGACCCCACGGGCCACGTGACCAACTGGAACTCCGGCGCCTGTCGCATCAAGGGCTATTCCGCCGACGAGATCGTGGGCCAGCACTTCTCGCGCTTCTACACGCCCGAGGATCGCGACGCCGGCGAGCCTGCGCGGGCTCTGCAAACCGCTGAACGAGAAGGCCGCTACCAGAAGGAAGGGCAGCGCGTTCGCAAGGACGGCACGCGGTTCGATGCGGACGTGGTGATTGACCCCATCCGCGGCGACGACGGCAGGCTGATCGGCTTCGCCAAGATCACCCGCGACGTTTCCGAGCGCGTGGCGGCGCGGAAGGAGCTTGAGGTTGCGCGCGAAGCCTTCTTCCAGTCGCAGAAGATGGAATCCATCGGCCAGCTGACCGGCGGCATCGCGCACGACTTCAACAACCTGCTGATGGCCGTGCTTTCCAGCCTGGAGATGCTGCGCAAGCGGATGCCGGACGATCCTCGGCTGATCCAGCTCGTCGACAATGCTGTGCAGGGGGCAGAGCGCGGCGCCGCGCTGACCCAGCGCATGCTCGCATTCGCGCGCCGGCAGGACCTGAATCCGGAGCCCACCGACATTCCGGCCCTGCTGGACGGCCTCCTGAACCTGCTCGGGCGGACACTGGGCCCTTCGATCGCCATGGTCACGAAGGTCAAGGGTGCCGTGCGCCCCGCCAACGTGGACGCCAACCAGCTCGAGCTTGCAATCCTCAATCTGGTCGTGAACGCGCGTGACGCCATGCCGGGCGGCGGGGCAATCTCGATCGAGGTGCGCGAGGACAAGGCGGACGGCCGCGATTTCGTGGTGATCTCGCTGCGCGACAATGGCGAGGGCATGGATGAAGCAACGCTGGCCCGCGCAACCGAGCCTTTCTTCACCACCAAGGGCGTCGGCCGCGGCACAGGTCTGGGACTTTCCATGGTGCATGGCTTCGCCGCGCAGCTTTCCGGGCGGCTGGTGCTGGCCAGCGCCAAGGGGGAAGGCACGACGGCGGAGATCTGGCTGCCGGTTGCGACGAGCGTGGCCGCCGAGCCGGCGCCGGCCGCGTCCTTGCACGTGGAGGCGGCTTCGAGGCGCGTGCTCACCGTGCTCGCAGTGGATGATGACGCGCTGGTGCTGATGAACACGACCGCGATGCTGGAAGAGCTGGGGCACACGGCGCTGGAGGCGACGTCCGCTGCGGCCGCACTGGAGATGGCGCGCGCGATGCCGGCGATCGATCTCGTCATCACCGACTTCGCCATGCCGCGCATGACGGGCCGCGACCTGGTCATCGCGTTGCGGGCGCTGCGGCCGGAGCTGCCGGTCATCCTCGCCACCGGTTACGCCGAACTGCCGCCCGGACAGGCCGTCGACGCCAAGCGCCTGCCCAAACCGTTCAGCCAGAACGATCTTGCGCGCGCCATTGGCGAAGCGATGCCGCGCACGGCCAGCGTCACGAGCTGAGGCTCGGGTCTTCGGATGGGCAAGCGAGGAGCGTCGGCTGCGAGCTTCAAGCTCTCGAACTTGCGGGGGAAGCGCAGCCTGCCGATCCGGCCACAGCCAGAAATGGCTCCCGTTTGTGGATTCATATCGAACTATGGTCATGGCACCGAGAGGCTATATCCGAGTTATTTTCGAGCAAGGTGTGCTTCATCAACTTCTGCCCGGACCCTGGCCATGGGCTGGTTCCGCCGATAGTGGCGCAGGTTGACGCAGGGGTCTCGTTAGCTGGTTTCGAGGAAACTCCCAAGTTAGGATGACCGGAAGCGTACAGAAACGAAAGCAAAACGAGCTTGCGCCGTTGCCGGCCGCAGAACTGGCTTGGTGATTTCAACCAGAGTTGTGGCAAGGATGTTGAGGCTCGTCTGTACGGAAGGCTGGACCGGTTAGATGCAGCCGGAATCGATCCGGAAATGGTGGGAAATGGTCGGAAAGCGGTCCTCGCTCGATAGGAGTTGTGATGGACTGGAAAGAGAGTTCAATCTCTTCAAATGCTTAGAGAGGCCAGGACACACTCGGGACACACGGCGTCGGCAGCAGGTGTTGGAAACACGCGGAAACACGCGGCAATTCCAAGCGGCAGCGGAAAACGCTGGACAAGATCAAAGTGATCGCGCAACGCGCGGCTCGACATCAACGGCCACACCCCGTGCGCAGCCTTAAGAAAGTCTCTCGACGTATCGCCTTAAGGCTACGCGGTCCTCAGCCAGCATATGCATCGCTCGGACGACGTAATTCATGCTGCCTGTCAGGACGCGCCGATCATCGATCTGCTGCGACACCAACCAAATGGCGGGATTGAAGCGCCGCGGCGGCCAACCACTTGCTTGGCCAAGACTGTCGACGTCGATCGCATCTTCGCCTTCCAATACGCGCCGAGCGAGTTCACAGGAGTCCGCCGTCGGATCGTTATCAACGGCAGCTTTGTCAAAAACGACGAACAGGTTTGGCGTAATCGAGAAACGCGGCAGGCCAGGGCCAAAATGGCGGCTTACCGAGCCGCATCCTTCATCTCAAGCTCCGCCAGAGCCTCTTCGAGTTGTTTCTCGGGAATGTCCGCAAATTCTGCCGCCAACGCGTCCGGCGACACTAGATGTTCAGTCCCGTAGTGAGCTGGATTGGATCGAAGATGAATCGATCCGGCTGTTTCGTCCAGACCGAACAGATGTATTCGAACGGCGTCATGCCCTTGAGCGTCTTAAGTCGCTTGGCGAAATTGTAGGCGTCAACGAAGTCGTCGAGATGGTCTCGGAGCTGACCGTGGCTGTCGTAGTGATAGCGACGAACCGTGGCCTCTTTCAGCGTGCGGTTCATGCGTTCGACCTGGCCGTTGGTCCACGGGTGGAACGGCTTGGTCAACCGATGGTCGATATCGTTGGTCGCGCAGCCGAACTCAAAGGCATGACAGCGAAAGTGCTCGCCGGCAGCGATAGCCGCTTTTATATCGGCGGCTGCCGACCGCGTGCTTCCGGGTGAGGTGAAATGAGTTCCGTTGTCGGTGAGCACAGTATGGATCTTGTAGGGCACGCGAGCGATCAATCGCTTTAGAAAAGCCAGCGCCGTTGCGCGTGTCGCGACCTCGTGCAGCTCGACAAAGGCGAACTTGCTGGTTCTGTCGATGGCGACGAACATAAACAGCTTGCCCTCGTCGGTCCGGACTTCGGCGATATCGACGTGGAAGTAACCGATGGGGTAGGTCTTAAACTTCTTCTTGGGCGTCTTCTGGCCATCAACATCGGGCAGTCGGCTGATGTCGTGGCGTTGGAAAAGCCGGTGCAGCGACGATCGCGTCAGATGCGGAATTGTGGACTGAAGCGCGTAAAGGCAATCGTCGAGAGGCAGCAGAGTATGTCTACGAAAGGCGATGGCGAGCGCCTCCTCCTCGGCAGACAAAACAGTCGACGCAGGCTTCTTCGGCCCCATCGGCGCGTCATGAACGAAATCGCGCTTCTTCCACTTGGCGACCGTCTTGGCGTTGAGGCTGTGACGTTCAGCTAGCTCTTTGGCCGAAGCTTTCGATCGCTGTATTGCAGCTCGGACGGCGTGCGTGGTCGTGGCGCAGCCGTGTAGTACCTGTCCCATAGCTTCTCCCGGATTGCAGGATCAGATAAACCGATTCCACAACACTCTGGGACTGAACATCTAGACCTGGGCGGCCGTCGTTTGAAGATTTCGCGATCCAGATGCCCACGCGCTTGGCGAGAGCGCTGGCGTCGATGTCGTCCAATGACCTATCCATGCTGGGCTCCGGCAATGGCGTCGGCGTTGGCATCGCCGTTCTCGCAGGCGCTGGTTTTCCGCCTGCGAGCCAGGCGTCGAGGTCGTCGATGACCGCTTGGCAGAGGCCGGCGAAGATCCGGATGTCGTCGCCGACCAGTTTCACGGTCTCGCCCACAAGTGCGTTCTGCGCGTGCTGCGCGAACTTGGCATCAACGACCCTGAGGTTGTGCCCGATGATGTGTCGCTTCTGCACGTTGAGCGCGAGGGCGTCGAGGGCGCGTGCGTCGAGGCCTTGGAACGGATCGAGAGCAAGGTCCTGGAACCGCGTACGCGCCCGATTTATGTTCTGGAAATCGTTGGCGACGGGTTTGATCGGCGGCCCACCTTTAGGCCTCTGCGCCATCCCATCAAGGTAGACCATTTTTTGGGTCGCTTCGAACGCCGTGAGTACATCCTCGTGCGCATTGCCGAGCAGGCGGTAGGCGAGTTCCTGCTGAGTATTGTCGAGATTCTTCTGCAAGGACGATTTGTGCGTCGACCAGTGAGGTTTCCCGCTGGAAATGGAGACGCAGATTGGGCGCCCCGCAATCGGGGCAGAACAGGGCGATGGCGTAAACTCCATAGTCGCGACCACAATGGTCGCAGACGAGCTCGCGCAGTAGATCTTCTCGCTTGAACCTGGGCTTGGGCTTCGGCGTTGCGCGTCCAGGCTTGAACTTGATGAAGCCTTTGGAGCGGCGGGCTATGTCCTGGAACATGCGCCTAATATGCTCTTGGACATCCTCAACAGCGGCGTGCTTGACCAACGCGATTCCTGCGTCGCGGTCATCCGGGTGCGTGAAGTCTTGGTTCGGAGCGACCGTGCCGCTGTACGGGCATACCGTGTATTGCGAGCCAGGGGGCTGTTTCATCCTCGCCTGCGCTTCCGCCGAGGCGGTAAATCCCTCGATATTGCTTCCGATGACGAAGTGGCGCGGATGCGCGTCCACATTCGGTGAGTACCGGTGACTCGCCCGTCCGGTGTCTTGGGCAAGGGCAGGCTGAGATTCATGCGCGTCCCACTGCCCCCGATCCGGTATTTTTTGAGATTTGTCATCCGCACGGTTTCACCTATTCGAATTCGAGAAGGGCATGTTCCGGCTCGGCGCTGCGGGCGAACAGATATCCCGCCGCTTCGAGCCGGCCGCGCCAGAACCGCCGCCGGGCGATCACCAACACCGCGAAGCTGATATCGCGCTCGCTATCCACGAGGCTATTCATCGAGGCGAGGTCTTGGGCGCTGGGGCGAGTGAATAGCGCGGGTGGGAATGCCACTCGCCAAGGTAGTTGTAGCGGCCGTAGTCATTGCTCGTGCGGTCGAAGAAGGCCGCGAGCGCCTGCCGATGCTGATCGACAGACCGGACGAAATTAGCGGCGCTGCCGCTTACGTCATCGATCGATAGTCGACGATTCGAAACTCGCTCGGCCCAATCTGCTCGCCCATGAGGACGCCGCCGATCTCTCGGTTACCTGCCTGGCGCAGCGCACCAAGCATCTTCTCTCGGGATTCACGCGGCAGTTTCAGTTGCATCGTCAGGCTGTGCAGGCAGGAGACTGGTGAGAAACTCGAAGACGGCCTTTACCGCGTCATGATCTTCGCTGCTCGAGACCGTCCAGGGCTCGGGATTGAGCGCGATCGGCACGGTGTCGAACGGCTCCCTAAAAATCCATCCGGCCGAAAGCCCAATCAGATAGACTGATGCCGGGTAAGCCGACGCCCCGGGTTGAAGCAGTGCATCGAGCGCAAGACGTGCTGCGTGGCCGGCGATCACGCCGACATCTGCATCGGATGCGATGAGCGGAGGGCAATCATCCTGCTCGACGCCATAGTCGATCGGCGTTCCTTCCCAGGTCACTCCCTCGCGCTCGCACAGGCATTGATCTGCCTGCGTGCGGCTGGCGGTGGCGGATCTGTCTCTGGCGGCGCCCGTGCGATCATGCCGCCGATGCCTCCGGCGAAGACTTCCGCCCAAAGACATCGGTTTCTCTCCGCCAAAGCGGCAGCCGCGCAAAAGTTGAAGGCGCGCGGATCGGCTGTGGCGTCGATGATAAGATCGCACTCGCCGAGTTTCTCGAGAGCGATGGCGGTCGCCGCCGCAATTCCTGACCACCAAGCGCCACCCGTCGCGGCTCCACGACACAGGTTGGCGCAACCTCCAGGATGCGGTCTTGTACGCCGTCCACCTTATGCTGCCCCATGGAACGCCAGTCGAGTTCATTCCGAACGATGTTATGCGGAAGCGATATGTCGCTATCGA